>CAZKDY010000010.1:0-84301 GCA_964551615.1 uncultured Polyangiaceae bacterium
GACGGTAGAGGCAGCAACATAGTCATGCTGTCCACGGAACCGGGGGAGGTTCACTACGCGGATGCATTGCGCGATGGTCTACCCATCGCCACGGGAGTGATCGAAGGAGCCTGTCGTCACCTCGTGCAAGATCGAATGGGGGTGGGGGGCGCGCGCTGGTCGCTCACAGGCGCAGAAGCGATCCTGCGGCTCCGTGCGCTTCGTGCTTCGCGCGACTTCGACGAATACTGGGAGTTCCACCTGGTCCAGGAGCGGTCGAGAAATCATGCCTCGCAGTACGCAGGTGGGGAACCACCCAGCCCCTTACCGCCCCCACGACGCCAGCTGAGGCGAGTCAAGTGATCGATATCGCACGGAAATATCCTCGTCGGGAAAGAGCCGCACCCAATTGCGAAACTTGAGTAAGTTTAATGGGGATCTGCGGACGTGAAGATGGGTAGAACTGAGCTCTGGCCCCACCCAGCGGAGGGGCGGCTATGGAAATGCAGGGGAAATCCGCCATATATGCCATATACCCTGGGCGAGTCTGACGGATCACCGAAATCTGCGGCGCGCTCATGGACGCTGCCGGGTTGCCAATAGCGCAGTTGCAGCTCGCGTTTCGCGTCGTGTAGACGGATCCCCTTCTTGAGGTGATAGACGGCTGAAAGGAGCCCAGGGACTGCGGCTCGCTGTCTGCTTCCGGATCAGCAACACATCGACCTCAAGTCCTACGCCCGCGCTCTTGATCGAAGGGCCGATGAGCTGCTCGCGCGCTACACCGCCACTCAGAGAGGGCTGCCGCGACCCGTGATGAGCGCTTTGTGATGAGGGAGTTCAGGCTCGTCCACCTGGGCGATCGAATCTTGGGTGCCCAGCGCCCATTCCATACTCCGTGAGGAGATGTAGTTGCCGTCGCCCACGTGGGACCGCAAGCCGCTGCAGGCGCTGGGTCGGTTTATGCATACCTTGGATAACTCCCCGCGGATCTCAGCCGCTCCGCGCGGCCGCTCCGCGCGGTTCAGGCAACCCCCAAGCCCACGTGGGATCGCCCGCCGCTCCAATGCACTGCATCCAGGGCTCTCAGAGCCTCGCTCTCCTTGTAGCCCCGATGAGTCAGGACGCAGCACGCCTTGGTGGTTCGCTGCCACTCGCTCCGCGCGTTCAACTCGCCCCTACTGCTCTGCCCCTACTCCGCGCACGCATTCGCGCTTCGCCTCGACGTTCACTTCAACGTCCTCGCGCCCATAGGCTGGAAGCTGTGCGCGGTCCGAACGCGCGGAGGCGGCGGTTCAGGCGGCACCGGTGCCGGGCTTTCAGCGTGAAGCGCCGATGGCCCCCTTCATGGCTTGATCAGGGAAACTCCCACACGGCTCAGGCGCCTGTGCCATGCTGAGCCGCCTATGTGCCGCCTATTTGGCTTTCGCAGTGTGATTCAGAGCAGCGTCCATCGCTCATTGCTCGACGCCGACAACGCCCTCGGGGCACAGAGCAACCAGCACCCGGACGGCTGGGGCGTGGCGTTCTACGTCGACGGCTCCCCTCACCTGACCCGCAGCCCGGAGACGGCGCTGGGTGATCAGCTGTTTCACCGCCTGAGCGGGGTCGTCGCCTCCGAGACGGTGTTGGCCCACGTGCGCAAGGCCACCCGCGGCGCGAACAACGTGCTGAACTGCCATCCATTTCAGTTCGGGCGCTGGGTGTTCGCCCACAACGGTGACATCCCGAGCCTCGAGACCAAGCGCGCCGAGCTCTTGCGCGAGGTGGTGCCTGCGCTCCGTCGGTATATCCTGGGGGATACGGACAGCGAGATCGTGTTCTTCATGTTCCTGACCCAGCTCCAGCGCTCTGGACCGCTGGCGCGCCGCCACAGCGTCGAGGACGTGGTCGCGGCCTTGAACGCCGTCTTGAAGCGGATCCGCGAGCTGTGCGACACCCCGGAGCAGCGCTGCTTGCTCACGGTGATCCTCACCGACGGCGAGGTGATGGTCGCGGCGCAGGGCGGCAAGCAGCTCTATTTCAGCACGTACAAGGATCGCTGCTCGGAACGACAGACCTGCCCCAGCCTGTCTCCGGAGTGCGAGGCCGCGACCACGAGCGGCTTCGTGAACCACCTGTTGATCTCCAGCGAGCCCCTCGACGGCGAGAACATTTGGGAGCCGCTCAGCGAGGGCGAGACCATCGGCGTTGATTTTCGCATGCGCCTGTTGCGTCAGCAGGTCGGCCAGCGACACCTCGCGGTCGCGGCAAGCGGCGCCAAATAAGTCCGTACGGCAATATTTTATGAGCCACAGGACAGCGTGAGCCAAGCCCCACTAGATCCACGGACTAGCACCCTGCGCCAAGGGCTCGAGGACGCCCTCGCCAGCGACTGGTGCAGCGTGCGCGATTTATCCCAGCAGGTCGGCGTGCCAGAGAAGCAGGTGGCAGCTCACCTGGAGCACCTCGCCAAGAGCCTGCGCGCGATCCAGCAGCGCCTAGAGACCGAGCCCGCCACCTGCCTTGGCTGCGGGTTCGCGTTTCGGAAGCGCGACAAGTTCAGCGCCCCCAGCCGCTGCCCGCGCTGCCGCAGTGAACGCATCGCGCCGCCGCGCTTTCGCATCGCGGGCTGACTGACCGGCGCGATCCAATTCGTTTTGCCGCACGGCAACAATCAAGCCCGCCGCTCGCCTCCTAGGCGGGTGGTCCGAGGCCACGTCGCAGACTGCCCAGGGTTATCCACCAGTGCATCATCGACCTGCCGCGCAGACCAAGCGCACCCGAGGCCACTCCGCGCGCGACATCAGACGCTAGCTCTGGCCATCCCGGTCCGATATTTCCAGAATCACCGGAAGCGGCCCATGGGCCGCGCTTCAGCCACCTCCAGGTATGCGAAAAATCATTAGCGCTTTCCAGTAGTTATCGCCATGTAAACCAATGTAGTTGCAGTCCTACATGGTAGGTGCGCAGGGTCCCGCCTTGCTTGGCGCGGGATGAGCCCGCGCCGTTTTGGTTCACGCCCGCCTGGGCAGGAATTGAACTAGCCGGAGTTGGCAGCTGCCGCCCGGCTCAACGAGGTTTACGCATATGATTCGATCAATCGGCTTTGGAGTGTTGGCGCTAGCGCTGGTCGCGGGCTGCTCAGGTTCGGACGGCTCAGATGGCCAGGACGGCACGAACGGCGAGAACGGGACGCCGGGCGAGAACGGGAGCTTCGACGGCAGCGCCAGCGTGAGCGGCGTGTTCCCGGGTAGCGCGTTTCTGGGAGGCAGCGTCGAGGTCACGCTGAGCGGCTTCGCCACGGCGTGGGACGACACCACGACCATCAGCTTCGGCGACGGCGTCACGGTGAGCAACCTGCGGGTGGCGAGCCCGACGGCGCTGATCGCGACCGTCGACGTAGCCAGCACCGCGACCGTGGGTCTGCGCGACGTCAGCGTCTCGACCGGTGAGACCGCGCTGACCTACGCGCAGGGCTTCAAAATCGGCTCCCCCATCGCCGTCGAGGCGCAGGGCGACGTGGCTCAGGGCAGCATCTTCCTGGCCACCATCCGTAACCTCAACCCGGCAGTGCCGTTCGACGCCACGTCGACCGGCGACGGCCTGTTTTCCCCCATCGAGTTCACCAACGTCAGCGTGAGCGCCCCGGCCGGCGTGGTGGTTCAGGTGAACAACGTGACGCCCACCAGCGTCGACGTCGCCGTGCTCGTCGATGGTGACATGGCCGTAGGCGCGGTGGCGCTCGAGGTGCTGAGCGGCCCCAGCGGCGCCGAGGTCAGCTTCCCGAACCCCATGGCCCTAGATCTTGCCGCGCGGACGCCGAAGGCGCTCACCGCCAACGCCGACACCGACTTCACCCTCGCCAAGGCCTTCGGCAGCGAGTACGTGACCCTCAGCGTCCCCGCCGGCCTGCACATCGTGGACCTCAGCGCCACGTCAGGCACCGGGGCGCCGGCCCTGGCCATGCTGGGCGCGTCGCAGAGCTTCCAAGACCTGCTGGGCGTCAGCCCGACCTTCGTCGGCGCCGGCGACGGCGGCACCTGGTATGGGGTGCTTTGGGACAACAGCGGAGAGAGCGCGGTAGACGCCACGGTCAACTACGCGGCCATCGCCGCGACCAGCTTCGCCGAAGGCGCCAGCAACGGTGACAAGGGCTCAGCCACCGCGCTGACGACCCCCGCCGTGGTGCAAGGCGCGAGCCTGAGCGGCGACCTCGACAGCGACTGGTTCGCCGTCACCGTCGCCGCAGGCGACGTGGGCAAGCGCTTCAGCGTGGTCACCTTCGCGGGCTCGCCCCGCACCGACACGCTGATCACGATCTACGACCCCACAGACGCTGAGTTCGCCGTGTCCGACGACGACGGCTACCACGACAAGCTGCTGAGCGACCCCATCACCGCCGCCGGCACGTACTACGTGGTGATCGCAGCCTCCGACTTCGGCCTAGGCGCCGACCGCAACTACGACGCGGCCATCTACCTGAAGTAGCCTCCGCGCGCACCAGCCCTACGTTTTAATCCACTACCGCACGGAGCCGCTCAACCACGGCGCGAGCCGCAGCGAGCAGTTCTGTGCGGATATGGATTGAAGGCGTAGCGTGCGCCCCTAGCGGCTGAGCAAGCTGCGGGCGATCTGCGAGATCTGGATCTCATCGGTGCCGCCGTAGATCTGCAGCACCTTGGCGTCACGAGCTAGCTGCTCGACCTGGAACTCCGCCATGTAGCCGTTTCCGCCGAACAGCTGCACCGCCTCCAGCGCGACGTCCATGGCGGTCTGAGCGCAGTACAGCTTGCAGGCTGAGGCTTCAGCCAGCTCCATGCTCTTGCCCGCGGCTGCCAGCTCGATCACCCGAAACACGAGGTTGCGGATGTTCATGCGCGCGACCTCCATCTTGGCCAGCTTCAGCTGGATCAGCTGAAATTCGCCGATCGGGCGCCCAAAGGCCACGCGGTCGTTGGCGTACTTGGTCGACAGCATCAGGCACTGCTCGACGATGCCGAGGGCCATCGCCGCGACGCCGGTGCGCTCCGCGGTGAAGGTGTCCTTGGCGCCCGAGCGGCCGCCTGAGTCCTCGGTCTCGCCCAGCAAGCGCTCGCGGCCGACCTTTACATCCTCGAGGAAAAGCTCACCGGTGGGCGACGAGTGCATGCCCATCTTGCGCAGCGGCTTGCTCTGGGTCAGGCCCGGCATACCTTTGTCCAAGATGAACGTCACGATCTTACGCTGCGCCGCCTCGTTGCCTTCGTCTAGCTTACAAATGTAGACTAGGGTGTCCGCGTACGGCCCGTTGGTGATGAAGGTCTTCGCGCCGTTCAGCACGTAGCCGTCGCCGTCGCGCCGCGCGGTCGCCTTCATGCCGCCGAACGCGTCGGAGCCGCTGCCCGGCTCGGTGATGGCCCACGCGCCGATCTTATCGAGCGTCAGCACATCCAGCGCCCAGCGCTCTTTCTGCGCGATGGTGCCCTTCTTCATGATGGCGCCGGCGGTCAGCCCGACGCTCACGCCGAGGGCCGTCACCATGCCAGGGCAGTAGCGGCTCAGCTCGATGATCGGGATCATCTGCATCGCGACGGTGTCGCCGCCGCCGAAGCTGCCCTCCTGCTCTTCGTCCGTGGGGGTGGAGGGGCTTGGATCCGCCGCGCGCGCTTTGTCTTTGGCGATCTGCGCCTCAAAGCGCATCTTAGCCAGCTCCTTCATGCCGAAGGTCGCGAACAGCTTACGCAGCACATCGTAGGGAGGCAGATCTCCGTGCTCAAGCTGCTCGAGCTTGGGCTTGATTTCCTGATCCACGAACCGGCGGACCATGCCTTGGATCTGCTGATGTTGCTCACTCCACTCAATCATTGCCTGCTCCTTGGAAGGCCGCTCTGGCTTGAGGCGGCGCGCAGATGCTAGCAGCGTCGCCCCATCCCGTGAGCACTGGAATCGGACTCTAGGCAAGACGAGCCAATGGTCCACGACGGTTGAGCACAGGGCTGTCGACACAGGGCTGTCGACGCAGGGCTGTCGACACACGGCTGTCACCACGGGGCTGTCGACACACGGCTGTCAACACAGGGCAGGCGCGCGCAGGCTGTCGCGCGCAGGGCCGTCGAAACCCTCGGCGGTTACGCTGCCCGGTGTCCACCCCCAAACCCTGCGTACTACGGCTGCCAGCTGGTACCCTCTCCGGCATGAGCCAAGGCGAAGCAGGTGAGTCTCAGGAGGTTGGGGAGTTCCGCGCCGAGGTGGCGGCGTGGATCGCGGAGCACAAGCCCCCCAAGCCGGACTTCAAGCTGCCGCTCAGCTTCTTGGAAGTCGAGAGTAAGCAGCAGTTCGACTACCTGCGCGCGTGGCAGGCCAAGGTCTACGCCGCTGGCTACTTGGGCTTTGACGTGCCGAAGGAGTACGGGGGACAGGGCGTCGATCGCGATCGCTTCCGCGTGGTAAGTCAAGAGCTCGCCCGCGCGCGCACGCCGTTCTTGGTCAACCTGATCGGCCTGCAGTGGGCAGGTCCGACGATCTTGGCCTACGGGACGGAAGCGCAGAAGCGGGCTTACCTGCGCGGGATCCTCAGCGCTGATGAGATCTGGTGCCAGGGCTTCAGCGAGCCTGGCAGCGGCTCCGATCTGGCGAGCCTACAAACCAAGGCCGTACGCGAGGCAGACGGCTACCACGTCACCGGGCATAAGGTCTGGACCACCCTAGCCCACTTCGCCAAGCACATGATCCTGATGGCGCGCACCGATCCCGCCGCCAACAAGTACGCCGGCATTTCTTACTTTTTATTCCCCATGGAAACCGCAGGCGTGAGCATTCAGCCCTTGGTCAAGCTGAGCGGCGAGGGCGGCTTTAACCAGATCGTGTTCGACGACGCGGTCATGCCCCTCAGCTGCCTGCTGGGCGAAGAAGGGCAAGGCTGGGCCATCGCCATGGCCACGCTGATGTTTGAGCGCGGCGCGGGCGAAGGCGTGGGGCGCGAGCGCGCAGCTGGCTTCGTCGAGCGCATCAACACCGTGGTGGACGTCGCGCGACGTCAGCAGCGCGACGGCAAGCCCATCGCAGACGATCCGGTGTTCCGCGATCGCATCGTCCAAGCTTGGATCGAGGCGCAGTCGATGGCCTTGGCCGCTGCGCGCTCCGAGGCGCCAGCGCTCAACGCCGAGCGGCCGTTCGCGCTGCCGCTCATGAACAAGCTGGTGATGAGCGAGTGGGCGCAGCGGGTGGCCGAGCTCGGCTGCGAAATGCTGGGGCCCGAGGCGGCGCTGTGGGTCGGAGATCCGAACGCGCCCGACGCCGGCGATTGGCCGCGCGCCTTCATGAACAGCTTCGGCATGACCATCGGCGGCGGCACCAGTGAGATCTTGCGCAACATCATCGGCGAGCGCGTGCTCGGCCTGCCCAAGAGCAAGTGAGAGCCAGCACACCACCCGGAGCCTTTAGCCAGCCGCCTGTCACGATGGCCCCGGTAGAACACCTTTGGAGCAAGCATGACCGACGTCACTCGCCTTATCCCTCAAGTTCCTCACGCCTTTGGCTTCACCGAAGACCACGATCTGGCGCGCAAACAGGCGCGGCGCTTCTTGACCGAGCACTCGCCGCGCGAACACGTACGCAAGCTGTACGATGATCCGCTCGGATACGATAAGCAGCTGTACCAGCAGGTGATTGAGCTCGGCTGGCCAGGGCTTACGCTGGCGGAGCAGTACGGCGGCACCGGGCTCGACGCGCTGCACTTGAGCCTGTTGTGCGAGGAGCTCGGGCGCAGCCTGCTGCCTTCACCGTTGTTCGGGAGCATCCTGGCCAGCGAGGCCATCGCGCGCAGCAAGCACGAGGGCCAGCGCGGGCAGTGGCTGCCCGCCGTCGTCAGCGGTGAAGTGGTGCCGACCTTCGCCTTCGCCGAGCCAGGTGGCGCCTGGGGGCCCGGTCAAGTAGGTTGCCGCGCGGAGCCAAAAGACGGCGCGTGGCTGCTGAGCGGCGTCAAGGCGCACGTGCCGTTCGTCGAGGCCGCCAACTTAGTCGTGGTGCCTGCCACCGATCAGCGCGGCGAGGTCGGGCTGTTTGTGCTCGATTTGCCTGCCGCGGGCATCGAGCGTGAGGCAGAGATCTCCGTGGATCCCACCCGGCGCAGCGGGCGCTTGATCCTCGATCGCGCGCGGGTCTCCCACGACCGCCGCCTTCAAGGCGACGGCGCGCGGATGTTCGAACGCGTGTGCAGCCTCGGCTTCGCGATGCTGGCTGCCGAGATGGTCGGCGCCGGCGAGCAGGTCATGTTGATGACGCGAGACTACGCCATCGAGCGCGAGCAGTTTGGGCGCGCCATTGGATCTTTCCAGGCGGTAAAGCACCCGATCGTCAACGCGATGTGTCAGCTTGAGCTGGCGCGCAGCCTCAGCCTGGGCGCCGCGGCCGCGCTGAGCGCAGTTGACAACATCGATCGCCCGGAGATCGCCGATCGCGCCGCGCGCATGGCCAAGGCGCACGCCGAGCAGACCCTGTCGTACACCTGCCAAAAGGGCGTGCAGCTGCACGGCGGCTTTGGCTTCACCTGGGACTGCGACGTGCAGCTCTACTTCAAGCGCATGCTGTGGAGCCGCGCCACGCTGGGTGACGCGAGCCACCACAAGCAGGTGCTCGCTCAGGCGCTGTTCGCCTAGCCGCGCTGTTCGCCTAGCTCGCGCGCCGCAGCAGCGGCTCGAGGAACTGACCGGTGTAGGAGGCGGCGACCTGCGCGATTTGCTCAGGTGTGCCCTGTGCGATCAACTGCCCACCACCGGGGCCGCCCTCTGGCCCAAGGTCAATCACCCAGTCCGCGGTCTTGATCACGTCCAGGTTGTGCTCAATCACCACCACGCTGTTACCGGCGTCCACCAGGCGCTGTATGACCCCGAGTAATTTCCGCACGTCCTCGAAGTGGAGCCCTGTGGTCGGCTCATCCAAGATGTAGAGCGTGCGCCCGGTGGCGCGGCGGCTCAGCTCACGCGCCAGCTTGATGCGCTGCGCTTCCCCGCCACTGAGGGTCGGCGAAGGCTGGCCCAGGTGCACGTAGTCGATGCCGACCTCGGACAGCAGGCTGAGCGGATCACGCACCTTGGGGTGGACCTTAAAGATCTCAAGCGCTTCGGCCACGGTGAGCTCGAGCACGTCGGCGATGCTGAGCCCCTTGTAACGCACGGCCAGGGTCGCCTGGTTGAAGCGCTTGCCCTGGCACTCGTCGCAGCGCACATACACATCCGCGAGGAAGTGCATCTCGACCTTGCGCACGCCATCACCCTCACACGACTCGCAGCGGCCGCCCTTCACGTTGAACGAGAACCGCCCGGCCTGGTACCCGTGTACCCGCGCGTCGGGCAGCTCAGCAAAAAAACGCCGGATCTCGTCGAACACCTTGATGTAGGTGGCGGGGTTCGAACGCGGCGTGCGACCGATGGGGCGTTGGTCGATGTCGATCACCTTGTCTAGCTGATCGAGCCCGAGCAGCTTGCTGTGCTTGCCCACCCGAGTCGACGCCCCGTTTAGCTTTCGCGCGGCAGCGGGCAACAAAATATCGTTGACCAGCGTGCTCTTGCCTGCGCCGGACACGCCGGTGACCGCGGTGAGCACCCCCAGCGGAAAGCGTACGCTCAGATCCTGCAGGTTGTTCTCTCGAGCACCGCGCACTTCCAAGAAACCCGTTGCCTCGCGGCGCGAACCTGGGACGCTGATCTCCCGCGCGCCGCTCAGGTAGGCGCCGGTCAGCGAGTCGCGACACTTCAGCATGCCCGAGACCTCACCGGAGTACACCACCCGGCCGCCCTGCACCCCAGCTCCTGGACCGAAATCCACGATGTGATCGGCGGCGCGGAGGGTCTCCTCGTCGTGCTCCACCACCACCACGGTGTTCCCGATGTCGCGCATGCGCAGCAGCGTGTGGAGCAGGCGCTGGTTGTCGCGCTGGTGCAGGCCGATCGACGGCTCGTCCAAGATGTAGATCACCCCGGTCAGCTCAGACCCGACCTGGCTCGCCAAGCGGATGCGCTGCGACTCCCCGCCGCTCAGGGTGGGCCCGGCGCGATCCAGCGACAAATAGCCGAGCCCGACGGCGCGCAGGAACTCGAGGCGGCTGCGGATCTCCTTGAGCACCTCGCTGGCGATCTCGCGGTCGGCGCCGGTGAGCGCGAGCCCCGCGAACAGCTCAGCCGCGGCGTCCACCGTGAGCGCTGCGACCAGCACCAGCGAGCTGCCGCCCACCTGGACCGCCGCGCTCTCCGCACGGAGTCGCGAGCCGCTGCAGGTGGCGCAGCGCGCGTCGCCCACGAAGCGCGCGTACCACTGCTTCGCGCGCTCGCTCTTGGTCGCTGAGAAGCGCCGGGCCAAGCGCGGGATCAGGCCCTCCCACTCCACTTCAAAGCTGCCTTGCCCGGTCTTTCCGCTCCACTTCACGCGGTACTTCTTGCCCGCGGTGCCCCACAACAGCTCGTGCAGGTGGCGTTTGCTCAGGCTCTTGATGGGCTTCTTGGGGTTGATGCCTAACTGCTGGATGATTTGGCCCCGAAACCCGTGAGCCCAATTGGTCTTAGAGGACACATCGGATCCCCAGGGCACCACGGCACCCTCATCCAGGCTGAGGCTGAGATCTGGGATCACCAGCGCTGGATCGATGGCGACTGCGGTGCCGAGGCCATTGCAGTCGGGGCACATGCCTTGCGGGCTGTTGAACGAGAAGCTCTGGGGCGTGAGCTCAGGGAATGAGATCGAGCACCGGGTGCACGCCAGGTGCTCGGAGAACACCCGGTCGGCGCCGTCGTAGTGAGCGATCAGCACGCCGCCGCCCGCGCCGAGCGCTTGCTCAACCGAGTCGTTCAAGCGAGCTTGCTCCGACGCGCGCACCACCACGCGGTCGATCACCGCCTCCACCGTGTGCTTCTTGCGCTTATCCAGGGCTTCTAGGCCATCTAGCTCGACGACCGCGCCGTCCACTCGCAGCCGCGCGTAGCCTGACGCCCGCGCTCGGTCCAGCAGATCTCGGTGCTCCCCCTTGCGGTTGACGAGCAGCGGCGCGAGCAGGATGAGCTTGGTACCCTGCGGCAGCGCACCAAGCTCGATGGCGATCTGCTGTGCGCTCTGGCCAGCGACGCGTTGGCCGCAGCGATGACAGTGCTGCTCGCCGACCCGCGCGTACAGCACCCGCAAGTAGTCGGCGATCTCGGTGATGGTGCCGACGGTGGAGCGCGGGTTGTTGCCGGTGGTCTTCTGCTCGATGCTGATGGTCGGCGAGAGGCCACGGATGGTGTCAAACTTTGGCTTGTCGAGGCGCCCGAGGAACTGCCGCGCGTAGGCTGACAGGCTCTCTACATAGCGACGCTGACCTTCAGCGTACAACGTGTCGAAGGCCAGGGACGATTTGCCTGAGCCCGAGACCCCGCTGAACACGACCAAGCTGCGCTTGGGGATGCGCACGTCGACGTTGCGCAGGTTGTGCTCCGCGGCGCCTTGGATCCAGATGTGATCGAGCTCCATGCCGGCCAAAGCCGGCGCGGGGCCCCTAGCCTTCCGCTCGCCGGGGCGGGCTGGCGGCTTCGACTTCGCCGCCGCTGCCGGCGTGCTGCGCGCCGCCACCGACGCGGGCTTTTTATTTTTCCGTACGGCTATTGCCGTTGGTCGATCGCTCTTCATGGTCCTCTTCGCAGCCAGGACCAGCGCGCAGACGCGACGTCCTCGCCCCAACCCACGGGTTGCTTAGTCGGGAGCCCGTAGCCCCCGGCGCACTAGCTCAGCCAGCTCGAACACGTGGGGATCGTCTGCGCCCATGGCGCGCAGGGCGCCCTCGAGCCGCAACACGTAGTCCGCGTTCGCGCCGCTCGGGCCCCGGCTGCTCAGCACCTGCCGAGCGATCTCCCGCAACCCCGCGGGCCCCAGATACTCTGGGTTGTCCACCGTCGCGACATAGGTCAGCGCACGAACCCGCCGCCGCTCAGCAGCGCTGCCAGGCTCAGCAGCGCTGCCAGGCTCAGCAGCGCTGCCAGGCTCAGCAGCGCTGCCAGGCTCAGCAGCGCTCAGCTCCACGTCGAGCAGCAAGCGCTGGTAGCCGCCCTGCTCACGCACGTCGAGCGCAGCCAAGATCTCGCCTTGCGTCTCTGCTTGGAGACGATAGGCCACCCCCCAAACCCGATCTTGCTTTGCGTCACCTGGCAGCAGCGTCACCACCCGCCCTGGCGCGCCCGGGACCCCTCGATGATCCGTAGAGCCCTGCCAAAAGCGCCGGGTGTATCCGCTGACATAGCCAGGCACTCGTTCCGCGTGGATAAAGGCAGGGCGCCAGACCAACGAGCCGTACCCAAACACCCAACCAGCAGGCTCCGAAGCAGGCCCCGAGCTAGCGGGTGCCGCCTGGCTGTGTTCCGGAGGATGAGAGGAGCGCGGTGTGGCCATCGGCGAGCAGGCAGAATACGCAGACCCGCCGGAATTGCCAGCGCAAAACACTGAACACTCTATCAGCGCTTGGTGCTGCAGCGTGAGCCGCGGTGCCCGCCGCTCTCAAGGTCCAGGGTCCCGCGCGACACGCCGCCGCGGCGCGGCCACTGGCGCTTGGCCGATCTGTGTCTTAAGTCAGCCGCCCCAAAGCGCCGCGAGACTCATCCGTGTTAGATCCAGTAGAAGACTCAAGCTTCGCCCCAGCCCGAGCGGACCAACGCCACAGCCCCGGTGTGTGGGCCCTCGATCCTCGACGACTTGTAACGCCCCAGCTTCCTCTGATGTCCAGACCAACGCGCACCGCGGAGCTTGAGCTTGCCATCGACGACGTGGTCGCCAGCTACGATCAGCCGATCGAGATCAACAACCTCGAGAGCGCGCTGCTGCCCAATCGCCGAGCCGTGATCGAAGGCTTTCGGCATTTGGTGCCGGCGATCTACATGGGCTTCTACAGCACCCGCTCCCTCAACCGCGACAACCTGCGGCACTCGCTGAGCGAGAACCTGTACCCCGCCTACGAGCTGCTGGTCGAGCAGATCAACCGCGCCGTCACCTACGAGGAGCTGCGCGGACGCGGCGACCAGCCGCGAGCGGCAGGCTGGGCCGAAGAGGTCGTGCTCCAGCTGTTCAAAGAGCTGCCGCGGCTGCGGCGTACGCTGAACTCGGACGTGCTGGCAGCTTATGAGGGAGATCCAGCGGCCAAGAGCATCGAAGAGATCGTGTTTAGTTACCCCGCGGTCCGCGCGATCACCGCGCACCGCGTCGCCCACGAGCTGTACAACCGCGGCGTGCCGATGTTGCCGCGCATCATCAGCGAGCACGCCCACAGCGAGACGGGGATCGACATCAACGCTGGCGCCCGCATCGGCGAGCGCTTCTTTATCGATCACGGCACCGGCGTGGTGATCGGAGAGACCTCAGACATCGGCGCCAACGTAAAGATCTATCAGGGCGTGACCTTGGGGGCGCTCAGCGCTCGGCGCTCGGCCCGCGGCGACCAGCCGCTGGTCCCTAAGCGCCACCCCACCCTCGAAGACAACGTCACCATCTACTCAGGCGCGACGATCTTAGGCGGTGAGACGGTGATCGGCGCGGGCTCGGTGATCGGAGGCAACATGTGGCTCACCCGCTCTGTTGCCCCAGGGACCCGTCTCTTTGGCCGGCCGCGCGTCGGCAGCGACTCCGACGAGCGAGACGGCTAAGCGGCCTGGGCGGTCTCTAAGGCAAGGGCTGAGAGGTGCGGGAGGATCGCCTTGCTCATGTCTATTTCCGGCCGGTAATGCAAAAAGAGCCCACCAAGCGACGCGAAGACGCGGCCGATCATCACGAACTCCGCCGGGATGGCCACCACCGGGTCAGCTTGAGCTGCGCTGAGCAGCTCCCGCGCCCGCGCCGCGACTTGATCAAGATCTGGCCACTCAGAGCCCGCGAGCGCGCCCCGCAGATCGCCGAGCATGCTCTCAGCAAAGTGCAGCAAGGTGTCAGGGCGGCCGCTCTGGGTCCTGAAGCCGAGCTCAGCTAGCTGCCCTGCGACCCCGCCCGCGTCGCCCGTCAGCAGATCCGCGAAGATACGGCCAAAGGCGCGGCGCTTGCTCGGCTCGAGGCGCCGCACACAGCCGAAGTCGAGCAGCACTAGCTCACCCGCGTCGGTCACCAAGAAGTTACCGGGGTGCGCGTCGGCTTGGAACTCGCCGTGCAGGAGGATTTGCTCGACGTACGCTGAGAGCAAGCGCTCTAACACGGACGAGACGAGCCCGTGGTCTCCCGCGGCCTGGGCCCGGTCGAGGGCCTCAACCAAGGGCTTGCCTTCGACCCATTCGCTCACCAACACTCGCTCGGTGCACAGCGCGGCGATCGGCGCCGGGACGCGGACGCCCGCGTGATCTGCGAAGCGCGCGTGGGCGCGTTGCATCGCCGCGGCTTCCGCTCGGTAATCTAGCTCGGCCATCACCGTGGCGCGGAGCTCTCGGACGATGGTCGCGTGGTCCATGGGCGGCAGGCTGGACGCCAGCGCGTCTGCCACCAGCTCAAGCAGCTCCAGATCGAGCGCCACGCGCCCGCCGATCCCGGGGCGCTGCAGCTTGAGCGCGGCGAGCTGCTCGGTGTCTCCGCTCTGAAACCTCGCCCGGTGCACCTGGCCGATGCTCGCCGCCGCGACCGGAGGCCACTCGATGCTCAGCAAGCTCGCGCGCTGGCTGTCCGAGAGCTCGCGGTCGAGCAGCGCGCGCGCCTCCGCCTCGGGCGCCGCAGGCACCTGGTCGCAGAGCACCGCCAGCTGATCGGTCCACACAGCGGGCAGCAGATCGCGGCGCGCCGACAGCAGCTGGCCCACCTTCAACAGGGCGCCCCCATGCTCGATCGATGCCGCGGCGAAGCGCTCGGCGTTGGCGGCGTGGAGCCGCTGGAGGTCACGCGCCGCGCGATCGCGGGATAACCACGCGGATCGAATGCCAAACCAGCGGTAGCTAGAGACCAGCGCGAGCAGCATGCGCCCCGTAGACAGGGCCCGCTGCGA
Organism: uncultured Polyangiaceae bacterium; assembly: GCA_964551615.1. Lineage (GTDB taxonomy): Bacteria > Myxococcota_A > Polyangia > Polyangiales > Polyangiaceae > JAHBVY01. Next base: position 14,906 of record CAZKDY010000010.1, read on the forward strand.
CTCCGATGACAGCTCTCGCTTGCGGCGTGTGGCCGTGCGCCGCACGTCAGAGAGCTCGCGACCCCAGCTGTGTTTGGTGTGGTTCGCTGCGTCGACCCAGCCGCGCACGCCCCACGCCGCGCGCTCGACGCCGCGCAGCAGCTCATCCACAGCCTGGACCGCGCTCTTGGCGGTCACCGCCTCTGCTTGTGTCGTGTCAGTCATGGTCCCTCGCAACTCTCCTCACCCACCGACGCTCAGCTCGCGTCCGCGACGCGCACCACAGCCCACCACGAGCTGTGCGCCAGCATTATTGTCCCAGTATTATTGAGACAGTAAACACTGTCAAGCTTCACGTCGTCTACCCAAGGGTAAACGCCCCAGGCGGGGGTGGAGGGGGGTCGCCCTAAGGCTTCGTCGTCGTACCCTGGCGCGCGATGCCGCTCCACCCCCAAAATCCCCGAGGTCCACGGCTCAGCGTCCGTTACCGCACGGTTTCAGCCTGGACCTGAGGCGAACAGCCACCCGCCCGCTGCTCGACATCCAGGGCCTTGCGGGGCCCTGGTCAGCCCCAGCTCAGGTTGAGGTGCCGTGGGCGGGGGCGGTAACAGACAACGACGCGCCCGCCGCCAGCTTGAATTGGGCAGGCCCGCCCGACAGGCGCGTGCCTGCCAGGTGGACCATGCCGGGTCGGAGCGGGAAATGGGATTCGAACCCACGACCCCGAGCATGGGAAGCTCGTGCTCTACCAACTGAGCTATTCCCGCGACGTGTGGCGGTTATAGTCGTTCTGCGCCGCAACGGAAGCCCAATTCGCTCCCTCGCCGCAGGCGACGGGCGCTGGCGCTGCCTCGACACCGGTTCAAGCATCAGATAGACATCCAACGGGCCTTGGCACGGGCGGGTGCGGGTCAGGCGCCGCGCTTTGGGGCCAGGTTGGGCTCAGCGCCGCGGGACCGGCTTGGGTCTGCACCATGTGAGGAAGAGCGACATGAGATCAGCGACATCACACACCGGCGCGCGGCTCACGGCCTTGCGCCTGACCACGTGGTGCGGCTCAGCGCTGTGCTTGGCCGCCCTGCTGGCGTGCAAGCAGAGCCCAGCCGTCAAGCGCGCGCCGGAGCTCAAAATCAGCGCTCAACAGCTCGCTTCTGACTACAAGGCGAACGAAGCGCGCGGCGATTCACTGTACAAAGGCAAGGTGATCGAGATCGACGGCGCCATCCAGAGCATCGACTCGGACTTCAGCGATGACCCGGTGATCGTGCTCTACACCGGGGAGTTGCTGGGTTGCTCCCTGCGCGGCTTGCCCAAATCCGTCGCGGCTGGGCTGAGCAAAGACCAGCGCGTGACCTTCGTGTGCGTGGGCGATGGTGAGACCATCGGCGCGCCGAAGCTGAGAGACTGCCGGGTACCTTAGGGCTGACTTGACCTCACGCCCGCGCCCCCCTATTCCGAGCGCTGCAATGAAGTACGCACAAGTCACCTCGGCGTGTGAATGCCAGGCCGCGCTGTTCGCAGACCTAAACGAGGACCGCTTCGTGTTGCGCGGCTGGGTCAAGGACATGCGCCGCCAGCACCAAGCGGTCGCGCCCGCTCATTCAATCCACGCGGAAAAACAACGGTTTCAAGTGGCCTGGTGGTGCCCATTATGCATCCGCAATACGCTGCGCTCGTTCGACGCCATGGGCCTGGTGTGGAAGCCACTACCCGAGCCATCTGCGCAGCCCGAAGCACAAGCTGGAGCGCAGTAGCCGCTACGCCGCGTGGCGTAGATCATTTAGTAGGAGGCGGGTCACGTTGGCGCGCTTTGGGTCGTCCTGGCGCTCGCGCAGCCAAATGGCGTGGAGCAGCGCCTGGACGGCTTGCTCGCGCTTGCCTGCGCGCCGGCACTGGTCCGCGTAGCTGGTCCAGAGGGCGGCGTCGTGCCGGTCGCCATAGGCTGCGTCTCGCAGCAACAACATCGCGCGGCGCTGCTCCCCCCGCCGGCGCAGGCGCCTAGCCCGCGACAGCAGCGTTTCGCGCGTCGCGCTAGGCGCTGGTGCGGCGGCTCGTAGCCTGCGCTGTCGGTGGTTAGAAGCCATCTGCGTCCTCCTGATACCCATTCGCGCGAACCGCGCTTGGGTTGTCACGATGATCTAGATCCGGAAAAGTTTGTCGCGCGCCGCGCACGCGGCCAGAGCGCTCCGTTTGCGGCCCTGTCAGGACTAGCGAGCAGCGTGCCAACACCTCTGCGCGCAGCGGCAGCCGCCGCGTGGGGTTGGTCAAGCGTCGCTATTCGTTGAGGAAAACCACACCGTTCAGCTCCCCCTCGGGGCCGCGCGCTGCGCTTCCGTCCCTGCGGTCATCAGCGCAACCGAGCGTCCCGCGCGGCGCTGAACGCGACACTGCTGTCAGGCTTCGGCCGGTACCCGTCAGCTCCCTGCGTTGTGTGGCCACAGCTCCTACCCCCGCGGAATCAAGTCAATTATTGGTGCCGAGGGGCTGTCTCAACTCAAGACTCAGCAGACGAAGTGTCATGCTCAGCTTGCACCCACGGCGGCTTGGCTCTAGCTAGATACCGTGAGCATCCCCCACCCCTCCCCTAAATCTGATCCGACTGCCGCTCCGCCCAGGACCGCCGTTCCGCAGAGCAACGACACGACCAAGAAGTTCGCGCCAACTCGGCGCAGGCAACTCGGCGTGCGACGCGAAGCCGCCAAGGCGGAGACCCGTGAGGCGCTGATCACTTCGGCGATGGCCGCCTTCGCAGCCGAAGGCTTCGACAACCCCAGCTTGGACGCGATCTGCGCGAGCGCGGGCTACACGCGCGGCGCCTTCTACGTTCACTTCCAAGACCGCGATGACTTGATCAACGCCGTCGGAGAGCGCCTGCTCAGCGGGCTGCTGGACTCGGTGAGCCAGCTCGAGGACTCGCCGGCCGCGATGGACGGGGTGGTGAGTCGGCTGGTTTCCCAGAGCGCCGTGGCCCAAGGCCTCCCGCTACACCAGTTCTTGCACGCAGCGGGTCGCTCACCGCTGCTGCGTCAGCGCTACGCAGAGACGCTGAACCAGGCCGCAGAGCAAATCCACAACACCGCGCAGCTCGCGCAGGCTGGTGCTGGGATGCGTAGAGACGTCGACGCGCGCCAGCTGACCTGGCTGCTCTTGGCGCTGACGACCGGGCTGCAGGCGCTGAGAGAAATGGGCGCCCCGCTCGACTCGGCCCGCGTCGCAGAGCTCGCCAGCTACTTGCTGCGACGCCAGTAGGCGCCGCAGCTGCGGGCACGCACGACGCTCCCCCTCACCCGGTGACGCGAATAAAATTTCCGCGCGGTTGGTTGTTTGCGCGCGGCAGCTGGTCCCCTGCCGCGCGTCGGCCTACATCGCAGCTTTGTAGAGCGCCAACAAATCGGCCTGGCTGCAGCGGCGTGGGTTTGAGCGGTGGCAAGCGTCCAAGAACGCGAGCTCCGCCAGGCGGGGTAGTTGTGCTGGCTCCACACCGAGCGCCGCGAGACCAGTTGGCAGGGCTAGATCGCTGCGCAGGGCAAGCAGCGCCCGCGTGGCTGCGCCAGCGGAGGCTTCGCCCCCCAGCAGTAGGGAAACGTGGAGCAAGCGCTCCAAGCTCGTCACCTCGTTGAACAGCGCGACAGCCGGCAGACACATGGCGTTGGCCAGCCCGTGATGCAGCCCGCACTCGCTCGACAGCGGATGAGCGAGCGAGTGGCACGCCCCGAGGCCTTTTTGAAAGGCTACGGCGCCCATCATGGCTGCTTGCAGCATGGCGCCCCGCGCCTCCAGATCGCTCCCGTCATCCACCGCCCGCTTCAGGTAGCGAGCCACCAGATCGATCCCCGCCACCGCGATGGCGTCTGCCATCGGATGGACGCCCGCCGCGAGATAAGCCTCCACGCAGTGGGTGAGCGCATCGAAGCCAGTCGCCGCCGTGATCGGTCCTGGCAGGCCCACGCTGAGCTCGGGATCGAGGATCGCGACTCGGGGCAGCAGCTGGGGCGCGAAGATCACCGTCTTGCGCCCGCTGGACTCGAGGGTCAGCACCCCGGAGCGTCCAACCTCGCTGCCTGTGCCTGCCGTCGTGGGGAGCGCGATGATGGGCGGCAGCTGCGCCGGGACATGCTGGCCTCCGTCCACTGCGTCGTCGAGCTCTTCAAACGGTCGCGAGGTCGACACGCGGACCGCGACTAGCTTGGCCGCGTCGATGGGAGAGCCGCCGCCTACGGCGATCAGCCCGTTCGCCTCTGCGTTCTCGTAGGCGACCGCGCCAGCACGGATATTCGCTTCCGTAGGGTTACTATCTACGCCGCAGAACGTCTCGTGCTTCAGCCCAAGCTGGCTCAGGGACTCGCGGATCGGCGTGAGCAAGCCAGCGGCCTCGACGCCGGCGTCTGCCACGATCAACACCCGGCTCACGCCAAGCGCACGAGCCTCCGCGCCCACCACCGCCGCTTCGCCCGCACCGAAGATGATGCGGGTTGGAAAACTCCAGACGTGTGCCAATCAAACCTGCCTCTGTGTGACGCGTCTCAACGCGGGGCCGCGCCACGCGACCCGAAGAGCGCCTAACATCTCAGACTCGGGGAGGCTCGGACAACCCACATCTCAGCGGCCCGACGTGATCAGATGATCTCAAAGTAGCGCCTGAGCTCCCAGTCGCTCACCGAGCGCTCGTACTCACGACACTCCCAGTCGCGGGTACGCACGTAGTGCTCCACGAACGCGTCGCCCAGCAGCTCGCGCGCGACCTCGCTCCGCTCCAGCAGCGAAGTGGCTTCGCGCAGGGTGGTGGGCAGGCGCTCGCCCTCCACCCCCGGATCGCCGAGCGTCTCGGGGCCCAGCTGCAGCTCCTGCTCGACGCCGTACAGCCCTGCGGCGAGTGAGGTCGCGATGGCGATGTACGGGTTGATGTCAGCGGCCGTCTGGCGGTACTCGACGCGCTGCGCGCTCGGATCACCCAGGCCCACGAGGCGCAGCGCGCAGGTGCGGTTCTCGACGCCCCAGCTCGGGACGAGAGGCGCCCACAGCCCCGGGACGTAGCGCTTGTAGCTATTTACCGTAGGAGAATACAGCGCGGTCAGCTCGCGCATCAGCTTCAGCTGACCCGCCATGTAGCTGCGCATCACCGACGACAGGCCCCGAGGTCCTCTCGGATCATAGAACACATTCTCGCCGTCCCTGAGCAAGCTCTGGTGTAAATGCCCGCTGCATCCTGGGAGCTCTGCGTTCCATTTGGCCATGAAGGTCGCGGTGAAGCCATGCCGACTAACCAGCTCCTTTAGGCTAGTCTTGAACAACGCGGCCTGATCTGCGGCCTCAAGTGCCCCGTGCGCGTGCAGCGCCGCCTCATACACGCCGGGGCCAGTTTCCGTGTGGAGACCCTCCAACGGGATGCCCAGCGCGGCCATCTGCCGCAAGATGTCGCGCATCAGCTCAGCAGACTGTCCGCTGCGCAGCCAGCTGTAGCCAAACATGCCCGGGTCCGCAGGGGTCAGCCCGCGGTAGCCCTTCTCGACCAGCGACTGCGCTGTCTCGCGAAACAAGAAAAACTCAAACTCTACGCCAAATATCGGCTCAAACCCAGCCGCAGCCGCCCGCGCCAAGACCCGCTTCAGCAGCGAGCGGCCGCACGCCGGGTGCCCCGCGCCGTGGGCTGTCCGAAACTCCCCCAGCAGCGCGGCCACGCCGGGCTCCCAGGGGATGTCACGCACGGTGCCAGGATCGAGGACAGCCAGGGCGTCCGGGTAGCCGGTGTGCCACCCCGTGAGCTGTGCGTTGTCATATAGAGCGTCGTTTACATCCCACCCGAACACGACGTCGCAGAAGCCGAAGCCGCTCTTCAGACAAGACTCCAGCTTGCTCAGCGACACATATTTTCCGCGTAGAATTCCGTCGAGATCAAAGGCGCCGATCTTGGCGTTGTGGATCCCGCGGGCTCTCAGTGCGTCGACGAACTTCTTGACCTGCGCCGGGTTCAGCGCGCGGTCGACCGGCTGCTTAGCCAGCTTCGCCGCTTGCGTCACCTTGCTCGGCGCTGCCTTGGTAGGTGCTGCCTTGGTAGGTGCTGCCTTGGTAGGTGCTGCCTTGCTCGGCGCTGGCTTGGTAGGTGCTGCCTTGCTCGGCGCTGGCTTGCTGGACGGCGCGGCCTTGCTCGGCTTCGCCGCTCTAGTTGCCTTGGTTGCCATACATCTCCCCCGCCACGTGGCGCCGGCTGAGCCTACCAGAGCACCGGGTCGCGCCGAACTGCGCACCGCGCAGGGTCAAGCAGCAGCGCATACTCCCTCGAGCTCTGAGGTCCCGGGATCCCAGGGCTCCGCAGGTAGCGTCGCGTGACGCAGCCAGCGCGGCGGCAGCCACGGCGCACCGCCGCGCTTCAGCGCGCGGCCAGCCTAGCTCTCGATGGCAGCGATCAGGCGGTCCACCGGATAGGGCTTCGCGAGGAAGCCGCACACCCGCGGGTGATCGCGGAGCGCCGGCGGCACGTCCTCGGCTGAGTAGCCGCTTGAGAGCAGCACGGGCAGATCGATCCCAGCGGCGTCGAGGCGCTGCAGCAACTCGAGGGCGGTCATGCCCGCCAGGTTCACGTCCAGCAGCATCACGCGAAACCCCTCAGCTGCGGCCAACTCCAACGCTCGCGCGCCGTCATGCGCGGTCTTCGCAGATAATCCGCGTTGCTCCAACAGCCCGGCGGTGAGCATGGTCAGCCGCGGCTCGTCGTCACAAATTAGCACTGGCAATGCTTCGCTCATTTGATTCCCTGCGGTCACACTGATTCGTCGTTCGAGCCGGCCATCAACCCCGCCGCGTCGACACGCCCCGCGTCGGCTGCGGTGTGAGCCCACGTCTGCGACGCCCTGGCCCCTACGTCAAAGCCACCGCCCCCCTCGGCCACGATGCTAGCCGATGGCGGGGGCATTGACTACCCCCGAGAAAGACCGCGCTGATGCTACGGAAAGCGAAGGCGCACTTCAAGGGCGCGGCCTGGTGAAGCGCCGCACGCCGATGATAATTCCCAACACCACCAGGAGCCCCGCGATCCAGCCCACGCGCACCGGCCCGATCGCCGGCACTTCACCGGTTTGTGCTGCATACAGCCCGTGGACGATCGACAGCGCGATGCCGGCTCCGGCGATGACAGCAGGCAGCATGAACCGATCACGGAGCGACCTCTCCTCGACCCGTTGCCGAGCGCTCTCACCGCGCAGCGCTCGAGCGACGGCCGGATGCTGGCCAGACTGGTGGCTGCTGCCCCGAGCTGAGCTGACGCTCCTTACGCTGGCCACGGGCTGGGCGTGTTCCATCAACGGAACACTGACCGCCGGTCGACTGCCGCTCTGACTCGACGCGCTCACAGGCCTTGGCGACGCAGGGCTGTCACTCACCGCCGCCCAGTTGGCGCCACTACGCGACATGTTCGGGAGCTCGCCAGCCGGGATATCCAACTCGATTGACTGGGGGCGACGGGCTGGTGCCGCAGCCGGGGCAGGCGCCGCGGGTTGCCTGGGCAGCGCCAAATCGGGGATGTCGCCCAGGCTAGGCACCGCTGGCCCTTGCGGTTCGAACGGGCCTGCCTCGGTCGCCGCCACGCGCTCGCGATCGCTGAGAGGCGGGGCGGAGTCCGCGCGCGCCAGCTCGAAGTGCTCGCTCTCTGGGAACGGAAAGCCATCCCCGCGGAAATCACGCCGCAAGCCGGAGTTCTGGAGCGCGGTGAGGCCTAGCGCACCCAGTAAGTCATTCCAGAACAGCCCGGCGTCGGCGTAGCGGTTTCGCGGATCCACCGCGAGCGCGCGCAGGAACACCTCCTCAACCTCGTCGCTGACGGTGGCGCCTTCATTGCGGGGCGTCGGACGTCGCTGCGGATCCAGCGTCGTCCCCATCATGGCGGCGTTGTCCCCGTCGATGATCGGTCGGCCGACCAGCGACTCGACTACGGTGAGCGCGAGACCCCAGACGTCAGTCCACGGTCCGGTTTGACCGTAGCGCTTGGGGAGCCACTGCTCCGGAGCACCATAAGCTGGGGTGAATGAGGCGACCCCTGCGCTGGTCTGGCTCGCCCGACCGGCGACCTGCGACGCGACGCTCTTGGCCTTGCCGATCCCAAAATCGAGGATCTTCACCACGTCTTCCCCAGCGACCCGGGCGAGGAAGATGTTCTCCGGCTTGATATCGCGATGGACGATAGACACCGGCCCCTCGGGAGACGCGAAATTGTGAGCTCGCTCCAGCGCGCGCGCGACCGGAGTCAGCAAGCGCGCGAGCTTCTTCAGGCTCAACGCGGAGCGGCCTTCGGCCTTGCGCCGCCGCACCAGGGCCTCCAGCGTCTCGCCTTCGAGCCATTCCAACGCCATAAACGGCACGAACGCGCCGCCCGCGGCGATCAACGCGTCGACGTGGAGCGGCCGCACCACCGTGGCGATGCTCGCAGAGAGCCTAAACAGCAGCTCCGCTTCAGCCCGAAACTGCTCCAAGAACAGCTCTTGCCCCGCGGCACCTAAGCCTTGCGGGATCTTGAGGCACTTCAGCGCGACCGGAGCGCGAAAGCCTGAGTGATACGCGCGGTAGACCACGCCGAAGCCGCCTTCCGCCACGGTCTCCTCAACGTGATAGGCGCCGGCCACCGTAGTGCCGACAATACCGAACACGTCCTCAGTCATTACTTCGCCGTCATCTCAGCTCTGCCGGTGAACCCTACGAGAGGTGTACCGCGATTCGCTTCAAGATTGTGGACCGTTACCCTCCACTCGACAGGAATCTGGAGCTATAGCCGCTTTAGTAGCCAACCATACCTGCCGGCAGATGCCATTTGTCAGCTATTTTAGGCTGGTTCGTCACACGGCGCGCCCGCGGCACAGATGACAGCCACAGGCCTTGCGCATGGGAACTACTTAACGGGACACTGAACCGATGCGCTTCAATTCTCTGGCGGCGGCCCGTTCCTACGCATCTCGCAACATCGTGCCTTGCTGTCTGGCGCTCTTGCTCGCGACGAGCCTGGGCTGTTCAAGCGAGGACGCAGCTGGTGGGGCTGCCGACGCCGGCGGCGACACGAGCCAGGCGGGCGCAGCTGGCTCCGCAGGGAGCGGGGGTGGTGGGGGCGGCGCTGCCGGTGGAAGCGGCGGTGGTGTCTCGGATGCCTCAGCCGATACCCAGCTCGACACCGCAGACGCCACCACCGATCCGTTCGTGGACGCACCGCCGCGTCCCTCAGTGGACGGTCCGATGACGATCGTACTGTACGGTGAGCTGGACGGGGTCGATCTCACAGGCACCTACGATCAGACCACCGGCGGAGGTACGATCTGCGGTGACGGCTTCCGTGTTGAGCGCGATGACGGGCTCGGTGGCAGCGTGGTGATCCACTGGCAAGACGACACCACGAGCCTGGTGCCGACGGTCGGCGCGTTCAACGCCTCGTATGGCTTCGACTTCACTATTTCACGCTTCGTGCGCATCGACGACGTCGCAAAGCAGTTGACGTTTCGCGCCGGTCAGACCTATCCAGGCAGCGCGCTCGCAGGAGACGTCACGCGATCGGATTTAGCTGCCACGGGGAAGCTAGAAGCCTTCTTCACCATCAGCTCAGCCGAGCGTGTGGTGGACGTCAACGAAGGCATCAAGACAGGCACGCTCTACCTGTGGGTCGCGGGTAGCTGCAAGTAGTCCATCGCTCTCGGCCGCACGGAACTATGAGCAAGCAAACAACCGCTGGCGGGCCGGCCGAGGCTCAACTGATCGCCGGCGCAGCGGCCGAGCCGCAGTCAGCGCGGAGTCAGGCGCCTACCCCACCGCAGCCGCCGGCGCTAGCCAGCGCGCAGGCGCCGGGCTTCTGGCAAGGCTTTACGTCCCTATTCGGTGGCATGGCGTTCGTCATGACCCACCCCGCGGTTTGGCCGTTCGCCCTGGTGCCGGTCGCGCTGCTCGTGCTGTTAGTTTCGCTGGGCGGCTGGCTGTCCCTAGCCGTCGTTCAACCGTGGGCTGCCAGCGCGCTGTCCGGTGAGTCGAGCGGCTGGCTCAGCCATTTTGGGGCCAGCCTGGGCAGCTGGCTGATCGCCAGCCTGGCGCTCCTCGGCTGCGTCGTGCTCTCACTCGCCCTCGCGCCGCCGCTCAGCGGGCCTGCGCTCGAGCGGATCGTCAGCCAGCGCGAGCACGCCGATGGAATCGCAGCGCGCGCGCCCATTGGTTTTTTTATGGAAATATGGTGCGGCGCCAAGGCGCAGGTCATGGCTGCCTGCTTCGTGGTGCCGCTGCTCGCCTTACTCTGGGTGATCGGCGCCCTGTTCCCGCCCGCCGCGTTCGTGACCGCTCCGCTGAGCTTCTTGGTGACGGGCTTCGGGCTCGCTTGGAACCTGTTCGACTACCCGCTCACGCTGCGCGGAGTGCGTATCCGCAGGCGCTTTGGGTTGGTGTGGCGACACAAGGCCGCGACGGCTGGCTTTGGGCTGTCGTTCGCGCTGCTATTTTGGCTACCATGTTTCAATATCCTGCTGCTGCCCGTGGGCGTCGCAGCCGCCACACAGCTAGTTTGGCGGCTGATCGCGTGGGATCCTCTCGGAACAGAACTCCTGAGCGCCCCGCCCTGCCCTAGGCCGCACGCAGAGGGCTAACTCACGCGTACCCCGAGCCGCGCCCGGAGCTTGAAGTACGCGTCGCTCACCGAGTAAGCGATCAGGTCACGACCGAGCTCTCCGAGCTTTCCTTCTTCGCTCTGAACGGCCTGCAGCGCGGTCTGGAGATCCGAGCACACCACGAAGCCTGCGCGAGCCGCTGTCTTGTCGCTGCCCGAGCTCCAGCGCTGCAGGTTGGTGCGCCCTCCATCCTCGACGAAGCGCAGGAACAACCCGCGCAGACGATCGAGCTGTTCGGGTTGCAAGACGGGCGCGATGGCCTGGGCGATGGGCGCCACTCGCTGCTTCATCTCGGCAGCGATCGGCAACGACGGGCTACCAATGGTTAGTGCCGCAAGGAATAGATCTTCTAGGTCGGGCACGCCGCTGAACAGGGTGCGCACGAAGCGCTCGGCGCGGTACCAGCTGAGGTGCCGCCCGGCCTCGAACGCTAGCTCGAGCTGCGAGCGGCCGCTCAAGACACCTCGGCCGAGCACGCTGATCGGCGGTATCCCGGGGATGTGCTGAAACCCTACGTCTCGCTCTTTTTCAACGTAGATATGTGGCGCCGCGACGCCCATGATCGCAGCGGCCCAGCTCAGCGCGCGGACGGCGCTGATGGTGGCCTTGGCGGGATCTTGTCGCGTGGCGGGGTCAGGTACATGTAGCGACTTGTCGCGACGCAGCGCCGTGACCTTGCCGAGCAGGACCGCCGGCACGATCACCCCAAAGATCTGGCCTGTCAGTTGCTCTTCGTCGGCGTGCGTCAGCTGCTCGCTCCACGAGTTGCTATCCAGTGAGTGTCGCGGCGCGATCAGCCCCTGGACGCGACCGGACTCAAAGCACGCTGCGGCTGCGGGAGACGCGGCGCCGATCGCGACCAGCGCTTGGGCCGCGCACCAAGCGTGATCAGGCTCTTGACGAGCTGTGTACACGCGAAACAACTCCTGCAGGTGCTCTGGTCGCTGGGGATCGCGGCGCACCCGGCGCCACAGCGCCGCGGGGTCCTCCGTCGAGTCTTCGACGTTCGCCTCAAGATCGCTCAGATCGACCTCGACGTTGATCTGCGACTGAGCGTGGCGGAGCTCCTCCTCGAGCTCCTGGATCCGAGCCTCGAGTTGCTCCACTCGCTTCAGCAGCAGCGCGCGCCCCGTGTCTCCGTCAGCGCTGATTTGAATGGGCGCTAGTGAGGCGGGAGCGTCCTGATAGTGCTCGACGATGCGCACCGAGTGACGCGATTCGTACGCTGCGAGCATCGCTTGCTCCAGCTTCACCAGGCGCATGGGATTAAGCCCCATGTTGTCCGCTGCTTGCTCGAGCCTCGCGCGCTCGTCCGCGGTGATGACGCCGTCGGCCAACGCGTCGGCGAACAGCTCTTCGTATTGCTGCTCGAGCGGGCCGAGGCCTAGACCGCCACTTGTCTCGCCCGCTGTGAATCCGGATCCGTGCTCAAACTGGTCGCTCATGCGCGCCTCCCTGTCCCCAACCTACCAGCTCCGGCCCCACTTCCGATGCGACAGAAACACAAATTTGTCTTCGCTTGCTGGCGCCCAAACGAACCAGCGAAGGTGACGATGTAGGACCTTGTAGCCCTACACCCAGGCGCGCGGCTCGGCAGATCCGCTGCCCAGCGTCGCTTGACGGCGCCACGACCTGTCAACGCGGCGACCTATTTTGGGATGCCTGCGCGGGATGAGTCGCGCGCGGGGTGACCCGTGGTACATTTCCAGCCACCCCCACCGTAAAGGAGTTCGCCTGTGCGAATGGATCTGCGTATCAGCCTTAGTTCCTTGATCTTCGTCCTCGGCGGCGTCGTCGCCAGTGGGTGTGGTGACGCGCCAGGCGAGACGTCCAACTCCGGCATCAGCGGCAACGGCGGCAGCGGCAACGGCGGCAGCGGCAACGGCGGCAGCGGCAACGGGAGCAACGCTGGCAGCGGCAACGGCAGCGGGTTCGGAGGTGCGTTCATCGACGGCGGAAACACCGGCGGAGGCGGCGGCCTGGATCCCGATGCCAGCTGCGCCAGTGACAAAGTCACCGGTGATCGCGTGCCCGCCAATATGCTGTTCGTGATCGATCGCAGCGGCAGCATGAATTGCAACCCGCCGCCAACCCAGACCAGCAGCCAGTGCGAGGGATCACCGCAGAAGCAAAACAGCGCGCTGAACTCCAAATGGGAGGACACGCGGATCGCGCTGGAAGCAGCCCTAGATCAGCTGCAAGCTCAACCGAACATCGCGGTCGGCGTGAACATGTTTCCGCGCGATTCAGTATGCGCGGTGACAGGCACCCCCAACATTCAGGTCAACCCGCTGGACGCCACGCAGCTGAGCGGCATCAAAGCGTTCTTCGGGACGGTAGACCCCGCGGGCCGCACCCCGCTGGCCGGGGCGACCATCCTCTCGTACAACCACCTGCTGGGTCAGCTCAGGGCTGGCAATTTGACGGGCAACAAGTTCGTCGTGTTGATCACCGACGGGTTCGAAACCTGCGCCCCAAGCGAGCTAGGCAAGCTGGTCGCGACCGATGTGCCCAACGCGTTTGACCAGCTGAACATCCGCACCTTCGTGATCGGCGCGCCTGGCAGTGAGGGCGCGCGCTCACTGTTGTCACAGGTCGCGAAGGCTGGCGGCACCGCCAGCAGCGCCGGCTGCATCGCAGATCCGGGCGGAAGCGCAGATGTCGGGGACTGCCACTTCGACCTCACCAACGTGTCAAGCCCGCAGGACTTCGCCAACCAATTGTCGCAAGCCCTAGCTGACATCAGCGGCAGCGTGCTCACGTGCGATTTCGATATCCCCACCAGCCCGACTGGTGACAAGGTCGACCCAGACAAGGTCAACGTGGTGGTCACACCTGAGGGCCAGCCTGGTATCAGCTTGCTGCGCGACGACGCAGACTGCGACACCACCGCAGACGGTTGGCAGTACAGCGCCGATGGCAGCAAGATCGTCCTGTGCGGCGCGGCCTGCGACAAAGCCAAGGCAGACGGCTCGTCGGTGCAGATCTTGCTCGGTTGCCCCAGCGTCCCCCGATAGCTCCAGGTAGTGACCCAGGCAGGACGTCGCGCCTCACTCGGGCGCTCAAGCGCGGGCCTAGTCGCCTTGGCCTGGGGTGTCGGCTGCGCTGCAGCCTGCAGCGCGCCCCACGCCAAGGCGCCAGCGCTGGCTAGTGCCGGGGCTCAAGCGCCTGCCGCCACAGCGAGCAGCCGCTCCCATCGCCCGGCGCCAACGCCGGGTGGTCCAGCCAAGCCAGCGACAGCCCAAGCGCCGGGCGAGCCTCCCATCGAGTCGGGTGGGCTGCAGCCAGCACCCACCGAGGCTCCCGCGCCCGCTGAGCCCCCACCGCCCGCGCCGCTGCCCAGCGTGAAGCTGCTGCTGGAGACGCCCTACGACCCAGCCCGGCCACCCCGCCCCAAGGGTCGTATCGCTGCCGCAGGGCAAGATGAGGAGCTCGCGCGCTGGAACGTCGGTGGCCGCTCTGACCCAGACTATGTCTCGAGCCGCAGCGGCTATCACCCCGGCGCGCGCGTGGTGGTGGACATCGAGCTCAAGTCGGGTGGGCTGCCCAAGCTCGCGCCCATCGATCGACGCACCGGGCGCCCGACGCGCGGCCGCCCATCAGAGCACAGCGTGCTCGCCCACGCGCGCAAGTGGGGCTACTGGGAGTTTCGTATGTGTTTTGAGGCTGCGCTGCGCAAGCTACCCACTGATCATGGCCAGACCAAGCTGCGGCTGCGCGTCGCGGCTGACGGCAGGGTGACGCGCAGTAGACTAGTAAAGACCGAACTGGCAGACGCCGAAGCGGCGCAGTGCCTGGAGCGCGCCGCGCTCAACTACCGGGACTTCACCCCAGCGCCCGGGCGGCGGCTGGACCTGGAGCTGAGCATCAAGCTCTGGCCGGGCGACGCGCCCCTGCCCCCCCTCGGCTTCGGCCCAGAGCAGCTAGAGCAGCACCTCAAAGCGAACCCTGGCAGCATCAGCTCGGAACTTTTCCGCACGGCCATTGAACCCGCGATCAGTCAACTTGAAGCCTGCTACGCAAAGGGCGTCCAGCGCGACGCCGCCCTCTGGGGGCGCGTGCTGCTTGAGGTGCAGGTGCTGGCGGGCGGCGGGACAGCCAAGGTGCGCGAGAACGGCAGCCAGTTTCCAGACCGCAAGGTCGTGCGCTGCATCCGCAGAGAGCTACGGCGTCTGAGCTTCCCCGCGCCAAACGGCGGCGCGGTCACGCGCATGCTGGGGCTGCGTCTTGGCGAGCCACCTCGGGGCGCCGAGTGACCAGGTTTTTCGCCGCTGTGGAGCGCGCCCCAGCCGCGTGCTGCTTGACCAAGCCATCCCCCCACCCCCCGTGTCCCTGGGTGGACGGCTGAGTCAGCGTTGAACGCTGCTGCCTGATCGGGACGCTCGGCCGAGGGCTAGTTGATGCATGGCAGTTTCGCTGACAGTGGAATTGCGAGCCGGATGCCAAGGCGGAAACAACAATGCTTTCCGCGCAGACGGCGAGGGCGCCAGTTTTCACGTAGACGGCGATCCCAACATTTCCACGCTCGCCAGCGGAAGCCGGGGACTTGCGACAAACAATCGCTCTTGGCCGCGAGCGCACCTTGTGGGAAGGTCCTGCGCGCGGCCGACGTAGGTCGCCTAATCGAGGGCTTGCTCTTGACCTTGAAGGAGGGTTTCTAAGCGATGCGTTTTCCGCGACGACTAAACTGGACCGCCGTGCTGCTGTGTGCCCTCGGTGGCACTTTTATTACCGGTTGTACCGCTGAGGCGACGATCGGAGGCCGAGTGGAGACACCGCCCCCGCCGCCGCCCGCAGACAGCGACGGCGATGGCATCCTCGATCCGGACGATAAGTGTCCGACCGAGAAGGAAGACGGCCTACCGCCCGATCCCAACGACGGCTGCCCCAACCTCGACGCTGATGGCGACGGCATCCCAGTGCCCGCGGACAAGTGCCCAGACAAGCCAGAGACGGTCAACGACTTCGAGGACGACGACGGCTGCCCCGACACCAAGCCGCTGGTCAACGTGACGGCGACCGAGTTCCAGATCGGACAGAAGATCATGTTCGCCCACAACTCGGCGACCATCTCACCAGAGTCCACCAACATCTTGGACGCCGTGGCCGACGCCATGAAGAAGTACCCCGACGTCCAGCTGGTCGAGGTCGGTGGCCACGCGTCCGTCGAGGGCGATCCGGCCTACAACCGCGCGCTCACCCAGAAGCGCGTTGATTCCGTGATGAAAGCGCTCACCGAGCGCGGGGTCGCCAAAGATCGCCTGCTAGCTCAAGGTTACGGTCTGTACTGCCCGCTCGACGCTGGCACCACAGAGGCGGCTCACGAGAAGAACCGCCGCGTGGAGTTCAAGATCCTCCAGCGCGCTGGCAAGGACACCGGCGTCACCCGCGGCTGCGAGAAGGCGCTGAAGTCAGGCATCGCGCTGAAGAAGCTGCCTGCACCCAAGCCCATGCCTGCCGCGACCCCTGCCGCGACGCCTGACGCGGCAGCACCCAAGGCCGCCGCTCCGGGCTTCAAGGCCAAGTAGCAGCCCGCATACTTCCCCAAGGAAATAGGCAAGTCGACGGGGCCGCGAGCGATCGCAGGCCCCGTGGGCTTTTTGTGCGCTGCGCTCACGCCGGCAGCTGCATCCTCGGCTTCTCGACCGCGCGGCTCCCCAAGCTTTGGGGGTGGAGCGCTCAGCGCGAGCTGGCGGCGCTGGGGAGCGCCAGCTTCAATCGGGCGACGAGAGCTGTTCGGCTTCCACGTCGTGCCCTACGCCATCGGTGTCCACCACCTGGACGCCGCCCATAGAGGCATCCAGATCGACGATCCGGAGCTGAGTCATCTGCAGCCGACGGTCCACCGCTGCGCGCACGCGCACGGCGATGAGTCGCCGGGTGGGCGGGATCAACAGCAACAAACCGGTCAAATCGGTGAGCACTCCGGGTGTGATGAGCAGCGCTCCGCCCAGCAAGACCAGCACGCCGTCGATCACGCCTTGTTCAGGCGGGCGCAGCTCACGCATCGCCGCGCTCCACGAGCGCCACACCTTCAGGCCCTCGCGCTTGGCGAGGCCGCCACCAACAAAGCCAGTGACCACGGTCAGCGCGATGGTGGGCCAAAACCCGACCACACGATTGATCTGAAGCAGCAGGAACAGCTCGGTCAGCGGCACCACGATCACGAGCACGACGAGCCAACGCACCCGCGTAGCCTAGCAGCGCTTTGAGCTAGCGAGCGCCGATTCACGCTCCGTCGCAGGCAGCGAGCTGTCGTGGCGCAGCTCGCAGGGGGGTGGAGGGCGCCCACCAGCGGCAGCCGCACGCGCAGCGCCCAAGCCCGTGGGCGCCATCGTGGGCGGCGGAGGCGATGCGTTGGCTCAGGCGAGCGCGATGCGCTCGCTCAAGCTGCGTTGCCTGGGACATCGCCGTCTGGTGGTGGAGCTAGGCGCCAGCCCGCAGCCGCTCAAGATGCACCAAGATGGCTCTTGGGCTGAGGGTCGCCTTGAACAAGTACAGCGCGGCCGACTCCACGTCACTCAGCAGCTCTTCGCTCACCCGCAGGCGCTGACTGGCGGCGAACAGGATCTTGGCGTCTAGCCCCGCGTGCGCCAGCTCGATTCGCTTCCACACGGCTGCGCGGCTCCAAAAGCCTAACAGCTCGAAGTAGACGGGCTCATCGCTGCTCGGGTGCGTGAACTTGAGGTCGGGAAACAGCACCCCCATGCCCGGCACTTCGAGCAATACGTCAGCCCGCTCCAGGCGCCACTCGCTACCGAGCTTTGGGAACGCGGCGGCCAGCGCCTCCACTTCGTCCAGCTGCTGTGCAGCGAGCGCCGCGCCGCTGCGGCGCGCCTCATACTTGAAGAGCAGCGCTTCGCGCGCCTTGCCCCAGCGCAGATCGGCCTCGAGCTCCAGCTCCTCTGCCTGCTCAAGCACTGGCAGCGCCAAGGCCAGGTTGATGCCGTACTTAGTCACGGACTCGAACAGGCTGTAGGGGCCGTCGAGCTCAATTCGAAAGCCCCGCTCTGCCTGTTCCACCCGAAACAGCAAGCGCCTGAACTTGAGCGCCTGAAACATCCGCCGGTAGTCCTCAGGCCGACTGCAGAAGACGCGCGCTCTGACCCGCACGGCCCGCAGCAGCACGGCCTGGCGTTGGCTGACTTCGTAGCGCTCAACTAGGCTGCTGGCCGTCAGCGCCTCGACGCGGCTAAGCACGTGCGCCCCCTTCAGATCTGCGAACAACGCTCCTTCAAGGTGCTCGACCGTGAGGTCATGCTGGGCCGCGACCGCGCGCAGCACCCCGAGGCGGTCGAACGCGGCCCCTGGAGGCAGCGCGCGGGCTGCCGCGGTCGCGGCCTCGAACACCGCGGTGCGCAGCTCGACCGGGCTCACGTCGAGCTCCAGGCCGAACTCGCACGCGTCGTCAACCAACTTCGCTAGACCGTCGATCAGCTTGCGGTTGCCGGCCTCCGCGTGCAGCATCGTGATCGCCTCTTTCAGCTCATCACGCGTGCGCCCGACGTGAGACAGCGCGGTCTCGAGCAACAGCTCGCTCAGCTCCAGCGCGCGGGCGCGGATCTTGCCGCTCAGCGGGCTGAGCTTGAGCTCCCCTGCGCGCCGGGTCGCCCGCACTAGGTCAGCGGTCAGCATGTACTAGCTCGACCTGTAGGCTTCATGTTCACGGCGGCGGTCACTCGTAGACGTTTCATTTGTCCCCGCGGAAACCACCTCGTACAAAACGGCGCGCTTGCTAGCTTGCGGGCGCAAAATCCTGCCCAAGCGCTGCACGTGCTCGCGCACCGAGCCGCTGCCGCTGATCACCACCGCGACGTTGGCGTCAGGCACATCGACGCCCTCGTTTAGCACCTTCGAGGTCACCACCGCGCCGTACACGCCAGAGGAGAACCGCGAGAGGATTTGGCTGCGCTCCTTGACCTTGGTTTGGTGGGTGATGACCGGGACCAAGAAGCGCCGCGCGATTTCGTAGGCGGACGCGTTGTCTTGGGTGAACACCAACGTCCGATCCAGCCGGTGCCTCAGCAGCAGGCGCTCGAGCAACTCCAGCTTGGCTGGCGCCGCCAAGGCCAGCTCACGTTGGCGCCGATAGGCTGCCATCGCGCGCCGCCCCGGCGCGCTGCGCGACGAGCGCATGATGAAATCGGACCATCCGCTGGCTGAGCCCATACGAATGCCCTGCGCCCGCAGGAAGCCGACGTAGATCTCGCGCTCCGCCTCGTACTCCGCGCGCTCGGCGACGCTCAGCTCGACCACCAGCCGCTCGGTGTCGTAGTCCGCTAGGTAGTTACCGCTGAGCTGTCCAATTTCTTTACGGTAAACTATTGGGCCGATCAGCTCATCAAACAGATCTTCACGCCCATCGGCGCGCTCTGGGGTCGCCGTCAACCCCAGGCGATAGGGCGCCAGACAAAGCCGCGCGGCCAGCGCGTACGCCTCGCCAGGCAGGTGATGACACTCGTCGAAGATGATCAGCCCGAACCGCGAGCCGATATTTTCCATATGAATATATGCTGAGTCATAGGTGGTCACGGTCAACTGCTCAAGCTTGTAGTCACCGCCACCGATCACCCCCACTTCGCAGCCAAAGCTCAGCCGTAGCTGGTCGTACCATTGGCGGACCAGATCAAGGGTCGGCGCGACCACCAACGCGCTGCGGCGCTTCGCGTCGATGGCCATCAACGCGACCTGGGTCTTACCCGCGCCGGTGGGCAAGACCACCACCCCCCGACCGCTTTGGCGCTGCCACGCCTGCAGCGCCTCACGCTGATACGGCCTCGGCACGCGCTCCGTCACGGCGCCACCCTCAAGCACCGTGTAGGCGCGAGCCTCGTCCTCGAAGCTCACCCCGGCCGCGCGCAGCTGGAGCACAATTTCCGCATAGCAATATGCGGGCGCGCGAAAGCACGCGCTGCGCTCGTCCCACTCAGCGAGCTGGTGCATCGCGCGCGTCTCATCTCGAAAGCCGGACAACTCCAGCGTTCCAGCGCGAAAGATCAGCTTCGGCGGACACTGTGTGGCGTCTCCGGAGTGCACGTTGCCTGACGCGGGGCGAGCCATCACCGCGCTCATATAGCGCGTCCGTGACGGCGCAGGTAGCGTTCCATGCGCGCTTGAAGTTCTCGGCGCGGTCAGCGCGGCCAGCCTGAGCCGAGGCCGACTCGAGGCGGCTCTCCCCCACCCCCCTCAGCTCGGCCTCCCCCAACGCACTATCGCCCGGCGCTCGCGTGATGAGCCGAAGGCCGCGCGGCGTCAGCCAGCGTCGGGTCCTGGGAGCGGGACGACGATGCTCGGCCCAAACGCCAGCGTCAGCGGAACGCGCTGAGCGCTGGATCGCGCGCGGCGCCGCCGATCAACTCAAGCGGCAAATGCCAGCGCACCTCGCCGATGTACGTGCCGCGGCGCTGGCGCATGCGCACCAAGGTGCTGGTGCAATTTCCGTAACGAAAAATTGCCACCTGGGGCACCGGGCGGCAGACCAGCGCCTTGACCAACTGAAAGATGATCCCGCCATGCGCCACCACCAAGACGCGTTGACTATCGCCGCTTGCTGCTTCCTCGTGGTTTTTATGTCGCGCAACCAGGCGCGCGATGACACGCTCAGTTCGTGCCTGCACGGCGGCATAGCTCTCTCCGCCGAACTCCTCAAAGTCACCCAGCGTGGTGATGTCGCGCTGCATGAAGGTCGGAAAGCGCTCCGCGATTTCGCCCGCGTCTAGACCCTGCAGGGTGCCTGAGTGGACCTCTTGAAGCTCCGCATCGAGCAGCGGCGCTGGGCGACCCAGGCTACGACACACGATCTCGGCGGTCTCGCGCGCGCGGCGAAGCGGCGAGCAGTAGGCAGCGTCGAAGCTGAGTGAGCGCTCGGCCATCCAAGCGCCAAGCACCGCGGCCTGCTCACGGCCTTGCGCTGACAGCGGCGAGTCGAGTTGGCCTTGCATGCGGCCGAGGACGTTGGCTTCGCTCTCGCCGTGACGCACAAATAGGAGATCCATGCCTCGGGCTCATAGCCGCTCTGACCGCCGACGGCGAGCCTGGCTGCAGGGCGCCGATCCGTGCACGCGCCAAAGGCGGGGTTACGGCTTGCCATAGGCCGAGGTTCTGGGAGCCTTAGCCATGGTCGACATCAGGATTGCCTACCCGGGGCAGCTACGCTGCGAAGCCACCCACGGTCCCTCGGGCAGCACGCTCCACACCGACGCCCCAGTAGACAACCACGGCCGCGGCGAGACCTTCTCGCCGACGGATCTGGTGGCGACCGCCCTCGGCACGTGCATGGTCACCGTGATGGGGATCCAGGCAAACCAGCGCGGGTGGCACATCGACGGCGTGAATATCCACGTGAAAAAGCTGATGACCGCGCAGCTCCCGCGCCGCATCGCGCGCTTGGAGGTCAGCTTCGACGTGCCGGACGCGGTCGCAGACGCGCTAGACGGCGACGCCCGCGCGGCCCTCGAGCACACAGCGCACCACTGCCCAGTCAGGCTGAGCTTGCTCGGAGCCATCGAGGTCCCCGTCAGCTTTTCATGGGGGGGTGGAGGGGCCGGCTGACCACGGCCGCCACGGACAGGGCCTAGCCGCCGTGACCGCCGACTAGGCCACGCCACGGCTCTGGCGAGCCAACGCTTGGGTCGTCGGGCTCGGCCAGCATCCAAATCGCGCGCAAGTCGTAGGTCTCGGCCCAGCTGCTGCCATCAGCGGCCGCGAACACGAAGCGCTCTTCGCTGGGCGAGCGCACGCAGTCGGTGATCGGCGCCGCGCCGCCGCCCAGGCGCGCCGACTGGTGAGTGTCGCGATCGTAGACCCAGATCTCGCCGCGCTGCGTGCCCAAGACCAGCGCGCGTCCGCTCTGGCTGAACGCAGCGCAGCTCACGTCCGCGGGCAAGCTCGGTAGCGGCTGGGCGGTGCGCTTGGCCACGTCACTCAGCGCGGCCCCGCGCTCGCCCAAGCTCAGGATCTCCCGGTGATCGTCGGAGAACACCAGCTGCCGAATGCTGCCAACGGACGCGCCGCCGAGCGCCCGCAGCTGCTCCGGGCGCTCGGCGTCCAGCGTGTACACCACGCCCGCGCTGTCGGCAGCCGCGAGCAGGCTCTCGTCGGGCGAGAACGCGAGCGCCGTGAGCTTGTCTGCATCCCCAGGGATATGGATGGTGTTAGTCCCATCAATCAGTAGCAGCTCAGCCTTGGACGTCGCCGCCGCCACCAGCGCGAGCTTCTCGACGTTGCGCGTGGTGGTGAGGAGCCGCACCTGCCCTAGCTCAAGCGTGCGCGCGCCTTGCTTGTTCCAGATGGCGAGGTCCCCCTGCGCGGTCACCCAAGCTGCAAAACGGTCGTGCCCCAGCACCCAGCGCGCGCTGCCTGAGCGCCGCTGCGCCTCGGGGACGGGCGCCGTCGGAGAGGCCTGCTCAAGCTGAGGCAGCTCCGCCGCGCTTTGCCCGAGCGCCGGCGCGCTGCCAAGGGGCCCCTGTGGGGCGAGCGGCGCAGCGCTGGCTGGCAGCGCGATCCGCTGCACACCCTTGCCGCGCACGCGCATCGACAGCTGTTCCCCGAGGCACCCAATCGCGAGGCCGTTGGCCGCTACCCGGCAGTCCCCCGCGCCCGCGAGGGTGATGTGACGGCTACTGGCCAGATCCAGATCAAACAAAAGCGCGCGACCAGACTGCGTGACCGCCGCGAGCCAGCGCCCGTCCGGGCTGGCCTGCAGCTCACTCACCCGCTCGCTACCCAGCGGCAAACGTCCGCTGCGCCGCCGCGCGTCGGCGGTCCAAATATCGATGGTTTGCTCCTCGCTGACCCAGGCGAGCGAGCGCCGCCGGCTCAGGCTCAAAGCCTGACCGCTCAGCGCTGGCTCGTCGCGCACGACCCGTAGGCCTGACGCCTCGTTGCGCCAGATCACCAAGTGCTGCTCGTCTAGGGTCATCGCTCCGCCGGCGATCGGTTCCACGCGCGCCAGGCGCTCGCGGTGGCGCCTGGAGAGCTTGCGCGGCTTGCCGAGGACCCCGTTCGCGAGGGGCAGCTCGACCAGCTCGCCGCTCGCGTAGCCGACCACGATCCGCCCCTCAACGAACGCCAGCTGGGCGGGCGGCGCTGGCAGCTTGAGCTTCGCGGTTTCTTTCCCTGTGGTAATTTCGTATAGCTTCAACTCGTCGGCGACGGAGGCAGCGAGCCACCCAGGGCGCGCGGCGAACACCTCGGCGGGCACCGGGGGGAGCGCGCTCGTGGCTTTACCTTGCACGATCCAGTGCACCACGGGTGGCGTCGCTTGGCACTGGAGCACGAGCGCGACGCTGGCCGAGCCCGCGCTCGCGTCCCCGCTGCCCACGCTCTGCACACGGCGAACTCCTTCCTCACAGCGCTTCAGCAGCTCGACCTGCGCGGTCTTCGAGTCGATCCGCGACAGCGCCCCAGGCGCCGTAAAAAATAGACTCCCTGAGTCCGCGCTGAAGCCGACCAAGCGCGCCTTCGCGTCGGGAAGCTGAAGCTGATGATCGCCAGCGCCGCCCAGCTCGAGCAGGCGCAGCGACCCGTCACGCCACTGGGCCGCCAACCACGCGGAGTCGGCGTCAAACGCCAACTCCGCGAGCCCAGTCGGGTTAGCAGGCAGCGCCCGCGGGATCCCGAGCCGCGCAGCACGCCAGCCGATCAGGTCGAGCTCGCTGCGCTGTCCGAAGTCACGCGACAGCCGCGCGGCGCGCACCGCACCCGCCGGATCGGTAGGCAGGCGCCGAGTGGCGAGCTCCGCGTACACGCCCGCCAGGCGTTGATCCGTGCCGCGCTTGCCGAGCTTGGCTTGCTGCTCCAGCTCGAGCACGCGACCCCGGAGTGATTGCTCGCGTGAAGTGCCGACGATCAGCAAGCTGGCGACGGCCAGCGCGACCAGCGCGATGGCGCCCCCGCGCAGCGCGCGGCTTTGCCCCGCGCGGCGGCGCACGGCGTCGATGAACGCCAGCTCACGCTGGCCGGGGTTCACCTGTGTGCTCTTGAACCAAGCGAGCAGGCGCAGCCCGAGCGCGCCGTCCCAGAGCGCGCCGTCGCTGCGCCCGTCCGCATCCCACTGCCGTGCGGCATCGGCGATACGGGCCCGAAAGGCCTGGTCTTCACCGGCTTCATCCAGCAGCGATCGCACGCGTGGCCAGCCTGAGATCAGCGCTTCGTGAGCCAGCTCGAGGTGCCCGTCGAGCTCGGTCAGCAGCTTGGCCTGCAGCAGCTGATCTAACGCGCGTTGCGGCTCCGCGCCGGTCAGCGGCTCCTCTAACAACTCAGCGCGTGAGACTCGGGCGCGGGTTCGATCGGCGGCGACTAACCGCACGAGCAACAGCTCAGCGGCGCGGCGCTGATCTGTGTGCATTCCATCTAGCACTTGCTCAGCGTGGCTCACCAGCGCACCGGCGATGCCCCCGATGCGCGTCCAGGCCGCCTTGGGCAACAGCTTGTTGTCAACGTCGCGAAGCCGCCACCAAGAGTGGAGCGCAAATGACAACAACGGCAGGCAGTGCGGCAACGCCTCTGCCTCCGCAAGGATCTGATCTGGCAGCGCTGGATCTTCGATGCTGTAGTTTGCCGCCTGTGCTGGCAGCACGATGGCGTCGCGCAGCGCGCCCCCGAGCAAGGGCCTGAGCGGATAGAAGCCTTGGGTCAAGAGCTGCCGCAGGGGCTCCAGCGCGAGCACCCCATCCATCCGATCAGCGCGCAACGTACACACCACGCGGATGCGTGGCTGCGTGACACGCACCAGCGCGGCGAGCGCCCGCGCGAACAGCTCCACGTCACGCGCCGACGCGCCGTGGCTAGAGAGCTCCTCTAATTGATCCACGAGGATCACGAGGCCGCGCGTCGCAGGGAGCGAATCGCACACCGCGCTGGCCAGCCGCTCCGGCTCCCCCGCTATCAGGCCGCGCACGTCGTCGACCTTCGCGCGCGCTAGGCTGGCGAGGGCCTGGGCCAGGGCAGCCAACGGATCGGCCCCTGGAGACAGCACCGCCGACGAGAACACAACCCCCCCACCTAACGCGCCATCTTCAATCGCCGGCAGCACGCCCGCGCGCGCGATGGAGCTCTTGCCGGCGCCGCTTGGACCGACCAACACCACCCCCGCTGAGCGCCTGAGGCGCTCACAAATTTCGATCGTCTCACGCTCACGCCCAAAGAACACACCGCGCTCGTCGCGAGTGAACGGCGCGAGCCCGCGGTAAGGGCCGCTGACCGGGACCTCAGGTCGCTCGGTCTGGCGCCGCAGCCGAATCAGCTCCGCCACCACCTCGTCGGCGGTCGCCGGCCGATCTTCTGGCTGCTTGCTGAGCAGCCGATCGACGAGCTCGATCAGCCCCGCCGGCAAATGCGCGGTGAAGCGACCGACGCTAGGGAACGGGTGTGGGTTCAGCACGCTGCTGCGCACCCCCTCAAAGCTCAGCAGCTCAAACGGGTAGCGCCCAGAGAAAGCATAGAAAAAGCTCAGGCCGAGCGCGTACAAGTCCGCGCGCACGCTGGGCTCCTGACCAAGCCAGAGCTCGGGCGCCATGAACAGCGGCGTACCTCCGAGCGCCCCCGACTCGAGCGCGGGATCGCGCGTCACCGCGCTGCGCCGGCTGCGATCCAACATGGCCAGGCCAAAATCGATCAGCTTCAGGCCACCGCTCTTACCGCGTTCCGCACGGACAACGAAGAGGTTCTCAGGCTTGATGTCGCGGTGCAGCAGGCCGAGCTCGTGGGCCGCGGCGAGGCCGCGCGCAGCGTCCAAGAACAGCTGGGTGCCGGCCTCGAGGTCCAGCGGCGCGCGGTCGACCCGCGCCTCCAAGCTCTCGCCTTCAAGGAACTCCAGCGCGAGACAGCTGTGACCGTCCAGCTCGTACGACGCGAACACCTGCACCACGTTCGGGTGACTCAGTAGCGCGAGCACGCGGCCCTCGCCGCGAAACTGACGCACCACCTCTGGCATGCCTTGGTACTCAGCGCGTAGGAACTTTAACAGCTCCCAGCGCCCGATGTCCGTGTTGTGCCCGCGCGCGACCAGCCCAATGCTGCCCTGCTCGCGCAGCACTTCGACTCGCCCGTACGGTCCAAAAGGACGCAGATCGATGTCAGCGCCAGGCGACTGGGCCGGGTCGTGAGGCAGCGCGACGGTGGCGGCGAGCGCCACGTCCTTGCCCGGCGGGGTCGGCGCCGGCAGCTCGCCAGCTGACCCCGCGCTCGGCGCCTCCAGCGGCGCGGTGCGCGCCATCGCCAACGGCTGCGTGCGCTCGACGCGCCTCGTGTCGGCGCCGGCCGGCTCAGGCAGAGCCCCCATTATTTCCGTATGGTCTAATGCGCCATCCCGCGCTGTACGCTTGCCGCCAGTTCGCAAGCGCGACGAGGTCGTCGCGCCCGCAGGCGCGTGCTCAGCAGCCGCTTCGGCGGGAGGGAGCTTGGGTGTAGGGACAGGCTCCGACGAGTCTCGCTCAAGATCGTCGTCAGCCATTGCTTACCCGAGGTGCGCGGTTTAGCGAGCTTCCGGGTGTTGCTCCGGATCGATCTCGTAGGCGGTGGCCTTACCTGAACACACCCAGCCGAGCTCACGGCGTACACACTGCGCTTCGCTCACCGCCGCCGCGCCCATACGTCCAGCGACCGCCAACAGACCAGCCCGCGCGCCGGCTTCGGTGCAGCCGGTGTCGCAGCTCGTGATCACCGACCCGATCACGATGTGGCTGACTGGCTTCACCACGACCTCTTGGACGTTACCCGGCGCCCTGGACGCCCGGATTTCGTCGTTCTCGGGGGTGTACTGGACTCGGATCGACCAGCCCTCGCTGGCTCGATGCTCCACTTCGCTACCTTGAGGATACTCAAGACCTGATATGCTGGGTCCGGGCCGGCCGACACTGGCGCGACACACGACCTCGGTGTCACGTGACCCCTTGAGCGAGAAGCAGCGCTTGCCCACCAGGATGCTGCCGCCAGCGTCCGCTACTTGCTCACGCAGCGCGCTGGTCAGCCGCTCTTCGGTGCAGTCTACGTCGCTCAACCAGACCCCCGACAGCTGACGTTGCTGGGTCATCTCGCAACGCGTGTCCACGCGCCCGAGATTGGTATATCCGGGAGGCAGCGCAGGCACCTCGACGACTTGATGGGGGTGGACCAGCGGGCTCTCGAGCGGACCAGCATAGCGCACAGCGTCCCGAGCTCGCGTGGCGCACGAGCAGGCGAGCCCAAGCACGACAGGGACCAGACTGACACGGAGGAGCGATGACTGCATCGCTGCTGAGGGTTACACGCCACCCACTGGCAGGGGAAGCCCATACGCCGGTGCGCGGCTTCAAGCAGCGACAGTTGGGGCGAAAGCCGGAGATTCAGCTAGACTGTCGGGCAGATCGGGCGGCGCCCAGCGTCCGGGCCGCGAGCCCCTAGTTGATGTACTGCGGGGTGACCTGCTCCGACGCCTCGCCCGCCCGAGCAGCACCGCAGCGTGACCCATGCCTCCTCGCTACCTCGAACTTGACCTGCAAGAGATCCGCGAGCGGGCGCGGATCGCAGTCCACAGCTTGAGCGCTTGCCGCGTCTGCCCCCGCCACTGCGACGTAGACCGCCTGCAAGACAAGGCGAAGGTGTGCGGTGTGGGTCGTCACGCTCAGCTCAGCACCTGGTACCCGCACTTCGGCGAGGAGGACTGCCTGCGTGGAAGCGGCGGCTCAGGCACGCTCTTCTTTAGCTTTTGCAACCTGAAATGTGTGTTCTGCCAGAACCACGATACATCGCAGCAGTCGGGCGGGGTGTCGGGCGCTGCGCGCCTGATGACCGCAGAGCGACTGGCCGCTGCGATGCTCGATTTGCAGCGCCAAGGTTGTCACAACATCAACTTCGTCACGCCCGAGCACGTGGTACCGCAGATCCTGGAGGCGTTGCCCTTGGCCATTGAGCGCGGCCTGCGTGTGCCGCTGATCTACAACACCTCCAGCTACGATTCGCTCGAGTCGCTGCGCTGGCTGGACGGCTTGGTAGACATCTACATGCCCGACTTCAAGCTCTGGAGCCCCGAGCGCAGCCGACGCTATTTGAAAGCCAAAGACTACCCTGCGGTCGCTCGCGCCGCGCTGCGGGAGATGCAGCGCCAAGTAGGCAGCCTGCAGCTGGAGCGCAGCAGCGGGCTGAACCTCGCGACCTCTGGCTTGCTGGTTCGGCACCTGGTGATGCCCGGTATGCTCGATGAGGCGAGCGCGATCTTTGAGTTTCTCGCGCGGGAAATCGCCCCCGACACCTACGTCAATGTCATGGGGCAGTACTACCCAGACTATCAGGCCAGCGCGTATCCAGAGCTGAACCGCCGGCCCGCCCTGGCAGAGATCGAGGAGGCTCGAGGGCTCGCGCAGGCGCTCGGCCTGCGCGTCGATCCACCTCGCGAACCACCTAGAGGGCGGCGACTAGCGCTGGTTTGAAGCGCGCTGGTTTGAAGCGCGCTGGTTTCGAATCAGCCTGGGCTAGTCCTCAGCCCACGGGTTGTCCTCATCGTCGTCGTCTGAGTCGTCATCGACCCGCGCCGACGACAGGTGGCGCAACAAGCGAGCGTTGAACGACTGCGCGTGGCTGCTCGGCAACGAGTGACCCGCGCCTGGCTCGGGGAAGAACTGACTGCCCTCAATCGCCTCGTGGATCAGCTCACCAGCGCGAAACGGGATCAGCGGATCGCTCACGCCGTGGGTGATCATCACGGGGCAGCTGATCTCCGCCAAGCGATCCTTCACGCTGAAGCCCTTGCAAGCTCGCCAAGCGTTGGCTCGACCCGCGTCAGGCTCCTCAAGCCCCGCGCGGAGCAGATCGATCGGTGGGTCTTTGGCCCCGGGGAAGGCCGCCTTGAGCACTAGCTCTGCTTCCGCGCGGTGCTGCGCATTGTTCCAAACGCCATCAAAGCCCAGCTCGCTGAAGCGCACCATGAGCTCGGCGAACGCACCGGCGCGCTGGCCGTTGTGACTGGTGGTGGAGACCAAACACAAGCTCGCGATGCGGTCGCTCAACTCAAGGGCGATCAGCTGACACAGCATACCGCCGAGGGAGTGCCCGACTAAGTGAAGGTCTTCGAGCGATAGGCGATCGATGCAGTCGAGGACATCGTCGACAAACTCACGCATGCCGTGGACCGCCACGCCGCTGGTCGAGTCGCCGCAGCCACGCAGATCGAGGGTGATGACGCGATAGCCCCGCCCCGTCAGCACGGGCACCTGCGCCTTCCAGCGCGCGCGATCCGCGCCAAGACCGTGGACTAGCAAGACCGGCGCGCCGCGACCCAGCACCTCGAAGGCGATGCGGCTGCCATCGGGGCGATCATAATGTTGGATACTCACGAAGGGATCAGCACCTTATACTGGCTCGGGACTAGGGCAGCTCCACTCGAGTCGGTCGAGGATTGCTTGGTCGAGTCGCTGAGCCGCGTGGCCACTCCACCCCCCAAAAAAGGCATTGGTAGCGCCTTGCCACCATGCCCGAATGCAGTATCACGTTTGGCGTCCGCCGCCCGCCTGCATCGTGAACCGCAAGGCCGCCTCAGTCCGTTCAACGTAGCCAGGTCGCGCGCGGGGCTTGAAGCTACGGCGACGCAGGGCTGCGCCGCATAATTCCTCGTGGAACTATTCCAAGGCCGCCGCGAGCGCCGGCTCAGGTGCTCGCGAGTTGGGGCGGTCCAAGCGCGCTGGCTCAGGTGCATGGGCTTCATCATGGGCTCGCGGCTGCGCCGACTGGGTCGATGCGCTTTGCGGCTGCCACCTGGCAGGTACCATACACGGAAAGCTGGTCAGTTCGCCCCTGCAGCAGCGTGCGGCATGGATTGGTGGTGCGCGCCTCCGCTAGCGTGAGCTCGGCCGAACCCTGACGTCGCCCAGGGACGAGCACCTCCTATTCAGCGTCGCGGCTCGGATCCCCGGCCTCGTCCAACGCTCCAGCGAGCTCGTCGTAGGCTTGGCCCTCCTCCGGCGCTTCTGCGTCAATATCAAGCTCTGCTACGCGCTCAGGCTGAGCCCGGGCCTGCACCACAGCGCCCTGCTCACCCGCCTTGATCTGACTGCTGTGGGTGATCTTGCGCGGCGCCTCTACCGCGCGCTGGATGGCCGCCGCGCCGAAGCGCTCGCGGATCGCGTCCAGCGCTCCCCCCAGCTGGGCGCTGCGGGCTTCGCTGCTCGCGGCGACCTCACCGAGCGCGACCTGGGCTAGGCTCGCGAGCTGCTTCGGCGCGAACAGCTCAAGCTGCTCGGCGCTGCCGTCTTCTAAGTTCGAGACCGACACGCCGATCAACCGCACCGGCTCACCCAGGCTGAGCTCGTCCCACAGCGCGAGCGCCGTGCGCCGGATGACGGCGCCATCGGCCGTCGCCGCTCGCAGCGTGCGACTGCGCGA
This sequence comes from uncultured Polyangiaceae bacterium, assembly GCA_964551615.1. Lineage (GTDB taxonomy): Bacteria > Myxococcota_A > Polyangia > Polyangiales > Polyangiaceae > JAHBVY01. The sequence continues at coordinate 44,860 of CAZKDY010000010.1, forward strand.
GATCAGCGGATATACCGGCTCAGCCAGCTGCTCTGTTCGGCTCTGGCGCGCGCCGCGCGGCCGGCCGAGCTTCGCGCGCAAGGTGATGGTGCGCCCGCGATAGCGGTCTCGGCGCATTCGAGACGCCACCGCTTCAGCGTGGGCGGTGAGCGTCGCAGAGATCTGCGCGCGGTCGCTGACGTCTCGCTCAAAGGTGTTCTCTTCACCGTAGCTCTTGGGCGCTCTGTCCGCCTCGACGGGCCGCATGTCCTCTCCCCGGGCCATGGCCTGCAGCTCGCGCGCACGCTTGCCGAGCAGCTTCTCAAGCCAGTCAGGATCGTAGTTGCGCAAGTGTTCGACCGTGTGGATACCATAGCGCTTGAGCGTCTCGCCCAGCACAGGCCCCACGCCCCACAAGCGTCGAACGCTGAGCGGGCCGAGCAGCGCCTCGACCTGTTCGCTGGCCACCATCAGCAGGCCGTCCGGCTTGGACAGCGTACAGGCGATCTTGGCGACTAGCTTGTTCGGCCCCAAGCCGACGCTGACGACCAGGCTTGTTTCCTCCCAGATACGTTGCTTGAGGCAACGCCCGAGCTCAAGCGGGCCACCAAACAGGCCGAGGGAGCCCGTGATCTCCAAGAACGCCTCGTCCAGCGCCAGCGGCTGGACCTCTGGCGTAAACTCCTCGAACACGCGCCGCACCTGCTGCGAGACCTGGCTGTACTTGGCCATGTCTCCCGGCACGAACACAGCCTGCGGGCAGAGCTGGCGCGCGCGAAAGCCAGGCATCGCGGAGCGCACGCCGAACTTCCTGGCCTCATAGCTCGCGGCCGCGACCACGCCGCGCGGGCTGCCCGCGCCCACGATCACGGGCTTGCCACGCAGCGCTGGGTCGTCTCGTTGTTCGATGGATGCGTAGAACGCGTCCATATCCGCGTGGAGAACCCAGCGCGGCGTCACCTGCTCAACCAAAGGCCTCGCGGGCGCGCGCGATGGCCTCGCGGGCGCGCTCGACCGACGGCGCGACCTCGGCGTAGGAAGCGTCTGTGGCGGCCGACCAGGCGCGCGCCAGGTTGCGCTCAAAGCCCGCAAAATCTCCCATCATCTGCGCGAACTTGGCTAAGCCGAGCTGGGCGATCAGGCGCGGGCGAGCGTCCAAGAACTCGGCTACGTCGTCTTCTAGTAAGCCGTTCATGCGGTTGGTGAGCGGCACGCGGTTGGTGTCATCGATGCCGCTGACATCCAAGCGGAGCAGCGCCTCTTGCATCCGCTCGAGCAGCTGCTCTGGCGTCTGCTTGCCCTGAGCGCGACCCTGGGCCTGCTCAGCGTCCGCGCCCTGTCCGCGGCGCGCGATCACCGCGCCGCCGAGCATCAGCACCAAACCGATTCCGAACGGAATCGCGGCAGCGTCCTTCCAGGCGACCAAGCGCTGGCTTGGCGTGGGCTTGTGTCCCGCAGGCAGATCGACCACGCCGGGTCTCGCGGCATAGGCCCCGCTCACGAAGATACCAGCCAGGAACAGCAAATAGCCGAGCGCCTTCATCCCTAGCCTCCCAGCACCTTGATCAGGGTGTACCCAAGCGCGGTGAGCGCCTCTCCCACGATGAAGCCCGCGGCGATGGGCACGGTCTTGTCCGAGGTAAAGCGCCGCCCGTAGCCGCGCTCAAGGCCCAGGGCGATGGCGCAACCAAAGCCGTAGCTTAGGGTGATAGAGAACGGCAGGTACATCGCCAAGCCGACGAGCACACCCAGGCCCCCGATGGGGAACATCGAAAGCGCCGCCCCAATACCCGATCCGGCCAGGTACTTGTCGATGGGTGCGTTGCCGCTGAGCACGCCCTCGATCAAGCCCTGCAGCACCGCGGCTTGAGGCGCGGGCAAGCAGTCAGGGCTCTTTGAGAGACAAGCGGCTGACTCGGGTCCAAAACCGCCCGTGCCGCCGGGGCCGGCCTTCCACAGCAAGAGCGTGGTGCCGATGGCGATGGCGGGCCCAACCCAGGCTACCCCGAACTGCGCCAGCTGTTGCCGCCGGGGAACGCTACCGACCAGATGACCCGTCTTGAGATCTTGCATCATGTCGGCGCACTGCCCGGTCGCGATGCAGACCGCGACGCCGATCGTGATCGCCAGCACCACGTTGCCGCTGGTCACCGCGAGCATCAGCGTGACGGCGATCAACGCCAAACCGCTGAGTGGCGAGATGTCAGTCGCGCCCGTGGCTTGGGCCACGATCAAGCCGGCGATAGCGATCCACAGCGCGCCAATCAGGGCCGCGGCCACGGCCTGGCCGACGTGGATTCCGCCCTGATCTTGGGAGGTGATCAGCGTCACCGCGAACAGCGCCAGCAGCGACGCGACGAGCCCGATGACCAGGGTCGAGGGGCTCAGCTCCTCGGCTTGACCCTCGCCCTCCTTCGCGAGCTTGGCCGCCGCCGACAAGCTCCGCAGCGCGCCCTTGATGGCTGGAAACGACGCGACGACGCCGGCGAGCGCGCCGCCGATCAGCACGCCGATCCCCGTCGGCCGCAGCATGCTGCCATACACCGCGCCCACCAGCGCGTCGCCCTTCGCGCCGGTTGGCGCCCAGCCCTGGCTCACCGCGAATGGCCCGATCACCCACCAGGCGAGGATGCCACCCAACGCGAACGGGACACCGCCGCGGCCGCTCAGCATGCCGGCGCCGATGCTGGCCATGCTGAGATAGAAGGTGGTGCCGAGCAGCGCGAAGCCCAGCGGGCTTGAGTCACTGACCCCCAGCAGCTTGTGGAGCCACGGACCGAGCGGAATATCCTCAGGGATAAAGTGTAGCTGGCCGGCCAAGGTGATCAGCATCGCGGCCACGAACCCAACGCCGAGCAGCACCCCCTTCTGGATCCCCGCGCCGGGCGTCTTGAGGATCGTCGCGACCGCGAGGCCGCTCGGGAACTTGAGGCGCTCGATCTCGATCAGCTGCTTGCGCAGCGGGATGATCACCACGATGCCCATGAACGAGCCGGCGATTGCCGCGAGGATCACCGTGTAGACGTTGTAGTCTTTGCCCAGCATGAGCAGCGCCGGGAACGTGAACACCACCCCAGAGCTGGCCGTGTTGACGCCTGAGGCGACGGTCTGGTTGATGTTGTTCTCAACGATTGAGCCCATCCCAGGCCGCTTCAGCACGCCGCGGCCCACGCCGCGCAGCAGCGCAAAGCCCATGATCGCGGCGATGGTTGAGCCGGGGATCCCGAACCCAAGCTTCAGCCCAATGTAGGTGAAGGCGGCGGTCATCAGCACGCCTTGAGCCACCCCGAGGAGCATCGCCGCCCAGGTGACCTCGCGATAGGCTGGAGCCGGTGGCGCAGGGGTAGTCGCCCTCGGCGGTGTCTTTGCTGAACTCATTTAGACGGTGGTTTTGCGTACACCATCCAGCACCATGCTGACCAGCGCTTGGGTGGCTTCCATCGGGCCGCCCACGTCCTCGCCCTCAAAGAAACCGATCAGCAGCGCCTCGACCGCGCCCACCACCGCCAGCGCGGTGATCTTGGGAGGTAGATCGCGGAGCAGCTTGCTCTCGTGGGCGACCCGGGTGAGCGATACCGCCGCGCGGTTGATTTCATCCCGCAGAGCACGGATCGGCGCGCGGGCTCCCTCTGCCGGGCCACGACACTCCTGCAAATAGAGCTTTACCAAGCGTGGCTCGCGCAGCGCGGCTTGGCCCATGGCCATGGCTAGAGTCTGGTAGGCGGTGCCCAGCGCCTGGGGACTGCGCGCCTGCTTGAGCGACTCGGCGCACTCGAGCAAGGCCTGCTCAATCTCACGGCGCAGCGGGCTAAACAGCGCCTCAACCACCTGCGACTTGTCCTCGAAGTAGCGATAGAAGCTGCCCTTGGCGACCCCCGCTGCCTTGGTGATTTCGTCTACGGTGACGCGCTCCACGCCGCGCTCCAGGAACTCCCCCAGGGCCGCGTCGCACAGGGCTCGCGTGCGCTCCTGTCGGTTGCGGTCGCGCTTACCCCCAGCCTTACCGGGGCGCTGGTCTGGCACCCGACCGGGTTCGAACAGGTTGTCGTCGCTGTGAGTTGTCACGTGGTCTCGCTCCTGGGGCGTAGCTGAACATCCGCCGCGCCGAGCGCGCAAGCCGTGGGCGAGAGCCACCACGCGTTTAGCCCGGCATTGTTCGCCAGCCCCGGCAGCTTACTGCAAACAATGACCTGCCGGTCGCTTTTTCTGGATCCTACAAGCCGAGGCAGTCTTCAAGTTCAAGCTGCAGCTCAAGCACCGACTCGTCGCCCACCGCCTCGCTGAGCAGTGGCCAGACCAGGAGCGCGCGCCGAGCCTGGCACAAGGCGGTGAGCCGCTCCTGAACGCATGCTAGATCTGCCGAGGCTGCGACCGCGAGGAAACCATAGACCCCCGGCGCTTCGCCAGGCGGCGGGCGCGGCCAGCCGAGCTCTGGCAGCAGCTCCGGGACGCTGACTTGGTAGTCGTCTGGGCTGCGCACTTCGAGGCGTCCTCCGAAGGCTTCGAGGACCTGGGAGATTTCCCGTAAGACGTCGTCGCCAGGGTGCAGTCCGTCGAGGGCGAAGGTCACGAGCTGTCCCGGCTGAACGATTTTTACCACCTGGAACGCTGGGACCCAGTGCTCAGCTCCATGCGCCGAGTCGTGGTCGTGCTCGCAGTCTGGTCCATGCTCATGCGCTGGGTGGTCGTGCTCGCAGTCGGCTGAGTGCTCGTGCGCGGCGTGATCGTGCTCGCAGCCACCGCCGTCGGGGGGTGGGTCGAGGGGCTGCGGGTCGAAGACCACCAAGTCGTCGCCGTGCTCGGTGTGGTCCCCTGGGCCGCGCAGCTCCAGCACCCGAGCGGTCACCGGGCCTGTGCGGATGGCGTAGTAGCGCTCACCATCCATTTCCTCCGGGTAAGCGATCTGGACCAACCCCCACTCCTCGTCGATCGGTTCGTCTCCTGGCTCGACCGGCATGCCGAGGCGCGCCGCAGACTCCCGCACCGCTGACCAGCGCCCCAGCAACGTGGCGAGCTCGACCCGCCTCCAGTCTGCCTCACCCGGTTGTAGTTCGAGCGCTACGCGGCTGACTTGATCGAAAGCTTGCTCTAGGTTCCCTGCGCGCTGCTCCAGCTCTGCCAACAGCACCCTCGCCCCGGCCGGCGCCGTGGGCAGCTGCGTCAGCTGTAAGAGCTTTACGCGCAGCCGATCATCGTCGGCGGCGCGGCGCAGCACGTCCACCTCACAGCGGGCGCGCTGCCAGAAAGCCTCGCCAGACAGCTCCCCCAGCCGCTCCAGCGTCGACAGCGCCTCTGCGGTCTCACCTGCTTGACTGAGCACGTCGGCGAGACGGAGCGTAGCGCTCAGGCGCGCCGCCCCGCCCGTCGCCGAGACCAGCGACTGCTCACAGGCTGCCTTCGCCTCCGCGAGGTACCCGAGGCGGCTTAGCGTGGTGATCACCGCGGTGAGCCAGGCCTCGCGCGACCCGTCCGTCGGCGGCAGGGAGTTACCCAGCAGCTCCCACACGGCCTCTACGCCGCTCCTCGGATCATCGCTCGCCTCAGCCTGCAGCGCCTCGACCAAGCTGAGCGCCTGACGGACCACCTCGCGCTGCGCGACGACGCTCGGCTCTGGCAGCTGAGCTGTCAGCGCCACCACCCGCGCCGCGAGTTTACCAGGCGCGCGCAGCACAGGCAGCAGCCGCCGGGCTTGTGACAGCTCTAGCCGAGCCAGCGCCGTGGCGCCCCGCGCGAGCGCGTGCTCAGCACCGACCACCGCTGTTTCTACCGCGAGGAAGCGCGCCCCGTTCTTCTCGTGACGCATGCGCATGGCGCGCAGGGTGCTGCCCAGCGCTGCGTCGTTCTCCATACCGCCCGCCGTGACCAAGGCCACCGCCGCGCGCATCCAAGCTGAATAGTGGCTCGGGGTCGCGCTGATCGACTCAGCTTCGGGGAGCAGCTCTAGCGCGGCAGCCAGCTGACCTAGGCGCGCGTGGGTCTCCGCGCGGCGCAGGCGAACGCTGATCTCGCCGCTGGTGCCGGCGCCTGGCTCATCCCACAGCTCGAGCTCAGCCAGGGCCTCGGCGAAGCGCCCGAGCCCGATCAGCGCGTCTGCCTTGCAGCGCACCAGCGCGGGGCTTTTGTGGGCCCCGCCGTGCTCGAGTAGGGCCGCGCGCACCGCCGCTACGTGGGCGAGGGCTGCCTCAGGCTGGTCAGCGTCAATCAACGCGTCGACTAGCTCGGTAGAAATGCAGATGAAGCAGGGCCAGCTCGGATCGATGCGGACGAGGGTCTCTTGGGCGACTGCGATGCGCTGCTCAACGTAGCCGGGGCCGTCGAGCACCGAGTAGCAGGCGGCGAGATCTTGAGTGGCGCAGACGGACTGCGGGCAGTCTTTGGTCTCTGGTCGACTGGCCAGCTCGATCAGCTCAACCGCCAGCGGCAGCGAGTCGGTCACTTCCTCGCGGTTTAGCACGCGGCTCTGCAGCTCCCAGTGGCGAACGAACACTTCGAGCCAAGGGTTGTTCGCGGCGCGAGCCAGGGGCAGCGCCTCGGCCACCACCGCGTCTACCCGCGCATGTTCATCGTCCACCACGAGCGCTGGCAGCTCCTCTAGCAGCTGCGCCAGCCGCCGGTGACCAGCCTTTAGCAGCTCACGCCTGGTGTCTGTGACCCAACTCCAAATATCCATGTCGCGATCCGGGGCGGCGCCTTGAGCGCCTCGTCCACTGGGGGGCGCAGACTACACGCAGCGCTCACCCCCGCAAGCCTTGATGGATCGCGAGTACGAGCTAGCTCACCGCGAGCCACGGCCAACAGCCGCCCTCAGTCGGAGTGCTCCAGCGTCTCACACACGGCTCCGCAGAAGTCGCGCAGCGCGGTCTCGACATCGAGCAGGCGCGTCTCTGCGCCGGTCTCCGACAGCAGACTCACCAGGGGCGCGAGCAAGCGCACAGCGCGTTCAGCTGCGGGTCTTGGAGCTGTCAGCAGCCCGGTGATCGCGGGGCAGTCCAGGTTGACGAAGAGGCGCAGCGCGGCGCGCGCAGACACCGTGGCGGTGAAGTCCCGCGCCAAGCCCAGCACGGCGCTGCTGATGCGCGCGTCTGCCTGATCCGACTCGATGCGGCGCTTCAGCTGGACCTCGCGATCGGGTACCAGCACGAACGGCAGCTCTGGCGGCGCGAAGCGACAGGGCACAAGCTCCACATCTTCGCGACCGAACCAAGCCGCGAGCAGCGCGGCGCTCTCGGCGCTCAACTCCGCGCGCTGAAATAGCTCGCTGTCTCCCTTGCCGGTCCCGAGCAATACCAGGCGTCCACGCACCGCCTCGCAGTAGTGCCGGCAGAACGGCAGCGCAGCGAAGCGAACGCCTTGCACCACAGGCACGCCGAGCGCGCGAAACAACAGCTCCTCGAACCCGCCGCTCTCGGCTTGGCTGACGTGGATCTTTCCGCCGCTCTTCTCCAAGATGGCGCCGACCCGCAGCTCGCCGTGACTGGTGGGTAACGTCACGTCCTCCGCCAGCAGCGAGAACAACCGCGGATCGGACAGCGCGGCGCCGAGCATCGCCTCGTTGTGGCGCAGCAAGATGCGGCGCCAAGTCGCCGGATCGCCCTCGGCGATGCGTCCCAAGCCCCTGATCAAGGCCTCACGCAGATCGGCCTTGGCCTGCTCGTAGCCGGCGTTGCGCTGGAGCCCTTCACGGCTGGCTGTCGGGTTTAGGGACTGGCTCTCGATGACCGCGCTGGCGAAGCCTGCCCAGCTGGGGAGCAGCTCGCGATCTTCATCGCCGATCAGCATGCCGCGCACGAACACGTGAACGTCACGGTTGTCGCTGGTCCCGTAGGTTGATGCCGCGTGGATCCAAATGGCCCCGCGACAGGCTTCAGTCTCCACCTCGAGCGCGCACAGCGGCTCAAAGTGAATGCCAAAGCGCCGCGCAAATTCGAGCTGGGCGCGCTTGCGACGGATTGGATGCCCAAGCTCTGGATCCCGCCACGGCGGTGGGCGCTCGTTGACCAGCGCGCCGCTGACATAGACCGGAAAGCGGAGCAAACAGCAGTAGCGGTTGACCAGCGCGCCTAGCACCTGAGGATCGGCGAGCTCGGCGAACTGCTCGCGTAAGTGCAGCGTCACGCGGGTCCCCACCGGACGCGCGCGAGCGCCCTCGATGCCGTATTGCTGGCCGCTCTTTGAGTGGAAGAGGAGCGCGCTGTCGGGTTGCTGATACGAGCAGGTCCAGACCTCGGTCCGCTCAGCCACGACAAATGCCGTGAGGAAACCCAGACCAAAGTAGCCAATTAGGCCGGAGTCGGCGCCGCCTTGGTCGCGCAGGCGTCGCGTGTAGCCGGTGCCCACGGTCGCCAAGTACTCGACGATCTCGTGCTCGGTCAGGCCTGCCCCGGTGTCCTCGATGTGGATCAAGCGCTGCGCTGGCTCGCAGGTCAGGCGGATCTGCGGCGGGGTCGACTCGAAGCCTCGCAAATCCTCGATTCGACGCCGCTCGATGGAGTCGTGGGCGTTCTGCACCAGCTCTCGCACGGCGACGCTCGGGCTCGAGTACAGGTGCTCTCCGAGCACGCGCATCAAACCGCCGAGATCAACGCGGGTGCGCTCGAGTGTCACGGCCTGCATCGGCTGCGTTTAGCACGAGCGGTCGCGCTCGGCGCCCTCGTGCGGCTGGACAGCTGGCCGCCTTGCCCCCCACCCCCAAGACCGCCCCTCACCAAAGTTGTTGACATCATTTGGTGTCACGGTTAATACTGACACATCAATCGTTGGCGCATAGTGGCTGCAGTGAACGCAGGCGGCGCCAACAAGGAGTATTTTAAATGCAGCACGCAATGATTTCCCCGCTGCCCAGCGCCTCAGGAGCGCTCGAAGCGACACCTGAGCCCAGTGGGTTTCACCCCCCGCCGCCTGAGCGCAGCGGGTTTGACAGCGACGAGGAGCGGCTCAGGTCCTTCGGAGAGGCCCTCGACGGCATCCGGCGGAGCGTGGAGTCCAAGATCGGGCTTCAGGATCTGACGCGGGTGCGACGCCTGCGCTGGTTCTCACGCACCTGCGAGGTGGTGGGGCGCGCGGCCATTCACCTCAGCTTTGAGCCGCTTTTGTTCGGGTTCGGTGTCACCACGCTGTGGCTGCACAAGCAGCTTGAAGCCACCGAGATCGGCCACACCGCGCTCCACGGCGCGTACGACAAGATCGAAGGCGTCGGGCGCTTTCACTCTAAGCGCTTCCGCTGGGAAGTGCCGATCGACGAAGAGTCATGGCGCTATGGTCACAACGTGCGTCACCACGGCGGCACCAACGTCGCCGGGCACGACGCGGACATCCACTTTGGCCCGGTGCGCCTGACGCGAGAGACGCCGTATCACCCCAAGCAACGCTTCCAGCTAGCCTACGCGCTGCTTGGCCTGTTCCCCAACTTCGCCTTCGTCATGAACCTCCATTTCACCGGCCTCGCCGACGCGTATGAGGGCAATGGCCGGGCGGGCGGCATGGATTTTCTACCGGACCGCGAGTGGAACACCCTCGCGACGGCTCATTACAAGGCGCTGCGCAAGTACGTGCCCTACTACGCGTACGAGTACGTGCTGTGGCCGGCCCTGGCTGGGCCGTTCTTTTGGAAGGTCTTGCTCGGAAATTACCTGAGCGAGCTGATGCGCGACGTGTACAGCGCCGCGACCATCTTCTGCGGTCACGTGGGCGACGAGACCCACAGCTACCAGGCAGGCACCAAGGCTAAGAGCCGAGGACGCTGGTACGCGATGCAGGCTGCGGCCAGCAATAACTTCCAGGTAGGTCCGCTGCGCAGCGTGCTGTGTGGCGGCCTCGACCTACAGATCGAGCACCACCTGTTTCCAAAGCTGCCGCCGCAGCGCTATCGCGAGATAGCGCCGTTAGTAGAGGCCGCGTGCGTCGAGCACGGTGTGCCCTACCGCGCGGAGAGCTGGGCAAAGACGCTGTATCGCGCCCTGCGCCACATCCAGGATCTGAGCCACCCCGATCCGGCGCCGGTGAGCGCGCAGGAGCCTGGGAGTGTGCGAGGGCCAAGCGGCGCGGCGAACGTGCCGACCGGAGCCACAGCGTGAGCCAGGTCCTGAGCGCGCCGCTCGCCCTACGAGCCTCAGCCAGCGAGATCCCGGCGCCAGCGTGGACACCAGACCCCCGCTCATGCGATGCAGACGACAGCCAGATGAGCGACAAGACCGACAGCGCCGACGAGGCAGACGCAGGCTCAGCCGAGGTGTTTACCATCGACGAGCTCGCCGCCCTGACCAAGGTGCCCAGCCGAACCATCCGCTTTTACCAGTCACGCAAGGCCCTGGCGCCGCCCAAGCTGAAGGGGCGCGTCGCCTATTACGACCGGCGCCACGTCGAGCGCCTTGAGCTGATCGCGAGCTTGCAGGACCGTGGCCTGCGCATCAACGCCATCCGCGACTTGCTGGCTTCCATGGAGCGCGGAGACGTCTCGGTGACCGAGTGGCTCGGCCTCAGCGATGAACTCACGAGTCCGTGGGGAGACGATCAACCACGGGTGATGACCGAGGGCGAGCTGCTCGAGGTGGCCGGTCGCGGTGACGAGCGCGCGCGCCCAGGGCTGATCGCCGATCTGGAGCGCTACCGCTTGATCGAGCGTCAGGGTGACCGCTTCTTCGTGCGCAGCCCGACGCTGCTCGGCATCAGCCTGAAGCTGGAGCAAGCTGGGGTCGACCTGCAGACCGCGGCCGGCTCAGCGGACATCCTCCGCAAGCACCTGTCCAAGGCCGCGAGCGAGCTGGCGCGCTTCTTCTTTGACCACGCGGGCAGCGGCTTCGGCCGCGACGGCAGCCCCGAAGAGCTGAGCCAAGCGCTAGGAGCGCTGCGCCCGCTGGGGGTTGAAGCCGTCCAACTGATTTTCTCTAAGGAAATTGAGCGGGAGCTGCGCTCACTAGCAGAGTCGGGGCGCGCCGCGCGCATCCCAGCCCGCAACAAGCGCAGGCGCCGTTGAGCCGCCTGCTCCGCTAGCGCTGGACAGCGTAGCGCACACCCTCTACGACGAACTCAGCGCGGGTGAGCGGCGCGTCTTGGGGCACCAGCAGCCAACCACCCGGCAGGTGATCATACCGAAAGAACTCGCCCCTCACGGCGCGGGCCCCGTGGGCGTCAAACGCGGTCACGTCGACGGGGTCGCCGGCGATCGGCGACTGGCGCTCCAAGGTCGTGGCGAACTCCGCTTGGCCGCTGCCATCGACGGTCACGATGTCGTAGTTGAAGTCACCTACGACATACGGCTGGTTGATGCGCTGCCCGCGCTCATGCAGCGCGCGATAGGTGTAGTCGCTGATGTGCTGGCGCGAGCAGTAGCCCATGATGTCGCTGTAGACCGCGGGGTCTTTTAGTTGCTTGCTGGTGATGTCATAGCCCCAGCTGCCGATGGTCTCGCCGTCGTAGGGGTACTTGCGATCCACGCCGTCAGGTCCACCGCAATCCACGTGCTCACGTCCGTGCGCGTGCCCGAGCTCGTGGGCGGCGGTACCCGCCGCGTAGTTCTCGTAGCCCACCCCGAGCGCCAGGCGCAAGAACGGCGTGCCTACGTCGGGTGGGCTGTTGTTGAGCAGGGTCACCCCGAGCAGGCACCCATTGCCGCAGTAACCCCTGAATGTTTCCGCGGGGTTAAAAATGCCATAGTAGTAGACGTCTGCGCTCTCGCCGTCGGCGTTGCGGAAGCCTGACAGCGTAATGCCGAGGGACTGCCAGCCGTCGCCGTTGGGCGATAACGTGCCGCTCCAGTCCGCGGGCTCGCGCACGGTGACCTCGACGTCGCTGACCGGGTACAAGCCCTTGATGCGATCACGGATCTTGGCGACCTGCACCTCGTCGAGGTTGGGCAGCCGCCCCGAGCCGTCGGCGGTGTAGCGGAACGGCGCGAGTATCAGCCGGAAGGTGTTCTGTTTGCCCTCGATCGCGACCTCGCTCAAGCCCTCAGCCGGGAACTTGGAGGCCGCGCTGTCTTCGCCCTCGCCATCGCTCAAGACCTCGACCGACCAGCTCATCGCGTCGGCGATTCGATCCCCAGGGATCTCAAAGTTGAGGGTGCTCTCCAGCTCAGCGTCCGTGGACGCTGCGCCCAGCGCGCCCCGCACCTCGATTGGCTCGCCGCCGGCCAGGTTGAGCCGCCCCGTCACTTCTCCCCCGGGAAACGCAGCGTCGGTGGTGTAGAACACGCGCAGCAGCGCGTCTCGACCGGCGATCAACGGGACATCGCTGTCGACCGGCTCACCGCCAACCATCAGGCTGCGCTTGACGCCCTGGTAGATCGCGATCTCGGTGAGGGTGACGCCGGCGGTGGCGTGGGTTTGGCCGACGCTGCTGCCGCCGCTACCGCCGCCGCCCGCCGCGCTGCCGCCCGCCGCGCTGCCCCCGCTCGCGCCCGAACCACCGACGCTCCCGGTTTCGCCGTCATCAGAAGAACAGGCAGCCGCAGCGACCAGACTCAAACCCACCAACCCAGTCCACAACACCCGCTTCATGTCGCGGTTCTAGCCACTCTTGAGGGCGAGCGCGAGCAGGTCCGCTGTCAGCAAAATAGTTCAGACTCAAACTGATTGGCTCGCTGCCTCAGAGTGTTTCACCACGCGCATGACCGGGCCAGCGCGGGCGGCGCCTGCTCGAGCCGGACGACAAATCAACCCACACGGAAATGAGTGGTCCGCTGGCCAGGCCATCCTATCGCGCAGCGCGACGACGAGGGCGTGTGCGCTGGCTTCGCAGCCCACCAGGCTCCTCGTGCGCCACGGGTGCCAGCGTCCGCCGCGCGGGTCGGCTCCACGGCGGAGCCAGGGCCACCCGCGCCGAACAGGGGCGTGACCGCGCTCCCAAGACCCCCGCGTTAGGACCCACCACGGGCCGGCGAGCGCCGCGCTCAGGGACCCCTCCGCTGGGTCCAGAGCGTTGTCCCGCCGCGCTCCCCCTCACCCGGCCCTTGGCTCAAAACCAGCCCAGCGCTCACCGCCGCCAAGCAGGAGCGCGACTTTTGCGTCTGCGTCGGGCGTCAGGGCTTGCGCGGCCCGAAATTCTGGAGCATAAGGCCTCCCCCGGCGGTTCCACGCTTGGCGAAGATGGCGGAATTGGCAGACGCGCTAGATTCAGGTTCTAGTGGGGTAACTCCCGTGGAGGTTCAAGTCCTCTTCTTCGCACCAACCCTGGCGGCTCACTGAGCCACCAGGGTTTCGTGTTTTGTGCCCCGCGGCGTCGGACGCGCTCGATCACGTCCCCGATTTCGCTCGAGCGGCGCCCAGGGCCCGGCGGCCCCACGTCGATAGCCAGCGTTTCGCCTGCCCTGCAGGCGCCGGTTCAAGCACGGGGCGGCGCCGTCGCTCGGCTTTACCCAGCAACTCACCCAGGTGTAGCGTGGAGGCTCCATGAGCTACGAGTCCGGCGCCGTGATTCAAGATCGGTACCGCATCCTCGGCCAGATCGGCGCGGGCGCGCATGGCGTCGTGTATCGAGCGCGAGATCTTGAGACGCGCGGCGAAGTCGCGCTGAAATTCCTAGGCGCGGGCCTCAGCCGCGACTCCGAGTACAACCAGCGGCTGGAGCGCGAGGCCACGGCGATGGCGCAGCTCAGGGGTACCCACGCCGTCCACGTGCACAACATCCGCGTGAACACCGACGGCTTGACGTATATCGTCATGGAAATGCTGCATGGCCTCGACTTGGAGGCCTACCTCACCCAAGCTGAGCAGGTCGGCGGCCAGCTCAAGGTAGCGCGGCTGCTGATGCTGCTCAGGCCGGTGGTCGACACCCTCGAGGCCGCCCACGGGCAAGGCATCGTGCATCGCGATCTAAAGCCCGGAAACATCTTCGTGATCGACAAGCAGCACGGCGGCGGCGTGCGCCTGTTGGACTTCGGCCTCGCCAAGCTGCTCGACGCCGAGGCGCTCACTCAAGATGGCACGATCGCGGGCTCGCCGAGCTACATCGCGCCCGAGGCCTGGGCTGGCGATCCGCGCATCCTCGACCACCGCATCGACGTGTTCGCGCTGGGCGTGATCGTCTTCCGTGCCCTCACCAGCCGCGTGCCGGCGCCCAAGGGCGGGTTGATCAGCTGCATGAAGTGGGCGCAGCACGGCGAGCGGCCCAGTCTGCACGCGCTGCGCCCTGGCTTGCCGCGCAGCGTCGACGTGTGGCTCGAGAAGGCCCTGGCGGTTGAGCCCGCTGAGCGCTTTCAGAGCGTCCGCGCCCAGTGGAACGCGCTAGAGGCCATGCTGGCCACGCCAGCCGACTCGCCCTTTTGACGGCGGACTAGAACGCGCCGCCGATGCTGGCCAGGCTGCCCCCCGGCAGGTTGCGCACGTCAAAGCGCAGCGCCGTCGGTCGCGCCGTAGCGCGCTTGGCTAGCTCGCCTTGAGCGCCACTCGAGCTCGATCCAGAGCCGAGCCAGATGGCCACGGCGACGCCCAGCGAGACCACCCCCACCCCAAACCCGATATCGCCAATCAAGCGGCTCTGCTCCACCGCGTCTCGATCGCCCGCAGGGCAATTCGGGGCGCAGCCGCTGCCGTCTAGGTCGTCGAGCTTGCCCTGCGAGTCCAGCCAGAACGCGGTGGCTAGCCCGAAGCCGACCGCGCCCACGCCCACGAACACCCAAGGCAGCGCACCGGCACCATGATTCCCCGCGGAATCTACCGGGGGTTGATCTGGAGGGTCCGCGTCGCCCGCCTTAGGCTGGGTGCCCAGCGACACCTTGACCGTCTTGTTCTTCTGACCCTCGAGCACCGTGACATCGAGCGTCACCAGCTTGCCGCTAGCCGCCTTGAAGGTGAACTTACGCCTGCCTGGGTTCACGACCAGCGCGCGGCCTGCCCGCGCCTCGTCGTCGACGTCGACGCCATCCACCTGGATGTGCACGTCCTTGACGTCGGCGCCTTGGATGTCAAACACCACGCTCGGCAAGCTCGAGTCCACCTCGGTCAGCCACTGCGCGCAGTCTTTCTGCACGGTCGTCTGACAGCTCGCGCTGGCGCAAATCAGCAACTGCGCCCGGGCCCCCGTCAAGTCGCCGTCCTGACGCAGGGTTTGCGCGCTCACGTAGCTATCAGCGCACTGCTGCGCGGTGACTTGGTCCGCGGAAGCGGGCGAGGCCTCGGACAACGCGAGGCCCAGGGTCGCCAAGCTGAGCAAAGCCAGCCTGCGCGCGCGCTGCGAACGGAGGCTGCGATGCGATAGGCGGCTGCGATGCGATAGGGTATGGGGCAGAGTCGTAGCGATCACGTCAGACACTCACTTCAGACACTCGGGTTTCACGTGCTTGATGCCCTTGGCATCGACCCAGACCGGCGAGCTGCAGTCCGCCGCGGGCTTGCTGGGCTGTGGCTTTGCCTCGGGTTTTGGGGGTGGGTTGCTCGCCGCGGGCGTGTTCGCGGGAGCGGCGCGCGGCCGAGGCTTGGCCGCTGCCTGTTTGGCCGCCGCTTGCTTCTGGGCGACCAATTCATCGATGTCGGGCACATCGCTGGGGATCGGCGCCGCGCTAGCTGTCGGGGCGGCGATGGGCAGTGAATCAGCTTGAAGCGCCGCGCTGTCTGGCGACTGCGCGGCGAGCAAGGACTGCGCGGTCGCTGACGGAGCGGGAGCTTCTGCCCTAGCGCTCGGCTGGGGCAGCACACGGAGCACCACCCAGCCTGTCCCGAGCAGGCACACCACAAGCACCGCGCCTGCGATCCACAGCACCCCGCCACGCCGCGCGGGCTGCGGCTCTGGGGCGTCGACGACCCGCGCCGCGATCGTGGGGACGCTGGGCGGTGAGAGCAAGCCGCTGGCCAAGATGGTGCCGGTGATGCTGGTCACCTCACCGGTCGCGCACTGCTCCATACGTCGCATTTTTGCCGCACGGTCTGCGAGTGGCGCCGCCGCGACCAACTGCACCCACTCGCCGACCTCATAGTTCGACATCGGGCGCACGGCTTGCTCGATGGCGACCGCCATATCGCGCGCCGTCGGGTAGCGATCAGCGGCGTCCTTAGCCAGGGCGGTGGCGACGATCGCGTCAAACGGCGCCAGCGCGGGGTCGGTCGCGCTCGGCGCGGGCGCTACCAGCTCTAGCACCTGGTTTAGCTGGGCGATCTCGTTGTCACCATCAATGATCCGCACCCCGGTCAAGGCCTCGTAGAGCACGATACCGGCCGCGTAGATGTCCGCGCGCGCCGTGATCTCCTCGCCCCGCGCCTGCTCGGGCGCCATATAGCGGACCTTGCCCTTCACCTGGCCGTCGCGCGTTGCTTGGATCCTCCCGGAACCTTTGGCGACGCCAAAGTCGAGCACCCGCGCGATGCCATCGCTGCCGACCATGATGTTTTGGGGAGAGACGTCGCGGTGGACCACCCCGAGCACATCGCCGTTCTCGTCCTTCGCGTCGTGGGCCGCGTGGAGGCCGTAGAGCGCGCCGATCATCACCGCGGCGACCAGCGAGGGCTCTACCGGAACACCGGTCTTGCGCGCGAACCTGAGCAGCTTGCTGAACGCTTCGCCTTCCACATAGTCGAGGACCAGACACACTTCTTCGCCGCGCTGCACGACGTCCAGCGTTGGAACAACGTTCGGGTGCCGAACGCGCGCAGCCAGGCGCGCCTCGTCCAAGAACATCTCGATGAACTCGGGTTCACCCACCAAGTGGCGGTGCACGCGCTTGATCGCCACCGGCTTGGTGAAGCCTGCCGGACCAATCAAACGCCCAAGCTGCACGGTCGCCATGCCGCCGACCGCGATCTCCTCGAACAGCTCATAGCGGCCGTCGAGCCGTTCCCGCTCCGATGAGTGACGAAGATGCGAATGTTCCGACACGGAAGCTACCTTGCGACTCACTGCGTCTAGGGGTGAGCGCGTCTGCTGAGCCCAACGCGTCCCAGCACGGGAGGTCACCGACCGCGCCGTGAAACGGCACAAACCGGTGTCCTGATTCGCTTGACGGTAGCACGTAACCCCCAAGAGCCAGCGCTTGTTGAACCCCGAGCGCCTCAAGCTGCGACATTTCGCGGGCGCCCTACCAGCCAACGCGTAGGCACGCCGACGGGGCCCATCCGCGCGGAGTTCGCGCTCACTGTGCTAGTATCGAGAACGAACGCGGATTGCGCAACGCGGCACAGCCCTGGTTTGAACGCCGGGCGACCTGTCACGGCCAGGTCAAACCGGTCGCCACTTGGTAACTGCTGCGTCTTGAGGGATGATCCCGAGCTCGCGGTCACCCTCGTGGTGCCCCCCTTACACTCTTGGAGTCCTGCGCTTTGACGAATCGGGTTCCTTCTCCTCACTCGACTGATCCTCACCTCATGCTGCCGCGAAGGTCCCGACGCTTCGGCCCGAGTGCCGCGCTGCTGGCTGCCTTTGGGCTGATCGGCTGCTCCCTGGTCGGCAAAGATCTGGACACCTACTTCAGCGGCAGCAGCGGTGCGGGCGCTGGTGCGACGGGCGGCGTCGCGGGCGGCAGCGGCGGCGGGGCGGGCGGCGGCGCCGGCGGCAGCGGCGCCGGAGGTAGCGCGGGGACCACCGGCGGCGCCGGCGGTAGCGGCGGTAGCGCGGGAAGCACTGGGGGCAGCGGCGGCGCCGGCGGCAGCGCTGGCTGCAACTCAAAGCAACCACCGGTACGCCCCACGGTCGCGGACACGGCGCCCGAGGCCGGCGCGGAACCTAAGATATTCATCTTGCGGGACATCGTGATCGATCAGGCGCCCACGCTCTGGGAGTCCATCGGCTACGACTTGGACGGCAAGTGCTCGTACCCCCCCGACTACGACGTGGAGTGCGTCGCTCAGGGCGCGGGCTCTCCAGAGATTGACGGTGACAACGGCATCGACAACGTGTTCGGCCACACCGTGATCCCACTGCTGAAGGTCGCCGATAAGGACATTCAAGAGGCTGCGCAGCGCAATCAGGCCGAGGGCGAATCCGCGATCGTGGTGCACATCACCGGCTGGAACGGCGAAGACGACGACCCCAGCGTACAGGTCTGGCTAGCCGAGACCGCGTATGCGATTCCCGAGGGATCCAGCAGCCGAGGCTTACCCAAGTGGGACGGGACGGACGCGTTCTATGTACCGGACGCCGCGTTCCTGAACGGGCAGCTGAGCTCACCAGTGATCGCCAACGACAACGCCTACATCGTCGGCCGCGTGCTCGTGATGAGACTCCCCGATCGCTCTGCCTTTCCGTTCCAAACCTCGTCTGGGCCAGTGTTCCTAAAGCTGACCGGAGCCACCCTCACGGGCACCATCTCAGCCGACGGCCTGGGCCTGGAGGACGTGATCATGGCAGGGCGCTGGGCGTCTCAAGACGTGCTGGCGACGTTGGAGTTCGCGGGCCTGTGCAGGGGGGACGTCAAGTACGGGTTGATTGAAAACCTGCTCACCAACAGCGCCGACATTCGCTCGACCCCTGGCACCGGCGGCCCCAGCGCGGTGTGCGATGCGATCAGCATCGGCATCGGCCTCACGGGCTACCCCGGCAAGTTTGGCGGCCTGGTACCCAGCGTGCCCACCGTGAACCCGTGCACTGCCGGCAGCGGCGGCACAGGTGGCAGCGGCGGCACCGCTGGCGGCGGCACGGCTGGCAGCGGTACTGGCGGCACGGCGACGGGCGGCACGGGTGGCGCAGCGACGGGTGGCGCAGCCACAGGCGGCGCGGGCGGCAGCTAGAGCGCCGACGGTGGTCATACGGGCCGCTAAGGCTCAAGGGCAGGCGCTGCGTGCTCCTCAACCAGCGCGTAGGTGTTGGCCACGCAGTCGCGGCGCCCGGGAGCACAGCACTCGAGCAGGCGCTCTGCTGCGACCGCACGGCGGCAGACCACCTCGTCGTAGTCCCAACACCCCTCACCAACCAGGCGATCGCAGAGCGGGAATTCGCCCCCAGAACACAGCCGCGCCGGATCTCCGACGCAGGTGGTCAGCGGCCTCAACCTGCCGTCTCGAGAGCAGGCGTTGATGCGCGCGCCGCTAGCAGCGCTGGGAGCGCCGCACGCGGGCAGCACCGGACAGCGCCGATCCAAGCTGTCCCATAGCTCACAGTGGCGCCGATCCGCGCGGTATTGCTGGTTGTCCCTACTTGGCCCGATCGCGCCAGCTGCAGCCGATAGCGTATCCGAAGCGAGCTTCGCTGCCGCGGGGTTGCTACATCCGCAGCACATCAACGCCAGATGCCACCCGCCACATCGGCCGACCAAGCGCTTGATCAGGCCACGCGCCGCTGGCTCACGTGCGAGCTTGAGCGATGCCATCGACGACGTCAGCTCATGCCGATGTGGCGGCGCAACGTGAAGCCTGACTCGCTCACCCAAAAGCGCATCAAGTCGTCGATCAACGCCATGCCCTGAGCCAGCGCATCGCCGCGCAGCCCGGCTAGATCCCCCTCGGTGCGCCGCAGCAGGTTGATCACACCGGGCAGGTCATCGCCCACCACCAGCGCCGCCCGCGCCGAGCTGAGGCGCAGCCGCCGGCACCACTCAGGCACCTGCGCCACGGGTTCGCCAGAGTAGAGCGGCGCGGTCTCTTCGAGCAGCTTGCGACTGCGCCGAGACACCGCCTTGGCGATGCGCCGCGACAGGTTGTCGAGCTCTGCGTCTGCGCCCCCAAAGCCCGGAACAAAAGCCCGCGTGGTCGCGTTGAGCAGCTCGGTCACCTGAGCGGGCACGAGCTTATCGACCGCGTGGACTCCGCGCCGGATGCTGGCCAGCACCCGCGCGAACAAAAAGACCTGCTGGCTCTCGGACAGCGTAGTCACGTGGGCCGGCACGAGCAGCGCAGGTGGATCACCGAACTCGACCTCGATAGAGCCGGCGTGCGCGCGATGCACGTAGAGGTCAAAGTTCTCGACCCCAAAGATCTTGGCCACGCGATCGGCCAACACACGCAACGGGTCACCGGATCGCGAGCTCAAGCGGTCTCGACTGCTCAGCCCGTAGCGCTCTAGCTCCGGCGGGTACACCTTGCCGAGCCCCTCGCTGACCAGCCACAACAGCTCGACGCCCCGCGCGCCGCCCGCGCCCGCGTCGACTCCGCGGTAAGCGACCGAGTCGAAGCCGCCGACCACGCCGCTGGCAGGTCGCGGTGAGTTGGCGTCTAGCGTCGCGCGCTCCAAGTCGTTGGCCGCGCCCAGCACGACCAGCGGCGCGAGCGCGAGGTTCCGCTCGCGCGCCCTACCCATGGCCCCAAGCGTCTCGGCCAGCTCGCGCCAGTACTCGGCGCCGTCCACGTCCACCGTGAGCAGCTTGCGCAGCTCGTCTGCCGCCTGCGCATGATGCCCCGCGGCACCAAGCCGGCGGGCCAGCGCGTGACGTAGCTCACGCGCCTCTGGATGTGCGGCGACGGCTCTGTGAAGACTGGCCAGCGCTTGATCGCGCTTTCCGAGCCCTTCGTCCAGCACGCTGGCCAGCTTGAGCTCGACCTCTACCTGCTCTTCAGCGCTCGGCTTGTGCGAGGCCAAATACTGGGTGAGCCCCTCGACCTCTTGCTCCAGCACCGCCTGGCGCGCCGGCCCGTCGATCGCTTCGGCGTGTCGCTCCAGCTCGCGCACCGCGGCCATGCCGAGGATGCCCACCGCGTCAGCCAACGCACGCGCCGCCGCCTCAGGGCGCCCCCGCTCGCCCTCGAGCTCGGCGATCAGCTGATACGCCTCCGCCCGCTCCGGCTTGGTAGCGGAGACGGTCACCAGCTGCTTGGCGCTGGTATAGGCTGCGTCAAGATCGCGCCGGCGACGCTGAATGGCGATCAAGCACAACAGCGCGTCACGGCTGTCTGGCTCACGCTTGATCACCGCCAGCACGCTGCCCAGCGCGCGCTGGTCGTCGCCCAGGTGCTCGGACAGCACCCGCGCGTGGAGCAGCTGAGCTCGGCTGAGCAGCTTGTCCTCAGGCTTCAGGCTGATGGCGCGCGTGAGCCGATCTACCGCCTCTGCCCACTGCCGATCGCGGGCGTACAACTCGGCCAGCTTGATCAGCGTGGCGGCGCTGTCGGCTTCGTCACCGAGCACGCGGTTCAGCGCCGCCAACGCCGCCGGCAGATCTTGCTTCTGCTCAGCCAACAGATCGGCGATCAGGTTCCACAGCGCCGCGTGGCGCGCCTGGAGCCGCGTGGAATTGGCAGCGCTCAGCAGCGTATCGTACAGCGGATCGACCTTGCCCTGCAGCAGCAGGGTCTCGACCAGCGCGTCCGCCGTCGCCTCGTGGTCGGGGTTCACCTCCAGCGCCGTGGTCAGATCGGTCGCCGCGGCGTCTAGGTCGCCTCGCTCGCGCTCAAGCTTCGCGGCCAACACCAACAGATCAGCGCCGCGATCCAGGTCGAGCGTCACGTTCAACTCGTACTCTGCGGCCTCACGTAGCAAGGCGCGATCGCCCGACTTTTCGGCCAGCCGCGAGAAACCCCTTGCCGCACGGTAATTGTCTGGATCTGCGTCGAGCGCGCTTCGATACGTCGACAGCGCGGCCTGATCGCCCGCTTGCTCAAGGCACTCTGCCAGGCGAGTTCGATGGGCTGAGGACAGCGCCGGTTCGTCGAGGGCAGCTCCCAAGCGCGCGTCGACTTGGGTCAGCAGCGACTGGTCGCCTTCAGCGAGGGCGGCGAACTCTAGGGCACCCAGCGCCAACGGATCTTTCGGATCGACATGCAAGATCGAGATGAACGTGTGCTTTGGATCGCCTCCGCTTTGCTTGGCTGACTGAAGCCGCGCCAGCTCACGCAGCGCGGCGATGCGGGCTCCGGGGTGGGACAGCACCCTCGACAGCGTCGCGTACACCACCGCGAGGCGATCCCAGGTGCCTAGCCGCTCGTAGAGCCCCACCAGCGCGAGCAGCGACGGCAAATGCCCTGGATCTCGCTCGAGGGCCGCCTCGAAGCACGGCACCGCCTTGGTCGGTTCGTTCAGGTCGTCTCGCAAAATCTCGCCGGCGGCGACCAGCGCGCCCACCGCGAGCAGCGGATCGCGCGTCTCCGCCGCTTGGCGCTCGAGCTCCTCTGCCAAGCGCTTGTGCTGCCCCTGAGCCGCCAGCAAGCGCACTCGCCCGTCCAGTGCCGGACGGAAATGCGGACTGGCAGCGATCGCCTGCTCATGGACGGCCAGCGCCCGCTCTGGCTGGTTCAGCCGGTTCTCATACACTTCGCTGATCAACAGCGCCGTGCGCGCGCGCTCCTCTGGGTCCTTGGTCGCCGACAGCTCGAGCTCGAGCAGCTTGACCAGCTCGCTCCACTCGCCCCGCTCAGCGAGCTTGCGCCCCAGCGCGTGCAGCGCTGGTGTGTGGAACGCGTCGTGCTCGAGCGCCTGCTTGTAGTACTTGATGGCGGCGACTTCGCTGCCGATGCGCTCTTCTGAGATCTCACCCAGCTTGTAGAGCAAGGCCGCAGACTCCGGGCCCTTGGGCTTGATCGCCAGCTCGAGCTCGTACACCTTGACCAGGTCTTCCCAGCGACCGAGGCGATAGTACACGCGCCCCAAACTCGACAGGTTGGGCGCGAACGCCGCGTCCTTCGCGAGCACCTTACGGTAACACTCAAGGGCTGCCTCGTCGTCGTGGACGTGCTGCTCCAGCACCTCACCTGCGCGGTGCAACAGCGGGACCACCTGCTTCTTGTCCGTGCCGCGCTCGGCTTCCATCTCGAGGCCGGCGACCAGCTCCTTCCAGCGGCCCGCGCGCTCGGCGGCCCGCTGCCAAGCGTGGATCGCGCCCAGGTGCTTAGCGTCCACCTCAAGCACCCGCTTGTAGGTCGCGACCGCGTGGCCTGGCGCGCCTAGGTCATCCTCGTGGATGCGACCGATGCGGAACAGGTACTCGATCCGCGTGTCCGGATCGCTGGTGTGCTCAAGCCCGCGCTCATAGATCTCTGCCAGCTCGCGGTGCTTACCGGCCTGGGCCAAGAGGCGGGTGAGCGCCTTGAACGCCGCGCCGTGCTTGGGGTCTAGGGCGAGGGCGCGCGAGTAGTGCTGCTCAGCCTCGACTGGATTTCCACGCTGGACCTCGAACACCTCGGCGACGCGCGCGTGCGCGTGCGCTTTCCTCGAGGATTCCCGCGTGGCCTCTGCCTCGGCGAGGTGCATGGCGATCAGCGCCTCCCACTCTTTGCGCTGGATGTACGAGTTGCCGAGCGCCGCCAACGCGGGGGCATAGGTGGGCTCAAGCTCCAGCGCGCGCTTGTACCAGCTTTGTGCTTGTACTTCGTCGTCTAGCCGCTCCGCCACCAGCTGACCGATGCGCTGCAACAGCGCCACCTGACTCATGTGGTGCTTGGTGTGCTTGACCAGGCGCTCCAAGATGCCGACTCGCTCAGCGTGCTGGCCAGCCTGATCGTAGGCCTTGGCGAGCTGCTCCAAGATCATGACGTCGTCTGGGGCCTCGGCGGTGGCTCGCTCGAGCGCGCTGATGGCCTGCACCTGATCCCCCAGCCGGTCGCGCTCCAGCGCTGCCGAGCGGTACCAAGCCATGGCGCGCACGCTAGGGTCGTTGGAGCCTTGGGCCTCCCGCGCCAGGGTCTGCGACAGCTCGCGCCACCTCCCCTCCGCGTGGAGCACGCGCTTGAGGGCGACCAGGGCTGACGCCGAGCGAGGATCCGCCTCCAGCGCCTCTGAGTACAGCTCGATGCTGTCACCTGGCTGCGCCTTGCGTGTGTCAAGCAAGCGCGCGCGGGCCTCTAGGGATGCAGCGCGGGCCTTCGCGTCGCTGCCCAGGCTGAGCGCCAGTTGCTCAAGCGTCTTGTCGAGCACGCTCCAGTCGCTCTCCAGCGCCGCCAGGCGCTCGATGGCGCGCAACACGCTGGTGTTTTGCTTGTCAAGGTCGAGGGCGCGGCGATAGGCCTCGCGGGCCTCCCCGCGCCGCGTCTGCTCTTCAAGCAGCCGACCCTTTTCGAACCACAGCTGCACCTTACGCGCGCTAGAGCTGCTCAGCTTGATCTCCGCGTCAAACAGCGGCAGCGCGTCTTTGGCTTTTCCGCACGAGATGAGGAGACGGCGCGCCCCAGCCAGCGCCTGCGCGAGCTCTGGCGCGAGCTCGATCGCCGAGCGGTAGTGCTTCTCTGCTTCGCTGAGTTGGGCTAGCGGATACTCACACAGCCGCGCTGCTTCATAGTGCAGCCGACCACGCTTCTTGCTGTCTTTTTCCCCAGGGATGCGCGCAACCAGCGCCGCGAGCTCGCGCCGCATCACCCGCTGCCACTCTTCTAGCTCGGGGTCGGGCGTGGCGCCCGCGGGCGCGGGTTGGGCCGCGGTGGGCGCCGGCGCCACAGCCCCCGGCGTGCCGGACAGCTTCGTCTTAATGCCGCCCGCGCTGGCAGCTGCAGGCGGCGCGAGGGCTGCTGGTACCGCCCCTGGGTCGCTGCGCCGCGCGGCCGGCTGCACGCCAGGTGGCTGCGCTGCAGCCGCCTGCACGCCGAGCGGGTGGGTTGGCGCGGGCACACCCAGCAAGGTGCGCGAGGCTCCGCCGACCACCGGCGGAGTGGGAGACTTGGCTAGGCTGGCGGCAGGCGTGCCCTGGGCGGCGGTTGCAGAGGCCACGGGGGGCGCCGCCGGAGTCACCCCAGGCGCAGGCGCGGCTGGCGCTGGGCTAGGCGCGCTGGCGTTACCCTGCGGCTCCGCCACAGGATCCGACGGGCGCACGCCAGCAGGTGGTGGAGGCCGCACCGACGCGGGCGGTCGGCCCCGGGGCGGCGGAGGCGCCGGCCGCACCGCGGCCACGGTCCCAGAGGCCTTGCGCGGCGGTGGCGGCGGGCGCACCGACCTCGGCGGCGCGCCCTCCTCGATGGGCTCCACCATCTCGGTCAGGTCGTCAGAGTCCGTGGGTGGGCGGGGTGGACGGGGAGGCTTCGCTTGATCGGCCATGAGCTGAGCTAGGTTATCAGCATCGCGCCTGCCTGAGCGCTCGCTGAGCCGGCAGCGGAAACATTCTGGGCGCCTCACCCAGCTAGGCTTCGAGTTCACCCCTGGCCCGCTGGCCGGAAGACCAGTAAACTGCGGAAAATGGCGTAGAAGCCAACAATCCCGCCAAGGCCCTCGCGAAAGCGCTGGGACCCTCGTTAAGGTCCAGCGCGCACGAGCAGCGCTGGAGATGCATATGACCGACGAAGAGATCATCGCCCGCGAGCAGGCCCGCTACGGCTGCGACGACGACTTTGGAGCGGAGCTCAAGCGCTACGGCAGGCCGCTGCACATGTCGCAGCGCCCGAGCCAGCCCATCACTGCACCGCACGGTAATACGTTGAGCGCCCACACCTGGGACGCAGAGGCAGCGCGGCGGATGCTCATGAACAACCTAGATCCGCGCAACGCCATCGATTGGGAGACGCTGGTGGTGTACGGGGGCAGCGGACGCGCCGCCCGCAATTGGCGCGAGTACCATAAGATCCAGAGCGCGCTCACCCAGCTCGGGCCGGACGAGACGTTGTGCGTGCAGTCGGGGGCCGCGGTGTACGTCGCCAAGACCCACAGCTACGCGCCCCGGGTGCTGATCGCCAACAGCAACATCGTCCCGCGCTGGGCGACCCAAGCCCACTTTGATCAGCTCGACCGTCAGGGGCTGACCATGTACGGCCAGATGACCGCTGGCTCGTGGATCTACATCGGTACCCAAGGGATCTTGCAGGGCACCTATCAGAGCCTGCTGGCGCTCGCAGAGAAGCACTACGGCGCGCCGAGCCTGGCTGGCAAGCTGGTCGTTACCGCAGGGTTAGGCGGTATGAGCGGCGCCCAACCCATGGCGGTGACCATGAACGAAGGCGTCGTGATCAACATCGAGGTGCGCGCCGATCGCGTGCAGCGCAAGGTGGACGAGGGCTACTGCGACCGCATGACCAGCAGCCTCGACGAAGCCTTGAGCTGGGCGAACGCCGCGAAGAGTCAGCGCCGCGCCCTGAGCATCGGCCTGGTCGGCAACGCGGCGACGCTGCTGCCGCAGATGGTCGCCCAGGGGGCGATCCCTGACATCATCACCGATCAGACCTCGGCTCATGATCTCGGCGCGTACGTCCCCGAGGGCGATCTGGCCGCGCTGGATCAGCTGCGCTCGAGCGATCTCCCCGAGTACCACGCGCGCTCCTTGGCTAGCATCGCCAAGCACGTCACCGCGATCCTCGAGATGCAGGCGCAGGGCGCCATCGCGTTTGATTACGGAAACAACCTACGCGCCCAGGCTGAGGCAGCTGGGGTGCGCGTGCGCGACGACGCTGGGGAGTACCTGTACCCAGGCTTCGTGCCGGCCTACATCCGCGATCTGTTCTGCCAGGGCATGGGGCCGTTTCGCTGGGCCGCGCTCAGCGGCAGCCCCAAAGACATCCACGTCCTAGACCAAGAGCTGCTCAGGCTGTTCCCTGACAACGCGGGCCTGGCGCGTTGGATCCGCCTAGCTGGCGAGCGCATCCCGTTCCTCGGCCTCCCCGCGCGGATTTGTTGGCTGGGTTACGGCGAGCGCGCGGCGTTCGGGCAGGCCATGAACCGCCTGGTCCACGACGGCGAGCTCGACGCCCCGGTGGTGATCGGCCGCGACCACCTGGACTGCGGCTCGGTGGCCTCGCCAGATCGCGAGACCGAGGCCATGCGCGACGGCTCAGACACCATCGCCGACTGGGCGCTGCTCAACTTCGCCCTCAACACAGCCTGCGGCGCGTCGTGGGTCAGCTTCCACCACGGCGGGGGCGTGGGTATTGGGAACTCGCTCCACGCGGGCATGGTGGTCGTCGCCGATGGCACCGCTGAGCGCGCCGAGCGGCTGGAGCGGGTGCTGACCGTCGATCCGGGGATCGGCGTCGCTCGACACGCCGCGGCCGGCTACCCCATCGCGCAAGAGACCGCGAAAAACCGCGAGATCCAGCTGCCGTGAGCGGCTCACCCGATCTGCTCGTGCTCGGCGCGCGCGAGCTCTTGACCTGCGCGCCGCGCGGCGCCACGCCACAGTCGGCGCGGCCCGCGCGCGGCGCCGAGCAGGCCGAGCTCGGCCGAGTTGAAGGCGCGGGGCTCGGGATCCGGGGCGGCCTGATCACCCACCTCGCCGACAGCGCTGAGCTCAAAGCTCGCTTCCCCGCGGCGCCGGTGCTCGACGCCAGCGATGCCTTGCTGCTGCCCGGCTTCGTAGACTGCCACACCCACCTGCTGTTCGCGGGACACCGCGCGGCGGAGTGGGAGCAACGCATGGCCGGCGCAGACTACTTGGAGATCCTCAAAGCCGGCGGCGGGATCCGCACCACGGTAGACCACACCCGGGCCGCGAGCCGGGCGGCGCTCAAGGGGCACGCGAGGCTTTGGCTACGCCGCATGCTCGAACTAGGCACCACCCACGTGGAGGCTAAGACCGGCTACCGGCTAGACCGCGAGGGCGAGCTAGAGCTGCTAGAGCTGCAGCGTGAGCTCGCTGGCGAAGGCCCCCTCGGGATCAGCAGCACCTACCTGGGCGCCCACGTCGTCCCAGCTGAGTTCCGCGAGGATCGACGCGCCTACGTCGAGCTAGTGCTGCGCACCCTGGGCGAGGCCGCGGCGCGCCAGCTGTGCGACTTCGTGGACGTGTTCTGCGAAGACGAAGCCTTCTCCATCGCCGAGACTCGGGAGATCCTGACGCGAGCCCAGCGCCTCGGGGTGGGGGTAAAGCTCCACACCGAGCAGTTCACCCAGAGCGGCGGCACGCGCCTCGGGGTGGAGCTCGGCGCGACCAGCATCGACCACCTGGAAGTCGCGGATCCAGCTGATATTCAGGCTCTGAGCTGCGCGCCCAAGCCGCCGATCTGCGTGCTGCTGCCGGGGGTCGCGTTTCACCTTCGGCTCACCACCCACGCCCCAGGGCGCGCCCTGGTCGACGCCGGCGTGCCCGTGGCCCTGGCCACCGACTTCAACCCAGGCTCCAGCCCTACCCCGTCGATGCCGCTGATGATCGCCCTGGCCAGCCGCACCCAGGGCCTCTCCGTCGCGGAGGCCATCGTCGCGGCCACGCGCAACGCCGCGTGCGCGCTGGGTCTGGGCTCCGAGATGGGCACCCTCGAGGTGGGCAAGCGCGCCAACTTGCAGCTGCTCGACGTCCCTGACTACCGCTACCTCGGCTACGCGTTCGGCTACAACCCAGTGCGGCAGGTGCTGGTGAACGGATCGCCCCAGCTATGAACTTCTTCGCGTTCGAACGGGTTTGGCTGCGCGGGATCTTCGCATGCGTGATCCCCTCGGGCGCGAGCCAGCTGTTACCTGAAGGCGCGAGCGACGTGCCCATGGCCGGCTTCATCGACGACTTGATCGCCCACGCGCCAGCCAAGTTCCTGATCGGGCTGAGGGCGTGCGTGTGGGCCGTCACCCTCGCCCCGCTGCTGGTCTTTTTGCGGCCGCGGCTGTTTCATCAGCTGACGGCGCGCCGCCAGCTCGAGCTGCTCGACCACATGCGCCAGAGCGACGTGTATTTGATCCGGGAGATGCCCTTGCTGTTCAAGACCATCGGCTGCTTGGGCTACGGCGGCGTGCCGGAGGTCCGAGACCGCCTAGGCATCGCCCGCCCGCGCCGCCCGCATCAAGATGGTAGTTCCTCGCGGCAAGACGACACCCCAGAGTGGGCAGGGCCTGCTGCCAAGCCGGGCAGAGCGAGCGCTGGGCGCGCCCCCTCCACCCCCGAGGCCGGCTCATGAAGGCGCGACACAGCTCGCCACCGGCCCCTGGTCGAGCGCCGGCTCATCAGGTACCGAGCGGCGCCATCATCCAGCTCGCAGACGTCGAGGGCAAGCGCCTGGTAGAGGACTCCGCGGACGTGGTGATCATCGGCAGCGGCGCGGCGGGGGCGACGGCGGCGCGGGTGCTCAGCGAGGCGGGCCTGGACGTGATCGTGATCGAGGAGGGTTCACACATCCCCACGGAAGCTTTCCGCTCCGACGCCTACGCCTCGTTCAAGCACATGTGGCGCGACATGGGCTTTCAAGTCGCCGAGGGCCGCGCCTTCACGCCCGTGCTCCAGGGGCGCACCGTCGGCGGCACGACGGTGATCAACGGCGCCATCATCCACCGCCTGCCCGAGCCGATCTACGACGCCTGGGCGGCAGAGAGCGCCGTCGATCGCAGCTTCAGCTACGCCGATCTGGATCGCATCTTCGATCAGCTCGATGGCGAGCTCTCGGTGGGCACGGCGCCAGACGGGGTGTTCGGGGAGAACAACCGGCTGATGCAGATCGGGGTGGAGGGGATCGGCGCCCAAGGCAACCGCATCCGGCGTAACGTCAAGGGCTGCGACGGCACAGCCCACTGCAACCAAGGCTGCCCCGCCGCGCGCAAGCAGAGCATGAACGTGTCGTACATTCCGCGGGCGCTGGAGCACGGCGCGCGGGTCTACGCTCAGTGCCGCGCGGAGACCATTCTGATCCGTGACGGCCGGGCCGCGGGGGTGGAGGGGCGGTTCCGTGACGCGGTCTCACGGCGCGCCGGGCCAAAATTTCGGGTCCACGCGCGCCGCGCGGTGTTCTTGTGCGCCAGCGCCATCCAGACGCCGCAGCTGCTGCAGGCCCACCGCCTAGGTCGCGCGAGCGGCCTGGTCGGGCAGCGCTTGCAGGCGCACCCAGGCAGCGGCGTGGTCGGCGTCTTTGAGCAGCCCGTGCGGATCAGCTTTGGCGCTACTCAGGGCTATGAGAGCACGCATTTCTGGCACGAGCGCATGAAGTTCGAGAGCGTGGGCATGCCGCTTGAGTTCGCGGCGGCGCGGCTGCCCGGCATCGGCCCTGAGTTGATGCAACAGCTAGAGAGCTTCAACCACTTGGCGATTTGGGGCGTGCAGGTGCGGGCGCAAGCTCACGGCACGGTCCAGCGCGGCTTGTTCGGTGGGACGTCCATCGCCTACGACATGCTGGACAGCGACGTGGACCTGCTGAAGCTCGGCGTGCATCGCCTGATCGCGATGATGTTCGCGGCGGGGGCCAAGCAGGTGTTACCAGGAGTGCATGGACTGCCCGACAGCATCTCGTCCCTCGCCGAAGCCGACGCGCTCCTCACGCTGCCCAGCGATCCGCGGCGCTTTCACTGCATCGCAGCCCATTTGTTCGGCACCGCGCGCCTCGGGCTCTCGAAGCAATCGAGCGTGGTGAACCTGAACGGCGAGGTCCACGAGTTGCCGGGGCTGTACGTCACCGACTCCTCGATTTTTCCCACCAATATCGGGGTCAACCCCCAGCACAGCATCTGCGCGCTGAGCTGGCTGCTGAGCGAGCGCCTGGCCAACCGCTTTGTTTGAGCCAGCACGCGCGCCGCGCCCATCGAGCGGTGCTTTGGCTTGAGCCTCGGGCGCCGCACGCGACGAGCGCGGCGCCGGTGGCCTCGGGGCTGAACTCCCGCGCGCGCCTGGTCAGGCTGTGCTATGAGCGCGCCGATGTCCGGCGCTAGCGCAGATCGCCCTTCGAACCGCCACGGATTGGCTGCGGCGTCCCGCAGCGCCCTGGCCGCTGGCGAGACCTTGGTGTTCCGCGACGTGCGCGCCATCGATCCGCGAAATCAGCTCGATCAGCGCTGCGACGTGGTGATCGAGCGCGGCCAGATCAGCGCGATCGGCGTGGGGGCTGGGGCGCCGGCCGAGGGCTCTGAGCGGGTGCGGGTGATCGAGGGCGCTGGGCGCTGGCTGGTCCCGGCCTTCGTCGATCTCCACGCCCACCTGCGCGAGCCGGGGCACGAATATAAGGAGGACGTGCGCTCAGGCTTGCTGGCGGCGGCGGCGGGCGGCTACGCGCATGTCTGCGTGATGCCCAACACCAAGCCGGTCAACGACACGCGGTCGGTCACCGAGCTGATGCTGACCCGCGCCCGCGAGGTCGGCGGCGCCACGCTGCACCCCATCGGCGCCGTAACCGTAGGGCAGCGCGGCGAGCAGCTGACCGAGATGGGCGATCTGCGCGACGCCGGCGCGGTCGCGGTGAGCGACGACGGCGTGTGCGTGATGAACGCGCAGGTGATGCGCCGCGCCCTAGAGTACGCCAACAACTTCGGCATGCCGGTGATTCAACACGCCGAAGATCACGACTTGACCGCAGGCGCGGTGATGCACGAAGGCGCCGTCTCCTCCCGGCTCGGCCTGCGCGGCTGGCCGCGGGTCGCCGAAGACATCATCATCGCCCGGGACATCCTGCTGACCGAGTACACCCGCAGTCGTTACCACGCGGCACACATTTCGACGGTGGGCGCCGTGCGGCTGATCCGCGAGGCTAAGAGCCGTGACCTAGCGGTGACCTGCGAGGTGACCCCGCACCACCTGCTGCTCACCGACGCCTCGGTGATCGGCTACGACACGTTCTGCAAGGTGAACCCGCCGCTGCGCGAGCAGCACGACGTAGAGGCCTTAGTCGCCGCGCTGGCAGACGGCACCCTCGACGCCATCGCCACCGATCACGCCCCCCACAGCGCCCTCGAGAAGGAGTGCGAGTTCGACGCCGCTTCCCCAGGGTTAATGGGCCTTGAGCTGTGCTTCGGGCTGCTGCTCGGCCTGGTGCGCGACGGCAAGGTGCCGCTCGAGCGCTTGCTGCTGGCCATGAGCCAGGGCCCAGCTAAGATCGTCGGCATCACGCCGCCGAGCCTCAAGCTCGGCGCCCTGGCGGAGCTCACCCTGGTCGATCCCGAGCAGGTGTGGCGACCGAGCAGCGTGGTGCTCCACACCAAGCAGCGCAACACGCCGTTCATGAACCAGAGCATCACCGGCCGCGTGCTGATGACCCTGGCTGGCGGCCACGTCGCGTTCGAGGCGTCAGACTTGCGCGCGGCCCCCACCTCCCCCACCCCAGGAGTTTGAAGCGATGACCAGCAGTGTCCCCCAAGCGCGCAGGCCCAAGGCATACCTCGCGTTGGCAGACGGTACACTCTTTGAAGGGACACAGTGGGGAGCCACCGGCAGCGTCACCGGTGAGGTGGTGTTCACCACCGGCATGACCGGCTACCAAGAAATCCTCACGGATCCGTCGTACTACGGTCAGCTGGTGTGCATGACGGCGCCGCAGATCGGCAACACAGGGGTCAACCTGGACGACGCCGAGAGCGTCAACGGTAAGCCGCAGCTGGCTGGGTTTATCGTGCGCGACCCGAGCCCCGTCACCTCCAATTACCGTACGGAACAGTCTCTAGAAGACTACCTCTTGCGCCACAAGATCGTCGGGATCGGGGGGGTGGACACCAGGCGCCTGACCCGCGTCTTACGCGACAGAGGCTCACAAAACGGCTGCATCGGCGCAGGCGACCCGGCCACCCTGGTAGACCGCGCCCGGGCAGCGCCGGACATGGCGGGGCTTGACCTGGTCAGCCGGGTCACCCCACGCGAGCGCTACGAGTGGACCTTAGGCCGGGCTTGGCCGGTGGCGTTCCAGTTCAGCGATCTGTACCGGCCGGCGCAAGCCAAGGCGCGCCCGAAAGAGTTCCATGTGGTCGCATATGACTACGGCGCCAAGAAGAATATCTTGCGCTGCCTGGTCGACGTGGGCTGCCGGGTGACGGTCGTCCCAGCCTCGACCAGCGCCGCTGACGCCCTCGCGCTGGACCCTGACGGCATCTTCCTGTCCAACGGCCCGGGGGACCCGGCGGCGTTGCCTTACGCGGTACGAGCCGTCAGCGATCTGCTCGGCCAGCGCCCGATGTTCGGCATTTGCCTAGGCCATCAGTTGCTCGCGCTGGCCCTCGGCGCCAAGACCTACAAGCTCAAGTTCGGCCACCGTGGCCTCAACCAGCCCGTCAAGGATTTAGCGACCTCGCGGATCGAGATCACCAGCCAGAACCATGGCTTCGCCGTCGACTTGGACTCCATCGGCGCCCAGGCGACCACCACCCACCTGCACCTGAACGACGGCACCAGCGAGGGCTTGGCGGCTGAGGCCGCGCGCGCCTTCAGCGTGCAGTACCACCCGGAGAGCGCCGCTGGCCCTCACGACTCGATGTACCTCTTCGACCGCTTCGTCGACGCCATGCGCCGCGCTTGAAATGACCAGCCAGACCATCCATTTCGTCAGCCTCGGCTGCCCCAAGAACCGCGTTGACAGCGAGGTCATGCTGGGGGTGGCGCAGCGCGCTGGCTACACGCACACGGCGAGCCCCGAGGACGCCCAGGTGATCGTGATCAACACCTGCGGCTTCATCGAGACGGCCAAGCAGGAGTCCATCGACACCATCTTGGCGATGGCTGAGTACAAAACCAGCGGCCGCTGCGAGCGCCTGGTGGTCGCCGGGTGCCTGAGCCAACGCCACCCCGACGAGATCGCCGATGGCATGCCCGAGGTGGACCACGTGCTCGGCTCAAGCGACATGCTCAAGCTCGGGCGGGTGCTGAATGGCGATGCCGCACGGATACTTGTTGGGCAGCCGTCGGATTGGGTGGTCAACGCCGCGGATCCTCGGGTGGTCAGCACCCGCGGCGCCAGCGCCTACGTCAAGCTGGCCGAGGGCTGCAACCGCAAATGCAGCTTCTGCGTGATCCCACAGCTGCGCGGCACCCAGCGCTCACGCACCGCCGACGACATCGTGCGCGAGGTCGAGCAGCTGGCCGCCGCCGGCGTGCTCGAGGTCAACTTGGTCAGCCAAGACACCGTCAGCTACGGCCGCGATCTGAAGCGAGGCGCCATCGAGACCGGCGTCACGGGCAAGAGCTTCGACTCTTCTGCCTTACGGAACCTGGTCGAGCGCATCGCCGACGTCCCCGGCATCCGCTGGGTGCGGCTGTTTTACTTGTATCCAGAGAAGCTGGGAGATGATCTGTTGGATCTGCTCGGCTCCCACCCCCGCGTCTTGCCCTACGTGGACATGCCGCTGCAGCACGCCGCCGACGCCATGCTCCGGCGCATGCGCCGCGGTCACGGCGGCGCGCGCCTGCGGCAGCTGGTTGAGCGTATGCGCGCCAGGGTCCCGAACCTGACGTTTCGCACGGCGTTCATCGTCGGCCACCCAGGTGAGTCAGAGCGGGAGTTCGAAGAGCTGTGCGAGTTCGTGCGCTGGGCAGAGTTCGACCGCGTGGGCGCGTTCCGCTACAGCGACGAGGCCAGCAGCCACAGCTACCAGCTGGGCGACAAAGTCTCAGCCCGCACCTCTTACGACCGCGCGCGGCGCCTGATGGCCATCCAGCGCAAAGTCAGCCGCAAAAAGAACCGCGCGCTGCTGGGCCGTGAGCTGGAGGTGTTGGTGGAGGGGCCGAGCGAAGAGCATGAGCTGGTGATGGTGGGTCGCCACCCAGGTCAAGCCCCCGAGATCGACGGCTCCGTGTTCATCTCCGGGGGGCTGGTGAGCCCCGGCCAGATCTACCGCGCGCGGGTCACCCAAGTCACCGACTACGATCTGCTGGCAGAGGTGGCCGAAGACAGCAGCCCGCTAGCAGGTGCAAATTCCGCGCAGCAATCAAACAGCAGGCTGAGCCACCGCTCAAGCGACGGCCGCCGGATCAGCCTGAAGACCGTAGGCTGAGCGCAGCGCGGCTCAGGTTGGTCGAGGCGGACGGCCGATCTCAGTCAGGACAGGCGGGCTAGCCTCAGTCAGGGCAGCATGCCCTCGTTGGCCGCGCGATCGAGCGCGTCGCGGGTGGCGCGGGATTCACGCCTGACAGGTACGCTGAGCCGGTCGGTGTCGTCCGTTTGCGCTGCCACTGACTCCCCTTCTTTGACGCTGCGCTCGCGCCACATCTGCTGCGCCTTCTCGCCGCTGCGCTTTAGCCAAGCCGTGGCGCGCTGCGCCACCCTCTGGGCATCGAGCGATACCGACTTCACCAGCTCACGCCAGTCTGGGCGAGCAGATCCGCGCGGCGCCGCTGAAGCCGCAGGAGCCTGCGTTGTGTTCCGTGCGGCCGCGCTGACTCTGGTGTGCGTGCCGCTCTCCGAGGTGCTGCTCTGCGCGGCGCTTTGGTCGATGTGATTCATATCTCTCCTTTGCGTGGTGCGCGCGGCGTGTGCGGCGCGCGCGGCAACCCAAGCAACTCGCATGCCACGCTGTGGATTCGGAAGTCCTCGCCCACGCGCCTCAGGTTGGTGCGCGCCAGAGCGCTCCAAGCCGCCCACGGAGCTTTCAGGCAGCGCGCCTTCACCGCGCCGGACGACACGCTCAGCAGATCCACGGCGAGGCGCTGTGCCCCGGGACGGGGCCATGCTGTGGCCTCGGCGTGCCTAGGCTGAAGGCGGCCAAGCCTACGCCGCTCGGCGGGAACAGCGGAAAAACCTGCGGAAACCTGCCTTGCGTCCGCGGTCGCTGACGGTTTGGATCGCGGTCCCGCGCTTTGGCATGCCCGTTGCTCTGCCGTCAACACAACGCAGCAAGCTCACCAGCTGTTTGGACCGCGATGCCCTCAGGGGCTTCACACGTGAGAACACGTGCCTTGTTTGCCGTGTGGCAATGTTTAACGCAGCAGACCAGGCGCAGAGTAAAGGAGATCAACATGCTACGCTGGACCCTCGCCTTCTTCATCATCGCCCTGATCGCCGCGTTCTTTGGCTTCGTCGGCCTCGCCGGCGCCGCAGCGAGCATCGCAAAGATCCTGTTCGTCGGCTTCCTGATCCTCGCCGTGATCAGCCTGTTGACAGGCCGCCGCACGATGGTCTAACGGCCGTCTAACAGCGGCCGTTGAACGCACCAGGAGCCGCCCGCCTCACCGGCGGGCTCATGCTCTCGGTCAACGGCGTGGCCCTGAGCGAGCCTTGCGCAGCCCTAGGCTGCGTTTGGTACGACGGCGCCAAGTTCCATCCGCTGTGGTTTCGTTCTACGCCAAGCTCCCCACGGATTCGAAGAGCCCCGTCGGAGCTCCCCACTGAGCCTTGCCCCGCGCGTCTGCCCGATGCACGCAGCTTGGCCACGGGCTCGCTGCTCTACGGGCGGATCTTGAACGGGACGCTCGGGCTGCGCTCCGTGTCCTGGTTGTACCAGAACACGCACTCATCGCCGATCTGCGCGCCTAGCTGAAACTCGTAGTAGCCGCTGGCGTCGGTGGCTTGGCCTGCGATCTGGCCGGTGCGCAGGTTGACGGCCTGAGCCAGCGCGTACTGCGGGACGTAGCCGCTGAGGGTTACGTTGCCTTGCGGATCTGGCCCGAACACATCGGGCTTGTCTGGCGGCGGCAGCGGCAGCGTGGGCGCCAGGCAGCCGCCGAGCAAGCTCGCCGCACCGACGGCCAGCAGCCAGGCGCGCCGCGTGGAGCGACGGGGCGCCTGAGCAGCGCTGCGTCCAGCTTGTGAACCATCAGCCACGCCGGCCTGGCCAAACAGCGCGCGCACGGCGCTACCAAAGCGCTTGCTCGAGGGGCTGCGGCCAGACATCGGCTCAAGCGTAGCACACGGCGGGCCAGCCTCGTGACCCCCAGCGACGCGCCGCGCCGGGCCCCCTACCACCTGGAAATTATTGGATTAAATCTGATTTGTAGGGGCGGCTACACAGCCCGCGCTGCCTTCGCGAGAGCAATTATAGCCAACTTAGTTGGCGTTTGAAGGCAACCTGGTTGTCTGCTGCAGCTGCTCACCAGCCGGGCGACGAGGCCCGCAAACAGGCCTGAGCCAGCCCGGGAAAAGCCCGCAACGCGCACCTGGCGCGCCTCGTGGTCAGCTCTCCGGGAAGGTGCTAACCGCGGCTTGGCGTTAGAGCAGCCGCCCTGCCCCGCACAACCATCACCCACCTCGAATGACCGCAAGTCCCACAGCAGCAGGCCAGCCGCCTTCACGGCTCGGTCGCGCCAAGCGCCGTATCGCGGGCAAGTTCGGGGTGCTGCGCCCGGCGCTGCCGCTGCTGCTGGTGTTTGCCTGGTGGCACGCTGGCGGGGGCGTGCCCCGAGAGGCTACAGCTGAGCCCGACCGCAGCCAAGCGCTGGTCCGCGCGCTGAACAGCGAAGGGCTCAGCGCAGACGCGACAGACGTGCGCTGGGTGGATGATCCGCCCGGAACCTTAGTCGCCCCGCACAGCCGGGTGCGCGCGGTGGTCAGGGCCCGCAAGCTGGACGAGCCGTCGGACATCTACCTGGTGCGCGTCAAGCTCTCGCCTGAGGGCCGGCTCTTGGAGCTTTGCGGGTTGTTCAACTTGAGCGACACCAGCGCCGTGGACGAGCAGCGCCTGATCGCCCACGGCGAGCAGGCGGCCTGGCTGATCGGCGCGGGCGATAAGATCTTCAACCTGGAGCTCGCCGATCTGAGCGGTGAGCGTGGCGCGAGCCACCAGGCTGAGCTCAGCGAGTGGAGCGGCTTTAAGCGCTGGCAGCACGGGATCACCAACCTGCAAAAGACGGGGCAGCGGGCGGGCGTCGGCCGGCGCAGCTTCAAGTTTGAACCGGCGAGCAGCGCGACGTCCATCGCCTTCAGCGCCGACGCCGCGGGCAAGCTCGCGCTGCTGATCGACTCCGACGGCCACGCGATCCGCGTGCCCAGCAGCGAGGCCGATCCGGTGGAGGGCGAGCGCTTCCTCCAGGAACAGCCGCACCACCTGGCCCAACCCGGCAACCTGGTGACTTGGGCGGTGGACCGCGTGCGTCAGAGCCCGTGGTTCAGCGACGACCAGATGCAGCTGCTCAAAGCGGTGGCCTTCGCTGGGCTCGATCAAGTGCAGCAGCTGATGGGCAGCGTGACCGGCGACGACGGCTCCAGCACCATCAACGAACAGTTCGCGGACTTGCCGCCGCCGGTCGAGTACACTGACCCCGAGACCGGCTGGCCACCCAAGCCGATGGAGCCGATGCTGACGCCGGCCCTGGAGGGCGAGGGCAAATGGCGCACGCTGGACGACGACCCGTTCGTGCGCAAGAACCCGGGCGCGCCGTCGCCCCTGGTCACCTCGTTTATCCGTACGGATCGCAAGCGGGCCTACACGCAGATCTACGTGACGGTGTGGGATGGGCGTCAGGTCGAGCTGCACACCATGAGCGGGACCATCGAGCCCAAGAGCTCCACCGGCGAGACCGGGCCAGGCCTGGTGCCGCGCAAGCCCGAGGTCATGGGCAGGCTGTTAGCCGGCTTCAACGGCGGCTTTCAGGCCACCCACGGCGAGTTCGGGATGATGGCCGACGACGTCTTGTACCTGCCGCCAAAGCCCTACGCCGCGACCGTGGCCGAGCTGAGAGACGGCACCACGGGCTTCGGCACCTGGCCCAACGACGAGCAGATCCCCGACACCATCGTCGGCTTTCGCCAGAACATGACCCCGCTGGTCATGGACGGCGTGATCAACCCCTACAAGCGCAACTGGTGGGGCGGCGTGCCGCCCGGCTGGAAAGACGAGAGCCGCACCACCCGCAGCGCCGTGTGCCTGACCAAAGAGAACTTCGTCGCGTATCTGTACGGTAACAGCATCGACGCCGATCACCTAGCCTTCGCCATGCAGCGCGCGCGCTGCGTCTACGGCATCCACCTGGACATGAACCCGGGGCACACGGGCCTCGAGTTCTACTACGCCGCCAAGGCCGGCGAGCTGCCCGATGTCGGCCACGACCTCGACAAGCAATGGGAGGCGACAGGCGACGTCAGCGACATGGCCGGCTGGAAGTTCATCGGCCGCCGCATGCTGCGCTACATGGGGCTGATGAATTTTCCGCGGTATATCAGCCGAGAGTCCCGCGATTTCTTCTACCTAACCCTGCGCCACGTGCTGCCTGGCGAGCCGCTGGTCAGCGCGTTTCCGGGCAACAAGAGCCACGAGGGCACGTGGAACCTCAAGGGGTTACCCCAGCACGGCTGGCCCTACGCCGTCGCCACGACCAGCCTGCGCCCCGATGCAAACCGCAAGGAAACAGTGGTGCGGGTCATGCAGCTAGATCCACGCGCGCTCAGGGCTGAGGTCAAGCAGCGCGATGACGCGGGGCTGGTCGTCGTCTTCCACAGCCCGGGCAGCCAAGCCGGGAGCGCGCTGTGGTTCGACGGCTCAGCCCCGGGCGGCGGCGCGTTTACTGTCAGCGCGACCCCACCCAAGAGCGACCCAAAGCCCAGCCTGCTAGGCAACGGCTACGCAGCAGACCAAGCGGGCGGCAAGCAAATCAGCGCCGGCGCGTGCGTCGGCGCGGCCAGCGGCATGCTTTACTACGCGGAAATTAGCAGCGCGCCCGCGCCCAAGCAGGACGCCGCGCTGCTCGGCAAGCTGTTCACGAGCATGGGCTGCGAGCAGCAGATCTTCTTTGAGCAGCCCCTCGGCGCCGCCATCGGCGGCGATCGGGACTTGGCCGGCTCGCCCGTCGCGCGCCACCAAGGCGGAGCCCGCTTGCTGCGCAAGCCAAGCCCCGGCGCTGGCCGCATCTTCGAGTCCACGCCCATCGTGCCCGCCAAAGAGTGGTACCCGCTGCAGGCCAAGCGCGTGCGCTATTTCCGCAAGCCAAAGCCGGTTGAAGGCGCAGGCGGCGCCAGCGCCGCAGAGCCAGGCGGCGACACCCCTAAACCCCAAGCCACGGGTGCTACTGGAGCGCAGGACGGCCCCGCTACACCCACAGCCGCACCTGCCCCCGCGCCGGCAAGTCCGCCAAGCCCGGCGCCCGCTCCCGCGGGGGAATGACGCGTCCCCAGCCCGCGACCCTACAGCGCTCGCGACCCTACAGCGCTCGCGACCCTACAGCGCTCGCGACCCT
>CAZKDY010000010.1:84401-187110 GCA_964551615.1 uncultured Polyangiaceae bacterium
CCCTACAGCGCTCGCGACCCTACAGCGCTCGCGACCCTACAGCGCTCGCGACCCTGCAGCGCTCGCGACCCTACAGCGCTCGCGACCCTGCAGCGCTCCGGCGCAAATCGTGTGCGGCGACCGCTGGCAGGACGGGGGTCTTGGGGCTAGCGCCCGTGGCTGCCCCTGCGCGTGGGCGACATATCGAAGCGAATGCACAGGGAAAAACCGCGCGTAGATCTCCCAACCCAGGGCTTGGATATGCCAAGATGAAGCCCACCCGAGCGCCCGCCAAAACAGCGGCGGTCGACCTCAGCGCCAGTCAAACTTCAGCGGCTGCCACGCTGACCTGAAATCAACGCACCGCGACGTCAGCCGAGCGAGCCTTCTTTGAACCAGCCGACCCGCAGCTTTGGCAAGTATGATCTGATCGAGCGCGTGAGCATGGGCGGCATGGCAGAGGTGTTCCGTGCGGTCGAACGCGAGACCGGTCGCGTAGTGGCGCTCAAACGCATCTTGCCCAACGTCTCTGAAGACGACGAGTTCATTCAGGAATTTCACGACGAGTCGCGCATCGCCTGCCAGCTCGAGCACCCAGCGATCGCGCAAATTGTCGATGTGGGCGCCGTCGACAACAGCCACTACATCGCGTTCGAGTTCATCGCGGGGCGCAGCTTACGGGCGCTGCTCAACAGCGCGGGCCAGGAGGGGCGCCTGCTGCCTCTGGACTTAGTGCTGTACGTGATCTCGCAGGTGGCCCAGGCGCTAGCCTACGCGCACAGCGCGACCGATGGGCGCGGGCGCGCCTTAGGGGTGGTGCACCGCGACGTCACACCGGCCAACATCCTGATCGGCTTTGACGGGCAAGTGAAGCTCATCGACTTTGGTATCGCCAAAGCCGAGGGCCGTATCACCAGCACCCAAGCCGGCGACATCAAGGGCAAGCTCGGCTACATGAGCCCCGAGCAGGTGACGGGCAAGGGCGTCGACGGCCGCAGCGACGTGTTCTCGCTGGGGATCTGCCTGTGGGAGTGCTTGACCGGACAGCGGCTGTTCAACGCGACCAACGAGGTGGCGTTGATCGGGCTCATCCGCTCGCACAACATTGTTCCGCCTTCGACGGTGAACCCCGGTATTCCGCCGGAGCTGGACCAGATCGTCTTGAAGGCGCTCGCAAAAGACGTGCAGCAACGCTACGCTAGCGCGTCACAATTCGACGAGGACTTGCGAGCTTTCGCCCAGCGTGGAGGCCGTGTTTCGGGGGCTGCGAGTCAGCCAACGGGGCGCTCAGCCATCACGCTAGGTAGTGCGGACAGCGCCAAGAGCTTCATGCTCGGCGCGGTCTCACAGAACGTCAGCAGTCACGTTGTTAGTCTTGGAGTCCATCAGGAGAACCGCATGAGCGACAATGGCGGAAGCGATCTCGACGTCTTTGACGGCCTCGCCACTAAGCCGCGTCAGACCGCCTCGATGCCCAGCGCGTCAGTCCCTAGCGCGCCAAAGCCCAGTGCCAGGCCACCGATGCCAGCGGCGCCACATCCCCCCGCCGCGCCGCATCCCCCGGCGGCGCCGCGGCAAAAGACGCTGCTTGGCCTCCCGGCTCCAGGCCCCGCAGGACCGCCAAGCCGCGGTCCAGCGCCGCCGAGTCGTGCGCCTTCGGGGCGTGGTGGCAGCCTGCCGCCAGTGCCTGGGCAGCGGGGCAGTCTACCGCCGCGTCCACCGCCGCCTTCAACGGCCGCGCCCGTGGACATGGACTGGGACGACGAGGACGAGAAGACCGCGATTTACGACAAGACGACCACCGAAGACGCGGCCCGCGCGCTGCTGCGGAGCGCGCCGCCCCCTGCGGCGGGCGCACCGCCTCCCCCGGCTTCTGCCGCGGGCTTGGTCTCCAGCGGCGCTCCGCCGCCGCCCATGAGCATGCCGCCGTCCATGCAGCCGCAGCCCATGCAGCAGCCAGTGTATGCGCAGCAGCCGCAGCAGCAGCCCATGCAGCAGCCGATGTACGCGCAGCAGCCCATGCAGGCTCAACCTTCGATGCAGGCGCCTCAGCAGAGCTCCGGCGCGCGCTCCGCGCTGCTCGCCGTCGCCGCGCTGCTGGTGGTCGGGCTAGTCGCGGCCGCCGTGCTGCTACTGCGACCGCCAGGAACCGGAAAGCTGGTGGTCACGGTGGCTGGCCCAGGCAACCGCGCCATTGACTCGCTCCAGGTCTTCGTCGACGGGGCGAAGAAGTGCGAGGCCTCGCCGTGTATCC
Source organism: uncultured Polyangiaceae bacterium (assembly GCA_964551615.1). Classification (GTDB taxonomy): domain Bacteria; phylum Myxococcota_A; class Polyangia; order Polyangiales; family Polyangiaceae; genus JAHBVY01. Next base: position 86,635 of record CAZKDY010000010.1, read on the forward strand.
TCAAGGATGTAGAGGCTGGCACGCACATGGTGCGCGTCGTCGCCTCTGGCTACCAAGAGACCGCCGATCAGGCCATTAAGGTCGTGGGCGGCGATGAAGCGCTGCTCAAGATCGATCTCGCGGTGGCCTCAGGCGGCACCGGGGTCAAGGTCACGGCGGAGGGCGCCGGCCTGAAGCTCTACGTCGACGGCAAAGAGATCGGGCCGCTGCCGCAAGAAATCAAGGACATGCCTCCTGGCGAGAAGCTGATCAAGGTCGCCGGCAGCGATCGCTTTGAGCCCTACGAGCAGAAGGTCACCGTTGAGCAGGACCAGATGAAAGAGATCGGTCCTCTGAAGCTCAAGGTGAAGAAGGGCCTGGCGCATATCAAACTCGGCTCGAACGCCTCAGGCGCGCGGGTGGTGTTGGTTAGCGGCAACGATCGGCGCCCCATCCCTCAAGACAAAATCGACAAGGAGCGCGGCCTCAAGATCGACATCACCACTGACAAGCCGTACCGCATCGAGGCGACGAAGAAGGGCTTCAGCAATTACCGCAAGGATATCACCTTCGAGGACGGTCAGGCCGAGAAGACCTTTGAGATCGTGATGTACGAGGTCGGCAAAGAGCCCGCGGAGACTCCAGGACCGGTCGCGGGCGGTGGCGGCGCGAAGCCCCCAGGAACGGTGGAGCCGCCCGCGGCGACGGGCAACGGCACCATCAACATCAACTCAATCCCCGTCTCAAACGTGATCCTCGACGGACGACCGCTGGGGCAAACGCCGCGCACTGGCATCAGCGTCCCGGCTGGCAATCACACCGTGGTGTTCGTGCACCCAGAGCACGGCCGCAAGGTGCGCAGCGCGAAGGTCGAGCCGGGCAAGAGCGTCACCGTCGCGGTGCGCTTCCCGTAAGCTGCGTCGCGCTGCAGCGCATACGAGCACACGCCCAGGTTCAGCAGAGCCTGGGCGTCTTGCTTTGGCTGAACTGCGGTGCTGCGGCTCAGCGATCAGGCTGCGGCTCAGCGATCAGGCTGCGGCTCAGCGATCAGGCTGCGGCTCAGCGATCAGACAGCCGCTCAAGGCGCTCTTGCTCTGCTACCCAGCTTGGCCAATCTGTGGTGCAGGCGACAGATTCTTTCCCTGTGGATGCGCTATCGGACGGCGCGGCGCCGTCACAGTGTCCGGCCAGCGCCGCCGCGTCGAACGCGGGCCCCAGCACCAGGTAGCGATCTTTACTGACGAACGGCAGCTCAGCGCTGCGCGCGTCCGCCAGCCGGCTGAAGCGGCGCTGAATGCGGCGCTGAGCGGCCTGGTTGAGCTTGGCCTCCACATAGCCAAGGGCGAGCTTACGCAGCTCTGGGTCGTCGCTGACGGCGATCACGCGCTCTAAGAAGCGCTCCGTGGCGGCTTCTTCGCCGGCGCTGGAGAACAAGCTGGCGGCGGTGATGCACTGATAGGGCAGGTTCTCGTTGCTGCCGACTAGCTCGCAGGCCCGGGCCAAGATCCGCGCGCCGTCCAAGCGCCACTGCGCAAACAGCTTGTCGTCGCCGAGGTGCGGAGGCGCGAAATAGGCGATGTACTGCCCCGCCGTGATCCACAGGGACGCGTCATTCGGCAGCTCGCGCATGCCGCGCTCGAACACCTTTCGCGCGCGGAAATAGTCTTCGCGCGTGGCCTCTTTAGCCTGCAGGATGATGAAGGTGTCGGCGTAGCGGTAGGGCTCGGCGAACTTTGGGTCGAGGGCGGCGATGGTGTCCAGGTAGTCGGCGATGTAGTCAAAGCCGCGCCGCTCTTGGATGTGCTGGCCGTACGACACCAAGACGTTGGCGTAGATCAAATCGGCCAAGGCTGAGCGGTAGCCGAGGCTCGCCACCACCGTCTGCTCGGGGCTGGGCAGCGCGTAGACGTCGGTCTTGGCCTTGAGCGCGGCGTGCTGGCGCACCAGCTTTGGGTGGACCACCCCCACCCCCGCTATGCTCAGCAAGATCAACAGCAGACACACCCAGAGCTCGGCGCCGCGGACAGGCGCGTAGGGCGGCGCGGGCGCAGGCGACGGCGCGGCCTCGGGTGGCTCAGCGAGCTCGGGCTGCGTGGCGCGCGACGGCGTTTTCTTGGAGCTACTCGACTTCACGCTGAATATCCATGGGGAAGATAACTGGCAGCTCGCCGTCCTTGCTCTCCCCGGCGATCTGAAAGGTACTGCGGAGCCCGTCGCCGTCCAAGTCCCCGTGCGCCCAGGCCTTGAACGTGCTGTGGCCGGTCGCGTCGCGGCTCTCGAAGCCGAAGGAGTAGGCGTGGGGCACCAGCCACTCGAACTCGAGCTGGCGCCAGGTTGGGTGATCCCACGTGCCGGGCGGATCCGTGACCCGGCGGCCCATGGGGACCTCGGCGGGGGTGAGCTCCACGCTCGCTGGATATGCCACCTCAGCGGCGCGCCCCGCGGCCAAGGCGGTAGCCCGGGTGGCGATGCGGTTTAGGCCGTCCACTGGCTCGGCCAAGCGCGAAGCGTGCAGGTTCTCGAAGAAGCTCGGGATGGCTGCAGCCAGCACCGAGCCGAGCAGCGAGATGCCGAGGGCGGCTTCTACGGGACTGAGGGGGCGCATCGGGCGACGGCAAGCTAGCACACTGATCAGGAGCGCCCAGGCCGCTGGTGATGGCGGGTCGTGGTGACTACTTTCAAGCACACAAACGCAGCAACGCCCCAAGCTTGAGGGCTCGAGGCGCTGCGGTTCTAGGCGAACTTGGGAGGGTTATTCCTCGGGGAGGAGTTCGACCATGTTGGGCGCCAGGGTAACCACCAAACCGCCAGGCGAAGTCTGGATCTCGCCCTGAATGGAGAACGTGGACAGCGTATCGTTTCCGTTCAGGTCGCCGTTGGCGATGGCAGTGAAGGTGTCGCCAACCGCACCACCACCTGCTGCGGTGCCCGCGCTCGCGTTATATCCGTACATGTAGTACTGGGGCGCATCCATCGAGAACTTGAGGCACGCCCAGCCGTTGTTCGTCCACTCCTCAGGGCTCGATTGGTACTTTTGCTGCTTGATAGAGCCTGCCGCCGCCGGCACGGTGGCGGTCACCCCAGGGCACAGTACGTTGACCACGCCAGTCACGCCCTTAAGACCCATAACCGCTGGGTTCATGCCTTCGCGCTGGTAAGCAGTAGCCGCGTCCTTGCTCAGCTGCCCGATGGAGTTGCGCGCTTCTGCCGTCTTGGAGTTCAGCATGTAGCGGCTGACGCCGTAGATGGCGAGGGCCGCCAGGATGCCCACGATCACGACCACGATCATGAGCTCAATCAGGGTAAAACCACGCTTGGTGTATTTGAGTGCACGCATTGGACTGTTCTCCTTCGCGGGGGGTTGATGGCGCCGGCAGCAGCCCCGCGAGCTACTACTTGCTGTTCAAGTTGTTTGGAAAGTCGACCCAGGTCGACCTTCAGTTGACTTGTAATGCCTCGCGGAAGCGAAGCTTACTATTCGCCTTCACCCTCGAAGTAGATCTCCGAGGTGAAGCTTGAGCTGGTGTAGATCGAGAGCACGCCGTTGCCGTTGAGATCTGAGCTGGCCCGCACCACGTACCAGGGCTCGCCGCTGGCTGGATAAGGGATGTTCGCCGTGGTGCCCGGCTGCGGCGGGGTGCCGCCGACCCCGGCCTTGGTGGCGTAACCGAACTGCACCGGACCAGCGCTCTCTACCCCGAGGGTGTTCCACGCAGCGTAGTCGCTGTGCCCCGGGTTATTCCAGGCGGATTTGAACTGGCCCGGGTCCCGCGGGTAGAAGGTGGTTAGGCTGGCCGAGACGTCCAGGTAACGGAAGGTCTCGGACTTGTAGCTCTCTTGGGCGGCCTTGATGGCGCCGATCATGTGGATGGCTTCGTTGCTCTTAGCGGACAGGATGTACTTGCGGACCCCGATCACCGCCAGGGTGGCGAGGATCCCCACGATGACCACCACGATCATCATCTCGATCAAGGTGAAGCCTGCTTGGCCGCGCCGGGTGAGCAGGCTGCGGCGGAAGCGAGGGTGCTTGGGGGGAGTCATGGGTGAGTTAGGGTTAGGCCGTTGCCCAACGAACACCACTTAAGCAGCTTGCGTGCCAAACCGGCGCGATGGGCGCTCTTGACGCGAAACTGTGAGAATTGATGGGGTTTTCCGTAGCCAGGCCTGCTCAGCACGCGACGTGGCGACGAAGCCTGCCGTGCCGCAGCCCGGGAACGGACGATTTGCGTCACCTACTCGCGGGGTGAGTGACAATTCACGCGCGGCGAGGCGTAGGTCAGCAGCAGCGGGGTCAGCCGGGGACCAGCAGCCGCGCCAGGGCGGGCCAGCGGTGATGACACACGGCGACGCACATCGGCGTACACCCACGCCGCGACGTACGGCGCTTGCCCCTTCACCCCACGGAAATAACCCAGGAGGGCTTGAGGCTAGCGCTCAGCCGCCGTCGTTGATACGCACGATCTCGCCGGTGAAGCTGGAGGTCGCGTAGCGGCCGGGCACGCCGTCGCCGTCGAGGTCGCCTTGGGCGTAGATCACGTACCAGGGATCTTGGATTTCCGCGGCAGCAGGCCAGGCGATGGTCATGCCGGGCGGCGTATAAGGAGCCGTCATCGCGCGCCCCGCGCGCACGATGTAGCCGTGCTGCACGCTGGTGCTCACCGTGGGGTTGAGCAGCTTCCAGCGCGCTGCGTCAGCGTGGTCCTGCACCCAGTTGTACTTCTTGGTGCCCGGCGTGGTCATCGGGTACAGCGTGCCCGAGGTGCTGACGTCTAGGTAGACTAGGCTCTCAGCGCGGTAGCGCTCTTGGGCGCCGCGGATCCCCTGGATGACGTGGAGCGCCTCCACCGCCTTGCTCGTCACCATCCACTTTCGCAGGGATACAATGCCGATGGTGGCTAAGATGCCGACCAACACCACCACCACCATCACCTCGACCAAGGTGAAGCCTTGGACGGCCAGCCTGTGGCGGGCCAGGCGCAGCCGACGACTGTGCGCGGAGGCTTTCCAAGCTGGGGTGCGGTGAGGCTGCATAGATGGGTCTCTAGGGGCTCGGTAGCCGGGGGCTTGTTGAGGGGCTCGGTTTTCCGGGCTTGGGGCGGCGCGGCGCGGCGCTGACGAGCTCTTGAGCTGCGCGGGCCGAGGGAGCTGTGCGGATCCGCTGTGCACGATGCATTCCAAGAGCAGCGCTCGCAGGACGCGCAGCTTATTAGGGGAAAACTGCTCGGCAGTGTAGCGCCCCTCGCGACAGCTACGCAAACAAGTCAGCTGCCGCAGCCTTTGCGGGCAGCAGCCGTAGTAAGCCGCCGCGCCAGGCGCTCGGCTGGCGCGGCTAGTCGCTTGAAGGCGCCGCGCTGTCCGCCTCTTCGTCGTCGTCGCCGCCGATGCCGTGCTTTTGCAAGCGGTAGCGCAAGGAGCGAAAGCTCACCCCCAGCAGCTGAGCTGCGTGGGTGCGCACGCCGCCGGTGCGCTCCAGCGCTGCCAACAGCAGCCGCCGCTCTACCTCACCCACCACGTCGTCTAGGTTGCAGCCAGCCTCCGGCAGCTCCACCAGCGCCGTGGCGGAGCCGCCCGCTGCGCCGCTGATCTCTGGCGGCAAGTCGCCGAGGCCAATGCTGCGACCCGCCGCCAAGGCCACGGCGCGCTCCATCACGTTCTCTAGCTCGCGCACGTTGCCCGGAAAATCGTAGGCCTCCAGCGCGCGCAGCGCGTCAGCCGTCAGGCCACCGACATCTTTCCCCATTTCCTCAGCGAAGCGCTGGATAAAGCGCTCGCAGAACAGCGCTAGATCTTGTTTACGCTCGCGCAGCGGCGGCAGCTCGAGCCGGATCACGTTGAGGCGGTAGTACAAATCCTGACGGAAACGGCCGCTGGCTACCTCAGCCTCCACGTCGCGGTTGGTGGCCGCCAACAGGCGCACGTCGATGTCCAGCTCTTGGCTCGCGCCCACTGGCTTGACGCGGCGCTCTTGCAGCACGCGCAACAGCTTCACCTGCAGGCTGAGCGGCAGCTCCCCCACCTCATCCAGCAGCACGGTGCCGCCGTTCGCCTCTTGAAACAGGCCGCGATGGCGGCTGTTAGCGCCAGTGAAGGCGCCCTTCTCGTGACCGAACAGCTCGCTCTCCATCAGGTTTTCTGGCAGCGCGCCGCAGTTGACCACTAAAAATGGCTTGCTCGCCCGATCAGAGCGCTCGTGGATGGCTCGCGCTGCCCGCTCTTTGCCGGTGCCGCTCTCGCCCGTGATCAGCACGGTGGTGCGCGTGGGGGCGATGCGCCCGATCAGATCCAGCACGTCTTGCATGGCGCGGCTGCGCCCAATCAGGCTGCGGTCGCTGGCGGTGTTGACCTGGGCGCGCAGCCGCCGATTCTCGACCACCAGCGCGTGCTTCTCTAGCGCCTTGACCACCAAAGCCGCGAGCTCTGTGGGCTGAAACGGCTTGGTGATGAAGTCGTAGGCGCCGCCGCGCATGGCCTCGATGGCGTTTTCAATGCTGGAGTGCGCCGTGATCAGCACCACCTCGCTGCTCTCGCTGCGCGCCTTGGCGGCGGCCAACACGTCTAGCCCGCTGCCGTCGGGCATCGAGAGATCCGTAAGGATCACCGGGAAGGGCTGGGGGCTGCGCGCGATGGCCTCACGAGCGCCGGCGACGCCCGGCGCCGTGACCACCTCGTAGCCTTCGCGCCGGAACAGGATCGACAGCATCTGGCGCAGGCCAGGTTCATCATCCACGACTAGGATGCGCGTGGCAGGCGGGGGCAGCGAGTCCATTTGCGGCCAACATATCACGCTGGCCGCCCCACGCCGGCCGCCGACATCGCGCGCCGGAGCCCAGCTGCATGGCCGCCGCACAGCTACACGGCGCAGCTGCGCCCGCCGCTTACGGCCAGAGGCTGCGCGCCAAAGCGGCTCCTCGGGGGGCTGGCTGGCCGCGCGGCCGACAATGATGCGTGCGGGGCGATTCCGCGCTACGCTCGGGCTTACTTACCTTCGCTAACTTGGTCGACTTGATAAACCCCGCACGCTCCCCTGCTGTATTGGCCGCTCGCACAGCGCCGCGCGCCGGCGCCAGGCGCCCGAAGTTGCGCTGGTCCCTGCGGCGCGCGGGCCCGCTGCTGTGGGGGCTGCTCAGCTCAGCCCTGTTGTCTGCAGGTTGCGGCAGCAGCGAGGACGCCAGCGTGGCTCCGGGTGGCAGCGGCGGGACCGCGGGCCAGAGCGGCGCGAGCTCCATCGAGTTCTCCTCGAAGGGCACGCTGGAGCTCGGCCCGTCACAAGCGATCAACCTGCGCGTCCAAGTCAAGCCGGCGGGGCATCACGTGGTGCGCTTCAGCCTAAACGGGGACTCCCTCGACGCGTCACTCGCGGCGACTGAGGTCTCGACCGCACAAGACGGCAGCGCGGAGACCACGCTGTTCGCGCCGAGTAAGGTCTCAGGCTTTGCCGTGCGCGCTGCGGTAGGCACCGAGGTCAGCACGTCGCTCACGGTCTCGGTGTCGGAGCTGGGCTTCGGTACGCTGCGCGTCACCCCAGATTACGCCGGCAAGCGCCCGATCAACAGCTGGACAGCCAGCGTCCACCCAGGGCGCGCCTGCGCTGATCTCAAAGGCAACCCACCGCCCGACGGCGCGCTGTGGGCCACCGTTTCCCCGGGGCAAATTCTCGAGCTGACGTCGGTGCCCGCTGGCAGCTTCGCGGCGGTCACCCTGCGCGCCAGCCAGTTCGCGGGTGGCTGCAGCGATCTCAGCGCGATCGTCCCTGGCAAGACCCAGACGCTCAGCGTGCACGTGCTCAACCGTCCGCTCCAGCTAGCCGACGCGGATCTCTCGATGTCGCTCGGCCTCGACGCCCTAGACTACGACTGGCAGCGTGGGCTGGACAGCGCGCGCGCCAACGCAAAATCAAGCCTACTAGGCGACGCTGAGTCAGATCCTGGAGCCTTACTCGACGCCATGGCTGACTCCCTCGACGGGACCCCAGGCGAGGGCCCACGAGCGCTGTTTCAAATCGCGCGCTCCACCAATGACTGGGACCAAGCAGTGGCTGCCTGGCTCGGCGCCGGCGCGCCGAGCTTCTTGCGCGACGCCCTAGACACCTGGTTCGAGGCCAGCGCCGGGCGGCTAGTCGGCGAGCGAGTCATCTCTGGGCACCTGCGCGCGAGCGGCGCGACGCCGGGGTGGGCGAGCTGGGAGCTCGACTCAGTCGCTGGCTTGACGCCCAAGCACGCTGGTTTCCCTACGGATATTGGAAAGCTCGGTTTGAGCTCCGACCCCGATGACTCCCTGCTGCTGGGCGGCAGCTTCTTCTTCTTCCCCACCCGGATGGTGATGAGCCTCGCCGAGGTGCAGGCGGTGAAGTCGGCCACGAGCGCCGAAGACGGCCCCGCCGCGCTGGCGGAGCTAGTCGACTGCGACGGGCTCGGCGCGGAGCTGGCTGGGCAAGGTTCGTTGTTCGACGGCTGTGACGCGGCGTGCGGAGCCCTGGCCTGCGCGGGCGCCCTTGAGCTGCTGTTCACCCGAGCCAGCAGCGCGGCGAACTTTCCGCCAGCGAGCCTGCAGTTCAGCGCGGCGGCGGCGACGGAGATCGACGCCGAGGCGCGACCGACGGCGTTCAAGGGCAGCTGGATCGGCGACATGGACGTCGGCGCAGGGGCCAAGCTCAGCGTCTCTGGCGTGGCCAGCGGCGTCAAACCATCGCCGCCACAGTAGACCGCGTGGTCTACTACCTGGGGCCTCGGCCGCCGACGCGGCGCCACGCCAGGCGCGCGTCCACCGCGAACGCGTAGGCGATCAGCGCGTCCTCGGTGGCGACCACGCCCCCGGCGCGGGCGTCCCGCGCGATGGCGCGAAACTCCAGGTAGCGCTGTCCAGCTAAGCCGAGCATCAACGCGACCAACGTCGGATCCCGAGGCGCCTCTTTCTGGCTGACCAGGCTCGCGGCGGCGGCGAAAGTGCGGGTGACTAGCTGCTCCGCGCGCTCCACCGCTTGAGCGCCGTGTCCAGTGGCCAGCGCTTCTTCCAACTGACGCACGGTTCGCTGCTGTGAACGCGGAAACAACGCGCTGAAGCTGAAGCCGACCGCGGCCTCACCAGCACAGGCCGGCTGTGACGTAGGCAGCGCAGCGCGGAGCTCAGCGTCGAGAGGGCCTCGCAGCGCTGGGTCAAGCGCCGGCAGGCGCTCAGCGTCCAATTCTAGATCGGGCACCAGCGCGTATCCGCTCAACTTGAGCCGCGCGGATTCAGCAGCGCGGCGCGGCGCCCCAAACTCGGAGACGCTGCGCGCCATCTCCTCACCGATGGTGCTGGCTGGCGTGTGGGTGAGACGCGGTAAGTCCTCGTCGTCACCGGCGAGGTCGGCGTCGCTGCTAGCGGGTGCGTCGTCGGCCGGTGCGTCGTCGGCCGGTGCGTCGTCGGCCGGTGCGTCGTCGGCCGGTCCGTCGTCAGAGAGCCCGGCGAAGCTCGTCTCGTCATCTGCGGCCTGGCTCGCTGTGGGCTCAGCCCGTACCTTGACCTGCCCCGCGCCAGGCTCGAGCGCAGCCTGCCCGGGATCGCGCGGCCGCGCGCTGACCTGCGCTACCGCTACGCTAGGGCGATTCGCGGCGCTGGCCAGCGCTGCACCAGAGCGCACCGCTGCCGAGCCGTCTGTCCTGGAGAGCGCGGTGGGCGCTTCACTTGCATAATCGGCGCGGCGCAGCGCCTCGGCGAGCCCGCCTTCAGGCACCTGCAGCGACGTGGCCGAAGTATCGCTGCTCAGCGGCATCCGGCGCTCAAAGTCAGCCAGCACCAGCCGGGTGATCTGGTCCAGCGCTTCGAACACACCGACGCCGCTGGTCGCCACCGTACCTAGGCTCGGAACTCCGCGCGGATTCAGCTCTCGCCCCAAGTCGTCGATCCCCCGCACGTCGCGCAGATCGCGCTTGTTGTACTGCAGGACCAGCGGTAGCTCTTGCAGCGAGCGCCCGTGCTCGCGCAGGTTTTCTTCGAGGTTTTCCAGGCTCTCGAGGTTCGCGTCTTGTCGCCCAGGTTGAGAGTCCGCGACCAACACCACGCCGTCAGCGCCGGTCAGCACCAACTTCCGCGTGGCGTTGTAGTAGACCTGACCCGGGACCGTGAACAGCTGCAGCCGCACGCCCATGCCGCGGATCGACGGCACCCGAATGGGCAGAAAATCGAAGTACAGCGTGCGGTCGACGGGCGTCGCCAGGCTGACCATCTTGCCGCGGTACTCGGGCCGAGTAGCGGTGTGGATGTGCTGCAGAGTGGTGGTCTTTCCACCCAAACCCGGGCCGTAATAGACGACCTTAAAGACCAGCTCCCGCGCCAGCGGGTTGACGACGGGCATCGGCCGAGCAGGTTACCTGAGAGCCGGGCGGCGCGCTGAGCTTTTACTACCAGAGCCCGCGCGCGGACTCGGCCCCGTCGCGGAGCGCGCGCCAGACCGGCGAGAACTGACACAAGAGCAGCGCCACGATGGGCAAGACAGCCGCTACCGCTCCCACGTAGCCAAGCAGGCGATTGACCGTGGGTTGCCGGCGTTCAATCCCAAACAGGTAGCCAAGCCCGATCCCCGCCACGGCGCCGCCCACATGGGCGACATTGTTCACTCCCCCGCCGAGCAGCGCCCAGGACAGCACGACGTACAGGACGAGGCGCGTCAGGTGCTCGCGCCACATCGAGCTCTTGCGCGCCAGCGAGTAGCCCACGATGGCGCCGAACAAACCAAACACCGAACCGCTCGCGCCGCCGGTGTTGTAGCCCGCATCGAGGATCGCGTTGCCCAAGAAGCCCCCCACGCCGGTGGCCAAGTACAGCAAGACGAAGCGCGCCGAGCCAAGCTCGGGCTCCAGCACTCGACCGAGGCTGACCAACCACAGCATATTGAACAGCAGGTGGAGCAGGCTCAGGTGAAGGAAGATCGCGCTCATAAAGCGCCACCACTCGCCGTTGATCGGGCTAAAGCCCGCGCCGTAGAGCAAGCCGGCGCGCAACAGCGCGGAGGTCGTCAGTCCGCCGTCACCGCCAAAGCCGAGAGGCAGCGAAGCCGCGGCTGAGCGGCTGTTGTCCAGCAGCATGAGCAGGAACGACACCACGTTGATGCCCACAAACAGCTTGGTTACCCACAAATCCTGCCCCAACGCGGTGTGGGCTAGGTCGCGAAAGCGGCGGTTGATGGGGCCGGGCAGCGGCTGCTTGCACTGAAAACAGCGGGCTTCACTCGGAGAGTTCAGCGTCCCGCAGTACGGACATTTGGGGGCGGCCACGCTGCTGTTTGGGCGGTTTCGGCGCTGAATGCAAGGTCCATCGCGCTGGGTGGCGCGCCGGAGCACGCGCTGAGCCGCGGGCAAACCACTTGGCGTCCGAGCAGGGTTTTTGTCTTAGCGACCCATCAGGCCCGTAAGCCAGGCTGCGTCCCGGCGTTAGGTGGCCATGCACGCGGACACCAGCCAGAGCTTCCCCTTCGCGTGGCCCGCCGTGCTGCCTCGGGGACACCGCACGCCTGGTGGCGCTCAGCCTACGCCGTTTAGCTGGGCTAGCTATTCACCCGCGGTTCGAAACGTCGCCCAGCCGTGTAAAGTGCGCGCCGTGGAGTGGGATGCCGACGCGCTAGAAGCCGAGCGACAGCTGTGCGCGCGCGCCCAGGCTGGCGAGCGCGACGCCATGGGCGCGATGCTCAAGCAGTACGGCCCGCGGCTGTTTCGCTGCGTGCTGCTCCCCAAGCTCGGCAACTACGCGCAGGCCGAAGAGGCGCTGAGCACCACCTACATCAAGGTAGTCGAGCGCTTCGATCGCTTCACCTGGCAAGACGTCGGCGTCTACCCCTGGCTGCGCGTGGTGGCCATGCGGGTCGCCCTCGACATGCTACGCAAACGCAAGCGCGAGCGGCTGTTCGATCCTCAGGATTTGGAGCGCGAGATTGACGCCGCCGATCACGAAACCAATCGTACGCCGGACGCCCTCGATCTCCACGACCTAGCGATCGCCCAAGATCGCGTGAAGCGAGCCATGAGTCGCATCAACCCCCGCTACGCCCAGGTGATCCAGCTACGCATCCTCGAGGAAAAGACTCGAGAAGAAGCCGCGGCTGCCCTGGGGGTGAGCCTCGGCACGCTGGACGTAGTGCTTCACCGCGCCATGGCGGCGCTCAAGAAGGCGACCCTCGCCGACGGAGCAGGAGCATGAGCCGCGCGCCCGACAACCAGCCCAAGTTGGCTCAGCTCAGCGCCGCGGATCGCGAGTGGCTGGCGCTTGAAGGTGAAGCAGGCGCCGAGCTGCCCAGCTCCGAAGCCGGGTGGCTCAGCGCACAAGCCGAGCTTGAGCTGGGCGAGGCCTTGCGGGCCGCGCTCCAGCCGGTCGAGTTGCCGGAGCACCTGAACCACGCCCTGATCGAGCTGGCGCTTGAGGATCCCTTCGCCGACGCCAGCGAGCAAGAGCAGGCCGACAGCGAGCGCCTACGAGAAGCCCTGGATTTGGGGGTGGAGCACCCGCTGGCGGATCTAGCGCGCAGCGTCCAAGCGGCCGCAGCTCCCGGGCGGATTGATACCGTACGGAATGAAGCGCTGATCGCCGCGGCGCTGCGCGACGCCGACAGCTCAAAGCCCGCCGCCGGAGGCAAGCTCATCCGCGTCAGCTTCGGCACGCTCAGCGCGGTCTTGGCGGCGGCTGCCGCCGCGCTGATCTGGTTTCAGACGGCAGATCAGCGGCCGAGCGCCAGCGCCGAGGTCGAAATCAGTCAGCCGCTGGCCATCTCGCGCTCCACCGGATCGCTGTTTCACGAGAAGTTCGACACCAAGCACACCTCGGCGCGAGTGGACCGCATCGCCTCGGCACGCTCGCGCGAGCTGCGCAACAATCGTTACGCCAGCTGGGGTGCCCGATGACTCAGCCTACGCACGCGGGGGATGCTCGCGCTGGGTCGCGGCGCCGCGCTGGCTCGGCTCCGCTGCCGTCCGCGCTGGGGCGCCGCTCAGCGCTGCGGCGCGGCGCGCAGCGCCTGGCGCTCTGGCTGTGCCTCACCAGCGCTGGCGGCGCCCTGGGCAGCCTGGGCGGTTGCGCGAAGGACTCGGACCTCTCGCCTGCGCCTCCAGTATGCGCCTCCGTCGAGGGCGGCCAACCGGTGAGCCCAGCGCTGCTGGCGTTTCTGTCGCGGGCGCGCAGCGGGCATCACGCCGCCGATCAGCTCGAGCAAGATCGCCCCGAGCAAGCCATCGCGAAGCTGCAAGCCATCGTCGACGGTCCGATTCCCGGCGGCAACACCCCACTGGTCGAGGCCCGCGAGGTGTTAGCTGACACGCGGGCCCGCCTCGCCGACTTGAAGAGCCAGGCGGGCAGCTTCGCTGACGCCCTCGCGGACATCAACGCTGGGCTTGAGCAGGCCAAAGAGACCAGCTACTTCCGCGGGCACCTGTTTGAGGTGCGGGGGCTGGTGGAGGAGCGGCAGAGCAAGCAGCTCTCGGAGCAAGGCGACGCCACGGGAGCTGCCGCCGCGAAGCAGCGCGCGTTGACGGCGTTCGAAGCGTCTATGGACATCCAAGAGCGGGTGATCGAGCAGAACCTCCCGGAAGCACCATGAAGGCGCGAGCTGCGAAGCTGTGCTCCGCGTCGCGGCAGCGCTTGATCTGGCTGCCGTGCTTGATCTGGGCGGCGGGCTGCGGCGCTGCCAGCGTAGCGGCGCCTCCGGGCGCGCCGCCCGGCGCTGGCGGTGAGCCGCCACCTCGCGCCGCGGAGCCCGAGCCGACTCAGGACGCCGAGCGCCTGGATGACACAGAGCACCAACAGCGCAGGCTCGACGGGCCAAGCTCGACGCGACCCGCAAGAGGCGCATCCCTGCCGATCACTGGGGCGACCCCCGATGCCAGCCTCAGCTGGCAAACACCCGGCGAAGACGCGACGCTCGAGCAGTGGGAAGCCTGGCTAAATAGCCACAGCGAGGCGCTGGCTGCCAGCGCCGACTGCGCGAGCGCGTGCCGCGCCCTCGGCAGCTTAGCGCGCGCCCAGGCCAAAATTTGCGAACTGGTGGGCAGCGCGGATCCCGCCGCGCGCTGCAAGCGAGCCGAACAGCGCGTGGCCGCAGCAAGAGTCCGCGTGGAAACTCAGTGCAAGTGTCCAGCCCCAGCGCGCTAGCTCCGTCACGCCACGATCTCCGCGAGGGCGGCAGCTGGGGCCGGCGGCAGCGCGTCAAGAACGCGCTGCTGCGCTGGACGGTGACCGCGCTGCTCTGGGCCGCCGACCGCCTGCCTGAAGCGCAGCTGCTCGCGGCGCTCGGCTGGCTCGGCTCACTCGCCTACTGGCTCAGCCCCAAGCTGCGCCAGCGCACCCGCCGGAACCTAGCCGCGGCTGGCCTGGAGCCTCAGCTCGCGGCCCGCGTGTTTCGCAACGCCGGACACAACCTAGGCCGCTGTTTGCTGCTGCGCCGCCCAGGCGAGGTGGCGCCTAAGGTGCTGGTGGACGCGAACAGCGAGCAGATCCTGCTGCGGGCGTTGGCCGCCGGCCGCGGCGTGGTGTTTGTGAGCCTGCACCTCGGCCCGTTTGAACTGATTGCCGCACGGATTTCTGAACTGTGCCGCGCCGCTGCTGCGGCGAACGAGGCCGCTGAGGGGGACGGACCAGGGCCGAGCGCCACAGCCCCGGCGCCAGCAGCCTCGATCGTCGTGCGCGAGAGCTACGACCCAGGGCTCGACCAGCTGGTAGACCTGCACCGCACCAGGCGCGGCCTCGAGGTGATTCACCGCGGCAAGCCGGGCAGCGCCCACAAGATCCTCAGGGCGCTCAAGCGGGGTCGCGCCGTAGGCTTCCTCCCGGATCTGGGCGGCCGGGTTCGCTCGACCCAGGTCACGTTCTTTGGCCAGCAGGTGTCCCTCCCGCTGGGCCCGCAGCGGATTTCTCGGCGCACCGGCGCGCCGCTGCTGCTTGGGTTCTTGGTCCCGATCGCGCAGGAGCGAGGCCGCGAGCCCCAGGCGCAGCGCTTCTCCCTGGTCATTTCGCAGCTGCCGCTGCCAGCATCGACCGCGCACACGGTGACGAGCCAGGACCTAGACTTGGCCCTCGCGCAAGGCCTAGAGCACGCGATCCGGCGCTGTCCTGAGCACTGGCTGTGGATGGCCCGAGATCTAGTTAGCGAAGTAGCGCCGACCTGAGTGTCTCGTAGTGGGCTGTTGACACCCAAGGACACCAGGACGATTGCACGCGCTCGCTAGTCGGGTTTAGATGTCGCTCAGGACGTCTGTGGTCTCCGATCCCCGCGGTGGCAGCAGCTGCTGGTCGCGGGGCACTCCGGTCCGCGGCTACCCGAAGAGCGAATCTTGGCAGAAGACGTTCAGCATCCACCTGGCAGCATCCCGCAACCCGTCTTGGGCGTGGATATGCGCAGCCTGCCCATCGGGCCCGAAGAGGCCTTCGTGCTGACGCGTATCGACGGCCGCAGCGGCGCTGGCGAGATCGCCGCCACGACGGGGCTGAGCGCCGAGCGGGTCTCAGAGATCCTCAGCAGGCTGGCTGGCCTCGGCGCCGTGATCTATGGGGTGCCCGCAGCTCAGGCAAAGCCCGTGGTTGAGGCTACGGGTTTGCCGCCGACTGGTCGCCTGCAGCACCCCGTGATCGAGAGCGTTGAAGAGGGCTCAAGCCGCTCAAGCCACCCGGCCGCCGCGCTGTATGATCCGAGCGAGCTCGACGAAGAGGTCGAGCTCAACCGCCAAAGAAAGCGCCAAATCCTCGACACTTACTACCGCTTGGACAGCGCAGACTATTACGAGCTGCTCGGCGTTGAACGCCACGCGGAAAAAAAAGAGATCAAAGGCGCCTACTACCAAGTGGTGAGTTTGTTTCACCCCGACAAGTACTTCGGCAAGCAACTCGGCAGCTTCAAGGCCAAGCTCGAGCGGATTTTTCAGACGCTAACCGAGGCACACGACACGCTGACCCGCAAGGCCACGCGCACCGAGTATGACGCGTATATCAACAGCCAGCGGCGTACGCGGGCGCTCGATCGGATGCTGACAGACGATCGACACCGCGCCCGCGAGGTCGATCAAGTCAAGCGCCTGATCGAGCAGCAAGCCCGAGTGCAGGAGCGCGCATCGGCGCGCCCGCCAGCCAAACCGCCCGCCACGCCAGGGCCGCGTATCAGCAGCCCCCCACCCCCTGCCGATGCCCAGCGCTCGAACCATCCAGACGACGACGTACGGCGCAAGCAGGCGGCGCGTCGACTGCGTCCCTCGGCACCCCCGCCCCAAGCTAGCTCAAGTCGGCCGCCAAACAGCGCGAGCCGCGGCGGCGTCCAGGAGATCGTGACGGACAACGTGCGCGCCCGCTACGACGAGCGGCTATCCCAGGCCCGTGACAGTCAGGTCGCCCACTATCGCCAAGCCGCGGTGACCGCGCTGGCCGCAAAAGATCCGGTCTCTGCAGCCAACGCGCTACGCATCGCCGCGGGCCTGGCCCCAGAAGACAAGCAACTCGGGGCCGAGTACACCCGTGTCCAAGATCTGGCGAACGCCGCCCTCGCCGAGAGCTACCTCGAGCAAGGACGCTACGAAGAGCGCAACGGCCATTTCGCGGAGGCGGCGCTGAGCTACGAGCGGGCGGCGCGCGGGCGTCCCACCAGCGGCGAGCTATTCGAGCGCGCAGCGCGCTGCTTAGTAGAAGGCAACTTGAACCTGCCTAAAGCCCTCGAGTTGGCCGAGCGCGCCGTCAAGCTGGCTGACGCCAGCGTGGCCCCTCGCGTCACCCTTGCCCGCGCGCTCCTCGCCGCAGGACAAGTTCCGCGGGCGCGCGCTGAGATCGAGCGGGCGCTGACCATCGATTCCAACGATGAAACAGCGCTGACCTGGCAAAAGCGACTGAAAGAGCACGTGTAGCCAGCGGCGCTGCCTCTGCCATCGCCGTCACGACCTGTGAGCGGCTGAGTCAGCCGGCTCCACTTAGGCTAGCTGCGCTCCCGCCACGCCTAGCTCTGCCACGCCTAGCTCTGCCACAGCCAGGTCTGCCATAGCCAAGTCTGCCACAGCGTGCCCGCTAGCCAGGCCGCTCTAGGCTTCTTCGACCGCGAACTCGTCATGCATCGGCGCTGGGTATGCAAGCGGCTATGCAAGTGCCTATGCGAGGACCTCTGCCAGGACCTATGCCAGGCCGCGTTGGCTGAGCTGGCACCAGGCCGCGCCCGTCGCAGGTGCTAGGCCCATAAATCACCGGCCGTCAAGCCCGGCGGCGTTCGCGGATACGCTGCGGTTGCTGCCGGCTGGTGCTGGCCGAGGCGCCTGGCGACAACAATTCCCCTTATTCAGCCAACCTGCCGTAAAGTGTTGGTTTAAGGGTGCGGCCTCGCGCCGTCAGAAAGGGAAACATGGAGCGCGTCATCGGTATCGACCTCGGGACCACGAACTCCTGCGTGGCAGTGATGGAGGGAGACGCCCCGGTGGTGATCCCGAACCGAGGTGGGTACAAGACCACGCCGAGCATGGTGGCGGTGACCGAAGCGGGGAAACGCTTGGTTGGTCATATCGCCAAGCGCCAAGCCATCACCAACGCCGAGAACACGGTGTACGCCGCCAAGCGCTTGATCGGCCGCAAGTGGAGCTCGCCCCAGGTCAAGAACTCGGTGATGACGTCGGCCTACACCATCGTCGAGGGTCCGCACGGAGACGTGCGCATCAAGCTGCGGGATAAAGACTACTCAATCCCCGAGGTCAGCTCGATGGTGCTGCAAGAGATGAAGATCATCGCCGAAGATTACCTCGGGGAAGAGGTCAACAAGGCGGTGGTCACCGTCCCGGCCTACTTCAACGACAACCAGCGCCAGGCCACCAAGGACGCGGGCGCGATCGCAGGCCTCGAGGTGATCCGCATCATCAATGAGCCGACCGCGGCGTCGCTCGCCTATGGCTTTGGCAAGAGCATCGACAAGACCGTCGCGGTCTACGACCTGGGCGGCGGGACGTTTGACATCAGCGTGCTGGAGATCGGCGCCCACGGCGTGTTCAAGGTCATCGCCACGACCGGCGACACCTTCCTCGGCGGCGAGGACTTCGACGCTCGGATCATCGATTGGCTGGTCCAAGGCTTCAAGGACGAGCACGACATCGATCTACGTCAGGACCGCATGGCATTGCAACGGCTGAGGGACGCAGCCGAGAAGGCCAAGTGCGAGCTCTCGCAGGTCCGCGAAGGCGAAATCAACCTGCCGTTCATCATTTCTACCGGACGCAATGAGGCGCTTCATCTGCAGCGCACGCTGACCCGTGAGACGCTCGAGCGCCTGACAGAGGACCTGGTCGAGCGCACCGTCGACATCTGCAAGCAGGCCCTGGCCGACGCACGCCTAGACATCGATGAGATAGAAGACGTCATCTTGGTGGGTGGCATGACCCGGATGCCAGCGATCCAAGCGGCCGTAGCCCACTACTTTCAGCGTGAGCCGAACAAGGGCGTTCATGCAGATGAGGTCGTCGCCCTAGGCGCGGCCATCCAGGGCGCGGCGTTGGTCGAGGACAAGCACGAGATGATCCTGCTCGACGTGACGCCCCACGCCCTCGGCATCATGACGTTCGGCAGCTACTTTGAAGAGCTGATCCCGCAGAACACCACGGTCCCGACCAGCCGCACGAAGATCTTCACCACCAGCCGCGACGATCAGACAGCCGTCAAGATCCTGGTCATGCAGGGCGAGAGCAAGAAGGCCGACGAGAACGAGCTGCTGGGTGAGTTCATTTTGACTGGTCTGCGGCGCGCGCCAAAAGGCCACGTGGAAATCGAGGTCACCTTCGAGATCAACACCGACGGCATCGTCAGCGTCCACGCAAAGGACCTCGACACCGGACAAGAGCAGTCGATTCAGGTCACGGCCACCAGCGGGCTCACGCAAGACGAGCTGGCCGACATGATCGAGAACGCCAAGGACTACATGGTCGAGCGCCGCGTCGACGAAGGCTTCGAGCAGGCCAAACAAGAGGCGGAGACGCTGGTTGCCGAGATCGAGCGCCTGTTTCCGCAGGTCGAGAAGATCGTGGCCTCCAGCGACTTTGGCCGAGACGCCATCGACAAGGCCAAGGCGGTCCTCACGCGGACAGCCAGCGCCATGGCCGCGCGCGACACCGAGGAGCTCAAGCAGCAGGTCGAGGCGCTCGCGCGCACCCACCGCATGTTCAAGGGAGTTGTTTCGCGCACGCAGTAGCCCGCGCAGGCTTTCACCGGAAGCTCGTTGAGATGGTCTCAGACAAACCTCCCCGCAGACCCCAGCTGAGTTCGCTGCCGCCCGAGACAGGCGACATCGACGCGAGCTGGGACGACGAGCCCTTTGGCCTTGAGCTAGAGGGTGAGTTCGATCGCCCGACGGTAGTGCCCGACGAGCCCATCGAGGAGTTCGCCGCGCGCAAGATGGCCGAGGCGCGCGACCCGTTTGAGATCTCAGATAAATTCCCCACGGAAAGTCAAGATTTCGCGCCCGACAGCCTGCCTCCCCTGCCCTCGTCGCCACCGGCGCGCGTCTCGCCAGGCGCAGAGGCTGCCCCGGCTCGCAGCTCGAGCGCGCCCACGCCAGCGCCCAGCCATCGGCGTCGAGGCGCTCACCAGCTAGACGCCGCGGACACTGCTTCCTTAGGGAATCCACGCAACACCCGCACCAACCCTGAGCCCTTGCGTCCGCAAGCCGGCGGCGGGCGCGTCGACGTAGGCTTCTCAGAGGCCTCTGGCGTGGACATCGGCTCACTGCCACCACTTGACGACTTCCACCCTGGCGCAGCCACGGGCGGACCACGACACGGTGAGCCCGGCGGGCCCAGCATCCCGCGCAGCCGGGTCCAGCCAAGCGGGCTTGAGCTAGAGTTGGCCTTAGACTCCGACGCGCCACCCAGCGGCTCAGCCCTGGACCTGGTGAGTCAGCCTCGAGGACAAGCTGCGCCTGCTCAGGCACAAACTGGCCCGAGAGAGCTCATCGCACCGACGTTTGGGTCAGCCGAGGCTGCTGGAGCCAGCGACGCGGCGAGCTCCCAGTCGCCCGTCACCGACATGAAGGATCGCTACGCGGTAGGCGACTTCACGGGCGCGCTGGTCATCGCTGAGAGCATCCTGGAGACTGAGCCGGGCCACGCCGACGCGAGCCGTTACGCCGAGAGCTGCCGCGAGGTCTTGACTCAAATGTACGCCGCGCGCCTCGGCCAACTCGACCAGGTGGTGAGCGTCGCGGTGCCCCCGGACCAAATCCGCTGGCTGAGCCTGGACCACCGCGCCGGGTTCTTGCTGTCGTTAGTCGACGGGATGACCAGCGTTGAAGAGATCCTAGACGTGAGCGGCATGACCCGACTCGATGCGCTGCGCATCATGTTTACGCTGCTGCAGCAGCGGGTGATCGGCTTAGAAGCTGGGCGTTAGCTTGGCTGCCCCGCGGCCGGTCGACACCATGCGCAGTCAAGCCTCAGCTCTCCGTCCCGCCGCGCGCTGGCTCACGACCCTCGCCGCGGGCTTGCTCACGCTACCCGCGTCGCTGTGGTTGCTCTCCCAAGCTGGGCAGCTCCTCACGCCCACGGCGGAGCAGATTGAGGCTAGCCCCATGAAGTCAGCTTCGTTGCCCGCTCAGCTAGGCCAGCTCGGCGCGCCTAGCCAGACCCAACACCCCGACGCGCCCCCCCGGGAGATCGGCCCGCGCTTCGATGACGACGCGGCGATGCGGCCGCACGCCGAGGCGACGGCTAGCTATTGGTTGAAGGCGCGCCTCGACGCTTCAACTCACCGGGTGACCGCCAGCGGGCGTATCAAGTGGCGGAACGTGTCCAATGTTGCCGTACGGCAACTCTGGTTCCACCTGTACCTGAACGCGTTCAAGAACGCAGACACCGTCTTCCTACGCTCGCCGTTCGGCGCCGGGCGCAGCGGCGACAAGGCTCAGACCTGGGGCTACATCGACCTGAAGAAGCTGAGCTCGAGCGAGCTGCAAGGGGTCGATCTGCTCAAGAACGCCGCCGCCCACTCACCAGACGATCCAGCTGATCAGACGGACATCCGCGTGGACCTGCCGCGTGAGGTCGCGGCGGGCGAGGTCCTGACGCTGGACATCGAGTGGGAGGCGCAGCTGCCGGAGATCGTCGAGCGCACCGGCTACCTCGCGGATTATCACTTCGTCGCCCAGTGGTTCCCGAAGCTCGCGCGCCTTGAACCAGATGGTACGTGGAAACACTTCGCCTTCCACGCCCAGAGCGAGTTCTACGCTGACTACGGCAGCTATGACGTCACCCTGGACGTACCAGAGAGCTACCTGGTCGGGGCCAGCGGAGCACGGGTCGAGAGCAAGCTCGAGGGCGGGCGCCGCGTCGTGCGGCACCGCGTCGACGACGTACACGATTTCGCCTGGACGGCTTGGCCAGGCTTTCAAGAGCGATCTGAGGACATTGATGGCGTCGCGGTGCGACTGTTATATCCTCGCGGACACGACAAGAACGCCGCTGACAGCCTCGAGGCGCTGCGCTTCGCGCTGCCGCATTTTAGCCGCCGCTACGGGCGCTACCCGTATCAGACGCTCACCGTAGTCCACCCGCCGAGCTATGCCAGCAACTCTGGCGGTATGGAGTACCCGACCCTGATCACCACCGGCGGCCCCTGGCACTCAGGCTACTCAAGCCGCGCGGTCGCCGGTGTCACCGTCCACGAGCTCGGGCACCAGTGGTTTTACGGTCTAGTCGCCACCGACGAGCACAGCTGGCCCTTCCTAGATGAAGGCCTGAACAGCTACGCCGAGCTGGTCGCGATGCGCGAGCGCTACGGCGACAGCTCGCTGGTGTCGTTGCCCAGCCTGAGCATCAACCGCGAGTCAGCCCTGCGCGCGGCGGCGGCCCTGTACGGCGAGGACGACATCGTGGCCAGGCCAGCGGCGGCGTTCCCCAATTTTCGCAGCCTCGGCGCCCTGGTGTACGCCCGCACGGCGACCATCCTCGACACCCTGGCCAACGTGTACGGGCGCGACGAGATGCAGATCGCCCTCGGGCGCTACATGCGCTACTACCGCTTCGCCCACCCCGGGCCGCGCCACTTCGTCGCTGCCATCCGTGAGGTAATGGGCGACGAGGCAGCTCAAAACCTAGAGCGCGCGCTGTTCGAACGCGGGCGGGTCGACTACCTGGTGCGCAGCGTCGAGTCCCGCGAGGCGACGGGTACGGCTGGGGTGTTCGACGAAAAGGACGGCCGGCGCACGCTCACCCCCGACAAGCCGAGCACCAAGAGCTACGTCGGGCGAGCGCTGGTGTTCCGCCACGGCGACTTGAAGCTCCCGGTGCAGGTGCTGCTGGTCGCTGAAGACGGCACGCGCAGCACCCAAGACTGGGATGGGCGCGGCGCGTGGGCGGAGTTTCGCTACGCAGGCGCGAGCCCCTTGGCCTACGCCGTGGTGGATCCTGAGCGCCGGGTGACCTTGGACGCGCTGCCGCTGAACAACGCCGCCAGTCGCGTGAGGAGCCCCGCTAGTCGCACCCGAGAGCGCCTGACCTACGCTGCTCAGCTAGGGTTGGGGGTGGTCGCGCCATGAACCAGCCCGTCTACGCCGTCTCAGCGCTGCGGCGACCTGGGGCGCTGGCCACGATGTTCGTTTATCGCCTGATCGCCGGGCTGCTGGTGGCCGCGCCGGTCGCGGCGGTGGTCGCAGGCTCCGGGCTCTTTTCATTTCCGCAAGGTGATGCCGGAGTGTTCGCGCCGGGCGGCGACGCCCTGGTCGATCTGGCGCTGACCAGCGGGTCCTATCTGGCCAGCGCGCTCTGCGAGAGCGGCTTTTTGTTTGTAGTGCTCGCAGGGCTTGGCTTGTTGCCCTCTGCGGTGTGGCTCGCGGCGCTGGGTCGCGGCGGCCAGCTGAGCCTGGCTGAGTCTTGGGCCCTGGCCATCCGTCACCTGCCGCGGCTCGCCTTGCTGAGCGGCGTGGGGCTGCTGCTGGGCTCGCTGCTAGCGGTGCTCGCCGGCTTGGGCTACTCCGCGCTAGCAGATCCTCTAGCGGCGCGGCTGGACGAGCGCCAAGCGGCGCTGTGGCGCGCCGCGAGCCTGCTGCCCTGGCTGCCGGTGTTCAGCGTACTGGCGATCCTCACGGATCTAGCGCGGGCCGCGGTGATTCAGCATGACGCCGGGATCCGCGCGGCGCTCCGCGTGGCCCTTCGCGCGTTCAGAGCGAAAAAACTGCTGCTGATTAGCTCTTGGCTGACGCCGCACCTGTGGTCAGTGGCGCTCGTCGCGGGGGTCGCCATGCTGGTCGAGCAGGTCGCGGTGCAGCAGCCCGGCGGCTGGCGCGTGCTCGGCGCGTGGCTGCTCCATCAGCTGGCGGTGCTGCTGTTGCTGGTCTTGCGCGGCAGCTGGCACAGCCGAGCCCTGGCCAGCGCTGGCGCGGTGCGACCGTAGGCTGCGCGCTGTGCGACCGTCGCATCTGCGCGCTCTACCGGGCGCTCCAAGCTTGGTTGGCATACCAACTGTTTTTCCGGACTCTACGCGACGCGCAGGCGCGCGAAGGCGCTAGCCGCGGTACAGCTGTTGAAAGCGACGAGCCGGCCGGTCCCAGCTGACGTCCAGCCGCATCACGCGCCTGCGCAGCGCCGACCAACGGCCCTTGCGGTACGCGCTGATCGCCCGCGCCACCGCGGCCGTGAGCGCCTTGGGGCTGCCGTCGTCGAAGGCGAAGCCGGTGCCCGTAGCCAGCTCAGCGTCGGCGTTGACCACGCTGTCTTCTAGCGCGCCGATGGCGTGGACGATCGGCACCGCGCCGTAGCGCTGCGCCAACATCAGCTCGTAGCCGGTGTGCTCTGCCCTGGGACAGATCAGCCACATGTCGCTAGCCGCGAGCAGCTTTCGCTTTTCCTCGAGGCAACGACCACGCGCCTGATGGCTGGCGGAGGTCGCCGCCGCATAGTCTGGCATCAGCTTGAGTTGGTCGGGGTAGCGCTCGCTCAGCGTCAAGAGCTTCGCGACCAGCGCCTCGTCACCCACGTCAGGCACGACCAGCACGAGGTCGTTGGCCAGGATCTTGGGGATGGCGGTGACGAGCCAGTCGGCGCCCGCTGCTCGGGTGAGCGGGCCGGCGAAGGTGATCAGCGGACGATCGGGGTCTAGGGGCAGCTCAAGCTGACGCAGCAGCGCCGTCTTGCACACGTGCTTGCCCCCGGCGTCCTCCGCGTCGTAGCGGTGGGCGAGCGCCGGATCAGTCGCCGGGTTGAACAACGCGTAGTCCACCCCCAGCTGGACCCCGACGAACGCTTCCGCGCGATCCAACAAGGCCCGGGTGAGGCCGCCGGCGTGGCCGTCCGTACACAGCTCGCGCGCGTAGGCATCGCTGACCGTGGTGATCACGTCGGCGCCTGAGATGCCTGCCTTTAGCGCGTTGACGCGGTTGCCCGCGCGGGCTTCGCCGGCCCGATCCTTGGGGATACCGAGCACGTCGCTCGAGCGCGCGGGGAAGCTCCCCTGGGCGGTGGCGTCGGTGATGGTGAGCACCACCCGGCTGCACGCTCCAGTGAGCGCGACGGGCGCCGGGATCCAGTCCATCAGGTGCACCACATCGAACGCCTGATCGGCCTTGGCGCGCTGCTCACACAAAGCGTGGGTGGCCTTGACCACCAGCCCGACTCGCTCAGCCAGCAGGTCGGGATCGGTGTCCGCGGCGAAGGGCTCTGGATCGGCGTACAGCGACGCCCCGCCATCGAAGGCGCACAGCTTCACGCCGCTCGGCAGCTGGCAGTCGAAGACCAGCGCTTCGCCGCCATCGCTCAGCTCGAGGGGCGTGAGCCGCCGCGAGAGCAGCAGGCCCGATGCTTCCAGAGCAGCCAAGCGCGGCATCGCGATGGTCACGTCGTGGCCCAGCTGGCGGAGCCCCTTGGCCAAAGCCGCGACCACATTTCCAGTACCCGTGTCGACGTAAGGCGCAAGCTCGCCCGTCACCATCAAGATTTCCATCGGGGCACGACGTAGCACGGCTGGCGGCAAACGGTGAAGCCGCGTGCTCACGGCGCGAACTGCCGCTCCAAGCAGCATCCGGCCGACGCCTGCAGGAGCCCGTAGCTGGTGGCGCGGCCTGAGGCACTAGCACGGCGCTGGCGGGCGGAAGGGGTGGCCGCCAACTCGACACGCGGCGGCGCGCCAGCGCTGGGCGCGGAGCCTAGGCCGCCGCTGCCGGGCTTGCCTTGCGGCGGGCGCTGGGTAGGCTGCCGCCCGAACAACATGGACCAGCCCGTCGAAAAGGCCGCCATCCTCCACGAGGCGTTGCCCTACATTCAGCGCTTTCATCACAAAACCTTCGTGGTGAAGTACGGCGGGCACGCCATGGTCGACGAAGCGCTCAAGCAGAGCTTCGCCAAAGACGTGTGCCTCTTGCGCTACGTGGGGATCCAGATCGTGGTGGTGCATGGTGGCGGGCCCCAGATCACTCAGACGCTGGACCGACTGGGCATCGAGTCGACCTTCTCTGGCGGCATGCGGGTGACCAACGACGAGACCATGAACGTCGTGGAGATGGTGCTCGGCGGCAAGGTCAACTCCGACATCGTGGGCTTGATCTCGGCCCAAGGTGGCCACGCGGTGGGCATCGGCGGCAAGGACGACAGCTTCATCCGCGCCGCCCGGCGCACCGAGGTGCAAGGGCGCAGCGAAGACGGTTCGAAGGTGTGGGTCGATCCCGGCCGGGTGGGTCAGGTCGAGCACATCGACCCCACGCTGATCCGCACCCTGATCAGCCAGGGCTTCATCCCGGTGATCGCGCCGATCGCGGTGGATCCGGGCGGTCACTCGCTAAACGTCAACGCCGACGAAGCCGCCGCCGCCATCGCCATGGCGCTCGGCGCCGCCAAGCTGGTGCTGATGACCGACGTCGAAGGCGTCAAAGACGCCCAAGGCAACCACATCAGCTCGCTCAGAGCGCGAGTCGCCGAACAGCTGATCGAGAGCGGCGTGATCGCCGGCGGGATGATCCCCAAGGTGGAGTTTGCGCTGCAAGCCGTGGATTCGGGGGTGGAGAAGGTACACATCATTGATGGGCGCCGTCGCCACGCTTTGTTGCTCGAGATCTTTACGGACTCGGGCGTTGGCACTGAGATCCAGCGCATCGCGGATCCGCCCCCTCCACCCCCGCCCTAGACCCTGCGGCGCTAGAACGAGTCGCATGCAGCGAGTGCGGATGCTCAAGCGGTCGGAGTGCGTGCGGCCAGAAGAGGCGCCGGCCAGCGCCGTGGCCCGGGTGTTTCGCGTGCCGCCGGAGTGGGCCGGCAGGCGCCTTGATACGTTTTTGTCGGCGCAGCTGCGCAGCACCAGCCGCACCCGGGCGCAGCTGATCGCCAAGCGCAGCGCATATGATCCGCGTGGACAGCCGCTGAAGCCAAGTGAGCGCCTGCGCGCCGAGAGCTTCGTGGTGCTGTGGCGACAGCCGCCAGATGAGTCGGACGAGCCGATCCCGATCCCGGTGCTGTACGAGGATGAGCACCTGCTGGTGGTCGACAAGCCCGCGTTGCTCACGGTGCACCCTACGGCGCGGCACCATAAGAACACGGTGATCAGCCTGCTAGAGGCTGAGCGGCCGGGGGAGTTTTTGTCGCTGATCCACCGGCTAGATCGCGAGACCAGCGGGATCTTGATGCTGGCGCGGTCAAGGCAGGCGGACCGCGCGTTCAAGCGCAAGCTTGAAGATCGATCACGCGCGGAAACCAACCAGTACGGCCTCACCCCTGAAGACGGCCCCGAGATCGGTAAGAGCTACCTCGCCATCACCTGGGGCGTGCCGCCGAGCGGCTTGATCGACCGCCCGCTAGAGCCTGACACGGACAACTCGCTGCGGGTGAAGATGCGCGTCGCCACGGGCGGCGTCGGCGACGGGAGCCCAGGCATGGAAGCTCGCACCCTGGTCGATGTGCTGGAGGCGCGCCGAGGCTACGCGCTGATCCGCTGCGAGCTGCTGACCGGGCGCCAGCACCAGATCCGTATCCACCTGGCCAGCCTTGGTTTCCCTGTGGTCGGCGACAAGCTGTACGGGCCTGACGAGCGGCTGCTGGCCCGGGCAGCCGACGGCGAGCTGACCGCAGAAGACGCCCAGAAGCTCGAGCTGCCGCGCCAAGCGCTGCACGCCCATGAGTACCGCCTGGAGCACGCGATGACCGGCGAGCAGCTCAATTTGGTCTCGCCGCTGCCGGTCGATTTGCAGGAATTTTGGGATGAAACCGGGGAGTAGGGCGTCACCCCGCGAAGCGAGCGACCGCGTGATCGCCCGTCACCTGGCGTGGACCCAGCGCGTCACCCTGAGCTTGGGGCTGGCGCTGGTGCTGATCGGCACAGGCCTTGAGCTAGCCCTCCGCGGCCGCATCGGGACCTCCGCGGTGAGCCTGAGCGAGCTCCCCGGGCAGCTGGCTAGCCTGCATGGCGACGCCATCCTGACCCTGGGGATCTTGGTGCTGCTCGGCGCGCCCGCCATCGGCCTAGTCTATCTGGTGATCGCGCTGTTGGCTGCCAAAGACCGGCTCCACGCGCTGTTCGCCGCGATCGTGTTGTCGATCTTGCTGGTCAGTGTCCTGTTGAAGGAGGTGTTGTGAGCCTCTTGCCAGAGCTCGGCGTGCTGCTCGCGTCGATCTTCGCAGGCATCTTCGGCTCCATGCTCGGCCTAGGCGCGGGCGTGTTCTTCGTGCCCATCTTGTCGGTGTTCTTCGGAGTGCCGCTCAAGGCCGCGGTGGCCGCCAGCGCCGTCAGCGTGATCGTCAACTCGACCAGCGGCACCGCCGTGTACCTGAAGAACCGCATGACCAACGTGCGCCTAGCCTTGGTGATGGAGCTGACGACGACCCTGGGCGCCATCGGCGGCGGCGTGCTCGTGATCCTGGTCTCTGTGGACGTGTTGCGCTTGGTGCTCGGCCTCTCGCTGCTCGGCATGGGCGCCGCCATGCTGCTGCGGAAACGAGAAATATCTCCAATCAGCGAAGGACCCGACCGGCTGCGCCTGCGCCAGACCTACACAGATCCCGTGACCCAGCTCGACGTCACCTACATCCCGACCCGCGCCGGCCTGGGCCTAGCCGCTGCGTCCTTCGCCGGCGTGCTGTCAGGCATGCTCGGCATCGGCGGCGGCGCCGTCAAAGTCCCGATCCTGAACTCGATCATGCGCGTGCCGCTGAAGGCCACCATCGGGACCAGCATGTACATGGTGGGGATCACGGTCTCGGCCAGCGCGTTCCTCTACTACAGCCACGGCCTGATCGATCCGTCCGTCGCCGTGCCCGCCCTGCTCGGGGTCGCCATCGGCGCGCAAGCAGGCTCACGCATCGGCCGCAGGCTGCGCGGGCGCGTGCTCACCCGCCTGCTGGTCGCCGTCCTCTTTTACCTCGCGGTCACGCTGCTGCTGCAGTCCTTCGGCGTCCAGCTCCCCGGCACCAAAGCCTGAGGCCAAGCCGGCGAAATATTTCCCTAAGGAATTTACTAGGGCAGCCGCGCTCAACGCGTCGCGCGTTCGGCGTCAGCGTCAAACAGCCTCTGACCGTGCATGCCGCACCACCACCAGGCGCTGTGATCGAGCGTGCCGCTCGCGGCGTTCTTGGACACGAAGGTCAAGACTAGCGAGTCCGAGCTGCCTTGGGGCTCGCCCCCTGCCTCGTAGGAATCGCTCCAGTTCGCGCTCAGGCTGCAAGTGTCGGCGTCAAAGCTGGAGGTGACCGGCCGCTCATCCCCGTCGTCCATCAGCAAACGAACCGGGTGCTCGAGATCGCTCGAGTCGACGCGGATGGTGTTCGAGCCGGGCGCCTCGCAGCCGGGCTCCGCGTCCTGACTGCTGTAGCTCACCTTCCAGTTTCCATCCGGCTCGCAGACTGTGGAGCCCGCGGCCTCGCCCGCGCTACCACCACACGCATTGAGGGCGAGGGCCGCCGCGAAGAGGGCCAGCACACAGCGTCGATGAGTCATGGCCACGGCTTAAGCAACGCGCATGCCAGGGCATCGCTCCAGCGATTGACGCTCATTTCGTGGGGGTGGTGGGCCTAGCACCAGCTGAGCCGTGTTGTGCCACGCTAAACGAGCGCTGCCCCAAACAGCTAGCAGTCCCGCTCGCTCAGCCGCGACAGCATGGCCTCGACGACCCAATGGACGTGCTCGCGCCGTTCGCGCCGTGGACCGGCAGATAGCGGATCGCTGCTGCCCCAGACGTCGGGCATAGCCGGCGCATAGAGGAAGTAGGCGTTGACGATGCCCGCGACGCTGAGGAAGAACTGCCGCGCCGAGAGCGGCCCGGTGCTCGGCACCACCCCCTCCAAGATCGCGAGCACGCGCTCGTAGAGCAGCGTGAGCCCTCGAGCTATTTCCGTGAGGTGCGGTGAACCGGACGCGATCTCCAGCTGCACCAGGCGCACGTAACGACGATGATCTTCAATGAAGTCGAGGTAGCCGTCGATCAGCCGATGCAGTCGGGCCGAGGCGTCGCCGCCCGTCCCGACCGCCTCAAGCACCCGGGCGTGCGCCGCGTAGTAGCGCTCAAGCACCCGCTCGAAGAGCTCGTCCTTGCTCTGGTAATAATAGAAGACGGACGCCTTCTTCACCCCAGCGAGCTCGGCGATGTCGCGCACGCTCACCCCTGAGAAGCCGCGGGTCGAGAACAGCTCGTCCGCCGCGTCCAAGATCCGCCCGGCTGCCTGGCCTTCGCTCTCCATGCCAGGGATCGGAGCCCAGCTTGACCGATTGGTCAACCTGGTTGAAAGCCTGAGCCTTGAACACCTAAAACACTCGGGATCCGCTGAAATGATAGGCTTGGCAGCCTCTGACGAGAGGACACATACTGACCGATCGGTCATTCCAACGAGGCGCACCAGCCATCCGACGCGTCCTCGACGGCGAACTAGCCGCGTCCACCCGTTCAGTGTTTCAGCGCAGCTCTGCACGCCGTTGGAGCGGCTTCTTCCTTTCCTTGGCCCTTCGGTCCAGTGGTTCGTCGTGCCGACGCCGTGGTAACGGCTTCGTATCGCCGGGCCGAGGACCACCACGTGGGAGCCGGTGCTCTCGTGCCGATCAACTCCCGGCGCTTGCTGGTAGATCTTGACCCGGCGTAAGCGCTAGCAGACTCTGCCCGTGTTTTTCTGGCACCGAATCGTGGGAGCTTTTTAGTGGCACGCCCCTCCATGCTGATTTCGATGGTCGTGAACGACCTACCGCTAGAAGTCGCGGTATTTCCACACGAAACCCTGCTCGAGGTGCTCCGCGAGCGCCTCGATCTCGTGGGCTCCAAGAACGGCTGTGACAAGGGCGACTGTGGTGCGTGCACCGTTCAAGTCGACGGGACGCCGGTGCTCGGCTGCATCACCCTCGCGGTGCAGGCCCACCGACGAGAGGTAAGGACTGTCGAGGCGTTGGTAGGAGCTGAGCCCCACCCGCTGCCGGTCGCCTTCGCTGAGCACAACGCCGCGCAGTGCGGCTTCTGCACCCCGGGGATCTTGATGCAGGCCGAGCACCTGATCCGCGGCCTGGGGCGGCCGGTGACCCGCGACGAGGTGGCCGAGGCGTTGTCCGGCAACCTGTGCCGCTGCACGGGCTACGAGAAGATCCTCGACGCCGTGGTCGACGCGAGCCAGCGCATGACGACGGCTGGCCAGGCGGAGCGCTGAGATGGCCCTAGACGAAGCGGATCACGAGCACTGGCAGATCGGGCGCGTCCATCGCCGCGTCGGCGCCTACGATCGAATGCGCGGTGTCACGCGCTACGCAGCTGACATCAAGCTGCCTGGGATGCTCCACGCCAAGATCGTGCGCAGCCCGCACGCGCACGCGCGCATCATGTCCATCGACCCCAGCGCGGCCCTCGCCATGGACGGCGTCATCGCCGTGATCAGCGGCGCGGATATGCCCACTCCGTACGGCATCATCCCCTGGACCCACGACGAGAACGCGCTGGCCGTGACCAAGGCGCTCTATGTGGGCGACGGCGTGGCGTGCGTGGCGGCCCGAGACGAGGCCACGGCCATCGAGGCCGCGGCCAAGGTGAGGGTCGAGTACGAGGTGCTGCCGGCGCTCTTCGACCCCGAAGAGGCGCTGGCGTCGGACATCACCATCAACCCCTACGCCCGCAAGGGCAACCTGACGAAGCAGGTCGCGCTGGCTTTCGGCGACGTCGACGCAGATCTGGCGGCGGCGGATCTGGTCGTCGAAGGCGACTATTTCTTCGCGGGAACGACCCACGCGGCGCTGGAGCCGCACTGCGCCCTCGGCGACGTCGACGGCGACGGCGTGCTCACGGTCTGGTCGTCGACGCAGGTCCCCCACTACCTGCACCGCGAGCTCGCGCGCGTGCTCGAGATCCCTGCCCGACAGATCCGCGTGATCCAGCCCCCGGTCGGCGGCGCGTTCGGCGGCAAGAGCGAGCCGTTCGATCTCGAGTTCTGCGTCGCCAAGCTGGCGTTGGTCACCGGGCGCCCAGTCCGGCTGCTCTACACCCGCGAAGAGGTGTTCTACAGCCACCGCGGCCGGCACCCGATGAAGATGCGCTACCGCACGGGGTTTCGCCGTGACGGCAAGATCACCGGCGTCGACGCCCAGAGCATCCTCGATGGCGGCGCCTACGCCAGCTTCGGTCTGGTCACTGCCTACTACTCTGGGCAGCTGCTGTGTGCGCCCTACGATTTCACCTCGTTCCGCTTCGACAGCAAGCGCTCGTACACCAACAAGCCCGCCTGCGGACCCAAGCGCGGCCACGGCAGCGTCCAGCCGCGCTTCGCCATCGAGGTGCAGCTCGACAAGGCCGCGGTGGCGCTGGGGATCGATCCCATCGAGCTGCGGCGCAAGAACGCGCTGCCGGCGGGGAGCGTGACCATCAACGAATTTCGCTTGGGCTCAACCGGCTTCCTTGAGTGCCTCGACGCCGTCGAGCGCGCCTCCGGCTGGAAAGAGCGGCGCCAAGCCTTGCCCTACGGACGCGGCATGGGCGTCGCCGGGAGCACCTACATCTCCGGGACGAACTACCCAATTTATCCCAACGAGATGCCACAAGCCGCCGTACAGGTCACCCTTGACCGCAGCGGCCGAGCGCGCGTCTTCAGCGGCGCCAGCGAGATCGGGCAGGGCTCAGACACCATGCTCGCGGTCGTGGTCAGCGAAGAGCTCGGCATCCCGGTCCAAGACATCCGCGTGCTGTCGGCGGACACCGATCTGTGCCCAGTCGACCTCG
Source organism: uncultured Polyangiaceae bacterium (assembly GCA_964551615.1). Lineage (GTDB taxonomy): Bacteria > Myxococcota_A > Polyangia > Polyangiales > Polyangiaceae > JAHBVY01. The sequence continues at coordinate 118,727 of CAZKDY010000010.1, forward strand.
GCGCGTACAGCTCACGCATCACGCTCATGGTCGGCAACGCGTGCCTGACGGCGGCGCGCAAGCTGCGCAAGCTAGTGCAAAGCAGCGTGGCAAAGCGCTGGGAGATCCCACCCAAACGCGTCGCCCTCGCCGACCGCATGGCAATGGATCTTGAGAACCCCGAGCGCACGATGCCGATCGTGGAGGCGTTTCAGCACGCCGAGTCCGACCACGGGCTGCTCTCAGCGGCCGGCTCGTACGACACACCGAAAGACCGCCACGGCAGCTACCGCGGCGGGACCATCGGCGCGTCACCCGCCTACAGCTTCACGGCGCACCTCGCCGAGGCTGAGGTGGACGAGGAGACCGGCGAGGTCCGCGTGATCTGTGTCTGGTGCGCCCACGACTGCGGCAAAGCGTTGAGCCGGCGCATGGTAGAAGGTCAGATTGAAGGCTCGACGTACATGGGCGTCGCCGAGGCGTTGCTTGAGCTGCACGAGGTCGACGTCGCTCACGGCGGCGTCCACATGGGGCCGAACCTGCTCGATTACCGGCTGCCCACCTTCCTCGACACGCCGCGCATCGCGGCGCTGATCGTCGAGGCCCCCGACGAGCAAGGACCGTACGGAGCGAAAGAGGCCGGTGAGGGCCCGCTGCACTCGAGCATCCCCGCCGTCGCGAACGCGATCTACGACGCGGTGGGCGTGCGCATGGACTCGCTGCCTTTCAGCCCTCCGCGCGTCCTCGCCGCGCTGAACGCGAGGCGCGAGGCCGAGCTTCGTGGACAGATCGCCCCGCACAAGGGTCGACCGCTGGGAGGGACGCGCTGATGCTCCGGCTCCCCGATTTCGACGTCACCTGCCCCGACACCCTCGACGGCGTCTTGGCGGCGCTCTCTAGCGGCTCGGCGCCGATCGCCGGCGGGACCGATCTGCTGCCGAACCTCAAGCACAAATTGGGCCGCGCTACGGCGCTGGTCAGCCTCCACGCGGTCCCCTCGCTGCGCGAGGAAGCGGTCAAGGAGGGCGTCTTGGTGCTCGGCGCGTGCCGAACCCTCGCGCAGGTCGCGACCAGCCCGCTGGTCCGCGAGCACGCGCCCGCGCTGGCGCAAGCCGCGGGCGTGGTCGCCGCACCGCAGATCCGCAACACCGCTACCTTGGGCGGGAACCTCAACCTCGACACGCGCTGCCGCTACGTCAACCAGAGCGATTTCTGGCGCTCGACGATCGGCGGCTGCTTGAAGGCAGACGGCGTGGTGTGTCACGTGGTTCCCGGCGGTCGCAGGTGCGTCGCCGCGATGAGCAGCGACGCCGCGCCGGCCGCGATCGCGCTCAACGCGACGGCCGTGCTGGCGAGCACCCGCGGGGTGCGCTCAGTGCCGCTCGAGGCCTATTACAAAGCTGACGGCATCTACAACACGATCCGCGCCCCCGACGAGCTGCTGGTCGAGGTGCGGATCCCGCTGGCCCAGGGGCCGCGGCGCGCGACCTACGTCAAGTGGCGCCCGCGGGGGAGCATCGATTTTCCGCTGGTCAGCGTCGCGCTCTCATTTGACCTCGATAGCGCTGGGGCCATCACCTCTACGCGCGCGGTGGCAGGCGCGCTCGGCGCGAAGCCCCGCGTCGTGGATCAGCTCGATGCCCTAGTGGGTCGACCGCTCGACGCGAGCGCGGCGACCCTGGTCGCTCAAGCCATCCACGACCAGTGCAAGCCAGTGGCCAACGTCCCGTGGGATCCTGCCCACCGACGCGAGCTGTTTCGCGTCCTCTCCCGGCGCGCCGTGGAGGAGCTCGCGCGGATGTGAGCGCCGCGCTTCGGGTCATAGGCGTCGTGCTGGCGGCAGGTGCGTCGACGCGCGCCGGCCAAGCCAAGGCCTTAGCGACGCTGGACGGTGAAGCGCTGGTCAAGCGAGCCTGCCGCCTGCTGCGCGACGCGGGGGTGGACGACGTGATCGTCGTCGTCGGCTTGCCCCACGGAGACGCTGTAGCGAGGTTCTGCCAGGCCCGCGTGGTCCAGAACCCCGAGCCGAGCCGCGGCATGCTGTCGTCGCTTCGCCTCGGCCTCGAGCTCGCCCAGTCGCTCAGCGCTGACGCCATGTTCGTCGCGCTGGTAGACCACCCGCGCGTGCGCCCGGACACGGCGCGCGCCCTGTACGCTGAGTGGCGGCGCTCGAGGGCGCCCCTGGTGCGGCCACGCCACGCGGGGCGCCGCGGCCACCCCTACCTGATCGATGCCAAGTTCTCGTCGCAGCTGCTGGCGCTGCGAGACGAGGAGAGCCCGCGGCCGCTGTTCGACGCGGTCTCCGGCGCCGTCGAGCTCGACGTAGACGACCCAGGCGTGCTTGAGGATCTCGACACGGCGACCGATCTCGACGCCGCAGGCGTACAGCCCGCGCTCAGCTGAGCCGCGCGGATGCGCAGGCCCACCCAAGCCGGCTCAACCAGCCCAGGCAAACGCTCCCTCGCTGCGTAAGCGGTCGCCGGTCCAGCGACCCCGCACACCACCAGACCTGAGTGCCCGCGGCGGCGCGCGTGCAGGACTGCCGACCCGAACTCGACCCGTCACCCGCGGGGGCCGCAGGCCGCGGAAGCGCTCGCGCCTCGCCTCAGAATCCGCTACCGTGCAGCACCGCGATGGGCACCAGTTTCGTAACACTGTCGCGCGAGCCATCCGAGGACGAGCGAGGATTCTGGATCAGCGATAGCATGCTGGAGCTATGGCTGCGATTGCTCGCGCTGCACTTGCCAGAGCCCACTGATGTCGGAGAGACCGCGCGAACGCCAACAGCGCAAGGGGCCGCAGCCATTCGCGATCAATGGCTGCTGGCGTCGCGCGGCTACTTCAACGGTTGCGTACCGCACGGCATGGGAGACGCCTGCCTGACCGAAGACGGAAGAGCTGTCGTCCGCGCAGCCATCGAGGGTCTGCTGACCTCGCTGCAACAGAGTGAGGCGCCACTGGATGCCGCCACACTGAACCTGTTTGGCATGCAGGGGTCCTTCGAAAGGCCCATCGAGCGAAAATGGCTCCGAGAGGTTGGCTACGCATTCGTTGACTTGCTCGATGGCAAGATCACCGGGCTCGCGTCTTCCGCTGAGGTGATGCCCGGTTCAGTGCCCTACGAGCGCGGCATGGTCAGGTAGCTGTCGCGGTGCTGGGCGGCGCTGGGTTCGGCGCTCGACAGCTACCGCGCGATCATGCGATATCCTCGCGCGGAAAACCGCGCGTGGAGCCAGACATGAGGTTGACGTACTTATCGGGAGCGTTGGCAGGGGTATTGGTCGCAGCGTGCGGTGGCACGCCGCTCACGCCGGAGGATCCGCCGCCATCCCAGACGGAGCCGGACCTCCACCCGATGACCGCCAGCGCGGCGACCGCCCTCGACGAGTCGAAGTGCGCCGAAGGCGGGGTGCGCCAGCGGCCGTTCGTGGTCAACTGGGACGCGACCGACCAAGCCGCGTTCAGCGCTCACATCCAGGACTCGCTCGCCCTCGTCAAAGCCGAAGGCTGCAAGCTTGAGCTGCTGCCGTTGTGCACGATCCCCGGCGAGTACCGGTTGCACGAGACCGACGGCAACCTCCAGAGCCTGACGATTGGGTCTGAAGATCAGCTGTACGCCGAGCTGCCCCTCGGCTTCGCCTCGCTCTCAGGTCACCTGAAGCAATCTGGCAGCCTATCGCTTCGCTACTTCGTGCGTGGGACCAAGACGGCGACCGGCGCTAGGCTGTATCGCTCACAGTTGGGCGATGGCTGTGAAGGGGCCACCCACCTCGTCGTCAACTACGCCGCAGGAGCGTATGAGCTGGCATCCGCGCGGCACTGCAACGACAACGCGAGCCAAGAGCAGGAGCGCGAGAGCCGAAGTGACGCCATCTTGGAGCGGTCTTGGTTGAGATCCTCGCCATGCCACTCCTCGCCACCCCTTCACCCCCTACTCGCCGTACGCACGTATCCCAGGCACGTTTGCTTCGAGGAAAGCAGCGTGCGCGCTGCACTTCTGCGGCTCGAGCTCGGGCTGTGGGCAGACGCTGGCCACGAAGCTCCCGCGCAGGGTATCGGCGCCGAACGACAGCTCAAGCTCTCCGCGCACCTCGCCGCCGGCGGTGGCTTCGTCGCCCGTCAGCTTCACCAACCCCGCGGTCGCATTGGCCCGGAAGCTCGGTGCGCAGGCCGCGTCGAGCAGCATGAAGGCGGCGCGTTTGGCGTCTCGCGCGGCTGCGCTACCCTCGGCCCGTAGCGGGTACTCGCCCTGTCCCCAAGCTGCGTCTCGTAGGGCATCGTCGACGTGCTTCAGCGAGATCCAGAGCACGCTCGCGTCGCGTGGCATGCTCCCAGCGCTCAACGCCTCGCACACGCCCTCGGTGCTCGCGAACACGAGCTGCGCGTCGTCCGCGTGCTTTCTCCACAAAAACGCCGCGCTCCGCGCCTCGAAGGCGTGGCCTGCGATGGTTCCGACGAGCGCCCGCGCCTGCGCAGCGGGCGGGCGCTCAGCGGGCGAACGCGCCTGCGCAGCGGGCGGGCGCTCAGCGAGCAGCCGCGCGGCAGGCGCCACACCCATGGCTGGCTTAGGAGCGCAACCGCACGGCAGCGCGACTGCCAGCGCGAGCCAGATGAAACGCGCGCTCCTCCGACAGGACTGCACACTGGCCGTCAGCGATCGTGTCATAAACTGAAGCTCCAAATCCTGTTCACGCTGGACCCGTCGACGGTTCGCGCAAAATACGCTCGAGCGCCCGCAGGGAATCAGCATGTGCAGCGCCCAGCCGGTTGGGGTCGCCCTCGACTTGCGCGATCAAGGCGCGCGCACCCGGCGCGTCGCCGGTGGCAGCGCACAGCCAGGCTCGCGCGGTCTGGAGCGCCCGCACTTCAGCCATCGACGCCAGGCCCTCGCCGGACCCGGTGGCCCAGGTGCCGATCTCCCACTGCCAGCGCTCGGCTGCGGCGAGGTGCCGCGCGGCCTCCGCCGCGACACTGACGTCGGGGCCGCCCTCGACCCATTGCCCAACCTGTCTGACCAGATCTGCGTCCAGCGAGAGCCCAAGCAGCGAGCGCGCCCACCGCTCCTCAAGCTCGCGCAGCCGCTCCACAGCGCTGAAGCGATCTCGTTCGAGCTCTGAACGCGCGCGCTCGACTTCGGCTGCGAGGTTGTGCATCGGTTGGTGCTGAATCCTGCCATGTCGAGCTGCGGAGTTCCACAGCAACGAGCGGGGGCTGGCTGCGCTTGCGCTGCTCGCCGCTGACGTGATCAGCGACTGCTCGCGGGCACAGCGAGCCGCCGCCTCTAGCTTAGGTGCCACCAGAGCCCCCAAGTCGGGTAGCCTGCGCTGATGCAAGACCCGCGGATAGTCGGCCTCGCGCGACAACTGGCGCAGGACCAAGCGGACCGTAGGGCGGTCTTTCGCGCGACGCTGCCCGACGGTCGCCGAATCGAAGCCCGTCAGGACATCGGGCGCTACGGCTCCGTGGACGCGGTCACATTGACTCTGGGAACTCGGCTGGCGACCCGGGTCAACATCAGCCACAACAGCCAGCAGCGCTCCGCCGGAGCTAGTGGCCCACCCCATGTGCCCACTCTGACCGCCGCCGACGTCAAGATCAGCATGACCGAGCCTGCGTGGGGGCATAGCTGGCTCGCCCGTCCAGGGGTCGAGCAGGCTGTCCTCGGGCTCTTTCGTCAATCAATAGCGAAACACGAAACGTCGTTGGTGCTGCGCCCTGAGGCCCTGGTCTTCAAGGCGCTGCGGCCGGAGCCACTCCCAGTCGACGCCACCACCTGGACCAGCTGGATCGACTCGCTGCTCGCCCTGCTTGTTCAGGCTGAGGCCTGTCAGCCGCCAGCGGTTAGCGTCGAGCGGACTGCTCTGGAGCGGATCGCGGACGACCCAAAACTAAACAACACCGTGGTGTTTGTCGTGGTGATCGGCATGTTCGCCGTGGTGCTGGTGCTGATGCTGGTGACGCTGATCGCGATGATGATGCTTCGCTAGCCCCTAGCTCGCGACTGACTGGCCGGGCTCAACCCGGATGGATCGGGCAAGCTATGATAGCGTCGCTGCCCATGTCCCTGTTTTCCCAGACGCTCACCTTATGTACCCTCGGCGCGCTGCTCGTAGCCTGCGACGCAAAGCCCACTAAAAATGCCGCTCCCAGCAGCACGGCCCCAAGCGCCCCGGCGCTGACGGGGCTGACGGCGACCCTGGACGGTGCCCCCATCGCGTTCAGGACCGCGCTGGTTCACTCCCGAGGCGGTTCCGCGCTGCAGGTCTTGCTGTCGACGGGAACCCCCACCTGCGCGCAGGTCGCGGATGGGTCGTTCGCCTTCGAGCCCGACACCATCAGCACCGATTTCACCCTGGCCAATCGGATCGACCAGGACGGAAAGCGCAGCTGGGGCCTCACCCGGCTGTACTTCAGCAACTCCACCAAGCAGGGCGATCACGGCAACGCCGAGGTGACCGGCGGCGACCCGAGCAAGCCAGTCACGGTCAAGCTGCGCTACGAGATCGAGTCGGCGGTTCACCCCAAGGCCGACGAGAAAGCGAAGAAGCTGGTGGTCGATGGCACCATCGTCGCCCAGCCCTGCGGCGTCCTGCGCCGCGACAACGACCCGACGCCCAGCAAACAGGCGGCGACGATCACCATCGCGAGCAACAAGTTTGATGTCCGCGGGGCAACGTTGAAGGAGGAGTTCGGTGACTACAAGCTGGAGCTGAGCTCCGACGGCCACAACTGCACAAACTCTGGGCAGAACGACGTCCAGCTCACCCTCACCCTGGGTAAGAAGTCCCCCGAGGTGACCAATTTGTTCCTCCGTGGGGATACAATGAGCACCCAGGCCAGCGGTGACGCCAAAGAAAAGCTGACCGCCAGCTACCCAGGCGAGCTGCCGAGCCAAGGCCCCGTCGAGTTCGACCTCGCCGGTAAAGCCGACGCCGCCGGCTATTCGGTTGAGCTCGCCGGCAAGGTCAGCGCCGAGCGTTGCAACTAGCCGCGCCAATCGAGGGCCCAGCACGCAACCTGAGCCCAACGCGGGCGGGCCAACGTCAGCCAGCGCCCAATTATCCCGCGCAAGTCGGCTGATTGGGTATACTCGGCTATGAGCCGCGCCAGTGTCTTGCGCTGCGCATGGCCCGCCATCGTCGCCTGCGCCTGTGGCGCGCAGCCTGCGCACGAGGACGCGCTGTGCAGCGCTGGCGCGCCCACCGCCCACGCCGAGGTGTCGCTGCCAGTCGAGGGTGATGTGGGCGACCCTCACGTCGTCCGCGTCGATGACACCTACTACATGTACCCGTCCGACTCGGACACGCGCCCCGGTGGCCTCGAGGTGTTCACCTCGACCGATCTGGTTCACTGGCAGGCCGGCGGCGTCGTTTGGCAGCCCACCCCCGGCACATGGAATGACGCTTCCTCTAACTATCCGCACGGTTGCACGTATTGGGCGCCATCGGTCCACCAACGCGCCGATGAGTTTTGGCTGTATTACACCGCCAACTGCCGGATCGGCGTGGCGCGGGGAGATTCACCGCTCGGTCCCTTCGTTGACCAACTCGACCATCCGCTGGTCGGCGACGGCTACGGGGGTGTGGGGGACGGGGTGTTTGGTGATCGCCCACGAGACTACGACGACCTCGCCATCGACCCGTTCCTGCTCGACGACGCGAGCGGCGGCCTCGTGCTCTACTTCGCCGCCTACTCGCCGCTCAGCGAGATCCGGGCCCTGCGGCTCTCCGACCCTACGACGCCCGATCTCACAACGGCAGACCGTACGGCATCGCCTATCCTAACGCCCGACTTGACGAGCTTCGAGGGCGCGGTGCTCGAGGGCCCGTTCGTGCTGCCGCTTGATGGCCGGTTTCACCTGATGTACTCGGGCAACTTCGTGCACACCGCGGCCTACGCCATCGGCGCCGCGGTGTCCGACGATCCATTCGGACCGTTCGAGCGCTACGCCGAAGCCCCTATCCTGGCCACCTCTGAAGCCGCCGGTATCTTCGGACCCGGTCACCACAGCGTGGTCACGACCGCCGAAGGCGGCAGGCTGATCGTCTACCACGCTGACGTCGATCTCAACGCCGCGGACCCGTGGCGCCGCGTCCACACCGCGCCGCTCTGCGTCGACGCCCAAGGCCACCTTGAGGTCGTCCCCCCGCTCGTCCCCTAGGCAAGTCGAGCCGCCCCGCCCTCACGCAGCCATGGCGACCGCCTGGCAGGTAGTGGACCGCGCGCACCTCGAGGCCAACACAACACCTTACGGAATCAGCCGCTCCAGGGTCAGCCGGCAGCGATGACGTCTCCAGGGCCATGATAGGCCTTCATATCTATGATCTTGCCAGCGGCGTCGAAGGTCATCACGTCGATAGCTCGGATGATAACACCTCGGTCTTCAATTTTCATATGGATATCAAACGGCATGGCCGCGGCGGCCCCATGCGAGGTACGGATCGGCGCCGCCAGCTCAAGCCTATCGACCATGCCGACGGCCCGCCGATAAAACCCACTAATAGCGTCTCGGCCCTCCACGATCAGCGCGCCGCCCACCGGGTCCTCGATCCGTGCGTCGTCGGCGAACAACGCGGCGAGGCCCTCGCCATCCCGGGCATTGAAGCGATCGATATAAGCCTGCATCGCCCAGCGCATCTGTGCTTCTGTCGCCATGTTGATGGCCTAGTCCCCTGGCGTCCAGCGATCAAGCTTCCAGCTGCGCCCATCCTTGACCAGGCGAATGCCGTGCTCCTTGACCTCAGGACCCACGCTGGCGTCAGCTGCCGAGTCTGTCACCGTTTGCCAGCGGACCGCCCACCCAGCCCAACCCTCGCCCCAACGCCTAAACGTCACCGCAGGGTCGTCGCTGCCCACCCCCTCCATCAACGCGCCATAGCCGGCCTCCGTGGTGCGTGCCTTCACCCGCTCGACCTCACCTGACCGCAGCGCCAGAAGGAACGCGCGCCATCCGTCCTGATAGCTCTCCTGAGCCGCCGCGGAGGTGGGTGAGGCCTCCGCGCTCGGGCTCGCGGCGCTTGGGGCCCCCACACGAGGCGCGGGCTCGGGGGTGGAGGGAGCTGACGTGGTCGCGACCGTGGCTGGCCGAGGGGCGCTGTGAGGCGCTGGAGCAGCAGCGGCCGTACCGCAAGCCATCAGGCCCAGCGCTGACGCTAGAGACGCGAGTGAGACGAGGCGCATGACAGGGCGAGGTTTCATGTTTTTGTTACCGCACGGCGATAAATGTACGCGGGGTGGCTTAGAGACCCCCAGTGGAGTCGGCCCCAACTGTTGACGGCCCGGCTATCATCGAGGCGAAGCCCGCGCCGTCGATCATAACCTGACGTACGCCTCGTTTAGAGCCGCGGCAACTGGAGACTACCATCAGCCGGCTTCGCCAGTCCCCCCACCCCCTCAAACCAACGGGCTTCGGCGCTCAGCATACTCCTGGGAGTCAGTCCGCCACAGCTCCCAGCGGCCCGGTGCTATGCTTCGCCGATGCCGGCCCAGCGACGCGACCAGCCCGACGGCGCCCGCCCGCTGTTCCGCTTGTCGCTATCGCCTACGGGGCGCTTGGAAGTCACGCATGCGAATCCTGGTGGTTGAAGACGAGCCTAAGATCGCGGGGTTCCTCAAGCGTGGCCTGGGCGACGAGGGACATAACGTCGACGTCGTCGCCGACCTGCGCGAGGCCCGACTGGCGACCACAGGAGACGCCTACGATCTGTTGCTGGTAGATCGGATGCTTCCCGACGGAGACGGCCTCTCGCTGCTACGCGAGCTGCGCCGCAAGGGAGACCACACGCCAGGCATCTGCCTGACCGCCCGAGACCGCGTCGAAGAGCGCGTCGAGGGCTTGTATGGCGGCGCCGACGACTACCTCGTCAAGCCCTTCGAGTTCGACGAGCTGCTGGCGCGGATCGCGGCGGTTACCCGGCGCGCCGGCGCCGCCGAGCGCATCGAGATCGGCGACCTGCACCTCGACGTGGCCACCCGCCGGGTGTCGCGAGGCGCCAAGGAAATCCAGCTGACCGCTCAGGAGTTTGATCTGCTGCGCTACCTGGCCGAGCACGCCGGGCGCGTGCTGTCACGCACCCGCATCCTCGAAGCGGTGTGGGACCTGACCCATGACCCGCGCACCAACGTCGTCGACGTCTACATCAGCTACCTGCGCGCCAAGATCGACAAGGGCTTCGAGCAGCCTCTAATCCATACGGTCCGTGGTGTGGGCTACGTGCTCGAGGATCGACCCCGGTGAACGGCTCTGTCGCGCGGCGCATCGCCGTTCGGGGCGCGACCATGCTGGTGCTCACGCTGATCTTGGTGGGGGTAGGCACCGGCGCGTTGCTGCACGCGCAGCGCGTCGAGTCCCTGGACAAGACGCTGCTGGCCGCCGCGCACACCGTCGCAGCTGCCGCTGAAGGCCGGCGGTCCAAATCGGATCGTTCTGTGGAGGTCGAGCACAGCCGCTCTCCAGTCGACGCGTGGCTGGTTCGCCGCGCCGACCCGCGCGTACCTCGTGACGCCGTCGCGAAGGCGCTCAAGGACAACCGGCCGATGTTTGACGACGTCGATGGACAGCGCCTCGTGGTGTTGCCCTTCGAGGTCAAAAAAGAGCGCCACAAGGACGATGATGATGATGACGACGATGACGACCACCACGACGATGATCGCCGACTAGCGGCTGCCGCGGCGCCGCGCGTCACGCTTCGGGAGAGCGCTGGGCCCTTCGCCTTGGTCTACGGCCTGGTGTCGTTGCTCGCCGCCGGGCTAGCCACGATCGCCCTGACGCGGGTGGTCCACGACGCGTTTCGCCCCTTGGAGCGCACTCGGCACGAGGCCGACCGCGTGATGGTGCTTGGACAAGGCCAGCGCTTGACCGAGGACGGCCCGAGCGAAATCCGCTCGCTGATCGTCGCGATCAACGCCCTCCTCGGGCGCCTTGACGACGCCTATCAGGCGCAAAGTCGCTTCACCGCGGAAGCGGCGCACGAGCTAAGGACGCCGGTCACCGCGATGCTCGGCGAGCTCGACGTAGCGCTGCGCAGCAAGCGAAGCGAGCAGGACGCGCGTGAGCTGCTGGTGTCGGTGCGCGAGGAGGTCGCCCGCCTCGGCCAGCTCGTCGAGGGCTTGACGGCGCTGGCGCGGATCGACGCCGGACAGACCGACCGCGGCCGCGAGCTGATGCGCGCCGTGGAGGTCGCCAACAAGGCGCTGGCGACCGAAGCCAAGACCCTGGAGGCGGCCGGGTGCTCCCCGCGCCTCGTGATCGACGACGACCCGGAGTTGGAGGCGCAACGAGCGCTGCTCGAGGTCGCGCTGTCGAACCTGCTTCGAAACGCCGCGCGCCACGCGCCCAGGAGCGAGATCGTGTTGCGCGTCAGCCAACGCGGCGACCATGTGGTCTTTAATGTCGACGACGCCGGCCCAGGTGTACCGCCCGAGCAGCGTGAGGCGCTCTTCGACCGCTTCGCGCGCACCGGCGAGGCCCGCACCCGCGACCGCTCGGGGCTGGGCCTGGGGCTCCCCATCGCCCGCGAGGTCGCCCGCCGCCATGGCGGCGACTGCGTCCTCGACGAGTCGCCCCTCGGCGGCTTGCGCGCCACGTTGAGCGTGCGCGCCAAACAACTCACAGACGCCTAAGCGGTTTCTAAGCCGCGTCTAATGTGGGACGCGCAGGCTTGATCTCGAAGTTGACGCAACGGTCTACCTCGGAGATCAGACCCATGAACAAACACATCGCATTCGCCTACGCAATCACCGGACTGGCGGTGGCGGTCGCCGCCGTCACGACCATCGGCTCGAGCTACGGCTTGCTTGGCAAAGACGCCGAGCGAGGCACCGCCGCAGCTGAGCAGTCCCCGGCAGCGGCTGAAGCGACCCCGCGGATGGTGGAGAGCGAGCCGCCGCCTCAGGCTCCACCGCTGCCGGTGGGCTCCGCCACCGACGCCCCGCCGACTGCGCCCACCCCCTTCGAGCGCGCCGAGCAGCCCGTCGAGGTCGTGTACGTCGACGAGCCCGCGCAGCGCCGTGAGGACGACGACGACGACGACGACGACGACGACCGACGGGAGCACCACGAGCGTAAGAGCCATGACAAGCGTAAGAGGCACGACAAGCATCAGGAGCACGACGATGACGACGACTAGTCGAGACGTCCAACGTGTTCTGGTGGACCTGTCGGTGATCGCGGTGTCAGCCATCGTGCTCGCCGCGAGCTACGTGGCCGTGGCGCAGGTGGAGCGCCAGCGCAGACCCCTGCCCAAGCCAGCGGCCGCCGCGAACCGGCAAGAGAGCTCCGCACCAGCGCCACACGTCGTCAGCGCGCCGCTGAGGACCGCCAGCCCTGCCCCCGCGCAGCTCCGGCCAACCCAGCCGCCGGTCCTCGGCGTGCGCGCCGCGCCCGAGCGCCGCGTGCGCCGGGTGGTGGTGCGCCGGCGCTCGAGGGCGTCATGAGCCAACACGAGTTTACTGCCATGGGCACCGAGTGGTGCGTCGAGGCCGACGACGGCGCGCTGCTCAAGGAGGCAGAGCTGATCGTGCGCCGGGCTGAACAGCGCTTGTCGCGCTTCGATCCAGCGTCGGCGCTCTCGCGGCTCAACCGCCATCGGCAGGTAATCGACCCCACGGTCGCGGCCGTGGCGCGAGCGGCCCTCGACCTACGCGAGCTCACCGCTGGGGCGTTCGATCCTTGCGTCGGCGCGCGCCTACGGGAGATCGGCTATGATCGCACGTTCGCTGCCGTTGAGTCGCCGGTCGTCGCCTCCGTCATCCCGAACAGACACGCCTTACGCGTACACATCGAGGCCGATCAGGTGTGGCTGCACGGAGACGGCGACCTGGACCTAGGCGGCATCGCCAAGGGCTGGGCCGTCGACCGCGTGTTGCAGTGGCTGCTCGACAACGGGGCGCGCGACGCGCTGGTCGATGGCGGCGGTGACATCGCGGCCGCGGGCGGCCCCTGCATCGTCGGCGTTGGAGACCACTTGGTCGTAAACATCGCGCAGCGCGCGGTGGCGACGTCGTCGACGCGGCGGCGCAGGTGGCGCGCGAGGTTCAGCGACTCAGCGCGGGGCGGCGCTGACCTGCACCACCTGATCGACCCCCGCACCGGTTGGCCAACCGCCTCAGCCATCGACACCGCCAGCGTCGTCGCCGCCGACGCGGCCACCGCGGACGCGCTGGCGACGGCCGTGATGGTCAATCCAGACTCACTGTTACCCAGACTGGCCTCGATGCACGCGCGAGCAGCCGTGCGCGGTGTTGATGGCGCCTGGTGGGTGACCCCCAACTGGGAGCACAACCCATGAATCATGCGTTCTCGACCTCAGCTCGTGTCTTTTTCAGTATGGCGCTGGGCGCGCTGGTGATGGCCGTCGCACCGGCTGTATTCGATCACTTCTCGGCAGCGGATGTCCCGGCGATGTGGTGGGCCGGCAGGGCGACGGGGCTGTTAGCCTACCTCGCCCTGTGGTTATCGGCGCTGTTCGGCGTATTGGTGTCCGGCCGCGGCGCCGGCGGCCTCTTAGACCGCGCGGTTGTGCTTCAGCTGCACACCCGGTGGTCGGTGGCGGCCCTCGTCGCGACCACGCTCCACGTGCTGCTGGTCGTGGCTGACAAGCACTCCGGCGTCTCGCCGTTGGCGGCGATCATCCCCCTGGCCTCCGGCAAGCTCCGCGGGCCGATCGCCCTGGGGACCCTCGCGCTCTGGGGCATGGCGACGATTGGAGTGACGACGGCGCTGTTCAAGCACCTGCCACGCTGGCTGTGGCGAGCCACCCACGCCGCTGCGTTCGGCACGTTTGTGCTCGCCCTCGTCCACAGCGTCAGCGCCGGCAGCGAGACGACGTTGTCACTGGTGCGGGGGATCTACGCTGGCACCGCCGCGATCTTCGTCGGCGCGGTCATCCAACGCGTGCTGATCGCCTGGCACCAGGCGCGCGCGCGCCCCGGGCGCTGACCACGACCCACATGACTTCTAATCGACATCTAACCCGCTCCGCAGACTCCGTTGAGAGTCCAGCCATAGCTTTGAGGCTGGAAGTCACCTGAGATCTAAGGAGGTCTTGAATGAAGCGTATTTTAGTCTGGGATATCCCCACTCGGCTCTTTCACTGGCTGCTGGCCGGCTCATTTTTGGCTGCGTTCGCCTTCGCCAACTTCGCCGACGATGACAGCTTAGCCTTCGCGGCCCATATGCTGCTGGGCGGCGCCATCCTGTTCATGGTCGTCTGGCGCGTGATCTGGGGCTTCGTCGGCTCACGCTACTCGCGGTTCCGCACGTTTGCGTTCCGCCCAGGCGAGGTGCTCGCCTATTTCAAAGGCGCCCTCAGCGGCAAGGGCAAGAAGCACGTCGGTCACAACCCCGGCTCGGCGGTCGCCATCTTCACGATGCTCGGGCTGCTGGTGGGGCTCGCGCTGACCGGCGCGTTCATGTCCAGCGGCGGTGACGTGCTCGAAGAGATCCATGAGGTCCTGGCCTGGGCCATGATGGGGGTCGTCGGCCTCCACGTCGCCGGGGTCCTCTGGCACACGCTGCGCCACCGGGAAAATATCACGCTGAGCATGTTCACCGGGAAAAAGGCCGGCGAGCCTGAGGCGGCGATCCCCTCCGCGCGCCCCATCGCGGCCATCGTGTTCCTCGCGCTGACCGGGCTGTGGACCGGCGCGCTGTACACTGGTTACGACGCCGCCACCAGCCAGGTCACCCTGCCCGTCATCGGCGCCACGCTACGCCTCGGCGACGGCGATGACCACGGCCACGACGAGCACGAGCGCCGCGAGCGCGACAAGCACGACGAGCACGACGAGCACGGGCGCGACCAGAACCCCAGGTAGTCGGTGTTCTGCCGGGCCCCGCCGCCGCCCCCGCATCCGCGTATCCGCAGAGCAACGTCAGTTGGGGACACGCGGCGCGACAAGTCGTCGAGCGAGCCGCCCGGCAGCGGGGCACGCATCACGCGCTGGCTGCCCGTGCGGAGGCTCAACGGTCAAGGCAGCGTCACCCGGTGCGCGCCATCTTCCGGCCGCGGGAGCACCTCCGGCCAGCCCCCGCTCGGTGCCTGACTGGGATAGGGCGTCGAGCTGAGCAGCCGCCCCGTCGCGCTCACCACGAACAAGGCGTTCGGCTCCGGTTCATGGTAGAAGCGGTAGCCGCCGCTGGTGGCTGGATCCGTGTGCAATTCAGCCATGCTGGTGTCGCAGACCAGCTGGCCCGCGGCGTTCCACATCAGGTCGCCTACCGCGCGGTTAAACCCCAGCGACAGCTTCCAGCGTGCTTCGCCGGTCGCGTCCAGCGCCGCGACGCTGCCGTCACCCGAGACGTAGACAGTGCCGCGCTGGTCCACCCAAGGACCCCCCACGCGGTGATTGCCGAAAGGCCACTTCTGCCAGTCCAGCGCCCCGTCTGCGTCGAAGCGCAGGATAGAATATCCGCAGGTAAAATAACTAACGTTATCCTGACCAATGGCGAGCTGCTGCGTGTGCCCACAGCGCGGAAATGGGCGACGCCAGCGCAGCTCTCCGCCTGCTGAAATCAGGCTCAAGTGATCTTTGAGATCGACCACCATCGCGGACCCATCCACCCGCAGGGCGAGCGCGAGCGGGGCGATGACCTCGACGCGAAAACTAGCACCGTCGACGCCGTCGAACACCAGCCAGTGCTTCCAGCCGTCGACGTCAGTCGGATCTTGCTCGCTGCGCCAGCGCCCCCGGGTGTCGCGAACACACAGCGCCTTGCTGTATCCGCGATGCCAAGGTGGGTACCCCGCGCTCGGTGTGGGGGTGGGACAAGGTGCCGCGACCGGCCGCGCAGGGAGCGGCGCTTCACTCGAGCCGCTGGCAGCTGGTATCGATACCGAGGACGTGTTGGGACCGGCGCCGCTGGCGCTGTGGGCGCCTTGGCGCGAGCGCCCGCAGCCGAGCAGGCTAGCGACGGCCAGAAGCCCCCAGTACAGGTCAGGGCGATCGCGGCTCAAAGCTCCGACGCGCATAGCGCCATTCTGGCATGGGAAGTAGCCATTCAGTCCGACTTGATGAGGGCGGTGATGCCGTGGCGACCCAGTTGCTCGACCACGCGCTGCCGGTCGGCTAGCGACGGCGGCTCGAGGTCTCTCAGCCGGGCTTCAAGGCCGAGCAGCCCGTATTTGCCGAGGTACAGGTTGTGATACATCACGAGCTCCAGCGTGCTCACGCCGAGGCCAAGGAGGAACCGCGCGAGCGCGTCGAGATCTTGATCGCGGTCATTGAGGCCAGGTAGCAGCGGCATCCGGAACTCGACCGCTGCGCCCACGTCCAGCAAGAACGCCGCGTTGCGTAAGATACGCAGGTTGCTCGCGCCGGTGAGCTCGCGGTGACGTCGCGGGTCCAGGTGCTTGAGATCAAACTGGAAGAGGTCAACTAGCCCGAGCACGGCAGCGACGTTGGCTTCGGGCACCGCGCCCGCTGTCTGCACGCAGGTGTGCAAGTCGTGACGCTTAGCCTCTTCGAGCAGCGCGCGCACCGGCGCGGCGCGCAGCAGCGGCTCGCCACCGGACACCGTCAGCCCGCCGCCGCTCACCGCGTAGAAAGCTTGATCCGCGAGGACTTCACTGATGAGCGCCTCGGGCGACATCGCGTCGGCCTGGTCCTCACGGAAAGACTCTGGGTTCTGACACCACGCGCAGCGCAGCGGGCAGCCCGCGAGGAACACCGTGGTGCGAATGCCAGGGCCATCGTGGATGGAGAACCGCTGCACGTCGAACACCCGACACTCGGTGCTGGCTCGACCTAGCGACACGACGTGAACTCGGTCCGTCCGATGATGTCGTCTTGAATGCGACGGCCGAGGCGCGTGAAGTACGCCGAGTAGCCCGACACCCGCACGATCAGATCAGCGTACGCCTCCGGGTCCTGCTGCGCCGCCCGCAGCGTCGCCGAGTCGGCCGTGTTGAACTGCACGTGGAAGCCGCCTTTGTCAAAGTACGCGCGCACCAGGTGCGCGGCGCTCTCGACGCCCTTGTCGGTCTTCAGCAGCCCCACGGGGAGGCGCATGTTGAGAGAGTTTCCATAACCAATCGCCGTGTGATCGATGCGCGCGAGCGAGTTCAAGACGGCGGTCGGACCCTTGCGCTCGGCGCCGTTGCTCGGCGACATGCTGTTAGACAGCGGCTCGCCCGCCCGGCGCCCGTCGGGGGTCGCGGGCTCGAGCGCGCCCTCGTACACGTTGAGGCCGTAAGAGATCAGGCTCGCCTTGTAGTGCCCACCGCACGCTGTTTTCCGCGCGGATACCATGGCGCAGAAACGGTCGAGCAGCTGACTGGCCAGGGCGTCGACCTGTTCGATGTCGCTACCGAACCGAGGCCCGCTCGCCAGGCGCTGGCGCAGCTCCTCGCGGCCGCAGAAATCGCTAGCGAGCGCGGCTTGGAGCTCTCTCATCGTGACCGTCTGGTCTTCGAACACGAACTTCCGGATCGCCGCGAGCGAGTCCACGGCCGTCCCGAGACCCCCGCCGCCGACTGAACCAAAATTGTACCGCGCGCCCCCGGCGGTCATGTCCTTCGCGTTGTCGATGCAGCCGTCGATGGTGCTAGAGATGAGCGGGTTGTGGAACTGCTCGGCCCAGATCGCGTCACGCAGGTTGGTGGCCTCGGTGACCCAACCGACGAGGGACTCGAGCTGCTGGTAGAACGCCTGGAGGAGCTCGTCAAACCCGCGCATCTGCGCTGGATCGCCGGTGTCGACGCCGTCCTGGTTGCCGAAGAAGGTCGTCCTGCCACGGTTGAAGACCAGATCGAGCGCCGTAGGGAAATACACCTTAGACCCCCCGGTCGCCCCGTACGAGTCACCATTGCCGCTGGGTTCGACGCAGCCGACGAGGCAGTACTCGCGGGCGGCCTCGAGGGAGTACCCGTCGCGGAGCAGCATCGCGACGCTGGTCTCGTCATTGAGGAACGCCGGTGAGTTCGTCTTGCGGTGGACCGCCACGACGTGCCGCACGAACTCCTTCGGGCTGTGCTTTGAGACCCGGAAGGACGCGGTGGTGGCGAGGTTGGTGTTGGTGAGCGCCTCGATGAAGACGTAGGTGAGATCGTTGGTCGCGTCGTTGCCTTGGGCGTCGACGCCCCCGAGCGTGATGTTCTCGACGTCGGAGCCGAGGTGATTCAGCTTGACCCCGCCGATGTTGGGCCAGATCACCACGTTGTCATTCAGTTTGATGATCAGCTCTTCGGTCAACCGCACCGCGTGCGCCCGGGTGAGCGCGCCGCTGGCGAGATCGGCCTTGTAGTAAGGGTATAAGAGCTGATCCACGCGGCCCGGGGTGATGCCGCTGCCCGCGCCGTAGCTGATGATCGCGGCGTTCTGCGTGAACCAAAGCGACTGCACGGCCTCAGCGAAGGTCCTCGGAGGCAGCCAGGGCACCCGGCTGCATGTCTCGGCGATGCTCTCGAGCTCCTCCTTCCGCGCGGGATCGGAGCTGTTGGCCGCCTCGCTGCGGGCCAGCGCCGCGAAGCGCTGGGAGAACGCCCGCATCGCGTCACACGCGATCTCCACGCTGTCGAGGAAGGCCCGCTCCCCGTCGTTCGTGGCCCGTCGCTTGCGAGCGCGCGCCTGCGCTTGGAGCCCCGAGAACCCCAGCGCGAGCACGTTCTTGTGCCCGAGGACGATGTGCGCCTGAGTGTCGGTGCAGCGGCCGCGCCCCTTGAGGTTGTCGCCGGAGCCTGCGCGAACTGCGCGCACGAGCCGCGGCAGGTTGCCGGCGATGCGCACGGCACGACGGGCTCGCGCCGTGAGCGCCTCAGGCTGCTCCTCGTCGACCAGCCGCGCGAGCTTGCCCAGGCCAAAGCCCCGCAGCTTGCGCCGCAGCTCCCTGGGTGAGAGATCCAGCTTGCTCGACAGCTGGTGCGCGTCGAGGGCGGCGATCTTGCGGTCGCGCACCGTCTTGCCCTGCCAGTACGGGATGATCTCGCCGAACAACCGACGCTCGTCCGCTGCCTCGATGCGATAGCCGAACGCCTTCAGGTCATCCAGCAGGTGCTCAAAGATGAAGGAGAAATCACCGCGCTCAGGGGCGATGGGCGGCGCGATGGGCTTCGACGAACGATTGCCGACCAGCAGCTCGTCAGGCTCGATGCGCACGGTCATCTTGGCGAGCGTCCGCTCCAGCGCGCGCGCCGCGCGCAGCGACGGGTGCAGCCCTTCGGTCTCACGGTGTACCTCGGTGTAATACCGTGCGCGCTCCATGCACAGCCAGTGCTCAGCGCCGAGCAGCCGCGCCTTCTGCGCCCTGTTCTTTGGGTGCAGCGTGGTCATCAGTTGGCTCCTTTGCGGCGTTGTGGCGTGGCTCGCGGCCGGGCGGTCATTTCAGCAAGCAACAGCGCGACCACGCGGCGCACGTGACGCTTGCGGCTCTCGAGCGCCTCAGGGCTGAAGGGATCAACGGAGTCGAGGCGCTGGAGCACCCGGCCGTGCGTGAAGTAGGTGACCAGCATGCCGTAGACGCTGGTCAGCACGTGGTTCAGCTCTAGGCCCACCGGAGCGCTCGGCGCGATGTCCGCGAGCCACGCCATCCCGAGCCGGAACGCTGGCAGCGTACGCTCGACGAGGTGCTCCACGTGCCGGCCGCTCGCGATCTCGCGCTGCACGATGGAGCAAAAGGTGCGGTTGTCGGCGAGGAAGTCCGCGTACGCGTCCACCAGGTCCTCGGCTTGCTCGTCGAGGCTGCTGCGTCGGCCGAGGGCACCGACCAAGGTCTGGGTGAGGCGAGCGTAGTAGCCGTCGAGCAGCGCCCCGAGGAGATCATCCTTGGTGCCGAAGTGATAGTGGATCAGCGCTTTATTGACGCCGGACTGGCTGGCGATGTGGCGCGTGGTCGTCGCGTCGAAGCCCAGCGCGCCAAACAGCTGGTCCGCGGCGCCGAGGATCTTGCTTCGGGTCTCTTCAGGGGTGAGGGGCATGGCAGATCCTTAGGCGATAGGTTTAGGCAATGGGTTTATCCAATTGGTTTAGGCGCTTGGTTAAACCATGAGCTGACGGGATGTCAAGCCCTCGAGCTCTCCGGCGCGTCCCTGGCCGGGCAGCGCGGAGATCACGCAGGTGCCGGAGCCCTTCGTCGCACCTCAGCGCGCCGAGAAGTCTGCGCCGGGCATGATCGCAGCGGCCTTGGTAGGCCCCTCCACCCCCTTGCCCGTGCCGTCTGGCGACAACCCTGATCGCCGCGGCGCACCGCGCCACGCCCCGTCTCAGCCCACCTGGCGCACCTGCGCGCTGGCTCCCGGCGCGAGCAAGCCAGCGACTGAGAGATCCTCGTCCAGCTGGGGCCAGTGGATCCCAACCCCTTGTCCGATCAAGCGAAACTCAGCGCGCTCTTCGTCGGTGGCATCACGCAGCCGCGGAAACCACTCCAGCGGAACGCGGATCTCGCGGGCGTCGGCCAGATAGGCGACCAGCATGTCGTCCTCGAAGGCAACACGAAGGGCCCTAGGCTCAGATCCCGAAGTACTCATTCCAACGCTCCTTCATGTCCTCGGCGTGTTCGCTGATTAAGCCACGCGCCTGCCGCAGCTCCGTCGCCGAGAGGCCTGTTGAGTGGACCATGCTCACCGGATCCAGCCAGAATTTTGCGTGACCATCCGCCCGTTCCAGATGGACGTGAGGAGGCTCGTTCCCTTCGTTACTAAAGAAGAAGAAGCGAAATCCTCTTGCGCGCAGCACCGTCGGCACATGCGCAAGGCTACTCCGAAACGCACCAACTGAAAAACGAGAAGCTGATTTCAGTTCGTTGGGGCTCGGCTGAAAGGAGATACTCCGAGAACAAGCCACGCGGCGCCCGGTGTTAGCGGCTGGTGGGAGCGACCTCCTGACGTGCATTCAACCCAAACGCAACCTAATTCGACCCAGATGCTACCCAGTCTGCTCCCAGCTGAGAGTGAGCGTCAGTGGCGGGCGGATGGGACACTGCCTGCCACTATCGGGCGTTACCAGCCACCAACTAGGAAAAGGCCTCACTACAACCGCTGATATATCCGCATGGATTCCGCATTGGAGCGCTACTGCAGCCCGCTCGCTACTCCCCTAGCGTCCACCGATCGAGCTTCCAGCCGCTGCCACCTTTGACGAGTCGAACGCCGTGCTCCTTCACCTCGGGACCAAGGCTGGCGCGAGCCGTCAAGTCCGTCGTCTCTTGCCAGCGGATCGCCCACCCCGCCCAACCCTTACCCCAGCGCATGAAGGTCACAGCGGGGTCGTCGTCGCCCACTCCATGCATCAACGAGGCAAAACCAGCAGCGGTGGCGCGTGCCTTCACCTGGGCGACGTCACCAGACTGCAGCGCCAACAGGAACGCTCGCCGACCGGAAGTTCATGCTGGGTCGCCAGCGTAGCATCCGTCCGCGTGCTCAGTCGCACTACTGAGCGCCAGCGCGTTGTTGACCCTCCACCCCCACGCTAAACCCTGCGGGAATTCAAGTAGTCGCACACGCATTGGACTTCAATGTCAGGGCGCGGCCAGCAAACGCACGCCAGCCCGCGCCGTGCCTACGGAGACACGCGATACACGCGATACACCAACCGAACAAAGTCGACCCCGCGGCACCGCCAACACCCAGCCCCCAGTCAACCGCTCGTTACCGCATGGTAGCATTCTACGTGCACCACTCAGCCAGTAGCCAACGACTGACTACGCACCGCCAGCGCCGCCGCTGCTGCCCGCGACGCCGCCGCTGCCCGCCGCGCCGCCCACGGCCCCGGCTCCACCGGCGCCCGCTGCGCCAGCCGCCCCTCCAGCGCCGCCGCTTGCGCCGCCAGCGCCGCCAGCGCCGGCTGCGCCAGCCGTGCCACCTGCTCCACCGCTGCCACCCGCCGCGCCGCCGCTACCGCCCGCGCCTGCGCTGCCGCCGCTACCGCCGGCGCCGCCGTTGCAGCTCGCCGTTGGGTAGGCGGTCACCACGCACGGGCTGCTGGCAAACGCCGCGCAGCTTTGAACCCCGCCGTAGTACTCGACGCACGCGTCCACGGTGCCTTGGTCATACTCGTAACAGTCAGCGCCGCCAGCGGGCCGAATATACTCCGGGCATGCAGGTCGCTGCACGCTGCCACAGCTGAGGCTCGAGCGACGGGCGTCTTCAGCAGCGGTGATGGCGGCGCAAGCGGCAGCCCCATCGGTCCGTTGCCCATTCGCCTTGGGCTGAAACGCACCCGCGGTAGCGGGCACGACGTCATTGGTATCGGTCGCGTCGGAGCAGGCTACCTGCGCCGCCGCGCACGCCAAGCCGACTGCCGCGACTGCGAGGGTATGGGTCGCTCGAGAACTCATCACACCAAGGTATCCCAAATTCCCACCACAACGCCAAGCGTCCCCGCATCCCCGCACCAAACTGCCGGAGACAGCACGAGCTCCCGCGCGGCGCCGAGCAAGCCGAAGGCCACCTTAGCCCCGCGAAGCTGAGCGACCAGTAGGCGACGCGAGGCGAAGCTGCGGCCCGCTGCTCCCGCGATTGCGAGCGGGAGGATCAGTATGGTACCCGAGCCCCGTCATGCCTGTACGCAACGTGCTGATCTCCGTGTCCGACAAAACTGGCGTCCTCGACCTGGCCCGCGGCCTGGTCAAGCTGGGCGCGCGCCTGCTCTCCACCGGGGGCACCTTCAAGCAGCTCGAGGCTGCCGGCGTCCCGGTCTCCAGCGTCGAGAGCTACACTGGCTCGCCTGAGGTGATGGACGGCCGCGTCAAGACCCTGCACCCCAAGGTGCACGGCGGGATTTTGGCGCGAGAAGGCAGCGACGAAGGCGATCTTCAGCGCATTTCCGCAGAGTTTATCGACATGGTGGTGGTCAACCTGTACCCCTTCGAAGCCACGCTACAGCGCGCTGACGCCAGCTTCGCCGAGCTGATCGAGAACATCGACATCGGCGGCCCCAGCATGCTGCGCTCTGCCGCAAAGAACCACAGCCGGGTGAGCGTGCTCAGCGACCCCAGCGACTACGCGCCGGTGCTCGCCGAGCTTGAAAGCAGCGGCGAAGTCAGCCAAGCCACCCGCCAGCGACTGGCCGCCAAGGCCTTCGCCAGCACCGCCGCCTACGACGCGGCCATCAGCGGCTGGCTGAGCAAGCAAGACCAAGCCGACGGTTACCCGACCTTCCTGACCCTGGCGTTTGAGAAAGGCTACGGCCTGCGCTACGGCGAGAACCCGCACCAGACCGGCGCCTTCTACCGCGAGCGCTCAGCCGAGCCAGGCAGTCTTTCCCGCGCGGAAAGTTTAGGCACCGGCGCCAAAGAGCTGAGCTTCAACAACCTGGTCGACGTCGACGCCGCCCTCGAGGCGGTGCGCGAGCTCTCAGGCCCTGGCGCGGTCGTGATCAAGCACGCCTGCCCCTGCGGCGCGGCCACCGCCAGCGAGCTCAAGAGCGCCTACCTAGCCGCCCGCGAGGCCGACCCGATGAGCGCCTTCGGCGGCATCGTAGCCTTGAACCGCGAGGTAGACGTCGCCACAGCTGAGATCCTCGCGGAGACGTTCCTGGAGTGTATCATCGCCCCAAGCTTCGCCCCGGCGGCCCTAGAGCGCCTACGCCAAAAGAGCGCGCTGCGCCTGTTGGCCACCGGGGCATGGCTAGACCACGCCCACCAGGCGCTGACCTACAAGCGCATCGGCGGCGGGATCGCCGTCATGGATCGCGACGCCACGGGCGCCGGCGAAGTACGGGCGGGCAAGGTGGTGACCAAGCGCCAGCCCAGCCCAGCCGAGCTGAGCGCCTTGGAGTTTGCGTGGAGCACCTGCAAGCACGTCAAGAGCAACGCCATCGTCTTGGCCCGCGCTGGAGAAGCCTCCGATGCCTTCCACACGGTGGGGATCGGGGGTGGGCAGACCGCGCGCGTCACGGCGGTGCAAATCGCCTGTGAGAAGGCTGGAGCAGCGGCGCGCGGCTCGGTGCTGGCGTCGGACGCGTTCTTTCCGTTTCCCGACGGCCTCGAAGCCGCCATCGCCGCCGGCGTGACCGCCGCCGTGCAACCGGGAGGCAGCAAGAAGGACGACGACGTGATCGCCGCGGCGGACCAGGCTGGGATCTGCATGATCTTCACCGGCGTTCGGCACTTCCGCCACTGACCATCAGGTGCGCTAGAGCGCGCCCCCTCCACCCCCGCTTAGGGCGCTGAGCGAGCGCCCAGCACAGGCAACAAATTTGGCCCCAAGCGGCCAGCCATGACATCCGAGGTTCAGCGCTTCGATAACCCCACAGGCAGTGGCGGCCGGAGCCTGACGCACTCAGGAGGATCTCACGCATGGCTGGTATTCAGAAGATCTGCGGCGTCTGCGGATCGGACTTTGAACCTCGCTTCACCTACCAAATGGAAGAGCGAGTGGAGCAGGACGCCGCGGGCAGGCCGCGCGCGAGCTTTGCCTTCTTTTGTTCACAAAAGTGCCTGCACCAGAGCCACGAGCAAGGCGAGAGCGGGCTCTCGACCTGCGATGCGTGCGCGACCAGTTTCCGGGTGGAGTTGGCGAGCCAGGTGCTGTTCGTGGACAAGCAGCGCCAATACGCCTGCACCCCCGACTGCCGCCAGCAGATCCTCGCCGAGGCTCGCGGCGTGCGCCTCGGTGAACTGAGCGCGCAAGCCAGCGTCGCGAGCGACCAAGCGGACGACCTGGAGCTACCGCCGGTGCTGCAACCCGGACGTAGCACGCCACCTCCCAGCCCCCAGAGCGCGCTGCGCGATGAACCCAGCGCGCCGCGTGGGCAAGTGGTCGAGATCAAGCCCGGCAGCCAGCACGCGGGCGCAGCGCAGGCCAGCGCAGCGCCGAGCGGCGCGCCCGCCCTCAGCGGCGTCCCGCGGATCCTTGCGGTCTTCAACCACAAGGGTGGCACCGGCAAGACCACCACCTCTGTCACCATCGCCGCGGGGTTAGCCGAGCGCGGCGCCCGCGTGCTGCTGGTCGACAGCGACGCGCAAGGTAACGTCGGTGTTTCCCTGGGGCTCACCGTAGAGCGCTCGCTGTATCACGTGCTGGTGATGGGCCTGCCGCTAGCTGACGCCGTGCAAAACGTGCGCCCCGGCCTGGACGTGCTGCCCTCGAATGAGACGCTGGCAGCTGCAGAGCTGTACCTCGCGGGCCGACGAAATCGCGACCGCGTGCTGGCCTCGCGCTTCGAAGGCGTGCTCGACCACTACGACTACGTGGTCGTCGACTGCTCCCCCAGCCTGTCGTTGATGAACCAGAACGCGCTGGTGCTGAGCGACGCCGTGCTGTGCCCGGTGGCCTGCGACTACCTGTCGCTGGTCGGCGTGCGTCAGGTGCTGCGCACCATCAAGCACGTCAACAAACTGCTGAACCACCCGGTGCAGCTGTGGGGCGTCTTACCCACCCTGTTCGATTCGCGAGCCAGGATCTGCCACGAGGCGCTGGACACCCTGCGCGAGCACTTCCGTGATCGCTGCCTTGAGCCAATCCGCGCGGCGATCAAGGTCAAAGAAGCACCCGCCCAGGGCAAGACGCTGCTGGAGTACGCGCCAGGATCGAGCGCAGCGACGGACTACATCAAGGTCGTTGACCGGTTACTCGCGGAAACAGCAAAGTTCAAGGCTCAGCCCGCGGCCGAGCAGTCGACCAAAACCACAACCAATTCAGGCGCGCAGAGCGCGTTGTCAGCATGAGCGAGGAGGCCGGGGTGAGCGATCGAGACGACTACCGACAAGCAGCAGCGAAGCTGCTCGACCGTGACGAAGTAGAGGGCGTGTTGTCGTCCAGTTTCTACTCCGCGAGCAACACTGAGCGCGCGAAGCCCGTGCGCGCGGTCCCCAAAGCCGAGAAGCCGACCCACTACAAGGTGATCTGCATCTCAATGTACACCGACGATCTAAAGCGCTTGGACGAGATGGTCGACTCGCTGAAAGCCCGCGGCTTGACCAAGGCCAACCGCAGCGCCTTGATCCGCTACGCGCTCACCGGCGTCGATCTCAACTCCGTGCCCAAGGGGATCTAGCGCGCCCTTGCAACCCACCGCCATGGAGCGCACCATGCGCGCCCATGGTGCGCCTCGCTTACACTGACCACCGCCAAGATCCCGCTGGCTGGGCCCGCGATCTTGGCATCAGCCAAGAAGCCGTCGAGCTCTACCTGAGCAGCGACGTGCTCGATCTGCACATCGACAGCTTTATTTGGGATCGCGTCTTTCGCTACAACCTGATGAAGCGCCACGGCCACGGGCTGCTCGGCGCTCGGGTGTATAGCCAGGTCGATTTTCCACGCATCTTAGAGGCGCAGCTCTCTGGTGCCACGTGGATCATCACCACCAACCCAACCCGCAGCGCGAAGAGCCGCGAGCGCGCCTTCGTGCGCAACATCCAGCGCTTGCAAGACTGGTTCGCCAAGGTGCCTGAGCAGTTTCAGGTGGTGCGTAACCTACGCGAGTACCGCGACGCCCGGGCGGGCGGTCGCCACGCGGCGTTCATCGGCGTTCAAGGCGGCAACGCGCTAGATCACAGCCCAGCCAGCCTCGATTTAATCCCCGAGGATCTGGTCATCCGGATCACCCTGGTGCACCTGTCGTCCTCCGCGCTGGGGGTCACCTCCTCACCCATGAAGGCAGGCAAAGACCTCGGCCTGACCCGCGCCGGCGAAGACTACGTCCGCCGGCTGAACGAGAAGAAGATCTTCGTCGATCTGGCCCACATCAGCCGGCCCGCGTTCTTTGATGCCGTGCGGGTACACGACAAGTCGCAGCCGCTGATCGTGACCCACACCGGGGTCGACGCCGTCCATCAGCACTGGCGCAACCTCACCGACGAGCAGCTGAGGGCCGTGGCCGACACCGGCGGCACCATCGGCGTGATGTATCAATCAAGCTTCCTCGACGGCTCGTTCTTTGGCTGCAAAGCCAGCGCCATCGTCGACCACCTAGAGCACATCGTCACGCTGCTCGGCGACGACTACGCGTCCCTCGGCAGCGACTGGGACGGCGCCATCACCCCACCCATCGACATGCCCACCTGCCTCGAGCTGCCCAAGCTCGTCCAGATCATGCTCGATCGGGGGTGGAGCGACGCGCGCATCCAGAAGATCCTGGGGCAGAACTTCCTGCGCGTGCTGGGCGAGCTGCGCGGGACGTAGCGGCCGGGGCCGCCGAGCCACAGGCCTGCGCCAGCAACAATTGCTGGCCGCCGTTGACCGCCGCACGCCTTGCGCGCTTCTGAGCTCCAGGCGGCCTATTTCCGTGCCCTTGGTCGAGGCGGCGGCTGGCACAGCTCTTGTACTGGGCCGCCCATGCCGTACTCACTCCGCCGTTCGTCGAGCGCTCCCGCGCTGACCGCAGCCGCTCTGAGCTGCCTCATTCCATCCGTCGCCAGCGCTCAGGGTCCCGCCCCTGAACCTGAAATCAGCGTCACGCCCTACGCGCAAATCATCGTCAACGCGGGCATGAACACCGGCACCGCGCAGCCATCCCAAGAGGCGCCCGTTGGCGCGCCTGCGGGCTCTGGCGTCGGCGACGGGCTGCCCAGCGATGGCAGCTTCTTGATCACCGGCCGGCAATCACGGGTCGGCCTCGACGGAAAGTATGAGATCGACGCGATCCTCGACGCGACCGCGAAGATCGAGGTGGACTTCTGGGGCCTGCATGAGGACGGCGGACCAACCGGCATCACTCAGCCCTCGCTGCGGCTACGGCTCGGGTACGCCGACATCGGCAGCCGGTGGTGGCGAGTGTTTGGTGGCCAAACGTGGAGCGTGGTCACGCCGCGGCTGCCGCAGAGCATCAGCCATTCGGCCATCGTGCTGCATACCGGCAGCGGGGTGCTCTGGCAACGCCTACCGCAGCTCGGCGTCCAGCTGATCCACCGCCTGGACGACTCCGAGAACCCCAACAAGCTCGACTTCAAATTGGCTGCTGTGCGCTCAGTGAGCGCGGAGCCCGGCGCAGGCGCCATCACCCGCGCCGACAACCCTGACCCCGGTTCCGCGAGCCAGCTTCCGGGGGTCGAAGCTCGCTTTGGTTATGACACGGGCCTGCTCTCCCTAGGCGCGGGTGGCCGCTACGCTCGCGAGCGCTTCCTGACCACGGACGCCGCGGGCACCGCTGGCGACGTGACGGTGAGCAGCTGGCTGGCGAGCGCGGACTTCAAGCTGACCACGGATTGGTTCTGGCTCGGCGGCCAGGCCTGGACGGGCGAGAACCTGAACAGCATGTTCAGCCGCCAAGGCGTGCGCCTGGTGCGCGGGTCCACCGACCCCACGGATCCGAACTTCGCGCAAATCCGCGACGTGGAGGCGCTGCCCGCGCTGGGCGGCTGGGTCGAGGCGGGTGTGCCCATCGGCAAGCAGATCAAGCTAGTCGCCTCAGCCGGGCTAGAGCAAGGCGACGAGGCCAAGCTGGCCACGGGCGCAGCGGAGCGCAACCTTGGCCTGTTCGGCGGGGTGTTCTACTCACCCGTCAAGCTCCTGACCGCTAGCCTCGAATACTACCGTACGGATACACGATATGTCGCAGCTGATGGCGCCCCCGAAGAGCAAGAGAAGGGCATCAACGACAACGTCTCGCTGAACTTCAAGCTCGACTTGTAGCCAACCGCTGAGCGCCGCGTCCAGGGCGCTCGCGGCGCCCCGCGCTCAAAGCGCTCGCCCTCCACCCCCAAATGAAAGCGCCCCACTTTGGCTGAAGTGGGGCGCACAGGGTCGCTGGAGCACCAGCGGCGGGGGCGGTTAGAGCGCGTCGAACTCGCTCAAGTCAACCGCACGGTCGGTATCTTCGATCTCCGCGTCGTCATCGTCGTCCTCAACGGAGTCCGATGCCTCCACGTCGTTCTCGGCCACCCCGCGGGACAGCCGGGCGGGCTTAACCTTCATGCCCTTGAGCTCGTCGTCGCTCAACGTGGGCAGGCGCCGACGACCGATCGGCCCCTCGTCGACGTACTCACGCAGCGCTTCCATGTCGTTCAAGGCTTCCATCTTCGCCAAGGCCTTGACCTCGACCTGACGGATCCGCTCACGCGTCAGATTCATGATCGCTCCCACGTCCTCCAGTGTTGTGCCGCCCCTGTCCGCAACGTCCAGGGCGCAAGATTCGTTCATCTCCCAGACCTCAAGATCTGGGAAGTTCAGCTTGATCGCCCCGGTCCTCGGCGAGACATCGATGTACAGGTGGTGCTTACAAGACACGAAGGGGCACGGCCGCGGGCCGTCGACGCACTCGGAGCGCGCGCGCGGCTTCCAGTAGTCCATGTCGGGGTACAGCAGGCGCCCGATCTCAAGCTCACGCTTGGTCATGCGCTTTACGCTGATGGTGCGCGCGCGGACGTCCCGCTTGCGCCGCGACCGGCGCTGCTCACGCGTGATCTCGTCCTCTTGGAGCGCCGTAGCGCCGTCCGTCAAAAACTGGTTGTCGTTCGTTTCCATGTCCGCCGTGCTCCGCTTTGTCGAGTCCATACCCCGCTTGCGTCGTGCTGAGTGCGCACGAACCCTGCACACGCTCGGAGGCCCGCCCCGAGCACGCTGTGGTGCCGCTTGTTTCACTTGCTCATCGCCCCAGGTGTTGCCTGGGTGAACCACGAGCCCGCCGTGGTTCTGCGATGAGCGCCCCGCTGATCAATTAGGTTTTCCCCAAGGATACTGAAGACGCGCTCGCTGGTCGAGCCCGCCTAAGATGCCGCGACGCTGCGTAGCTCCACGCGCGACGTCAGCCGCTTCTCCAAGCTTGAGAGTCGATTCACGAGGCTTGAACCCAGCCCCTTTGCTTCGTGCATGTCAGCTGCCGCCAGCTGAGCGATTGGGTCGGCTTCGCGCTCGACCATCACCCTATCTAAGGTCTCAAAGATGCTGCCCAGCGTCCGCTCGAGCTGCTCAAGATCCCCGCGCATGAACAGGAACTCACGCTGGATCTGCTCGATGGTGTAGCTCTCAGCCATCATGTCTTTGATGCGCTGGATCTGGCGCACGACCGTCACCGGGTAGATCCCCTGGGAACCTTGGTGCTTACCCTTGCGGCCGACGCGCACGCTCCGGGGCAGTAGCCCCAGCTGCACGTACTTGCGCAAGGTCGCCTCGCTCAGCGCGATGCGGTAGCTCGAAAACAGCTCCAGGATCTCGCTCGAGCTCAGCCCCGTCGAACGCTCCTGCTCCAGCTTGCACAGCGCCGCTTCATCTAGCTTGGGCGCTGCAGCTAGCACGGCGACCCCGGCTTGCCCTCGCTCACTCCTCTGGTTCGACTCTGAGCTCATGCGTTCGATCTCTCCAGCCGGCGGCCCTGCGACCCAACAGCCACCCGCGCGCTTGCTCCGCGGCAGAACTCGACGAGTGCTTGGCCAGTCTGCGCGCCACCGCGGTAGACTGCGCCCAGCGAAGCCCCGCGAGCTCTCCCACACGGAAGCGCACACGCTGTCGCGTGGTCCGTGTCGGTGTGTGTTTCGTGCTGCGCCACTTTGCCTGCCCCGCCCATCCAAAATCGCCGATTTCGGCGCTGTCCCCCGACGCCTCGGCGCCGACGAGAATCAATATATTCTACTCAGTAGAGCTGCCCCAAACGGTTTAACGCAGAAAATTTGAGCGGATCGGCATTCGGCTCCATGGACGCTGTTTGGGATCATTGGTATGACATTTCTTGTCACACCAATGGAATGTCCATGGAGCTTACGAGATGTCCATGCGTCGCTCGGCGCAGCTGCTCGACGCGCCGGGGGGCTGCGGCGAACACATGGGCCAGCGGTGCGTCGCGGCGCTGCTCTAGGCGCCCCGGCTAAGCGCGCAGCCGAGGCCAGATGATTTTCCGCGGTGGAATATAAACAAGCGACAACGGCCCAAGGCTAGCCAGCCTGAGCGAGCTCAACGCACGCCTGCCAGAGCGCCCCTAAGCGACGCGAGGGACGCCCGGCGCCTGAAATACCGTCAGCGATGAAGAGTTCTGCTTAGGCTTGATCCGCCGGCTGCGCTGGAGAGCTGCTGACGGTGATTTCAAGGGTGGGCGGGCTGGTGTACGCCGTCAGCGCTCGCACGTCGGTGGCCGCGTCATCCAAGGCAGCGGTGGTAGGCAGCGCGCGACACGCCCAGCGTCGAACCTCTTCGCTCTGCTCACTGACGGAGAGCCAACGACCCAGGCAGCCCTGCAGCTCCGCCACCAAATGTGCCCCTCGCGGCCGGCGGTCGCTCTGCGCGTTGAGCAGCCGATGGATCACATCGGCGAGCCCATCGGGCAGGTCAGGGCGCAGCGCCTTGAGCCTAAGCGGCGGGTCCCCCTTTGAGACCCGCCGCATGCGGCCCCTGGTCGGGGCGCCCCAAGGGTGAGCTCCCGACGCCAGTTCGAACAGCATCACCCCGAGGGCGAACACGTCACTCTGCGGCCCGAGTAGTTCCGCACGGGCCTGCTCTGGAGACAGATACGACGCCTTGCCCTTGATCACGCCGCTCGCCGTCCACGCTTCACGAGCCTGAGAGCGCGCGATGCCGAGGTCGATCAGCTTGAGGCGGCCATCGACGCCCAGCATGACGTTCTGAGGGCTGATGTCGCGGTGGACCACGCCGCCCTCCAGCTCAGCCAGCGCCGCCAGCGCCGAGGCGACCCCAGAGCCCACCGCGGCCACCAACTTGGCGCTGGGTAAGATCCCGTGCGCCGCCAGGTCTCGCTCGAGCTCCGCGAGGTTAGGCCCTGGTATGTACTCGAGCACAAGCTCAATGCGCCCATGATCGTCCTCGGTGACGTCGAACAGGGAGATGATATTTCCGTGCGATAACTTAGCGAGCAGGCGCGCCTCCTCCAAGATCGCCCTGCGCACCCCGGCGTCCAGGCTGCGCACGCGCTTGATGCACACGTCGCGCTCGAACAGCGACGACCGTTGACTTGCCCGCCACACCTCCGCAAACCCACCCCGCCCTAGTCGATTTCTCAGCTCGTAGCTCGCCGCCTGGCGTCGGTATCGCTTAGCCATTCAACGCTGTCGGTGGAGCGCCGCGGGAGTTTCTTGGAAACTCGAAGATTTTCGTCTGGCCAGCCGGCGACGTTTCCACAGGCAGATGGGCGTAAACCCGGTAAAAGTTCGCTGAATCCGCGGGGCGCGGCGGCCGTGCAAGCGCGCTGCACCGAGCCGCGCAGGGCGCGCTGGTTTGCAGTTTTTGAAGTGACTCACTAGATTCCCTCGCGCATGCCCACGGCACGCTACCGGGATGTGACGGCGGGCGGTGCTCGCCTACGAGTCTCAGACTCGGGGAGCGGCGCGCCTGTCGTGCTGTTACATGGGCTGTTCATGGACCACCTCACGTGGTCAGGGGTTGGCGCCGAGCTGAGCGAAGACTTCCGCGTGATCGCGCCGGACCTGCCGGGCTTCGGTGACAGCGAGAAGCCACCGCCCAGTCGGTTCGCGTACACCTTCGACGCGTTCGCGAGCTGTGTGGCTGGGCTCTACGCAGGGCTCGACGTGGGCCGCGCGGCGCTAGTCGGCCACGGCTTGGGCGGCGCCATCGCCATCGCCATCGCCGCGCGCCACGCGGAGCTGGTCTCTCGCTTGGTGCTGATCAACCCCAGCTGCTTCATCACCCAAGCCGACTACAGCCGACGCATCGCCGCGTTCCCGCTGCTGGGCGGTCTGATGTTCAAGCAGCTGCTCGGGCGCGGCAGCTTTCGCATGTATTTCCGTGAGGCACTGACTAACGGTGTCAGCCTAGACCCTGCGCGGCTAGATCACTACTACTCGTGCTTCAACTCTCCCGCTGCGCGAGGCAGCGCCCTGGCGACGCTGCGCGCCACCCGGGACACGCGGCCCATTATCGCCAACACGGCTCACATCCAGGTGCCCACGCTCGTCGTGTGGGGCCGCCATGATCGCCTGTGCCCGAGTGGCTTTGGGCAGAAGCTCAGCCGGCGCATCGCTGGCGCGGGCTTTGAGCTGATGAACTCAGGCCACTCACCTCAAGAGGAGCAACCAGCAGAGCTGGCCCGAGTGCTCAAAGGCTTCTTGAAGGCTGAGCGCGCCAGCATGTTCTGACCCCCCACCCCCATCGCTAGAACCTTGAGGCCCACCCGCCGGTCAAGCCGCTCGCGCGCCCTGCTGCGCCGCTGAGGACTGCTCGCTGCGCGCACGCGGCGCTCGGCGGAAGCTTGACGGATTGCGCCTCGGTGCTGGGTCGCGCTACTCAAGCGACATGTTCGAGCCCCGCGCCCTGGTCCGCTTTCGTCGCAATCGCGGCGCGGTGATCGGGGGTGGGTTGGTCGTGTCGCTGGTGCTGTTCGCGCTGGTCGGTCCGCTGCTGTCGAGCTACGAGCCCAACCTCAGCGACTTCAACGCAGGCCGTGACGAACTCGGAGGGCCGATTGGGCCATCCAGCGCCCATTGGCTGGGGGTTGATGCGCTGTTTCGCGACCAGCTGAGTCGCTTGGCCCATGGCGCGAGGATCTCGCTAGCCGTCGGCTTCGTGGCGACTCTGCTCAGCGCGCTGGTCGGTACCCTGATCGGCCTGGCCGCCGGCTGGACCGCGGAGACGCGCGCTGGCTTTATCGACAACGGGTTGATGCGGCTGGTAGATATCGGCCTGAGCCTTCCCTACCTGGTCCTAGTGATGGCCGTCGGGGTCGCGGTCGAGGATGTCTCCTTAACCACGCTGCTGTTGGTGCTCGGGCTCACCAGCTGGTTTGGTACCGCGCGGGTGATCCGCAGCAAGGTGCTGCAGCTCCGCAGCCTAGACTTCATTGAAGCGGCTCGAGCCTTGGGCCAGTCAGACTTGGGGATCGCGCTGAAGCACCTGTTGCCCAACGTGATGGGACCGCTGATCGTGATCGCCACCGCCCACGTCGCCGCCATGATCATCGCAGAGAGCGTGCTCAGCTATTTGCAGGTCGGCTTGCCGCCGCCCCTCGCCACCTGGGGCCGGATGCTCCAGGAAGGTCAGACGGCGATTTCAGATCGACCGCTGTTGGTGATCGCGCCGGGCGTGATGATCTTGCTCAGCGTGTTGGGGTTCAACCTGTTGGGCGAAGGGCTGCGCGACGCGCTGGACCCCAATGAGCGCTGATCCCGCCCAGCGCTGCGGCGCACGTTGCCATGCGGCAATATACTGGCTCACCTTGGCCTGCGTCTGGTCGGTGGTCGGCTGCAGCGGTGAGCTCTCGCCGCCGATCGGCGAACGTCGTGATACGCCGCCGACGCGCGGCGGGGTGCTGCGCACAGCGTTCTTCACGTCGGTGCGCACGCTCGATCCAGCGACTGGCTTCACCACCACCAACGCCGCCTTGGGCGGCCTGATGTTCGACACCCTGGTCAGCTACGACGCTGAGGGGCACATCGTGCCCCAGCTCGCGGAGCGCTACAGCGTGACGCCGGACGGCAAGCGCTACACGTTCCAGCTGCGGCGCGGCGTGCTGATGCACGACGGCACGGAGCTCGAGGCCGCAGACGTAGTGCGCAGCGTGCGCAGGACCTTGCACCCTGACACGCCGAGCCCCGCCAGCTTTTACGATCGCATCCAGGGCTACGCTGATTACCGTGCAGGAAAAAGCACGCAGCTCGGGGTCCACGCGGACGGCCAGTACAGCGTGCGCTTCGAGCTGTCTCAAGCCGACTCGACGTTCCTCCACGTGCTCGCGCTGCAGCTGGTGGCGCCGCTGTGTAAGAGCGCCGGTGAGCGCTGGAGCCGTGAGTTCGGCTCAGCTCCGTGCGGAGCTGGCCCATTCAAGCTGGCCGAGTACGTGAGCGGGCAGCACCTGCTGCTGAAGCGCCACGAAGGCTACTGGAAGCCGGGCCAGCCGTTGCTAGACGGCGTGAGGTGGGAGTTCTTGGTGCAGTCGTTCACCCAGCGCTACAAGCTTGAGCGCGGTGAGCTTGACTACGTGCGCGAATTTGGCCGCGCTGATATCGCCAAGCTGCTGGGTGATGCCAAGTGGCGTCCCTACGGCGAGTGGGCGCCACCCAACACGGTGTTCGGGGCGTTCATGAACACCGACATGCCGCCGTTTGACAACCGCCACCTGCGCCGAGCGGTGGCCTTCGCGGTCAACCGCGAACACATCGCGGCGGTCCGCCCAGGCCAGATCGTGCCCCAATACAAGCTGGTGCCAGAGATCGTGATCCCGAGCAGCCCGGGCTACCCCGCCCAGCGCTACGACCTCGCCCAGGCGCTAGAAGAGATGCGCCTAGCGGGCTACGCGTTTGATCCGCAAACCGGTCAAGGTGGCTACCCCGAGGAGCTCCCGTACCTCGCGCTGGTCGACTCGTTTGGTCAACAAGTGGGCGAGGTGCTGCAGCAACAACTGGCGAAGATCGGCGTGCGCATCAAGCTGCGCTTGGTGGGTTGGCCGACGTTTCAGGCGCTCACCGGGCGGCGCAAGGGCGCCGTCATGGGCACCGTCGGCTGGCATCCAGATTTCCCTGAGGCAAGTAACTTCTTTGAATCGACGCTGACTACCACGGCAATTTCCGAAGAGAATTGCCAAAACAACGCGTTCTTCAGCGACCCTGAGCTAGATAGGCTCATGCAGGCGGCCCGGGGCACGCCCAAGGCAGAGGCGCGCCAGGCTTTGTATCGCAGAGCTGAAGCCATCGTGACCGAGGAGGCGCCTTGGGTGATCATCCACGCCCAGCGCTACTACGAGGTCACCCAGCCATACGTCCAGGGCTACCACCCCCACCCCGTGCTCACCCAACACATCCGCGGGGCCTGGATCGACACCGGTCAGATGTTGCGGCGCGCAGCCTGTGTGTTACCTGGTGGTGCCCGTCGCTGCACGCTGGGTGCGCTGCCGTGGGGTTTAGGCTTTAGCCAAGGGTCCTCGGCGGCGGCCTCGATGAGGAGGCGCTGAATGCTACGTCAACTCCTGCGCCGCCTGGGTTGGTCGCTGTTCACGATTTGGGCGGTGGCGACCCTCACCTTCTTCATCTTCAACTGGCTGCCAGGCGATCCGGCGCGCGTGATGGCTGGCCCGCAGGCTCGCCCAGCCGACGTGGCAAAGATCCGTGAGCAGCTGGGGC
The DNA here is from genome assembly GCA_964551615.1 of uncultured Polyangiaceae bacterium. Classification (GTDB taxonomy): domain Bacteria; phylum Myxococcota_A; class Polyangia; order Polyangiales; family Polyangiaceae; genus JAHBVY01. Next base: position 154,596 of record CAZKDY010000010.1, read on the forward strand.
TAAACCGCTCGCTGCCCGTGCGCTATGGCCTGTTCCTGACTCAGCTGGTGCGGGTGGGCGGAGATCCAGAGCAGCAGCCCAACGCCGTCAGGCTGGGGCCAGTCGGCCTGGATCTAGGCGAGAGCTACTTACAGCGCCAGCCCGTCGTCAAGCTGCTGGGCAAGGCCATCGGCCCCACGTTGCTGGTCGGGATCTTGGCGCTGGCCATTCAACTTTCCGTGGGGATTTGGTTTGGGGTGGTGGCGGCGTATCGGAGGCACACGGTCTTCGACTGGGGCGCGGTGACCCTGACGCTGATCGGCATCAGCGCGCCCACGTTCTTGACTGGCTTGCTGCTGCAGCACCTGTTCGCGCGCTGGCTTGGCTGGTTTCCCCTTGATGGCTACGGCTCCACCAACGCACAGATCCTACGCGCCGCCTTCTTACCTTCGCTCACGCTGGGGCTGTACGGGGCCGCCTACTACACGCGCCTGGTGCGCGACGAGATGCTCACGCTGCTCAAGAGCGACTACGTGCGCACGGCTCGAGCGAAGGGGCTGTCAGAGCGGGTGGTGGTGTTCAAGCACGCGCTGCGCAACGCGATGGTGCCGCTGGTGACCGTGATCGGCATGAACGTCGGGATGTTGGTCGGAGGCGCGATCGTTACCGAGCGGATTTTCAGGTGGCCGGGGGTGGGCACCTTGACGGTCAACGCGATCTTCGACCGCGATGGCCCCGTGGTGGTTGGGGTGGTGCTGTTGTTCTCGAGCGTGGTGATCCTATCAAACCTGCTGGTAGACGTGTCGTACGCCGCGCTGGATCCACGAGTGCGCTCGCGCTAGCAGCGCCTAGGCCACGCTCACACAGCCCTTGGGCTTTGGCGCACAGCCTGGCTGAGCTATACTCGCCGGGGTGCGGCGGATTACTCGTGGTTTACGCGCTTCGGTTTGCGGCGCGCTGACGCTGGCCTGCTCCGCACCCGCGCCTCATGCGCCCGAGCGAGCTCACGCGCCATCCAATCGAGCGCGAGCAGGCGCCGCCGCCAGCGCAGCGCCCACCGCGGACGCGGCATCTTTCACCCTAGAGCCGCTGGTCGCCGACCCCCCCGCAGCCGCCGCCGCTCCCACGGGCGGCTTCAAGCACCCTGTGGTGGCGCCCCATGAGACCCGCGCGGTCGTACTTCTTTACCACAGCTTCGACAGAGGGGCCGATCCGCTCAGCGTCTCCAGCGCTAACTTCCGCAAGCAGATGCTGTGGCTGCAAGACAACCAGGTCGAGGTGGTCCAGCTGAGCCAGCTGGTAGGCTTCTTGCGTGGAGAACACGCGCTGCCCGCGCGGGTCGCCATCGTGAGCATGGACGACGGCATGAGCAGCGTGTACGCCAAGGCCTGGCCGATCCTCAAGGAGCTGAACATCAACTTTTCCTTAGGGATCTCGACTGGGCTGATCGAAGAGAGCAAGCGCTACACCATGAGCTGGGATCAGGTGCGCGAGATGCACCGCTCGGGCTTGGTAGAGATCGCGAGCCACGGACATCAACACCGCGGCCTGGCGAATCTCCCTTCAGCGTTGGTAAATGAGGAGCTTAACCGCTCGCGAGAGCTGCTCGAGCAGCGCCTGGGCGTCACCCCAAGCGTCTACTTCTACCCCTTGGGCTCAATGAACACCCGGGCACGCGAGCTGGTGACCGCCGCTGGCTACAGCGCGGCGTTTACTGCTACGGGGGCACCCATCGCGCTCGGCAGCTCGCACCTGGGTGAGATCCCCCGCACAAGCGTATTCCACGCGGATAGTATTCGGCGCTTCGCCTGGTTCTTTCGCGGCTTCTTGCGCACGCTGCCGGACTACCTCGCGCCGAAGCCGCCAGCGCTGCCGCTGTCCGCGGAGTGAGCAGCGCTTAGTTGGTGGGAAATGACGCCGTTGGTGGCTTTCCAGTGCTGACTGGGGGCAGCGCTGGCGGCTCTACGGGCGGCTTGCTAACTGGCGGCTTGCTAGCCGGCGGCACGGGCGGCCTACGAACCGGAGGTGCGGCGACAGGCGGCTGAACGGTGACAGGCGGCGCGGCCTCAGGCGGCGCGGCCTCGGGCGGTGCGGCCTCAGGCGGTGCGTCCACTGGGTCGACCGACGCGGGGGGCGGCGGCTGCTTCGGCTCACCCACCACCTCCTTGGGTGGCGTCTGCGTGAGAGTCGGCGCCCGCTCGGTGGCGGTCAGCGGTACGGCGTCACCGCGCGTGGGCTTCTTGTCCTTGAAGGCTACCGCGAAGACGAAGATCCCTACGGCAAAGCACACCGCGAGCACTACCACCCGAACCAAGCGGCGGCGACGCGCCTCCTGCTCTGGAGTGCGCAGCGGCAGGGCCTCTGCTTCATCGAGCTCAGCGTCAAAGTGCCCTGGGGGGAAGCTACGCGGCCCCCCCTCATACTCACCAGACTCGCCGTCGTTGAAGAAATCCGACTCGTGCTCATGATCCGCAGGGTGATCCGCGCTGCTCGGCTGCGCGGGCTCGGGCTCAGCGTCGGCCTGGAACGGGACCCCTGCGGCGGGACGTCGCTTGGGCGGCCACGCTTTCCCATGCTCGCTGTCCAGGGTGGCGGCTACTGACGCAACGAGCTTCTCCTCGCGGTGCTGAGGACTAGACCCCGACCCCTGGTCAGCCGAAGCCGCGGCAGGCGTCGGCTGACTAGGCTCGGGGCGACGCACCGAGACGTCCTGCGCTGTTTGAGCCTCGGCGCGATCAATAGCGCTGAAGAATACCTCGGCGTCCGCCGCGTCCTGCTCGGCCGCGGGCTGACCGCGCCCCGGGCCGCGGGGCGATGGCTCGCGTCGCGTGTGCGGCGGCTCTGCAGGTGGCTCCGCGCGGGCTTCTTCTACGCTGCTGGGTGTCCCAGCCAGCTGAGTGGTCTTCGCGACGCGGGGCGGCGTGCCCGAGTCAGCTGCGCCGCCCGCGGCTGGGCCTGCTTCGTCATTGCCCCGCGGGAACGGAATCAGCTTACCCTCCGCCTTGGCAGCAGGTGTATTCCGTGCGGTTGACGGCTGCATCGAATCGAACGCGCCACGCGCGATCGCCACCGCCGCGCGCGCGTCGGGGGAATCCGCGATCGTCGGCTTAACTGCCCAGCTTTCGCTGTCCGCCGGCGTTGCCCTAACTTCTACAGCCGAAGCAAGCGGGGCGGCGACCTGGCCCAGCGCCATCAGCGTCGAGCGACTTGAGCTGCTGGCGGCGGCGCGCTCCCCATCAGGGCTCGCGGGAGCCACGGCCTCCCCTGCTGTTGCTCCGCTGTCTCCAACAGCCAGCGCGGCGCGCGTGCGCAGCGGAGAGTGATGCTCTGGGACGATGTCATCTGGGGCAGCGACCTCAAGCCTTGGTTGGCTGTCGCCTTCCAGGCTCGGCACCACCTCGTCATCAACGCGCGCGGGCGCCTCACTGGCGACCAGTAGACCCTCGAAGTACAGCTTGGTGACCGTCCCCAGGGTGGACAGATCCTCGAACGGGCTCTCATCCACCACGTTGATCAGCGTGCGCCGCCCGTCGAACAGCCGGAGGATGCCGTTCAGCTCGTCGGGGATCTCATTGAGCCGATCGACCAACTCATCGTGATCGACCTCGAACACCGTGGTGAGAGACGGCAGTTGCTCGCACAAACGTCCCCACTCGTCGACCCGACGCATGCCCTCCATCAGCAGGCCCTGCGTCGAGGTCGGGACGATGTCCTCGTTTTGAACCGGCCGGAACTCAACCTCGAAGCTGCCTTCGGTCCAAATCAGCGCTCGGTAGACCGCCTCCTCGCCGCGTAGGCGACCCAGCTGCGCGTCCACCACTTTTCCTTCGCGGAAAAAAACCTGAGCTTCTCTGGCGCCGTCGTGGATCATCGCGACGCCGCTCTTGCGGCTGACTTCGAAGGTCTGCAGCAAGTCGACGACGCCCATGTCTTCCAGAGAGCCGCTCAGCCGCGTCCGCGCGCTCATCGGCTGGCTGGTCGCGATGCGCTCCTGGGTGCGGCGAGCCAACAGCATGTTCACGCGGGTGATCAATTCCCGTACGAAAATTGGCTTGGTGAGGTAGTCCTCCACCCCGAGCTCGAGGCCGCGGATCTTGTCCTCGACCGACCGCTGGCTGGTTAAGAACAGCACGGGGATGCCTGCGAGATCCGGCTGTTCTTTCAAGCGGCGTACCAGCTCGTAGCCATCCAAACCGGGCAGCCGCGTGTCGGTCAGGATCAAGTCGGGCGTCGAGAAGTTGATCTTGGCGAACGCGTCCAGACCGTCCCCGGCGGTGGTGACGCTGTAGCCCGCTTTTCTTAGGCTGACCTCAAGGACCCGCACGCTGCGCGGGTCTCCATCGACCAGCAATAACTGCTTTTTAGCCACGTCGTTGTTTTTCCAGCGCCCGGTAAGCCTTGCGGTAGCGAGCAGCAGTGTCAAGCGGCGTCGCCGTCCGCGCAGCGCTCGCCTTCACGCTGATACGCGGTGGGGCGGGGGTCGGTCGGGGTCGGTCGGGTCGGTCTGAGTTGATCGCAGCTGCGCGCCGGGGTCGCGCTCGCCGCGCCCGTACACGGCGTGCAGCCACGCCCGGCGGCCCTTACGAGGGTCACATCGCCAGCACAACCGTCCCGCGCGCTGGGCAGCGCTACTTCCACGGGTCGATCACCTCGGCACCACCGATGGCCTTCGGCGCGTCAGCTGCAGGCGGAGGGGTCGTGGCGGATAGGGTCGGCGCAGGGGTTGGAATGACGCGCGGCGCGCGGGGCGGAGGCGCGCGGGGCGGAGGCGCGCTGGATGGCGGAGGCGCGCTGGATGGCGGAGGCGCTGCGTCCAGCGCTGGCGTGCTGATCGCGTCGAGGTTCGCGCTCACGGAAGCGGTCGTCGCGGACGCGCTGACCAGCGCTGGCGGGCTCGCGCTGACGAGCAGGGTGGCTTGGCTGCCCGCTGGCGTCGCCGAGCTTGGATCGGTGCGCAGCACGAGCCAGGCGATCGCACCCAGCAAGGCTGCCAAGCCCACGCCAGCCACCGCGAACGATGTCCAGTTGCCTGGCGTGTTCCTCCTGCCTAGCGCGAGCTTCAGCTCTTCTGGGCTGGGCGGCTCCAGCTCATCCGCCAGCAGATTGTGCAGCGGGCGCGCCCCACCCTCCGAAGGGCTGAGTGACAGGCTGCCGTCGTCGCGGACCGACGCCACCCGATCCAGCTCCTCGACGAACTCAGCCATGCTCTGAAAGCGCTGCGCCGGCTTCTTCAAGAGGCAGCGCAGGGTCATGTCCTCCAGCGCGCCTAGCTCGCGCCCCCCGCTGATCAACTCGCTCGGCGGGGTGGGCGCGACGAACATGTGCTTGGTCAGCACGCCCATATAGCTGTCAGCCTCAAACGGGACGTGGCCGGTGAACATTTCGTACATGACCACCCCGAGCGCATACATATCCGCGCGGTGATCTACCACGCCGCCGGACGCCTGCTCGGGGCTCATGTAATGTGGCGTCCCAAACACGATGCCTTGGCGCGTGAGGCGACTGGCGCCAGCGACCTTCGCCAAGCCAAAGTCCAAGACCTTGACGACGTCGAGGGTCGTACCTGCGGCCTCCCCGACGTGGATGTTGTCAGGCTTGAGGTCTCGATGCACGATCCCCTGCGCGTGCGCCGCGCCCAACGCCTCAGCCACCTGCCTCAAGATCCGCACGGCGCGAGCCGAGGGGATGGCCCCTCCGTGTTGGATCAACCAGCCGAGCGACTCGCCCGCCAACATTTCCATGATGAAATAGGGTTGACCGCTGGCCAGTCGACCAAAATCCGTGATCTGGACGACGTTCGGGTGACTGACGGACGCGGCGGCCTTGGCCTCTTGAATGAAGCGCGCCGCCAACTCGCTGTCGCCGGCCAGATCTTGCCGCAGCACTTTGAGCGCAAATGGGCGATCAAGGCTCGCGTGGCGGACCCGATACACGGTACCCATCCCGCCCTCACCGAGCACGCTCTCAACTTGGTAGCGGCCGTCGATCAACTGCCCCAGCAGCGGATCGCCGCTCCGATCCCAGACGCCTTCAAGGGCGAGCAGCCCGCCGTCAAACGGGCAAAAGCGTGCTTCCCCTGAGAACTGGTGACCACACTCCGGGCACCGCTTCGCCATCAGCTCGCTGTCTGCGTCTGGCCCCGAGCGATCCTCGCCAAATAGCCGAAGTGTTTCCTTCACCCAAACGTCAGCCTAGTCCATTCAGGTGTCAGCCGTCAGTTGCCCTGGCGTTGCAGCGCGGATCCGCTGACAAAAAAGCCAAACGCCCAAGGGCGTGACCCCTGGGCGTTGGACGGATTCGCTGCGCGCTGACGTTAGCTCAGCGGGGTGGCACACGAGGCGCAGAACTTGGCGCCGGCGGCGTTCGCGGTGCTGCACTTAGGGCACGGTCCACCAGCGAACTCCGCTGCCGGAGCCGCGCCAGGAGCACCCGGCGCACCGGGCGGTGGTCCGTAAGCGCCCGCCTGCTGCCCCGGTTGCGGATAGCCCTGCTGCGGCGGATAGCCCTGCTGCGGCGGGTAGCCAGGAGGAGCGCCCTGCTGCGGAGGATACCCAGGAGGAGCGCCCTGCTGCGGGTAGCCAGGAGGAGCGCCCTGCTGCGGAGGATACCCAGGAGGAGCGCCCTGCTGCGGGTAGCCAGGAGGAGCGCCCTGCTGCGGAGGGTAGCCCGGTTGCGGCGGGTAGCCAGGAGGAGCGCCCTGCTGCGGCGGGTAGCCGGGATAAGCCTGAGGCGGGTAGCCCGGTGGAGGATAGCCCGGCGGAGGATAACCCGGCGGAGGATAACCGTACCCGGGAGGCGGATAGCCGCCTTGAGGCGGGTAGCCCCCGTGTGCCCCCGCGTTCAGTCCCGCGCCGAGCCCCATACCGGCCATCATGCCCGCACCGGCGACGCCGGCTGAAGCACCTCCACCACCCTGTGCCAAGCCCTCGCCGAGCCCCATCGTGGCCTGCGCGCCTGCGTACTGCCCGTAGCGGTTCATGTCGATCTGGTTGACGTAGCGCTGAGCGTTGGAGAAGTCTTGGTCAAGCGAGAACTGCTTCTGCTGGGCCTCCGCTTCCGCCGTGCCGACTGCGATCTTCGCCTTCCGACGGTCCAGCTTGGTCTGCACGATCTGGTCTTGGAACTCGTCGATGCGGGCTTCGTCTTCCTTGCTCAGGTTGATGTTGAGCTTGGCGATCTCCATCACTTGGAGACCCTTTGCCGTGAGGTCTGGGCAATTCTGCACGATCTCACGTGCCGCGTCAGGCCCGCACTCGCCCAAGTCCATCAGCGTCATGTCGCCGGACTTCATCATGCGGGTGAGCACGGATTTCAGGCCCATCAGGATCTGGTCGCGGACCCACTGCAGCGCGACGTCTGGATCGACGGCGCCGCTTTGCCCGATGAAGGTGCCGATGAACACAGCCGGATCGATGACCTTGAACGAGTACGTGCCGAAGGCGCGCGGGTTCACGCGGATCTCCAACTCTGGATCGCGCATCGAGCCGAGCGGGCCACCAAAGCCGAGGGGCTGGCTATTTTGGTCACGGAAAATCGGGCGTGTGGTGACGAAGAAGATCTCGCTGATAAAGACGTTTCCGCCTGTAAATTCACTGACAAACTTACCGAGGAAGGGCAGGTTCTGCGTGCTCAGCGTGTGGCGCCCGGGCGGCAGGATGCCCTCCGGCTTGCCGTCCTTGAAAAAGAGCGCGACTTCATCGGAGTCGACGGTCAGCTGGCTCCAGAACGGGAACTGCTGATCAGGGTGCTTGTAGAAGACCTTTTCTTTAAGGTCGTCAGGGCGAGCGATCATCATCTGCTGCACGCCGCCCTTGACGAAATCCATGATCCCCATGTTCGATTCTCCTCCGTCGTTACTTGCGCCTGGTGCGAACCTGCTCGCCCGAGCGCTGTCGTGTGATGTACCTGTTCGTGCCTCGAAGGCGCGCGTCGCTAGTAGTAGCTCCCGGCACCGCGGCTGAGAATAGTGCCCCACCCGGGTTAGAGCAACCATCGACGGCAGCGTCGTTGGGCGTTTAGTCAGCGACCTGGCGGCGCCGAACGCGCAGCAGCACCGCCACGGAAACATTGGCTTGACCGCGCGCGGCTGAGCTCACCGCGCGCGTCAGGGTGCAACCGCTGAGTCCCGGCCTGATTCCCGTGATCGTGGGTGAAGCGTGACGATTGTTGCTTGCTCAGCGCGCGCTAGCAAATTCACCGAGCTAGTCGGCGATTCTAGCTTTCACGCCCGGCGGCGCCGAGCAGCCCTCAGCGCGATGAGTTATCCATTCGCGGGCCCTTGGGCTACGTTGTGCGCCATGAGCATTGAACTCGATTTGGAGGGGCTGTCTCCAGCCGCTAAGAAGGTGCTCTCCCCTGGAGCGCCACCCGCGCTCAAGATGATGGCCTCCAAAGGCGTGATGCCCGGGGCAAAGCCGGCGGAGATCGTCACCGTCCTGTGTGCGCTCGCTGGCGACGCCGACAACTCGGTCGCCAGCTCCGCGCGCAGCACCCTCGAGACGCTACCCCCGCCGCTGTTGACTGGCGCGCTGGCCGCCGACCTGCAAGGTCCGGTCATCCACCTGCTGTGCGAGACCCACGCCCGGGATCACCAGGTGCTGGCGGAGCTGCTGCGCATGCCGCAGATCCTCCAGCGCACCCTTGAGTACCTCGCCGCGCGCGCGGACGAACAGACCGGTGAGCTGATCGCGACCAACGAACAACGACTGCTCGCGACGCCGACGGTGATTGAGGCGCTGTACATGAACAACAAGGTGCGCATGTCGACCTCCGACCGCCTGCTTGAGCTGGCGGTACGTAACGGCGTAGTGCTCAACATCCCAGCTTTCCGCGAGGCATCAGAAGCGATCAAAGAGGCGCTGATCCCGGAGCCCAGCCAAGAGCCGAACTTTGATGACCTGTTGTTCGTCGAGACCGCTCAGCTCGCCAGCGCCATCGCCATCGCTGAAGACGAAGACACCCACGAGCGGGATGACGAAGGCAACGAGACCCTGCGCGACAAGGTCTTGCCGCTGTACGCCAAGCTCGGCCAAATGAGCCCTAGTCAAAAAATCCGCGCGGCAATGCTTGGTACCGCGACAGAGCGCCTGCTGCTGGTGCGCGACCCAAACCGCTTGGTCGCAGCAGCAGCGGTCCAGTCGCCCAAAATGCGCGAGAATGAGGCGATCCAGATCAGCGCGAGCCGATCGGTCAGCGAGGACGTGTTACGGGCGATCTCGCGCAATCGGGAGTTTACCCGCAGCTATCAGGTCAAGCTGAACCTGGTGACCAACCCGCGCACCCCCCTCACCTTCGCGTCCACCATGGTCGCGCACCTTCGAGATGGCGATCTGCGCGCGGTCGCGCGGAGCAAGAACGTCACCGGCGCGATCTCACGCGCCGCCAAGCAGCAGCTGATGCGAAAGTCAGGTAAGCGATGACCAAGCTCGTACGCTTTGGGGTGGCCATGGAGCGTGATTTGCTCGACGGCTTTGATGAGCTGCTCACCCGGCGCGGCTACGCCAACCGCTCCGAGGCGCTCCGCGATCTGGTGCGGCGCGAGCTCGACGACGCCGCCTGGGAGACCGGAGCCGAGACCTGCGCCACCATCACCCTGGTGTATGACCACCACAAGCCGGAGCTGAGCGAGCGCCTGACCAGCATCCAGCACCAGTTTGGTGAGCTGATCATCAGCGCGCTGCACGTGCACCTCGACCACGACAATTGCCTCGAGGTGATCGCCGCGCGTGGGCCGGCCAAGAAGCTGAAGTCGCTAGCCGATCAGCTGATCGGCTCGAAGGGCGTGCTGTCAGGCGACATCGTCGCCGCGCGCGTGCCTGCTGGAGCAAAGCACCGCCACCACTGAGCCTCGCGACGTGCTCAGCGAGCGCTGGCCGTCCCTGGTACCTAAGCCGTCACGACGCCTGGCGATCCCCGCTTGGGCTGGGCTTCCGGTGCGTCGCTGCTCAGTCAGTACCCAGCATACGCCGCTTGCGAGCGGCGATCTTCGCCTGCTTGATGTCCTCTTGCAGCTTCTGCTTATGTGGATCCACAAGGAAAGGCGAGACGCGCTCAGTCTTCTCGAACTTGTCCTTGTACTGCTGCGCCTGAAATTTGGTCTTGAAGGGACCGATGCGCACCCGGTGCCACAGGCCGCGGCCCGGCACGTGCGCCGCTTGGCGGTACGCCTCGTGGCCGCGCTTGCGTAGATCGCTCACGAACTTGTCAGCGTCTTCTTGTTTGTCAAAGCTCGCCACCTGGATCTGATAGCCGCCTTCGCTGCCCATCGGCGCCAGCGCCCCGCCTTCGGCGACCTGCGACTGACTCGCGGCTAGGCCTGTCAAGCGATCCTTAGGCTGCTCGGTGACCGGCGTCGCAGCCAGCAGGCTGCCCGCTGGCAATGGCACCACAGGCAAGCTGTCGGTTGGGGGTGGAGGGAGCGTCGGCGCACCTGCCGGCAGCGTAAAGTCTTGCTTGAGCAACCTGCCACGCTCGTCTTTGACCGCCGCGAGCGCCGTGGTCGGTGCCTCGGTGTCGCTGAGGATCCCCGGGAAGGTCACGTCAGCTTCATCGACCTCTTCTGCGGGCTTCGAATCATGCTTCGCCTCCGAGACCAGCTGAGCCAGCGGGTCGTCTTCGGAGCGCTGGGCTGGCTCAGCGCTCTTCATGCTCAGCGCCGCCACGGCGACCAGCGCGCCGCCGCCTAGCGCGAACAACAACAAAGTGCCCAAGCGAGGCGAGCGCCGACCAGGCTCGTCCTCCTGGATATTTTCGAGATTGCGAACGTTCACGCTTTCCATCGCTGTTCAGGCGGGAACGCTGAGGGGTGCCTGTGTTCGAGCACGACCACGCTGGCGTCCGCGACGTAAGGGGTAGCCTTCAGCCCACGCCGCGGCCAACTTTCAGACCGCTCGCGGCGTATCGATAGGCGCTTAGCGAAGTTTCGCCGATGTCCTGGCCAGCGCCTCAAATTGCGCGGCCTTCCACTCGGTCTCCTCAAGCTCGCGCCCCGGATCGCTGTCGGCCACGATGCCTCCACCCGTGTGATACTGCCCTACCCCCTGCTTCACGCTCAAGCTGCGGATCGCCATGGCCAACTCCAGGCCACCGGCGTGAGACAGGTAGCCGTAGGCGCCGGTGTACAAGCCACGCCGGACCGGCTCGAGCTCCGCGATCAGATCCATGGCACGGATCTTAGGGGCGCCGGTTACGCTTCCGCTGGGTAACATCGCTTCGAGCAGCGCCGCCCGACTCACGCCGGGGCGCAGCTGCGCGACCAGCGTGGCCTGGCGGTGGTGGATGGTGGGGTGGGACACGACCTCCGGCCCGCCAGTGAGCCGTACGCTACCGGTGGCCGCGACGCGCCCCAAATCGTTGCGCTCAACATCTAAGATCATCGCGAGCTCTGCGCGCTCTTTGGGGTCTTGGTCCAGCTCGAGCGCGAGCTGTGCGTCGAGCGTCGCGTCTGCGCCGCGCGGCCTGGTGCCTTTGATCGGGGTCGTGCTGAGCTGGCCGCTTGGCTCAACACGCAGGCACAGCTCCGGGCTCATCCCCACCACCCCCTGATCCCCGAGGTTCAGCGCGCTAGCATAGGGCGCGCTGTCGTGGCTCGCCAAGGCCAGGAGCAGCTGAATGGCGCCGCCTTGGACGTGGTAGCTGAAGCGCCGCGCGAGGTTCACCTGATACAACTCACCGCGGGCGATCAGGTCGAGGGCGCGCTGCACCCGCTCAATATGTTGCCGCGGGGTATCGGCGGAGTCGCTGACTCGCTCTAGACGAACTGTTTCCGGCGCGCCGCGTGGGGCTGGCTGCGCCTCGCGCAGCCGCGCGTGGAGCCGATCGAGGGCTGCCACGGACTCACCCACCAGCGTCACGCCCTGCGCATCGACCCGCGCCACGGCGGCGTAGCGCTGCCACGCGGGCCGCACAAAGTGGGGCGCCGGGCGCGGATCGGGGCCTGCAGAGCGGCGCTCTAAACCGCGTCGACACTCGTACGGCAGCGCGCCGACCCAGCGCGGACAGCCCGCTTCAGGGCCGAGCTCTGGGCGGAGGGGCAAGCCCGGCTCGGGGTCGAGGGCGGCGCTGTAAGCCACTGGATCGCAGCACAGGTAGCTCGAGCGAGCCTCGACGCCGCCGGACCAAAGCAGCTGCGCGCCAGGCGCTACGCTGAGGGCGCGCGCCAACCGTGGCACGTCCGGGGTTAGATCCGTCTGGCGCAGCAAGAGCGACATGCGCCGCGTGTTAGCGCAACTCCGCCCCCATGCTAAACAGCCGCGGTGCCCGCCACCCCTCGCGCCGCGCAGCGCCGCCGTCGATCCGCGACCAAGCCTCACTGGCTGCTCGGCTTAGTCCTAGGCTTTGGCTGCCTGAGCTGCTCTGAAGAGCTGCTCGAGCCGGGCAGGATCGAGTTCGTCTCCGCCAGCGGAGCTGAGCCCTGGCTCGAGCCTGGCTTTGAGGTGCAGGTCACCAAGACCGATCAGGCCGGCGACACCCAAGACTTGCTGAGCTTCGACACGCCAGCCTCAGGTTTCTCCCTGGGCCGCGGCGGCGTCGGCCGGGTTCACGTGCGCGGGCGCGACAGCCAGGGCGAGGTCGAGTTCAGCGCCGACAGCGTGCTGATTGATCCGCGCGGCGTCGCGGAGCGCGTGTTGCCGCTACCAGTAGGTCAAGCCGGGAGCCTCGGCCTCGCGGAACCGCTAGCGCCCCTGGACGCGCCCATCCAGCTGTCCGGCGTGGTGGCAGAGCGTTATTTGCTCAGCGTGAGCGCCGAGGCGCGCGGCTCGCTGTATGACTTGGGCCTGTGGCGCGCGTCGGAGGCCTTCGACCTGCCTTGCCCCAGCGAGGCCGACTGCCGCATCCAGACCTTGTTGGTGTTCGACGGGTGGATCGGCGTGTTCATCGGGCCAGCTGGGGCGAGCTACCTCGACTTCGCGACCGGCGACCAGGGCCAGCTCGCGGCGCCTGAGCCCGGCGCGTTTGGAGCCGTGGCCGGTGGCCGGGTGGTCAGCGCGCCGAGCGGCGATCAGTACGTGATCGGCGCGACGCGCCCAGGCGTCGCCACGGATCGCGTGCTGCGCATCAGCCCCGACGGCGAGCTCAGCGTCCTAAAGCTCACCTCCCCACGGCAAGGAGCCGCCGCGGCCTACCTGGACGGCCGCGGCGTGCTGGTGGTCGGGGGCAGCGACACTGCCGCAGGGGTCGAACAGCTGAAGCCCGAAGCCACCGCCTTCGACGCGCTGAGCGCCGCTCCCGATCCAACCCGCGGCGCGGCGGTGTTCGAGGCAGCGGACGGCGTCTTTCGGGTCGGGGGTGGACAGGGCAGCGCCCCAGCGGCCAGCGCCAAGCTGGACTTGGGGTGCTCGACAACCTGCCAGCCTGAGGTCGCCGGGCAGGCGCTGGGCTCTGCCGAGTCGGTGAGCCTGGCGCGCACCGAGGGCGGCGAGGTGTTGCTGCTCGCCAGCAGCGCCAGCGGCGAGAGCCAGCTGCTGCGTGTCAGCAGCGACCAAAGCGCGCTGCAGCTGACGCCGCTCGGCTCGGACCCGGCGCGGACCGGCGGGCTGCTCCAGCGCCTACCAACGGGGCAGCTGGCGGTGCTGGGCGGCTCGAGCTCGAGCGGGCCGCTGCTCAGCCTCGAGCTCTACTTTCAGCGCTGAGCCTCTGATCTCACGGCACGGCTCTCGAGCCAGCGCACCTCAACCGGCTTTGAGCGCGTCCACATGGACCTGAAAATGACGCCCAAAAATGCAGTCGGACGCCGGCGCCTGGGCCGCTGCGCCGGGCCAAACCACGCAGCGCTGCAGGCGACCCGCGCCGCTGACTCGGGCGCCGCTGCCCACTAGCGAGCGCTCCAGGATCACGCTGTCCGCTACCTGGGCGCCAGCACCGATCCAGGACGCCGCGCCACCTAACCACTCAAGGTTTGCCCCAAGGTAGCGCTCTAAGCTCCCGAGATCACTCCACTCACCGGCGAAGCCCAGGCTGTCCACCGCCAGGCTCGCGCGCAGCCGGGGCAGCGCCACGTCGCCGATCAGGCAGCCCTGAGCAGGCAAGTCGTCGAGCACCTGCTGGCCGAGCACGGCGATCCCGACGTAGTCGCCGCCCCGCAGCTCGCGGCCAAACACTTCGCCACGCAGCCGGACGACGCGGCCCCCCACCCCCAAACCCACGCTGCCTTGGCCTATTTCTCGCGGCGCGACCAACAGCGTCATGGGCTGTCGCTGCGCCAGTAACTCCGCGATGGGCGGCCGGCACAAGATGTCGCCGTTCCAAACCAAGACCGGCGCGCTGAGCTGCGTCCGTGCACCGGCGACACCCCCCGCGGTGCCCAATATTCGATGCTCGATTATCACATCAGCTTCGATGCCTAATTGATTGTTAAGATTAGTAAATTTATCGCTTAGATGGTGCGCGTTGAGCGCTACCCGGGGCACCCCGGCGGTGACCAACTGACGTGTCAGGTGCGCCAGCAGTGGGCGGTCACCGAGGGGGACCAGCGGCTTCGGTAGCTCACTGGTCAGCGGCCTGAGGCGGGTGCCGTGACCAGCGCACAGCAGCATCACCTGGCTGCGCGAGTTCGCTGCGTCGGACATGGCTCGGCTATACCAAGGCCGGGCGGCGGGACCGAAGTTCCGCGCGGCGCTCGCTGCGCTGGCCTGTCACAAACTCGCCCCGGGCGTTCAGCGCGTGGTAGCCGCCGAGTATGCGTCTCAGGACATCAGCCCAGGTTACTAGCACCCCGCGCCGGCCCCGAGGCGCGCGCGGCCACCTGCGCTGGCGCGGCAGCTTGGCGTTCGCGATCAGCGGTCTGGCCGCCTTCAGTGTGGTGGGCTCTGGGGGCTGCAGCACCGACGCGGTGGGGATCGGCGTGTGTCGCGAGATTGAGGATGTACGCTGCGAGGCGGCGGCAGCTTGCGGCATCGACGGCGCCGCGGACGTGGAGGCCTGCAAGCGCTTCTACCGAGATCACTGCCTCCACGGTCTGGGCGTTGAGGACGAACCACGCAGCAGCGAGGTGAAGCGCTGCAAGGCCGCCATCAAGGCGGCTGGTGAGTGCGGCAAGGCGGGGCTCAGCGAACCAGCGAGCTGCCCCGCGCTGAGCGGCGTTCAGCTGAGCGAGGGCATCGTCACCACCTGCGACGTGGTGCTGCAGCCAGAGAACAGCTCGGCGTGTCGCTTCTTAGTGCCAGACGAAGATCCGATCCCCGACGCGGGAGCCGGTGGTGCCAGCGGCGGCAGCGCCGGAGCGGCGGGCGCGGCGACCGGCGGCGGCGGAGCGACCGGCGGCGCGGCGACCGGCGGCGCAGGCGGCGGCGCTGGAACCGCTGGCGCAGGGAACTGACAGGCGACTCCGGAGTCTGCGAATGCTCGGCAAACAAACTCAGCAGCCAGGTCAAGCTAGTGAGCGCTCAGCTCATCGCCGCTGGGGCGTTGCCCGCTACGGCGCCCTGCTGAGCGGCGCGCTGCTGAGCGGCGCGCTGCTGAGCGGCTGTAAGCGCCAAGCCGCGGCCGAGCCTGGCGTTGTCCGCGCGGAGACGCCAGCCGACGAGATCATGCGCGTAGGCCTGCGCTGGCGAGCCACCGAAGAAGCCAAGGGCTTCAACTCGCCGCCTGCCCCGATCAGCGTCTTCGACACGCGCGTCGAGAGCGAGCTGCGGTTTGAGCCTGGCGTGAAGTACGCGGTGGAGTCCCTGAAGGCGGTCGAGAACTACGAGCTGCGCGACGGCAGCCGCGTCAACTGCGAAGCGGCGGCGCAGGTGCGAAGCCGCCTGCGCTTTGGTCGCATCGCAGGTGAAGCGGTGGTGCAGGTCGAGCGCCCCGCGGTGCGGCTCAACCGGCGCTGTGGCGGCGCCGCGGCGCCAGCCACAGCGGGCTTGGCCCCGAGCGTTGCCCGCTTCGTCCTGCGCGGCGACCAACTGGTGGCGATTGAGCCGCCCCTAGAGAAGCGCGTTTACCTGCCGCTGCCGTGAGCCGCGGCGCACCGCGGCGCCATCCGAACGCGCGTGGCGGCAGCAGCAGCGGAGGCGGCGCCGACAAAGCGCGCTGGGGCGCCGCCGCAGATCCCTGGGAAGCGGCGCATTTTAGCCGCCCGCGGCGCGTTCCGGGTGCAAGCCCCGGCGAAGCGCTGTAAGAGGGCAGCCGTGATGAAGGTCGCCCATTTGGCTTACTTGCTGGTCGGCGTCGCCGCAGTTGCCTGCTTCGATACTGGCAACTCCAGCGCTGGCACCAGCTCACCGACCCTGGTTGGCGTCGATCCTGCGGACTTCCTTGGCGACCTGCCCTGCGCTGAGCTGCCAGGGGCGCCGCGCAGCTACGTGGTCACCTTGCATGCGCTCGGCGATCCAGCCGCTGACGCGAGCGCCCCGTTCGACCACCCGTCGTCCCCCGCGACGGGCTGCAACCGCAGCGTCAACTTTGGCTACGTCACCCCCGGCGGCCGCTACACCGCGGAAGTCGACGTCTACGAGACCGATCAGCTGACGCCCCTGGCCCCCGGCTCGCGGGTGATGCTAGACGCAAACGGCAACCGCGCGGCAAAAAGCTGGACCACGCAGTGCGGCGTCGCTCACGACGGAAACGGCGCGCGGCCAGCCATCAGCGTGAGCACGCGCACCGTGTACGTGCGTCCATGCGACGCGCTCACTGATCTGCGCCCGAACCCCCCGACCACCGGGTTGACGGTCGATCTAGAGGCGCTGCGTGGCGACCTAGCGTGCGCGACGCCCGCAGGCGCTGGCGCAGACGCTGGCGCACCGGGCCTGACGTCCTTCAGCGTGCGGCTCCTGGGGAGCGTCGAGACGCGCCAGGCTGCGTGCGGTACGGCGCTCGCGCCGTTCACTGCCCTGACACCCGCCACGCAGTATCGCCTGGCGGTGAGCGCGTTCACCGACGATCCCACCACCCCCGCTTACTCCTCCACCTGCTCCGCCACCAGCGTGGCCAACGTGATCTTGAACGCCGCTTGTCAGCCGCTGGTTCCGGGCGGCAGCGGTGGCTCGGGCGGCGCTGGCGGCACGAGCGGCGCTGGCGGCGCGAGCGGCGCTGGCGGCACGAGCGGCGCAGCGGGCAGTAGCGGCGCGGCTGGCTCAGGCGGCGCTAGCACAGCGGGTAGCGGCGGCGCGGCTGGCTCAGGCGGCGCTAGCACAGCGGGTAGCGGCGGCGCGGCTGGCTCAGGCGGAGCAGCTGGGGCCGCGGGCGCAGCCTCGGGCGGAGCTGCGACTGGCGGCGCAGCCTCGGGTGGCGCCGCTGGCTCGGGCGGCGCTAGCACGGCGGGTAGCGGCGGCGCGGCAGGCGGCAACTAGCCCCGCTGCGCTGACGGCCCTCGCGTCAAACCCGGTGGGCGCTGTAGCCCTGGGCGCGAATTCGAGACAAGCGTTGCGGAGCGCGGGCTCCAAAGCTACGAGACACGCATGAGCGGTCCCGGCGCTGAGCTGCAGAGCGGGCTGCAAATGCCCGGCAAGGCCCTAAAGGGTGTCTTGTTAGCGATGCTCGCGATCAACATCGCGTTCGCCATCGCGATCAATTTCGGCGGCGCGAGCATGGACCTGTTCTCGCTGTTGTGCGGCAACACCAGCTTGATCCTCGACGGTCAGGTCTGGCGGCTGCTCACGGCGCCGTGGATGCATCAGCCCCAAGGCACGGTCAGCCACCTGTTATTCGCGATGCTGGGGCTGTTCTTTCTGGCGCCTTCGCTGGAGACGCAGTGGGGTAGCAAGCGCTTCTTGCGCTTCTTGTTCTTCTCAGCGCTCATTTCCTACGGGATACAACTACTGCTTGAGCTGCTGCTGCCCGCGAGCCTGAGCGGGCGCCTGGTGCCAGCCTACTGGTTCGGGGCCATGCCTGTGGTCGAGGCGGTCGCCGTGGCTTGGGCGTTGAGTTTCCGTGGGCAAACAGTGCGGCTGTTCATGGTGCTCCCGGTCACCTCTGGCATGTTGCTCGGCTTCGTGCTGGCCATGAGCGTGCTGCGGGTGCTGTGGCTGGCCAACGCTCCAGAGGGGCTGTTGTCACCATTTGGCGGGATGTTCGCCGGCTGGCTGCTCGGCGGCAGCACGCCGTCGCCCCTGCGTCGCGGCTGGCTTCGCTTCAAGCTGCGCCGCCTAGACAAACAAGCCGCGCTGGAGACCTCGAGTCGCAAGGACCGCGTCGCCAAGTCACCGCTCAGGGTGATCGAGGGCGGCCGCAAGGACGAAACCAAGGACAAAACCAAGGGCAACGGCAGCAAAGGCCCCGATGGCCGCTGGCTGAATTGAAGCCCGCGGCTCAGCCCTCAGGCGGCGTTGGTTGAAGCGCGCGCGGCTCCGATCTACCCACCAGCCCATGTCACAGGACCAAGCCGCGGGGCCACCGACTCAGCCCGACGATCCGCCCCAACCCGGCGATTCGACTCGGCCCGGCGATTCGACTCAGCCCGGCGACGCGCGGCTGTTGCTCAGCGCGAGCGCCACCGAGCGCGGCCTACGCCGCATGGCCGGCGAGATCCTGGAGCGCGGTCAGCCAGACGAGCCGCTGATGCTGGTCGGCGTGCGCCGCGGAGGCGAACCCGTCGCGCGCGGCCTGGCCCGCTGGCTTGAGCAGCTCGACCACCACGCGCCGCTGCTGGGCAGCGTCGACATCACGCTCTACCGCGACGACGCCGCCACCGCGCTGCCCAACCCGCGCATTGGGCCGAGCCAGATCCCGCAGCGCTTAGAAGAGCACCGCGTGGTCTTGGTGGATGACGTGTGCTTCACCGGGCGCACCATCCGCGCTGCCATCGACGCGCTGATGGACTACGGGCGCCCGCGCCGGATTGAGCTAGCCACCTTGGTCGACCGCTTTGGGCGTGAGCTGCCCATCCAGCCCGACTACTGCGTGCGCCGCATCGAGGTGCCGGCGGCGTGCCGGGTCGACGTGCGCGAGACGGACGCGGGCCTCGAGGCCTGGTTGCTCGGTGACTCACAGACCACCAGGAGCGCGTCATGAACGAGCTGCGCTTACGGCACCTGCTCTCGATCGCTCAGCTAGAGCCGCAGACTGCCGTGGGGATCTTAGACTCCGCCGAGGCCTTCTTTGAGCTGAGCCGTCGCCCGATCAAGAAGGCCCCCACCCTGCGCGGCAAGACCCTGATGAACGTGTTCTTTGAGAACTCGACGCGCACGCGCACCTCATTCGAACTCGCCGGCAAGCGGCTCAGCGCAGACGTCGTGAACATCTCAGCCTCGACCTCCAGCACAAAAAAGGGTGAGACCCTGCGCGACACCATGGCGACCCTCGACGCCATGCAGCCCGACGTGGTGGTGATCCGCCACTCAGCCTCTGGCGCGGCTGACTACCTCGCGCGCAATAGCCGCGCGGCAATTATTAACGCCGGCGACGGCATGCACGAGCACCCGACCCAGGCGCTGCTCGACGCCTTCACCATGCGCCGGCACCTAGGTGACTTGGCGGGCAAGCAGGTGGCCATCTGCGGCGACATCCGGCACAGCCGCGTCGCGCGCTCTGACGCGCTGCTCTTGAACATGTTAGGCGCTCGCGTGCGCTTCGCGGCGCCGCGCACCATGTGGCCCGCGGCGATCACGGGTGATCCACCCTGCGCGCTGGGTGTGCCTATCTTCGACCGCTTGGAGCCAGCGCTCGAAGGCGCAGACGTGGTGATGATGTTGCGCATCCAACAAGAGCGCCTGGGCACCGCGCTGTTCCCCACCACGCGCGAATACGCCAAGATCTGGGGCCTCAACGCCGCGCGGCTAAGGCTCGCGAAGCCCGGCGCGCTGGTCATGCACCCAGGGCCCATGAACCGCGGCGTCGAGATCAGCGAGGAGGTCGCCGAGAGCCCGCAGGCGGTGGTGCTCGACCAGGTGGAAGCAGGAGTCGCCGTGCGCATGGCGGTGCTCTACCTGTGCGCGAGCGAGCCGACCAGCGAGGTCAGCTAGCCAGCGCTCCGCGTTGAGCCCGAGCTCGCTCTCACCCGCTCGATGGGGTCTTGGGCCAGGCGCTCGATGAGGCGCGCTAAGTTGAGCTGCCCACAGCGAGCGTTAGCGCTACTTGCCGAGCACCACGTCGACCTGAGTCACGCTCTCGATGGCGTGCCCCAAGAAGCGCTCAGCCACCGCCGCGAAGCTCTTGGGCGTGTCGCTGACCAGCACGTCCAGGGCGCCTTGCAGCTGTCCGCGAGGAAATGAAGCACTCGGCGTGATGCTCAGCTCGCGCTCGCTGAGCAGCGCTTCGACCACCTCCGCGGTGGCGGCGGCGCTGTCCACCACCGGCACCGGCGCGCCAGCCAGCTCGCGCGCCACCTGCTCGATCAGCGGTTTCAGCAGCGGGTAGTGGGTGCAGCCCAGCACGATCACCCCGACGCCCGCGTCAATCAGCGGCCCTAGATAGCGCTCAATCGCTAGCCGCGGCACGTCGCCCTCGAGCCAGCCCTCTTCGACCAGCGGCACCAGCAGCGGCGCCGCCTGAGCGACCACCTCAAAGCGCGTCGACAGCCGCCCCACGGCCCGCGGGTACGCCCCAGACGCCACCGTGCCCGCCGTGCCCAGCACGCCGATGCGCGGCGCGCCGAGGGCCGTCGCCGCCCGCACCGCCGCCTCAGCGCCGGGCTCCACCACGCCGATCACCGGCAAATCCAGCTCGGCGCGCAGCATCTCGACCGCCACGGCGCTCACCGTGTTGCAGGCGATCACCAGCGCCTTGATCTCGCGCTCTAGCAACACCTGGGCGCAGCCCCGCGCGTACCGCAGCACGGTCTCGGCGGAGCGCGTGCCGTATGGAACTCGCGCCGTATCCCCAAGGTAAACAATATTCTCCTGCGGCAGCAGGTCCTTAATGGCGCGCACCACCGTCAGGCCGCCCAGCCCAGAGTCAAACACGCCTAGCGCCGCTGAGCGC
This sequence comes from uncultured Polyangiaceae bacterium, assembly GCA_964551615.1. Taxonomy (GTDB): domain Bacteria; phylum Myxococcota_A; class Polyangia; order Polyangiales; family Polyangiaceae; genus JAHBVY01. Next base: position 175,419 of record CAZKDY010000010.1, read on the forward strand.
TCGAGGGCGCGAGGCATCACACGTCCTCGATCCGGATAAAGCGCGGCTCACCCCGCAAGAAGCTGTGGCCAGCGATCTGCTTGATGGCGGCTTGTACCTGACCCTCGCTGCTGGCGTGGGTGATGATCAACACCGGCACCGCGTCCGCGGCCTCAGTCGCGCGCCCCTCTTGCATCATCTGCTCGATGCTCACCCCGTGCTCACCCAGCGCGGTGCTGATGCGGCCGAGCACGCCCGGCTCGTCGCCCACGTCAAACCGCAAATAGTAGCGCGCCTGGACCTGATCCAGCGGCATCAGCGGGCGCTCCTTCATTTGGATCCCCCGGGTCGCGAGCCCCGGCTCGCCTTCGATCTTCGAGCGCGCGACGTCGACGACGTCCGCCACCACGCTCACCGCGGTCGGCATGTCCCCTGCCCCGCGGCCGACCAGCAGACACGGCCCCAGCGCGCGCCCTTGGAGCAACGTCGCGTTGAGCACCCCGTCGATGTTGGCCAGCACGCTACCGCGCGGCACCATAGCCGGGTGCACGCGCAGCTCGATGTGCTCGCCGTGGTCGTAGCCGATGGCCAAGTGCTTGATGGTGTAGCCGAAGCGGTCCGCGAAGCGAAAATCCAGCTGATCAACGCGGCGGATCCCCTCCACCTTGACCTCCTCAACCGCCACCTTGGCGCCGAACGCCAGCATGCTCATCACCACCAATTTTTGCGCGGCGTCGTGGCCGTCGACGTCCAGCGTAGGGTTCGCCTCGGCGTAGCCGAGGCGCTGAGCGTCCTCTAACACCGCGTCGAAGCCGATCCCCTCATCGCGCATGCGCGTGAGGATGTAGTTACAGGTGCCGTTCAAGATCGCGTGGACGCTGTGCACCCAGTCGCTGGTCAGCGCCTCACGTAAAGTGCGGATGATCGGGATCCCTCCACCCACCGAAGCCTCAAACGCTAGATCGACGCCGCGCGCATTGGCGAGCTCGACCAGGGCCGGCCCGTGCTTGGCTAACAAAAGCTTATTAGCGGTCACCACGCCTTTCCCTGCGGCAATGGCTCGCTCGATATACGTCTTGGCGGGCTCCTCGCCGCCCATCACCTCGATCACCAGGTCCGTCGCGTCATCGGCCAGCACCACCTCAGGATCGCTGGTCAACCACTCCTTTTTGCAGCCAGGCACGCGCTCTTTGTCAGCGTCGCGGACCAACACGTGGCGGATCTCAAGGGGCGCGCCCACCCGGCTGGCCAGGTACTCGGCGTTCTCCTGAATCAGCTGAATGACGCCCCCGCCCACCGTGCCACAGCCCAACAGCGCGATTCGAACCGGAAACTTCACTCGCTCAGCCACAGTCTTCACTTTCATTTCTCGGCGCCCCGGCTCTTCAAGAGCCGAACGCCGTCACCGCGCTCGATGGCCGCGGGTTTGGGGGTGGAGGGGCGGCGCCACAAGCTGCGCGCCGCGTCTGCCGCGGTGGTGTCTGCGGCGTCGGGCGGAGCCTTGCTGGCTCCGACTCGCGACGCAAGTCTTTGGCCAGCCCAGGCGCTGGTTGCGCCCAGAAAACCGCGAGGCTGCTCGCCCGCCCCCGCGCCCTGCTGGCCTAGGCGCTGAGCCGCCGCGATGGGCCCGCGGATGGACGACTCAGCGCAGCGAGGGCCGCCGGCGTCACCTCACGGCGCGGCCCGCGTCAGCTGGGCGAGGAGCTCAGCTCGGGCACGCTGCTGGTCAGAGTCGGGTCGGGCGTGACGAAGCTCTCCAGCCACTCCAGGCGCGGCCGCAGGCGATGCTTGATGCTCCGCCGGGGCGCCGAGCGCATCACATTTTCCCATGTGCGAATTCTAGGCTTCCCGGCGTTGCCAGCGAGCAGGATGGGCATGCCCGTCACCGGATCTGACTCGTACACGAAAAACGAGTGCCAGTGCAGCTGCCCATCGCTGCTCAGCCCGTGGATCGCCACCACGTCGCCGGGGCGGTAGGCGTTGCGCTGCTGGTACAGGTAGCTGAAGAACTTGTCCCGCACGATGAACGGCGCGCGCTCTTCGGGCTGCAAATCCAAGATGTCGAACATCTCCGGGTGCTGCCAGGCGAAGCCGACCACCACCTCGACGCTGCGCCGGTTGCCGACCCCCAGCTGGTCGAAGTCAAGCAACCCGGTCACCCGCTGGCGCTCCACTCTTTGATCCGTCCACCAGGTGCCGCTGGCGCGCTCGAACGTATCCGTGATGAAATCAATGCAGACCTGCGGCACCATCGGGCGGCCGTGGCTGTCGAACACCCGGTAGCCGTCGTCGTTGAAGGTGTAGCTGTCCCAGCCGTGGTTGAAGGCCCAAATCCACGCGGGCCGCAGGTTGCCGTCCTGCTGGCCTTCTTCGGTCCGTGGTTCGTCAAAGGGCAGCGCCTCGTCTACTTGCTGAGCCATCGCCCGCTGCTGGACGCGCACCAGGCCCGTGCGCCGGCGGATCAGCGCTTGAGTGCGCGCGAGGGGCTGCTCCTGGTCAGGCGCCACTTGTTCACACTCGAGGCGCAGCTGGGTGCCGTCGCGGCTGAGCAGCGTCGGCACCCAGAACTCGCCGTAGCGTAGCTCAGCCACCAGCTCGTTCGCCGACAAGTGGCGCAGCTTCATTTCCTCAAAGCCGAGCTCATAGGCAAGGGCTCGCGTGTCCATGTGCAGCGGCGTCGCCAGCTCAGCTTTGTCTGCGACCACGCGGTCTAAAAAGAAGAGGCGCGCGCGCGTGCCGCGCAGCTCGCCGTCGGCGTACTCATACCAAAAGCCGCGCTCGGCCTTGACGACGCGCATGACTTGAGCGCCACGCTGGATGAACAGCTCAGGCTCGCGGAACAGGTGGTGGAGCTCGACGACGTTGACCATCGCCACCGCCAAATCGGGGTCTTCTGCGTACAGGTAGCCCTCACGCAGCAACAGCGCGCGAGCTATCTCGGGGCGATTTTTTACTACGCGGTAAAGCGAGTGCAGCGCAAAGCCCTGGTTTGGCCCGAGCTCGATGCGCTTGCGCAGCGTCGCCACCTCTGGGCTCACGCCGGTCGCTACCTCGGGGCGACGCCAGAACAGGATCGGCTCGGCCTTGGCTCGCGCGAGGATCATCGCGCGCTTGCTCTCGAACTCGCTGGCGCCGGGCAGCGCGGCTTCTTGCTCGGCGCGCTGGATGCGAGCCGCGCACTCCCGCGCGGGTGACTCTTCTGTCGCCGCCATGGTCAGCTCAACCTGAGGCGGCGCGGGCTCACTGTGCGCCGGCGTGCTGCAGCCCAGGCTCACGACACAGGCGCAGAGCAGCAGCGCGACGCCTCGCAGCGCGCTCCATCCAGCCGCGCTGTTCTGAGGCGCGCGGCCTTCAAGCGCGCGGCGCTCAACTGCGCTGCGGTGAGGCGCACGGCGCTGAGGCGCGCGGCGCTGAGCACGCCGCGACGCCAGCCAGGCGAACCCCACGGCCGCTGCGCGGGCCGCTTGGCTCACGGCATGTTGGTCTGTATCTGACGCGCTCACGACTCAGCAACTCAGGTTGGGCGCGCGGGCTTAGCCCACGCTGCTACGGGCGCGTCTTAGCACGGCGCCACCACTCAAAAGACGCCCAGCCTAGCGACTGGCATTCCGTGACGCAATTCCGGGCCACTCGCCTGGCGAAATGCGCCTGTTGAAGCGGCAAAGCCTCGCACATGGCGCCCTGCGCCTTGGGACAGCAGCGAGGCCTCAAGTGGAGCAGCAGCGGCGCGAGCCAGGCCGCAATACGGTCCCATGAGGGCGCGGGCGGGCCTGAACTCCCTGATCAACCTCGCAGGCCGGGCCAACTCGTCGGCGCGCTCCAGCACCTCAGGCCGCGAGCGCTCCCCCGTGGGACCGGACAAGCCTGATCTCTCAGTGGAAGGCCTGGTCCGCAGGGCATTACGCCAGCTGCTCCCCAAGGCCACGCGAGCGGCGTGAACGGATCTGCTGCACCGCGCGGATGCACTGCGAAATGACCTGCCATCGCCGTCACATGCCCGCGTAGCGCCAGATGCTGCGGCGCCTCATCGCGGCGCTGGTAACGCGGCGACTCGGCTCGCTCCGTCGAGCTGCCACTCAGGTTCAAGCGCCACGCCCAAGTGGGTCAGCACGCTTGGAAACACGTCCATTTGGCTCGCGCCGTCCAGCGCGAGGAGCGCGCCGTCGTCACGGGCCAAGAGCAGCCAAATGCGCTGGCACGCCTCGATCTCGGCGCCGTGTCCGTTCTCGCCGTCGCCGCCGTGGTCGGTGGTGGCGATGATCAGCCAGTTCTCGCTCTGGCGGGTGGCTCGCCCGGCGATGGACTCCAGCAGCGCACCGACCCGGGTATCCACGTCGTGCATCGCGGAGACGTACTCAGGGTTGTCTTCGGCGAAGCCCGTGGCGTGGCCGGCGTGGTCGACGCCATCAAAGTGGATGAAGAACAGCTCCGCGTCGCTGGTCCCCAGCTGGGTCGCCATGTCTTGACTGACCAGCTCATCTCCGCCCCAGTACTCGTGCTCCGTCGCGTCGTCTTCAAGCAGCGTGAGGATGTGAATCCAGCCCGTGGAGACGTCGATCGCCTGCCCATGGGCTTGCTTCGCCTGCCACGCAAAGCTCTTGTAGCTCAGGTCCCGCTGCTCGTAGTCCGCGTTGCCGAACAGTTGGTGCTTAGCAGCCTCGACACCGTACAGCACCGAGGCCCACCCCGGACCCGACAAGGTCGGCCCAGTGAGCTGCGTGGAAGCCTGGGTGGTCAGCGCTCCACGCGCCGCGACGCCATCCAAATTCGGCGTTTCCGCGGCGATCAGGCTGTCGGGCCTGGCGCCATCGACGCCGATCACCAGCACCTTGGGCGTGAGCTGAGCCGCGTCCGCCGGCTCCTCGGCGTCAGCGCCACAACCTGCGACTGCTAACGCAAACCCGATCCCAAACCAGCGACTCAGCATGCTCCGACAAGCTTATCCGGCGCCGCCGCGATGTCCACGTTCCCAAGCAGTCAAGCCCAAACACTCAGTCCAGGGCCACACGCCGAAGACCTCGCTCTCGCGTCGGGCGTGCTCGGCGAGGGAGGTGCAGAGCAGCAACTCACCGATGGCGCGACCCAACTTGTGGCTGAGCCGCGCTGCCTCACGCAGGTCGACCGCGTGGGCGTTTATGTGTATGGGTGTCGGGCTTACCAATGCATGCTCACGCGCCTACAGACGGGTTCACAGCAGCCTGTGAGGTGTGCGGCGCGCCCGCGCAGTTCACCCTCGGCGCGCCCGTGCCCCCGTGTGCGTACTGCAGGGCGGCGTCCCCGCTCTCACCCCAAACCCTCCAGCGTCTGCACGTCGCTGCCAGAAATGTCGTCAAGGCCGCGGCGAGTGAGCACCGGCGCCTGGTCTCGGCGCAGCGAGATCTGAGCACCGCCATCGTCATGGCGATCGCCGGCGTGGGCCTAGTCTGGCTCATCCTGGGCGGGGTCGGGATCTACGCCTGCGTCGACAGCATCACCGACCACACCGGTCTCATCTCGGCGCTCACCGATGCGGAGCACGCCAAGCAGGCCCTCGAAGCCACGTGGATCTTGGCCTCCATGCTCGGCGCGATGGGGCTGGCGTTCAGCGCCATGCTGCTGGCGATCGCGCGGCTCCGCGCGCAGATCGCGCCGCCCCTCGCGCTGCCCCCCCTGCCAGGCGGCGCCTACCGCTGCCACCTGTGCGGCGCCGGCCTCGACGGCGCGGGCGCGCTCCGCACCTGCCGCTCGTGCGGCGCAAAGAACCTGATCGACGGCCGGGTGCTCAAGCAGCACGTGGACGATCTGCTCGCGCACATCGCCGACCTTCAGACGCCCCTCAGCGCTGCTAATGAGGCCATGACCAGCACGCTCGCCTATGTATCCGCGGGGAGCAGCCTGGTCCCGATCATGATCGCCCCCCTCGTCGGCGTGGTCGCAGCGCTGGTCACAGAGACCTGGTACCCCACGCTCAACCTGGTGTGGATGGGCGGCTTCGTCCCGGGGCTCTTCGCGCTCTGCTACCTGCTGCTCAAGGGGCGCATCCCGGTGCGAGTCTTCGAGGACACGCGGCTCGGCGACGAGATCCGCGTGGATGGCAACGCCTACCAGGTCGTAGGGTTGCTCCACCTGCCGGCGTCCAGCGACGCGGTGAGGCTGCCAGAGACCCCTCTGCGCCTGCTGCGTCCTGTAGGCTCCGCAGAGGTCGCCCTCGCGGTCCACCTCGTGGAGATGATGGACGCTAAGGCCACTGCGTTCCGCGTGCGCTCAGGCGGCCTGCCGGTGGGCGACCCCGCGGCCCTGGCGCGCGCCCCGGCCATCACAGTGGAGCTACAGCCCGGCGTCCGCGCCGCTGCCTGCTGGCTCCCGAGCGACGAAGATGAGAGCATCCGCGTCGTCGCAGCCGGCGCCCCGCAGTGGACGCTCGAGCCGCTAAAGCTGAGCAAGAAGTACGTGTTCGTCCCGTAGCTGGGGTTACCGGGGTTACCGCCTGGGTTGCCTCCCTCCGGCCGGGCGGCGCTGGGGCACGCGGCCTCCCTATACTTTTTGGAGTCGCTCGCAGGTTCGCCACCAACTGGCACAAGAGCAGCACCGTTTGGAGGCGACGTGCCGCTAGAAGTACGCCTGAACCCTAGGTGTTAAGGGTCCGCAGCAGCGAGCGGGTGAACCTACGATTGACACAAGCATCCGTGCGGTCCCGTAAGGGACCAACACGAGCATGCGCGCGCTCCTCAGCCCCCGGACGATCCTGCGCCAGCGACCTCCTTCAGCAAATCAGCCTCACGGCGCCCGTCCCCCCTTGCGCCCCTTCTCCGTCTAGTCGAAGATCCCGGCCACCGGCCTCTACGTAGCATGCGCCGGTAGACCGCTACCCGAAGGGAGGGATCCAATGCCGCTCACGCCAACTGAAAAGAGAGAATACATGCGCAAGGTGTATCACGCACTTCGGATCCTGGGTGATCGGGACCCTGGCACCGCCACCCCGGCCGTCGCTAGCCTCAGGCTGCTGCTGTCCGATGCGATCGGAGAAGATGCTCAACGTGATGCCGTAGGCGAATGGAACGACGAAGCTCGTCAGATGCAGGGAGCAGGTGAGAGTGTCCGGGAGCTTCGCTGGCTGGCGGCCGGGGGGATCGAGCTGGAGTTCGTCAAAGCCGGAATTCCTTTGGAATGGGCCAGCAGGCACAGCCACCTGTTTCAGTACATGCCTCCGGTACACGCGGCGCTCGATTCGAACAAATGCCAGCAGCACCGTACGGAGCGACGTGCCGCGCGCGAATGGTGGAAGGCTCGGGATGCAGGCAACATGCTGCTGGCGCTTGCTGTGCTTGCCGCAGATGCGGACGCTATCCGAGCACACGCAGCCGAGAACCTCGAAATCCTCGGAGAGTGGCGTGCTGCGGAGCCGAACCTCCGGCGTGAGTACGAGTTCGAAGAGCACGCATGGCTACGCGACCACGCGGACGAGATGGCTCAATGGGGGCGACGGGTTTCTCATCACCTTGAAATGATGGCGCGCTAGGACGACCTCGTAGGACGTGCAGGGCATCTGGTTTCAAGTCAGCCGATTCCGTGAGGCTTGGCTCCCGCCACGCTTCAACACTCCCCTTCACTCCGCGCGGTCACCGCCCAGCGCCTTACATCGCTCGCGCCGGTCCCCCTCCGCGCGTCCAAATAGCGGAGGGGGCAGGCGTATGCCAAAGCGTTCCAAGACACCCATCGCCGGCCCCGCCCAGCGCCTTACGTCACTCGCGCTCATCCCCCTCCATCCGCGCGCGCGAGCGCAGCGAGACGCGCCGGGTCAGGAGGGGGCAGACGAGGCGAAGCCTCGGCTGGGGGGAGGCAACGAAAAAGGGCGATCCACCTGGATCGCCCTCTCGCTCGTACGGCGCTCGGCCTGCTAAACGCAGCCCTCAGTTTGCCGGAGCCTCAGTTTGCCGGAGCCTGAGCCTCAGCTTCTTTCTTCGCCAACTCATCCAAGTAAGCCTGGCTCGGCTCTGGCATACGCTCTAGCGCCGCCTCCAAAACCTCGTCGAGCTTGGTCACCGTGATGAACTCTAAGTCGTCGCGGATCTCCTTCGGGACCTCTTCCAGGTCCGCCTTGTTACGCTCGGGCAAGATCACGCGCTTGATGCCGGCGCGGTGGGCCGCCAGCGTCTTCTCTTTGAGCCCGCCGATGGGCAGCGCGCGGCCACGCAGGGAGATCTCGCCGGTCATCGCCACGTCGTGGCGCACCCGAATGCCCGTCAGCAGGCTGACCAGCGCCGTGAACATGGTCACGCCGGCGCTGGGGCCGTCCTTAGGCATCGCTCCCGCGGGGATATGAATGTGGATGTCTGACTTGTCCATGAAGTCCCGCGGCACGCCGTACTTCTCCGCGTTGGTGCGCAGGTAAGACAGCGCCGCGTGGGCGCTCTCTTTCATCACGTCACCCAGCTGGCCGGTGAGCTGCAGCTTGCCGCTGCCGTACATGCGCGTGGCTTCGATGAACAGGATTTCGCCGCCTACGCTGGTCCAGGCGAGCCCGGTGACGACGCCGGTCTCTTCGGTGCGCTCGGCGACCTCGCTGGTGTACTTGATGGCGCCCAAATACTCGCGCAGGTCGTCTTCGCTGGCCACCTTGCGCGGCTGATCGTCGCCCTCGGCGACCTTGACCGCTACCCCACGGATCACGCTGGCGATGGTGCGCTCTAGGCTACGCACGCCGGCTTCGCGGGTGTAGTGCTCGATGATCTCCTCCACCGCGTCGTCGGTGATCTCCAGCTGTTCGGGCCGTAGACCGTGGTCTTCGAGCTGCTTGGGGATCAGGTGTTGGCGGGCGATGGCTAGCTTCTCGCGCCGGGTGTAGCCCGCGATGTCCAAGATCTCCATGCGATCGCGCAGCGGCGCAGGGATAGGATCTGCGACGTTCGCGGTCGCCACGAACATCACGCTGGACAGATCGTAGGTGATCTCGAGGTAGTGATCCGCGAAGGTGTTGTTCTGCTCCGGGTCGAGCACCTCGAGCAGCGCGGCACTTGGATCCCCACGGAAGTCATGACCGATCTTGTCCACCTCGTCCATCATGAACACGGGGTTGATGCTGGCGGCCTTCTTCATGCCCTGGATGATCTGGCCTGGCAGCGCGCCCACGTAGGTGCGCCGGTGACCGCGGATGGCCGCCTCGTCGTGGACGCCGCCCAACGAGATGCGCACGAACTTGCGGTTCAAGGCGCGGGCGATGCTGCGCCCGAGGCTGGTCTTGCCCACGCCAGGGGGCCCCAGCAAGCACAAGATCGGCCCCTTTTTGTCGGTCTTTAGCTTGCGCACCGCCAGGTACTCGACGATGCGCTTCTTGACCTTCTCGAGGCCGTAGTGGTCCTCATCTAGCACCGCGCGCACCTGGGCGATGTCCAGGTTGTCTTGGGTCTGGTGCTTCCACGGCAGGTCCAAGATCCAGTCGAGGTAGGTGCGCACCACGGTGTACTCAGCGCTGCCGACCTGCATCGTGCGCAGGCGCTTGAGCTGCTTCTTGGCGACGTTGTCCGCCTCGCTCGGCAGCTCGGCCTTGGAGATGCGCTCTTCGAGGCCGTCGAGATCGCCCTGATCGCCGTCGTCTTCGCCGAGCTCCTCTTTGATCGCCTTGAGCTGTTGACGCAGCACGTACTCGCGCTGGTTCTTGCCCATCTCCTCTTTGATCTGGGAGTTGATGCGCTCACGCATCTTGAGGATCTCAAGCTGGCGGGTGAGCAGGCGCAGTACCTTGCGGATACGCTCCTTGATCTCGACCGTCTCCATCAGCTGCGCCTTCTCCTCTACGGGCGCGTCGAGGTTAGCGGCCACCAAGTCAGCCAGCGCGCCGGGCGCTTGGATGCTGTCGATGAGCGACCCAGCCTCGCGCGGGAGCTCCGGCATCAGCTGAATCACTTGCTTTGCCACGTCGCGCAGGCTCATGGCCAGCGCTTCTGCCTCCACGTCTTCGAGGGGCGGCCCCTCAATCCGCGTTACCTTGGCGCGCAGGTAGGGATCGGACTGCTGGATGTCATCCAGGCGGATCCGGGTCAGCCCCTGCAAGATGAGCGAGTAGTTCCCCGAGCTGTGCTTGAGCGCCTTGAGCACGCGCGCGGCGCACCCGATGGGGTAGAGGTCGTCCCCGCCCGGGTCGTCCGTCGCTGGATCTCGCTGCGCAAAAATGGCGATGATGGGCGCGCCCTGCTCGCTCACCGCCTCCACGAGCGCGACGGACTTCTCCCGCCCCACGTCGAAGGGCGCGACGGCCCCCGGAAACAGCACGGCGTTGCGGATGGGCAGCACGGGGAGCTCTTCATCGAACGTCAGCTCCTCCTCACTGGGGACCGTGGCTTGCGCGGGCGGCTTCTTCTTGTCGGTCATGCTGTCCTTGCCTCGTTGCGAGGGCTCGGCGGCCCTCAGACAACGCTAATGCGTCCGGTCGTGCCTGGGGTCAAGGCCACGCCCTGCATTCAGCGTGCCAAACACCGAGCTGCCTCGGCGTGCGCGATCTCCGAGGGCCGCTCCCCAGCCTCCGGCGGCCTCGCTCGGGCGCGCTCACCCAGCGCCGCGACCCACCATGCACCGCGACCCCTGCCGCGCGGCCTCGCCCGAGCGGCCCCGTGCCGTGCACGCCCTGAGAGCCGGCGGTGGGCGCCGAGGCCGTAGGCCGAAGCCCTGCTTCAGTCGTCCATGACCTCGGGGCACTTCCGGTCGAGCGCCTCGCAGTCCGCGGTCTTCGGCACGTCCGGCTCCTCCGTGTTGGTGCAGCTCAGCTCCCGGTAGGCCTTGCTGTAGGCGGCGCTCATCTGGGTCATGCAGTCCTCCCACTCGCCCACCGTCGCGGTGCAGCCGGCCACCTTCTCACGGTCGCTCGAGACGTCATCGCAGGCGTTCTCATCCGGCTTGTTCTGTGCCTTGGCGCTCGCCACGCACTGGTCGATGGCAGCCTCCGTGCACCCCTCCGGGTTCATGGCGCCGAGCTGAGCCGCGCACATCCCGCGGTACTCTGCGTCACCGAAGGCGCTGGCGCTGGCCTTGCTGGCGTTGCGGCACGCCGTCTGGATCTCCCCGTCCGAGAGGTCCTTGAGCTGCTTGTCCCGTGGCAACCCGGTGCTGTAGCCGCCGCCTCCGCCATCGCCGGAGGAGCCACAGACCGCGGCGCCGAGCAGCGCAGCGGCCAGCAGAGAGCCACGAACCAGATCCATCCCTAGCGCGAAGTGATTGGCCATGGCCGCAGTCTGACTCGGCGCGGGCGCGACTTCAACCGGACCCGAGGGCGCCCTCCTCTGGCGGCGACCTCCTCGCCGCACGTTCCCCACCGAGCGGACGCACGTCTGCTGCGCCAGGCGGACGACCGAGGCGCCTGCAGGAGTACCCTCGGGCGAACGGCGCATGACTCGGGGTCATCGTGGGTCGCTCATCCTTCGATGTGAGGCTCTCTCATCCTCTCCTCTCTGCCGCGTGACTCACGGCGCACTCCTGGCGCAGCGCCCCGCGAAGCTGACGTTACGATACGCCGGGGTGCTGAAGTCGCGGAAGCCGGAGGTGAGGGTCGAGGCGTAGTTGACGAATGAGCCGCCCCGGTACACCCGGGTGGAGGCTGAGGTGATGTTGACACAGTTATTGCATGAGCTCGTTGGGTAGGGGCTCTTGTACCAGTCCAGCGTCCACTCAAAGACGCTCCCCGCCAGGTCCGACTGCCCCCAGCGCCCGTTGCCCGCCGGCACCGAGCCCACCGGCGCGATGT
>CAZKDY010000011.1:0-51196 GCA_964551615.1 uncultured Polyangiaceae bacterium
GTGCAGCCGTTGCAGTTGTCGTCGACGTTGTTGCAGTTTTCCGGGCGGATTGCGCTAGAGATGATGGTCGCTAACGCGACAGACAGGGTCGCTTCATTGGTCGCGAACAGCGACGCAGTGGTGCCACCCGCGGCGGCGATAGCGTCTGTATTGGCCTGAGAGCCGCCGGCGAAGTTGATGACGTGGGTGCGGATCTTAAACGTCTTGCCGCCGACTGTTGCACCGGTCGTGTACAGCGCCTGCGCGGCGCTGACCGCGTCGGCTTGACTGTCACACGACTCGTCGCCGTCGGTGATCAGGATGACGTTGACGTTGCGGCACGCTGTGCTGCCGTTGACGCCAGTGCCTGCCAAGTCTTGGGACGCCAAGGGCGTGGTGTAAGTGACCGAGCCGTCGGGCGCGGACCAACTGCCGGCGAAATAGCGCCGCATGTCGCGCAGCATGCCGTTGAGTGGCGTGCCGCCAGCGGCGTAGGTCTCGTGGCCATTGTCGCAGTTGTCATCGAACCACGACAACACGTTCGGCACGTTGGTCGTAGTCGGCGGTGAGTTCCAAAAGTCGTCCCGCATCATCGGAACGCGGATGAGCGCGCCGGCGCGAGTTGCCGCGTTCCCAGATCGTGGGCCGCACCCGCCACAATTTCCTGTTGTGTTAATTTCCTCCTGGAAACAGTAGGTAGCGCACTGATAGTCGTCTGCCTGGCAGTTCCCGCCGTTGAACGGATCACAGTCGCTGTTGCAGGCTCCCGCGTTCGCGCCACAACCAGCCAAATACGTCGCGAAGGTCGCCAGCCCGAAGTTCGCCTGCCCGGAGAACGCCTGCACGGTCTGGCGGAGCGCGCACTTGGCGTCGTTCATGCGGCTCGGATTATTTCCGCACGAGTTCAAGCGGTAGCCGGGGGCGTTCGAGTTGCACTCCGTCCAATAGGAGGTAGGCGGAGTGGTGCAAGCGGTCATCGACCCAGAGGTATCGACCGCCAGCATGAAGTACGGACGGCTGGGGTCTGGCCAATCCGAGGGGTTCGCTGAGCGACAACTGGCAGGCTCCTGGGCGGCCGCAGCCCCTGCCCACCCCACGAGCACGCCGAGGGATCCGAGACCGAGCAGGCAGGCCCGCGCCCGCATGGGAAGTTTTGTGAACACCAGTCGATCCTCCGCGCCCGCGCCGTGGGAGGGCGCCGGTCGTAGCCAGTCAGAAGCCGCACTTCGAGGCAGACCACCTCTAAGAATAGAGCCCGAGACTACCTTGGCGGGCCACGCGCTACAAGGCCTCGGGCCGGGCCGTAAACTTGGCCGGATTAGCGCACCGACAGCTTGCGCCAGTAGGGCGGCCAGCTTGCGCCAGTAGGGCGGCCAGCTCGCGCCAGCAGGGCGGCAGGCGGCGGGCGGGCTGTTATGACGCCGGTGGAGGCGGCAGCCGACTCGCGGTTGGGGCGATCACCACGCGGCGCAGGCCAGCTCGCCCGTCAGGGGCTGGGTGCGCGCAGCGCGCTGGTGTAGCTTCTGCTGGTGGTCAGGACGAAGCTTGGGCGCCCAACGGGTCGGTTTACGCAGCACCGCCGCATTGAACGGCTGCAGGAGATCCTGACCAAGCACCCCAAGGGCCTCACGCTGTACGAGCTGGCCGACCACTTGGGGGTGACCGTGCGCACCATGCGGCGCTACCTTAAGGAAATAGAAAAGGACTTCGACTTCGAAAAGTATCGCCCCCGCGGCGGCGCGCAGCTGTGGCGAATTCGAGCCAGCGAGATCCCGCGGAAGGTGGAGCTGCGCCGCACTCAGGCCTACGCGCTGCTCGCCGCGCGGCGCTTGTTTGAGCCGCTGCGTGGCTCCGCGCTGTTCGATGAAATCGACATGGTGATCAACAAGCTGCTGGCGTTCGCGCAGCGGCCTGGTCGAGGTCCCAACGCCGGCCTGGCTGACGCGCGCCTCGAGGACCGCTTCCTGTACCTCCCCCACGCGCCCAAAGACTACCGCCAGAAGACAGAGGAGTTTGACGACCTGTTTCAGGCCGTGAGCGATCTCAGGCCGCTCAGCGTGGTGTACCGTCAGGGCGATAAAAGATCAGAGGAGCGCGTCACCATTCACCCCTACGCGCTGGTGATGCACCGGGACTCGATCTACGCAGTAGGTTTACACGTAGAAAAAAACGAGATCCGCACGTTCGTATTGGATCGCATGCGTGACACCGAGGCGTCGGCCACTGATCGCTTCGAGTTGCCGGCAGATTTCTCGGTAGACGAGTACTTTCAAGGCCACTTCGGCATTTGGCGTAGCACCACGCCACAGCAGGTCGTGGTCGACTTTGACGCCCACGCGGCGCAGTTCGTGCGCGTGCGCGTGGTGCACCCAAGCCAGCGCTTGCAGCTGCTACCGGGCGGAGGCGTTCGCCTGACCATGCAGGTAGGCAGCTTGACGCCGGTGACCAGCTGGGTGCTCGAGTGGGGCGCTCGAGCCACGGTGGTCGAGCCCCCTGAGCTAGTCGAGATGGTGACGCGCGAGCTCAATCAAGCGCTGGCTAACTACGCCACCGCAAGACGCAATCCTGCTTCGGCCGATCCTACCTCGCCCGCCCCTAGCAAGGGCGCAGGCGAAAAGAAGCCCAGGCAGCCGAAAAGGCGTGGCAGTTGAGCGCAATTTAGGCTGACGTGTTCACACCCAGCGCGAGGCTCAGCTCAAGCGCCGCAGGCGGGGGTGGAGGGACAGGCGCTTCAGCGTCTGCGGCACCATCAAGACGCTACCGTACGGATCATGCGCGGGCCACAGCCGCCCCGAATCGCGACCCTACGCGAGCGCGGCGATCACCTCCGCCGCCGCCCGCTCGCCGGATGACACCGCGCCCTCCATGAACCCCATGCACAGCTGGGCTGTCTCGGTGCCCGCCCAGTGGATTCGCCCGACCGGATCGCGCAGCGCGGGGCCGTGGGTGCTCAGCGCTCCGGGCGCGAAGATGGCCACGGGGCCGCCGCCGCTCCAGGGCTCGCTGGCCCAGTCGCGCTCGGCGTAGGCCACTGGTTCGAGCGCTTCGTCGCCGAAGTAGTCTGCCAGCTTTCGGATCACCAACTGGCGTCGCTCATCGGGATCCCGCTGGTGCCAGGTGCGCGCGTACTTGCCTCCCACGAAGGCCAGGAGGCACGGGCTGGAGCCGTCTTCGTTGCTTTGGTCGAAGGTCACCGAGAGCGGGCCATCGCCGCTGGCGGCCTCCCCCGAGAGCCCTTTGTCGCGCCAGAAGGTGGTCTTGTAGCGGACAAAGCACTTCACCGCGGCCCCCATGGGCGCCCGCTGCGTCAGCTGGTCTCGAAGCGCTGGCAGCGGTGGGTCGTAGGCGATGCGCCCCGCGAGGGGGACGGGTACTGTCACGACCGCCCGGCAGCATGAGATCGCCTCTCCGTCTTGAAGCGTCACGGTCACGCCCTCTGCATCCTGCGTGAGCGCGACCACGGGCGCGTTCAGGCGCACCCGCTCCAGGCCAAGCTTGTCGGCGGCCGCGATGCTGATGGCCTGGGCGCCGCCCGCGATGCGGTCGTGCTGGAACCCGCCTTCGGTGGCGATCAAATTGTTCAGGCCACCGGCCGAGCGCACGTAGCACAGCGCGTGAAAGAGCGACAAATCCCCCGCCTCAGCGCCAAAGATCGTCCTGAAGGCCGCGTCCATCACGTCGCGAGCGTGCTGGCTCCACATCACCTTGCGGCGGAACCCGTCGAGGGTGAGTCCGTCCCAGGTCGCCGCGTCGCGCGCGCTCCAGGGGCTCGCAGGGTCCAGCCGATTCGCCATCCGATCGAGCAGCCAGATGCCGAGTTGAATTTGAATTAATTTCCACGGGGCAAGCCTCGGGATCAGGCCGGTGTACGTCGAGATCCGGCCGCCGACCTCGATCACCTTTCTCCCCTGATCGTAGGTGGGGAAGGTCCGAACGCCGAGCTGTTCGATCATTTGGTAGACGCGGGGCTGTCCCTCCCCGATCCACTCGCCGCCATAGTCTACCTCGGCGCCGTCGAGGGTAGCGCTCCACGTGCGACCACCAACCCGGTCGCGCGCCTCGACGACCAGCACGGACTTGCCGGCCTGTTGCAAGTCGAGGGAGGTCTTCAGACCCGCCAACCCGGCGCCGACGACCACAGCATCGTAGCGGTTCTCCATGGTGCTACCCTTCGCACACGTTGGGCTGTCCGGTCACGCTGATTGCGCCTTCAGCTTCAATTCTCGCGCTTCAGCGTCGCGCGTCGGATCTCGCGCTTCAAGCAGGGGTGGAGGGACCGGCAGCTCAGCGTCTGTGGCGCCGCTTCAGCTTATTACCGTGCGGCTTTGACGTCGCCCCCCGCTCCGTGGAACGCTGTCGACATGCGGACGCTCTGGCTTGGGTTCTTATGCGTCGCCCTAGCGGGCTGCGGCTCCAACGACTCGAACGCCGACGCGGCTAGCGGCGGCACGGCTGGTAGCGGTGGCGCCGCCGGCGCGGCTGGCAGCGGCGGTTCAGCGGGCTCGGCGGGTGCAGGGGGCTCGGCTGGCGCGGCTGGCGCGGCGCCGGTGCTCGACCCCGCGCTGTTCGACTGCACGTTCAGCGGCATTCCGGATCGCGTCTCGCCCATCCCCATCACCTGCGCCACTGACAACACCTGCACTGAGAAGCTGGTGAGCGGCCACCGCGGCGCGGGCGGGAGCATCGGCGTGATCGCACCCGAGGACACCGTCTCCGCGGTGAAGGCCGCGATCGCCCTCGGCGTGGACTATGTGGAGACCGATCCGCGCCCGACCCTGGACGGAAAGCTCGTCAACCTCCACGACACCACGGTCGACCGCACCACTGACGGCAGCGGCGAGGCCTCGCAGATGACGCTGGCTGAGATCCAGGCGCTGCACATCGACGCCGCGAAGTTCCCAGGCGATTTCTCGTGTGAGCGCGTGCCCACCCTAGAGCAGATCTTGACCACGGCGCGGGGCAAGGTCCACGTGTTGGTGGACGCCAATAAAACCGACCGTGTGGATCTCTTGGTTCAGGCCATCCAGACCACCGACACCCTCGAGTGGGCCATCTTCGACACCGACAGCGTGGCCAAGATCCAAGAAGCGCTGGCCCTTGAACCCAAGCTCTTGATCATGGTCCGGATTTCAGACCAGGCGGAGCTAGACAGCGCGCTGCAGACCTTCGCGGGTCACCCGCCGGTGCTGGTCGAGCTGCACGACGGCGCGAGCCCCAAGCTGCTGGCGGGACCGGTGCACGCCGCCGGCCACCGCGTGATGACCAACACGTTCGGCACCGACGTGGCGGCGGGGTTTGGGGACAACCCCGAACTCTACGCTGAGCCCTACGACAACGGCGTGGACGTGGTGCAGACGGACCGACCCGATCTCGTGCTGCGCTACTTAGGCCGCTGAAATCAGGGCCAGCTGCGTACGTCGGTGGGATTCGGGGAAGCACCAGGGTAGTCGCGCCGGGGCCTGGTAAGCTCCCGCCCATGGGCATTCGACTGGCAGACAGCAAGTACTTTGAGACGCGTGACGGCCGGGTTCAGCTGGTGGAGGGGCTGGGGCCGATCTGTGACGTCCACACCCACCTCGCCCTGAGCTACGTGCCGTCGGGGGACGTGGATCTCACCCGAGACGAGATCGCAGAGCTGTACCTAGACGAATCGACCGAGCTCGATCTCGAGCTGTACATGAACCAGAACTTCAGCGGCTCGGCGCTCGCCCGGATGAAGCGAGATCTGTCTCTCGGTTCCCTCAGGGACAGCGGCATGCGCGCCACGCACACCGCGCCGGCCCTCGAGCGCCAGATGCGCGAGACCCGGGTGGCGCGCTCGGTGATTTTGGCCATTGATCTCCCCCACAGCAGCCGCAACACCGACAGCTACGTGACCGTGGCTTCAGATCGCGAAGGTCTGATCCCCGCGGCCTCGATCCATCCCTACGCGCCCCGGGCCGAGGCGCTGCTGCGCAAGGCTCACCAGCGCGGCGCCCGCGCGCTCAAGATGCACCCCGCCGTCCAGCTGATGCTCCCCGATCACCCACGCGCGATGCGCCTGTACGAGGTGTGTGGAGAGCTGTCCATGCCCGTCATGTGGCACTGCGGGCCGGTCGGGATCACGTCGGAGGGCGCCGACAAGCGCTGTCATCTCAAGCACTACTGGCAGCCGATCCATGAGCTCCCGAACACCACGTTTATCCTCGGGCACTCGGGCGCCCTGATGTACGAAATGGGCGTCAAGCTCGCGCGGATGTACGAGAACGTGTACCTCGAGATCGCTTCCCAGGGGATCCCGGCTATCCGCCACATCCTGCAAACCGCGCCCCCCGAGCGGGTGATGAACGGCTCGGATTTTCCGTTCTATCACCAGGGCACGAGCATCCTGAAGCTGCTGGAGGCGACTGAACACGACGACGCGCTACGGCGCAAGGTGCTGTGGGACAACGCCGCGGCGCTGTTTGGCTTTTCGGGGCTAGCATAACGACCGTGCAGTCACTGCTGTTTGGCGCCAAGCCCCTCCACCCCCGCTTGATCGGGCTTGATGAGCGAAAGGGAGGCTGGCTCGCCGTTCGGCCCCTGCTGATCAAGCGTGTCGAGGGAACACCAGCTTGGCGAGGGCCAGCGCGCCCTGTTTCCAGGGGACGCGATGGGTCACGCCGGCCGTACCCAGGCCATCGGCGTGGGCCTCGTACCAGCGGTAGTTCCGCACCAGCGCCTCCTTGTTCGAGAAGCGGGGGACCCAGCCAAGGCGCTCTCGCGCGCGGTCGATCGAGACGAACGAGTCTTCGGTTATGGTCTCGTAGATCCAGGGATAAAGCGGGGAGAGCTTGTATTTCTCCAGCACGCGCAGGGCGGCGATGGCGGGCTTTACCGGGATTGAGCGGATCTTGCGGCCGTGCCCCGCGGCATCAAGCACGGCCTGGAAGTCTTCGCGCAGCGTCGTGTAGTCTGCGGCCCCGACGTTAAACGTGTCATTCACGCGCTCCGCCGGCAGGGTGCCCGCGAGCTCGATGGCCGCGCACAGATCCTCGACGTCCAGCAGCTGGTAGCGGTTTGTGCCGGCGCCGAGGATCGGGAAGTCGCGGCCCTCGCGCGCCCACTCGTACATGATCGCGAACACACCGAGCCGCTCCGGTCCCACGAACGACTTCGGCCGTAGGATAGACACGACCTTGCCCGCGCGCCGCGCCGCGAGGCATACCTGCTCAGCCTCGACCTTGGCATTGCCGTACGGTCCGACTCCGCTCATCGGGTCGCTCTCGACCAAGGGGTGATGATCCGGCACGCCATAGACGGCCGTCGACGAGATGTGGACAACACGCGCTGAACCGGCAGCCTCGAGCACGGTGCGGGTCCCCTCGACGTCGATGGTGTGGATCTCGGACGGGGGGTATAGCGGGAGCGCCGCTGCCGCGTGGACGATCACGTCACAGCCGGCGGCCGCGCGCCGGACATCGTCGATCCGACGAATGTCGCCGCGCTCCTCCCGGATGCGCGAGCGCTCGGGGTAGTCGAACGGTTCGCGGTCGAGCGACACGATCTCGTGGCCGCGCTCGAGGAGGTGACGGATGAGGTTGATCCCAAGAAAGCCGGCGCCGCCGGTGACAAGCCATCGCATGTTGGTCGCGCCTTACCATGTCTTGACCGGCTGGCACCCTCGCTGCGGCGTCATGGCGCGGACCTCACATCTTCTGGGTGCCTGCCCCTTGACCGTAGCCGCCCAAGGGCGGTGGCAAGCCGACCGGCGCCGGGCCCTGGAGCTTCTGGTTCAGCCGCTTCAATGCGCCGCAGGCCCAGACGTTCTTGATCTTCTCCTTCTCTTCCCTCCAGCGCGCGCTGTAGTTGCTGCAGGCGTAGCGGAGCTTGGAGACGCCCAGGGTTGGATCCTTGGTGTACTCGGCGGCGCCCTTGAAGATGAAATACCCGAGGTTTGAGCAGGCCTCGTTGCTACCGAAGGTGCAGGCCCGCTGGAAGAACTTGGCGACCAGCTTCTGATCCTTCTTCACGCCGTCGCCCTTGTCGTGGGCTACGGCGAGCTCGTAACAGTCTAAGCTTGAGCGCAGGTAGCACGCCTTCTCGTGGAGCTTGGCGGCCGCCTCGAGGTCCTTCTTCGGGACGCCGACGCCGTCCTTGTACATCAGCGCCAGGTTCCGACAGCCGAGGGTGCTGCCGCGGTTGCAGCTCTCGCTCCGCAGCTTGGCGGCCATCGCCGGGTCCTTCGGGACGCCCTGACCCTGGGCGTACATGTCGGCCTTGGCCTCGCACCCCGACTCGGTGCGACCCCAGCAGGCCTCGTTGTAGTACTTCATTGCCTCGCGGTAGTCCTGGGGCACGCCGCTGTATCCGCTGCGGTACATGTCGCCGAGGACCAGGCAGGACACGTAGTGCGATTTGCCGCAGCCCTTCCGGTAGTACTGCACCGCCTTCAGCACCTCGCGCGTCGCCCGGTAGCGTGAGGCCAAGCGGTAACAGGCGGAGGAGTCGCCCTTGTCGCAGGCCTGACCGAAGAGCTCAAGGGCTCGCTCCTTGGACGACGCCTTGTAGGTCCCGTTCTCGATGAACAGGCCCAGGTTATCACAGGCTTTGGCGCTGCCGGCCTCGCAGCCCATCTCGTAGAGCTGCGCGGCCTTCTGCTCGTCCTTGGGCACACCTTTGCCCATAGCGTAGAGCGCGCCGAGGTCGTTGCAGGAGTCCGCGTAGCCACCCGAGCACGAGTGCTCGAAGTGGGCGACGGCCTTCTTGTGATCCGGGCTCACTCCGGTGCCCCGATAAAAGTCCTGTCCGACCTCGTAGCAGGAGCGGGGGTGGCCGGTGCGGCAGCCACGCTCGAAGAACTCGTGGGCGCGCCGGTCGTCCTTGGCCACGCCCTCGCCGTTGCCGTAGAGGAGCCCAATCAGGCGGCAGCCCTCGCCCTCGAACAGGTTGCAGGCCTTCTCGTAGTACTCGAAGGCCCTCACCGGATCACGCGCACGGAGCCGGCCCGCGGCGTAGACCTTTCCCAGCTCGACGCAGGCGTAGCCGCTGCCCTGGTTGCAGCCCTTTTCGAAGTTGACGACCCCGGCGTAGGTGTCCTTCGTCACGCCCCAGCCATAAACCATCAAGGTCCCCAACCGGGCGCAACCTTCGGCGCCCCCCCACAGCCCGCAGGCCTTCTCGTAGAGCCGCGCGGCTTCCTTGTCGTTCTCGCTTTGTTTCTTGGAGTCCATGCCCGCGCCGCGGACGTAGGTGTTACCGAGCTCCGTGCAGCCAAGGGCGCTGTTCTTGTCGCATGCCGTGCGGAAGTATTCCATGGCCTTGGCGCGGTCGAGCCCCACGCCTTTCCGATCTGACGAGTACAGGATGCCCATGTGCGCGCAGCCGTCTTGGTTGTCGACGCGGCAGGCGCGCTCGTACTGCGAGATCGCCTGCTTGTAGTCGCGCGGGGTGGCGACGCCCTGTTCGTACATCACGCCCAGCTCGACACACCCCTGGGAGAGACCACCGCTGCAGGCGCGCTTAAACAGTGAGAATGCCTGGTCGACCTTGGAGTCTGGGGCCGTGCCCGAGCGGTGCATATCACCGAGGAACGAGCAGCCCAGGGCGTCGCCCGCCGTGCAGGCCTTCTGGAACGTCTCGAAGGCGCGGAAGCGGTCCGGCTGCACGCCGATGCACGGGCGAGCGCTCGAAGCGGCTCGGCGTAGGTCGAGATCACCTCCGTGCTCGGGCCGCCACCGCCCAGGCCGCCCGGGTCGATGGGGGGCGGAGGCGACCCGCACGCGCCCGCTCCAACGACTAGCCCCAACACACCCACCCCTGACGCAACCAACCCAAGTACCCGTGACATACGGCTGCTCCCTTGTCCGAAATAGAGCCCTCAGTCTAGGCAGCTGCCAACCAGCAGAACAAGCCTATACGGCGGACGGGGAGCTGTTTTTGCGCGCAGATATTTGGCGCTCGGAGCTGTTGAGTTTGATTCGAAGCCTTGCTTCAAAGACCTGGGTCGACGACCTGATTCGAACACCCAAGCCCCGCGTCTTGACGGTAGTCAAGTACGCTAGAGGGCTCTGCTGCTGAAGTCGCGCTTCTAGATCACGGCACCGCGTGGTCGAGCGCGGGCCCTATGGCTTCGCTACGAAGTACAGCCCCTGCCGCTTGATCACCAGGCCCAGGCCGCAGCCGCCGAGGTCGAGCAGCGCGTACGCCTGACCCGGCACCGTCCACGCCGCAGAGGTCGCGGTAGAGAGGCTGCTTTCGAACGTGTTTTGGTCGATGGACTGCTGATCGAGCCAGACGGCTTGGTCGTTAACCAGGCCGACGTCGTTGAGCGTCGACTGGTGCTGGGTGACGAACTCGGGCGTCCACGTGTCCGCCGCGCGCAGGCTGATCGCCCCACCGTTGGCGGTGACTCCGAGCAGCGCCCACGCGCCGGCCTGATGCACCGCGGAAACGACGCTGTAGAGCGGGTTGAGGTCCCCCACCTGGGTCGGCGCGGAGACGCAGGGCTCGAAGGCGCCCTTCGCCTCGTCTAGCACGCACAGCTGTCGGCGGTCGCCGTCGTAGGCGATGAGGGTAGACGACGCGATTTGGGAGACGAAGGACATGCCGGGTGCGGCGGTCACCGTCTGCCAGCCGCTCGCGGTGAGCTTGCTCAGCTTGCCTTGCTCCAGAGCGTACACGGCCTGCCCACTCCGCAGCCCGAAGGCCGGTCGCGGCTCGGCCGACACGTCGTGGCTGACCTGCACCGCTCCCGCGTGGTCGAGTTCGAGCACGTCTGCCAAATATTCGCCACCCTCGCCCAAAAAGACGCGGTCGTCGTTGGCGCCGATCAGTGAGAGCGCTCGACTCGCCTCATAAATCAGCTGGCTTTCGCGGGACTGGATGCTCGTGCGGTACAGCCGGGAGGTGTCGCCGCTGTAGGTCTTGCCGCGCCACGTGGAAAAGATATAGCCCCCGCCGCGGGTGGCCAGGCTGACGCCGCGCCCGGTGGCTTCTTCGCCCAGCACCAACTCGGGGGCCGCGGCGTAGGAGCACGCGGTCTTGGCGTCGTCGCCGTCGGCCGCAGCCGTGGCGTCCGTGCTGGCGTCGGGGAGGCTGGCGTGGGAATCCACCCCGGCATCGCTGCCGGGCGCCTGGGACGCCTCCGAGCCCGCGCTGCCGCACGCGGTGGCGAGCGAGACGACCAAGAGAGCACCAAGGCGCAGCATGTGCGCCGCGTACGCAAGGGCCGTGCCGCGCGGTTGGGCCGCGTGTGGGGTGGTTCTCGGGCCGCGTAGTGGGCGATTTTCAGTGTGCCAGTGTGCCAGCGCTCAGACGCGGGTGTCCCGACTCAGGCGGGCTCCCAATCGAAAGGCCTCCAGCAAAGCGGCGTAAAGTGGCCCGCTTTCTGCATATGCTCGGAGGTTGACGTGAACCCCACCACGAAGAGAGCCCCATGAAGACCACCTCCCTCGCCATCCTCCTCGCCAGCAGCGCGCTGCTCACGCTAACCGCCTGTACCGACAATGGCGCGGAGCCCGACCCAGTCGTCGTGGATCAGTCTGTAGGCCAGCGTGTCGCCTCGTCCAAGGCGCGCGATACCGCCCCGGTCGTCTCCGGCGCCAACCTGGCGACGCTGACCGAGGGGAACCGCGCCTTCGCGACCGAGATGTACCACGGGCTGACGAGGCCGGGAGAGAACCTGTTCTTCTCGCCCCACAGCATCTCGCTGGCGCTCGCCATGACCTACGCAGGGGCGCGAGGCGACACCAAGACCGAGATGGCGGCCGCCCTGAATTTCTCCCTGCCGGACGCTGACACCCACGCCGCGTTCAACGCCCTCGACCTCGCCCTGAAGAGCCGACGCAACCTGCCCGCAGAGACGAGCGGCGACGGCTTCGCGCTGTCTATCGTCAACCAGACCTGGGGCCAGATCGGGACCCCCTTCGAGGACGAGTTCCTTGATGTGCTCGCCGTCAACTACGGCGCGGCGATGTACCTGCTCGACTTCGCCAGCGACCCCGACGGCAGCCGCAGCGCGATCAACGATTGGGTCTCCGCCCAGACCAACGACCGGATCGTAGATCTGTTGCCCGGAGGATCGGTGACGGCCAACACCCGCCTGGTGCTCGCCAACGCCATCTACTTCAAGGCGTCGTGGTCGGCGCCGTTTAAGGCCTCTCGCACCACTCAGGATGCCTTCACGCTGCAAGACGGTTCCGCGATCACCGCGCCGACGATGCACGGTAACCTGGAGACCGCGTACGCCTCCGGCGACGGCTGGGCCCTCGCCGAGATCCCTTACGTTGGCGAGGATCTGGACATGACCGTGCTGGTGCCCGACGCCGGCCGCTTCGCCGAGATCGAGGGCGCCCTCGATCAGCCCTTCCTCGACGCGGCCTGGGCTGCTGCCACCACCCACGGCGTGGCGTTCTCGCTGCCGCGCTTCACGTTTAAGACCGAGGCCAGCCTGGTCGAGCCGCTGAAGGTGCTGGGGATGAACGCAGCGTTCAACTCGGCTGAGGCCGACTTCACCGGCATGAGCACCGCGCTCGATCTCTACATCACCGGCGTGTACCACCAGGCCTTCGTCGCCGTGGACGAGACCGGCACGGAGGCCGCCGCGGCCACGGCGGTCATCGCGGGCACCACCTCCGCGCCCGAGCCCGCCACGCTGACCGTGGATCGCCCGTTTATCGTGCTGATCCGCGATCGCCCCACCGGCGCCATCCTGTTCCTCGGACGAGTGCTGAACCCCACGGGCTGAGCACGGTGTTCCGATGCCTCGTGATCTGAAGCTCCCCGGGTCAGCCGGCTAGCGCCGCGACCGCGGGGGAAGTGCTGGTTGACTCGGTCACCTCGCCCAGCGACGCCGCGTCACGAACTTGGGCGGTCGCCCCGGACGTAGGCGGAGGTGAGGGGATGTCAACGCGGGGCTGGTACGCGACCTACGTCGTGGAGCGCGAGAGCTCGCGCGCGGGCGCTTCAGCGTCCGCGGTGTCGCTTAAGCTAATTACCCTACGGATCTATGCCTTGTCAGGGCCTGGCAGCCGCCGGCGGCGCCCCGTAGACCCGGTCTAGCGCGCGGAAGTGTCTGTAGTACGACAGCACCTTGACCACGTAGGCCTGGGTCTCTTCGTACGGCGGGATGCCGCCGTGGCGCATCACGGCGTTCTCGCCGGCGTTGTAGGCGGCGATGGTCAACTCCAGGTTGCCGTTGAAGGTGTTGGCCAGGATGCGCAGGTAGCGGACGCCGCCGAAGATGTTCTGTCGCGGGTCAAAAATATCCGTCACCTGCATGCGCTCAGCGGTGGGGGGGATCATCTGCATCAAGCCGCGGGCGTTCGCCCGGGAGACCGCGCGTGGATCGAAGTCGCTCTCCACCTTGATCACGGCCCGAACCAGCGCCTCGGGGATCTGATAAAGGGTGGCGGCTTGGTGGATGTGGACGTCGAAGCGGGTGTAGCGCTCAGGGCTAGTATCCTTGGGGAAAATAGGCTGCACTGTCAGCTTCTTCTTCTCCTTCAGGTACACGCCGCCTTGCTTGTTCCCGGGCACGTTAGAGAACGAGATCACCCCGTCCTTGTCCACGTGCTTGTAGATGTCCGCCTCAGCGATGCCGCCGAGGAGCAACGTGGCGCCGGTGAGCAGGCCCCCCGCCAGCGTCGCCTGCCGACGGCGCGCCGAGTTGAGGCCGAGGCGGCGGCGCTTAGCGCCACCCGTCGCAGGCCCGCTCGCGGGCCCGCCAGGGAGCGGGCCGCGTGCAGCAGTGCGCGTTGGTTCAGTGTCGGGCATGGGCCCGCGGATCTTAGCAGGCGGCCCTACGCCCCGCGCAACTTCCCGTGACAATGGCAGCGCCGCAGCCGCGCTTCTCCGCACTTTAGGCCTTTTGCTGCGCCCTCACTCTTCGCTTAGATAGGTGTAGTGCAGCATCGAGCCCTCGTAGTGGCTCATCAAGAGGCGCATCTGCTCCACGTTGATGCGCCCACGGGCGAGCGCCCTCTCAGCCTGACGCCGCACCGAGTCAATCATCACCTCCGGCGAATACTGCACGTAGCGCAGCACGTCGCTCATGCGATCCCCGCGGATCACCTGATCGATCTCGTAGCCGTCGTCGGTCAGGCGCACGTGCACGGCGTTGGTGTCGCCGAACAAGTTGTGCAGATCCCCGAGGATCTCCTGATAGGCTCCGTTTAAGAACATGCCAAGGTAGTACGGCTCGCCGTCTCTCAGCGGGTGCACCGCGAGGGTGCGGCTCGCGTCCTCTTCTACGTCGATGAAGTGGTCGATCATGCCGTCGCTGTCGCAGGTCAAGTCGGCGAGGGTCGCGCGCACCGTCGGCTTCTCGTCTAGGCGATGGATCGGCATCACCGGGAACAGCTGATCGATGGCCCAAGTGTCGGGCGCCGACTGAAACACGCTGAAGTTGCAGTAGTAAATACTGCTCATCGTCGCCTCGAGGTCGTGCAGCTCTTCGGGCACGAATTTCAGGCGGCTCATGGTGTCGAGGATCTTCTCGCAGCAGTTCCAGAACAGCTTCTCGGCTTGGGCTAGCTCCCGCAGGCCGAGGTAGCCGTACTTGAACAAACTCTGGGCTTCTTCTTTCAGCTGGGTCGCGTCGTGGAAGGACTCTTGCACGTTCTTGGGCAGCACGTGGCTCCAGGTGTCGTACAGGTCCCGCACCAAGCGGTGCGCCTCGGGCGCAGGCTCCTTCGGCTCTCCAAAGCGCACCTCATTGCGGCCCACCACGTCAAAGATCAAGCAGCTCTGGTGGGCGACGGTGGCGCGCCCGCTCTCGGTGACGATGATCGGCATCGGCGAGCCTGCCTTGGTGCACACGTCTTGGATGCCGCTCACCACGTCGGCTGCGTACTCCTGCAGCGTATAGTTCCGTGAGGCATGAAAATCAGTCTGCGAGCCGTCGTAGTCGATGGCTAGCCCACCGCCGACGTCCAGGTACTGGACGCCGCAGCCCAGCTTGGCGAGCTCGCTGTAGATGATGGCCGCCTCCTGCACCGCGCTCTTGATGGGCATAATGCTCGAGATCTGGCTGCCGATATGGAAATGCAGCAGCTTGAGGCAGTCGAGCATGTTGCGATCCGCGAGCCGATCCACCACCTCGATGACCTCAGCCTTGGTGAGGCCGAACTTGGCTCGTTCCCCCGCGGAATCTTTCCAGCGGCCCACGCCCTTCGCGGCCAGCTTCGCGCGCACCCCGAGGCTTGGCTTGACGCCGAGCTTCTCCGCCGCGCGCAGCGCCAGATCGAGCTCCTCCATCCGCTCTAAGACCACGACCACGGTCTTGTCGAACTGCTGCGCGACGAACGCGGTCTCCATGAACGCCAGGTCTTTGTAGCCGTTACACACGATCAGGCTGCCGTCGGCCTTGCTCATCGCCAGCGCGATCATCAGCTCTGGCTTAGAGCCCGCCTCGAGCCCAAAGCGCCAGGGCGCGCCAGCCTCGACGATGTTCTCCACCAAGTGCCGCTGCTGGTTGACCTTGACTGGGTAGACGCCTTGGTAGCGCGAGGGGTAGTTGTACTCCTTGATCGCTGTCTCGAAGGCTTCGTTGATTTGACGGATGCGATCCCCGAGGATATCGGGGAAGCGGATGAGCAGCGGCAGACCGAGGCCGCGCGCCCGCAGGTTATTCACCAACTCGTGCAAATCTACGGTTTGATCGCGCAGCGGGTCCGGCGTGACCACCACGTGGCCATTGTCGGCCACGGAGAAGTATGGGCTGCCCCAGCCAGCGACTTGATACAGCGCCGCGCCGTCGGCGGGTGTCCACTCGCGCTCTTCTTCTTCCCCCGCTGCTTCTGACGCCTCTGCTTCTGGGCGCTCCGCGTTGGGGTCTTGGCGAGGCTGCTTACCGCGCTTCCCGTTGGTACCGACTCGCTTGTTCATGCTGTCTCCCGTCGTTGCGCTGCTAGCCCGCAGCCCAGAAGGTGGTTGGCAGAACTCCGCGCTTGTACAGCGACAAGAAGTCCATCAGAAACGCCACGCTGATGTGGAGGAGGAACCCGGAATAGATGCTGCGCGTGCGCATGGCGAGGCTGCCCAGGACGATGCCAGCGACGATCGCCCCGTGCGCCTCAAGGTACGGCTTACCGTAATGGATCATGCAGTACGGCACCGCCATCACAAAGATCGCAGCGAAGCCCATGGTGCGTTTGAGCGCGCCCAGGATGAAGCCACGGAAGAAGATCTCCAGCGCCAAGAACTGGGCGTAGTAGATCAGCTGCCAGGCGATTAAGTCCCACCAGCTGCGGCTGGCGTGCTTGTAGAACGGGTAATACGAGCCGAAGTCGGGCTGCTGGGCGACGACCAGCATGGCTGGGACCACGATCAGCAGGCACAGCCCGTAGATCCACGCGTGCTTGAAGAAGCCCGTGGTGCGAAGGCCCATGTCGAGCAGGCTGTCGTTGCGGAACAGGAGTTTCCACAGCGCAAATGGAAAGAAGACATAGCCCGCGACGCGAGAGAAGGACCACCAGCAGTAGCCGTAGTATTCGTCGTACTTCTGGAGCTTGAGCCAGGGGTGGTTCGGCTCAAGGCCTGTCAGCCAACCGCGCAGCACCTGATCGTAGAACTGGCGGCCGCCGTAGTACTCTTGCATGGTGAGCACCACCGCGACGATCAGCAAGGCGGCGACCGGGCGGTAGTCGGTTGCGTCCCCCGCTTCGGCCCGTAGCGCACGAGCCTCGGCGTCGAGGTCACGCCACGTGCCGCGAAAGAACCACCAGATCGCTGGCGCGATGCTGGCCAAGATGGGGAGCGGGAGCAGCGATTTCACGACGGGGTGGGCGAGCATGGTCTGAAACCATGAGACCTCGCGCAGCTCACGCACCGGGAACGGCAGCCCAGGGTCGCTGAGCAAGCCCGTCCAGAGAGCTGAGCCCCAGCTGGCAAGATGCAATCCGCGGGGATATGCCGCGTCGAGTGCTGCCAGCAAGGTCTGCATCGTGGATCAGCTCGCTCCGGCGGCGGCAGCGGCGCAAGTCGCGAGCGCGCGATCTAGGCGGCTGATTGAGCGCTCACGGCCAAGCACGCACATCACCTCGAACAGCCCAGGGCTGGCGGTGCGCCCAGTCAGCGCGACCCGCACGGGCTGCGCCACCTGCTTCATGGCGCGGCCGGTTGCTTCAAGCCACACTTTGAGCGCTTCGTTCATCGGCTCGAGCTCGAACGGCTCGAAGTTCGCGAAATGATCGCGGAAGGCCCGCAGGTGCTCCGCGTGCTCAGCGGTCAGAAATTTTGCGGCGGCCTTAGGGTCCATGGCCGGCGGCTCCCGAAAGTAGAAATCCAGGTGATTTACCGCGTCTTTGAAGTCGCGGGCGCGCTCGCGAATCAGGGGCAGCGCGGCGCTCAGGCGCTGCTCATCAGCCACCGGATCCTTAAGCAAGCCCGCTTCCTCAAGGAAAGGCTTCGTCTGCGCGATGTAGGCTGCGTCGGCGGTCAGCGCTGGCTGCTTGAGGTGTTCGAAGTTCACGTCGGCGAACTTCTTCTCATCGAATTTGCCGTCGCCGCGGCCCACGTTGGACCAGTCAAAGGCCTCAATCAACTGCTCGCGGCTGAAGATCTCCTGATCGCCGAACGACCAACCAAAGCGCGCCAAGTAATTGAGCACGCCCATCGGGCTGTAGCCGCGCTTCTTGTAGTCTTGCACCGCGATGTCGCCGTGGCGCTTGCTCAGCTTCTCGCCCTTGGGCGACAGCATCATGGGCAGGTGAGCGAACTCGGGCAGCCGCCAACCAAAGGCTTGGTACAGCAGGACCTGATGCACCGTGTTGCCGATGTGGTCGCGGCCGCGCGCCACCAGGTTGATATCCATCAAGTGGTCGTCCACCACAGCCGCCAGGTTGTACAGCGGCAGGCCATCGCGCCGCAAGATCACGAAGTCTTGCTGCTCTTTATTGGGCGTGTCGATCACCCCAAAGACTTTGTCGTCAAACGCCACCGAGCCCTCGGTGGGCGCCTTGAAGCGCACCACATGGGGTAGGTCTTGCGTATCCTCGCGGTCTCTACAAGTGCCTGGGTATTTGAACTGAGCCTTGGGGTTCTTCGCCTTGAGCGCCTCGCGCTGCGCGTCTAGGGTCTCTTTGGTGCAGTAGCAGCGGTAGGCAAGCCCTGCGGAAATAAGCTGCTCGATGTGCTGCTTGTAGATGTCTCTACGGTCACTTTGAAAGTACGGCAGGTGCGGCCCCCCCACCCCCGGGCCCTCGTCCCAATCGAGCCCTAACCACTCCATCGCTTCGAGGATCGCGCGCACGCTGTCCAGGCTGCTGCGGTCTTGGTCGGTGTCTTCGATGCGCAGCACGAACTGGCCGCCGAGCTTGCGGGCCCAGAGCCAGTTGAAGAGCGCGGTTCGAGCACCGCCGATGTGCAGATACCCGCTCGGAGACGGAGCAAAGCGCACGCGGGGTTTGGCAGCGGCTGGCGAAATGGACATGGCGCCCGCGAGTAGCATGCTGAGCCGCGCCGAGCGAGCGGCACCTCAGCGCCGCCCCAGGTTTTCCCGGTGCACTGGGTCAGTCCTGGAACCTGGGCAGAATCCGAACCCGAGGACCCGCTGGGTCGACATGCAACATGTTGATGCTCGACAGCCCCAGCAGCCCGGTGATGGGTAGTCCGGTGGACTCAGCAGCGTACTCCACGCCCGCGAACGAAGGGGTTCGGAGCACAGGCACCTTGCCAACCGCGCCACCGATGCTCAGCTCAGCGCTCCCCAAATATGCCTCAACTTCGTCGCCGTTCCAGTCCACGAAGTTGGCTTGCACGTCTCCCGGCTCGCCGCCCTCACCGTTGAGGAGTGTGAATCCAGATCCGGTGTCGAGCAGGAGGTGACGCTCGACACCCGCAACCTGGATCGTGAGCACTAGCGTATTCTGCGTGATTTGATTGACGATATCCTCGCCGAGTCCCTGCGGCATTGATGCACTCCGTTGGATCGTGCCTGACGCAACATCCAGCGTGGTGGGCGCTTCAAGGAGCCAATCACCTCCGAGGGTACCAACAACTGGCAGCGCGGTCCCAAACCCTGGGTCAATCACGCCCAAACCGTCCAACGGTCGTAGTTCGCAACCAATTCGAGCCTCCCCGGCGTGTGTCGTCCACGGGGTGCCTTCGGAGAGATAGAGGATGGAGAAACCTGCTGCGCTGTCCAAGTGCATCAGCGACGGGCTGTGTTGGAACAGTGCAGGGACGAAGAGCGACATGGGGAGCCCCTGGTAAGTTAGCGCTTCCAGGCGCAGAGGCGTGGCTGCGTCACACTCTTGCGAGGCGTCGGTGGCATCTCCAGGGCTAGCGTCGGCAACCGCATCGCGCCCACCTTCATCCGACCCGTCGCCGTTCACTCCCGGTCCTGCGTCAGAGCTAGCGTCTGGTGGTGCGAGAGCTGAGCCAGCGTCGACGGTGGCGTCGCAGCTACAAGTAGCTACGCAAAGCGCAGCGACATTCAGAGAAATCGCGAGCCGCATGTCCCGCACGATAGCGCTGGAGCGAGCGCGGTAGACGTCAAATGAACGGCGTGTCAGGGATGTTGCGTGCCAGCGGCCGTCCTGGATTGGCGGGCGACGTACGCAGCCAGACTTGCTCGGGCTGGTCCATGCGGTGGGCGCCGGCGTCGGTGGCTTCTACCTGTTCGAGCAAATCCTGCGTTTGAGCGGGTCGCGCTGAGCGGCGCGCGGGTGCCGTCCCTCCCCCCCCCCACGAGCCCGCTGGCTTCGTTTGCGCTGCGCTCTCGGCCGCCAGCCTCCCGTGATCCTGCTTGCTGCGTAGCGGCAGCATCGATAGGACCTGTATCGGTGTCTCAGGCTGACGAACGTATGACCGCGCCGAGCGCTGATCTCGACGGCTTCGTGCGGCGGCTGTTCGAACCTCTGATCGACGGTCGCCCCGCGGGCGCGGCGTGGGAGGTGGTGAGCTGGGACGCGGAGCAGGGGCTCTGCCTCACCTTGCGCCATCACGACCGCACGCTCTTGCTTGAGCTAGAGCGCCGCGACCTCAACGTGGAGGCCTGGGCGCGCACCGAGCGCTTCAACGTCCACGCGCGCCGTATCCTTGCGGAGAGCACCGCGCTGCTGCCGGACGATGTCCGCCTGGTGTCGCGGGTCGTAGAGGTGATCCGTCGACGGGAGGGGCTCCTGCCGCGGGTCGAGCGCCCATCCGCGAGTCGCCGCGCGGAGCTGCGCGAGGTCCAGGTGTCGCGCGTGCTGATCCCCGAGGGGGAAGGTCAATACTACATCAACCCCTACATGGGCTGCATGATCGGCTGCGACTTCTGCTACGTCGCGGATCGCGCCGATTTTTCCCGCGAGCTCGAGGGGCTGCCCTCGATGCCCTGGGGAAGCTACATCGGCGTCAAGGTGAACGCGGCGCAGATCTTGGCCGAGGAGGTGAAGCACATGCCGCCCGGCCCCGTGCGCTTCAGCCCGATCTTGACCGATCCGTATCAAGGCCCCGAGCGGCGCTACCGCATCACCCGTCAGTGCCTCGAGGTGCTGCTCCCGGCGGGCTTTACGCCGGTGATCTTGACGCGCGCCGCGCGGGTGATGGAAGACTTGCCGCTGCTGCGTCGCTTTGAGCGCGCTGCCGTGGGGATGTCTATCCCCACGGATGACGACCGCATGCGGGCCATCTTCGAGCCCGGCGGCGATCCCATCGATGAGCGCTTCGAGGCGTTGGAGGCGCTGCACGCGGCGGGGCTGCCGACGTTCGCCGTGGTGCAGCCGCTGCTGCCCATGAACGCGCAGGCGCTCGCGGCGCGCCTCGCGCCGCTGGTGCGGGCAGTGCGGGTCGATCGGATGTACTTCTTGGACAAGGTGAAGCACCTGTACGTGGAGCACGGGCTCGAGTACGCCATGACAGACGAGTTCTTCGAGACCACCGCGCGCGCCCTGCTCGGGCCGCTCCAAGCGGCGGGCGTCGGCGTCGATGGCTTCGATCTGCTCGAGCAAATCCTGGGTTGAGCAGGTCGCGCTGAGCGGTGCGCGGGTGCGGTCCCTCCACCCCCACGAGCCGTGGGCTGCGAACCCCGCGAGCTTGTGCCAGGTCATGGTCCTGAAAGCTCCTCAAGTGGGGGTGGAGGGGCTCGCGCCTTGCGTCAGCTGGCGGGGACTGCTACCAACCGCGCCCCCCGCTTGGGCTCTTTTGAGTCCCGCGTTTCGGGCCATGTCGGACGCGGTTTGTGAGGTAGCGGATGGTCTGCTCCTGGCAAGCGCATCTAGTCGGCTGACGAGTCCGCCGGCTCACTTCCATATCGGGAGAGCCATCATGAAGAAGTCCCCTATTCAGCAAGTCCACGCCAAGTTTGAAGACAAAGCCAAGCTGGTCGCCGCGGTGCAAGCCCTGGCCACCGCTGAGCTGTGGATCGATCGCCTGAACGAGACCAAGGGCCTCGCCAAGGTCTCTAACAAGAAGTTGCTCCACCTGCACAGCGTGCTCAGCACGGTGAAAGAGCGTTGGGGTAGCCGCGCCAAGCTGATCAACTCCATCCTGGAGCTTGAGAAGCGCACCAAAGACGACGGCTACAAGACGCGCCTTGAGCGCCTCTCCACGCCATCGCTGCTAGACGAGCACGGCGCCGCCAGCAAGCGCGCCAAGCGCGCAGAGAAGAAGGCTGCGTTGCCCGCTGCTCCGAAGAAGAAGCTAGCGCGCAGCAAGAAGGCCAAGGCTAAGGCACAAGCCAAGGCTTGAGCGCGGTCGCAGCCTTAACCTAGACCAGCGGCGTGAGCGCCGCACGGTCGATGTTCGGGAGCAGGGCTGGGTCGTACACCCAGCCCTTTTTCGTGGGGAAACGCTTGGAGGTTCTCCGTCGGAGAGCGCCTACAGCTTCAGGCGCCGCTTGATCTCGCACGCCCAGTAGTCTTTGGCCTTGCAGCCAGCGTCCAGGTACATCTCGCCGGTCGTGCTTCTCCCGGAGCCGAGGTGCGACACGCCAAGGAAGGTGCAGGCGCGCGGCACGCCCTGCTGACACTGCGGCTGCATGATCGGATCCAGGTGATCGACGGCGGCCTTGGGGACGCTGTGTGACTCGCCGTAGACCAGGTTCAGCACCTGGCAACTCAGCGCCCCGAAGCTCGTAGCACTGTCGACGCACGCCTTCGCGAAGAGCGCCTTGGCGGTGGCTTCGTCCCGGGCTAAGCCGAAGCCCGCCTGGCGTACAATAGCGCTACGCAGGCAGTCTCCGCCCGGGTTCATGCGGCACGCGCGGTCGAACAGCTCCACCGCTTTTTTCGGATCCGCGGGGATGCCAACGCCGAACTCATACTTGAGCCCTAGGTTTCCACAGGCCGTGGCGACCCCGCCATCGCAGGCGCGCTTGGTGTAGGCCGCGGACAACGCTGGGTCCTTGGGGATCTCGGTCGCGCCGCCAGAGTACATCAGCCCCGCGTTGGTGCACGCAGACTGATCTCCGCCGTTGCAGCCGGCGGCGTAAAAGCGCGTAGCCTTGATCGCGTCTCGGGGGACGCCACGGCCGAAGTGGTAGAGTTCGCCGGCGATCTCACAGCCTCGGGCGTTGCCGCTCGAGCACGCGAGCTCCGCCAAGCGCGCTGCCTCTCGCGGGTCCGAGTCGTAGGCGTGGATGGCCGCGTTCGTACATGCGTTGGGCTCTCCTAGCTCACAGCCTTTGAGGAACAGCCCGTGCGCCTTTTGGGCGTCTTGGGTGGTGCTATCCCCGCGGTCATACATCACGCCCAGGTTGTCGCAGCTCGCTGCGTCACCCGCTCCGCACTGCTTGGTGCAATCGGCCAGATCGCCATAGCTGCACAGCTTGGCTTTGACTGTCTGGGCAGAGGCGCACTTGCCCTCGCTCAGCACCATCCCACTTGGGCACTCGGGCCCGCGATCTGCGCTGACTTCTTTCGTGTCTGCCGTCGACGCAGCCGCGTCTGCGCCTGCCTTCTGAATGGGTTCGAGCTCAAGGCGGATCAACGCGGCGCACTGGCCGGGTGGTGTCGTGCCCTCTGGCACTGCTAGCTTGCAGGCGTCTAGGCTCCCGTCGGAGTTGTGGACGTGACGCCGCGCCCCCACCTTGCCCGACGCCCCAGCGCCGAGGATCTCCGCGGCGGCTGAAGCTTGACCGCGCTGCCCGGTGGCCAGCACGAACGCGCCCAGGATGGCGCCGCGGACGAAGTGGGTCGCGCCCGCGCAGTCGCCCTTGAGATCGCTGGGGGCGACGTTGTGCCAGGTGGTCCTACGCTTGCCGACTAGGGCCATCGAGATGTCGAGGCTCTTGCCGTGGCCGAGCTCCGCGCCGAGCTTGGCCACGAACGACGCGCCTCCCAGCGGGAGGTTTGCGCGCACCTCGTCCGCCGTCTCCAGCCGCACGGTCTCGTACTTCGTGCTCACGCCGATGAAGCCATATTTCCCGTTTATGTGGCAGTCCTTGAGCAGGTGCAGCCCCGACTTGTCGAAAGCCATCACGGCCACGCCAAAGTGCATGGCCTCCTCTAAATCTGTGCGGAAATTAGCGGACCAGTCCACGATCAGCGGCGCTGAAGGGCCGTCGACGGCGACGGGTTGTTCGCCGAGGGCGTCGGACGCCGTGGGTTGCTCGGGTAGTACGGTCTCGCCGAGGCTCCCCTGGTTTGGTGTGCATCCGATCAGGCCACAAGCGGCGAGTACACACAGCGAGCGAATCGGCGTCATGATGACCGTTCGATATCATGAGCATCAAGGCATTGAAATACCCGGGGCGGGCGGTCGACGGCTCAGGGCGAGCGCCTACGCCTTCTCACCCGAGCTAGCTGTCACCCCGGCCAGCCGCGCCTGCTCACAGCGCAGCGAGTCGGGTCAGCGAGGCTTGCATCACAGACTCGACCCGGTCGCTGCAGCGCGCGACCCAGTCGTCGTCTGCGGCCGCCTCGGCTCCCGTGCGCTCGAACTGGATGGGCTCCAGGACCTCGATGCGAATGCGGGACGGGAAAGGCAAGTGGGGCATCAACGGCCCGAGCGTGAGCCCCAGGGGAAAGCTGAGGGTCAGGGGCCAGACCTTGGTTCGAAGCACGCGATCCGCGCGGAGCCATTTCGCGAGCCAGCGCAGATCGTCGACCACCACGAAGGTGGAGTGGGCCCCCGCCGCCACCACGGGCACGATGGGCACCCCGGCGCTCAGGGCCAGGCGGATGTAACCCCGGCGGCCGCCGAACACGAGCTTGTTGCGGTGTCGAAACGGCCGCATCGCGTCCAACTCGCCGCCTGGGTAGACAAGCACCTTGCGCCCCTCAGCGAAGAGCCGCCGGGCGTTTTCGTGACCGGCTCGGACCGCCCCCAGCGGGACGAGCAGCTGATTGAACCCCGGCGCTCCCAGGATGACCTCGTGGGCCAGCCCGTAAGGCACCGCATCAATTCCACGGCTCTGGTGCAAGGCCGCACCGAGCAAGAAGGTGTCCGGGCTGTAGGTCGCGGCGTTGTGGTTGCCGACCAACAGGGCCGCTCCGTCAGGCACATGCTCGAGCCCGCGCACCGTCGCCCGGTGGTAGGGGCGCACCACTCGATCGACGAAGCTCACCAACTTGCCGACCAGCGCCGGGTCTCGCTGGTCCAAGCGGTCGAGATCGTAGCGCGCGAGTCGTGGTTTCATGGTTTGCCAACCAGGTTAGTCAGGGCGCTGAGCGGCTGACCTGACGGGGGTCAAGTCTGAGTTCACCCACCGACCTTTCACTGCCCTGGCGGACCAGCTTGGTCGCGCGGGCGCGCTCCTCGGGAGACTTCCATCACGCAGGGTAGGCGACACGCGTTACACGACTCGAGCTCGGCGGCGTGCTGCGCGAAGGCGCGCGACTTGATGATGCCGGCGAGCCCGCCTCGCACGTTGCCGAGCAAGTGGGCGTCGTCCACGTGGATGCGTTCGCAGGGGTATACGTCGCCGTCGGGCGTGACGTACACGGTCTCTGCCGGCCACATACAGCGGAAAGGCGTGTCGTCGCGGGCGGCGCGCAGCGTCTCTGCGGGGGTTCGGACTGGTAGACCGCGCGCCTTGGCGGCCAACGCCGCGTCGAACGTCGCGCGGCGCAGCGCGTCGTCAAGCACCAGCTTACCCGCGCCCCGCCCTGCCTCGTGGGTCGGGAAGAAGTCGACGCTCACCCCGAGCTGCTGCGACAGCTCTGCGATCGCCGTGACCTCGGAGGCGTTGTGGCGGTGCAAGTGCGTCCACAGCCGGATGTCGCACGGGTGCTCTTGCAACGCGCGGATGCCCGCGATCGCTCGGTCGAATAGCCCCGGCGTGTTGCGCATGCGATCGTGGGTCGCTGCTGATCCGTCGATCGAGCACAAGAACACGTCGATGTAGGGGCCGATCTGGGCGGCGCGCTCAACCAGCCGCCCCGAGGTGGAGCACATGATCGTCTGGTAGCCGCGGTGCTTAGCTGCCGCGAGGATCTGACCCACGTCGTCGCGCAGCAGCGGTTCGCCGCCGTAGACCACGTAGGTGCGGAGCCCCATGCTGGCGCCCTCCTCGAGCATGGCGTCGATCTCCGCCAAGCTCAGCGCTTCGCGCGGCTGGAGGCCCTTGACCCACAAATTGCAGAAGCGGCAGCGCACGTCGCAGCCATCGAGGATCTGGTGGGCGAGGATGCTCGGCACGCTGCCCCAATTCTAGCACCATAAGCCCTGGCGCGGGTGGCCAGCCCGTCGCCGCTCCCAGTGTGGCTTTATTGCCCCCGCGACACATGGCGGATCAAACGTCGCCGGCGCCTGATAGGCTCGGCCGTGATGGCCACAACGCGCAGTGTTTATGCCTTTGAGGATGAGGTCCCTGCCGCCAAGCGACGGGCGCTGCTCGGGGGCAAAGGTGCCGGGCTGCAGGACATGACGCGCCTCGGCGTGCCGGTCCCGCCGGGGTTTATCATCGCCACCGAGGTCGGCCCTGAGTACCGCCGCCGAGGTGGTCCGCCGGAGGGCCTCGAGGCCGAGGTCGCGGGGGCGCTCAAAGCCCTGGAGGCGAAGCTTGAGCGTCGCTTCGGCGGCAGCGAGCGGCCGCTCCTGCTCTCGGTGCGGTCAGGCGCCGCGCTCTCGATGCCGGGCATGATGGACACGATCTTGAACCTCGGCCTCAACGACCGGACGGTCGAGGCTCTGGCGCTAGAGACCGGCGATCGCCGCTTCGCGTTCGACACCTATCGCCGCTTCGTGCAGATGTACGGCGACGTGGTGATGGAGGTGGACCACCACCTCTTCGAGGACGCGCTCAGCGAGGTGAAGCGCGGTCTCGGCTCGCCTCAGATGCTTGACTCGGACCTCGACGCAGCGGCCCTCGAGGGCTTGGTCGCGCGCTACCGTCAGATCCTAGTTGAGCAGACGCACCACAAGCTCCCCGATGATCCCCAGCAGCAGCTGTGGGGGGCGATCGGCGCCGTCTTCGGCTCGTGGGACAACGCCCGCGCCATCCGCTACCGAAAGATCCAGGGCATCGTCGATCCGCTGGGGACGGCTTGCATCGTGCAGGCGATGGTCTTTGGTAACCTCGGTGAGACCAGCGGGTCGGGGGTCGCCTTCACGCGCAACCCGTCGACGGGCGAGCGCATGTTCTACGGCGAATACCTGTCGAACGCCCAAGGCGAAGACGTTGTCGCGGGGATCCGTACGCCGGTGGCGCTGACAGCAGCGGCGTCGGCTCCGGGGCGCGAGGAGCACAGCCTCGAGCGCCAGCAGCCGGAGATCTTCGCGCAGATCGAGGCGCACTGCGCGCGGCTAGAGGCGCACTTCGGGGACATGCAGGACATCGAGCTCACCATCCAAGAGGGCGTGCCGTTCATCCTGCAGACCCGCTCGGGCAAGCGGACGGCCGCGGCCGCCGTGCGTATCGCGGTCGAGATGGTCGGCGAAGGCGTCATCAACGAAGATCGCGCCGTGCAGATGGTAGACGCTGCGTCCCTCGACCAGCTGCTGCACGCACGGCTGCCTGACCCCGAGGCGCTAGAGGCCCGCGGAGTCCGCGCTATCGCGCGGGGGTTGCCCGCGAGCCCAGGAGCAGCGACCGGACGAATCGTCCTGAGCGCTGACGAAGCCGAGCGGCTCGCCGCGGAGGGCCAAGCGGTGATCCTGGTGCGGCGGGAGACCAGCCCCGAGGACATCCACGGCATGAAGGCCTCCCGGGGGATCCTCACGGCAACCGGCGGCATGACCTCGCACGCCGCGGTGGTCGCGCGAGGGCTCGGGACGTGCTGCGTCGCCGGATGTAGCGTGCTCTCCGTCGACTACGCGGCCCGCACCGTCTCGGTGGCCAGCGGTGAAGGTGAGGACGTGGTCTTTCAGGCCGGCGATGTCGTGACCCTCGACGGTGTCCGGGGTCTGATCTACGCAGGCGCCGTCGAGGCCGTCCCGGCGGCCACCCTCCCCGAATACGACGTGCTGATGGGTTGGGCGGACGAGCGCCGGCGCCTTGAGGTCCGCGCCAACGCCGACACACCCCTCGCCGCGAGACAAGCCGCCCTCGGCGGGGCCACCGGGATCGGACTCTGCCGCACCGAGCACATGTTCTTCGCGCCGGAGCGCATCGACGTCGTGCGAGCGATGCTCCTGGTTGAGGGCGCCCCGGACGCCGACGTGACGGCGCCGGCGCGCTCAGGCGACAGGCTGACGGACGCCGAGCGAGGGGAGCTCGCCCGCGCGCCGTGGCTAGCCAAGCTTGAGCCGATGCAGCGCGCGGACTTCGAGGCCATCTTCGAGGCGATGGGCGACAAGCCAGTCACCATCCGCCTGCTCGACTGGCCGCTCCACGAGATCCTCCCGCACGACGGCGAGGAGCAGGCGCGGGTGGCGGCGCTGCTCGGCATCCAGCCCGCGGAGTTGGCCCGTCGGGTCGCCCGTCACCGCGAGCAAAACCCGATGCTCGGCCACCGCGGCGTGCGGCTCGGGCTGACCATGCCGGGGCTCTACCAGATGCAGGCGCGCGCGATCCTATCGGCGGCCGCTGCGTGCAGCGCACGCGGGATCGCGGTCAAACCGGAGATCATGATCCCTGTGGTCGCGCTCGCGAGTGAGGTAGAGGCCGCCAGGGCGCTGATCGACGCGGAGGCCGAGGCCCTGTTCGCGCGCAGCGGGCGCCGCGTAGAGTACCAGGTGGGTACGATGATCGAGCTGCCGCGCGCGTGCGTGTGCGCGGGATCGATCGCTGCCCACGCCGACTTCTTCTCCTTCGGCACCAACGATCTCACCCAGACCGCCCTGGGCATCAGCCGGGATGACTCCGGAGGCTTTCTGCCGATCTACCACGACCGCCTCGGGCTGATCGCGGCGGACCCGTTCGCCGAGCTAGACGCTGAGGGCGTCGGTGAATTGATGCGCCTCGCCGTCCAGCGCGGCCGCGAGGCGCGTGCCTCGCTCGCCCTCGGCATCTGCGGCGAACAGGGCGGTGACCCTCGGTCCATCGCGACCTTTGAACGCCTTGGCCTCGACTACGTGTCGTGCTCGCCGCCTCGCTTGCCCATCGCGCGCCTCGCCGCTGCGCAGGCCCGCCTGGCAGCCTACGAACGAGATTGATCCGCAGCAGGCGTGCTCGAACCCGTCAAGTCCCCCGCGACGCGGCGACGTGGACGACCAGACGCTGGCTCTGCGCCTGGCGCTAGTCAGTGAAGCGCAGCTCGTAGACGGCGCCATACGGATCGGAGCGCGTGAGATCGACGGCCACGTCTTTAGCGCCTGTAGTCTCCAAGATCGCCAAGAACCCAGCCTGATTCGCGACGTGGCTGAGCGGCGGGTGCAGGTGCTTTGGGTGGCTCAGGCGCAGCGTGGCACCGAGCTGATGCGTCTCAACCAGCAGGCCACTGCCGCGCTGAAACATATCGTTCACGCGCCCGGTCGCGCGCAGCAGGTTGCGGACGCCAGCGACCCGCGTCAGCACGCGATAGGTGGCTGAGTTCGCCAGCCGCAGCCCGCGCTTGTGGCTCCACTCGCGCACCAGCTCTGCGCTCGGGTAGTAGGTGTCGGCGATCACGCAAAACACCGCCTTGGCGAGCACCGCCGGCGCCCACACGACCGGCAGCGGCGGGCTGCGCAGCGTCTCGCGCAGTGGCTCCGGCAGCTGCTCCCAGTCGGGCTGAAATGGGTGCCCGTCGAGGGAGCTGCGGATCAACG
Source organism: uncultured Polyangiaceae bacterium (assembly GCA_964551615.1). Classification (GTDB taxonomy): domain Bacteria; phylum Myxococcota_A; class Polyangia; order Polyangiales; family Polyangiaceae; genus JAHBVY01. The sequence goes on from CAZKDY010000011.1 coordinate 28,999, forward strand.
ATGCCTTGGTGGCGCACTCTGGGTAAGAATCAATGCCGTGCGGAAGCTGTTCAAGGTACGAGGCGAGCTCCGGGAACCTTGTGCGAGGGATCGGCGACGTCATGCGGTGAACTACCTTAGCTCACTCTGATCGTTAGAAAGCCTAAAGCTGGGGCGATTGTTGCTGGTCTCCAGCCGCGTGGGTGGGAAAAATGCAACCCTGGGTTTACAGTTTAGGTGGGCCGCTGCGTCTCCTTGGCATGTGGCGCTGATCGGGGCTGAAGTCCGACGCGCGTATAACCTGAGAGAGATCAAACATGAGAACCTGGATGACCACCTGCTTTTTCCTGTCCACCCTGGCCGTCGCCGCCTGCGGTTCCCTCGCTGAAGACGAGGGTCAACCCAGCACGCTGGTCACTCTGCGGGGCACCGTGACCAGCGACACGGGCGTCTTAGGAGACGCAGACGTCCGTGTGGCGATGATCTGGGCCAGCGGCAACGATCACGTGTTGGCCGTAGACACGGACATCAAGGCCGAATTCCCCGCGTCTTTCAGCCTCCCCATCCAGTTCGCGCCCCCTGATGAGTTCGTTGTCCCGATGGATGATGAGCCGGGCGCGCCGTCCGCCGCCATCGCGTTCTTGGTCGCCTACAAGGACGCAAACCAGAACGGCCGCCTCGATATGCTCGATGAGGACGCCGAGCACAGCGTGGACCAGATCGTCGCGGTGGAGCCAGACCACCTCGTCGTGTTCTTGAAAGACGCCGCCTCGGCGGCGTCAGCTGAGCTGATTGACGTCAACGGAGCGCGCCCAGCGGCGGGGTTCAACCTTGCCCAGCGTAGCGCGAGCTGGGACCTCAGCTGGGTGCCGCTGTCGACGCAGCTCTCCCTAGAGGAAGACACATCTGCGCGCGCTCAGCAGATCCTGTGCCTGTCTTACGGGGAAGCGGGTGGAGGGGGTCCGGTGGTGATCGCTCCTGCCGGTACGCTGGGGCCAGACGGCGCGTTTCCGTCAGCTGACGATCCGCGGCTCAGCTGCAGCGCGTCCGGCGACTCCTACAACTACTCCGCCGACACGCTGCTGGTAGATCGGCCGTGCTACAAGGAGTATGAGACCGTCGTCACTCAGTACTCCAAACAGCCCGGCGCGGAGCCTGTTGGCTGGCCGTGCCCAGCGAACTGAGCCTCAACCTGCATGCCTCCCAGCGGCCTCACCAGCGCCGAAGTGACTCAGATCTATTCACGATATGGGTTCCTGTTGCTGCGTCGCGCGCGTCTTATCACCCGCGACGTGGCGCTGGCGGAGGACGCTGTGCATGAGGCGCTGATCCAGCTGCTGAGCTCGGGGGCTGGGTTTCGTGAGGCGACCCACCCGCTGCGCTGGCTCCAGGTCGTGGTGGATCGCAAGAGCATCGATCAGCTGCGCCGCGGAAAGCACGTGCGTGGCGCGGCAACGCTCGACGATCCTGAGCTGCAAGCGTTGGCTCACCCAGGCGTCGACGTTGAAGCGCGCGACGCCGCGTTGAAGTTCCTTGGGGAACTGGACGCGACAGACCAGCGCATCGTCGTCGCGGCGTACGTGGATGGCATGAGCCAAGAGCAGATCGCCCTTGAGGTGGGGTTCTCGCGCGTCACCGTCAACAAGCGCCTGCAGGCCATCAAGCGTGACGCGCTGCCCAGCTCAGCCGTCGGCGCCTTGGCGAGAGGAGAGCAGCCGTGACTCACCCGCTCAACCATCAGTTAGAGAGCGCGCTCAGCGGGGACGCGGAGCCCGAGACGCTCGCCCACCTAGCAGCGTGCGAGGCCTGCCAAGAGTACGTCGCAGCCCTCGGCGCCGAGCGCGAGCGCTGGGAGCGGAGCGCTCAGGCCACGAAGTTTGGTGCTCGTCTGGCGGATGCGCTCGCGTCACGCGATGCCGGCGCGACGCCACCGCCCGCGACGCCGCCGCCCGCCACGCAGTCAGCTCCGGAGGTGCAGGCCCCGGTCCCGCTCGCGCCTGGCGGGGATCAGGCGCGCCGTATGCCCACACAAAAATGGCTCCGTGCGGCATCAATCGTCAGCGCCCCGCTGCTCGCCGCTGCCGCCGTGGTGCTCTATATCCGCTTGTCCTCCGGGCCGGGCGCGCCGGTCACGCCTGGTCAGCTTGCCACCTGTGACAGCTGCTCTCCAGACGCTCAACCCACTCGCTTCAAGGGCCCTCCACAGGTCTTCGTCATCGTTGAGCGAGCTGGCGTGCAGAGCCGCTCAGCCTCCACCGCGCTGGTGGGCGCAGGCGTGGCGCTGCGGGTTGAGATCTCCCTGGCGGCGCCCGCGCCGATCGCCGCCGGCGTGCTCACCACCACCGGAGACTACATCCCCTTGCTGCTGCCAGCGCAGCTGGACGCTGGCACCCACTACTCAGAGCGCGCAGCGCGGTTCGACGCGGAACCGAGCAGCGGCTGGGTGATCGTCGGCAGTCCGGACGCAGTGCGCCACGCGACCGCGAGCTCCGACCTTCAAGGCGTGGTCGCTATCCCGCTGAGGTACACTCCTACTCCGTGAGGTTCCTGCCGTTCTTGTTAGGCGCGCTGCAGCTGTTCGTGCTGTCGTGGAGCCCGCTGGCAGGCGCGGCCCCGCTGCGCGTCTTGGTCGCAGCGGGACAGGTGCGCGGCGCCGCCGAGCAAGGCGTCCTCAAGCACGCGAACCGCGACGCCGAGCGGGTGCGTGACGTGTTCGTGGCCCAGGGCAGGGTGCTACCTGGCAACGCCATCCTAGTGCGTGACGCGACCCAAGCTTCACTGTTCGCAGCGCTGGAGCGCGCGCGGCAGCTCGCGGCCACCGCCCGCAAACGTGACGTGACGTTCATCTTCTACTTTAGCGGCCACGGAGATCGCTCCCACCTCCAGCTCGACGGCCAGGCCGTTTCCATGCGGGAGCTCAAGCGGCGTATCAAGCGGGTGCGCGCGGGACTGCGGCTGGTGATCAGCGACGCCTGTCGCACGACCGAGCCTACCCACGCGAAGGGCGTCACGTCGGCCGAGCCGTTCAGCATCTCGGTTGAACCTGCGTCGGCGAGTGGCTCGATCTGGCTGTACGCCTCAGCCGACGGTGAGGCCGCACAAGAGTCCGAGGTGCTGTCTGGCGCGGTGTTCACACACTTCTTCGTGACTGGGCTAAAGGGCGCGGCAGACCGCAACCGCGATCGCCAAGTGACGCTGGCTGAAGCCTGGGCGTTCGCGTACCACCAGACCCTCTACCGCTCCGCGAGGGGGTCCGGTGTGCTCCAGCGCCCCGCGGCGGTCTATCGCCTCAAAGAGAGCGCGCCGTTGGTCCTGACCTACCGCGATCGAGGCTTAGCAGAGCTGTCGCTGCCTCCCGCCAGGGACACCCATTACTTGATCTACTCAACTGGGACCAAGACGGTGGCGGCAGAGTTCTGGGCGGTTCCAGACCGCGCGGCGACGATCTCGCTGCCAGCGGGCCAATACCTCGTTCAACGTCGCGGCGGCGCGGGCCCTGGCGCCTTGTCTATCAGCTTGGGCCGCGGCGAGAAGCGTGGGCTCAGCGCGGCGGACTTTCGAGCAGTCGCGCCTGAGGTGCTAGCGGCAAAGGGAGGTGAGCTGCTGCTCAGGCCGTATGACGTACGTCTCACAGCAGGTCCAGTGCTCAGCACCCTCAGCGGGTTAACGCCGAGGCTCGGGCTCGGGCTCGGCCTGCAGCTGTCAGAGCTGGCCCTTGATCTGAGGCTCGGTGCTACCTCAGGGAAGCGAAATGTCGGCGCCAATGACGTCGACGTGCGCGCGCTCGACGCTGGGCTGACCCTCGACTGGGTGGTGGTCGCCGCGGCGCCGCTCCAGCTGCGGTTTGGCGCAGGCCCAGCGCTGCTCGGGGTGGTCCAGACCATCCAGCGCAGCGATCCAGGTAGCCTCACGGCGCTGGGCCTAGATCTTGAGCAGCGGCACACGGCGCTGGCGGTGGGCGGTGGCGCGAGAGCCGCGGCGCGCTACGTATTTGGTGAGCGCTGGTTCTTTGAGCTCGACGTGCGGGGCGCGGTCTTGGGGGTGAGGCGGGGCGCTGGGGTCTCTGCGCTGTACGGCGCGAGCTCAGACTTGAGCGCCGGGCTCGCGTTCTAGGGCTCGCGTTCTAGCGCTCGCGTTCTAGCGCTCGCGTTCTAGGGCTCGCGTTCTAGGGCTCGCGTTCTAGCGCTCGCGTTCTAGCGGTCGCGTTCTAGCGGTCGCGGTTAGAACCGCCCGAAGATCCCTGCGCTCCCCGGGCCGATCCAGGGGCTGATCTGCGCGGAACCGGAGCGGGCGTCTGGGTCATCGCCAGAGATCAAGAACAGCACCACCCCGCTAGCTAGCCCGACGCCGCCCAGCACGAAGCTCAAGGTGGACGCGCTGTGCAGCGACTCCGCCGAGGCGTCGAGGTCCCGCACCTGCGCGGCTTCGGGCGCCGTGTCCACGCAGGGCGAGCCACAGCGCTCAAAGGCTGCGTCGGAGTCGTCGCGTTTGCTCCCAGCGCGCAGCGCGAAATAGACGCCGAGCCCCGTCGCGATGACGCCGACACCCAGGCTCGCGTAGGCGCCGATACGTAGCCCGCTGGGGCCAGCCCCCGGGCCTTCATCTACGTCTCCCTGTGCATCAGAAGCCAGCGGTTCAAGCCTGAGCTCTACGTGGGCGCGCGCGCCCTCGCTCAGCGTCGCCTGCTCCGTGACCTCGGCGTAGCCTGGCGCCGTGGCGCTGACGCGATAGCTGCCAGGGTCGCGCGGCTGCGCCAGACCAAGCTGCGCCGCGGGCAGCCTTACCCCGTCCACCCTAACCTCTGCGCTGACGCCAGCTGGTGCCGCGAGGATTACTAGTAGCGTGGGGATGCGCTGGTCGAGCTCCGCGGTCAGGCGAATGGCTTCGGCGCGCGCGTCGACGAACGCTCGAGGTTCTTTGGGCTTCGCCGGCAGGTCAATCACGCCTTGAGCGGCTTGCCGTGCGGCAATAAGTTGGTCGGTCTTGGCGAGCATCCTAGCCACCGCGACGCGGGTGGTGGGGACGCCCATGATCGCGTCTGCCCGCCGATAGCTGGCGAGGGCGGCGTTGATCTCACCCGCGGCCGCGGCCGCGTCGCCTTGGAGCATGAGCGCAGCCGCCTCGCGCTTGTCCGCTTCGGAGGCCTCCGCCGACGCTAGCGAAGTCCAGCACAAGATCCCACACAGCGCGGCTAGGGCGAACGGCGCAGCTGCTCCGCCCAACGCAGCCCTTGCGCGCGCTCTTGCGCCGAGGGCAGCTGTTCTCCACCACTCGAGCCGGGTTGTGCCGCTCGCCTGGCTGGACGTGTCTCCGGTCGCGTTTCCGCGTGTATCTCGGCTTATCACTAGAATCCGTACTTCTCTTTGCGCTCGGCACCACTCAGGCCGTTGCCGGTGGCGGGAGCCTTTGGTGGGCCCTGTACAGCGGGCTTGGGGGTGGGGGCGGCGGCGCTAGCCGCCGCGCCGCCAGTCGGCTCGGGCGCTACCCCGGCGCCGGCTTCAAGGGGCTCGCTGGGGAACTCATTTGGGTTGCTCACGTTCTCAGCCGGGCCAGGTCGCGGGGAGTCAGCGCCAGCCGGCTCTCCTGCCGTGGGGATCGAACTCGCGCTGTCAGCGCCGTCCGCCTCTGAGGCCGGGCTGCGCAGCAGCAGCACAGCCAGCGCGATCAGCACGCCGCCCAAGAGCACCGCGGACGTGGCCAGCGCGCCGACCTTCACCCGGCTCTGGCTCGCGGCGCGGTCGCCCCACGGTTGCTCCGCGAAGAGGGCCCCAGGCGGTGGCTGAGGGCTAGGCTCCGCGAACAACGCTGAGTCGCTCTCCACCTCCGCCACTAGTTCCCCGCGGGAGCGTAGTGCGTCTGCGCAGGTCGCTTGGACCCAGCGCGCGACCTCACGAGCGCTGGCCGGGGAGGTGGCAGCCTCTAGCGCGTCCGCCAGCTCTAGAGCGCTGGCGTAGCGCGCGGCTGGGTCTCTTGCCAACGCTCGCATTACCACACGGTCTAGCTCAGGCGACAAGCCAGCGCGGCGGCTGCTGGGTGGTTCGATGGTCGAGTGCAGGACGGCGTACATCAGGTTGGCTTCAGTGCCTGCGAACAGCCGCTCCGATGTCAGCGCCTCCCAGAGCACGACCGCGGCAGAGTAGATGTCGGTACGTCGGTCCACCACGCCCAGCTCGATCTGCTCTGGCGCCATGTAGCCGAGCTTGCCCTTGAGCTGGCCCTCGCGGGTCGTCTGGATCCTGCCCGCAGCCTTCGCGACGCCGAAGTCGATCAGCTGCGCCACGCCATCGGCGCCGACCAAGATATTCTGCGGGGATACATCCCGATGTACGACGCCGAGCGGCGCGCCTTCATCGTCCTTGACCTCGTGAGCCGCGTGCAGCCCGGCCAGCACGTCCGTCATGATCTTGATCACCACGCGCGGATCGACCGGGTCCCCTCGCTGCTCATGCGCCCCCGCTGATGGGCCGCGGTGGGCGCGCATGAGCTTGCTCAGCGACTCACCTGCGATGTAGTCCATCACCAAGAGCAGCTCGCCCTTTTCAGCCACTACATCGCTGATAGACACCACGTTCGGATGGCGAATCCGTGCGGCAAGGTGAGCTTCGTCCATAAACATCGCCACGAACTCTGGATCGTTGGCGAAGTGTGAGTGCAGGCGCTTGATCGCGACCGTCCGCGCGAAGCCCACGGGGCCCATCAGGCGCCCCACGTGTACCGTCGCCATCCCACCAGACGCGATTTGTTGGTGGAGCGCGTACCGCCCAACCGTCTGCTTCGCGCTCGTAGCCACCAGCGACATGCGCTGGCGAGTATCGCATGCCCCCTCCCTGAGGCAAATCTAAGGCGGCGCCCCGGGGAGCCGCGCGGCTTTGGGTCAAGCGCCAGCCAGCGCGCGCTGTGCCCCCAAAGCGAGGACGATTCGGCGTGAATCTACGCGGCCCCATGCGCGCCAGCGCCGCTGTGGGGCCGCTGTTGTGGCAGCCTGGCATTGCTGATAGCTTGCTGGCTTGTGACTCGACTTCGTTGCGTGCTGGTGCTTGGGACCTTGAGCGTGGTGGCGTGTGGCGAGGCGACGGATCACCCCATCGTCAGCCAGGGTGGTAGCGGCGGGTTCTCGGCGGGCGCCGGCTCCGGAGGAGCCGCGGCGACCGGCGGCACCGCGGCTGGGGCAGGCCACGGCGCCTCCACGACGGGTGGTAGCAGCGCAGGTGGCTGGCCCAACGGAGGCGCCGCAGGCAGTGCTGCGGGTGGAGCCAGCGCTGGTGCCGGGGGTGCGGCTGGTTCAGGTGCTGGCACGGGCGGTTCGGGCGGCTCAGGTGCGGGCGGTGCTGGCGGTGCTGGCGCAGGTGGCGGTGGCGCAGGTGGCGATGGTGGCGCTGGGGGCGCCCCGCCGGTCGTCTGGAAGCTGCACCGCTACAGCCGCATCACCCAGACCTGGCAGACCTTTCCCCTCGATCAGATCTGGACAGGATCTGGCGCGCCGCCGCCGCGCTATGTCAGCGCCACGGTGCAGCTCGATGTGTTCCCGACCAAGATGTTGCTGGTGTTCATGGAGTCTGGCGACTACTACCTCCGGCGTGGTTCCGTGTGGTCTAGTGCACGGATCACGTCCAAGTTCACGCATAACACTGCCACGGTGGAGGCGGGCTACTCCGTGCCGTGGAAGGCAAGCGGGACGAAGCCGGCCAGTGAAGACGTCTTCTTAAGCTCTTTTCCCAACGTCGCCATCTACAGCGTAAATTCCAGCCTGACAGTCACCGAGTCGACCGTCCAGGCGCTCAAAGATGATCCAGCCCCGAACGGCGCCCCAACCGCCAGCTACGTGTCTAAGTGGTGGACCGTGATGGGTGATCCTGAGGATTACGAGCCGGGTGTGATCTGGCTCGATTTCCTCGAGGTGCTAGACGACGATGCCTTGTACGCTGGAGACAACTCGTTTGTCTGGCAGCGCTACTTCCCGGCCTCGCAGCACGACTATTTCCAGCGGCCCGGCGCCCCCAACCCGACCACGCTGACCGCCGCGTACTACGAGGCCGAGGCGGACGTGCTGAACCTAGTCGGACCGTGAGGTCTTTTCGCGGGTGGGGGAGCGAGGACAGGTCGGCTCACCCCGCCCAGGGCGCGAGGCGCTGACTCAGGCGCGCGCCGCGCTCCCTAGACCGCCGTGCTCCCTAGACCGCCGTGCTCCCTAGACCGCCGTGCGCTCGAGGCGCAGGGCGGCGAGGGCTCTACAGACCCTTTTCCTTGAGGTAAGCGTTGGTGAATGAAGCGCCGATAGCGTAGCTCTTCTTCATGTCTTCGATGGTCTTCTTTTCCAGCATGCCGCCCACCGCGAAGATGTTCGCGTTCACGCTGCAGGTGAAGACGCGGGTGCTCTTGCCTTCGCCCGCGGGCTCCATCCACATCTCCCCAGTGATGCTGATCTTGTCGGACAGCTTGTTGGGGGTGATGGTGATCTTGTAGCGCTTGGTCGCCTTGTTGAACACGCCATCCTCGCGGTAACCGAGGCCGTCGCCGAACACCTTCTTGAGCGGGCCGGGTACCGGCCCAAGCTCAGGCGTCACCTCGACGCTGCGCCGGATCTCCGTCCCCGTCTCTTCGAACTTGGTCTGCTCGTAGGCTGGGAACTTGAGGGCGTCTTTGAACAGCCGGGTGTTGTACTCCTCGTCAAAGAAGAACTTCTCCCACACGGTGTCGGGGTTGCAGTTGTAGATGTGCTCAATACGTACGTCAGCCATGGGCGCGCATCCTAGTCGCTCAAAAGCCGATCGCCCATCGCGAATTGTCACGCGTTCGCGCTTCTACGAATTGTCACTCGGTTCGCGCTTCTACCGATCCGCGATCGCGGGTTGTTCGCCTGCGTTGGGGCGCGATGCTTAGGTCACGCTGATCTCATCCGTCACCGGCGCGCCCGCCGTCGCCCCTTGGCTTGGCGGCCTGTTAGGCTGCTGGGGGTCGGCCTGCTGGGGCTCAGCCTGCTGCGGCTCGAGTCGGCGCGGTTCGGCCTCGGGCGGTCTGGCGTTGGCGCGAGCCAGGACCAGCTGCAAGAACTCGATGGCTGCGCGCACCGTGTACAAGCCGCGGATGGATTTGAAGATCTCGAACGCGTGCTGCGCGTCGGGGATCTCAGCGTACAGCACGGGAGACTCGGACACTTCAGACAAGCGCTGACTGAACTGGCGCGACTCTAGCGTCGGGACCAGCGAGTCGTGATCACCGTGGATCACGAAGAACGGCGGCGCATCCTTACGGATATGCGTAATGGGGCTCATCAGCTCGTAGCGATCTCGTGCGCGCTTGATGCTCTGCTTGATCACCACAAAGCGCATCAGGTTCCGCATGCCTGAGTGGCGCCAGCCCTTGCTAGAGTCGAGCAGGTCGAACACGCCATAGAACACCACGCAAGCGTCTACCCGCGTGTCAGCTGCCTCAAACCCTGGCTGCAGCTCGGGCTTGTCCCAAGTCAGCGCAGCCAGCGAGGCCAGGTGCGCCCCAGCAGAGTTGCCGCTGAGCGCCACGAACCTGCGGTCGCCGTTCCACTCCGCGGCGTGCTCTTTGGTCCAGGCGATCCCGCGCTTGATGTCGATCAGCGGATCGGGGAACGTCGCCCGCGGCGCCAGCCGGTAGTCGAGGCTCACGCAGACCCAGCCCAGCTGAGCCAGCTGGTTCAGCAGCGGGAGCGCTTGAAATCGCTTGAAGCCGACCACCCACCCACCCCCATGAGTGAAGACTAAGACCGGAGCCTCCTTTGGCAGGTCGGTGCGTGAGTAGATGTGGGCGTATAGCTTGCGCCCGTCGTGTTCGGCGTACTGCCTGCGCTGGACACACACATTGCTTTGCCGTAGGGCAAAGGGTCGCAGCACGTCGCGGAGCCCAAACGTCACCGGGTTAGCGCGCTCTCCGCCACGCAACCCTCGCAAGGCGGCGTCGAGGGCCTGCCCAGCGAGCTGGGCCCGTTGATGCAGCCTGAGCAGCTGGCCCCACGACGCGATGAGCAGCAGCCCGCCCGCTAGCCCGTGCGCGGAAAAACCGAACAGCGCGCCCTTGTAAACCAGCGCCCCAGTCAACACAGCCTGCAGCAGCAGGTGGTGCAGCGCGAGCTCGGTGGTGAGCCAGCCAGCAAAGAAGCTCAGCAGCGACAGCGCCCCAAAGCGGCGCACTGGAAAGCGCGCGTTCATGCTGAGCGCGAGGCTGATCGAGCCGAGCAGCAGCAGGTGGCCATCGGCGCCCATCCGGTTTCCTAGCAATCAGCTCAGGTTGAGTCCAGCGCACCGCGTCAATCGGCGAGGCTCCCCAAGATCCGTCACCATTTTGGCGCGCCGAGGCACCAGCAGCGGACGATTCCCCGGGGGCTCGTGGCGTGAGCGACTAGCATGTCGGCGCTCATGTCCTCCCTCGACCCGCAGCCCAGCTTCAGACCTCCAAGCTGGCCGAAGCAAGTCTGGTTGCTGTTACACAAAGATCTGCGGGTGGAGATGCGCACCGGTGAGGTGGTGGCCACCAGCGCGTTCTTCGCGGTCTTGGTGGTGGTGATCGCCAGCATGGCGTTCTACGGCGGAGTCTCGACCCGTCGATTGGTGGCCAGCGGCGCGCTGTGGCTGTCGGTGGCGTTCGCCGCGGTGCTGGCCATCGGTCGCACCTGGCAGCGCGAGCGTGATGAAGCCGCGCTGATCGGCTTGCTCACCGCGCCGCTGTCATCCAGCGCGCTGTTCGCCGGCAAAGCGCTGGGCGTGCTGTTTTTTCTGTTCGTCGTCGAGGCGGTGGTGATCCCGCTCACGGCGCTGTTCTTCTCGTTAGACCTATCAGAGGTGGGGCTGGGGGTGGGGGTGATCGCGCTGTTCGCGACGCCAGGCATCGCCGCCAGCGGCACGTTGTTCGGCGCCATGACGGTGCGCACCCGCGCCCGAGACTTGGTGCTCGCGACGGTGCTGTTTCCGCTGCTCTCACCGTGTTTGCTCTCGGCTGTGGTCGCCACCCGAGAGCTGCTCGATGGCGCGCGCATCAGTGAGCTGAAGGACTACTTCATGCTGCTGGGTACGTTCGATCTAGTCTTCATCGCCGGTGGGCTCGGGCTGTTCGATGCGCTGATCCGCGACTGATTTTCTGTTAGACTGCGCGGCATGTTGCGCGCCACGGGTCTGAGCTTGGTGTTCGCGGTCTGCTTGGCGGTGGCCTGCGGTGACGCAGAGTCAAGTTTTCCAGGTGGACAAACTGCTGGCGGCGCTGCTGGCAGCGCTGCCGGAACCGCCGGCAGCCAGACTCACGGCGGCGCGGGCGGCAGCGCGGCGGGAGGCAGCGGCGCAGGAGGCAACGGCGCAGGCGGCAACACAGCGTGTACGACGGCGCCCAACTGCTCGGGTTGCAAGGGTTGCTTGCTGGGCTGCGTGTGTAACGGCGGCGACGTCGACTCGTGTACCACTTCATGTACCAGCGGCACAGGCGGCTCAGGTGCAGGCGGCTCAGGAGCTCAGGGCGGCTCAGCAGCTCAGGGCGGCTCAGCAGCTCAGGGCGGCAGCGGCGCAGGCGGCTCAGGAGCAGGCGGCTCAGGAGCAGGCGGTTCAGGAGCTCAGGGCGGAAGCGGCGCAGGCGGGGGCATGGGCACCTGTAACCCCGCGTTCTGCCCCAACTCCGGCTTCGGGACACCCTGCTGCGTGATGGCTGACGGACCGTGCGGATATGATACTGGTATGGGCTGTAGTCAAATCGTCGACGACGTCTGAGCCGCTACCCCGCCGCTACCCCCCCACCCCCAAGAAGCCGAGGATCGAGCTGACGGGATCGTCACCCGTGGCGTGGGTGGTGCTCTGAGAGTCGTCAGCGGCGCCCGTATCGCCGTCGCCGTCGGTCTTGGCTGCTTCGCGCCAAACTGAGCCGGCCAAAAACACCGGGGTAGGGGCTGTGCTACCGCTCGGGTCTGCTGGAGGCTCAGCTGGCGAGGGCTGCGCTGGTCCAATATTGTATCCTTGAGGAACTGGAATATAGCCGACGTCGTGCTGAAAGCGCACCGCGAGGCCTGCCTGTACGGCTAGCTCAAAGGCGGGGGCTCTGGGCCCCCCGACCACGATGGCGTCGGCTGGCAGCGTCTGAGGCTCACCCTCGACTTGCACCACGGCGCCCGTGACCCGCGAGCGGCCCGTCGCGCGCCGCATCGAGGCTTCGCTGACGCGGGTGATCTGCGCCTGAGCGCCTGCGGCGGCGCTGAAGGCCTCTAGCTCTGCGCCACCTCCAACAAGCACGATATTTTGCCCGACCAGCACGCCCAAGCGCAGCGCGTAAAGCGCCGCCCGCGCCGAGAAAATGCCGGGCAGGTCGTTGCCTTCGAACAGCGCGACGTAGTCGTGACCACCCACCGCCAGCACGACCGCTCGCGGGTGCACGACGGCTAGTTGCCGTGTGCTATCGCTTCCGCATGGAGGCATGCTAAGCAGCGCTGTGGGTTGGCGAGCCTGCTCAGGCCTGAGGTACAACCCGACCACGCAGCTCTCGAGCTCAACCTCCACCCCCGCCGCTTGGAGCCGCTCCGCCAGGGGCTGCCAGCGCTCGGGTTCACACAGCGCGTGGCAGCCGCCCGCTTCAAACGCGGAGTCGACCAGCAGCAGCTCAAGCGCTGGCGCTCGCTGCTTGAGCTGCAAAGCCACCTGGGCGCCGCTGTGACCTGCGCCGACGATCAGCACATCGGGGGTCCGCGCCCGAGCTGCCGTGTGGCTTGGCTCGCCTGCGCCGCCAGGCAGGCTCTCTGGCACCCGCCCCAGCCCCGCGACCTGCCGGGCGATGTGTTGCATGGCCGCGCCCAGCACCGGCGTCCCTGCCAGCAGGCGGTGATGATCGAAACCCTGAGGAAACATATAGTCCGTGGCGCGCAGCAGATCCGCTCGCCGCGCCCCCAACACGTTCTGGGTCTCGACGCGCATGCCGTCCTCGGCTCGAACCAGGCAGGTCATGATGTTGGGTTCCCCGTCTACCCGCGCCAAGCAGCCATCACAGGCTCCGCGCAAGCAAAACGGGCCGCGCGGTCGATGCAGCTTAGGGCTGCGCGCCAGGAGCAGGCGCCCCGCTGCCAGCAGGGCCACCGCCACCGGCTCGCCGCGCTGGGCGCGGATCTTGCGGCCGTCGTGGAGCAACGTCACCGGATCGGTAATGGGCTTGAAGCGCCGGCTGCGACTCGAAGACCAGGCTGGCCGCTTGCTCATATCACAAGAGCTTCAGCCGGAGTCCTAGGCACATGCAAGGGAGCGGGGGTAGTATGTCGCTCATGCGTCTTGGGTTGCTTGGACCGGCTGATGGGGACTTGGTCGCCCTGCGGCGCACCGCCCAGCACCTGCTGGACGAACAGGCCATCGATCGCGCGGTCTATCTCGGTAAAGATCGGGCTCTAGATGACGTCGTGGCTGAGTGGGCAGGCGATCTGGTGGGCGCGGATCCCACCGACGACGCGCTCTGGCATCGAGCCGCTCAAGTCTGCGCCGGTGGCTCGTCCGACCAAATCCGCGAGTTTCTCAAGGCCGAGTCCGGTCGTCAGCGCCTGGCTCGGTTTGAGGTGTTGCCGGGGGTGGGTTCGCGCTCTGTGGAGCTGATGAACGGCAAGCTGGTGGTGCTGATCTACGACAAGGCCCACTTGGATGAGGAAGATATCGTGGCCGCGAGCCTGCTCGTGTTCGGCAAGAGCCCGAGCTTGATGTTGAAGCAGGTCGGGCCGCGTTGGTTCATTTCGCCTGGGGCCCACGGCGCCTTGGTGCTCGAGGACTTGGACGACGGTATCCAGGTGACCGCCTATGACCGCGACCTGAAGCAAGTAGAGGCCGTGACGCTTGAGCTGGCGCGCGGGACACGCATGCGAGTGCAAGGTGCAGGCTGAGGGCCGTGGGCTCGCCACGCTGGCGCCGCGAGCAGCTGTCTCAGTGCCGCGAGGAGCTGCATCAGTGCCGCGAGGAGCTGCATCAGCGCCACGAGCAGCTGCATCAGCGCCACGAGCAGCTGCATCCGCGCCACGAGCAGCTGCATCAGCGCCACGAGCAGCTGTATCAGTGCCGCGAGGAACTGAATGACGACGGTAGCCGTCTTCGGAGGCAGCTTCAACCCGCCCCACATCGCTCATGTGCTGGCGGCCACCTACGTGTCGAGCCTTGGCATGTGCGACAAGCTGTTGGTCGCCCCAGTGTTCGCCCACGCGTTTGACAAGGAGCTCGCGCCCTTCGAGCAGCGCCTAGAAATGTGCAAGCGCGCCATGGGCTTCATCCCCGGTGTCGAGATCTCAGACATCGAGTCGACGCTGGCCCCGCCGAGCTTCACGCTGCACACCCTGCGGGCGCTGCGGCGCGCTCACCCAAACTGGCGATTGCGGTTGGTGGTGGGGGCGGATGTCTTGGGCGACAGCCACAAGTGGCACGCGTTTGATCAAGTCCAGGCCCTCGCGCCCCTGCTGGTGCTTGGCAGGGTGGGCTACGCTCGGCCTGACGCGCCCGACCCAGTGCTGCCCGATGTCTCTTCCTCACGGATTCGTGAGTTGCTGCGCCTGAACACCCACGCCGCCCAGGCAGAGCTGGCGAAGCTGTTGCCCAGAGCGGTGCGCGAAAGCATCCAAGCATGGCAGCTCTACACATGAAGCCTGAGCTGCTGGTGTATGGCGCAGGAAAGGTCGGCCGCGTCTTCGCGGCCAAGCTCGGCGCCGCGGGCTACGTCACCAAGCTCCGCGCGGATCGCCGTGGGCTACCCCGCCGTAGCGACGCCCAGACGCTGATCCTGTGCGTGCGTGATGCTCGGGTGGCGCCGCTCGCGCAGCAGCTCGCGCAGGTCGATTGGGTCTTGGGGGTGCGCTGCGTGCTCCACGTGTCGGGCGCGTTGTCGCCGGCGGTGCTGGCGCCGCTCCGCCGCCGGGGCACAGCTCGGGCGCCGGCGCTGCACGTGGGGCAGCTACACCCCATGTTAAGTATAGCTTCCGCAAGGAAGCCTCCATCGCTCGGTGGTGCTCACGCGCTGGTCGCCGGAGACGCCGCGGCGGTGCGCCAGGCCAAAGCACTCGCGGCGGCCATGGGGCTCGTGCCCCGGGCCTGGCACGGCGTCGACCCGGCGCTGTACCACGCCGCCGCCGCGCTGGTCGCCAACGGCAGCGCGGCCCTCGCCAGCGTCGGGGCAGAGGTGCTGGTCGCCTCAGGCGTCGACCGCCGCCACGTGGCTCAGGTGCTGGGTCCGCTGCTGGTCAGCGTCGGCGAAAACCTGCGCAGCCTGGGCCTGCCGGGCGCGCTGACCGGCCCGGTGCGTCGCGGTGGCCACGCGGTGATCGCTGCTCATTTGAGCGCGCTGAGACGCTCGGTTCCTCAGGCGGCGCGGCTCTACCAGGCGTTGGCGCGCGCCCAGCTCCCCCTCGCACGTGAGCTCGGCGAGGCGAGTCTCAATGATCTCAAACACATCGAGCGCCTGCTAGGCAAACGCTGAGTGAAGTCAGCTCACGGCAGGGTCGCGCCTTGCTGCCGCCGCGCTTCAACGCTAGGTTTTCCGAGCTTGACGCTCCATCTTGCTCCGTCCGCCGCGAGCTCGCAGCGCAGCGTCCCTGAGGCCGCTGGCTTCGACGTGCTCGACGACGTCGTCAGACAGGCGGCGGCCCATGGCGTGCTGCTCGTGGACGTCGCCGCCCGGGCTGATCTAGACGGCGTGATCGGTCACGTCGCGCGCCGCGCCGCGCAGTGTGGCCGCGAGCTGGTGGTGGTCCCCAGCGCAGGCGTGGAGAGCGGCTTTCGCGACGCTGCCCACCGCCTAGGGCTGCGGGCCATCCCACACGACCCGCGCGAGGCGGCGCAGGTGATCGCCGTCGAAGCCTCTCAGCGGGGGGCGCTGCTGATCGTCCCGCTGCTTCAAGCTCAGGCTGGCACGGCCCAGCCTGAGCGGAGCTCTTTTGATGCCTCACGGAAAAACCTGCTGGGGCACGCAGCGCCGGGCTCTAGCCAAGCGCTGTGGTCCGCGCAGCACGCCGCGGACTGGGATCTGGCGGTGGCATCAGCGCTGGCTGAGCTAGACATGCACGCGCTGGTGGTGGTCCTGATGGAAGGCGCCGGTGTCCGCTCCCACTCAAGCAGCGCCCTCGCCGCGAGCCAAGCGCCGCGGGCGGCGGCGGAGTACGCGCTCGAGAGCCAGGAGCGTCGACGCATCGAGTGGTTGCAGGTGTCGAGCGCGGTCAGCGCTGAGACCTCGGTGTTCAGCGTGGGGCGTCAGCTCTCCAGCGAAGAAGCTCGCCGCTGGTGGGACGCCTTCAGCGGCGTCGGTCGCGCCGAAGCAGGGGGTCTTGGGCTCGGCTCTCTAGAGCGCTGGGCGCGTTCAAGCTTGAGCTTGCCCCAGCTCCGCGATCCGAGCGCAGCTATAGCTGTGTCGTGGCAGCCATCAGTTGCCGCACGGAACTTACTAAATCGGCTCCGTCTCGCGGGTCGCTCTTGGCCTGAGCAGGGTCTGTCGGCGCTGCAGGTCTCGTCGGCGCTGCAGGTCTCGTCGGAGCTGCAGGTCTCGTCGGAGCTGCAGGTCTCGTCGGCGCTGCAGGTCTCGTCGGCGCTGCAGGCTGCGCCGGCTGACCTCGCCGGCGGGGCGGGCGTCGCCCTGGGCGAGCTAGTGGCGAACGGGGCCGCTGAGCTGCGTGACGGGCTGGTTTGCCCGACGCGGATGCGCGGGGCCGCGACCTCAGTTCAAGACTACGCATGCGTCGCTGAGGCGCTGCGCCAGGTCTTCCCCGAGGATCCGTGGGCGTTCGTACGCGCGGCCGAGCTGCTCATTTTGGCTGACTCTAGCGCCGCGGCGGAGGACGCGATGCGAACAGCGCTGCGGCTGGCGGCCGACGCGACGAGCCGCAGCGCCTTGTGGGAGCGCTGGCGCGCCGCGATCGAGGTGCTCGGCGAAGCCGAGCGCTCCGGCGCGGGGATCCGCAGCGCCGAGCTGGCGCTTGAGTTGGGCGACGTAGAAGTGGCGCTGCAGTGGGCAGAGCGAGCCTCTGGGACCCAGCCGCACCCCAAGTCCGCGCTCGTGCTTGGGCGCGCGGCGCTCGCCCGCGGCGACTTGGTGAGCGCGAGGGCCGCGCTGACTCGCGCTCGTGAGCTCGCCGACGCCCCCGATCTACGCGCCGCGGTGGTGGTTGAGCTAGCCGAGGTCAGCTACGCGGCTGGCGACGTTGAGGCGGCGGACGCGCTGGCGCGCGAGGCGCTGCAGTCGCAGGTGCCGTCGGTACGGCTCGCCGCGCGGAATTTAATTGGAAAGCTGCTGTTGGCGCGCGCCGAGTGGGCGCTCGCCGACGCGCACTTCGCAGCGGACGCGTGCGAAGCCGCGTTCTGTGGTGAACGGGTGGCAGAGCTGCGGGCGCGAGTAAACCGCGCGATCGCGTTGCTCTCTCGTGGCAGCCCCGACGAAGCGCGCCCGATTTTGTCCGAGGTGCTGCAAGACGCGGAGCAGGCAGGCGAGCTGCGCGCTGTGGGTTTTGCGCTGAGCAACTTGGCGGTGCTCGCCATCGAGCGCCACGACTACGCAGAGGCGCTCCAGCTCAGCGAGCGAGCCATCTCCGTGCGGCGTCGCTTGGGCGAGCGGCTCGGGTTCGCGCGTGACGTAACCAACTTGGTGGAGCTCAGGTTGCGCCTGGGGTTGGTAGACGCTGCAGAGCAGGCTCTGGCCTTCGGCCGCCAAGCGCTCGGGCCGGGAGCTCCTGCCTCGCGGTTGGCGGAGCTTGGCCTAGCCGCCGCGCGTGTCCATGTGGCCCGCGGCCGCTCGCTGGAGGCCGAGCGCGAGCTGCGGGGCGCGATGCGCACCGCGACCCAAGCCAGCGATGGCGACAAGCTGTGTGAGTGTCATCGTTTGGCCGTGCGCGTCGCCTTGGAAGAAGGCGTGGTGCACCGCGCTCAGCTCGATCTTGAGCGCGCAGAAGCGCTGAGCAGCAGCCCCTTCGCGGCGGCAGAGGCCAAGCTGCTCAGGGGCCTGGTGCTACGCGCGGTGGGCGAACCCGATCTGGCGTTGTGCCTGGAGGCCGTAGTCGCTGCTCGCGAGTGCGGCGACGAAGAGCTCGCGCGCGAAGCGCACGTCCTGGTCGCGGAGGTCGCGCTGAGCTCAGTCGCTGTCGGCGGCGCGGTCGCTGTCGGCGGCGCGGTCGCTGTCGGCGGCGCCACCTCGCCCACTGCATTTGCGCTGGAGCATATCCGTGCGGCGGTGACCCTGAGGGACGAAGTCGCAGGTGGCTTAGGCGAAGCGCTGGCGCGCGTGTACCTCGCGCGGCCAGATCTGCGCGGTCTGGCGCAACTTGAAGCATCGCTGGCGGACGTGGAGCCGGAGGCGCCGTCGGCGCCAGGCTCGCGTGGTCGAAGCGTACGCAGCGTGCTGCCGGCAAGACCCCGTGAGTACGTGGGCCGGCACGCGTCGGTGCGGCGGTTGTTGAGCGCTGTTGAGCGCATCGGCCAGACGGACGCCACGGTGCTGATCCACGGCGAGAGCGGGTCTGGCAAGGAGCTGATCGCCGAGGCGCTACATCGAGCGAGCGACCGAGTCTCCGGACCGCTGATCAAGGTGAACTGCGGCGCGCTGGTCGAGACGCTGCTCTTGAGTGAGTTGTTCGGGCACGAGAAGGGCGCCTTCACCGGCGCCAACTCGCGCAAGCGCGGGCGCTTCGAGCGCGCTCATGGCGGCACGTTGTTCCTCGACGAGATCGGAGACATCTCCCCGCGGACGCAAGTTGCCCTGTTGAGGGCGCTCGAGGCGCGTAGCATTGAGCGGGTGGGAGGCAGCGCGCCGATAGCCATCGACGTGCGCATCGTCTGCGCGACGCACAGGGATCTGCGCCGCCTAGTAGAGCTGGGTGAGTTCCGTGAGGATTTATACTACCGCTTGAGCGGGATCACGGTGCAGGTCCCGGCGTTGCGGGACCGAGTGACTGACCTGCCTGCTTTGTGCGGCGCGCTGCTGGAGAACATCGCCCAAGAGCGCTCTGAGCCTACCAAGCGCGTGGACGCCAACGCCTTGGAGTTGCTGTCAAGGCATCGCTGGCCGGGCAACGTCCGAGAGCTTGAGAACGCGCTTCGAGTCGCCAGTCTATTCGCCGAGGCTCCGCACATCTGTTGCGCCGACTTCACCCAACACGTGGAAGCTCTGGATCGCGTCGCGAGCACCATGACGCCGCGCGGCCTTACTGAGCAGCGCGGTCTCGCCGAGCAGCGCGGTCGGCAGCACGCCGTGAGCCTAGCCGGGCCGGCTGGTGCCGACGTAGCGACGACCGCGGCACCGGGAGACTTGATTCCGGTAGGATCCGCGGACACGGCGCTCACCAGCGGTGCCTACCAACAAATTCGAGATCAAGGCGTCAGCCTCAGCGATCTCAAGCGCCAAATCGAACGCGACTGCATCCAGCGCGCGCTCGACGAGACTTCGGGGAATATCACGCGGGCGGCAGGTGTCTTGGGCATGAAGCGGCCCCGCCTCAGCCAGCTAGTGAAGCAACACGGGCTCGCGACCACGCAGTCCGATACAAGCAGCCAAGCGGACGCGTGCGCGGATGTCGCCAGCGCGCGCGCACCGGCGGGGGCTGACGGGGACGCTTCGCACGAGGATGAATCATGAGTTTGTTTACTGTTCCAAGCGTGCCCTCCGCTCTCCTGCGCGGGCTACTATCCCTGGGCTGTGTGCTGGCTCTGACCTCGGCGTTGGCTGGCTGTGCCCTAGAGGCAGCGTCCGAAGATGAACCAACCGGCGATCAGAACAGCGCGGAGTTGACCCTCGGGGAAGTTGATGAGGGCGAGCTGGAGGTCCCCGTTGAGCAGCAGGAACAAGCTGCTCCCGGCGGAGAAATTGGGGAGGACTCAAGCGATCCCACCCCCGATCCTTGGCACTCGACGGACCCCACCCCCGACCCTTGGGACGAAATTGACAACGGCGTCGGTCGTAATTTCGTCGCTCCGCACCAAGGACGCTGAGTCAATCCCTGCCCGGGAGGCGGGACAAGTCGCGACCTCCGCCCGGGAGGCGGGGACGGGCGGCGAGCTGCTAGTCGCCGGCCTGAGCCCGGCGCGCTCAAACTTGCGCCGATGAGCCCCCGCTGGCCCCCGCTGTCTTCGGCTCCGCGAGCGGGACCTGGCGCCGTGCTGTTTGGGCTCCACCACACGCAGCCTGCTAGACTCGCGCCGTGGACCTCAGGACACGCACCTCGCTGTTTTGTGGCGCCTTGGCGTTGGCCATCGCCGTGTCCATGTTGCTCCGCGCCCGGCCACAGCGCGCCCAGATTTTCTTCGCGGCGTTCGCCGCCGACATCGGGCTTTGGTACCTGGCGCAGTGGCTGTATCATTTTGTCCGTGCGGATGTGTGGGCCCACTTTACGGCCCTCCTGGCTGTGCTGTTGCCCCAGTTTGCGCTGCACCTGTTCGAGGCGGTCGTGCCCCAAGAGCGGCGGTCAAAGCTGCTGCGCGTCGCGCACCTCTTGCTGATTCCGATGCTCGTCGCGGTGCTATCGCCGATCCACAGCCACGGGTTGGTGCGTGGGGCCGTGTTCATGTACGTGTTTGGGCTGATCGCCGCGGGGTTATGGGCGCTAGCGCTGCGAGGTCAGAAGAGCGACTCGCGCGCGACCCAACGCCGGGTGAAGTTCTTGGTGTTCATCGGCGCCCTGGCGACCGTGTTCACGTTAGGGGACTTCCTGTGGTTCATCGGCGCGCCGCTGCCTCCTGTTGGAGCCGTGCTCTCCATAGTCTTCTTGTTCGTGCTCGCAGAGTCGATGTCTCGCGAGCGGCTGCTCGATCTCTACGAGATCCTCGGCCAGCTCGTGGTGTCTACGGCCTTGGCCTTCACGCTCGCCGGTATCTTCTACGTGTTCGTGGTGTTGGTAGGCGGCTTCAACACCATGTACTTGAACGCGGTCCTGGCCGCGATCGTCATCTTGGTGCTCTTCGAGCCGCTGCGCGCGAAGGTGGAGGAGTACATCCACAAGCTGTTCTTCCTTGAGCGCGTGGACTTGGACACCGCTGTAACGACCGCGCGGCGTGCGCTGTTGCATGTCCTCCAGGTCGAGGAGATGACGCGGGTCGTGATCAGCGCGCTGGAGACCTCTAGGCGAGCCACCGCCGCCGCGCTCTACCTCAGAAGCCCTGGAGGAGACGAGTTTCGGCTGGCTGACTCATTCGGAGCGGCGGCCCCCCCGGTGCTAGACGCCGCGACGGCCAGGCCGCTCATCGAGCGGCTGACGGAGTCGTCGTTGTTGCTCGACCAGGTCGAGAACGAGCTCAAAGAAAATCGCCGCGGGGAAATGAAAGACGCTAGCAATCATCGCCAGGTGCTGGCGAGCGCAGAGCTGCTCGGTCCACTGCGTCGCGGGCTGTGTGTGGGGATCAGGAGCGAAGACAGCGAGCTGATCGGTGTGCTGGTGGTGGGTGACGACCGAGTTCGCGACGCGTTCGGTCCGGACGAGGTGAGCCTGCTTGAGTCGCTCAGCGTGCAGATGGGCGTGGTGATTGAGAACTCGCGCGTGTACCGACGCCTTCAGGAGCGTGATCGCCTCGCCGCGCTCGGGCAGATGGCCGCCGGACTAGCTCACGAGATCAAGAACCCGCTCGGCGCCATCAAAGGCGCGGCCCAGCTGTTGAATGATCCGGTGGATGGGCAGCCGGCGACCCTCGCTGAATCTGAGTTCTTGAAGATCATCCTGGAGGAGGTTGAGCGCCTCGATCGCGTGGTGGGCTCCGTGCTCGACTACGCGCGTCCATCGAAGACGCACCTCGGTGTCACCGATGTGAACTCGGTCGTCACCCGCACACTGCAACTGCTCAGAGCAGACGCGCCCGAGCACTACCAGCTGGTGGCTGAGCTGCACCCTGACCTGCCCGCCGTACGCGCCGACGCGGAGCAGCTGCGCCAGGTGCTGATCAACTTGGTCAAGAACGCGGTGCAAGCAGGTGCGACGCGCGTGGTGTTGATGACGCGTATGCCTCGCAGCCGAGGGCCGGCGGACGCGGCGGCGAGCAGCTCTGATTGGGTCGAGGTGGTGGTGCAGGACAACGGGGCTGGCATCGGCCCGACGCTGATCGATCAGCTGTTTATCCCGTTCTTCACCACCAAAGACAAAGGCACGGGGTTGGGCCTCGCGATTAGTCAGCGGTTGATCCAAGAAATGGGGGGTACAATCGCCGCCACGTCGGACGCGGGGGGAGCTCAGTTCACCATCGCGCTGCCGGTGGGCCCGAGAGATCTGCTGAACCGTCCCGTAGCCGACGCCGTCGCAGCG
>CAZKDY010000011.1:51296-169193 GCA_964551615.1 uncultured Polyangiaceae bacterium
CAGTCCACCCACGCAGCGCAGTCCACCCACGCAGCGCAGTCCACCCACGCAGCGCAGTCCACCCACGCAGCGCGGTCTCCGCCAAGCCAAGGCGTCGCACCCAGCCGATGGGGTCGGGTGGAACCTGCTCCGCCCGTTGCCGTTGATGTCGGAAAGGCGGCTGCGGCAGATGTCTGACTTGGAGAAATCCGTGGCCGCGGCTGAAGCGCCTCGTGCGCACACCAGCGCTTGACCCTATGTATTCTGAATGCCTATTCTTTTGATGCTCGTGCGGCCGTTTTGAGGCGGCTCCCGAGCTGAGCTCCAGCATGACAATGGCTGACAGAATCGCGCCCAGTTCTAGCGGCTCCCAGCCTTCATCGGGAGGAGCGCTCGCCCTTCGGTTCATCTCCGGCAAGTACCAGGGAGGGGAGTTCCCCCTCGAGGATGACCGCGAGATTTACATCGGGCGTTCCAGCGATCTTGAAATGGTCCTGGTTGAAGAAATGGTGTCGCGTAAACACGCGCGCATCACGGTCCGTGGTGGAGCGATCACCATCGAAGATCTGGGCTCGACCAACGGCACCTTCGTCAACGGCGAGAAGGTTGATCGAGCCAACCTGAAAGAAGGGGATCGCGTGCTGATCGGCACCAGTATCCTCAAGGTTGTCGCGGTCACCAGCTCTCAAGCGGGGATCCGCGTGCCGGCGCCGAACATGGCGAGTGGCGCGCGGAACCGAACCATGGCGGGCGGCGACGAGGGACCGCGCATGAGCGGCGCGATCGAAGAGGTGCCGCTGCCCGACCTCATGCAGCTCTTCGGAAGCTCTCGCAAGAGCGGTGTGCTGGTGGTGAGCACTGAGCAAAGCGTCGGTCGCATCTACCTCAAGCAGGGTGTCGTTCACTTCGCCGCCATCGATTCAAGCCCCGAGCTGTCAGGCCTGAAGGCGATTTATCGCATGCTGACCTGGGAGAGCGGCTTGTTTCAGCTCGATCCACCGGAGGATCGCGTTCAAGAGAACCCGATGGATCTTCCCGTACAGGAAATCCTGATGGAGGCGTTCAGGCAGCAAGATGAGTTCAACGTCTTGCGCCAGAAGCTGCCAGCGTCTGAGGTCCCGCTCATGCTCTCAGTCCCGCTTGAGCCGAAGCTCAGCGACTTGAAGCCCAAAGAGCTGGACATCATCCAGCTCGCGCTCAACTCACCCGACATGGGCGCGGTGATGGACCAGAGCGCGTTCTCCGATTTGGAGACCGGCGAGATTTTACACAAGCTGCTCACCCAAAAGTACCTCACCAGCGCGGAATAGCGTTGGTGGTGCGCGGCCTCCTCCCGAGGAGCGCGCGCGGCAGCACCTAGCGCTGCTCGAGCCTGCGCTGCTTGTGAGCGTGGTGCTCGGGATCGCGCTGCCTGAGGTAGGGCATCTCGACGATCAAGTTAATCGGCTCATCCCCACGGTACAGCGTGCCGCTGACCTCTGCGGCGTGTTGGTGTCGCGCGCCAGCGACCAACCCGATCACTTGCGCGAGCGAGTGTAGGGGCTGGCCCGCCGCGTGAGTCAAGACATCACCATCTTGCACCGCGATGCCCAAGCCGCCGACCCCAGTTAGGCGCAGGCCCGCGGGGCGCGTAGCGCTGGCAGCCACTGGGCTCGCGCCGGGTATGGCCGCGGTGCGGGAGAGTACAAGGACGCGCCCCTTACGTACGCGAATGCCACGCGGAATCATACGGTGCTTGGCGCCACCTGCGGCGCTGACGGAGCGAACCGACGATGCGCCGCTCGAGCCGGGCTCGCTCGCCCCGGTCGGCTCCGCATGACGTGCGACCTGTTGATGAGCCGATCTCAGCTGAGCCGCGGGCGGGGACGATGGGTCACCTGTCGGTCGCGGCTCGTCTGCGTTGATCTCGAGCAGATCGGCCTCGGCCTCGGCGCGCGCTCGCCAGCCTAGAGGTGTACGCTCCGCCAAGCTCGCGCCCAGATCGGCGCTCGCCTGCACCAGCACCGCGTCCAACTTGGCCGCGAGCAGCAACGGCAGCACCAGCAGGCCGGCCCAGCCAGCAGCGATCATCGAGCGAGGCAGCGTCACGGCGGTGGGTAGCCTAGCGCGGAGCGCGGGCTTGGAGAACCACCCCAAGACCCCACCCTCGGCTGAATGCGTCAGTTGTTGTGTCGCGCTAGGGCTTCGGCGCTTTGAGGAAGCGGAACAGCTCGCTCTTGGTGGAGAGCACCAAGGTGTCGCGCTTGTTCAGCGTCTTCTCGTAGGCTTCCATGCTGCGCATGAACGCATAGAACTCTGGGTCGCGGTTGTAGGCCTCGGCGAAGATCTTTGCGCTCTCCGCGTCGCCTTCGCCCTTCAGGCGCTGCTCTGTCTCATACGCGTCCGCCAACAGAATGCGCTTCTCTTTGTCCGTATCCGCTCGGATCTTTTGGGCTTCCTCACCGCCCTCTGAGCGGTACTTCTTCGCGACGCGCTCGCGCTCGGCCTTCATGCGCTCGAAGACGCTGACCTGAACCTCTTGCGGCAAATCGGCGCGCTTGATGCGCACATCCACGATGTCGATGCCAAACTCGCTCACTCGGGCGCGAGCGGTCTCTGCGACTCGCTTCATCAGCGGTTCGCGCACGTTGCCGATGATGTCACCGAAGTTCTCCTTGCCCAGCTCACGGCGTAGCTCTGACAGGATGATGTCATCTAGGCGGTTCTTGGCTTGCACCTCGTTGCGCACCGTTTTGTAGAAGGTCAGCGGATCGCTGATACGCCAGCGGGTCACTGGGTCGGCGACCAAGTACTTCTTGTCCTTGGTGAGCATGCGCGCGCTGGGTGAGTCGCTGCCGATGATGCGGCTATCCATCACGGAAACGGCCTGCCACGGTAGCTTAAAGTACAAGCCGGGCGCGGTGATGCTGCGCTTGTGCTTACCGAACTGGGTCACGATCGCGTACTCGCGCTCGTCGATCACGAAGCTGCTAGCCGAAGCGCCGATCAGCAGCACGGCGAGGAGGATCCAGGGGATAGACTTCTTCATTTCGCGGCCTCCACCGGCAGCGCGTTGCCACCACCCAACGGTAAGATGGGCAACGCGTTGCGGCCCACGTCTTCATCGACCAGTATCTTGCGGTCGATGCCGCCTAGGATCCGTTCCATTGCCTCAAGGTAAAGACGGGCTCGCGTCACCCCGCGCGCGTCTTTGTACTCGTTGTAAACGCTGATGAACTTGGAGGCGTCACCCCGCGCGCGCACGATGCGCTCCTGCTTGTAGGCTTCTGCCGCGCGCTCGATCTCGCGCTGGCGTCCACGCGCCTTCGGGATCTGGTCCTCGTTGTAGCCGTTGGCCTCGTTGATCAGCTGTTCCTTCTTCTCCCGTGCGCGCACCACCTCGTTGAAGGCGTCCTTGACCTCAGTCGGCGCTGAAGCGTCTTGCAGCTTGACGTCGGTGATCTCCAGCCCGCTCTTGTATTCGTTCATCAGCCTCTGGAGCAGCGCGCGGGTGTCGTCTTGGAGCTTCGAGCGGCCCTCGGTGATCACGTCATCAATCGTCATCGTCCCGACCACGCTGCGTAGCGCCACCTCCGTCGTGACGTGTAAGGTCTCTTCTGCGTCCTTCAGACGAAACAGAAAATCGCTCGGGTTCGCTACGCGGTATTGGACCAGCAGCTGAGCGTCGACGATGTTCTCGTCGCCGGTCAGCATCTGGGCTTCATCCTTGTGGATTTCTTCCCCGCGGTAACCCACTTCGATGCGCCGAACCTGCTCAGTGTTGACGATGTCTTTCTGCTGAATGAGCGGGATGCGAAAATGCAGCCCAGGGCCAGTCTGAGTTGGGTCTTCCTTGCCAAAGGTCCGAATCACTCCGACTTCGCCGGGTCCCACGCTGTAGAAGCCCGTGGCGGCCAGCACCGCGAGCAGCCCGAGTCCAACCAACGGGCCGATTTTGCGGACATTCTGCCGCAGCTTGTCGGTGACCTGTTGGACGACCTCACCAATGTCTGGCGTGCCGGATCCACTGTTATCAAATTGACTTCGCATGCGCTCCTCGACGGATCCCTGGGGCCTCACGAGCCACTCGGCAATCCATGCGGCGCGAGCCTTCGCATCGCGCCACTCTAATTGTTCGGGACTCGCGCTGGCGCCGCGTCCCCTCGGGTTTGCGTTGGCACCGACCCGTGGGTGGGTGACGACAACACGCCCGCAGGCTATCAGCTAGCTGCGAACCCGCCAGTTGCCTTGGTACGATCGTCCAACGCTGTCGCAAGTTGGATCCGTGACGATTAGCTCAGGTCGAGCTTCTCGGCAGTAGATGATGGTGTTCTGGCGGAAGGTCCGCCCAAAGTAGATGGCCTCTTCGCGATCAATGCCGTGAACCAACCAGGCTGGCTCTCGCCACACGCCCTCAGGTTCTTCGTCGTAGCCCACGCAGTGTTCTACGCGATAGCAGCCCAAGATCAGCAGATCGCGCATCACTTGGTGGCGCCCCTCGTTGACTCGGCGGGGCAGTAACATGGAGCGGGGGTTGTACGCGGTCAGCACCGCGAACTGCTCCTGCAGCAGTTCGGGCAGGCTGGTCACGTCCTGAACGATTTCGCCGTCCATCGACGAGCGCAACAGCCCCGTTTCAGTTGGCAATTCGTAGACCGTTGCGAAATACGAGCGGAGGAGGTTCTGATCCACGACAGGCTCTCGAAGGTTGAGTTTGGCTCGGCTGAGCGAGCCGCAGCGGAGTACGCTGCGGCGGTGTCCGGCCCACGCGGCTCAGGCGGCGCTACTCAGCCACGAAGCGATAGCCGACTCCGCGCACGGTGACCAGGTGTCGCGGTCGCGAAGGGTCAAGCTCTAGTTTATTCCGCAGTTGCAGCAAAAAGTTGTCAATCGTGCGCAGCGTCCCGTGGTGGTTGGCGCCCCACACGTGCTCTAGGATTTGCTCTCGACTGAGCACCCTGCCGTGGGCGTTGGCGAGGGTCATCA
Source organism: uncultured Polyangiaceae bacterium (assembly GCA_964551615.1). GTDB lineage: Bacteria > Myxococcota_A > Polyangia > Polyangiales > Polyangiaceae > JAHBVY01. Next base: position 56,241 of record CAZKDY010000011.1, read on the forward strand.
GGACATCAAACTCAGTGGCGGTGAGGCTAATGGGCGTGCCGTCCCGCCGCACCTCGCGGGTCCCCGCATCGATCTCCAGCCCCGCGGTGCGGATCACGGGCTCGGCGCGCGTGCGTGCGATGGCGTCTCGTCGCAGCACGGCTTTCACCCGCGCTAGCAGTTCGGCCAGGCTGAACGGCTTGGTGATGTAGTCCTCAGCCCCCAGCTCGAGCCCCATCACTTTGTCCATTTCCGCGCCGCGCGCGCTGAGCATCACGATGGGGAGCGAGGCGCCTTCTGCGCGCAGCGTGCGTAGGACCTCGAAGCCGTTCAGCTTGGGGAGCATCACATCGAGCACGATCAGATCAGGCTTGAACTCACGGGCCCTGCGCAGGCCGTGCTCGCCGTCTTCGGCCAGCTCCACGAGGTAGCCTTCGGCCTCGAGGTTCATTTGCAGCCCCATGCTGATGCTGGGGTCGTCTTCTACGACCAGGATGCGCTTACCGCTGCTCACGTTTGCCTCGCTTCTGCGTTCGATCTCTCGTCACCGCTGCCAGGGCTACCCTGTTCTAGAGCCCGCGCTGGTTCTGCGTCGTCCGACGGAGCACCAGAGGCTGGCGGTGTCGCTCCGGACGTATCCGGGCGGATAGGGGTGGGCGTTCGAGTTGGTCGAGCGGACTTGCTGCCATGGCGAATCGGCAGCACGACCTTGAACGTGCTGCCCTGGCCTGGGGCGCTCTCCACATCGACGCGTCCTTTGTGCGCCTCGATCACGTGCTTCACGATCGCCAGCCCCAACCCCGAGCCTTCACGCTCCCGCGCTAGCCGATCGTCGACGCGGTAGAACTTCTGAAAGATGCGCTTGTGCTCAGCGCGCTCGATGCCGGCGCCGTTGTCGGTCACGCTGACTACGACGTGGTTCTGCTCACGCCGAGCTGCCACGCGGATACGTGCCGGGCTACCACCGTACTTGATGGCGTTGGTCAACAAGTTCACGATCGCGTCTGTCAGCGCTCCGGCGTCAGCGTCGATGAGCGGCAGGTCAGGTTCTACCTGTAGCTCTAGGTTTCCGTCGGGGCCGAGCTGCAGGGATTCTGTCGCTGCCACGGCAGCGTGGACTATCGTCTCCACCGAGGTAGGCTCGACGAGGTAGACTCGCCTCCCGCTCTCCATGCGCCCCCAGTCGAGGAGCCGATCGATCAGCTCTTGCAGGCGATGGCTCTCGCGCGCCAAACCAGCGATGCACTTGTCCTCGGTGGCTGTATCCCCGCGGCGAAGCTCAATGGTCTCCGTGAACAGACGAATCGCGGTGAGCGGTGTGCGGAGCTCGTGGCTCACCTTGGACACGAAGTCGCTCTGAAGCTGCGAGAGGTTGGCCTCGCGGCGCACGAACACCCAGACTAAGATCACCCCAGTGGTCGCGGCGCCGCTCAGGGCCAGCACCAGGATCCCCATCACGATGTCGGACAGCTCGCCCAGAAACAGCAGGACGACGCCGACCGCCAGCAGCAGCACGGTGGGGACGACCACCAACGCGACCAGCAGGATGATGATGCGTCGGTAGCCGAAGGCGGTCAGATCGCGCGTCGACACCTTGGACATCATACCTGAGGTGGCGACCGCGGCTCGTGCGCTCACAGCTCAAGCTCCGCGCACAGGACCCAGAGCAGGCTGGCCACGCTGGTGGCCTGGGCGGGAGCACCGACCGGGCGGTGCGGTGGGTCTCCGTTGGCGAGCTGTGCGACCTGTCCGAGCACCTTGGGATCCTCCAGGGCTTGAACCACGATGGCTCGAAGGTCGCTCTGAACTTCGAAGTCCTCTGGGCGGATCCTGAGCAGCGCGCGGGCGTAAAAGCCAAGCAGGTAGGTCCAGGCCGCTCCCCGATGGTACGCCGCCTCCCGCTCCTCGAAGCTCCCTTCAAAGTGCCCAAGGTAGTCCTCTGCCGTGGGTGTCAGGCTGCGGATTCCCCGCGGTGTCAACAGCTCCGCGGCGATGCGCTCCAGGATGGCCGTGGCTTGCCAGGTGTCAAACAGCGTGGGATCCACCGCGAGCGCGATCAGCGCGTGAGGTCGCAGTCGATCATCGCCTGGTTGGTTTGGATCCAAGGGCAGCGAATCGTAGGGGTAGCGCAGCGCGTCGCACCAGTAGCGCTGCTTGAAAGCCGCGCTGGCGCGTGCGCTGTACGCCAGCGCGCGCTGCTCTAACTCGTGATCGGCGTAGTCAGCGGCGAGCCCAGCCAACACACGGGTCCCTCGCGTCCACAGCGCCTGGAGCTCGATGGGCAGCGCGAGGCGCTTGCCCCACTCGCTATGCGCCGGGCTTGGATCAGCTGGGCTGGCCCCCGGTGCCGCGCTCTGTAGCAGGCCGCTCTCCGTGAGGCCCACGCCGAGCGCCGGCCGGCCTTGGCACACGGCGTCGAAAGCGGCCGTCAACGCAGGGAAGAGGGTACCCCGGACGAACTCATCGTCTGAACCTGTCCACTGGAGCAGGTTACGCGTCGCCTCGAACAGCCACAGGGTGGAGTCTACCGAGCTGAACTCGCTGCGCCCGAAGCCCGCGGGGATCGGCCGCGTAGAGGGCAGCACCTGGGCGTCTGCGCTCTCAGCCAAGCGCCTTGGTAGCAGGCCTGCCTGCTGGCTATCCACCAACGTTCGCAGCACAGCCTTAGCGCTGTCGACCTTTCCGCGGGTTAAGTACAGGCCTCGCAGCGCGATACAGCTGTCGCGGGTCCACACCCCAAACCACGGGTAGCCGCTGATGATCGCGGGCCGCGCACAAGACTCCGCGGAGAATTGATCGGCGGCCACGAACAAGCGCCTCACCTCCACCGGGCGCTCGTCTCCGGGGTCTTGGGCCAGCAGATGCTCGCGTGTCTCTGCCATCAGCTCCGCCGGATCGCGTGGTTCTGGCGCTCCGACAGACACGACCAAGAAGCGCGTCTCGCCGTCGCGCATGGACACCTCAAAGGTACCGGGCGTCCACAGGTCCTCCGTGTTGTCCTCTGGGTCGTCGTCGGTGTACTCGAAGCGTCGCCACCAGTCAGGGCTGCCAACGAACAGCCCAGCGTGCCCGAAATGAATGGCAGGCATGGTAGCGACCGGGCGGATTTCCACCTGACCCGGACGCATGGCTACCGCCTGGCGCATGCCTCCATGCTCATGAGCCAGCGCGTGCATGGGCCTCAGCGACAACAGCGGCCGTATCTTGAGCTTGGCGCTGGGCGCGCCGGTCAGCTTGTAGGCGAGCACGATCGTGTTGCGCCCCCGGACCAGGGCGAGGCTGCGCTCTAGCGAAGCCTTGCCCAGCTGATAGCGCCAGCAGGGGAGCGGCGCCTGAGCAAACTCGACCAGGTGTCGGTAACCTGGCAGCGGCGCAACCCCGGGGAAACGATGGGTGGATAGGCGATGTGAGCGGTTGCCAACCTCAAGCTCGGTCTCGGCGTGGCTCAAGATCACGTGGCGTCCGAGCGGGGGAGTCAGGGCAGCGACCAGCAAGCCGTGATGGCGCCGGGTGTGGCTCAGCGCGACGTTGCTCATGGCGTAGGCGCCGGCGCCGTTGGTGTGAAGCCACTCGTTCTCGGCGCGCTCGAGCTCACCCCTGACCTCGACGTAGGGCCAGGGCGAGCCTTCTGCGGGTCGCAGCAACAGCTTGTGCTTAGCCATCGCCGCCGCCTCTCTGCATGATGCCGCGCTCTGCGGCTGCGAGCATGGCGCTGCGCGGGGCGTCGACGTCGAGCCACAGCTCCAGCGCGGCCGCAGCCTGTCCAACCAGCATGCCGAGGCCGCCACGCGCGTCCAAGCCACGCCCTCGCGCGTCACGCAAAAACGGTGTTTCTTTGGGGTTATACACGACGTCATATGCGACCGCGCGCGTGGGCATGTCGTCCCATGGCACCACCGCGCTGACCGCGTCACCCGAGCTGGCACCTGACATGCCCGCGCTGGTCGCTTGGATGAGCAGATCGGCCGTGCTCGCCGCATCTCGCCAGGCGTCACTTGCCCACGGCACTGGTTCTGCGCCGAGCCGAACAAGCTGTGCGACATCGGGCCAGCCGGTGGCGTCGCCGACAAAGCGCCGCGCGCTGATCACGACGCGGTCAAAGCCGAGCTCGCCGAGCGCGGTCAGCGCGCCCAGCGCGGCGCCCCCGTTTCCGACCACGAGTGCGGTGCCTCGCGGAATATCACTCAGCTCGGAGAGCAGCGCGAGCACATCCGTGTTGTAGGCCACCAGCAGATCTCCCTGCTTGACCATCACATTGGCCGCGCCGGCTCGCGCGGCGAGCGGGTCGGCCTGATCGGCCAAGCTCAGCGCGACGCGCTTGTGGGGCACGGTGACGTTCGCCCCAGAGAGCGCCCCAGAGCGCAGCTCCGCCAGGGCCGCGGCGACCGCCTGGGGCGTCGGGCAATCCCGCAGGCTGTACTCTGCTTGGATCCCTAGGGCAGCGTACGCCGCGTGGTGAATCACCGGCGACAACGAGTGGTCCACAGGGTGCCCGAGCAGCGCGAAGTGCTTCATTCGCCCCGCTCTGCCGGGGTTATTGCGGTCGCGCTGGCAGCCGCGGTGGAGCTGACTGACAGCGCGCCGCCGCCGCCGGCCTCGGGTACCAGCTCAAGCACTCGCGCCTTGACCGCGCCACAGGCCAGCCGGACGTCGAGCTCAGCGCCGGGGGAGACGTCGGACGAGCTGCGCAGGATCCGCCCTGAGTGGCTGGCGATGGCGAAGCCGCGATTCAGGATGCGGAGCGGTGAAAGATCGTCCAAGCGGGTCACCGCCGCGCGGAGCAGAGTTTGGCGTCGCTCGAGGCCCTGGCCCATTTGGCCACGTAAGCACGAGCTCAGCTGTTCTTGCTGGCGTTGGTGCGCTCGCAGGCGGGACTGCATGCGCGCGGTGAGCCGCAGCTCAAGCGGCGCCAGCTGAGCCTGTGTGCGCGCGAGCACGCTCTTTGGATCACGCATCACGAGGCGGCGATCTAGGCGGTTGAGCTGCTCCCGGCGTTGCTGTGCGCTGCGCGCGGCGCTGGCCGTGAATCGCGCCTGCAGCTCGTCCAGCTCTTGGCCACGCCTGCCTAGCAGCGCCAGCGGATCGCCCAGGCGCCGCTGCAAGCTGGTCCACACGTTGCGGTCGTCGTTTAGCCGATGACGGATGGCTTGCCCGAGGTACCGCTCGGTCGCTTCTAGCTGGCGCAGCTGAGACGCTCGATCTTGTACCACCAGCTCGGCTGCCTGAGAGGGTGTGGCCGCGCGTACGTCTGCCACCAGATCCGTCAACGTGGTGTCGATCTCGTGGCCCACCGCGCTCACCACGGGCACCCGGGCCTGCGCTAGTCGCCTCACCAGGCGTTCGTCGTTGAACGCGATCAGGTCCTCCGCCGAGCCTCCGCCGCGCCCGACGATCAGCACGTCGAGTTGGGGGTGACGTTCGATCAGATCTATTGCCGCAAGGATGCTGCGAACGGCTTGCTCGCCCTGTACTTGGGCTGGCGCTAGCACCAGGTGCGCTCCACCGCGGCGGAACGCCGTGCTGACGATGTCGTGGATCGCGGCGCCGTGCTCGCTGGTCACCACCCCGATCACTCGCGGCGAGCTCGGCAGCGCGCGCTTGCGCTCTTGGGCGAACAGACCTTCGGCCGCGAGCTTCTGCTTGAGGCGCTCTAAGGCCTCCAGCTGAGATCCGCGTCCAGCCGGTCGCATGCGGTCGACCATCAGCTGCAGCCGCCCTCGCGGGATGTACAAATCGGGCTTGCCCTGCACGTGTACTCGCGCGCCCTCTACCAGGTAGCGCCAAGCGCCGCGCGCGTGTGTGCTGTACATCACGCCGTCGAGCACGGCGCCTTCGGCTACGTCCTTCAGGACGAAGTACACGTGGCCGCTTTGCGGACGCTTGATCTGCGTGATTTCGCCCTCGATCCACTCACGGGTCGCGCTTCGGCTGAGCGCGTGCTTCATGCGTCGAGCTAGCTCGGACACCGGGATCACTGGATCATCATCGGAGCTCACGCGGGCTGTATAGCAGGCGAGAGCCCAGCTCGGGCAGACTGCAGCTGCCACGCAATTCAAGGCGTGGATCAGCGACGCGTCTCGAGCCAGTAACCGGCCCCCAGTCTCGAGGTCTCAGCCTGCCCTACGGCGTCGCAGCCACAGCCCAGCTGTCGCGAGCAGCAGCCAAGCGGCTGTCGTGCGCGCTGGCGAGCGACCGCTGTGGCTGACGCTGCAGCCGGAGTCGCTAGTGGATACGAAGGTCGCAGGGCCTCCAGGCCCAGGCTGGTCCGGAGCGCCTGCGCTGCCGCCGACGCCCGGGAAACCACCTGGGTTGCCAGCGCCGCCGCTGGCCGCGCCGCCGCTGGCCGCGCCGCCGCTGGCCGCGCCGCCGCTACTTGAGCCAGCTGCCGCAGCGCCGCCAGCGCCTCCTGGGCCGGTGCTGGCCGGTACGATGCTGAGCGCGTCCACCGCGATGTGCTGATTGTCCGCTGGGGGCGTGGTGGTGGTGTCGTACACGCTGACGTGCTGATCGGCGCCTGCGTCGAAGGTGTACTCGCCGAGGCTGATCCAGCCGTCGACGGTTGATTGGTCGATGGTGACGGCGCTCTGAGCGCCGGCGTGCGTGATGCCGTACGCTGTTTCCTTGTGGACGCCGAAGCTGGGGTCAATGAACACCCCCAGTCGGTAGCTGCCGCCTTGGTCTAGGTCTAGGTGCCAGCGCGCCCAGTTCGAAGGTTGGTCGCTGTCGTAGGCGTTAGTCCAGAGCAGCGAGCCGTCGTACCCGACGCCTTGCTCGCTGCGCCAGTATTGGTTTGGGCCATAGGTGGCCAGACACGCGTCGCGCTCGTCGATGATGCGCCCCTCCGCGGGCACTGGATCGCAGCCCTGAATGCTGGGCGGGGTGACCTGTCCAGAGAACCAATCGGTGGTCCTCGTGCTGGAGGCCAAGCTCAGTTCCACATGGAGATGATCGGTGTGGGGGTTGGGGCCGCCGTAGGAGCGGCCCTTGGCTCCTGGGGTGCGCGAAGGGCTCCAGGTCCAGCGATCCCAGATGATGTACTGAATGCCGATGACCTCGGCGTTCTCGATCAGCCAGTTGCCCACCGGATCTCCAGCGTCGTTGTCGGCGTCGCTGCTGCTGCCGACCTCTGGGATCATGACGTCCAGCGCGCGCCCCGTGCCGTGCACCGAAAGCTGGCTCAGGTTCGCGGTGTTCTGGCGACAGGAGTAGCCGCCGATGCTGGAGATGGAAGGGAAGTGGTCGTACAGGTACTGCCGCAATATTTCGTTACCGGGCGTCATGCCGCCAGCGCAGCCGTTGCCGTTGTTCCACGGCCCTGCGTCCGTGTACTTGACGTACTGCGTATCACCGATCGCCAGCGTCTCCGCGGGGATGTCCCACGGGCCTGGATGCGCCAGCTCTGCGTGGCTGCCCTGTACGGGTTCGTACGGGTCCGCGTCGCCGCAACCCACCCCCAAGACCAGGCTTGAACTCAACAGGCCCAGTGACACCGACCCACGCACTAAACGCTCCGCGCTAAGCCGCCCAACAAGCATCGCCACAGTTTAGCCCACGGGTCGGTCCGTCTGTCGGATTTCTTCACCCTGGTACTTGCTTGGTTTGGAGGAGCGACCGCCGAGGGCGCCGAAGTGCTGCATAGCTGAGGAATCGGCGCCCGCGGAGGCCGGCATCGCGCCTGGCTCTGCATCGCGCGCGGGTGGTCGGTTTGGCGCCAAACCGCCCTTGGCAGGACCGGCTTGTGCTATGACGCGCCCCGCCATGCTCCAGAAAGTCCTGATCGCCAACCGCGGCGAGATCGCAGTTCGAGTCGCTCGCACCCTGCGCGAGATGGGGATCGGCTCAGTCGCCGTGTACAGCGACGCTGACCGGGACAGCCTCCACGTGCGGGTCTGTGACGAGGCCTACCACATCGGGCCTGCCGCCGCCGCAGATAGCTATCTCCGTGCGGATAAAATCATCGACGTGGCGAGGCGCGCCGGCTGCGATGGCGTGCACCCCGGCTACGGCTTCTTGAGTGAGAACGCCGACTTCGCCGACGCCTGTGAGGCCCACGGCATCGCCTTCATTGGACCGCCCGCCAGCGCGATGCGCGCCATGGGCCTGAAGACAGCCGCGCGCGACCTGATGGCAGCCGCCGGGGTGCCAATCGTTCCCGGAGGAAATGCGAGTACGGTTGAAGAGGGCTTGGCGACCAGCGAACGCATCGGCTACCCGGTGATGCTCAAGGCCACCGCGGGCGGCGGCGGCAAAGGCATGCGCTTGGTGCACAAGCCGGATGAGTTGGGGCACGCGCTGGAGCGCGCGCGGAGCGAAGCCAAGAAGGCCTTCGGTGACGAGACCGTGTACATTGAGAAGGCTATCATCCAGCCGCGCCACGTAGAAATTCAGGTGCTAGGCGATAAGCACGGCAACATGCTCCACCTGTTCGAGCGCGATTGCTCCGTGCAGCGCAGGCACCAAAAGGTCGTAGAAGAGGCGCCTTGTCCGGCCATCGACGCGGACATCGTCCACGAGATGGGCGAGGTCGCCGTGAAGGGCGCCAAGGCGGTCGGGTATTTTTCCGCAGGGACATTTGAGTTTTTGCTCGCCCAAGACAAGAGCTTCTATTTCTTGGAGATGAACACCCGCCTCCAGGTGGAGCACCCCGTCACCGAGCTGATCACGGGCGTGGACCTAGTCCGCGAGATGGTGCGCGTGGCCGCGGGGCTGCCGCTCGAGCTCAAGCAGACACATCTGGAGCGGCGCGGCGCGGCCATCGAGTGCCGCATCTACGCGGAAGACCCGGCCACCGGCTTCCTGCCGAGCCCCGGCAAGATCACGGCGCTGCGCACGCCGTCCGGGCCCGGGGTGCGGGATGATTCAGGCGCTTACCAGGGCTGCACCATCAGCGCCAACTACGATCCGCTGATCTCGAAGCTCAGCGTCTGGGCGCCCACGCGAGCTCAGGCTGTGGAGCGCATGCGGCGCGCCATCAGTGAGTATCTGGTCAGCGGCATCCGCACCAACCTAGCGTTTCATGAGCGCCTGCTCGAGCACCCTGAGTTTATCGCAGGTGAATACGACACCGGGTTCATCGATCGCTATCGCGATCAGCTGCTGACGGGGACGACGCTTGATGGCCCAGCGCGCGCTGAGCTGGCTCAGGCGATCGCCGTGGCCGCGTCGGAAGCGGCCTCAGCCAGCTCGGCTACCCTGGAGCAGGGCTGTGGACAGAGCCCCTGGCTAGCCGCCCACCGCGCTGCGTTGCGCTAGCAACTCAGCGCGCTGCGCTCAGGGCCCATAAGCGGTTGGTGCAGCGCGCGACGCGGTGTAAGCCGGTAGCTGATGGCTGCTCTAGACGGAATTCGCATACTCGATCTGACACGCCTGCTGCCTGGCCCCCTAGCGACGGTGGTGCTCGCCGACCTGGGCGCGACCGTCGACAAGGTAGAGGACGCCGGCGCCGGTGACTACACCCGCATCACGCCTCCCATCCAAGGCGACGCGGGGTTGATGTATCACACCCTGAACCGCGGCAAGCGGGGCATAGTGCTTGATCTCAAGAAGCCCGAAGGCGTTGCCGCGTTGAAACGCCTAGTGCTGCACTATGACGTAATTTTTGAGCAGTTCCGCCCAGGCGTGATGGCCCGGTTGGGGGTGGGGCACGAGCTCTTACGTGAGTTGAACCCCAAGCTGATCGTGTGCGCCTTGACCGGCTACGGACAGACCGGGCCGCTGGCTCAGCGCGCTGGGCACGACCTGAACTACATGGCGCGCGCCGGCCTGCTTGGGGCGATGGGGCCACGCGATCAGCCCCCCGCGACGCCGTCCTTTCAGTTGGCTGACGTGAGCGGCGGCATGTGGTGCGTGATCGCCATCTTGGCCGCGCTGCGCGAGCGTGACTCGACGGGTCAGGGCAAGATCATCGACATCGGGATGATCGAGAGCGTCGTGCCGTTCGCGATCCCCGTGATGGCCAAGCTGCTAGGCGGTGAGGACGTGGCTCGCGGCGACGAAATGCTCACCGGAGGCCTGGCCATCTATCGCACCTACGCTACCAAAGACGCGGGCGCGGTGGCCTTTGGAGCGCTGGAGCCCAAGTTCTTTCAGGCATTTTTTGCTGCCGTAGGGATGCAAATTGACTCCAGTATCATCGCGCCGGGCGCGCATCAAATAGCGCTCCAAGCCAAGCTAGAAGCGCTGTTCTTGAGCCGCACGCGCGACGAGTGGCTCGCGCTCAACGATGAGCACGACTTCTGCCTGGAGCCAGTGCTGCGCCCCGACGAGCTGCTCAGCGACGAGCACCTCAACGCGCGTCACGTGTTCTTGGATGTTGAGACTCCCACAGGCACGATCAAGCAGCTAGGGACTCCGGTGACTCCCCGCGGACTTGCGCCCACCCCCGCACCTGCTCAAGGCGAACACACCGACGTGATCTTGACCGAGGCCGGGTTTAGCGCAGCGGAGATCGCTGAGCTGCGCCTTGCTCGCGCGGTCCGCTGACTCAGCCGGTGTGCGGGTGGCCTAGGCAGGTCAAGGTGGCGCGCTGCGCGTGCGCCACGCGAGCAGGGCGCCTTTGAGCAGCTAGACGCGCTTGTACTCTTCGATGAACTCCCAGTCGGCGATCAAGTGCTTCTTCAACAGCAGCGAGAGCAGGGCTGCGAACATGGACTCCCACTTCGCGTTCTCACCGAGGATTTCGGTGGCGTCGGCGCCGTGCGAGACAGCGCGCAGCGCCGCGACTAAATCCCGAGCGGTCAGCTGCTCTTCATCGGCTTTGTCGCCGGTGTCTGAAGCTGGCCGCGTCGGCTCAACGCGGTGGGCGCGGGGCGGTTCTGGAGCGTCGCTGGTGGTGGAGCGCGCAGGTAGGTTGATGGTCGTGCCGTCAAGCAGCGTCAGCGAGACCATGCGAGGCCCCTTGCCTGATCGTGGCTGAGGCATCACCACATCCCGCGCGGGAACTCTGGAGCTCTCCGGGACAGGGGTGAAGCTGCGTGGCGGCGCCGATTCTGTCGCGACCGCGGGAGCGGCGTCCGCCGCGAACGTCACCGCCGCGTGCGCGCCCGGTGTGGCGTGTGGACGCCCGGGCTCAAGCTCAGGCGAAGTCTCGCGGGATGACTCGACCTGATCGGCTGAGTCGCTGTCTGCCGGCTGCTCACCTGTCTCGTGCAGACCTGCAGCGGGCTCTGGTTGAGACCCGGGTTGAGACCCTCCGTGTGACACGGCTGGCGGCTCGGTTGTCTCCGCAGCGTCGTGCATTGGCGTGTCGCTGGGCGCTGCAGCTGGCGCTACGTCGTCTGGAGCGGGCGGCGGCTCCGTCTCTGGTTGCGCACGCGCTTCCGCAGCGTCGACGCGCTGGGTGCCTAGAGCGCCAGCTTCAGGTCGACCCGCGTCGGGCCTAGGAGCCTCCAACTCAATCTCGATGTCTAGCTCAGAGGGCGCCGTAGCGCGACCCGGATCCGGCGCTTGCGGGGGTTTAGGTGGCGGCGCCGGGCGCGGCTCGGTCGCGGTCACCTCGGCTTGCGGCTCAGTGCTGGCTCCGTAGTACACGCGAATCGCCGCGCGGATATCAGACGGCGGTGCGATCATCGCGCGCACCGGTAGCCCGCTGTGCTGGCGGACTTGCTCCAGCGCGGCTTCGTCCGTGGGGTCGTCCATGGCGACGTAGAGCGTCTGCCCTAGACCCCGCACCCGCCTGACGAAGATCGGCACCAAGCAGTGCTGCTCGACCACCGAGCTCGGCACCAAGTTCAGCAGCTGCCGAGAAAAATCGATGTGGTACAGCGACACCCAAGGCACGGCCAGCTGCTGGCTCAAGATCTGAGTGACCTGCGTCTCCGAGACCAAGCCAGCTTCGACCAGCAACGTCCCCAGGCGCCGGCGATCTTCCCGCTGGCGTGCCAGGACCTCTTCTAGCTGGCGCGGCGAGATCAGCTGAGCTTCGACAAGTAAGTCGCCGAGCCGGATTCTCGGTGCAGCCATTGCGCTGACCCTAGCGCGAAAGTGGCGACAACCGGAGGAGAATCGCGGCGCCCTCACTGAAGGCTCGCCCTGACCCTGGGTAGCGGCCTAAACTAGCGCCCCCGTGAGCTGCTACTGGGCGCTCCAAGGACTTCTTGCCTCTGGGTGTCGCGATACACCCCAAGCCGGGCGTGGGGTGGTACATTGCGCCGGATGCGACCGTGCCCCCAGTGCGGAACCCAGTGCGCCGAGGAGCACAAGTACTGTCCTGCGTGCGGGTTCCCCGTTGGAAGTTTGCGCAGCACGAACACCGACGACAAGCTGATCGGACAGGAGCTACCTGGCGGCTACCTGATCTTGGACTTGCTCAGCGTGGGCGGCATGGGCCGTGTGTATCGCGCTGAGCAGCGTGTGCTGGGACGCACCGTGGCGGTCAAGATCATCCACCCCCACCTGCTGAGCGACGAGAACTCGGCCCTGCGCTTCATGACCGAGGCCCGCGCCGCCTCGCAGTTGAACCACCCGAACTCGGTGAGCGTCATCGATTTCGGGCGCACGGACGACGGGCAACCTTATCTCGTGATGGAGTTTCTGCGAGGAAAAGATCTCGCGAGGCTCGCGTACGACGAGGGACCGCTGTCTTTTTCGCGCATCGTCGACATCCTGCGCCAGGTGTTGTTCGCCCTGTCTGAGGCCCACGAGATGGGCATCGTGCATCGAGACCTCAAGCCCGAGAACATCCTGTGCGAGTCGCTGCGCCGCGGCGGCGACCACGTCAAGGTGGTGGACTTTGGCTTGGCCAAGCTCAAGCAAGACACCAGCATGCCCAACGTCACGAGCCCGGGGATCGTGTGCGGGACACCGGACTACATGGCTCCGGAACAGGGGCGTGGCGATCCTATCGATGGCCGCACGGATCTGTACGGCGTGGGCGTCATCCTCTTTCAGCTGCTGACTGGGCGCTTGCCGTTCGAGGCAGAGAGCCCGACGCAGGTCGTGATGATGCACCTGTCTATCCCGGTGCCAGATCCCAACCAGGTCGCTCCAGAGCGCAACATCCCCGAGCCGCTGGTCGACGTCGTGAACAGGGCGCTGGAGAAGGACGCGAAGAACCGCTACCAAGACGCGCTCGAGTTCGCTGACGCGCTCAAGCAAGCCATCGACGCGGTCGCCGCTGATGAGCTCGAGCGCTCCAGCTCACTGCCGCCGCTGCCGCAAGGCGGTCGGGTCCAGTGTCCAGCTTGTGAGTCGATCGTCCCGTTGCAGAAGTTCTGCGGCGAGTGTGGCGCGCGCTTGCCGCTCAACAGCCTGGTGCCTGAAGCGGCGGTAGCGCCGGTGCTGCCGCTGCCCATGGTCGGGCGCGATGAGGATCTAGCGTGGCTCGCGGATCGCCGTGAGCAGCTCGGAGACTGCGTGGTCGGCGCGCGGCTGGTTGGTGAGGCCGGCGCGGGCAAGACGCGCCTGTTACGCGAGTTTTTATCCCGTGCGGAATCAGCGGGAGATCTGGTGGTGTACGTCGCCCCAGATCCCCACTGGGCTGAGGTCGCCTATTTCGCCTTGCGCGTGGCGCTGGCTAAGCTGCTCGCTCATCGCACCAACGGCTCGGGCGTCCCGGATTTCTCCGGCGCGAGCGCTGAAGTCGTCGCGGCGCTACGTGAGGCCTTTGATGGGCCTAAGGACAACGACCGGCGCTCTGTCCTCGAGCGCCGCTTCGCCCTCGCCGAGGCGCTGCGCTGGGCGCTGAGCGACGCCAGCTCCCAGACCGGCTCTTCCGTGGTGATCGCCCTCGATGATCTACACCGGATGGATGGAGCCAGCCGCAGCGCGTTCGCCGATGCGCTGGGTGAGCCGCCCAGAGTGCGGGCGCTGATCCTCGCGGCTCACGTGCCTGGGTTTGAGACCGGTTGGGGCTCTGACCACGCCGCGCGGGTGATCAGCGGACTACCGACGCCGGCCGTGTCGCGCTTGCTCAAGGCGAGTCGGCCCGGTGAACGGCTGCAAGCCATCGGCGACGGCGGTGCGCGTGGCGTGCTGCCAATGTACGTGGAGCAAGTGATCCGGTTCTCCCTCGAAGGAGGCAAGGAGCCCGCCTCCCGCCTCGCGGATCTCGTGGCTGAGCGCGTTGCCGCGCTGGATCCTGACGCGCGCCGCGTGCTGCAGGCGCTAGCGGTGCTCGGCGACGAGGTGGAGCCCATCGCCTTCGGGACCATGGTGCCAGCCGTCGTAGACGTCTTGAGCGCGCTGAACCAGCTGGTTCAGGCGGGCATGGTGATTCGCGAAGGCGGCCTGATCAGCACGTCACATCCGCTGATTCACGAGGTCGTGATGGCGGCGGTCCCCGCAGGTGTGCGCCGCGATTTGCATTTCCGCGCAGTAAAAGTCTGCGAAGAGTCGGGCGCGCCGATTGAAGCGCACGCGCTCCACGCGTTCTACTCCCAGGATTCCTTCCAGGCGCTGCTGCTGCTTGAACAAGTCGCCGATCGCGCCCTCGCCCGTGGCGACACGCCCGCGGCGGTGATGGCGCTGCGTCGCGGCCTTGAGCTAGCCCGCCAGGAGATCGCCCGTGGTGAGCTGGACGACCCGCTCCGGGCTGTGTTGATCTTCAGCCGCAAGCTCGGGGACGCGCTGAGCCAAGCGGGCAACTACAGCGACGCCCAAGGCGTGCTGCGTGAGGCGCTCGACTTGGCAGGGCCAAGCGGGACGGATCGCGCGCGGGTGCTCCGCGGCTTGGCGCACGTCGCGCACGGCCGCAAGCGCCCCGACGAAGCTTTTGGATACATCGACGAGGCCATCGAAGTGGCCCGCAAGTCTGGCGCTCACGATCTGCTGCTCGCGCTCGAGACCATGCGGCGCGATTGGGCCGTGTAGAGCTCGCGCCTCGGGCCCTACCCAACCGGCCGCGCTGGCAGGGCGACCAGTCGCAGCGCTCTCGCCTTCATGCTGTTGGTTGAAGTTGAGGCGTGGCGTGGCTAGAGAACAACCTAGAGTATGTCTGAAGCGCCATCAAGCGAGCCGCGTTTCGTCGCGCGCTGGGATCTCGACAAGACGTACCTGCGCACCGAGTTCGACACGCCTCGTGATCTGATCAAGACCGCCCTCGAGCGACCCGATCAGAAGCGCTCCGTGCCGGGCGCAGCCTCCGTGCTGCGCGAGCTTGGCCGCTCGGGCGCGTTCATCCATATCCTGAGCGGGAGCCCGCGCCAGATGCGTGGCTCGCTCCAAGAGAAGTTGCGCATTGATCGCGTGCGTTGGGACCAGCTCACGCTCAAGCCGAACCTGTCTAACGCGCTGCGCTTGCGTTTCCGCGCGATACGAGATCAGCTCGGCTACAAACTGCCCGCCTTACTTGAGACCCAGGTCAACCCGCGGCCTGATCCGGTAGACGAATCCGCCCCCGATCTGGTGCGGGAGATCTTGGTGGGTGATGACGCTGAGGCTGACGCCTTTGTTTACTCACTGTACGCGGATATTTGTGATGGAAATGTAGACGCCGCGCTGCTCAGGCGCGTTCTCGCCGCGGGCCGCGTGTACTCCGATGTCCAGGAGCGCTGCGTGAGCGCCCTGGGGGACCTGCGTCGTGGTGCCGTGGTGAAACGGATCTTGATTCACCTGGAGCGCCAGACGCCGCCTAGCCGGTTCAAGCTGTACGGCGCGCGGGTGGTGCCCTTCTACAACTATCTGCAGGTCGCGTTCGTGCTAGCTGAGGACGGCTTGCTGGAGCCCGACGCCGTGCTGAGAGTGGCGTCGGAGTTCGCGCTGCGGCAGCGCTTCGATGCCCACGCGCTGGCGCGGAGCTACCATGACCTGATGCGGCGCGGGCACGTCAGCGGCGCGCTGGTGGCGCCCCTCGAGCGCAGCCTCGCTTCCTTGTTAGATAGTGGGCCGGTGCCAGCACGTGAGAGCCTGAAGGAGTTAGTGCTTACCCTGGGCAGGTACGCTGTCGATCCCCCGGAGCTCAGCGCAGCGCGCACCTCGCAAGAGCCGTCTCTCGACTATGTGGATCTGGCGCGGCGCCATCGTCGGCGTCACCGGTCGCCGTTTTTCATGCCCGCAGACGTGTGAAGCCTCAGCGCGTCCCGTATCGCGACCGGATGCAAGAACCCCGAATCGTACGTCCGGGATGGTTTGGTGCGGCCTGCTGGCCGTATCGCAGCTCAGCTCGCCCCGCAGCTGGCAGGCGCTGTAGGTCGCGATCGGCCGCGATCGGCCGCGTTAAGCAGGTTCTTGCCTGCGCCCGAGCAATCGGCAAATCGAGTAGGCATGTGCGGTGGATTGCACTAGGCTGAAGCTCCCCTAACCGAACTACCGCGGAGGCTCCGTCACCCTGGGGTGCGGCGTGTCTCCCCCCCCAACTGCGTCACCCTCGGGTTGATGCGAAGGGTCGCGACGTGGACAGCGATCTCGCCGAATCCATCTCAGCGCTCAAAGAGTCATTTCAGCAACGAGGCATTGCCCCGTCCTTCGGAAAGGCGGAGTCGACCCTGGTCGACTCGCTGAAGAAGGAGCTGAAGATCCCGCGCCGCTACCGCGATTTCTTGTTGAACTGCGACCCAACGGACGTGGAGACCGCGACGCCGTCGGAGCGCGTCCGCCTCGTGCCCGCCAGCGAGCTGGTCGAGGAACAAAAGGGATTTTGTATCACTGAGGATGGCAGCCCGCTCATGAGCCAGGCCGCCAACGGCTGGCGGCCGACCTGGGTGATCATCGCTCACAGCGCGCTGCTCGGTGACCCGTACTTCCTTGATGTGAGCGAGGTCGACGCGGAAGGGGACTGCCCCGTGTACACCGCGATGAGCGGCACCGACACCTGGAAGCCGCGCTTGTGTGCCTCATCCTTCGCGATGTTTCTGCGTATCCTGGCCATCACCCTCGAGGTCTCGGTTGACTTCGATGAGGACGACTTCGACATGGACAACGAGAGCGTCTTCCGTGAGTCGGTGGGGCCACGGATCCGTGAGTACGATCCGGCGGCCATGAAGGCTGGACACTGGACGTAGCGAGCTCCCGATCAGTATGAACGGGTGTTGCGCAGGGGGTATCGCCGGCCGGCGCTGGTCGTTTTGCGCCGACCAGCCGTTTTAGCTACACCGTCCTCGATGTTGCGTCGGCGATCCCAGCCCTCTAGCGAGTTCGATGAGTTGCTCGCCCGGCTAGTCCGACGCGGCGAGAGCGATCTAGAGCGGGTGGAGCCCGCGGTGAGAGAAATCCTCGGCGCCGTTCGCGCGCGGGGCGACGCCGCCGTTCGCGAGGCCGTCCGGCGCTTCGAGCAGCGTGAAGTTGAGCGACTACTCGAGCGCGACTACGCAGGCGAGCAAGCCCTGGCCAGCCTGACGCCGGAGGTCGCCAGCGCGCTCAAGTTCGCTGCCACAAGGATCCGGGAGTTCCACCTGCGCCAGCGCGAATTCTTAGGTGGCTTCGAGTTCGAAGGGGGTGGGGTGCAGCTCGGAACACGGGTCGATCCGCTCGGTCGAGTCGGTATCTACGCTCCCGGCGGAAAAGCACGCTACCCGTCTAGCGTGCTGATGACCGCGGTCATCGCCCAGGTCGCGGGCGTGCCCGAGATCATCGTCGCGACGCCCGATCCGCCGGCTGAGGTTCGAGCTGCCTGCTACCTCGCTGGAGTCACGGCGATCCTGAACGTGGGGGGAGCGCAAGCTATCGCCGCCATGGCCTACGGCACACAGAGCGTGCCTCAAGTGGACAAGATCGTGGGCCCCGGCAACATCTACGTCGCCGCCGCTAAACGCCTGGTGTTTGGCGAGGTTGACATCGACAGCATCGCCGGGCCCAGCGAGATCCTCGTGGTAGCGGATGAGCTGGCGAATCCAGCCGTCGTCGCGGCTGATTTACTGTCGCAGGCGGAACACGATGAAGCAGCCTATCCGCTGTTGCTCAGCACGAGCCAGGCCTTGGTCGACGCGGTGGACGCAGAGCTTCGCGAGCAGCTGGAGCAGCTCCCGCGCCGAGCCGTAGCGGAGCGCAGTGTGCTCTCGAATGGCTATGCGCTAGTGGTGCAGTGCCGTGAGGAGTTGGCTCGTGTGGCTAGCCTGCTGGCTGTGGAGCATGTCGCCGTGCAAACCGAGCGCCCGCGAGAGCTCGCAGATCAGATCGCGCGGGCGGGAGCGCTGTTCATCGGTGAGCACACCCCAGAGGCGGCGGGCGACTACCTGGCGGGTCCGTCGCATGTGTTGCCAACGGGTGGCGCGGCGCGCTTCGCGTCTCCGCTGGGGATCTACGATTTCATCACGCGCTGCTCGCTCATCACCTACAGCGCTGATGCGTTGGCCGATCACGCGACGGCCATCACGACCCTCGCGCGCTGTGAGGGCTTCGAGGGTCACGCTCGAGCAGTCGAGATCCGCACTGGGCGTCGAACCGGGGGCTGAGTCTTCGTCGCGCCGGCCGAGGGCCGAGCCTCCGAGCTGTGGAGGGAGCAGGCGGAGCCGCAATAAAGTGCAGTGACCGGTCGATGCCGTCTCGTCAGTCGGGCGCCATCGGACAGGCCATGGAAACTACTGAGTATTCTCACGCAGGCCGGGCCGGGGGTGGGGAGGCCACTGATTCCGCTGCGACTGGGAGACTCGCACGCGCGTAGTCGATCTGCCTGTCTAGTGCTGCTTGGGCTTAACAACGGACGAATTTGCCACTATCACGGGCCCCCCTGGACGGCGTCAGAGAGCTAGCGGTGTTCGCCGAGCGACGGCGCTGACGGTTAGCCTCCTAACGACTCCAGCTCACAACCCAGGTATCCCTAGGATATTCCTAAATTTTATTCGTGGCTCAGTAATTGCTTTAAGCCGACCCGGCGCGCTGTGCGCTGGGGCCGCGATGGCTCCCACAGATCGTTCGAAGGAGAACTCATGACTCTTAAATGGATCCGGCCACTGCTCGCAGCGTCAGTCGGGCTGCTCGCGACCCTCGGCTGTGCCGAGGAGCGAGAGCCGATCAACCGCGTGCAGCCCAACGCTCTCGAGAAGAGCTTCTTCGTGGGCCAGGACCTGCAGTCTGATGCAGATAACCCCACCTTCTACGCCAACGGCACGGTGCTCGATATCGGCTACGGCGTAGTTCAAGACGCTTTCTTTGACGGCTTCTACGCCAACGACCTGTCGATGATCCGCTGGCAGATCACCGAAGACCGCCTGATTGGTCGCCTCGCCTACGAGCGCATCGATGGCTCGGACGGCCTCGGCGCTGGCATGGAGACCAACGACGGCCAGGTCGTCTACGCCTTCAACATCCAGAGTCACTTCGACATCAAGCGTAGCTACAACCCGTCGACGGGCGAAGAGCTGAACGTGATCGAAGAGAACGCCTCAGACGCCCCCTGGCAGGAGCGTCAGTACTTCCGCGTGGATTGGTCGCGCAACCTGCTCACGGAAGCCTACGACTTTGACACCCTCGCCATCTACGGGGTGTTCTTCGGCGCGTACAAGTACGAAGAAATTGGCTACTACGTAAACGACCCGAGCGACCCGAACGCGCCGAACTTCGAGGACGGCTACTTCGACATCACCACCAAGGCGTGGGCCAAGCCGGCCACCATCGACCTCGGCGGTCTGTTCGGTTTCGAGACGATTCCGGCGTGCTTTTTGGACGCGGATTTCACTGGCGGTGCAGCCCCCTCCGGTAACTGCAACTCGGCCGAGTTGACGATTCGTCACTCGTTCTGGAAGGCACCCAAGACCGACTACGAGCCCGCAGATTGGGACGGCTATCGTTTCCAGGCGGCAGGAGCGTTCACCAAGGACCGCTTCGGTTTTGCTCGTAACTACGGCATGGTCGACACGCAGCAGCGGCGCTTCATCTCGCGCTACAACATCTGGGAGCGTAGCCACTACTACGCGGATCCCGTGGCGATGACCGGGGCGGTCGAGTGCTATACGCCCAAGACAACCCCGGCTGGCTCGGAACCGAACCGCGACGACGATCACGACGGCACCGCCGACGAGTGCAAGGATGTGGGCAAGGGTTCGCAGTGCGACACCTTCAGCCAGAAGTGCACGCTGCCCTTTGCCCAGCGCACGGTGCGGCCGATCGTTTGGTACTACACCAACAACAGCGACTACCGTTACTTCCGCCCCACTTACTGGGCGACCCAGGAGTGGGACGTGGCGATGCGCCAAGCAGTGATGGCTGCGAGCAACGCTGAGTGCGGACGCAGCACCTGCAATAGCGGATTTGACCAGTGCAGCAGGGAGGCGGAAAAGGATGCCGCCAAGCTGGCTGCCTGCAAGCAAACCCTGAATGATTGCACCCAGCAGTGCGACACCTCGTTCCCGGCGCTCCACGGCCAGATGGACGAGATGGAAGATGCCCTCGCCGTGTGGCGCGAGGTCGACGCGTGCCGTGTGGCCAACGGCGAGAGTGATCCTAGCAAGCGCTGGGACACCGCTGCTTGTGCCGGCGTCGCTGCGAGCACGCTGACCAAGCGTGGCTATGCCGAGGGTCAAGGCGACTACAACGCCATCGAGAAGTTGGCGCTGATGGACGACGTGGTGGTGCTCTGCCACAGCCCCATCCAAGCCGACGACCACCCACTGTGTGCGCCTGGTGAGCCTCGGCTGCCAGCTGGCGTCAACGCAGCGGACTGCCAGAAGGTGAAGACCGCCAACGACGGCAAGCTGACCGACGCCTGCAAGCAAGCGTACAAGGTGCGGATCGGCGACGTGCGGCGGCACCTGGTCAACGTGATCAACACGCCACAGACCGGCTCACCATGGGGCTTCGGTCCGACGTTCGCGAGCCCGCTGACCGGCGAAGCCATCAGCGCCAGCATCAACGTCTGGGCTTGGCCGACGGACTTCATCAGCCAGTCGGTGGTTGACGTCAGCCGCTTCATCAAGGGCGAACTGAGCGTCGCGGACGTGACGGACGGCAAGTTCGTCAAGGACTGGGACAAGGCCGCTGACATCGCGTCACGTGGCGGCGCCATGGCTCCGATGACCAAGGCTGAGCTTCAGGGCCGCAAGGCCGCGATGTACGCGGCGATCGGTAAGGACATCAGCACCGCCGTCGCCGCTGAGGTCCCAAGCAAAGAAGTCTTCAAGCAGCTGAGTAAGACGCAGCTGGAGAAGATCCGCGGCCTCAAGGACGTGCGTGCCTCGGTGGGCGCCACTTCCGCGATGAAGCAGACCTACTTCGCGCGCATGCAGCACGCGTACAACAGCCAGACTGAGGCCGCGCTGGTGACCCCGGCCATGCAACAGCTAGCTGGAGCGGCTCAGTTACCCACCATCGCCGCGAGCGAGTTCGCGTCGCCGCTGCGTGGTCGCATCAACCCCACGCTGTACCGAGATGTGCAGCAGTTGCGCGAGGTCGGCCTGGCCGCGCGCGGAGCCTGCATGCTCGACGCGGAGGAGTTCGCTCCGTCACCGACGGCGATGGTCGGCATGGCGGACAAGCTCGAGCAGAAGTTCGGCGCGTTCAACAAGGACGACAGCGTAGACAAGCAGCTTGACCGTGCCGGCAAGATGGCGGATTTCCTCGCGGAAAGAATGCACTTCGCGGTCATCACCCATGAGATGGGCCACACGTTCGGCTTCCGTCACAACTTCGTGAGCTCATCCAACGCGTTCAACTACCGCCCGCAGTACTGGCAGCTGCGCACTCGTGACGGCAGCGTCACCAACGAGTGCAAGGACTTGGCTACGGGCGACGATGCGGCGAACTGCGTCGGGCCGCGTTACTACGATGAGGTGACCCCTGAGGAGAGCGAAGGCATGATCGGGATGTGGTCACACTCCTCGATCATGGACTACGCCGGCGACTACGCGCAGGACATGGTGGGGCTTGGTGGCTACGACTTCCACGCCGCGCGCATGTTCTACGGCGACGTCGCCTCGGTGTTCCAGGACAACGACCTCAAGGATGGCACGCCCCTCGCGGGCGCCATCAATGAGACCATTCTGGACTCGTTCGGCGGTATCCTCGGTTACCAGTATCAAGATGCCGTCGCGGACTTCCCGACCGACATGCACGTCATCCACTACTCCCAGCTGAACAAGGTCTACGACCTGATCCGCGACTGCAAGGCGGTCAACGAACAGGACTACCGCCCGGCGGATTGGAATGACGCCGAGTTCGGCAACTGGGACCCGACCCTCGACGGTCAACTGGTTCGGGTGAACGGCCAGTACACCCGCTGCAAGCAGCGCAAGCTCAGCTACGTGAACTGGAACCAGCTGCACGGCGTCGGCGTCGACTCCACAGACAACACGTCCCAGCCGACGGGTGGTACCGGACCGAGCATTGATCGGCTGGATCGCACTCGTTTTCCGTACGGCTTCGCTACGGACCGTTGGGCTGACTTGGGTAACCTCGCGGTCTACCGTCACGACCAGGGCGCGGACGCATACGAGCTCTTCGAGTTCATCATCTCGGAGCAAGAGCTACGTCACATCTTCGACAACTACCGGCGTAACCGGCAGACGTTCAGCGTGCGCGGCGCCGCTAATCGCGTGCTGTCTCGCTACAACGAGAAGATGCGCGATGGCGCCAAGGGCCTCGGCTTGATCTACAACAACATCCAAAACCTCCAGCCTGGGGCGTTCTCGCTCTACGTCGACCTCTTCAAGTGGGACGACAACATGCTGGCTGCTGGGATGGCGTTCGATCACTTCACCCGTCAGCTGCAGCGGCCCAACGCTGGCGGACACGAAGACCCAAGCACCCTGGGGAGAGCCAACGTGTTCACGGCGCTGACCGCAGGGGGTGAGACGCTCATCGTCCCTGACGGCCCGCAAGGCTTCTGGAACGCGGTGGGCATCGGCGGCAAGCTGGTCAACAACACGCTGTCGGACAACCGCGGCGAGTACGACTCGGAGTACACCCTCAACGCAGGCTCGTACTACGACAAGGCCTACTCGGCGATGTTGATGGCGGAGTCGGTTGACAACTTCATCAGCAGCTCGCTGGACGACTTTGTGGACGCTCGGTTCCGCTCGGTATCGTTGGCAGATCTGTTCGGTGACGGCTACCGTCGCTGGCTGGCCAACAACCTCACCGGCGACGCCTGGATTAAGGGCGCGCGCGTGGCGGCGACCAGCTCTGGCAAGCCAGAAGTCGACGCTCAGGGCTACCCCAAGCAGCCGCTGGGTTGGGTCAGCTGGTGGCCGGCCACTCCCGAGGTGTGCTTCGCGAACACTGGGACGTCGGTATGCACGGGCTATGACCAAACCGGCACGAGCTTCAAGCCAAACACCCCTGAGGTGATGCGAGCCATCGATCCGCAGGTTGGCTGGGAGCAGCAGAAGTTCTTGATCTCGTGGACCTTGGTCTACCTGCCCGAGAACCAGAAGCAGCGCTGGCTTGATCAAATTGGGATCTGGAGCCTCGGAGCGGACTCCGATCCCGGCTTCCCGAACCGGATCGAGTTCCACAACCCCAGCGGCGATGTGTACATCGCGCGCACCTACGGCACGGAGGAGTTCTGCTTTGGCAAGACCGGTGTACCTACCAGCGCACCTGCTTGTAAGACCGTCCAGCGTGGCATCGGCGCCCGCGTCCTTGAGTATGCCAACGAGCTGCTCCAGGCCGCGTACGTCACCACGCCGGTCACTTCCAATGGCGCCACTTGGTATGTGCCTACCCTCGACGCCGTAACAGGTCAGCCCATGCTCGCGTCGGGCGGCAGCTGCGAGAGCAGCGCTGCGTGTCTCAAGCTCCAAGACTACGTCTCGGTGCCTGACTTCATGCGCCAAGCCTTGCGCGACTTCGGGATGGCCGATCCGAGCATGAAGGGGATCTACGGCGACTGATCGCTCGCCCGCTCAGGGCGCAAGCAACAGCTTGGTTGATCAATAATAGAAGACTGTCGGCCCGAGTGGGAACACCCTCGGGCCGCCGTCGTTTGTAAGCGTGAGTTGGAGAGCCTGATGCAAATTCGAAGGGTTGGTCTTGGCGTCGTTTCCGTGTGTCTGTTGAGCGGACCGCTGACTGGGTGTGAAAAGCAGGTCCAGGAAGCCCCGCGCGCTTCTGCATCAGCCGCAGCCGGCGGACAAATCCAGTCCATGCGGGCTGGTTGGAAAAAGCGTTGGGCGCAATTTCCGGCGCTCCCGGCTTGCCCCGAGGTCGGCGCCGAGGGCGAGAAGCTCTGCCGAGCTGCCGTGGAAACGCGCGACGCGCTCAAGCAGGGAGAGCTGAAAGATGTCTCGAACGCTGAGCACCTGAGCCTTGCCGCTGCCGCTGCCGAAGCCGCCGCGGCGGCTGGCGCGAAGCTGGAGCTCACCTACCTGCAGCGCTTGGTGCTACGGGGTCAGTCGGAGCCCCCGGCCTCTGGGGCGCCGAGTGGTTCGGTCAAACCTCCTAGCGCTCCATCTGCGCAGCCATCCAGCGCGCAGGCTCCGTCGGCCGCGCCGGCAGGCAGCGGGGATGAACACCAGTCACCTGCGGGCAGCATCAAACGGGTGATTGAGGACGCGAAGCACGGGCACGCCGTCGAGCGCGACCCACTTCAGCTGGCGAGCCTCCAGTACTTCAACGCGGAGCGCGACGCGCTGCTCCGGGTGGCCGGCTACATCCGTGAAGGCAACGCGGCGGATCGCGAGTCAGCCGTGCAGTTGTTCGAGAAGCACGCCATGCGACACACCAAGTCGCTCCGGGCGCAGCAGTTGCTCAACGAAGCCATCATCTTGGTCAGCGACAAGGAACTGCGCGAGCGGCTACGGGTGATCCGCAGGAAGATGGGACCAGGCGCCGTGCCCGCGCCGTCGGCCAGCTGATCGGTTGACGAGTCGTGCGAGACCGACCAGAACGCGGCCATGGCTGGAACAGTGAAATGCATCAAACTCGGCCGCGAAAGCGACGCCTTGGACAAGCCACCCTTCAAGGGCGAGCTCGGCCAGCGCGTGTTCGATAACGTGTCCAAGGAGGGCTGGCGGCTGTGGCTTGAGCACTCCAAGATCCTGATCAATGAGTACCGCCTCGACTTGACCAGCGAACAAGGTCAGAAGCTGTGGATGACCGAGCTTGAAAAGTACTTCTGGGGCGAGGGCTCAGAGCTGCCTCCAGAGTTCAACCCAGGCGCCTGAGCAGGCGCTGCAGATCGACCGATTTGGGGCTGCGTTAGCTCTGCTGTAATCCGCGCGGAATGAGCTATCCACCCCAACGCGGCGGCGGACCGGGTCGTTGCGTGTTGGGTTCGTCGTTTGTTTCCGGTTGGTGAGCTGGCAGACCCGGCCACGCGACGCCCGACAGGCGCAGCCGTCCGGGCGGAGACCAGCGCCGCGCGTAGTGGGGGCTTCGCCCAAGCGCCGCCCATTGTCACCAGGCGCCAGGCAAAGTAGGGTCCAGCACCCATGGAGACGTTGTCAAAAGACGACCGCTTGTTGTTGCTGAAGTTTGTGTGCGCCTTCGCTTGGGCGGACCTTGAGGTGCAGAAGCAGGAACGCCAGTTCGTGCACCGCTTGGTCAAGCAGCTCAAGCTAGATGCCGACGAGGCCAAGCAGGTCGAAGGCTGGTTGGCGAACCCGCCTGCCCCTGAAGAGGTAGATCCAGCGACCGTGCCGCGGCGACATCGCAAGCTGTTCCTCGACACCGCGAAGAAGCTGATCGAGAGCGATGGCAACGTCGACGCCAATGAGGCTGAGATCTTCGAACTGCTTGAGCAGTTGCTGGTCTAGGGCTGCCAGCTCGTCTGGCCGCCGTGCGGACCAGAGCTCTTGGCCCGCAGGCCGGTGGGTGGCTGGCGCTTGGCCGGGGATCGCGCTAGCTGTGAGGTCGGATGCTGCGCCCACTGGCTGTCATCATGGCCGCGATCTACCTATCGCGACCCGGGATCCCTTACCCCGAGGCCGAGCGCCTGGCCAAGGTGGTCCAGGCTGAGGCGAAGGCAGAGTCCTTCGACCCTCTGAGCGTGGTCGCCATCGTGCACTTTGAGAGCGGCTGGTACCCCGTGATCATCAGCGCCAATGGTGAGGACTACGGCCTTGGCCAGATCCGCGCGCGTTATATCGGCGCCTGCAAGCAGGATGAAGATCCGCTGAACGCCCCCAGCGTCGCCTGTTTACGTGTGAAGGCGTCGCTCCTCGGGGGCGAAGAGAACGTGCGCTGGATAGCGAAGCTCATCACGCGCAATCGCCAGTTCTGTAAGAAGAAGACCGGCACCGCCTGGTTTTCCCAGTGGCTCGCCAGCTATCAGGGGCTGAACTTCGCCAGCGAGAAGCGCTGGTGCCAGCCTAAAGAGAAGACCTGGCGCGTGGTCAGGTATCACAAGCAGCTCACCCGAGATCTGCTCGGAGCGGGGGGTAGGCTCAAGCGTCAGCACCGAGACACCCTCGAGGCCAAGCGCGAAGAAGCAGCGCGGGCAGCGGCGCAGCGCGAGCAGACCCAGCTACGCCAGCCGGGTGTTGGGCTGAGCGCGGCGGTCGGTCCCGAGTAGCGCCTCGACGCTGAGGGGACTGCTCTGGCGACCGCTCACCGGGTCACGCTGCTACGACGACGCTGCGGCGTCACCAGCTTGGCTCGTGCGCGCGCGGGCAGCGTCGAGAACCTGTGCTGCACGGATCAACTCCGCCGTGGACTCGTCCAAGTAGTGCCCGCGGTAGCTGCTGGGCAGCTGTCGCGCGATCGCCAACCCGACGGCGTGCATCATGCTGCTGCGGTTGCCCTGCGAGGTGACGATCAGCTGGTCAGCGGCCAGCGGTGCGCCTAGCGTTATCGTCACGTGAGTCGGGCGCGCGCGCTCCTCAGCGATCGGCATCAAGTGTTCGCTGCCGGTGATCGCCAACGGGATGACTTGTGTGCCCGGTACCTCGAGGTAACGAGAGACCGCTCCAAGCGCGGGCTGCATGGCCGCGCTCCGGCTGCGTGAGCCCTCAATGAACACCAGCAGGTGGTCGCCAGCTTCCAGGCGTTGGACCGTGCTCGTGATGGTCTCAGCCGCGAGCCGAGCGATCTCTCGACGTGGCATCCGCGCATCCCCAGACGCTCGGTCGGCGCTTTGTGGCAGCTTGATCGCACCAAAGCTCAGGCTCGAGAAGCGCCGAAAGGGGTCCGTGAACACCTTTGGTCCTGCCAGTACGCAGAGCTTGCTGGCGAGCGCTGCGTGCCCCTCGCGCTGGAGCAGGTAGGCGAACAGGTTCGCGTCGGAGAACGACAAGTGATTCGCCAGGTACACGCACGGGCCGCCCCGCTCGGCCACGTGATGGATCCCGCGTAGCGTGGAGCCGGCTAGGACGATCAGCTGCCCAAGCTCGTAGTTGATGGTCCGCGCCAGGGTGTTGGCTGAAAAATACCCCCAATGCGAGCCTGTACTCATCAGCTGATCGAGCAACCCGCGCCGCTCCGCGTCACTGGCTTGGCGGAGCACGCGCCCCAGCGCATCGCGCACCGCGGGCACCAACTCAGGCGCAACGAATGACGCCACGGTGTCCACCAGTATCTGAGCGCCGCCGTCCAGCTCCATGGGTGGAACCATAGCAAGGCACAGCGCAGCTCGGTTGATGCTTCACTGAGCTGAGAAGCGGAGCGGGTGGAGTTGCTCCAGCGGCCTCTGGATGTCGCTGGTCCCCACGCCAAGATCCCGAAGTGAGAGCCGTTAAGATGCTACGCTCGTTGCGCGATGGACCTAGAAGCGATGCTGGGCAAGTGCGTCCGCGAGCAGTGGGTGAGCTCGGAGCTCGACTGGAGCGGCACGCCCCGCCGCATGTCCGAAGACGACGAGCGCGCCATCGTCCAGTACTTCACCGACATGGCGGGCATCGAACGCTTGGCGGGCGCGCTGTTTGAAGAGCAGCGCAAGCGGGCACAGGACCCTACGCTGCGCCAGATCTTCGCGAGCTTCGTGGTGGACGAAGAGCGCCACGCGGAAGTGGCGGAGAAGCTCGCCGCCTACTACGACACCCGTAAGCTCGAAGACTATCAGATCAACCCAGCGCTCCAGCGCTTCGCGCCGCACTTTGTGGCTTCTGTGAAGTTTCTCTCTGCGGAAATTGCTAACGCGTACATCACGAGCGGCGAGCTGATCCTCGACATCGCGCTCTTGCGTTCAATCAACGACTTCGTTCAGGACAGTATGAGCGAGCAGGCGATGAGCCTGATCAACCGCGACGAGTCTCGGCACATCGCGGTGGATTTTCATATGATCGGCTACTACTCATCGCAGGCGTACGCCGACTTGCTGGCGCTCGAAGCGACCAAGCCGCTGGCGGTGCGCCTGCGCGCGATCTGGTCGTTTGCTCACGTCCTGTACTACGGCGCGCCGTTCTTCAGAGGGGTGTTCTTCAAGCCGATGCAAGTGGTGGATCCCAGCGGAACCAGGATGAAGGAGGCCTTCAAGCGCATCCAGCTGCTGTCCAAGAAGCCAGGCGTGCGGCGCAGCGCGTTCGTGAAGTTCATGGAGCGGCTGCAAGACGCCTACAACGACTCGGCGGTCACGCGGCTGCTATTCGGGCGCCTGATCGCCCGCGTGATCGGCGTCGAGCCCAGCATGATCGCCCGGCTCTACGATGACGCCGAGCGTGAGCGTGCCTCGCGCATGAGCTACGACGAGCTCGCCGCCGATGCGCTGGACGCGAAGTTCGCTGTGCCTGCTACCCAATTCGGCTAAGGGGTCAAGCTCGCGGCTAGCGATGGCAAGCGTTGGTCGGTTGACAGATGCCGTCGTCGCAGCGCCCAGAGTAGCAGGTGTCAGGCTGACCACACGAGCCGCCGAGGCGCTGCATGTTCCGGCAGACCCCGTTGTCGCAGCGCGCGTACGGCCTGCACGGCGGCCCTGCAGAAGCAGCGCAAGGTTGCCCCGCGTCTGGGAGGACGGTGCAGGTGCCGGCCCCCGAGCCGTCCGCCAGACAGTACGCGTCAGCGCCGCACGGGTCAGGGAAACCAAACTGGCAAGCCTCTCCCATGTTCACTTCCGCACGGCATGAAGCAGTGCCCGCGGTGTCCGCCACGCAGCTCAGGCCGGGTTGACACAGGGGGCCGGTGGCCAGCGTGCAAGCCTGGCCTTGGTTCGTCGTGAACAGCGTCTCTGCGTTGGTGCATCTGCCTGGCGCGGCCTGGGTCTCACCAAAGCAAAAACTGCCAGCGACACATGGCGCACCGCGCTCGTTGCACGAGGCCCCGAGCGCGATGGGTTCGGTACACTGAGCGTCTGGTCCGCAGACCAACCCCCTGCCGCAGGCGAACTCTCCGCTACAGCTCGCTCCCGCAGATCCGCGAGGAGCACACTTCCCAGGGCAGCTCGCGCCGGCATCACAGAAGTTTTGGCTCCCGCACTCTGCGTCTACCCGGCAGTCGCCGCCGAGCTCGATGGTGCCCTCCAACGCCGCGTCGCAGCCAACTGGGAGGCCGCCGGTCAGCACGTCGCAAGCCCCATCGGCGATGGCGTCGAGGCACTCGCGCGCTCGCGTCGGGTGATAGATCACGCTGCCGCTTCGCACCGCGCCCTCGACGGCAGCGAACTCACCGTCTTGCAGCGCCTTCTGGCTCAGCACGACGCAGTCTTCTGCGCCATTGAAGGCCTGGGCGATGGCGCCGCCGCAGCGATCATACAGCGCGCACGACGCCTTAGTAAGCTCCGCAGGGAAATCAACAAAAGCGATCTCTGTGGCGGCCTGCGCGCCTGAGTCACCTGAGCTGCAGCTCAGCGTCCAAATGGCTAGCAACGCGCACAGCGCTGGCGCTGGCCTGGTGAGCTGGCTCGGGCTGCGGTGGTTGGATGTCCAGTCAATCATGGCGCTGCTTTCATTGAGCTCTTGCCGCTCTCGGTGCGGCGCTTGCTGGTTGCGCTGGCTGGCCTCGCCAGCTGGTTGATTTCAGGATCTGCGTCTTCAGCTGCCTGTGACCCCTGCGGCGCGAAGACGAAGCGCTTGGTGTGCAGCAGGAACACCGCGAACAGCCCGTACTCGGCGAGCATCAGGAGCAGCAGCGCGTAGTGGGGGACGCCGTCCATAAACAGCGAGATGGAGCGTGACAGCGGCAGCAGGAAAGATACCAAGACGAACAACACGGCGTGGCGTTTCTCCGTGAGGATCTGCTTGTGCAGTACGGCGACGGCGGCGCCGAAGCCGACCGCGACAGCCCCC
The DNA here is from genome assembly GCA_964551615.1 of uncultured Polyangiaceae bacterium. GTDB lineage: Bacteria > Myxococcota_A > Polyangia > Polyangiales > Polyangiaceae > JAHBVY01. The sequence continues at coordinate 86,183 of CAZKDY010000011.1, forward strand.
AGGTAGCGCAGCTCGTTCAGCAGCGACGACACACCGCCTTGCTCCAGGGTCTCGGCGGTCACCCCGACTAGGCGGGCGGCGTCATGGGCGCCGACAAATATGGCGGCGCCCGAGGCGATGAAGACCAGGACGTACAGCCAGAGGCAGATCCGCGCGAGCAGTTTCACCCGGCGGAGTATCTCACGTCGTGGCCGCAACGCTCAACGTTTGGAGGTCTAGCGGCTCGCTATCGGTACCCCGAGGCCTGCCGCGGCGGTCGCGCAGCATGCGCGTTGAACGCTCGGCGGTGTCCGCGTATCAGCTCGGGACATGGACGATGAACCGTTGATCGACCTTCAGGTCAAGTACGCCTACCAAGAAGCCATGCTGGGCCAGCTGAGCGACGCCCTGTACGCCCAGCAGCGTCAGCTCGACGAGCTGCTCAAGCGCGTGAGCACGCTGGAGCGCATCGTTCAGGGCAGCGACGCGACTTGAAGAGCAGCGTCAGCCGCGCACACAGCGGACGGCATGCCCCGCGGAACGAAGACTTCACTCGAGCAGCCCGCGGGAGCGGAAGTACGCGATGGAGTCGCGTAGGGTCTCGTCGAACGGCCGGTATGTCGCGCCCAGCTCGAGCTCCGACTTGCGGTTGGAGTAGAAGCCTGGAGTCAGTGCGAACTCAAAGAACGCGCTGGTGATCGGCGGCTCTTTTCCGCGCCGAATTGCCATGCGCTCCACGCCACGGATGAGCCGCTTCACCATACCTGTGGGCAGCTTCTGTGCCTTCTTGCTGCGCCCGGCGGCGTGCAAGATCTCGCGCATCAGCTCGCCGTTGTTCAGGTTGTGCGCGGTGGCGATGTAGCGCTCGCCTGCTTTGCCTTTCTCGGCAGCGAGCAGGTGGACGCGCGCTGCGTCTCGAACGTCGACGTAGCTGGTCCCGCCTGCCGTGTATATCGCGGGGCCCTTCATCGTCAGGGCGTTGATCAGGATTGAGCCGGTGGGGGTGGGGGCGATGTCCCCTGGGCCGAGCACCGCGCCGGGGCACACGATGCGCACGTCCATGCCCCAGTTGCTAAAGCTCTCGGCGATCTCCCGCGAGTGGAACTTGGAGCGACTGTAGTGCATGTCGACGTCCCACGCCTCATACGGCGTGTTCTCATCGCCGCGCCGGCCGATTGGTGGTCTCCCTAGGGATACAATGCTCGCGGTGTACACGGTGCGCTCCACCCCCGCCCTCCGAGCAGCCTCGAGCATGTTGAACGTGCCACGTCCGTTGACCTCGTACATCGGGCGCGGGTCAGGCATGTGCGCCTTGTAGAGCGCTGCCGCGTGGAATACTGTATCTATGCCGTCCACCGCGGCGCGGCAGGCGTCCAAATCGAGCACGTTGCCGCGCTGGATCTCGACGTCCAAACCCGCGACGTTGTCCGTCGGTTCGTCGGGGAGCGCGAGGATCCGCACGTCGACCCCGGCCGCCACCAACTGGCGAACGATCGAGCTACCCAAAAACCCGCATCCCCCTGTGACCAGTGCTCGCTTCACCCTGCCACCGTGCGTGAGCGCTGCGCGTCCAGTCAAGGGCGGCGACCCGGGCCACAGGCGGCTCCACCAGCGTCCTTGGCAGGGTCAGCCTGCGGGGGACGATCCGCCGGCTTTTGCTCACTTCGGCCTGGAGACGCGTTCCAGCGGCCAGGACGTGGAGCGGCTTAGTTTGGCTCACGCGTCCTCAGCTCTAGCGGCCGAGTGGCCGAATCCGGTAAACTGCCTAGAGCGACCAACGCTTTGCCTGCGGCAAACCGCTTCGTGAAAAATGAGAGAGCTAGAGCACCGGTCCAGGGCGCGGACCGGTGGAGTTTTGAGGGGATCGGGGGCTCTCGCCAATGGGCTCCCCGCCCCCTCGATTTCGTCGGCTGGCAAACGAGTCGGTGCTCTCGCGTCATCACCGACAACCTTGAGGTCGAGCGATGTGCTGGACGGAGATCTGATCGATGAGCCAACTGCGGAACCACCAACCCCTGGCGCTGGGCTTTCGGCGCGTCCGGCAGGCCTGCCTCGCGCTCCTCGCGCTCAGCGCGCTCGCCTGCGGTGACGACGAAGTCGTCAGCGATCTGCGGGTCGGTTTTGACCAAGACACCATGGCTGAGCTGCGCTCTGTCGGCCTCGATCGCTACACCGGCATGTTCAAGCCGAGCCAAATCCAGGACTACGGTGACGGGCTGTTCGGCTATGAGTTCGCCGTCGACGAGAACGGGCCGATTTGCTTGTATGGGACGCCGTTCAAATTCGGGGTGCTCGACCAAGGCTCGGCAGATCTACTGATCTACCTCCAGGGTGGGGGGGCGTGCTGGTCGGAGTTGTGCGCTGCTAATGAGAAGTCGACGGATCGAGTACCGCCCGTCGGCTGGACGGACGTCTCCGGTGAGCAGAACCCGTTTCAACACTTCAACGTGGCGTACGTCGCCTACTGCGACGGCTCGGTGTTTAGCGGTGACGCTGAGTACGGTGAGGGCGACGAGCGCCGCTTTCACCATGGGATGGCCAACCTGAGCGCCGCCGTCGACGTCGTGAAGGAGCGTTATCCAGCGCCAGACCGCATCGTGCTCGCGGGTTCGAGCGCGGGAGGCTACGGCTCGATCATCGGCACCGCGCTAGTGCGCCTCAGCTGGCCCGACACGCCGCTGTCCGTCTTGAACGACGCGGGGCTGGGTCTGACCAACCCGGCGCGACCCGAGACCCTCGCGCTCTTCAAATCCGAGTGGAAATTTGACCAATTCGTGCCCCCCTCGTGCACGAGCTGTCAGGAGGGGCAGTTCTCGGAGATGATCGCTTGGGCGCTGGAGCGCGATCCGAGCCTGCGCGTCGGCGGCTTCTCGTCTTATGAAGACACGGTGATCGGCGGCGTCTTCTTAGGCATGGAAGGAGCCGACTTCAAGCAGCTCTTGCTGAGTGAGACGGGCAGCATTCATCAGCGCTTTCCGAAGCGCTTTCAGCGCTTCTTCATCGAGGGCATGCAGCACACGGCGGCGATCGGCCTGTACGACCTTCAGATCGACGGCATGCACGTGACGACTTGGGCCGACCAGATGATAAACGCGGACCCCGAGTGGGCAGACTGGCTCGAAGGGGGTGGGTTGTAGTGTCGCTCAGGAGCCTTGGCTTACCCGACGCGGTGTATGACTACCTGCTGGCTCACTCGCTGCGTGAGCCCGAGTTGCTCAGCGAGCTGCGCGCAGAGACCGCTAAGCTTTCTGCCGCGCGGATGCAAATTTCGCCAGAGCAGGGCCAGTTTATGGCGCTCCTGGTCGAGCTGACGGGCGCCAAGCGCGCGATCGAGGTGGGGGTGTTCACCGGCTATAGCTCGCTGCGTGTCGCCCTCGCGCTCCCAGCCGACGGGCGGCTGTTGGCTTGCGACGTCAGCGAAGAGTACACCCGGATCGCGCGCCGCTATTGGGAGCGGGCTGGGGTCAGCGGCAAGCTGGAGCTGGTGCTCGCGCCGGCCAGCGAGACGCTGCAGGCGCGCATCGACAGCGGCGCCGCAGGCAGCTACGACATCGCGTTCATCGACGCCGACAAGGACAACTACCAGACGTACTACGAGCAGTGCTTACAGCTGCTGCGGCCAGGTGGTCTGCTCTTGGTGGACAACGCGCTGTGGGGCGGCGCCGTCGCCGATCAGACCAACCAAGACAGCAGCACCCTGGCCATCCGCGCCTTGAACGCTCACATTCACCAGGACGAGCGGGTGTCGGCGAGCCTGTTGCCTGTCGGTGACGGGCTCTATCTCGTGCGGAAACGCTAGCCAAGCTCAGCCGGGCGCGGTGCTCAGCTGGGCGCGGTGCTGGGCAGCGCCCAGTTGATGAAGTCCTCGAAGTAGCTGCGCAGGCCGTCGCTCTGGTCTTTCCACTGGCAGCCTAGGAACTCGTGAAACAACTGCACCGCCAGCGCGCCCGCGGGGTACACGTCGGGTGCTCCCGGGCGCGTCGCTTCCCACTCGGCCTGGGCCCAGGCCTGCGCCCGCAGGTCGCTGCCTAAGGCTGGCCCGAGCGCCATGCGTTGATAGGCGACCGCGCCAGCAGCTTGGGTCACCGCGTTAAGCGCGCGCGTTGGGTCCTCGACGCTGTCCAGCGCGAGCACCGCGGTGCCGCAAGCGTAGTTAGCGCTCAGCGCGGCGTAGCGCAGCACGACCGTCGTGGCGTGGCGATCGAGCTCGGTCTCTACCTTACGCTGCATGAGCTTGAGCGACTCGTTGACCGCCTCCACAGTGCGCTTCTCTGCGGCAACGATCGCGGTGTAAGCCTCGCTGCGTGCCTTGCGGCAAGTGTCGACGCTGGCTTGGCCCCGCACCCAGCGCAGCGCGACCTCAAGCTGAGTCAGCTGATGCTGGTTGGCGCCCGGCGGGAGGGCCTGGCGCAGCGTGTAGTCGGACAGGGTGACCAGGGTGTGGACCACCGCGCGGTGGAGATCGTCACCGCGCTTGCACAGCTTGCTCGCGCGTTCGAGGGCGAGGGGAGCTACGCCCGAGATCTCTTCGCCTCGGTGAACGATCCGCAGCGCTAGCTTGCGCTTCATGCCAGGGCTTGCCATCGGCCGCCGATATACGACAGCCTCTCGGCTGCGCACTGGAAAACGGCGTGAAAGTTCATGCAGCACACAGGCCGGGATCAGCGCCGTCTAAAGCGGACAACTGGGGCGCTCACGGCGCTGAGCTGGCTCGCGCTGGCTTGCGCCTGCGACGCGGAGCGCGACCCCTCCACCCCCGTCCCCGCCTCCATCACCTCGGGTCCTAGCTCGAGCAGCGCGAGCGCAGCGGCCGCTGAGCGCGACAACACGCCGCGGCCGACGAGCCTGCCCGACCCGCTGAACGCCACGCGCCCATTTTTGGTGACGCAATACAGCTTCACTCCGCTGCCCCTGGGGTGGCGCGACGCACCGCCGGCGAGAGAGCTGCAGTACATGCGTAGCCCAAGCGAGCGCGGCGGCGTGCTGCCATGTGAAGCGCCTGACCCAGGCTTTGGTGTCCACGAGTCAAGCTGGACTCACGTGCGCCCGATGGGTCAGTTCATTGCCCCAAGGCAGCACCCAACGGACGCTCAGGGTGAGTTTGACCTGGTGGTGCATTTTCACGGCCAGCGCCCGGCGCGAAAAGAAGTGGTGCGCACAGGCGAGGACTTGGTGTTCATGGGCGTGAGCCTAGGTATCGGCAAGGCGTACGGTCCGCCGTTTCAAGACGGAGCGCTGTTCGCGCAGCTGGTGTCTGGCGTGGAGCGCAAGCTCAGCCAGCGCACCGGGCGGCCAGCGCGCGTGCGTCGCTTGGCGCTCAGCGGGTGGAGTCGCGGGTTCGAAGCCATCGGCGAGATCTTACAGCAACCGCTCGGGGCCAAGGTGGACGCGGTCATCCTCCTAGACAGCTTCCACGGCTCACGCGATCTAGCCCAGCGGACCAAGCGCCTAGCGCCGTTCGTGGAGTTCGCGCGTGCTGCCGCGAGGAATGAACATCTGATGTTCATCAGCTACTCGTCGATCCCGACTAAGGACTATGCTTCTACGACCGAGACGACGCGCTGGTTGGTCGCTGAGCTGGGAGGTGAGCCGACCCGCGCGCGGCGCATCGACCCGCTGGGCCTCGAGCTGATAGAGTTCTTCAGCCGCGGCTCATTTCATGCGCGAGGCTACGCTGGCAACGGCAAGCTCGACCACTGCGCGCAGTTTGGCGTATACCCCGATGCTATCCGTGCGGTAGCAAAGCGCTGGCGCTCAGCAGCGCATTGAGCGCGACCCAGCGCGCGCCAACCAGGTCAAGGCGCGACGGCGCGCGCGCCAACCAGGTCAAGGCGCGCCAGTCACTGGCTGTTGGCGATGCCCGCGAGCTCTTGCGCGGTGAACCCCATCAGGTGCAGCAGCGCGTCGAGCCGGCCTTCGTTGTGGTTCAGGCTCATGTCGGCCACCGCTTGCAGCTTGGCCTTGCCTCGGTACGCGATGCCGAGGCCGGCTGTCTGCAGCATGAAGATGTCGTTGGCGCCGTCGCCGATGGCGACGGTCTGCTCTAGGCGCACCTCGTAGGTCTTGGCCATGTCCCGAAGCAGCTGAGCCTTGCGCTGGGGGTCGACGATGTCGCCTACCACCTCACCGGTGATCAGGCCGTCTTGGGTCTCGAGCTTGTTGGCGAACGCGAAATCCAGGGTGAAGCGCTCGCGCAGCTGGTCTACGAAGAAATCAAACCCGCCGCTGACTAGTCCCACGCGGAAACCGAGGTTCTTCAGGATCTTGACGAAGATCTCCGCGCCAGGGTTCAGCTCAAACTGATCGCTCAGGCTCTTCGCGCGCTCAATCGGCAGGCCCTTCAGCAACCTTACGCGCTCGCGCAGGGCTTGGGAGAAATCGAGCTCACCCGCCATGGCCCGCTTGGTGATCGCCGCGACCTGGTCCTTTACCCCTACCAGGGCCGCCAGCTCGTCGATCAGCTCGCCGTTGACGAAGGTAGAGTCCACGTCCATACACACCAGGCGCTTGTTGCGGCGAAAGATGTCATCGCGCTGAATCGCCATGTCGACCTGCAGTTTGTGCCCGAGGGCCAGCAAGTCGCCGCGCAGCTGGTGGACGTCAGCGTCGGTCAGCTCGTGGCCTGCCGAATCGGCGATCAGCTCGACGCCGCTGATGCCGTCGTCAGACAGCGGGCGAATTTGGCGAATGTTCAAGTTCTTGGACGCGATGTAGCGTGTGATCTGCGCCAGCGACGAGCCATCGCCCAGCGCGCCCAAGAAGCTGACGCACAGCGCGCTGCGCGGAGGAAACGCGGTCTCACCCATTTCCGCGATGAAAGGACTGACGTCAACCTTGAGGCCCAGGGCGCTGACAGAAAACAGGATCTCGCGGAGCGCGCCGGAGGTCGTCGGCAGGTCCACCACCGCGCTCAGGTTGAGGTAGCCGTGCAGGACCGACTGGCCGATGTTGACCAAGCGAGCGTGCTCCGAGGCCAACACCTCGGCTAGCTTCGCGGTGATACCCGGCCGGTCGGGGCCGGCAATGTGCAGGATGATGCGGTCGCTCTGTGCCATGTCTGCTCAATCGCTAGGTCGCGCTGTCGCGGCATCGCTCCAATAACGCGCTGCATGAGGGGGCCGCAAGCGGCGGCCCCGGGGGTGCGGCAAACCCCCACATTCCTCCGCGGTTCTGGCTGCGTACGAGGCTATTCACCTGTTCCGCAGGCGTTCAGGCGCCAAGCCACGCTCTCGCCGCGCGGGCGTGGCCAGCGTTTGGAGCGCCGCCGCCTGTGCGCCCCACGTGCCCGCACCATCGCCAGACCACCGACGTGAGGCGCGCGCGGTCCACGTTGACGAAGCGAGCGCGCTATGTCAGAGCGCCGACATGTTTGTTCGAGGGTGGCGCCACGCGGCGGTGTTTTGCATCTGCGGGCTGACCTGCGTCGGCGCGCTACACGCGCGAGCTAGCGCGGCTGAGCAAGGCGAGGCGGGAGCAGCTCCCGACGGAAGCACCGAGCCCAGCGACACGCCCGACGACGCGGACGACCCCGCCGACGCCGAGCCTGACCCCGGCGCCAAGGACGAGGCCGAAGAGGCGGTGGTCTCGGTCAAGAGCAACCCAGAGTTCCAGGTCGTGGCCCGCAGCCTCAAGCTCAAGGAGTCTAGCGCTGAGCGCCTCCGTGAGGTAGCGGCCCTGTACCGCAAGGCGACAGGGCACAAGCTGGTGGTCACCGGGGGTGACCGCACCGCCAAGCGCCAAGCCGAGCTGATGTTTAAGAAGCTCAAGAGCGGCGAAGACTTGGTCAAGCTCTACGCCCGCACGGATCTGGTGACCGCGATCGTCGACGCCTACAAGCAGGCGCGGGCCGCTGGCGCGAGCCGGCGCGGGGCGATCGCGCGCATGCGCGAGGTGATCGACGAACAAATGACGGCGGGAGACTACATCTCGCGCCACCTGAACTTTACGGCGGCCGACGTGCGCTCTCGCGGGCTGAGCGCTGAGCGGATCAAGGCGCTGCGCGACGCGGTCAAGGCAGTCGCCGGCGTCTCCATGGTTGATGAGCGCGACGGCGCCGCGCCGTGCTTTCACCTCGGCTTATAGCCGAAGCTAGATTGGGGGTGGAGGGGCGGCTGTGGCCCTCAGCTCGCGGGGCGCTCGCTCAGCTTTCTAGGTGCCTTGAAGGCTGGGTCATCCCTGCGGAACACCAGCGTGAACAAGATAAACAAGATCCACAAGCCAACCAGGTGCTCGAGCATCGGGGCGCCGCCCACGTGGTCGAATAGCCAACTGGAGATGGGCGGCCCAACCAACATGCCCGCGGCGTAGAAGGCGTTGTAGATGGCGGTCGCGCGGCTGTACTCCTTGGCGGGCACCACCAGACCTTGCAGCGCCAGGCTCATGGGCGAGATGCTGGCCAGCGTGGCACCCGCGACGAACACCGCGCCTAGCATCAGCGGGAAGGAGTCGAGCAAGGTGAAGGAGGCGATCATCGCGGTCCCGAGGATGGCCAGGGCGCGCATGGTCAGCAGGTGCCCGATGCGATCTCCAACGCGGCCCGCCGGGTTGGTGAACAGCACCATGCCCAGGGCGAAGCACGCCGTGACGTAGATGGTGTCTGGCTTGGCGACGCCCTTCTCGTTCATGAGATACAGCGGCAGAAACAGCACGACGCTGGCTTGAAAATATCCGTATGCAAACGTCGCAAAGCAGCTGGTCTTGATGCGCCACAGCACGTTCAGGTTGCCCAAGTCGCCTCGCGCGCGGCTGCTGTCCGGCGAGGTCTCCCCGCCGTGCGCTGTAGCACGCGGTCCTGCGACGTCGGCCTGCGCGCTCTGCGTGGTGGCGGCGTGCGCCCCTGCGCCGAGCGGCGTAGGCTGCGATGACGTCGGCGTGGTCAGCGCGCCCGCCGAGCCAGCCACGGCTAGCTCTTGCGCGTAGTCCAGCGCGCCGTCTTCTGATCGCCGGCTGAGGAACACGAGCAGGTACGCGGCGGTCAGCGCCGCGAGGGCGCCGGCCACGACGAACGCGGTGGAGAGCGGCCAGACGCTGACCAGGCCCCGGCACACGAGGGGTCCCAAGATGTAGCCCGCGGCCATGAACACGGCGTACAGGCTGGTCACCAGCGCCTTCTGTCCAGGCTGGGCGCGCGCGAGCAAGATGGTCTCGCAGCTGACCCAAATACACACAGAGGCCGCGCCATCAATGAAGCGCAGGCCTGCGATCGTGTAGTACCCGTTTGCGTGGGGAAATAGCGACGTGACGATGGCGTAGGCGACGACCGCGCTAGTCACCACCCACTTGGCCGAGAAGCGCCGGATCAACGCCCCCGCTGGCAGGCTGAGGCACACGATGCCGCCGGCGAACCAGGCCGCCAGCGTGCCGATGTCGCTCTTGCTGAAGCCGCGCTCGTCTAAGTAGATCGCGATCACGCTCAGCGCTACGCCGTAGGCGAGGCCAAGCGCCAGGGTCGCCACGTACACGTGGCGGATGTCGGGGTCTTTGAGCGGGTTAGCCATTGAACGCTGACAGAGCGGGGTCGGGTGGGTGAGATGAGCCGCCGCACCTGCTGCGCTGCGCCGCGCCGTCCTAGCCTAGAACGCAGCCGGCGCGCACCCCGTGTCATAGGGTCCGCGCCGCTGCTGCGATGTCGCTGACTACTGATTGACTACTCGGCCGCGACCGGGATGTCTTGAACCACCACCGGCTTGCGCGCCCCGCTGGCGCGCTGCTTGGCCTTCGCGAGCAGTGACTCCGCAGCTTGGGGCGCCTTCTCTTTGGCGATCTCGAGCAGCTCAGCGCTGGCTTGCACGCTCAAATTGGCGGCTGCGCGCGCGCGCGCCGGGCCATCCTGAACCAAGCTGCGCGCAGCCTGCTCGAGCCAGCCCGCGGCGCCCTTCAGGCTGCGCGCTGCGCGCTGAGCACGCGTCGTCTGCATGTGATCTGCGATTTGGTACACCACGTCGGTCGCGGTGCTGCCGGCCCTGTGAGGTGCGCGCTTGAGGGCGCTGGCGAGCTTTGGGTGCTGCTGCATGTAGGCGCGCAGCTGCTCTTCTGTCGTGCCCGTCTCGCTGAGCGCCTTGGCGAACTCCTCGGCGGCCGCCTTCTTGGCCTTGAACAGGTACATTTGCACACGAGAATAGAAGTTGACGGCGCCGTCCCCGCTGGTCTCCACCGCGCAGAAGATGGTGCCGGGGAAGCGCTCAGCGATCAGCGACTGCACGCCGTCGCTGACGCTTGAGCTGGGCATACAGCCAAAGGGCTTCACGCTCAGCGTCATGCTGGCCTTGTTCTTCACCACGTTGAGGATCAGCTTGCCGACCTCCATGTGGCCTTCGCCGCCGCGCAGATCGTTGTTGTAAAACGGCGCCGCCACCTCTGCCACCTCGTCCATGTCGGACAACGAGTAGTGGTAGAAGCCGATCGCGTGGGCGAAGGTTTGAAAGATGACGCGCAGCGCCTTGTCCGCTACCTTGAGGCCGACGCGCCTCGTGAACACGCCGTACTCGTCTAGGCCACCCAAGCCGATGGTCGCGTCGTCCGCGCCCCGCAGCGCGGTGCGGTTGGCGGTGTCGAAGCTGACCTCCCAGATGTTGTACAACAGCCATGCCGTGAGGAACTGGATGTCATTCTCAGCGCCCTCTTGTTCAATGAAGCGCTGGAGCGCGTAGTTGCCGTCGCCCTCGGTGGTCATGGCCCAGAACTCGCCGATGATCGCCACCTTAGGCTTGAGGCGCAGGCGATCCACTGGGATGCCCTTGAACCAGGCCTTGCTGCGGTGCAGCGCTAGCAACACCGAGCGCCCCTCCTTCAGGGCGGCGTAGCACTCACGCTTGGCGCGCTCGACCACCTGGTCAGTCTCACCGGCGTTCACTTCGTAGGGGCGGATGCGGTACGCCATCCCGTTGATCACGTCGCCAGCTAGCAGGCTGCGCACCAGGGTGATGAAGAACTTGGGGTTCATCTCCAGGCCGCTCTCTTCGCCGGTGGCCTGGCTCAGCCCGCCCTGCTGCTGGAACAGCATCACGCGGAACCCATCAAAGCCCGCGTCGCGTAGCGCCTTGCGGTACTCGGTGACGTACATCCCGAAGCGACACGGGCCGCAGGCCCCCGCGGTGAGGAACACGAACTTGTCGATGATCTCCTGAGTGGCCATACCCTTCTTGTCGCGCAGCTCAATCAGGCACTTGATCAAGTTCCCCACGGTAAAATAGGTAGGGTTACACTGGGCTCGGTTGCCGAACTCCTTGCCGACCTGGAGCGCCGCGTTGTCGGGCACGTCCATGGCCAGCACGTTGTAGCCAAGGCTCTGCAGGCCGCCTTCGACCAAGTAGTCGTGGGCCATGGTCAGCCCGCCTACCAACAGCGTGATCTTTGATTTTTCGCTCTTGGTGAAGCCGAGATCGGCCATGTCTTCGACCCACTGCTGCTCGACGCCGAGGCCGAGGCGCTGGCGCTCCTCGGCTTCGAACTTCGCGAGCTCGCTGTCCAGGTCAAAGTCGGCGCCCACGACTGGCAGGCTGCGCTTGGTTCCAAGGTCGATATGCTGAGTCATCTGGCTATTCCCCTTCGCTCGTCACTCGGCGGCGCTGACGCCGCTCTGGTCTTGAAGTTTGGCCGGCACAATGGAGCCGTCCGCTTGCTTTCGGCCCAGGCGAACTACGCCCTTGGGCAGCTCCGCCGGGCGCTCGACGCGCGTCTCGTATGCCAGGACCCGCGCCCGGGTCTCGGCGATCTGACGCGCGATCTCTACGTCGCTCTGGCGCATGCTGGCCAGCTGGGCCTGCTTCATCTCCAGCAGCTGGAGCCGCTTCAGATCGATGGCGTGGCTTAAGGCGTGACGGCGCTGCTCCACGTCTTCTAGCGCTTCCCCACGTAAACGCAGTGAGTGCGCGTAGGTCTTCACGCGGATCTTGATGCTGCCGCCCGGCTTGTTGGCGTCCAGATCGTGCAGCGCCGCGGACGGCGTGCGTGAGGTCTGCAGGATAGAGTCGATCATGCCGTAGGTCGGCGAGTCGTGGCCACACTTGAAGCTCGACAGGTCGAGCACGCAGACGTTGGGGTGGTGGGCGGCGAAGCTAGCGGCCCACACCTTCTGGGCGCTGTTGGCTGAGTAGTTCTCTGGCCAGACGTGGTTCAACTCGAGCGGGCTCTTGATCAAGCCGGACTCAAGCTCTGCTTTGTAGTAGCGCTTCAGGTAGTCCAGATCTTTCGGGATGCTGCGGATGCTGAGGATCGGGTAACCTAGCACCTGGAACTCCTCAGGGATCGCGTGGTTCAGCCCTGGATCCGCGTGGTAGGGTCGATTGAGCACCAAGATCGCGATGCGGTTCTCGGCCTCCACCGTCTCCAAGATGGCGCGCCCCTTGTCTTGGACGTCGGCCTCGAACTGGTCCAGCGCCTTGAACGCCTCGCGGCAAGCGTGGTCGTTCTCATCTTCGGTGATGTCCAGGCGCTCGCCCCAGGTCTCGAACATCCGCCGCGTGAGCAGCAGCGGCTCAGCGAAGCTGAACGCGGGGCTCAGGTACTCGATGCCGCGCACCGCGAAGAAGTCTGTTTCCTTGGTGAAAGACGCCTTCACTACGTCTGGGGTGCCCGCCACGATCGGGCAGCTGGTGTTGTCCATGGTGTCCTTCACGAAGGACGGCACGTGGGTCAAGATCGGGAAAAACACGTACGTCAGCGGCCGCTTGCGCTCCGGCTCATGCTTGTGGAACAGCAGGTTATGGATGTGCGCTTGGGCGACCTTGGACGGGAAGCAAGGATCGATGCTGCCGTACTTGCCGCCTTCGATCCACATGTCCTCGTCGGTGGGCTCGCTGAAGATGATGTTGTTCTTGGGGAGCCCGAGCGCCTCGAAGTAGGCGCGGAAGAACGGCGCGGTAGAGTACATGTTCAGCACCCGGGGCATGCCGACGCGGACGCTCTTGCGCCGCTGCCAGGCCGCCGCGGACGAGCGCTGGAACGGCCGCGTGATGTGCTTGCGCTGAATGCGGAACAGCCCTTGCTTCACCTCGACGTCGTCCACCAGCGTGCCCGCTTCGGGCATCGGCGCCGCCTTGTAGAACGACATAAACGCGCGCTTGGCCTCGTAGTCGACGACGTTGGGGAAGTCCTTCGCTGTTTGCTTTCGTGAGGCAACGAGCTTGAGCATCGCCTCTTCACTCTCAACCGTGCCCTTCTCGCAGGAGAACCCGGCGATATATCGGCTGGTCGTGCCGTCTTGCCGTGTGGTATCAATAAAGGTGCGCTTGCACTCGTTGGGGCAGAAGTGACACACCGTCGACGCGTCGTTCTGCGTCGTGAAGTCCAGGGCGAGGGTGGCGTCTATGCCAATGTAGCGGCTGATGCCCGTGCGCTTGTAGCGGCGCAGGGTCTCCATCGCGGCGCCGATCGCGCCGGCTTCGCCGGTGTGCGGGTGCACGTAGACTTCGGCGTCTGGTACGCGCTCCTTGATGTAGTCCACCTGAGCTTTGACCGCGGCCAAGTTGTATTGCGTGCCGCCTTGCAACACGAACTTGCGACCGAGGGAGGCGAGGCGCGGGATCTGCACCACGTACTGCCAGACGTTCTTCGGCAGCACCTGGGCGAGCCCCGCCAACAGCTCTTCCTTTTGATAGCCCTCTTTCTGGAAGTTCACGCGATCGCTGTCGAGGAACACCGCGCAGCCGTAGCTGAACTTGGGCGCCAGCTCCGCCTCGAAGGCGACCTTGGCGTAGTCGGTGACCGGCATCCCAAACTGATCGGCCATCGCCTGCAGCAGCATGCCGTTGCCAGCGCTACACGAGTTCGAGAGCTTGAAATTCTCGATGTCGCCGTTCTTCATGAACAGCACCTTGATATCCTGGCCGCCGATGTCGCAGATCACGTCGACGTCGCCGAAGAAGTGCACGGCGCTCATCATGTGCGCCACGGTCTCGACGATGTTCACGTCGGCCATCACCGTCTCTTCCAGCACGTCGGCGGCGTAGCCCGTAGCGCCGAAGCCGAGCACCTCCAGGGTGGCGCCCTGGCTGACCACGCCGTCACGCAGCGCTGCCAATAGATCCTTGGTGTCGACGATGGGGTTGCCCTTCGAGAGTTGGTAAGCCTTTACCAAGATCTCGCCGTCTTCACCGACCAGCACGGCTTTGCTCGAGGTCGAGCCGCCGTCCAGACCGATCACCGCGCGCACGACCTGACCCGGTTCGAACACCGCGTTCTTGAACTTTGGGATAGAGTAGGTCTCGATAAACTGCGCGGTCTCCTCGCGGTCGGCGCTGAGCGGAGGACCAGCCTGCTCGCCGAGGCGCGCGCGGCGCCCGTTTTGGATGAAATCGACCAGCGCATCGAGCCCCCGGAAGCGGCCCGCGATGTTCTCGCCGGTCACGGCTTCAGCGTTACCGAACACAGCGGCGCCGAAGGCCGCGTACAAGTCAGCGTTCTCGGGCACGAAGATCAGCTCTTCAATCGGCACGTCTTTAGGGAACACGTAGCCGCGATCGCGCCACGTCTCCGGGATGCGCTTGCGCCAGCAGTCTTGCAAGAAGGGCAGGTAGGTGTTGGGTCCCCCCAGCAGCAAGACCTTGTCCTTTAGCGTGTTTCCGCGGGTCAACACGCTAAGGTTCTGCATCACGATAGCGTCAGCCAGTGAGTTCAGCACCTCGTCCTTGGGGATGCCAGATTTGACCAGGTTGACGATGTCCGTCTCGGCGAACACGCCACACTTGGCCGCCACGTGGTGCAGCTTCTGATCATTGAAGCGTAGCTGGGTCGCGAAGCCCGGCTCGGCGCCGACCTTGATCATGCACTTGTCGATCGTGGCGCCGGTGCCCGACGCGCACTTGTCGTTCATCGACGTCATCGCGGTCTTGGCGCCGGTGTTCTTGTCGACCTTGAACACGATGATCTTCGCGTCCTGGCCGCCGAGCTCCACCACGGCGTTCACGTCTGGGTGCAGTTTCTCCACGGCAAGGGTGACCGCGTTGACCTCTTGCACGAACTTCGCGCCGGTGGGCTCTGCGATGGGCGCTGAGCCGGAGCCAGTGCAGAAGATGCGGAAGCTCTCAGCTGGCTGCTCGGGGAACGCCGCGAGGATCGCCTGCAGCAACTCCAAGACCTTCTCAGGCTGCTTGGTGTGATGCCGCTGATAGTCGCTCCACAAGATCGCTTCGGTTGTTGGATCAATCACGACCGCCTTCACGGTGGTCGAACCCACGTCCATGCCGATGACGAGCTCTCTCGCGTCCATCTGCGTCTTCCTTCAGTCGAGGTGTGAGCGTTTGCGCTCAGTGCGTTTGCGCTCAGTGCGTTTGCCCGCGGATTATCCGCGGCGGTCTTGAACTGACGCTGACGTCAGTGTGTTCCCGTGTATCACCCCCGGCGGCCGAGGCATAGGGTTGGAGCGCGATAAGTACGCGTCAGGCAGCGACTCAGATCGGCAAAAATACTGGTATTTTTTGGCGATTCTTGAGGGATGGCTTGGAATGCTGACCGTCGTGTTCTGTTCATCGCCTGCGCCAAACCGCTCAGCCTCACCCCCGCTGACACTGACGCTGGTGTCAGTTCTAACCGTGGCGGAGCACCGGTGGGTGGCGACTTGGGGCGATCGCGGCCCGCCAACCGCAGTGCCTAGTGGTCTGGTTGATGCCATCGTTGGTCGTGCCCGCCGCAGCTTGGTTTGGTCGCCCTCAGGGTGTGCGCGCGAAGCGTGGTAGCCGGCTCGTGCGGTTCGGCGCGCGGGTTCGCGCTCGGCTGGTGGGGGCCGCCTTGGTCTCGCTGGCCGGGGGCTCGGGCGCTTGTGATGACGCGCCAGCGTCTAGGGCAGCGTCCGCGAGCGCAGCAGCCTCCGCCCACGCGGCGGCGCCAGGCGTGGCTTGGATCCCGCTCGCGGAGCGCAACGCCTTTCAGCTGCTGCTGGTCGACGACGGCGTGGATCTGGTTTGGTTTCAAGCCACCCCTAAACCCAAAATCCTGGCGCAGCGCTTGGACAGCGAGGGCAACGCGCTGGGGAAGGCGCGAGATCTGGCGGAGTTGACGGCGGCGGGGCTCGATGGCGTCGATGAGATCGACGGGCTCGCGCAGGCAGGACGTCTGGCGCTAGCGTGGAGCGAGCGTCGCGGCCCGACCCGCCGCGTGATGGCCTGGCTCGGTGAGCTGGACACGCCGATCCTAAGGCCGACGGCCCTCGGTGAACACACGGCCCCCGCAGGGGTGCGCGGCAACTTGCGCGTCGTTGAGTCGCGCGGTACCCCAACAGTGTTTTTCCGAGGAGAAAATAGCGACTGCCCTTCGGGGCTGGGCGGCGCCGAAGAAAGGTGCACGAGCCTCAGCTTCGTGAGCATCGAAGCGGACGCGACTCGGGCGCGCCGCGGCCCGCTCTCGGTGCCCAGCCCTTGCCCCGCGGCGATCGTCGGCGTGGGTTTGAGTCAGGACACCTGGCAATACGCGGTGTGCTCGTGGAGGGCTGGCAAGGTCGTCACCACGCTTTTCTCTGTGGATTTTTCGCCGCAGTACGCCCGAGCCATCGAGCTCCAGCCCGGCTGCGCGCCGCTGGGTTCGGTGGTGAGCGGACCCCGCATGCTGCTCGGGTTCGACTGCGGGGGGGCGCGCAAGCTGGTCGAGGTGGATGGCACCGCCCAGCCCCATCCAGCCGTTGATTTGGGGGGTGGGGAGCTACGCTGCGACAACGGCCACGCCGTCTTTGAGGCGGGGAGCTTCCGCTATCGCTTTGAGCAGCCTCAGGCTGGCCTAGCGCTGCTATTGCCTGCGCCGCTGCGTCACGCGGGGGTGCGTGCGGTGTGGACGGGGGTGACGCTGCTCTTGGCCTATCCGCTGGGCAAGCACCTGGTGCTCGAGACCCACGAGTGTCGAGGTTCTCAGCTAACACGGCGCATGTCGCTACCCTGAGCCGCCAGCTCCCTCGACAGCCGCGGGGGCATGGGCTAACTGCCTAAGCCATGCCACGCGCGCCACGACGCACCGAGGGCCCGCCGACGCCGCCGGCTCGCGCGCGGGCGCGGGCGGCTGGCACCGATCGGCAGCAGCGCCGCCAGCAGTTCTTGGAAGCTGCGCGCACGGTGTTCGCGAAGCGCGGCTATCACCAGACCACCATCGAGCACATCGTCGCTGAGGCGGGCGTCGCGCGCGGCACGTTCTACCTGTACTTTGAGGACAAGCGCAGCGTGTTCGCGGAGCTGATCGACCGCTTCAGCAACCGCATCTCGATGGCCATCAGCAGCATCATCGTCGACGACGAGCAGCGCTCGGTCGCCGACCAGACGCGAGCGAATATCCGCGCGATAATTAGCTTGGCGCTGCAAGAGCGCGAGATGACCAAGATCCTGTTCAGCGACGCAGTTGGGCTAGACCCCGGCTTCGATCGCAAGCTGTACAGCTTCTACGACGAAGTCGTGCAGCTGCTGACCGAGAGCCTCAGACAGGGTCAGCGTCTAGGCATCGTGCGCGACGGAGAACCGCGGGTGCTGGCGTACTTGACCATCGGCGCGCTGAAGGAGCTACTGAGCCAGGTGGTCACGCTAGGGCTGAGCGCTGACAGCGCCGAAGTGCTCAGCGCGCAGCTGTACGACTTCTTGAGCCAGGGCTACCTGAGAGTCGAGCCGGAGGCCGCGCCTAAGGCCGCGGCGAAGAAGCCGCGCAAACGCGCGAGCGGCTGAGGGCGAGCGCGTGGCGTGTGCGACCGAACGGATCTTAGAGGGTCTGAGTTGGCCAGGCTCGGCGCGCTGAGCTGCTTTTCTCGGTTGACACCTACGCGGCGAGGGTGGCGTGATATGAGGGTGAGGAGTTCCGCTTCCGCTGGCTCCGCCAGCCCAACCCGGTGAGCACCCCCCGTAAATGTCTCCCGCTTCAGAGTCTCACGTCCCAGGTCCGAGCCAAGCCGAGGGCAGGTGGAAAGGCGTGTTGGCGTCGGCTTGTCGCTCCGCGGTGCTCGAGCTGCTGGCGGACAAGCCCATCGCTGACTTCAAGGCGACGTTGTCCCAAGCCGGCCAGGCGTTCTTTGACGACCGCTTCCTCGCCACCGCGTGGTACCCAGAGACGGCGAGCGGCGAGGTGCTAGAGAAACTGGCCGCCGCCCTCCGCGAGCCTGCGCCCGGCGTCGCGCTCAGGCTCGGGGCGCGCACGCTGGATCTCTCTGCGGGGCAGTTTGGTCGCTGGCTGTTGCAGCTCTTCGCGACGCCTGAGCGCTTCGCGGGTTACTCGGGGCAGGTTTGGTCTCGGCTCCGCGACGGTGAGCTGGCGTGTCGCCTCGAGGCTGAGACCATCCACTGTGAGCTGAGCAACTGGCGCGGGCACCATCCGCTGTCGTGTCTCGCGGTGGTCGGTGCCATAAACGAGCTCGGCAAGAACATGCGCGGCGTGCATTGGCACGGCGCGCAACGCACCGCGTGCGTCGCGTCAGGCGCGTCGCGCTGCGCGTACGAGCTTGCGTTCCAGCGCTAGAGCGCCGGCGAGCGCCCATTCGCTGCGTCTGCACGAGCGGGCGTGGTCGCTGGCTGCTCGTGCCGCTGTGGGCGCATATTTGCCTGTAAAGCTGCTAGCCTGTCCGCGCTCCAAGCGGGGCTCGGGACCTGCTAGGAGCACGGACCACAGATTGCTGCTTGCGCCGCTCGCCCGAATCGATATCGAGAGGCTACCCAACAGCTCGCGTAAGAGCTGCCTCAGGAGTTCTTCCAGTTATGCCAGGACCCAACCCGCCGCTGAACGCCATGAGCCTCGCCTTTGTCGAGGAGTTATACGCCGATTTCTTGCGTGACCCCGCCAGCGTGCCTGAGGACTGGCAGCAGTATTTCAGGACCAGCGAGCACAGCAATGGCTTCAGCGGTCAGCTTGGGCCGAGCTTCACACCGGCGAGCTTGTTCAACCCTGCGAGCACGTATCCACACGAAAGCGCAGCCGACGCGCCACCGCTGGGCAGAGCGGCGGCGCCCGGCCCTGCCGCGGCGAAGCAGCACGCCGCAGCGTCCGGCGCGACCAGCGGGGACGCGCGGCGCTTTAACGATGACGGGATACAGCACGCGCCGCTCGGTTCAATGCGTCCGATTGAGGTGGGCGTGAGTGACGCGGCGGTCAAACAAGACCGCGTGGATCAATTGATCCGCGCCTACCGCGTGCGCGGCCACATGATCGCCAAGATCGACCCGCTGGATTTGCCTCGCGGAGAAGAGCCGCCCGAGCTGGCGCCGGAGTTTTATGGGTTGTCCGAGGCCGATCTGGATCGGCGCTTCTCAAGCCGTACGATCTACGGCACCGAGACCTTGACGCTGCGCGAGATTTTGGCGCGGCTCGAGGCCACCTACTGTCGGTCCGTCGGCGTGCAGTTCATGCACATCGACGACCTGGCCGCGAAGAACTGGCTGCAAGAGCGCATGGAGGGGGTGGACAACCACGTCACGCTCTCGCGCCAAGAGCAGCGCCGCGTCCTGTCCAAGCTCACTGACGCGGTGATCTTGGAGGAGTTCGTGCAGAAGAAGTTCCTCGGCGCCAAGAGCTTCTCGCTGGAGGGCTCTGAGGGCTTGATCCCACTCTTAGACCTGATGATCGACCGCGGCGCTGAGCACGGCGTCAACGAGATCGTCCTGGGTATGGCTCACCGCGGGCGCCTCAACGTGCTCGCGAACATCATGGGGAAGAGCCCGCGGGAGATCTTCCGCGAGTTCGAAGACGTCGACCCCGAGCTGTACCGCGGCAGCGGCGACGTGAAGTACCACTTGGGATACAGCTCAGACTACGCGACCTCCAACGGCGGTAAGGTGCACCTGTCGCTGTGCTTCAACCCGAGTCACTTGGAGTTCGTGAACACCGTGGTGCAGGGGCGTATCCGCGCGAAACAAGACCGAGCCGGAGACGTCGAGCGCCTCACCAAGATCCCGATCTTGATCCACGGAGATGCAGCGTTCGCCGGGGAGGGCATCGTTCAAGAGACCCTGAACCTGAGCGAGCTGATCGCCTATCACGTCGGCGGTACGATCCACATCATCGTCAACAACCAGATCGGCTTCACCACGCCTCCGTGGCAGTCGCGCTCGACCATGTACGCGACGGACGTCGCGAAGATGCTGCAGAGCCCGATCTTCCACGTCAACGGCGAGGACTCTGACGCCGTGGCTCACGTAGTTCGCCTCGCGATGGATTTCCGCATGAAATTTCGCCGCGACGTGGTGATCGACATGTATGGCTATCGGCGCCATGGCCACAACGAGGGAGACGAGCCGGCGTTTACGCAGCCCGTGCTGTATCGCGCCATCGCTCAGCGCAAGAGCGTGCGCGACGGCTACTTGGACCACCTGCTCAAGCTCGGAGGGATCACCCAAGAAGAGGCCGACCAGATCGCCGTCGACCGGCGCGACATCTTGGAGGCGGAGCTCAGCGAGGCGCGCAAGCGCGACTTCGTGAAGAACGTCGACTGGCTCGGGGGCGTCTGGCAAGGCTACTGCGGCGGCCCCGAGGCCGGCGTAAAGGAGTTCGACACCGGCGTCGAGAAGGAGCTGCTGGTCGATCTGCTCGGGCGCCAGACCAAAGTGCCGAGCGATTTCCACCCCCACAAAAAGATCGAGCGCTTGCTGGAGCAGCGCGCGCAGATGGCTGAAGGCACGCGGCCCCTCGACTGGGGCACCGCCGAAGCGTTGGCCTTTGCCACGCTGCTCAATGAAGGCGTGAGAGTTCGCATCACAGGTCAAGACGTGGCCCGCGGCACGTTCAGCAGTCGTCACGCCGTGCTGCACGACGTCGAAGATGGCCGCTCCTACACGCCCCTCGCCAAGCTCTCACCCGATCAGGCACCGGTTGAGATATACAACAGCCCGCTCAGCGAGGCGGGCGTGATGGGCTTTGAGTGGGGCTATAGCCTCGACTGGCCCGACGGGCTGGTGCTGTGGGAGGCTCAGTTCGGTGACTTCGCCAACGCGGGACAGGTGATCATCGACCAGTTCATCGTCAGCGCTGAAGACAAGTGGAAGCGGCTGAGTGGCCTGGTGCTGTTATTACCCCACGGATTTGAAGGTATGGGGCCGGAGCACTCCAGCGCGCGGGTTGAGCGCTTCTTGACGCTGGCCGCCGAGGAGAACATCCAGGTGGTCGAGCCGAGCACACCGGCGCAGTACTTTCACTGCTTGAGGCGCCAGGCCATGCGCAAGTGGCGCAAGCCGCTGATCGTGTTTACGCCCAAGAGTTTGTTGCGCCACCCGGACGCGGTCAGCAGCCTAGAGGACATGGCGGTTGGGCGCTTTCAACGGGTGATCGGGGACGATCTACCGCTCGGCAACGGTCGACGTGTGACCCGCGTCTTCTTGTGCAGCGGCAAGGTGTTCTACGAGCTGCATCAGCGCCGCGCAGAGCTGGGTCGCGAGGACATCGCGATCGTGCGGATTGAGCAGTACTACCCGCTGGCTGATGAGCACATGCGCAACGCGTTGGCGCCGTACTCCGACGGGACGCCGGTGATTTGGATCCAGAACGAGCCCGAGAACATGGGGGCGTGGCGTACGCTGCGCGCGCGCTTTGGCGAGCGGATCTTTGGCCGCTTGCCGTTCTCTGGCGTGTGCCGCCAGGAGTCGGCGAGTCCGGCGACGGGGTCCTCCGCCAGCCACAAGCTCGAGCAGCAAGAGCTGCTGGAGCGGGCGTTCGGCGGCGCCTGAGTCGGTGGTGACGGTTGAGGACAGAGGCCGTGGGTAAGCGCGCGGCCCGACTCTAGGCCGCAGCGCCGCGACCAGCAATTTGCCTACCGCCCCGCGTACCCGTGATAGGGTCCCCGGCAGCTGAATGCGGCGCCCTCGCTCAGAGCAGGTGGCGTCGCGACATCGAACCGCAACACAGGAGCAGGCTTTTCCCATGGCCGTTGAACTCAGAGTGCCCGAGGTGGGTGAGTCGATCACCGAGGTCCAAATTGGTGAGTGGCTGAAGCAGGTTGGCGACGCCGTAAAGCGCGACGAGCCGATCGTGATGATCGAGACCGACAAGGTCACCGTTGAGCTCCCCTCGCCTGTCGATGGCGTCCTCACGGAAATAATCTTAGCCGCTGGCGCCACCGCCGCGGTGGGCGATCTGGTGGGGCACGTTGAAGAGGGCGCGCAAGCCAGCCAGGGCTCGCAGCCAGCGACCGCCTCCGGGCCTGCGGCTCAGGCTCCCGCGGCTCAGGCTCCCGCGGCTCCCGCGGCTCAGGCTCCTGCGGCTCCAGCAGCTCAGGCTCCAGCAGCGCACCACGTGATGCCCGCGGCGCGGCGTGAGCTGGCCCGGCGCGGCATGGCGGCGGCCGACGTCACGGGCAGCGGGCCTGGTGGGCGGATCCTCAAGGAAGATGTACAGCGCGCCGCAGCCCCGTCTGCTGTGGCCCCGTCCGCACCCCCAAGACCCACCCCTGCGGCTGCGTCCAGCCGGGCCGTCGAGGGCTCTGCTGGTCGACAGCAAGAGGTGGTCGCGATGAGCCCGATGCGGAGGCGCATCGCAGAGCGCCTGGTTGAGTCTCAGCAAACCGCCGCGCTGCTCACCACCTTCAACGAGGTGGACATGACCGCGGTGATGGCGCTGCGCAAGCAGTACCAGCCGCAGTTCACCGAGAAGTACGGCATCAAGCTCGGCTTCATGTCGTTCTTCGTGAAGGCAGCCTGCGACGCGCTGAAGTTGATTCCGCAGGTCAACGCAGAGATCCGCGGCACCGACATCATCTACAACAACTACATGGACATCGGCGTCGCCATCGGTGGCGGCAGAGGCTTGGTCGTGCCGGTGATCCGCAACGCCGAGCGGCTCAGCTTCGCAGAGGTCGAGCAGACCATCGCCGAGCTCGGCGCCCGCGCGAAGAACAACCAGCTCAAGCTCGAGGAGCTGATGGGCGGCACCTTCACCATTTCAAACGGCGGCGTGTACGGCTCGCTGCTGTCTACGCCCATCGTCAACCCGCCCCAGAGCGGCATCCTGGGGCTCCACGGTATTCAAGACCGCCCGGTCGCTCGCGATGGCGAGGTGGTGATCCGCCCCATGATGTACATCGCTATGACCTACGACCACCGCATCGTCGATGGTAGGGAAGCGGTGACCTTCCTCAAGCGCATCAAAGAGTGCGTCGAAGAGCCCTCGCGCATGCTGATTGAGGTGTAACGTGGCTGAGACTCAGCATGATCTGATCGTGATCGGCGCGGGGCCGGGCGGCTACGTCGGGGCCATCCGCGCCGCCCAGCTTGGCCTCAACGTCGCCTGTGTCGAGCTTGAGCCGGCGCTCGGCGGCACCTGCTTGCGCGTCGGCTGCATCCCTAGCAAGGCGTTGCTTGAAGCCAGCGAGCGCTTCTACGAGGCAAAGCACACCTTTGGCAGCTTCGGCATCAAGTTGCCCAAGGTCGTGCTTGACCTGCCCACCCTGCTCAGCCGCAAAGACGCGGTGGTCAAGGGCCTGACCGGCGGCATCGCGGCTTTGTTCAAGAAGAACAAGATCCATCGCTATCAAGGCCACGGGCGCTTCCTGGGTCAACAAAACGGGCTAACCCGCGTGGCGGTGCGCGGCGCTGACGGCGCTGAACAAGAGCTGGTAGCCAAGCACGTGATCATCGCCACCGGCAGCAAGCTCGCGCCGCTGCGCGGGGTCGAGCTGGACGGCGATCGCGTGGGCGGCAGCACCGAGGCGCTGTCGTACCCCAGCGTGCCGAAGCACCTGGTGGTGATCGGCGCTGGCGTGATCGGCCTTGAGCTTGGTTCCGTGTGGTGTCGTCTCGGCGCCAAGGTCACGGTGCTGGAGTACCTGGACCGTATCCTGCCCGGCATGGACACCGAGATCGCAGCCGAAGCCAAGAAGCTGTTCGAGAAGCAAGGGCTGGAGTTCCGCCTGGGCTCACGAGTCACCGGCGCGCGGGCCACGGCGGACGGCGCCGTGGTTGAGATCGCCGACGCCGATCCCATCGCGTGTGATCGCGTGCTGCTGGCTGTAGGCCGCATCCCCAACACCGACGGCCTCAACCTGGAGGCGGTGGGCCTGTCCACGGACGACCGCGGCCGGGTGCCCGTGGGCGATCATTTCGAGACCAGCGCGCGAGGTGTCTTCGCCATCGGCGACGTGATCCGTGGGCCAATGCTGGCGCACAAGGCTGAGGACGAAGGCATGGCCTGCGTGGAGCGCATCGTCACGGGCTACGGCCACGTCAACTACGACGCTATCCCCAGCATCGTGTACACCGAGCCAGAGATCGCCAGCGTGGGCCGCACGGAAGAGGAGCTGAAGGCAGCCGGCGTCGCGTATCGCAAGGGCGTGTTCCCGTTCATGGGCAACGGGCGCGCGCGCGCGCTGGGTCACACCGAGGGCCGGGTCAAGATGCTCGCCCACGCGGAAACGGATAGAGTGCTGGGGGTACACATCATCGGCGCCCGCGCGGGCGATTTGATCGCAGAGTGCGTCGCCGCCATGGAGTTTGGCGCCAGCAGCGAGGACATCGCGCGGACCTGTCACGCGCACCCCACCTTGGCGGAGGCCGTCAAAGAGGCAGCCCTGGCCGTGGACGGGCGGCCGATTCACATTTGAGCAGACCGCGCGCTGGCGCTTCGTCAGCGCGCTGACGCTGCTCGCCAGCTCGCGTTGTGGTGCGGTTGACTGGCCGGAGCGGTGCTCGTAGAGCGTGTCCGGGTCGGCGCGTTGACGGCACACATGCTGCATGGCTCGGCCCGCCGTGCTTGGCCCGCACCGACATACGCTGCCCTGCCGCTCGACCCATGGCGCGCTCCTTGAGCCCGCCGCTGCGCTTGAACGGCGCAGCGCGGCCTGGGCTCGCGCCGCGCTGAGCACTCTGAGTGGTTGTCCACAGGGGCAGGGTGACCGTGGCCAGTCGGACCAGTGTGGCAGGATGCCCGTCTTCAGCGCCTCGTCGCGGCGCGGAGGACTGCTAGCCGGCCACGCTCAGCCTAGGCCGCGCTTTTCGAGCTTTGCGGGTTGCGGCGCCGAGGCACGGGCCCCAGTGATGTCCCATTGGCGTCGCGAGCAGCACACGCAGCCAAATTAGGCTGGAATAGATCACGATCAGTTGAGGTTGGGGGAACCATGGAAGCGCCTGCAGAGCTGTCGTTAATCGTTCTAGAGCTGGGTGCGGTGTGGCCACAGCTGGAGCTAGAGCTAGAGCCAGCGCCCCCTAGCGCCAGGCGCGGCGGACCGGCCCTGGTAGCGGTCGCCCAAGATCTAGAGGAGGCGCCGCTGGCGTTCAGAAGACGCGCTGCCTCGCGGATTCACGCTGCGCAGCGCCAGCTCAGTGACCGCCGCGCGCGCCTGGCGCGGGTCGTGTTCTCGGTCTCGGGCGCTGGCAGCGACGCCGATCGCCGCGAGATGGCGCTGGTGCTGGCGCGGCTGTGCGCGCAACACGGCGTGCGCTTGGTGCTGGCGGCACAGCGCGACGCAAAGCCCGCGCTGCGTGGCGCGCTGCTGTCCCTCGCGGGGGAGCTGTGCGAACAGCTGGGCGCCGGCTTTGACGTCACCGTCAGCTTTGACGGCGAGCCCGTCTCTGAGCGCCGCCTGCGCGCCGCCGCGCCAACGGCTGAGCTGCCGCAGCGCGACGACCAGGCGCCGCTGCGTAAGTCTCAGTACCACACGGATCTAGCATCTTCCTGGTAGCTAGAGTTTCAGCGCCCGCAGTCGCAGCAAGGACATTCTGACCGCGGGGCAGGGCAGGGGGTGGAGGCTGGCGCGGTCTACGTCGCGGCGAGGCGGAACCCGTGGATACGGCGCGCTTTCTGCAGCTAGGTTCCGCCAGAGCGCGATGTATTCGCCCAACGGCGCCGTGCCTACGATTGCGCTGGTGGAACGCTCACCGTTCTGAGATGATCCGCGTGCGGCGCGTTTCGCAGTGCCTATTCGGTGGTCCCTGCCTGTTCGCGGCTGGCCCGCGCAATTTGAGGAGGGGGAGTTCTGATGTTCGCCAAACTGCTGCTTTGTTCTGGTGGCTTGAGTCGTATCGCGGGTGTTGCGGGGCTACGAAGAGCCAGCTTGTTGGTGCTCTCCCTGCTCTGCCTCATGTGCTCAAATGTGGGAGGTGATTCGCCAAGCGTTGACGCGCCTGCTTCGATTGGGCAGCGACTTGGTGCCTGTCCACCTATCGTGGACGGATCTGAAGTCACTGGGCGTCACCAGCGCCTCGCGCTGTCTGCTCCGCGGGTTGAGCCTGCGGCGATCGTTCGTGGTGCGGAATCAAGCTCAGGCGCGCTGATCGAAGTCACCGCGACCGTGTCAGACAAGCCGGGCGTAGCCCACGGGCCCTTCAACTACTTCGTTCGCTACAACGTCGCGATTCAGGATGCGTCGTGTACGCCGATCCGAACACTGGCGTCTGAGCTAGCAGCGCCAGGCGCCCGGCGCATATGTGCTGTCGGCTGCCTGGGATGGCGTTGACCAGGCTGGGGATCCGGTGCCGGCCGGTGAGTACTTTGTTCAGGTCCAGGCCACTTACCTCAAGCTACACAGCGGCAACGGGCATGAAGTGATTCGAGAGAGCGTGGAGAGTTCTGCCCAGCACCTGATGGTCGCGGAGATCGTTCCCGTGATCGGATGCATCGCCAATTACGGGCCAGGCTACTCCGCCGCGCTGATCGGGTACCAGAACCCGCTGGGAGAGGTCGTCACCTTCGGACCCGAGGTCCGAAACGAGTTTGTTGGGGACACCATGGACACCCCGCCTGCCCGCTTCGAACCCGGGCTTCAGAGCGGCGTGGATTGGGTTGAGTTTTCCTCGCCCGACCTAACGTGGCACCTGGGAGACCGCGAAGCGTCCTCCGGTTCCGCGCGCGACTGCGTTGCTGCCGACTTCCCGAGTGACCCTGCTGCGGAGGCTCCGCCCGGCATCGTGGACCCCATCACTCCGGGTCCGCTGTCCGCGCGGATTCTGTCTGGCATACCTCAGGACGTTACACGTTCGACGCGTGTGCCCTTCGACAGTCCCATGACCCTAGGAGGCGGAGGCACCCTGGGGCCGCAGGGTGAGTTCGTCTTAACTCTGACGAAGCTCCGCCGGAGCTTGGTGCAAGCGAGCGGAGGCACGGACATCGAATTGCTACGGACGAATCCTCAGATCGTCCGGGCTCGTGTCACGGTCGATGGACAGGCGGCTCCTGCCGTCATCATCGCAGAGTGCGACTCGATCCCGTCATGCCAGGCGGACACGAAGGTGTTTGTGGACCTGCAGCCCGGCCTTTCTTTTCCCGGACCTTCAGCGCTGGCCGCAACCGCGGAGGTGACCATCGACATTACCCAAGAGTCCCACCCATATCCTGGCTTCGAGTTGTCGGCTTTAACGGTGCACTTGGTCGTGGATCGCCTGACCGGGGCCTACACAGGTACCTATGAGAGTGGTCCCGGGTTCTTTAATCAGGGCCCACTCGACCTCGAGAGTTCGTGCGCCGTTAACTACACTAGGCACATGTACGATACCGATCCAGGCTGGGGGATCTGCTGGGAGATCACGACGTTGCCTCCTCCACGGTTTTGCGCTTCTTGGAATGCCAGCTTCGTCGACAGTGGTCTTGTGGTGGGCACTTCTAGGGAAGACGTGGCGAGCGCCGATGCGAATGTCGTGCAACAGCTCCCAGCCGCGTACGCCACCTTTGCACTGATCTCCGACGGGCCTGGCGGATCCGAGACGCTGATGGAGGGGGTGCTGGACGCTGATGGTTGCTTCCTGGCACCAGGGCGATTCCTGGAGGAATCAATGAGAGGGCGATTGCAGGTCAATCTGCTCACGAGATTTAAGGGCCCCAATTCTGAAGTCTGGGACATTGGTTCGGTACCGGACGGCAAGAAATCCACCGATGGTGTCTATTCGTTCGAGGACAAGCAGCCTGTCTACTACAGCGTTGGTTATCCCATTGATGACAGCAGCTGGGCATCCCTTGCAGGGTACATGGTGGCGCCCGAGTCAACCGCGCTGGTGAATGACGAGCTGAACTCGATGACTCGCGTTTCTGCCATTGTCAGTCAGGTTTTGCGCACCCCGGACAACGGGACCAAAGCAGATGAGTACTACATCGTGCTGGCTGACGACGGCTGCCCGGACTATCGACTCGCCACCGATTCCTGCGTCTCCGGTCGTGTCACCTATGTTGGGCCAGCCGTGGCCGGGCTCCCCCCTCAGAGCCAGTGGAAGTACGTCGTGGCCCACGAACTTGGACACATGATCCAGGACCGGTTCATGGGGAGGCTGGCACTTAGCTATCGATTCAAGGACGGGGCGGATGACGTCTCCGATCCAGTGGGCACCCCGCCGCTTTGCCGTTGCGATCATGTCACGGTGGCAAACGATTGGCACTGCCTGCAGTCCGTCGAACTCCCTGGGGCAGCGCAGACAGAAGGCTACGCGCAGTTCTATGCCTCGCGGATCTGGAATAACGCAGCAGACAACGACTGCGTGTTTGGCTACTATAAGGAGTTCAGGGATCGCACGTGTCCGGCGGGCGCCGACTGTACCCAGCTGGGCACCGACGACTGGTCCATCTTTCCACCAGTCGCACGCGCTTGTAAGGCGCCAGTGAAGTGGAGGAACCGAGAGTGCCCCAACGTCGAGTACGGGACCGAGTACGACTGGATGGGGTTCCTGTACGCCGTCAACACCGACTCGGTAGCAGGCCTCAGCATCGAGGATATTTTCGGAGCCTACGTTGAAGCGTGTGGCGGCAACTGCAAGGACTCCCTCGTGGGGTTCGATGAGCTGCGTCAGGCGGTAGAAACGATCTACGGTCCAGTGGATCCGCGTTCCAATCTCGTGCTTCAAGCTGGTCGCAACTATGGTGTCAGCACCGACCTCACTCCTTAACTTCCTCGCGGCAGCAGCGACGTTGTCGGTGCTAGCGTGCTCCGCATGCGACGAAGGCGCTTCCAAGGCTCTCGCCAGCAAAGACGCCGGGCGCGACGCGGTGAGCGACGCACCGGTGCCGCTCGACGCGACCCTGGACGTGGGGAGCTTCGCTGACTTCGACTGTGTCCACGCTCCGGTCGTGCAGCGCTGCTCCGAGGGTTGGTGCGAGATCCCGGCGGGCTGCTTCGTGTACGGCTCCCCCGAGGATGAGTGGGGGCGCGGGCTGCGTGATGAGGAGCGCGTGCGGGTCACACTGACGCATCCGTTTCGGCTGCAGCAGCATGAACACACGCAGGCCGAATGGACCGCAGCGGGCTACAGCAACCCCAGTGGCCTGATGGCCAACGGCACTGGAGATTGCCTGGGACCGAACTGCCCCGTGGGTAACGTGACGTGGTTTGAGGTGGCAGCGTACGCGAACGCGCTCTCAGCGAAGGCAGGGCTCGAGAGCTGCTACCAGCTTTCTGGCTGCACCGGTGAGCTGGGCAAGGGGACGACGTGCGAGTCAGTGTCGGGTACCGTCGCCAGCATCTACGAGTGCAAGGGCTATCGTCTCCCTACGGATGCAGAATGGGAGTATGCCGTGCGTGCAGGGACCCTGACCACGTTCTACTCTGGGCCCATCACCGTCTACGAGCGAAGCAGCTGCGCGCCGGACCCGAACCTTGAGGCCATCGCTTGGTACTGCTACAACGCAGGTCCCCGGACCCATCCTGTCGGCCAGAAGCAAGCGAACGCCTGGGGGTTGTATGACATGTCGGGCAACGCGTACGAGTGGGTCAACGACGGAGCGATCTATTCGAGTCCGACGAGCCCTATCTCAGATCCGGGCGGTTCTATTGTTCACGCCATCGCTGGGGCGGTGCGCGGCGGGAGCTTCAACGGGTGGTCTACGCTTCTCCGTTCGGCAACCAAGCGGGAGGTGACGCGAGCCCAGCGCGGCCCTTCGCTGGGCTTCCGTCTCGCCCGCACAATGTGATGTGCGTTGCCATGCGGTGTGACCTTGAAACGGCAACCAATATGATGTCAGCACCGACCTCATTCCGTAGATTCCTCGCGGCGTCGTGGACGCTATTGGTGCTGGCATGCTCGGCCTGCGACGAACGTGCTTCCAAGGCTCTCGCGAGCGAAGACGCTGGGGGCGATGCGGTGAGCGACGCGCCAGTGCCCGTCGACGCGACCCTTGACACCGGCAGCTTCGCGGACTTCGACTGTGTTCACGCGCCGGTTGTAGAGCGCTGCGCCGACGGCTGGTGCGAGATCCCTGCGGGGTGCTTCGTGTACGGTTCGCCCGAGGACGAGTGGGGGCGAGGACTGAGAACCGAGGAGCGCGTTCGGGTGACGCTCACTCACGGGTTTCGGATCCAGCAGCACGAGCACACTCAAGCGGAGTGGACGGCGGCTGGCTACGTCAACCCGAGCGGTCTAATGGCCAACGGCACGGGCGACTGCCTGGAGCCGAGCTGCCCCGTGTGTAACGTGACCTGGTTTGAGGCGGTTGCGTACGCCAACGCGCTGTCTGAGAATGCTGGCATCGAAGCCTGCTATCAACTGTCGGGTTGCAGTGGTGAGCTGGGCAAGGGGATGACGTGCGCGTCGGTGGCAGGTACCACGACCAGCATCTATGACTGCAAGGGCTATCGCCTCCCCACGGATGTGGAGTGGGAGTACGCCGTGCGCGCAGGGACGCTGACCACGTTCTACTCTGGGCCCATCACCGTCTACGAGCGAAGCAGCTGCGCGCCGGACCCGAACCTTGAGGCCATCGCCTGGTACTGCTACAACGCAGGCCCGAAGACGCACCCGGTTGGGCAGAAGCGACCGAACGCCTGGGGGTTGTATGACATGTCGGGCAACGCTTAAACCCTCCACCCCTGACGGCCCCGGCGACAGAATCCACCACCTCAGCACGAGGATCAGTCACCGCACGTGGCGGACTGGATCGGATCGAAGCATCGTTGACCCACTCGTACGTTTGGTCGACCCTGCTGCGCTCGCCGGCGAAGGACGAGATCACTCGAGCCCAGCGCGGTCCGGCTTTGGGCTTCCGCCTTGCGCGCAGCATGTGATGTGCGTTGCCATGCGGTGTGAGCTTGAACCGGTCCGCGAAATGGCGTCAGCACCGATCTCACTCCTTAACTTCCTCGCGGCAGCAGCCGCGCCCGCTGGTGCAGAGCCTGGCGCGCTCTACGTCGCAGCCGCAGCGTCGGTTATGGGGAGCTCAGGCTGCGCGTCCAGCTCACCGCCGCGCAGGGCGACCCAGGTGTGGTAGAGCAGCGCGCCGACGCCCCAGCTGAGCCCAAGCACCACGCCGCCGTCGATGATGCCGCGCCAGGGTTGCGCGATCCCGCGCACCAGGATGATCAGCACCACGACCATGCTGCTCACGCCCCAAGAGGTCAGCAGCCCGCGCTTGGTGGCGTGAAAGTAGGCCATGCAAAAGGCTGGCGCGAACAGCACGTGCAGCGGGCGTGGGTTTTCCATAAGGTAAATAGCGCGGGTGACCACCTTAGGGCTGAAGCGCTTCTGAAAACCGCGGTAGCCCTCGGAGTAGCCCATGAAGCCCGCGAAGCCGACGTACGCCACGATTTGCAGCGAAGACAGCTCTCCGCCGCGCAGCGGCTCGATGGCCAGCGGCGCCAGGCGGTAAATGGCTTGGCCCAAGAGCATGGCGACGCCGAGCACGCCCCAAGCCACGATCAAGAGCGAGCCGGCGCTGAGCTTGCGAGTTTCGGTCACCGGCTGCTTATAGTCCGGTGCTCCCGGCAGCGCTGCAAGCTTGTGGCCGCGGGGCGCGGTCACCGCTGATTTATCGCACTTCCGGCGGTCGGAGCCGCCGATCATCGATCCGCGTTCACTAGGCCGTCGCACGCCTCGAGCTCCGCCCCCAGCGCTGGGCCGCCAAGGGCCGGCTGACTGAGCGCAGCAGCACGCGCGGCTTTGCTATAAGGACGCAGCCAAAGGAGCTGCCGTGAAGCGAAGCCTATTCAGTGAAGAGCATGAGATGTTCAGGACCGCGTTCCGCACCTTCGTGGAGCGCGACCTCGTGCCCAAGCAAGCGGCCTGGAGCGCAGCGGGCAGCGTGGATCGCGAGAGCTGGCTCGCGGCGGGCGCCGGCGGCTTCCTGTGTCCGTGGCTCGAAGAGGAGCACGGGGGTCCGGGTGGAGACTTCCTGCACTCCGCCGTCGTGATCGAGGAGCTCGGGCGGGCCTATGAGTCGGGCTTCGCCATGGGCCTGCACAGCGACATCGTGGTGCCCTACATCCACGAGTTCGGCAGCGCCGAGCAAAAGCAGCGCTACCTGCCAGGCTGCGCCAGCGGCGAGATCATCACCGCCATCGCCATGACCGAGCCTGGCACTGGCTCCGATCTCGCGGGGATCCAAAGCACAGCGCTCAAGGACGGCGATGAGTACGTGATCAACGGCTCCAAGACCTTCATCTCCAACGGCACGCTGTGCGACGTGTGCATCGTCGCGGCCAAGGTGCAGACGCCAGACGGCAGCACCCCCGATCCTGCCATCCCCGATCCTGGGACCAGCCGCCACGCTGGCATTTCGCTGTTCCTCGTGGATGCAGGCACGCCCGGCTTCATCAAAGGCAAGAAGCTGAGCAAGATGGGCATGCCCAGCCAAGACACCGCGGAGCTGCACTTTGAAGGCTGCCGCGTGCCGGCCAGCCAGCTGCTCGGCGAAGAAGGCATGGGTTTCTTGATGCTGACCCGCAAGCTGCAGCAAGAGCGCTTGGTGGTCGCCATCGGCTCGCAAGCCAACGCAGAGCAAGTCCTTGCGGATACGATCGCCTACGTGAAAGAGCGCACCGCCTTCGGCAAGCCGCTCAGCAAGTTCCAAAACACCAAATTCAAGCTGGCCGAGTGCGCGACCGAGGTCGAGGTGGGCCGCGCGTTCCTCGACCGCCTGATCGCCGAACACCTGGCGGGCGAGTTCTTGGTCAAAGAGTGCTCCATGGCCAAGCTGTGGCAGACCGAGATGCTCGGCCGGGTGGTGGACGAGTGCCTGCAGCTGTTCGGCGGCTACGGCTACATGCTGGAGTACCCCGTGACCCGCGCCTACATGGACGCGCGGGTGCAGCGCATCTTCGCTGGCACCAGCGAGATCATGAAGGTGATCATCGCCCAGCAGCTAGGGCTGTAGTTGCCCGAGCAGGCGCGGAGAGCCGGATGTATATCCGTGCGGCGCAGCGATTCATCTCGACGCCTAGGCGCCAGCGCCGCGGCGCTGCTCTGCCTGGTGACGTCGCTTGCGCGCGCACAGGACGCCCCGCCGCCCGACGTGGTGGTGCGAGGTCAGCCCACGGCCTCGCCGCGGGATCCCAGCGCAGCCAGCCAGGTCTTGCGCGACGACGAGCTAAGCGCCCCGGGCGCCGCGGCGACGGATCTGTTGGCGCGGGTGCCCGGGGTCGAGATCTCGCGCACCGGCTCCCGTGCGGATCGAGCGACGCTGTCGCTGCGGGGCTCGAGCGCCGCGCAGGTCCCGGTCTACCTGGGGCCGTTCCGGCTCAACGACGAGATCACAGGCGCCGCCGATTTAGGCACGATCCCGCTGTGGATGCTCGATCGGGTAGAGGTGTTTCGGGGCAGCACCCCCGCGGACGCCGACGCCTCGGGGCTGGGCGGCGCCGTCTTCTTTCAACCAAAATTTCCGAAGAGAAATCAGCTGCGGTTGGGGGCGGGGGTGGGCAGCTACGCCGAACGCTCGCTCTGGCTGCGCGGCGCGCTGGCCAGCGTTAAGCGAGGCGGCGGCCCGGGCTCTGCGGCCTTAGTCGGGCTACGGCTGGCGTCCGCCGACAACGATTTTCAGTACCTCGACGATCGCGGCACCACGTTTGACCCGAGCGACGACGTCTCTCGCCGCCGCGGCAACACAGACTACCGCGACTGGGACGTGTGGGCGGTGGGGCTGCAGCGCTTTCATGGCGGCGCCCGCGTGCTCAGCCTGGTCAACGCCTTTCAGCGCGAGCAAGGCGTCAGCGGCGTCGCCGTAGTGCCAGCGACTCAAGCCCGATCTGCCCGCCAGCGCCTGCTAGCTGGCATCTCATCAAAATTGCCGTGCGGCAGCAATAGAGCGACCTCCCGCTGCGAGATGGAGCTAGGCAGCTATTGGCTCGACGCGCGAGAGAGCGTGCGAGATCCGCTGACCGAGATTGGCGTAGGCCCCCAAGGCGCGCAGAACGTCGGCACCCGCCTCGGGCAGCGCGCCGGCGTTGACTGGACCTACGGCAGCCCGCGCGGCGTGGTTTGGCGCTTGGGCGGGCAGCTCGACCTGTCCCGCGACGTGCTGCTGATCCGCGCGGCGACAGATCGCCACGCGTCCCGCGACGCGCTCCGCCCAGCGGTGCGGCTCGGCGTCCAGCCCGATCCACGGCTCAACCTCGGGGTCAGCGCGAGCTTGCCCTTGGTCTCCACACGCAGCGAGCGCGGAGGAGCCGCAGACGGCGCGGCCTCAAGCGACGCCATCGAACCGGACGGGCGCCTCGGCGCGGCCTACCAGCTGAGCGACGCCCTCAAGCTCGTGGCCAACCTTGGCCACTTCAACCGCCGCCCCACCCTGGGCGAGCAGTTCGGCCTCTCGGCGTTAGTACGCGGAAACGAAGACCTAGTGCCCGAGCGCGGCGAGGGCGCAGACGTCGGCGCTCAGCTCGCCGTCGGTGACTCAACCGGCCTGCAGCTCAGCGGCTCAGCCTTCGGGTTTGGGCGCTGGTCTCGGGATCTGATCACCTACCGCCGCTCAAGCTTTGGGGTGGTCACGCCGTTCAACGTGGCTGAGGCGCGGGTGCTGGGCGCCGAGCTCGGCGCGCGCGTCGCCTGGAAGCGTTGGCTGCGCCTCGACAGCAGCCTGGCCTTGCAAGATCCTCGAGGTCGCAGCCCGGACTCTGCGCTGGGTAATGATCTGTTACCGTACCACTCGCGGCTGGTCACAAGTTCTAGGCTCAGCTTCTCAGGTCAAGAGCAGCGCTCCATCCCCGCCTGGAGTTTGGGGGTGGGGGCGCTGCACCGCTCGTCCAAGTTCGCCGATCCTGCCGGCTTGATCGTGATCCCCGAGCAGACCAGCTTCAACCTGGAGCTCGGCCTGAGCTGGCTCCGAGGTCAGCTGCTCACCCAGGTCGCCCTGCGCAACCTGTTCGGGGCCCGCGAGTTTGACCTGCTTGGTCAGCCGCTGCCGGGCCGTACGCTGCACCTGAGCGCTGAGCTCGGCTGGTGACTGGCTGCTGTCGAAAGCCGGTGCGGGGCCCTGGCTGTAGAAAATTCTCGTCAGCTAACCAAGAACTGCTGGGCCGCTGTGTCCATCTGAGCGTGCCCGATGGCCGGGCACCTCGATCTGGGCTGCTGGGATCTGGGCGACGCTCCTGCGTCTGATCTCGTGGTGGCTCGCGGAGGCGCGCTCAGCATGGCGGACCGACTCAGGGAAGACTCCCTGCTATTTTCCATCAAATCGCTACAGAAGCTCGAGCAAGAGCGGGTGGAGCACGAGCACTTAGAGCACGAGCGCCGCATCGCTGAGCAGCACCAGCGCCGCGTGGTCGAGGAGCAGCGCTACCGCGAAGCCGAGACGCGCCGCCAGAACTCCGAGGCGGCGCGGGTGCAGGCGGAGCGGCTGCACCGCGCCGAGGAGGCGGCGCGGGTTGAAGCGCTCAAGCTCGCCGAGCTTGAACGAATCCGCATGGAGTCAAAACTGCGCGCTGACCTGGCGCTGGCAGCGGCGGACGCTGAGCATCAGGTGCGCATTGAACGAATCCGTTCGGAGACAAAACGTAAGGCGGACCGCTTCGCGGCGATCGCCGGCGTCACCCTAGCGCTGCTCAGCGTCAGCGGCGGTCTGGGCCTGTATTACGCTAAGCTGCTGCCAGACCAGGCGACCCAGCTGGCCCAGCTCCGCGCCCAGCTGGGCGGCGAGCGCGATCGAGCAGGCGGGCTTGAGCGCGACCTCGACAAGGTCAAGACCGAGCTCCACGCGGAACAGGCCGAGAGCGTTAAGCTGCGCAAGGCGCGCGACGTGGCCGAGGCGCGGCTGCGGGAGGCCGAGCGCAGTACGCCGGCCACCAAACCACGAGGTCAGGCCGGCGGCTCAGGGCCTCGTGGTGACTCAGGGCCTGGCGGAGCGAAGTCGCCGCCCGCTGCGCGCTGTACCGGGAGCGACTTCGACCCCATGAACGGCTGCCTGAAGTAGCGAAGCCAGCGTCAGCGCAGGTTCAGCGCAACCTAGATCATCAGCGCAACGTGGGTCTTCAGCGCAACCTAGGTCTTCAGCGCAACCTAGATCATCAGCGCAACCTAGATCATCAGCGCCGGTTGGGCTCAGCGCTGGTCTGAGGTGCAGCGCTGCTCTTCGGCGTGGGCGCGGCGCTGTCAGCCGCCTCAGGGCTGGCTAAGCGCTTGGCTTCGCAGGCGCTGACGTGGGCTAACACCAGGCCCGCTCGCTCGTCGATGGCCGCCAGGTGCGCAGGGCTCAGCACGGGGGCCAGCGGATCGCGACGCAGGCTGCGCTCAAGCCTGCTGCTCAAGCGCTCCGCCTGCGGGCGGCTGGGGGCCATGGCCTCCAGGTTGCGCAGTAGACCACGGGGAAACTCACAGACGCCGGCTAGATCGGCGTCGAGCCGGAGCTGCTTTTGCATGCGCCAATCGGCGAAGCCCGCGCCGTTGTCGAGAAAAATCACCGGGCCGCCTGCGCCGAGCAGCAGCACGTTGCCGCCGGACCAGCGGTCGGTGTTGTCGAGCAGGTAGTCGAACACGGTCAGCTCGGCCAGGGCAGGCAGCGCCGGCCGCATGGCGTCGGGCGCCTCAGCGCCTGCCGCGAGCCATTTTGTCCAACCGCGCGGCACAGGGAGTGAGTGCAGTGGCTGGTTGTGCCAAGCGATCAACGCGCCGCGCAGGTCGCCGCTCGGTGCGTCGCCGCCCGTTGCGCCGCCCGCTGCGCCGCCTGTCGGTGCGTCGCGTAGCTCGGCGTCGACTCGCGCCATGAAGTCGGCGTCGGTGTCGCTGGCCAGCAACAGCGAGCGCAGCGCCGCGCGGTTGATGCGGCGGCCAACGACCGGCGCGGTGCGCGCGCAGCCGAGCAAGCGGTCGAGGTGATAGGCGACGATCTCGCTGCGGTAGTTGGTGGCGGTGCGTGTTTGGTCAGCCTTAAATACCGCGCGGTAACCATCCTCAAAATAGACGCGGATGGTCACCGTAGAGCCGCCCTTGTTCTGGCTGGCCTTGGTGATCGCGGCGTGAGACATGCGGCGCAGCCACGCGCCGTCTTGGCCGGTGTCGATGGGGCCGCGGGGCTCGCCTCGCGCTGGGCGCGGCGGCTTGGCCGCGAGGGCCGTCGCGACTAAGCCGCGGGAGATCGGCTCGGCTTGGGCGGCTGGCTCGCCCGACGCCGCGCGGGCTGACGCCGCCGCGCTCGTGGCTGGCGCAGCGCTGGCGGACGGCGCTGGCAGCGCTGCGTGTGGCGTGTTCCCTCCACCCCCGCCTGCTGGTGAAGTGGCTGTGGCCGACCTGCTCGCCGCTGCCGCCGCTGAATGAGCGGCGGACGACTGGCTGCTCACCCGCGTCGCCGCGCTCGCTGTGGGGTTTGAGCCGCGGGTCGTCGACGGCTCGGCGCAGCCGGCTGCACACAATCCGAGGCAGGCGGTGACTAGCCAGGCGCGCATCGCAGCGCGACGCTATCATCCGCCGGTGCAAGGCGTCAGCCCTCCGTCTGCTCTAGCTGGTCTGCTGGCGCGCCAGCGTCAGCTGTTGATCTGGGCGGTGGCGGCGTGGGTGCTGGCTTTGGGCGTTGGCTTCGCGCTCTTCACGCAAGGCGCTGAAGGCGCGTCCGCGCCAGGTGTCGCGGTCGTGCCGGTGGCGGCCTCTCGGTCGTTGACGAAGCTCGCGGCGAGCAGCGCTCAGCCGCTCAGCGCGCCGCAACCACCTACGTCACCAGGCGGCGTGCTCAGCGTCGGTCCGCGCAAATCACGGGTCGCGCTGACCAGCAGCGTGGAGGTGGTGTTCGACGCGCCCGTCGACCAGGCGAGCGTGGTGCGCAGCGTGCGCAGCGTGCCTGAGGTCAAGTGGAGGGCGAGCTGGGACGGCGATCGGCTACGCCTCGATCCACGAGCGTCGCTGAAATCAGGCACCACGTATCAGATGCGCGTGGCAGGGCGCCTGCAGAGCGGCGAGCCCATCGCGGAGGCCGCTTGGGAGTTCCGTACGGAAGTGCCCAGGCCGAAGCAGGTGGTCGCGGGCAAGGGCGGCAACCTGATCTTGAGCTTTGACGACGGGCCGCTCGGCGCCAGGCGCACCACGCGCCTGCTCGATCTGTTGGCCCGCTACCAGGCTAAGGCGTTGTTCTTCCCGACTGGGCAAAACCTGGAGCGTCACCCGCGCTGGATCAGCGACGTCGAAGCCAGGGGCCACCGGGTGTGCAACCACAGCTACACCCACCCGGACTTGACCAGCCGCGCGCTGGGCGAAAACGGTGTCCGTGAGGAAATAGCGAAGGGCGCGGGCGCCGGGCGCTGTCGGCTGCTTCGGCCGCCCATGATGGCCTACGACCCGCGGGTCGAGGCTCAGGCCAAGGAGCTTGGGTACAGTATTTTTTTGTGGGACATCGACACCCGCGACTGGGAAGACATCCCGTTTGACGAGATCGCGTTTCGCGTGCTGCGCGCCGTGGAGCCAGGCCACGTGATCTTGTTCCACTTGCAGGCTCGGCACACCTACAAGGCGCTGAAGGTGCTGCTGCCCAAGCTGCTGCGCCTAGGCTACGTGCTGAGCTGGGACCCTCGCGACGTGGAGCAGCCCGACCAGTTTGGGGTGGGGGGCCAGGCGACTTGGCTGACTGACGCGAAGCAGGCGCGGGCGCGCTGGCTGAGCGCGTTCAGCGGCCGTGAGCCAGAGCATCCCAATTTGGAGCGGCCGTGGCCGTTTCCGCTGACGCCTACGGCGCCTCCCGATCCCCAGGGACGTTCGAACGCAGCCTCGAATCGCGCCTCGAAATGAGATCCACGCCAGCGCCCGCGGTCAAAGGCACCCGCGGCCCAAGCTCGGGCAGAACTTGAAGTTGGTCTGGCCTGCTGCTTTGGCCTATTCTTTGGGCTGTTACTCAGTCGGGTTCCAAGGGGTGGTTGCTTGCCGGCCCGCCGCGGGGCGCGCGCTCCGCTGCAACAAGGAAGCAACCGCTCGCGCCCTGCGTACCTGACTGGGACCCGCTTTCTTCTAGGCGCGCGAGCAATCCGCGCGAGCAACCCATCCTTTCAGGAGTATCGCCCTCATGATCAAGCTCACATCGTTCCTGGCCGCCGCGGCTTTGGCTCTCCCCCTGTTCGCGTCCCAAGAGGCCGCCGCTGGCATCGGCGCCTGCGGCGATATCAACGTGGAGGCCAACGCCAACTGCAAAGTCGAAGTCGAAGGTGGCTGCGTCGCCAAATGCGAGCCGGTCAACTTCACCGCGGCTTGCTCTGCGGAACTAACCGTCGGCTGCAACGGCGAGTGCAACGCCAGCGCCGAGGCGTCTTGCACCGGCACCTGCTCCAGTGACTGCGAAGCGCGGTGCCAGGTCGACCCGCCGAGCTTTGACTGCAAAGCGGACTGCAGCGCGACGGCAGAGGCCGACTGCAGCGCCAACTGCGAGGCCGGTGACGGCCAGGCGGAGTGCCAGTCGAGCTGCAAGGCCACCGCCAGCGCCAAGTGCGAAGGCAAGTGCGACGTGGATCCCAACGCCTCGGTGGACTGCAAGGCCGAGTGCAAGGCCAGCTGCGAGGGCTCGTGCGAGGTCAAGGCCAACGCCACCTGTCAGATCGACTGCCAAAGCCAGGGCTACGCCAAGTGCGAAGGCAAGCTCCAGGGCGGCTGCGAGGCTGAGTGCACCAAGCCTGAAGGCGCGCTGTTCTGTGACGGCCAGTACGTCGACCACAACGGCAACCTCGGCGAGTGCATCACGGCGCTGAACGCCGTGCTGAAGGTGAAGGTAGACTCCAGCGCCAGCGCCTCATGCTCTGGCAACAGCTGCGAAGCCGAAGCCAGCGCCAGCTGCGCTACGACGCGCCCCGGTGGCGCTGACGGAGACAACGGCCTCGCGCTGTTGGCGCTTGGCGGCTTAGGCGCCATGGTGGTGGCGCGTCGTCGTCGCCGCGGCGCCTGAGGCGCTGGTCGTCCAAGCCGCGGCGTAGCCGTACGGAAATAGACTAGCGCCGCCGCCGAGTCGCCGCTGAGCACGAGCGTCAGCTAGCCTCAGCGGCTGCCTGGCCCACCACCCCCGTCCCCGCGCTCCGGAGCTTTGCCTCGGGGCGCGGCGGCGTTTTGTTTAGCTGCTTATCTGCGGCTTTTGTCGGGCCCTGCGCAGTCCGTGCTTTGGCCCGCGCTGCCAGCTGAGGTAACGTCGGCGCTCGCTATGCAGGACACCAAGCGAGGGATTTTTAGCCAATTATCTGGGCTGTGGTGGGTCAGCGCTGCCGCGGTGCTGCTGCTGAGCTGCAAGCCCAAAGTGGGCAGCAGCTGCGACAAGGGCGAGTCGCGCTGCCTCGATCCGCAGACTCAGCTGATCTGCTCTGAGGGCAAGATGATCGCCGCGCCGTGTCGCGGTGAAAAGGGCTGCTGGGTCGAGGGTGGCGTGCGCTGCGACATCAGCGGCAATCAAGCCGGCGACGTGTGCAGCAAAGACGACCAAGGCGCCGCGACCTGCAGCGCTGACAAGCGCAGCCAGCTGGTGTGCTTGGCTGGGGTGTACGTGTCAGAGCCTTGCCGCGGGCCTCACGCGTGTGAGCTGTCAGGCGACCGCGCGTTGTGCGACAAGTCGCTGATGCAGGTCGGCGACGCGTGCCGCGACGCTGGGGCCAAGGCGTGTAACCTGGTTGGAACGCAGCTGCTGGTGTGTGACAGCGGCAAGATGGCGACCAGCCTGTATTGCCGCGGATCAGCGGGCTGCCAGGCTTCTACGTCCAAGCTCGACTGCGATCTGTCCGTGGCAGCGCTTGAAGATCCGTGCCCGCTGGAGATGGCGGGTAAGCACGCCTGCAGCGCTGATCGCCAGAGCATCCTGCAGTGCAAAGACCAGCGCTTTAAGCTCGATCAAGCCTGCGACAAGGGCAAGCTGTGCCGCAGCCACGGCGGCGGGATCCGCTGCGAAGCCGACACCGGCAAAGCAGACTAGCTGCTCGTTGCCAGGTGGCCGCTAGGGTGTAACCTCATCCGGCCCGTGACCAGCCCAGCTTCTCAGCGCGTCGTCCCGCCAGACGACGATATCCTCACCTGTCTTGAAGGCGAGACGCTGGTCAGCAATGCGTTCGACGGCACCAGCTACCGCCTGACCCGGCGCATCGGCGCGGGCGGCATGTCCATCGCCTTCCTCGCCGTGCGGCGCAGCCCAAGTGGCTCGGCCCCGGTCGTGGTCAAGATCATGCGCCCGTTCGTGATGCGGCAGTCGGCGCGCACCGGGAACCTGATCGTGCTGAAAGAGGCGGTGGCCCTCGGCCGTCTGAACGAGAAGGTGCCGCCCACGCCGTTCGTGGTGCGCTTGGTCGAGACCGGCAGCAGCTGGGTCAGTTACAAAAACGCGCCGCTCGAGCTGCCTTGGCTCGCGCTGGAGTACGTCCATGGCGGCTCAGAGGGCACCACCTTGCACGAGCGCGTGCACTACTCGGTGGTGCGCACTGGGTTCGCGTTCGATCCGGTGCGCGCCAAGCACGCCATCGAGTGCCTGGCTATCGGCATCGACGCCATCCACGAGGTGGGGGTGGTGCACCGCGATCTGACCCCCGCCAACGTGCTGTGCTGTGGCTTTGGCCGCGATGAGATCTTCAAGATCGCCGACTTTGGCATCGCGCGGCCCGCCGGCACGGGCGGCTTCACCTTCGGTGGAGTTCCGCTCGGAACCCCAGGTTACGCCGCGCCTGAGCAGGTGGTGATGAACAGCGATCTGGTGGGCAACCAGAGCGACATCTTCAGCCTCGCCGCCATCATCTTCCGCATGCTCACCGGGGAAGACTACTTTCCGTCGGGATCACCCTTAGACGTGGTGCTGGCTACGCGGGGCGACGAGCGGCGCAGCATCACCGACAGCCCGAACCTCGCGCCAGAGCTGGCTGAGCGGCCAGACGCCTGCGCGGCCATCGACGAGCTGCTGGCGCGAGCCACCAGCCAAGACCCGCGCATGCGCCCGCCGACCGGCGCGGCCTTCGTCGCCATGCTCGCGCCGGCGCTGCGCAGCGACGCGGACACCTCCATGCGCACCACCGCGCGGCGCCTGAAGAGCATCGCCGCCGAGGTGTCGAGCACGCTGTTCGGCGGCTACAACTTCATCGTGCGCTGCCAGCCCGGGTCGGATCACGTCGTGCGCTCGGTCGCCTGGGACGGCGATGGGCGTTGCCTTGCGGCAAGTAATCAGGGGCTCGCGTTCTGGAACGGCACCAACTGGGAGCCCGCCCCCGCGCAAGATTTGCCGGTGCGGGACGGCGTGCGCTTCGTGCGCCGCGTGGGCGCGGGGCGTTGGCTGGTCGGCGGCGATCAAGCCACCATCAGCGAATACTCCAGCAGCGGCGTGGGTCGCGTGCTCAAGGGGCCCGACCCTGCGGTCAGCTTCACCCACGCCAGCGGCGATATGGCCGATCTGGCGGTGCTGGTCGGCGAGCGCCCCGGAGAGCCCCCGCTGCTCTACGCCATCGCCGGCGGCCACTGGCTAAAGCCGGCGCAGCTGACCCGCGCCGAGAGCGTCAACTCCATCGCGCGCATCGGCCCAGAAGAGTGGCTGGTCGCCGGGCGCGCCAAGGACGGCAAGGGTTTTGCCGTACGGTATCGGCCCACGATGTGGAGCGTCGATCGCGTCTCGGTGCCTAAAGTGCGCGCTTACCTCGGCTGCGCTGGGGTGATCGAGACCGGCGCGGGCATCGTGGTCGGCGCCGCCGGGAGCACCGCCCGCATCACCGACGAAGAACCGTGGGTCAGCGTCGTACCCGGCGAGCCAGATCTGTCAGCGGTCGCCCTCGACGTCGGCGGCCAGGCGTGGGCTGCGAGCCCTGGTCAGCTGTGGCTGCAGCCGGCTGCGCCTGGAGCCGAGTGGCGCGCGGTGTGGCGCGAAGACTGGCGCGTGCCGTTCGTCAGCGTACACGCTGATCTGGGCGTCGTGATCGCCATGACCGTCGATGGCGCCATCATCGAAGGGCGCGAAGACGACTAGCAGTCAATAGACGGCGGGGGCGAGCTGCGTGTGACGCGCCCACCCCCCGACGAAGGACCCGCTGCGCTCGGACGGCTTGTTAATCCGCCCGGATAAATTGCTGAGCCGAGCAACCAGAGCAGCTAGCGCGTGGCGCCGGCGCTCGTAGCTAGTTGGCCATCACCAGGCGCTCAGCGCAGGGCTTGGCGCGCTCATCTTGGCCTAGGCCCGCGATGCGCATCGGGTCGGAGTCTAGCGCCTTCAGCTCGCGCTGCACCTTTTGCACGATCAGCGTGTCCAGGTTGCCGCTGGCGTAGTTGGTGTGGGTGCCGCCGCAGCTGCTCTTGGCGTCGCCAGCGCCGGTCGACTGCCGACCCGCGCCGCCGCGCAACACGAACAGGTTGGTGCCGCCGGTGTACTGGGCGATCTGACGCCACACCACCTGGCCCAGGTCGTCCATGCCGCTGGCGGCGATGGTGAAGATCTGGATGCCGTCGTGGTTCGCGCGCTGCATGGAGCTGGTGTAGCTGGTGTCTTGATAGTCGAGGTGGGGCGGCGCGTCGCCGACCAAGAAGGCGAAGCGGCCGACGCTGTCTTGCTTCCAGTCGAGCTGCGTCAGCGCGACGGACAGGCCCTCGTTGACCGACTCGGGCGTGTCTCCGCCGCCGCTGGCTTGGATGCCGTCCACGCTGCGCGCGAAGCCCGCGATGTCCGTCGTAAACGGGCGCACCTTGGTGACGTAGGAGTCTGTGCGGTCCTTAAAATCTACCATCGCGATGCGCACGTCGATGTTGCCGGTGTCGAGCTGCTTTGATACCGCACGGATAGTCTCTTTGATGCTCGCGATCTCCTCAGACATGGAGCCCGTGGTGTCGAGCACGAAGGCGATGTCGATGGTGCGCTTGGCGGGGAGCTTGCGCGCAGTGGGCAATGACAGCTTCACCACGCCGTCTGGCGCGCTCATGCTAAAGCGCATGGAAGCGCGCTGGCCTT
The DNA here is from genome assembly GCA_964551615.1 of uncultured Polyangiaceae bacterium. GTDB lineage: Bacteria > Myxococcota_A > Polyangia > Polyangiales > Polyangiaceae > JAHBVY01. Next base: position 130,073 of record CAZKDY010000011.1, read on the forward strand.
GGCAGCTGGTGGTCGCCACCAGCGATTGCCCGCGCAGCCCTTCAGCCATGGGGAACAACAGCGCGCGGCCGCTGGTCTGGGTGGTCAGGCTGACCGACTTTTGATGCTCGTCGGTGATCGCCACCTTGCAGCCGGGCACCGCCTTGCCCTGGCTGTCGCTGACCACGATGAAGCGTCGCCTGCTCACATTTGCCGCGTGGAAACCAATGCCGTCCTGAGTCGACAGCCAACGCTGAAACTCCCTGTAGTTGGCGTTGTCGTCCCACTCTCCGGCGCGGACGCCGCTGGCGGTCGCGAGCTCGGCGGGGCGGCGGCTGCTGCCATCTCGGGCGACCTCGCCCTTCTTCGACTCCCTGCGGACCCGGCCAGGGGTGGAGGGAGCGGCGCCGCCCGACGCCGCGAGGCTCGCCGCTGCAGGCTTGGCAGGCGCGGCCTCTGGAGGCGGACTCGGCATGTCGGAGGCCGGTTCGTCGGCCTCTTCGCTGGCTGCCATGTCGGACGGGGCGCTGTCGCTGGCTGTGACCGAGCCGGCGTAGCCAGGCTGGGCGGTTTGTCGTGCCTCTGAGCTGGGCGCCCGGGCTACCTCAGACTGATGGCTGCAGCCGAGCATGAGAGAAGCCGCTGAGGTCAGGGCCAAGAGTCCGAGTGAGTGTTGTCCGAGTCGTCGCATCATGTCCTCCGAAGCACCCCAAACGCAGCAGCTCGGCCCGGCTTACAGCGCGAACTTCGTGCGCGCTCAGGCACAGGCGCTGCGGCGCGCGGCTGCTGCGGCGCTCGGCGGCTGAAGGCAGCTCGCGGCGCTCGGCGGCTGAAGGCAGCTCATGGCGCAAGGCTCGGCGCCTGTCGTCAGGGTGCGGCTGTCGTCAGGGTGCAACGGCTCGAAGCGCGCGACGCTCAGCGCCTGTCGTCGGGATGCAACGGCTCGAAGCGCGCGACGCGCGGGTCGATCCATACTCTTAGCTTCGAGCCTGAGTCGGTGACGCGCACCGCGCCGCACTCCCGCGCGCTGCGGTAGCTGCTGTGGGCGTTCTGGTAGGTCAGCCTAAGGCTGCTGCGCGCCATCACGCCGCGGCGGCCAGCTGAGGCTGCGTCGCGTTCTTGGTGTTGGGCGATGCGGCCGAGGGCGTGCAATTCGCTGAGCGCGCTGTCCAGACACTGGCTCTTGGCGCCCAGGTTCGCGCGCCTTGCTTCACCCAGCGCGCGCTGAGTTTCACTCGCCCAGCGCTTGATCTGCGACGTCAGCGCAGGCTGGTATGACTTGGCCGCCGCGGCGCTGCGTGACGCCACCCCAGCCTTGGGCTTGGTGGCTGAGGCGTTGGACGTCGCCACCAGGCAGACGCAGAAGAGCAGCGGGCTGAGCCATCGTCGTGCTTGCATGGCCCAGTGTGATGCAGGCCGCAGCGCCAGAGTTCACTCGACCTGGATCACCACCTTGCCGAAGTGGCGCGCGGCCTCCAAGTGCTCGAAGGCTTGTCGAGCTTGGTCGAAGGCGAACACGCGGTCGACCAGCGGGTGAATGTTCGCGCTGGCGACGCACCTGACCAGCTGCTCAAAGCAGTCGCGCGGGCCGACCATCACGCCCTGCAGCCGCACCTGCTGCATCAGCACCGGGAGCAGTGAGACCGGGCCTTTGCCGCCGCTCAACACGCCGATGATGGCGATCGTGCCGCCAGGTTTTACCGCGCGGAGAGACTCATCGAGGGTGCCGCTGCCGCCCACCTCGACCACGATATCGACCCCTTCACCCCCGGCCAGGCTGCGCGCTTTGCTGCCCCAGCGTGTTTCCGTGGTGTAGTCAATGACGTGCTCCGCGCCCAGCTCCAACAGGCGCTCGCGCTTGGCTGCGCTCGAGCTGGTCGCGATCACGCGGGCGCCGAGGGCCTTGGCGATTTGTAGGGCGAACACGCTGACGCCTCCGCTGCCCTGGATCAGCACCACATCACCTGGGCGGGCGCCGCCCAGGCTGACCAGCGCGTTGTACGCGGTCACGCCGGCGCACGGCAGGCACGCGGCCTCTACGTCGCTCAGCGAGTCGGGGACGCGCACCACGCTGCGCTCCGGGACCAGCATGTACTCGCGCAGCGTGCCAGGGCGCGGGCCGCCCAGCGTCGAGCGCAACAGCTGCTTGGTCGGCGCCCCGGCCAGCCAGTCTTGAGCGAAGATCGGGCACACCCGATCCCCCACGGAAAAATCTACTACGTCGGCGCCCACTTCAACCACTTTGCCGACGCAGTCCGAGAGCGGCACCAGGGGCAGCGGCTGGCGCGGGTCGTAGCTGCCGCGCAGCATCAGCAGATCCCGGTAGTTGAGCGACGCCGCGCTCACCTTGAGCAGCAGCTCGCCTGGCTGTGGCTCGGGGAGCGGCAGCCCTTCGAGCTTGAGCCCGGCGTAACCAAACGCGTGCAGTTGGTAACCTTGCATAGCAGGCTGGTTGTAACGCAGGGGCGCGCTCAACGCGACGTCCAGCGCGGGGTTCAGCTCGAGCCGTGCTCTAGGCGCCGACGGCGGCTCTCCAGCGCAGCCAACTGCTGGTAGGCGCTGCGCCAGCCTACGCCGCGCACCCGCACCCGCCGCTGCAAATGCAGCAAGACCGGCGTGAGCAGCGCCTCGGTCAGCTCGAGGGTGCCGAGCCGCGCGCTGAGCAGCTCAAGACCTGCGCCCTCACTGCTTGGGGGCTCTGCGTCAAGCAGCCAGCAGGCGTCAAACAGCAGCTCGCGACCACTGACTGGATCGCCGCTCGCCGCGTCGAGGCGCGCCGCGAGGGTGCGCAGCAGGCTGGCCTGGGAGGCCCCCCAGGTGCGCGCCAGCGCCGGCTGCGGGTAGGCACGGGCGCGTCCACCACCGGCAAGTGAGCTGGCGATCACCTCCTCGGGGATCTGGCTCAGCATCCGCTCGCTGTCCAGCATCCGCTCGCTGCCCAGCATCGCGCCGCGCTGCGCCCCGACGACGCGGGTGGAGGGGCTCGAGGGGTGGTCTGCCACGGGCCCCGGCGCCGCCAGTTGCCACAGCTCGGCCACGCTCGCCCACTGCTCGCGCGACAGCAGCTGCCACGGCACGCGCAACTCCGACGCGAAGAGCCGCCTCTCTGCCAGCAGTAGCCCGAGCTCCGCTGGTCCGAGCTGGGGCCAAATCAGCGCGGCGGCTTGGGCGCGCGCGTCGAGCCAGTGCTGGTCACCGCTTGGCTGCTCGTCTTGGGGGTGGGTCGTGAGGTGTTCAAGCCACAGCGGCAGCGCGGTTCTCAGCAGCCCAGCGAACTCAGTCGGATCCCCGCGGAGTCCACCCTGGATGCTACAAAACAGCTCGCTTGACCAAGGCGCCAGGTCGCTCGCTTGGAGCGTTGTCGCGCGGAATGCGCGCACCGCCAGCGCAGCCCGCTCAAGGCGATGTGGCGTGGCACGCGCCGACGTTTGGCGCTCGAGCAGGCGAAATAGTAGCTCCTGCACCGGAGCATGTTGTGCGCGAGCGAGCCAGGCCGCGATGTCATCCAGCGCGCCCAAGGCAGGCGGTTGATCGTGCCACGGGTTGAGGGTCAGATCGCCGCTCCGCGAGCGCCTTGGGAGGCGCTCGGCGATGCTCCACAGCGCATAGTACCACGCGCCGCGCATCAGGATCGGGCAGCGCCGAGTCACTTCCTCGGGGTATTCAACGAGGGGCAGGCTCGGGTGCTCGGGTGGCCTGACGGCGAGCTCGACTTGCTCTTGGTATAGGCTCGCTAGCAGATCGGTGCTGAGCTCAGAAAGCAGCTCAGGGGTGGTGCCGATCACCCGGACCAGCGCCTCAACGCCGGCTGCGTAGGCGGGGCTCCCCCGCGCTTCAAGCTCGAGCACGCGGTCGACCAGGGGCTCGGCGTCGCGCAGCAGCGCCTGCTCGAGCGCTCCGAGCAAGACGGTCGCCGACTCCGGCACGAGCAGCGCCTCGCCCCACTCGTGGGCTGGACCGCTCAGGAGCTGACGCACAGCTCGACTGAGCGCTGCGTTGCCGAGCCAGCGTGGCGCCAACGCCAGCCGCTCTCCAGGCTCGTTTGCCCGCAAAAAGCCGCCAGAAGCCAGCTGCCGGATGATGCGATAGGCGCCGGGCGGCAGGCGCAGCGCGGCGCGCTCTAGGTCGCGCGTCGTGATCGGCGCACCGGCCCGTTGCAGCGAGGCCTTGACCCACTCGACGTCGACGCCGCGCGCGAGCTCTGGCGGGACCAGGCTCTGCCACTCGCCTTCGCTGCGCGGTAGATCGAGCGCCTCATCTGACTCCGTGAGGCAATGTACCGCGATGCTCGTCAGGAGCTCGAAGCCTTGTTCTCGTAGGAGCTGGTGCTCGCCTACGCTGCTTGCTGTGCGGAACCGAATCGCCGCCCGCGCGAGCTGCGCCAGCGTGCGACCGCGCAGCTGGTCGATGCCGAGCTCATCCAGTAACCCCAGGAGCCCGATGGCCGCCCCCAGGCTGTCGAGGACGCCGCGCTCGCTGGGCATGGCGGCGAGCCACTTGGTCGCTGCGTCGGCGCTCAAGCGGCTGTCGCTGGGCAGCCGCTCGATGACCCACGCGATGAGTTGATCCAGGTAGCTCAAGACCGGCGGTGAGCGCACGATCACCCAGTCGGAAGATTCCGGGAGGAAAGGCGCCGCGACGCAGATGTTGCTGCGTGGCGCGCCTTGGCTCAGCGCCTCGCCGTGCTTGGGGCTGTGGAGCTCGACGAACACAGGTCCTGGCTCGTGGCACTCAGGCTCGGCCTCCGGCCAGTGGCGCGCGCTGACCCAGCGGGCTGCGCCACGCGCTTCAAGCCAGCGCCCCACCAGGCTGCGCCCTGAGCCAGACGGCGCGTACCACCAGACAGCGCTCCACGCGCTGACTCGCTGGGGCAACAGCGGGATGCCTGGTGGTAGCGCTTCGTCGCGGAGCCTGAGCGAGCGCGCGAAGGGCAGGTCGTCTAGGCGCAGGCTGGGATCTGCGGGTGCGCCATAGCCGGCGTCCGGGGGTCGGCAGCTGAGCTGGACGTCAGCCAGCGCGGTGGTCAGCACCTCGGCCAGCACTTGCTGCACCGCGGGTCGATCGCGGAGCCAGTCCAGGTCGAGGCCTCGGTCCATGCGACCCAGCATCGCGGCCAGTGACCGCGGCTTGGGGCGCGGCTCCTCTGGCCAAGCTGGGTGAGCCAAGCAGCGTCGGCTGAGCTCCCCCATGCTGCGGGGCGGAGCCTCGGCGCGTCGCATGAGTTCGCGGATCCAGCCCATCTTGCTCTCAACGTCTACTGAGCGGCTGCCCAGCGCACATATGCCCAGTTTACGCGGATAATTCGCCTCAGCCTACTCGCTCTAGGCCTCCAGGGCAACGCTTTCGCAAGTCATTTCCAAGTTGCATGCAACTTGCTAAAACTTGCAACGAGAGCCTCGCAGACTGCGCTGATCGACGACTTCTCGGGGTGAGTAGTCGCCGTGAAAATCATGAAACCCCGTCAGGGTCAGCGCGACGTCCGTCGATCCTGGGCCGATTTCTGCTCCGGGTCCCGGTCCACCAGCTGAACGGCCGACCAGTCGCACAGGTTGTCCACAGAGCTGTGCATATGTCCAGGGCGGGCAGGTAGCAGCGGGGCGTCGGCCACGCACGCCTGCCTGTGGTGAGGACGCCGGATGCTTAGCTAAGCGCCGCGTCCCACGGGCGCCAGCGTTGCGTGGGCCTCGCGCAGCGTAGCCGTCGCCCGAGCGAGGTGAGCGCATTCCGGCGCCGGCGCGTCGCTGAGCGACGTGGGTTCCGCGCGCGGGCGCCAGCGTTGAGCGGGTCGCGGCGCCAGCCCAGCGCTGACTGAAGCGCGTGGGGCGCGGGCGCCAGAGCTCCAGCTTGGCGCGGTGCCCAATCGCCCTGACAATGCGCTGGTGCATACAAGCTCGGATGCGTCGGACGCGCCTTACCCGCCCGCCCCGTGGCAAACCCACGGCTTTGGGGTGTTCGTTCCATACGTCGTGAAGGAGCGCGACCTTGAATTGCCGCAGGGAATGGAACCGATAGCGGTCGCTGGGCGTTGCGCGGGGGTCTTGGCGTATGTGGTCTACAGCCCGCCGTCTCCGCTGCACTACAACGAGCTGATTTGGATGCCGTGCATGGTCAAGACCCGCTCGGACAGCGGCCGCACCTACCGCGGCTACTACGTGAGCGAGATGTACGTGGACGACCGCGTGACCCTGCTGGCAGGGCGTGAGATCTGGGGCCTACCCAAGACCTGGGCACAGTTTGACGTGGGTCCAGGCCGCGTGGGGGTCAAGGCAGATGACGGTACGCGGGTCGAGCTCACGTATCGACCCAGGGCGCTCGGCCTGCCGGTCCGGAGCCGCATGTCCACGTTGCAGAGCACGCCGGGTGGAGTAATTCAGTTCCGCGCGCAAATGCGCGGCACGGCGCGCCCCTGTTCGGTGGAGGTCGGCGAGCTCAGCTCGACGCGCAGCACTTGGCAGAGCTTTCAGAGCGCGACGCGGGTGAGCGGCGCGGCGGTAGAAATTCGCCCCTTTGACTCGAAGATGTGCGAGCCGACCAGGCTCTAAGCGTCGCAGCTCAGCGCAGCTCAGCGATCAGTCGCTGGCCCTCCACCCCCAAAACCAGCCGCGGGGAGCTTGGAGTTGGTGGCTAGCTGCTGCGGCGCCAGACGGCCAGCGCCTCTTTGCCTGCGCGCCCCGGGTGGCTGCGCTCGACTGGCCAGCGCGCTTCCAGGCGGAATAGCGGAGCGCCGTCCGCTCCAGGCGCGAGCAGGTGCTCTGCGTAGATAGCTTGCGTCAGCGGAAACGGCGGGCCTTGGTCGCGGTCCACCGGCGAGGCTGATTCATCCAGCGCTGCGCCCAACGTCGGATCTTCGATCAGCGGAAACATGAGCGTGAAGAGCGCGCCCGCGGGGCGGATTAGCTGGGCCATCGCGCGCGCCCACGCGGGTCGCTGCGTGGGGTTCAGGGCGCAGAAGAACGTGTAGTCCCACGCGGCGTCGGCCGGGCCCGACCAGCGCGGATCAGCGCTGAGCGAGAAGAAGTCTGTGACCCAGTAGCTGACATCAAGGGGCGCGTGAGCTGGCCGGGGGTGCTGCTCAAGCAGCGCGTCAAAGCGCGCCTTGGCGCTCGGCGCGAGATCGAGGCCGAGCACCGCGCGGTGAGGCGCAGCCAGCGCTAACACGTCGTAGCCCGCGCCCGCGCCTGGGACCAGCACGCGCATCGGAGGTTGAGAGGTCGCAGCCTCGGCGGAGCCCGCCACCAACGCATCAAAACGGCACGGCGCCTCGACTTTGCCTCGCTGCGCGCCCGAAACACCTAGCGTGCCAGGCGATTTAGGGGAGTCGAGCGCCAACAACTCAAGCAGCGCTGGCGCCGCTTGACCCGCGTCCCAGCCTGTTCGCCCGGCTTGCCAAGCTGCTTCCCACGTCATGCCTTGGCCTAGCACGCTACGGATTCGCGCTTGGGGCCGAAGGTGTGATATTTTCAGTGATTGTGCTTCGTCTATTTCGCGCTCTACGCCTAGGTGGCTTGTGTTTGGTGCTGGGCGCTGGGTTCGTTCAAGCGACAGCCTGCTCGTCAGGCGACTCCGCGTCGACCGCGTCCAACGGCGGTAGCGGCGCGGCTGGCGCCGGCGGCGCGGGCAGTGGGGGTCTGTCGGGCAGCGGCGGCAGCGCAGCAGCTGGCGGCAGCGCAGGCGGTCTGCTCGGCGGGCAAGGCGGCGCAGCCGCGTCAGCGGGTGTTGGCGGGGGTGGAGGGGGTGGAGGGGGTGCTGCTGGGACCACCGACGCAGGCCCTGATGCGGAGACAGACGCGGAAACGGACGCGGCCAGCGACGCGCCCCTCGACGTCGCGTGTGGGGCCGATGAAAAGCACTGTGCCGCTGGCTGCGTCAAGCTAAGTGATCCGGCGTTTGGCTGTGGCGCTGGCTGCGCGCCGTGTGGGATCCCTGGGGCAGTGGCGGCGTGTGACGCTGGCAGCTGCGTGATGGTCGGCTGCGCGCCGGGCTTCGGTAACTGCAATTTGGACCTGACAGACGGCTGTGAAGTCGAGCTGGCTGCTGACCCTTCGAGCTGCGGCGCCTGCGGCAATATCTGCGTGGTAAACCACGGTACTGCTGGCTGCGCCGCGGGGAGCTGCACCGTGCAGAGCTGCGACGCGGGCTTTGATGACTGCGATCAAGTCGCCGAGAACGGTTGCGAGGCGCGCACCACCCAAGACCCCAAGAACTGTGGTAAGTGCGGGCAAGCGTGTACGCCCACCCCCGGCGCGCAGGCCGTGTGCCGGGCCGGCAAATGCGGCGAGAAGGCCTGTTCGACTTACCGCGGGGATTGCAACGACGACACGCAAGACGCGTGTGAGACCAACCTGATCACCAGCGATGATCACTGCGGCTTTTGCGGGAACAAGTGCGACCTACCCAACGCGGTCACCAAGTGCGAGGCCGCGAAATGCGAGATTCAGTCGTGCGTCGCGCCGTTTGAGGACTGTGATGGCGACCCGCGTAACGGCTGCGAGGTCGACACCAGCCTGCAAAACGCGCGGCACTGCGGCGCCTGTGGGCGCGCATGCTCAGGCAGCGGCGTCGCGACCGCGACCTGCGACGCGGGCGTGTGTACGCCGTACTGCGGGCAAGGCTTTGGCGACTGCAGCACGCCGGCTTTCCCCGCGGCAGATGACGGCTGCGAGCAAGACACCTTCGGCGATCCAGATCATTGCGGTGGTTGCGGCCAGGTCTGTAACCTGCCCGGCGCTGACGCCGGCTGCAGCGGCGGCAAGTGCGTCGTCGCGAACTGCGGCGCAGGCACCGGCGACTGTGATGGCGATCCATTCAACGGCTGCGAGACCGATCTAAACACCACCGCGGCGCACTGTGGGGCTTGCGCTCGAGCCTGCTCCGACGCGGGCGTCGCCTCTAAGCTGTGCAGCGGCGGCCTGTGCGTCTCCGGTTGCTTGCCTGGGCTCGGCAACTGCTCCACGCCCGCAGCGCCCACCCCGGACAACGGCTGCGAGAGCAACGTCGCTGACGATCCGCTGAACTGCGGCGGCTGCGGTCGGCGCTGCGCGACGGACAACGTGAGCAGCGTGGAGTGCGCTGGTGGGCTGTGTACCAGCAGCTGTCAGCTGGGCTATGGCAACTGCAGCACCCCCGGGCCGGGGGCGCTCGACGACGGCTGCGAGCGACCCGTCGACGTGGACAACGAACACTGCGGCGGTTGCGGAAACGACTGCACGCTCCAAGGCGCGCCAGCAGGCAGCTTGCGCTGCGGCTTCGTGACGCCGGGGGAGTGCGGCTGTGTCGGCAACGCAGGCCGCTGCAAGGTAGACTCTGGCACCAACCCGCAGTGCTCCGCCGTCACCGGCCTGTGCGTGTGCGGCGGCACAGACTGTCGCCCCGGCGAAGCCTGCGTGGCGGGCGCCGGCGGCGACGTGTGTAGCTGCGAGGGCGGCGCTGGCTGCGCGAGCAGCGAGGCGTGTTGCCAGAGCGCGGGTGGCTGCGTGGACTTGGTCAGTGATCCAGCAAACTGTGGCGCGTGTGCTCACGCTTGCCCGACGGGGTTCGCGTGTGGGGCTGGCGCGTGTGGCTGCACCGGAGACGCGGCGTGCGACGCGGGCAGCGCTGGGACTTGCAGCGCCGGAGTGTGCGCTTGTGGCGCGAGTGCTTGTGCGCCGGGCCAGCGCTGCCTGGCCGACGGCAGCTGCGGCTAGTCAGCGCTGGTCAGATGGTTGATGCTTGCGATCGGGAGTGACCAAACGATGGATAAGTCTTGGATGAAAGCTAGGTTTTGGTGCGGTGGCGTGTTGGGGTTCCTGGTGGCTTGTGGTGGCGGTACCCCCACCACCCCCACCCCGAACTCACCTAGCAACTCTGAGCCGGTCAAGCCTGGCGCTGAGCCCGCTAGCCCAGGCCAGCGCATCCCGGAGGGTGGACGGGTCTCTAGCGAGACGCTGATCCAGCGCAGGGCGTCCACGGCGCTCGCGACTGACTCGCTAGACAGCGTCAAGTCGACCTCGCGGCCGCCAAAGAGCTCAAAAGAGGTGTACCGCAGCGTCGCGCCAGCGACCGTCATCATTCGGGTTCCGGGCGGAATGGGTAGCGGGGTGGTGATCGACCCCAGCGGGTGGATCCTCACCAACCAACACGTCGTCGCCGACGGCAAGCAAGAGAACTTCCAGGTCGAGGTCGAGGTCTTGCTAGGCAAGCTCTCCGGCGACACCGGCGGCATGGAGCGCGGTGACACCACCTACAAGGCGCTGGTGTACAAGGTGGATAAGCTGCGCGACTTGGCGCTGGTCAAGCTGACCGAGCCGCCAGGCAAGCTGCCCTACGTAAAGCTCGCGAAGACCAAGCCAGTGCCTGGCGACAAGGTGATCGCGCTCGGACACGCGGGCGCGGGCATGTTGTGGGCGCTGAAGGCGGGTGAGGTCTCTGCCCTGGGGAAACTCTCGGAGCACCTGGCGACCCTGGCGAGCTTTGGTGATGACGACAAAGACGTCGAGAAGAGCTTCAAGCAGTACCTCGACAAGCAAAACCTTGGCCTGGTAATTCAATCCAGCTGCGAGATCTTGCCGGGGGACAGCGGTGGTCCGTTGGTCAACGCCCAGGGGGAGCTGGTGGGGCTGAACGCCTTCTCGAACAAGGACGGCAAGACTGGTGGTCTGCTGAGCTTTCACGTCCACCTGGACGAAGTGAAGAAGTTCGCCGCCGACTACCCGAAGAAGGCTGAGCGCCAGTTGCCCGATCCATGGACCGAGGGCGGGGGAGATGTGGCGCTGGATGACGTCGACTTTGACGGCGACGTAGACACCATGGTGCTCAAGGGCAGGCAGCCCTGTGTGTTTTGCCCCAGGGAAAGCGAAGCGGTGTTCATCGACGTAGATGAGAGCAGCTTCAAGGGCAAGCGCGACTTGCCAAAGGTGGAGAAGATCTACGCAGATAAGAGCTTTGATGCAGAGCTGGTGTTCTTGCGGGTCAAGACCAACGGCTTCATCTGGTACGACACGGACAACGACGGCAAGTTCGATCTGCTGCTGTATGATGAAGGCGTAAATGGCAGCATCGACGCAGCGTACCAAGTGGGCGCCGACGGCGATCTGACCCCCGACGCCGCGTTGCGTGTCGGGCGAGCGGTGCGCGGATCTGCGTTCAAAGACGCGGCCCTGGCTGCTCGAGTGAAGCGCGTCGCCGCGACGGTGTTCCCTGAGCGGTTCATTGAGGCCGGCGGCAGCAGCGGTGATCGGCTGCCAGATCCAATCGGAAACACTGGCAGTGGCAGCGTCTCCGATTTGGACGGCGATGGTCGGCGTGACGCGGTGGTGATGTCGAGCCCATTTGCCTCGCGGTTATTGCTGGACGTTGATGGCAACGCGGTCTCGAGCCTGTCCAGCGCACCTTCTATCGCAGACCTGCGGGCGCCGGCGGGTTCCCTGGACTACGAGGCGGCGCTGGTGAGTCAGGGCGACGACCTCTGGGCCTGGTACGACACAGACGACGACGGCCGGCACGACTTGGTGCTCTACGCCCCCGGTTCGCGCGTGTACGTCGCGGCCTCGGCCTGGAACATCAGCGCCTCTGGGGCACGATCGCCCGCGCCTGAGCACCTCGGCCGCAAGTTGATCCGTCCGGCGCTCTTCACTTCCAGCGCGATCCGCACCCGCTTCGAGCCCATGGTCCAGCGAGGGCTGCTGGGCATCCTGTCCGCCAAGGGCGGAGACGGTCTTGAGTCGTTCCCCGACCCGATCGCCGATCACCGAGGCGCGGGGATGGCGCTGCTCGACATCAAGGGCGCCAGCAAAGCGGTGATCTCGGTCAACGGTCAGGGCAGCGACGGCTACCTGTTCGACCTAGATGAGAACAGCTTAAGGTCAACCGCGCGCAAGAAGATTGATATCGACAAGGCGATCAAGGATGAGAAGCTGGATCTGGAGCTCGCCTATTTTCAGCGCAATGGGTTCGCGTGGGCGTACTACGACACCAAGAACAAGGGCACGTACGACTTGGTGCTCTACACCTCCAACCCTAGGTCGGGGACCGTTGAGCAGGCTTTCCGTGTAGAAAAGGACGGAGGCGCGAAGCTTGATCCGAGCCTGGTGGGCAAACCGCTGATTCAGCCGAGCTTGCTCGCTGGCAGGTCTAAGGCCAAGCTGAAGCAGGTGGCGCCTGAGCTGTTCGCTGCTGCGATGGTCGGAGAGTAGTCCCCAACGCCGCGAAGCGAGCCGCGGAAGTCGCCCCCGCGGAGGCGCACACAGCCAACGATTTCTACAACTCGGGCGAGAGCCCGGCGCTGCTCACGGCTGCGGGCTGGTTCGGAAGTCAGCGGAATCGCTCTCGGTCGCAGGCGCGTGGTCCGCTGAGTGCCGGGTCGGCGCGCCATTGATTCCCTTAGGCTGCCGCGGTTGTTAGCCTGGGTTCTCCTTCTGCATGGCTGCCTTCAGTCGCACGTTCGCCAAGTATCGCCTGCTGGCTCGTCTCGGGCACGGCGGCATGGCGGACGTGTACCTCTCGGTGGCTGGTGGTCCTGGTGGGTTCAACAAACTTCAGGTGCTCAAGGTGCTGCGCCCGCACCTCAGCGAGGAGCCTGAGTTCCTACGCATGTTCGACGACGAGGGCCGGCTCGCCGCGCGGCTCAATCACCCGAACGTCGTCCAAACCAATGAGGTCGGGTCAGAGGACTCGAGGCACTTCATCGCCATGGAGTACCTCGATGGTCAGCCGCTGCACCGGGTGAGGCAGCGCTCCAAGGGGTCGGCTTTGGGTCTCACGCTGGAGATGGAACTGCTCATCTTGAGTCAGGTCCTCGAGGCCCTCGACTACGCCCACAGCCTGGCCGACTACGACGGCACGCCGCTCAACATCGTGCACCGAGACGTCACCCCGCAGAACGTGTTCGTGACCTACGCCGGCCAGACCAAGCTGGTAGACTTTGGCATCGCCAAGACCCTGGAGTCGACCGAGACGCAGTCTGGCGTACTGAAGGGCAAGGTCGCGTACATGGCGCCAGAGCAGGCGTTGCGCGATGGTCTTGACCACCGCGCGGATCTGTTCAGCGTAGGGGTGATGCTGTGGGAGGCGGTGGCGCAGCGCCGGCTCTACAGCACTCGCTCGGAGGTGGAGATCTTGCACCGCTTGGTGCAGGGTGAGCTGCCCAAGCTGCGGAGCGTGGTGCCTGACGTCTCACCCCAGCTAGAGCAGATCGTGGATCGGGCGTTGGCGCTGGAGCTCGACCAACGCTACCAGGACGCCGCGAGTTTTCGCGCGGATTTGGACAGCTTCATCGACGGCTCTCGCAAGGTGACGAGCCGCGATGTCGGCGAGCGGGTGTCGCAGCTGTTCGAAACGGAGCGTGAGGAGATCGCCGAGGTGATCCGTCAGGAGATGATGGATGTCACCGGACCTGACGCCTTGCCTGCGCAACCGGAGACCATGCAGCTGCCCAGCTTGGGTTCTTCCTCGGCCGGCTCCGGCACACCCTCGTCGCGCGGGGCGGACGCGAGCGATCCTGGGCTGCCCGTACACCTGTCACCAGAGGCGGAGGTTGGGGCGGAGCGACGTTGGCTGTTCCGCGCGCTAGCGGGCGTGCTCTTGCTCGGCGTCATAGGGCTCGCGGCGCACTCGCTGGTACGGCAGACTGAGCCCGATCAGCTGAGCGCCGCGCCGGTGGCCAGCGCCAGCGCGCAGGTCGACCTGAAGGTACGGGTTCATGTCGAGGTGCACCCCGCAGAAGCCACTCTGATTCTGGACGGAAAGACGCTGGCTTCGAACCCGTACCGGGGCAGCCACCCGCGGGACGGCGAGGCTCACGAGCTACGCGTCAGCGCGCCAGGGTACGCTCCGCGCAGCGTGCAGCTCAGGCTAGATCGCGACGTCGATTTGCGGCTCGAGCTCACGCTGGCCAAGCCGCCTGCTCAGGGCGTCAACGCAGCTGCCGGCGCGCCAGCGGCCACCCCGGATACGCGGCGAGGGGTTGCGCCCGCTCAAGCCGCGTCGACGAAGCCGCCGGAGCCGTTCGGTGAGCTGCCTGCGGCGCGAAAACCATCAAAAAAGGGGCCGAAGCTCGACAAATCCGATCCATGGAAGTAGCGCCGTCACCGCGAGCCGGCGCCTGCCGAGCTCCCCCGCACACAATCGCCTCGACGAGACCATCTCTTGGCATACTCGGGCAGCATGACCTGGGCGAGGGGACTCTTACTTGGCGCGGCGGTGGTGCTCGCCGTGGGCTGCGTCGCGGGCAACGCCAGCGCCGCAGGAGCCGAAGCTGAGGCTCGCGAGCGCTACGACCGGGCGCTCAGGCTGTATGAGGAGGCGGACTTTGATGGCGCGTTGGTGGAGCTAGAGCGCGCGTATGAGCTGCGGCCCACGTACAAGCTGCTGTACAACATCGCGCGTGTGAGGCTCGCGCTCAATGATCATGCCTCGGCGCTGAAGGCCTATCGTCGCTACCTCGAGGAAGCTGGGACAAAGATCTCTAGGTCACGCCGCGATCAGGTCGCGGCGGAGATCAAGACACTCGAAGGTCGAGTCGCGAAGCTGACCGTCGCCGTGGACGTGGCCGGCGCGGAGGTGTTCGTCGACGACGTACTCGTGGGCACCAGCCCGCTGCCTGAAGCTGTGCTGGTCAACGCCGGTCTGCGTCGCATTTCTGTGAGACATCCAGATCACCCGCCTCAGACGCGGCGGCTCAGCTTGGCAGGTGGCGATCAGGAGCAGCTTGAGGTGACGCTCGCTCCTCCTCCCGCCACGCTGGCGCCGCCCGCCACGCCCGCGCCGCCGCCAGCCAAGCCGACTCCGACTCCCCGGCCAACTCCAGCAACTCAGCAGCCGGTCGCGCAGGGGCCCTCGCCGCCCGCGCCTGAAGCGGCTGGGACGCCGTGGTTTGGCTGGGCGCTGACTGGCGTCTTCGGAGCGGCCGCCACCACCACTGGCGTGATCGCGCTGTCTGCCGCTGCCTCGCTGAGCGACGAGCGTGATCAGCTTGGAGTTGACCCCGCGGATCTGGATTCAGACGCCACACGTGTCCGTACGTTGGCTGTCGTGACCGATGCGTTGATCGCGGCGACCTTGATCACTGGCGGGATCACGCTGTGGATGTCGCTTGATCAGGATCAGGATCCAAAGGCGGACAAGCCGGTACGCGGCGACATGCGGGCTCCTGGTGACGGGCTGGTTGACCGTCAGGCACCCTCACGCGGCAGCGCGGCGCTCGGATTGAATCCAAACGGTGTTGTCTTCAAACTGGCGTTCTAAACCGTGCAGACATCCAGCCTCAAGCGCGAGCCCGCGGAGACGAGCGTGAGACTCTCGAATCCGCACGCAAACACTCACAACGCGCGGCGGCGCGCCTCGCGCGGGGCGCTCATCGCGCTGGCTTGCGCCGTGTTCCTGCCGCAACTAGCCAGCTGCAATCTGATCGTCGACGCGAGCGCCGAGCAGTGCGAGACCGACGCGGACTGCGCGGCGATGGGCGGCGCCTTCAGCGGCAGCCTGTGCACCGCCAAGCATGTCTGCGGGCGAGCGAGCTGTAGTTCTAACGCGCAGTGCAGTCAGCGCTTCGGCGAGCCGGGTTACTGTCGGCCCACTGACTCGACGTGTAGCAAGCTGCTGACCGAGGACTGCACCTCGGTGTTCCCAGCCGACGGCTTGAACGCTGGTGACGCCATCGTGCTGGGCTTCATGGGCCCGCTGCGTGGTCAGTTCGCGAGCGTCGGCGTGCCGCTCAAGCAAGGCGCCGAGCTGGCGCTGAACGAGATCGAGACGCGCGCGAATGGGCTACCCCCAGTGGGCGATGGACCGCAGCGTCACGTGGTGATGCTGGCCTGCCACGACCTAGACGACCCTAAGCGCGCGGCGCGGCACTTGGTCGATGAGGTGCAAGTCCCGGCCATCTTGGGCCCTGCGTTCAGCGGCGTGACCGTGCAGGTGACGACGGATGTGACCGTCCCGGGTCAGGTCTTGACCGTCTCCGCGTCTGCCACCAGCCCCGACATCACGTCGCTCAAAGACAACGGCCTAGTGTGGCGCACTGTCCCGTCGGATATCATTCAGGCACGGCCGCTGGCAGAGTTGGTGCTCAAGGTGGAGGGCGTGCTCCGCGATGAGGGGGTGTTGGGGGCGTCCGAATCCGCGAGGATAGCAATTGCAGCTAAGGATGACGCCTACGGTCTAGGCTTAGCTGACGCGGTGTTTGGCCAGATGAAGGCACAAGGGGTGGCAGCGGCGGTTTCGCCAGCGCTGCTGCTCCGGCGCAACTACCCAGACCCTGCGAGCAACCCGAATTTTGACTGGGACACGCTGGCCGCAGAGGTGAGCCGCTTCGCGCCGCACATCGTGTTTGGCCTTGGCACCAACGAGTTCGCGATGGAGCTGCTCACTCGGGTTGAAGCGGGCTGGGGCAGCGGAACACGGCCGCGCTACCTGCTACCTGAAGGCGGTAAGGTCGAGGAGCTCGAGGGCATCGTCGCGAACCAGCCGGACTTGAGCGCGCGCATCTTGGGCACTGTCCCGGGGGCGCAGCTGGCCGCCGGTTACCCAGGCTTTGCTAGTCGCTTCAAGGCGTTTTTCAACGAGCCCCCCGGCACGTTCAGTGAGTTCGCCTACGACGCAGCCTACCTCCTCGTATATTCCGTGGGGATTACGCGTCAAGCTCACCCGAGTGGTCGACAGATGGCCGACGGGATGCAGCAGTTGACCTGCGAGGGAGGGAGCGTGGTGCCGGCCGGGCCTAGCGATTTTACGGGTTTTTTCAACACCGCCATGCAGTCGCAGTGCATCGATTTTGACGGCGTGAGCGGTCCGCTCGATTTTGATAACGCCACCGGCGACGCCCCCAGCGACATCGCCATCTGGTGCGCCTGGCGAACTGGAAGCAGCGTCACGCTTGAGGCTCAAGCGGCCTACTTCAGCGCGGCTGATGGGTTGATCAAGGGCGACGTGGCGTTCTGCCCTTGACGATTTGTGTTCGTGGCTGAGTGCTCGCTCAGGGAAACGCGCGCAGCGAGGGCCGCTGTCCCAAACTGAGCCCCGCACGTCGGGTCGGTGTTGGCCCGGGCCCACAGCGTTGCCACAAGGCGACGCCGGCGCGCGTGTTCACGGCGCCAAACGCCCAGCCTTCCGCCGAGGCTGCGCTGTACCGAGCCGCGTGGTACGGAGCTTGCTAACGCGTGGGTCGTATCACCCACATCTAGAGGATTGTTTCATGCGTAGACTCGCCCCCTGCTTTGTGCCCACGCGCAGAGCCCTATTCGTCCCCGGCTTGGCGGCCCTCAGCTGCGTGCTCTCGAGCTCCCTCGCCCAGGCCCAAATCCCGGCCAGCGCGACGGACGACGCGAAGGTCACCGGCGGCGCCACGGACCTGACCGACGATAAGGCTATCACCATGGCCGCCGATGACCCCGAAGCCAAGGACGCTACCGAGCTCGGCCTGTCTGTTGGGGGGTTACTGGCCACAGGCAACGCGCGCTTGTTCGCTGGGACCGCGAGCTCGAAGTTCCGTCTGAGGCGCACGGACAACCAGCTCTCGGCGGCGGCGGCGGCCAACTACGGCCGCGCAGCGGCCAGCCCAGCTGACGACATGGAGACCAACGTCGAGAACTACCAAGGGACCGCGCGCTACGACCGCTTCTTTGGCGACGTGACGCTGTTTCTCTCGCTTCAAGGACGTCGAGATCGCTTTCAGGGTTTGAACCTGCGAGGTCGCGTTGACCCTGGCGTCGGCTACTACTTCATCAATGAGAAGACGACGCTGCTCTGGACTGAGCTCGGCTACGACTTCCTCGTCGACTTTCGCCGTGCGGATTCGCTCGAGGTGGTCGACGACGCTGGTGTGGTGATCGACACCCTAGACAACAAAGAAGTCGTGCACTCTGGCCGACTGTTTGTTGGCTTCGACTACGCGCTGAACGACGGCTTGAAGCTGGCGCTGGGCGTCGAGTTCATGCAGGGCTTGAGCGACACCGACATCCGGCGCCTCAACGGCACTGCGGAGATCAGCGCCACGGTGAAAGAGCACCTGGCGCTCGCCTTCGGCTTCACTGAGCGCTACGACTCTGCGCCGCTACCCGGCAAGGAAGAGCTCGACACCATCAGCACGGTGAGCATCGTCTACACCCTGCTCTGACCTACGAAGTCACCGGGATCCAAGCCAACCCACGCGGCGCTCTTGGTCCACAGACCTTCGACGTGCTCAGCGTCCAACGCGAGCTCGCTGGGCCTTCGAACTCGCTGCTTTTCGTAATACAGGCCCGTCTCCGCGCCTGCCTTGCTAGTCGGCGGGCAAGCGGCTCTCACCCGCGGCGACTACACCGCGCGCGGTCTTGATGGCGTGTGTTGAGTGGACGTCGAGCGCGTCCGCCGGGCTCTTCAACGGTTTGCTGAAGGCGTCCCACGCCGCGCCGAGGCGCGCGCGGCGGCTTGTCTTGGTTTCTTCCGTGGGGAACATAAGTTCGACCGTCGCCCCGATGACTGGCATCACGAGGCCGCGATCCTGATCTACGTCCCAGCCGATGGCTCCCCAGGCCTCGCGAACGGCCACCATCTGCTTGGCGCGCGCGCGGTCTAGGATGCGGCGTTGGTCGATGCCCAGCAGCTTGAAGTCCGCCTCGAGCACCTTGTTCTCCCACAACGCGAAGCCCACGAGCTTGGCTTGAAACAGGCTGAGGCGCAGCAGCTGCCGCCGGTTCATCTGCTTGAGCAGCAGCGGCAGGTACTGCACCCCAAGGCCCACGTGACGGGCCTCGTCGCGCTCGTAGTACTTCATCAGCTCACACAGCACGGGCTCGATTTGAGACTCGCGGATCTCTTGGAAGATCGCCAGGGCGATGGTCTCGATCAAGAGCTGCATGCCGAGCAGCTTGCAGGCGATGTCTTCAGTCGAGAGCACGTGATCTAGCAGCGCCTGAGGAGCTGGGTCGAGCTTCTCAGGGAGGTAGTCAAGCTCCTTCAAGTAGTCGTACATGGTGTAAAAGTGCCGCGCCTCGTCGAAGGCCTGACTGGTGGCCGCCATCTTGGCTTCGAGGGGCACTAGCGCGTCGGCGAGCTGCGCGGATATTTTCCACGCGGCTAATTCGCCCCACAAAATAATCGCGAAGATCCGGCGCAGCGCGGGCTTCTTTTCAGGATCGATGTGAACGCCACCATACTTCTCGAGCAGCATGGGCAGGATCTCTTTGCCATCCCACGCCAGCTCTTGGCCCTTGTGGTACAGGCGCTCGCAGGTCGCGTAGCGCTTGGCCTCCGCGGCGCTGCGCGCCATGTCGAACATGTCGTAGGTCAACTGGGAGCGTCCGAATCCTAGAATACCCATACCGGCAATCTATCATAAACTTGCCGACTGGCCAGAATTCGTCCGAGTTGGGGCTGGCGCGGCGACCCGCGCAGCAACGCCCTGGGGGTGGCGCAGCCCTGGCGCGTGCTCGCATCACGTGGTGGTCATGCAGCCGGGCATGTCGCCCGCCCGGCTGGCGGGGGTGGAGCCGCTTCGCGGAGCGCGCGGGCTGTCCACCCGCGGGTGCTCAGAAGCGGCCGCCCACGGCGCCGCCGATGGCCCCCGGAGCCCAGAGCGGAGCGGCGGAGATCTCCAGCGTCGGCTCTGCTTCTTCCTCGGGGACGGCGCCGCCCGGTCGCGTTGGCCGGCGACTGGGGCTCACTTCGAGCTTCGGGTCGTCGAACGTCATCAGTAACACACTCGAGATGGTGAGGAGCGTGCCCGCGCCGAAGGCAACCGCAGAGGCCAGGCGAAAGTCATCGCGCTTCGTCACGTGGTCTTCATACGCGGCGACATCCGCTCGGCTCACGTTGTCTGTTTGCCGTGCGGAATTTATATCTTGTGCTTGTCCCTCGTGGCGCAGCGCGAGGAAGGTGAACACGCCTCCCGTCGCCAGCCCAGCGAGCCCCGTGCCGAGCACGATGTATGAGGCTGAGCGTTGGCCGGTCACGCTTAGATCCGCGTCGAGCGTAGCGCGCTCCCCTCGGGCCAGGTCGACCTCTTTGGAGTATGGCTTGCGGCCAGTGCGCGTGATGGTGATCAAGTGACTGCCGGCGGGGAGCTCAAGTGGCGCGCCCAGCGGCGTGGTGCCGACGGGCCTGCCATCTACCCTGACCTCTGCGTCGTCTTCGGTCCGCACGCTGATCCGCGCCGGCTGCGGCTGAAGACGGACATCAACGGCGACCACGCCGCCCTCAGCGGCCTCCACTTCGCGTTCCTCAGGGAAATAGCCAGGGGCGGAGAGGCGCACCTTGTGTCGCCCGGGCTTCACCTCTGCGATCAGGGGCGCTTTGCGACCCTTGGCGGCGTCGAGCTCAATCATGGCGCCGCGCGTCTGCGACGACACCATCAGGCGTGTCTTCTGAGGCAGGACCGCCTGGGGCTGTGGGACCGCCTCGCCTGGTTCGGTAGGCTCGCGCGCGGCCAAGCGGTCCGCGATAGGCTCCAGCTCGGCGAGGGCCTGGGCGCAGTCCGCGCGGCGGCCGCCCTCGGGGACCTTGTCTAAGTACGCGCGGTAGTTCTTGATGGCTTGCTGGAGGTTCTGCGGGTTCTTGTCGATGAAGTACTGCTTGCGGTAGGCCTGGGCCGCGCTGAACAAAATGCCCGCTCGGGGCGCGAAGCGATAGGCCTGGTCAAACGCCTGAATCGCGGCGGGGTACTGCCCCGCGGCATACGCGGCCGCGCCCGCGTTGAAGTAGGTCTTGGCCTTGGCTACGTCTTCGGTCCCTTGCGCGAACGCAGGCGCGCTGAGCAGCAGGCTCGCGCCGAGCAGTAGGCACGCGCTGGGTCGCGCTGCACCGCTCAGAGCCCGGGTCACGACCCTCACTTGATCACCGCCTCACCCAAGAACAGCTGAGCGCCACCCTCGCCAGCGATGGCCAGGTCGAGCACTCCGTCGCCGTTGTAGTCGGAGCTGACGACGCTCGCGCCGCCGCGCACCCCCGCGATCGGACCGCGTGGTACCAGCTTGCGGCCAGGCAGGTCAAGATCGGCGATCATGCCCCCCCGCGCGTCGATCAGCACGACCTCCAGCTCCGGATCTGCGTCGGCCTGGGTCAGCGTGAACGCGCTGGGCGTGTGGCCCTCGGGGTTCCCCAAAGTCACGCGCCCCGCGACGTCCAGCGTGCCGTCGCCTTGGTTGCGGTAGAACACCAGCCGTGGCTCTGCGTCGAGCTCTGAAAGCGTTAGGCCGAGCACCAACAGGTCTTGCAGGCCATCTCCGTCGATGTCCCGAGTCATGATCTGCCCGTTGTAGAGCACGTAGCCGCCAGGGTCTCCCGGTTCGTCCACTCCTGTGGGCGCGGGCGGAGGGACGCCACCCGCGTTGCCTGCTGGGTCGAAGTAGTAAAGCTCTGACGTGCTCTCAGTTTGGCTGAGCTTGAGCTGGTCGCCCGCGACCTGGACCACCACCACCACCCCCTCGCTGCCGTTCGAACCGAACCCGATCAGCTCATCGACGCCGTCGCCGTCCAGATCGAGGCTGGCGAGCAGCGCGTTCCCGCCTGACGCGAGGGCGTTGAACTCAGCGCTCTGTATCAAACTGGAGTGGTCGATGGCGGCTTCCCCGGTAGTAGGCACAATCCACAGACGATTACCGACCGGCCCGTCGCCGAACTCCGCGAGCCGCGTCGAGCCGATCGCGGCGATGTCCGCGTGGTCGTCGCCGGTAAACTCACCCACGATGGCCCGCGTGGGCGCGGTGCTGCCGTCAGCGTCGAAGATGAACGGGGAGACCAGCTGACGGTCACTGCGGCCAGAGAGCAGCGCGATGCTTCGCGAGCTAGATGTCTCAGCGCTGGACAGCGCGAGCAAGTCTGAGATCCCGTCGGCGAACACGTCGGCGATGTTGCCCGCCGCGAGTCGCTCGATGCGCGCGAGCCTGCCCATGCTGATAGGCGCGCTCAAGCCGCCGAAGCCGTTGCCAAACGCGATCGAGAGGGAGTCCCCCGTCTCCACGCCGGCGCTGACCTTTCCGTGTGGGCCTTGTTCTTTGAAGGCTAGGTCATTTACCAGGTCGCCGTCGAAATCACCGACGACGAGCTCGCTTGGCTGCCCCCGTGCTTGGAGTTCGAAGCGGTTCAAGCGTCCGTCGCCGACGCTGTTGTAGAGCTCGATGGTGGTCGAGCCTTCGCTGGTCGTGATCACATCGGGGAACCCGTTGGCGTTGAAGTCCGCGATCACGGCGCTGGTCCAGTAGTTGTCGAAATTTGCTGCCGCGATGCTGTAGTTGGCGGCGCCGAGCGGCCCAGTCACCGGCGTGGAGTCGCTCATCATGATGGTCTGGCCGACCACCAGATCGACGGCGCCGTCGCCGTTAAGATCTGCGAGCGCCAGCGGCAGGCTGCACAGCTCTGAACTCTCGACGGAGACCGCGCGCCCGTCGCCGTCTGCGAACGGCAGGTTCCCAATATCCGAGTGGAATGTTCCATCGCCCACGCCGAACGTGATGAACAGCTCTGAGCTGCCTGGGCAATTGAGGGGCGCCCCTGCGTCCTGAGCGACGCCGATCATCATGTCAACGTGGCCATCAGCGTTGAAGTCGGCGAGGCGTACGCCTTCGCTGATGCGTCGACCGCTCGGCAGCGTGACCGGCGGCAGCTGGCGCAGCGGCGGCGAGGCCTCGTCGTTTTTGTCCCTGTGGTGGTTCCAGCCGAGCTTCGCGCCGTCTCTGTAGCATGGCGTGTACACCCAGACACTAGACGCGCCTTGATAAGCTAACACCAGCTCCTGGCACGGTGAGCGGATCGTTGACTCGTCCAGCTGAGCTACCTGCGGCCTGCCCGCCAAGCGCCCGACCTGGTCGGGCAGCTTGGTCAGGTATCGACCATCTTGCCCTGCGGAAAAAATTCCAGCGTCGGTCAGCAGCAGGATCTCGTCACCCGTGATCTTGAACAAGTCGAGCGGGCTGATGGTCTCCATCGCGTCCAAGATCACGACCTCCCCGTCGCCGTCGCCGACCTCAAAAGGCGAATAGGCGGTCGGCTGTAGCACGCCGTCGGGACGGCCGCGCAGCACGTTCAGCCCGCCACCGAACTCAGGGCGCAAGATGACGAGATCACTCAGCGTGTCGTCGGTCAGATCTCCAATCGCGGGTACGATAGCCGAGCCGTTGATGTCGAACTGATCCTGCTGATTGCCGGCTTCATCTAGGTAGTGCACGCCGAGACCCAGCGGCGTGATGCTGACCACCTCTGAGTAGCCGTCGCCGTCGAAGTCGCCGTCTTGAACCCGCAGCGTGTAGCCCTGACGTAGGATGGCGCCCGGCGTGTACTCCCCAGAGGAGCGTCGGCACACACCGTCGTCGCCACAGCCAAACGCCGCAGGGCAGGCCATGGGCGCATCATCGCTGCCAGGGGGCGTGCACACGAAGCGACACGCCGCTCCGGTGTCTGGCGCTCCACAATTACCTTCCGGAAATGTATCACACTCTTCACCGGCCGAAGCTTCGACCACACCGTTTCCGCATTCCCCAAGCTCGATGGCCTCAAGGTTCGCGCAGCCCGAGCTGAGCGCCGCCGCCAGCGCTACGACCAGCACACCGAGGCGCTCTCTGCCAGAGGGTTTGGTGGAGGGATGGCAGCGCGCGACACGCTGACGCTGCTCGTGCATGGCGCGCTGCTCGTGCATGGCGCGCTGCTCGTGCACGGAGCGCTGCTCGTTCGCGGAGCGCTGCTGGCGCATGGAGCGCTGCGCGTGGCTAAGGCGCTCCCGGTTGTTCTGCCCTACGGCGGGCGCTGCTTCGCGAGGTTGAGTTTTCAAGATGCGTGCCCCGTACAAGTGACAAGTGGTCTAGTGGCTCTTGAATATAGCCGAGCAGCACGACGAGCACATTGCCCATCAAGATCGCATCAGATCGCATCTCATCAAGAACGTATGCGCCGGTCAGGAGTATGCAGAGCGCAGCTGCCGCCGCGGGCCGCTAGAACGGGTTTTCAAGCTCGCCCGGCTTAGGCTTTGGCTTGGTTGGAGCCTGCCGGGGCTGAAGCTTGGTGAGCGACACCGAGATCACCCCGCCGCGCCGCGGGGTCACGCGGACTTGCTTTGGCACGTACCCAGGGGCACGAAACTCAAGCTCAATGGCGTGCTCGGCGTAGTCGAGCTTGAGCGGCGCTTCGGAGCTACCGATCAGCTCGTCATCGACGAACACCTGCACGTGCTTTGGGGTTGAGTCGACGCTGAAGCTCACGCTGTCGGGCACCGCCACGCTGGTCGGCAGCGGTGTGCTCGCGTCTGGGGTGCTGATCGCCTTAGAGGGCTCGGTGGCGGGGAGCGCGCTGCTGGCTGACGCGTCTGCGGATGCTTCCCCGCGGGAAGCGGCAGGCGCTGGCTTGAGCAGCACGGCTCCAGCGCCCGCGATCCCCAGCGCGGCCGCTAGGGCCACGGCGCCGACCAGCGCCCAACGCTTCTTGCCTTTGCCGCTTGGGGCGTCGACCTCGAGCGGCGCTTGAGTCTCAGCCACGGCTGCCTGCTGATGCAGCGCCTGCCGCTGCGGGTTCAGCTCCGGCGCGCCCAGCTCGGTGCGCTGGAGCGCATCGAAGCGCGGTGTGGGGACATTGTGCCCACTCCCCGTCAAGGGGCTGACCGTCACGTTGAGCCCAGCTGCTTGGGCGGCGGCTGCCAGCTCTTCAACCGCGGCAGCGACCGTCGGCGGTCGATCTGCAGCGTCCTTGGCCAGCATGTGCTGGACGGGTGGCTCGAGCGACTCTGGGAGCCCCGGCACCACGCTGCTCATCAGCGGTGGTGGGTCGTTGATGTGCTTCATCATCAACGTCAGCATCTGATCCGACACAAATGGCCGCTGCCCGGTGAGGGCTTCGAAACACATCACCCCGAACGAATAAATATCCGTGCGGTGATCCACCCCCGTCCCCCGGCATTGCTCGGGTGACATGTAGTAGGGCGTGCCGATCGGGGCGCCGGTGTTGGTCTTGTGTCCGCTGGTGTGGTCGCCCAGCAGCTTGGCGATCCCGAAATCCAGGAGCTTGGGGGTGGCGCGGCCGTCAGCGTCAAAGGCGAGGTAGATGTTCTCTGGCTTGAGATCGCGGTGCACGATGCCCTTGGTATGAGCGGCGTCCAGCGCGCGGGCGATCTGGCGCAAGATCGGGATCGCTTCTTCGGCCTGCAAGCGTCCTTTACGGCTGATGTAGTCGTCAAAGGGCAGGCCGTCGAGCAGCTCCATCACGTAGTACTGCCGGCGATCAGGCAGCGAACCGAACGCGAAGATGTCGATGATGTTCTGATGCTGGATCTGGTTCACCGCGCGTGCTTCCGCGATGAAGCGAGAGACCATCTGAGGGTTGGACGAGTACTCGCGGTTCAGCACCTTGACCGCCACGCGCTTGCCGATCAGCGGATGCACGCCGGCGTAGACCGCGCCGAAGCCACCCTCACCCAGCTTGCCTTCGATCTGATACTCACCGACCGTGCTGCCAGCGGCGAGGTCTGGATCGACGCCGGCGAACGCGGCGTCCGGCAGCAGCGTCTCGCCGTCATGGCTGCAGACCTGCGCGCCCTCGGGGAACACGCTTCGGCACTTGGGACAGGTGGGCATAGGGAGCGGGTAGCGGGCGCGGCTAGGTCGCGTGCTAGCTAGTCTATGCGCTGGGGAGGTGGTTGTGGGGTCAAATACCTGGGGCCGCGGCGGGCGGCGCGTAGAAAAGCCGCAGCGTTCATGCTAATTTTGTGCGCATGCCCGTGTGCAAAGGTTGCGGAGAAGCGGTCGACGAAGTGCAGGCCGTCAAGATCGACGGCAAGACCAAGAAGCTGTGTGAAGAGTGCAGCGAACTGGCCGCTCAGGACCAGGAGATCCTCGAGCAGAGCGAGGCCGCGGTTCAAGGCATGATGGGCTTCACGGGGCGGCGCTAGCCGCGCCCGCTGCGCGGCTTGGAGCGACGCGCGGCGCGATGTCTCACGCGCCGCGACGCTGGTTAGCTGGGCTGTGGTTCGGGCTCTAAAAGTTCCGCGAGGAACTGACGAACGTCGGGTCTCGCCAGCAGACGCTGAGCTAGCGCCGCCGCGTTCGACTCGAGCACTTCTCGCGCAGCCTCTAGTTGCCCCAGCTCTTCTAGCAGCTCTCTCACGGGCCTCTCGCCTTCTGCCTCCAGCACGGCGTCTACCTCTAGCATCACCGCCCGGCTGATTTCTGCGCGTCCCGCGTTGTGGGCCAGGGCTCCTGGCGCGAGCAGGGTGACCAGCGCCCGGGTGTCCTCGAGGTCCCGCATCACCTCAGCCAGGCTGACGCGCCGAACCTGCGCGATGGCGTGCCGGCGCATTGCCTCAAGGATCCTACGCCCTTCTGGGCTGCGCAGGCGATCGACTAGGGCGGCGCGGAACTCGTCCTGCGCTGTGCGGCTGAGGTCGGCGATGCTCTTTTGCAGTCGTCCCTCGATGCCTCCAACGACGCTTCGACCCACGTCCGCGAAGCCCTTGGCGGACTCGCCGACCTGCTTCTTGAGCCGCCCTGCCAGCCCGCCCAGCGCGGAGCCTCCGGCGGCCGCGATGCCGCCGCCTAGGCTCGCCCCGGGCATGCGCTTCGCGAAGTTGGTGAGCGTGTCCTGGACCACCGGCGCCAACAGCTCTCTCAGCAGGTTCAGCTCCAGCAGATCCTTTGCCCAGTTGCTTTGTGGAAATTTGAACTGGGACAGCGTGTGCTCGAGCTTGTCCCAGATCTCGTCAGGCAGAAACGCTCCGACCTGCTCGGCCTTGGTGTCTAGCCGCTCGAGTTGCCTGAACCAGCCTGGCGTTACGTGATCCTCCACTAGCCGCTCTGCGGCGCCGGTCGTCAGCGCGACCAGCACCACGGCCGTGCTACGTCGCAGATCGATCAGAGTGCCTAGGGGCTGGTCTAGCAGCGCCGCCGCGAACACCTCCGCGCCGCGCTTCAAGGTGGTCGAACCGGGCTGCAGCAGCTGCTCGATCACGCGGTCTAGCGTCGCACTCGCCATGGGTCGTCATAACTTACTCCACCTGGCGGCACACCTGGCCTTAAACGGCGTTGGCTTGTTTCTTGGAGCGCGGCTGCGGCGATACACTCCGCGCCGGCCCACGCGCGCCCCGACCTTGCTCTGGCGCCGTGGGAGCGAGTAGTGTCGCCGAACGTTTGGGGGTCAGCGGGTCCCGGCGGGCAGTGGTTCTTTGGTTGTCCAGCATGGCGAAGAGAAAGCAGCGAAGGCGGCGTTCGGGGGGATCCCTCAAGCGCCTGAGCATGGGCGCACAGAACGCGATGGAGGTGTTTCGCCTAGGTCGGCTAACTCCCCGTGAGGGCGCGAGCTACCAAGTGGTGCACCAGGAGCGCATGTTCCGGCTGCGCCGCTACTCCGCGTCGAAGAATCCGCAAGGAAGCGTGGTCGACGCGCCGCTGTTGCTGATCCCACCGTTGATGTTGACGGCGGAGATCTACGACGTCTCGCCAGAGCTGAGCGCCGTCGGGCTGCTGACCAGAGCAGGCATCGAGCCCTGGGTGATCGACTTCGGCGCGCCGGAACACGAAGAAGGCGGCATGGAGCGCACGCTAGACGACCACGTGCGCGCCGTCGCCAAAGCGGTGCGGCTGGTCGCGGAGCACACGGGTCAGCAGGTGCACCTCGCCGGTTACTCTCAGGGTGGCATGTTCGCCTACCAGGCCGCGGCCTACATGCAGTCAGCGCACCTCGCGTCGGTGATCACCTTTGGCAGCCCGGTGGATATCCACGCCAACCTGCCCAGCCTGTCGAACGAGGTGGCTCAGCGCGTGATCGGGATGGCGCGCGCGCTGATCGAGTTCCCGCTGTCGCACGCCGAAGGGCTCCCTGGGATCCTGACCAGCACCGGGTTCAAACTACTGACCCCGGTCAAGGAGGCTCAGCAGATGGTGGACTTCGTGCGCAAGCTGCACGATCGCCAGGCGCTTGAGAAGCGTGAGAGCCGGCGCCGGTTCCTGGGGGGCGAGGGGTTCGTGGCTTGGCCGGGGCCCGCGCTGCGCAAGTTCATCGACGAGTTCATCGTGCACAACCGCCTGGCCTCGGGCGGCTTCGTGATCGATGGCCGCACGGTAACACTGGCCGACATTCGCTGCCCTGTGCTGGTGTTTGTCGGCGAGCGTGACGACATCGCGCGGCCTCCCAGCGTGCGCGCGATCACCAGCGCAGCGCCCAACGCGCAGGTCTCGGAGATCCCGCTGCGAGCCGGGCACTTTGGCTTGGTCGTCGGCTCGACGTCGCTGAACCAGACTTGGCCGAGCGTGGTCGAGTGGCTGCGCTGGCGCGCGGAGCTTGGCCCAAGACCCCACTTGATCGTCGATCCGAACGCGCAGCACCCAGAGACGCGTCGCGATGACGAAGATGACGAAATTGGTGGCTTCGAGCTCGACGTCGATATCGACCTGTTCGTCGACACCGCGGCGAGCGCGCTGACGTCCGTGTGGAACCATTTAGGGCATGCCTTTGAGGACGCGGCGGACACCCTGGACAACCTGCGCTTTCAGTTGCCTCGCCTGTCACAGCTGCGGCGCATGGGCCCCGAGACCCGCATCAGCATGGCTGGTACGCTAGCTCGTCAGGCGCGCAAGATCCCCGAGCAGACCTTCTTTTTGTTTCGCGGCAGGGCGTTCTCTTACGCCGACGCGGATCGCCGCGTAAACCACGTGGTGCGAGGTTTGATCGCGTGTGGCGTGCGCCGCGGCACTCGGGTCGGGGTGCTGATGGATGGCCGCCCGAGCTACCTGTCTGCCGTCACCGCGCTGAACCGCATCGGGGCGATCGCCGTGCTGCTCAACCCCGCGTCGAGCCGCATTAGCCTGTCCAAGGCGCTCGAGATCGGTGAGGCCGAGTACCTGGTCAGTGACCCAGGGCACGCCGAGCTCGCGCGCGACGCGTTTGGCGGCGACGTGTTGGTGCTGGGCGGTGGTGGTCGCGTGCGTAACTCCACCGCCGGCGTGATCGACATGGAGCAGATCGACCCGGCCAAGGTCGAGCTGCCGGCGTGGTTTGAGCCGAACCCTGGCAAGGCGGGCGAGCTCGCCATGGTGATCTTCACCTCGGGCCGGTTCTCAAAGACTCGTGCCGCGCGGATAACCAATCGGCGCTGGGCGTTCTCAGCCTTCGGCGCCGCGGCGGCCTGTACGCTGACCGGCAACGACACGGTGTACTGCTGCCTGCCGCTACATCACCAATCAGGCATGCTGGTGAGCGTGGGCGGCGCGTTGGTCGGCGGTGCCCGCTTGGCGCTGGCTAGCCGCTTCACGCCCGACCAGTTCTGGAAAGAGGTGCGGCGCTATGGCGCGACGGTGGTGTTCTACGCCGGCGAGATGTGTCGCGATCTGGTCAACGCCCCCGTCGGACCATCGGAGCACATCAACCCGCTGCGGCTGTTCGCCGGCAGCGGGATGCGGCGGGACGTCTGGTATCGCCTGAAAGATCGCTTTGGCGTCGGCGTCCTTGAGTTCTACGCGTCCAGCGAAGGTAACGCTGTCCTAGCCAATGCCTCGGGGAAAAAGCCTGGGGCCCTGGGCCGTCCGCTGCCAGGGGCGACGGACATGGCTATCGTGCGCTACGATTTTGATCGCGGAGAGTTGATCAAGGACGCTCGGGGCTGGCTCGTCGCGACCAAGCAGAATGAGCCAGGCATGATGGTGTCGCGCGTCGACTCGACCCATCCGTCGTCCACCTTGGCGGGCTACGCCCAAGACCCGGATATGGCAAAGCGCATCATCCGGGGCGGCTTCGAAGCCGAGGACATCTGGTTCGTGACCGGTGACATCCTGCGCCAAGACGAGGACGGCGACTACTGGTACGTGGATCGAGCTTCGGAGATGATCCGTACGCCAAGCGGCCCGCTGGCGACCACCGAGGTTGAAGACGCGCTGTATGGCGTGCCAGAGGTCGGGCTCGCCGTCGCCTACGCCATCCCGCTGCCAGGGACGCCCTGGCAGATCCCAGCTGCTGCCGTCGTGCCGCTTGACGGGCAGCAGTTGGATCCGCAGGAGCTGCTGACGATCTTAGAGCGCACGCTGCCGCTGCGTGCTCGACCGCGCTTTATCCGCGCTCGGGCTCAAATTGCCATGACCGACGGCTATCGCCCGATCAAGTCACCGCTGATGGAGGCAGGTATCCGCGTACGCTCGAACGAGCACACCTACTGGTATGATTCCGTGAGGCATCGGTATGAGGAGCTGGACCAGACGGGGTACCTGGAGGCCATCCGCCAGGCGGGTGGCACCCCAGACGAGCGCGATCTGGAAGAGGAGTCGGCGGGCTGAGCGGTGCAGTCATCCCCAAAGCCCGACGTCGCGCTGGGGGGCTCTGCTAGCTCGCTGAGCGGCGGCCCGTCCGTCGGCGGTATCGCCCGCGACCTGTGGCGGCTCTCGCGCCCGCAGGGGGCGTTTTGGCTCTCGTGGGTGCTGCTGATCGGCTACGGCTTCGCGCTTTGGGACTGGGGCATGGCGCCCCGCGGCGGAGCAGGCTTGGTCGTCATCCTGCTCAGCTGGTGGTGCCTCAACGCTGGCAGTTTGTGGCTCAACGCGCTGCTTGACCGCGATCAGGGCGCGGTGTTGTTTCAGGCAACCCCAGTCAGTGTACCACCCGGAGCTAAAGTCGCGGCCTATACGGCGCTTGGGCTCTCGGTGCTGATCGCGGCGGCCAGCGTGCCGCTGGCGGCGCTGTGCGCGGGCGGCGCCGCGCTGTTGGCGGTGCTCTACTCCCACCCCCGCACCTGCTGGAAGGGGCACGCCGTGGGGGGCCCGGTCGTGAACTGGGTGGGCTACGGTCTGCTGACGCCCATCGCTGGCTATGTCCAGACCGGCCTACCGGTCACCTGGCGCAGCGCGGGGACCCTCGTGTTGCTATCCGCGTGGATATTGGGTGCGTACTTCGCCGCGCAAGCGTTTCAAGAGCAAGAGGACGCCGCGCGGGGCTATCGGACGCTGGTGGTCACCCACGGCGCGACGCGGGTCATTCAGGTCTCGCGGGGGTTGATGGCGATCGCCATGTTGGGTGTGGTGGCGGGCATGGCGCTTGGCTATTACCCGAGGCTCTTGCTGCTCGGGGCGCCGATGCTCTGGCTCACCGATCGCTACATCGCGCGTTGGAAGCAGGCTGCGGCAGCGCTCGAGCGCGGCGAGCTAGCGGGTGCGCGTCCGGGCCAATTGCGGGCCGTCCCGCGCGAGCAGGACGCGCCTGAGTTCAGCCTCAGCCGCGGGGCGGCCATGGGCTTGCATCGGCGCATGATGTGGTGTGGTGCCGTGTTGTTTTGGCTCGCTTACTGCGACTATCGTGCGGATTTCGACGCAGGTCGGGCCGCTGCGGGTTGGGCGACCATGCGCGGCAAACCACCGGCGCCACAGCGGTTTGTGCAACCGTAGTGTTCGACGTCGCGTGATCTGCCATGCTGCCCGAGCGCGATGTATGTGTGTCCAGAGTGTGCCGAGACCTACCCAGCGGGTGGGCTGTGCAGCGCGGACGGCGCGCCGCTGGCTGACACGCTGACCGAGCCGATCCTCGGGCAGACCATCGGCAGCTACCGCGTGGCGTCCCTGCTCGGTGTGGGAGGCATGGGCCGGGTGTACAAGGCGGTACACCCACAAATCGGCAGCCGCGTCGCGATCAAGGTGCTGAGCATGGAGTGCGCTCACCACCCCGGCCTTGTACAGCGTTTCTTTGCGGAAGCGAAGTCGGTCAACGTGATCCGTCACGAGAGTATCGTGAACGTGCTCGACCTGTCTATGCTGCCGGATGGTCGCCCCTACATCGTGATGGAGTACCTGGACGGTCAGCCGCTGTCCCGGGTGATCGCAGAGCGCTCGCCGTTGCCGGTGGGCGGCGCGGTGATGCTGATGTGCGAGGTGCTTGACGCGCTGGCAGCCGCCCACGCATCTGGGGTCGTACATCGGGATTTGAAGCCCGACAACATCTTCGTGACCGTCCAGGGCAGGCCCAAGGTGCTGGACTTTGGCATCGCGAAGCTGAGGCCTGAGTTGGGCGCTGGCAGCGACGCCACGCGGACTGGATCGATCCTCGGTACGCCGCACTACATGTCGCCCGAGCAGGCGCAGGGCAGCGCGGTGGATCAACGGAGCGATCTGTACTCGCTCGGGATCATCCTGTTCGAGTTGCTCGCCGGCTCGCGGCCGTTCGACGCGCCGACGCTGTATGGATTGCTCGACCAGCACGTAAAGCAGCCGCCACCAGCGCCTAGCAGTCGGCGCCAGGAGCTGCTGCCGGCCTTCGATCAGGTGGTGTATCGCGCGTTGGCCAAGCAACCCGAGCAACGCTTTCAATCGGCGGCTGAGATGAAGCAAGCGCTGGAGCTCGCGTCGCGAGCGCTGCCTCCCGGAAGCTGGGAGAGCCTCGGAGGCGGGCACAGCGTCCGTCCATCGGCCGGCGTGCCCACGCCGCACACGCTGGGCGGGCCAAGCCTGCCAGGCGCGAGTCTGCACGCCGCTGGCAGCACACACGGCGCCGCGAATCTCCAGCCCAGCGTGTACGGCGCGCCGAGCGCCATGAGCGCGCCGAGCACCATGGGCGGGCAGGTGATGAGCGGGCCTGGCTACCCGAGCGGTCAGCTTGGACCTCCACCCCATGGGTCCGTCCACGTCTCACCCCCCGCGCCACAAGAAAAGCACTCGGCGCTGCCCATCCTGCTCAGCGTCCTGGCTGGCTTCGTGTTGCTCAGCGCGGCCGCGTTGGTGATGCTGTTTGGTGTCTCGTGGTTGTCTCACGGCTCTAGCGCTGCGCCGACGGTGACCGCGGCGCCTGTCGCTGCGCCCGTCGCCGCGCCGGAGCCGCACGATGATAATGAGCTACCGTTCGGAAACAGCTCTGGCCTCGCCCCAGCGGGGGGCAGCGCGCGTTACGACGTTACGGCTGAAGCGCAGGCGGCCTTCGCTGCGGCTCGCAAGCTGCACCCTGACGTCCAAGCCTCGCTGATCTCGATCAACGGGGCCAAGGCCGACGGCACGGTAGACTTGCGGACGCAGATCACCAACACGGTCTCGTTTCACTTCGTGTCTTCCAAAGCCTGCTTGCTGACCAGCGTCACTCAGATGGGCACCAGCAACCTCAGCCTCAAAAAGTCCCAGTGCGCTAGCGGCAGCGGCCGCATGCCTCGTTGCTCGCTCGCCACGGTGATGAAGCGCGCCTTCGCGCAGACTCACGCCAGCCCGGGCGCGCAGGGCATGGTCAGCTACGTGCCAAGCGGCGACACCGGCAAGTGGTCGGTCACCCTCGGGGTTTTAAGCCATGCGGAAATTATTGATGACTGCTAGTCACCCTCGCGCTGGCGCTGCGACTTGAGCTCCCCGATCAATCGCTCAATCGCCGCTCGCGTGCGATCGCGCAGGGCGGCCACCGCTGCCACGTCGTCGCCCAGGCCTCGCGTCTCGATGGCTTCACCCAGCGCAAAGTAGAAGCGCTTGCGCTTGGGGACCGGCGTGCCCAGCCAGCCGCGCACCAATGGCAGCATCGCGTCACCGCCGCGCATGGCGTCGATCAGCGGCGTGCGCTTGAGCAGTCCGCCAAGGGAGCTGTCGAGCACGTCATCGGCGTCGAGCACGATGTCGAAGCAGTCCTCGGCGCCGACGGCTCCGAACGGTACGATGGGGTACTCGTGGTTGATGGCCATCTGAGCGAAGCCCGTGCGCGCCTTCCAGATCAGCTCGTACGCCTCACCTTTGCGCTTGAACACCTCTCTTCCTCCGCCGGGAAACACTAAAACATGCTGGCCTTGGCGCATCAGGGCGGCGCAGGTCTCCCGGCTGCCCACCACGACTCCATAACGCTCTAATAGCTGGCGCCAACCTGGCACGCCAAAATGGAAGCGATCCCCCAGCGCGCGCAGCCAAATCCCGCGCTCGGCGTAGATCTCCGCCACCAGCAGCGGTGCGTCCAGCACCCCGAGCAGCGTGTGATTGCCGACGAGCAGCGCAGGCCGCTCAGGGCTCAGGTGCTCCAGACCACGGAAACGCGGGCGGAAGTAGGCGCGGCTGGGCCTGGTCAGGAGCTTGATCTCCGTCTGGCTTGGCGGCTGAAACTGCGGCACGGCTCACTCCGCTTCCGCGCGCTGTCCCGCGCGCTCATGCCCTGCCACGTCCTCCGCCTTGACCCGAGCGGCCAGGATCAGCTCTTGATAGGCAGGCTCGACCTGATCCGCGAGGTCCCAAACGTCAGGCATGGCGTCTGCCGCGACCATGAAGCCGAAGTCAACTGAGCCCTTATAGCTCATGACCGTGATGTTGAGCCCCGCGCCCTCCATGACTGGGCCCATGGGGTACGCCGCGACCAACTCAGCGCCGGCCATATAGATCGCGAACGGCGGCCCGGGCACGTTGGAGATCACCACGTTGTGGATCGGGCGGTGTCGATCGGCGAGCTTGAGCAGGGTGTAGAAGCGGGCCGCCAAGTTGAACGTGGTGGGCGCGGCGAACTCCGCCCAGTTCTGCAGCATGTCGGCGCCGATGGCGTTGTGCTCTTCTTTGGCGCCGCGGGTCGTGGCCGCGATGTTCATCAGCCGCGCCCCTGGGTCCGCCAAATGTGTGCTCAGCGAGGTGAACATCGCGCTGACCTTGTTGTTCGACTGCCCCTGGTCCGACGACGAGCGGACGCTGATGGGTACCGCCGCGATCAGCGGCGAGGCTGGCAGCTCGCCGCGAGCCTCTAGGTAGCGTCTCAGCGCGCCGGCGCACACAGCGAGCACCACGTCGTTGAGCTTACAGTCGAAGGCCCGCTTGATGGTCTTGAAGCCGTCTAGCGGCAGGCGCGCGAACGCTGAATTTCTCCGTGCGGTAATAGTGGAGTTAAAGTGGGTGCGCGGGGCGGTGAGCGGCGCCGCGCCGTGCTCTACCTCAGGGTCGCGTCGTAGCTTGATCACATCCGCGACCGCGCGGGCGGTTTTGCTGGCCAAGCGGACAGCCTCGGCCGGCTGTTTCACTCGGGACAGCAGCGCGTGGCGGACCAACTCACCGTGGGAAGGGATACGCTCCGACTCAAGCGGGGGAGGGGGTGGAGGGGCGGTCACCTGACGCTGCAAATCGAACAGGTGTACTAGCAGCCCCGCGCCGCTCGTGCCGTCCACGGTGCAGTGATGCACTTTGACCAGCAGCCCGATCCGGCCGTGCTCGAGCCCCTCAATCACCCACGCCTCCCACAGCGGGCGTGAGCGGTCTAGGGGCGTACTGGTGATGCGACCGGCCAGCGCTCCCAGTTCGCGCATCCCGCCCGGAGCTGGGCAGGCCACCCGGCGCACATGGTGGATGATGTCGAAGTTCGGATCATCGATCCACAGCGGGTGGTGCAGGGTAAATGGCACCTCCAGCAGGCGTCGACGCATCGGCGGGACCAGGTGGATCCGGCTCTCGATCAGCGCCGACACCGTCTCGAAAGAATAGCCGCCCGGCATTTGGGAGGGGTCGAGCACAGCCATCATCGCCACGTGCATGTGCATCTGCGGTGTCTCTAAGTATAGAAACGACGCGTCCAACCCCGAGAGGCGCTCCATTGATTACTCCCCGTCCTTGCTCAGCAGCGGCCACGTCGCGCGGCGGCTCGTCACTCGCCAGTATGCCAAAAGCGCGGGCCGCGCTCGGCCTAATCTTTGGCGGCTGCTCCGCCCTTGGCGAGCGGTGGTTGGCCGGTGCGCTGGGCGGCGCCTGGCTAGCTCCGGCCTACTCGGCGCTTGGCGCGGGGGGCGGCGATGGTGGTGATGGCGACGATGGCGACGATGGCGACGCTGAAAGCCCCGCGCCTGGCAGCATGCCGCCCAGGCCTGGCAGGCCGCCCTTGGCTTGGGCGTCCTTGATCTTGGCCAGCGCCTCGTCGGTGTTCTTCTTGATCTTGCGCTCGGCCTTGTGGACGATTTCGCTTGGGATGCGCTTCTTCATCTCGCACGCCGGTGGAAAGCCGCCCTCGCATGCCGCGAGGATGAACATCGTGCCGCGCACCTGATCGCGCTTGGCACCGCGGCCGTCGAAGTGACCGCTGGCCGCCAGAATGCAGGAGCGTAGCTCGCCTTGCACACACAGCTGCTCGGCTAGCTCAAGCCCCTCTTTCTCGCCGGCGGCTCCTCCGCCGCTCAACATCATGGCCTGCGCGTACATGGTGCAGCCCTGAATGCTCCCGAGATCTTTACATGCGTGTTTGATCAGCGAGAGCCCCTTGTCGCGCTTCTTAGGGATCCCGCGGCCGTCGGCGAGCTGCGCCCCGTAGAACGCGCAGCCGTCGCCATCGCGCAGGTCGCAGGCCTTCTTGAAATAGCTCGCCGATGAGCTGGGGTCGGCCTTGGTGTCGTCCAGACCTTGGGCGATGATGCCCCCGAGCACCGTGCAGGCGCGCCCGTTGTCCTGCTCACAAGCCGCCAGCACGCGCTGCTTCGCGCGCTTGCCGTCGCGCTTGACCGCCCCCACCCCCTGGAGCTCCAGCGTGGCGAGCTCGATGCAGGCGCCGATGTCGCCTTCGTCGCAGGTGGTCTGGATCACCTTGGCTCCAGCGGGCCCGTCTTTTTCCTTGTCGAAACCCATGGCGCCGACGAGCTTGGCTTTGCCGAGGGCGAGGCAGGCTTGGACGTGCTTGTTGTCACAAGCGCGCTGCAGGTATCCGCCAGCCTTCTTTGGGTCTGCCTTTACGCCGGTCCCGCTTAAATAGAGCTGCCCAAGCTCCGCGCAGCCTGCGGGCGGTGACTCTTCGCACGCTGTCTCTAGGTGAGTAATACCCTGGGCCGGGTCGCGCTCTACGCCGCGGCCTGACAGGTAAGCTAGAGCCAGGTGGACGCAGCCCTCTTTGGCTTCGTTGCCCTGGCAAGCTTGCTTGAACAGCTTCACCGCGGCCTCCGGGTCCGGCTTGTCTTGAGCCACACCCTCGAACAGCATCACGCCCTTGCCAAGGCAGGCGCGGTCGACCCCTTGAGCGCAGGCTTTGTCGAACAGCTCGAAGGCTTTGGCTGGGTTGCGCTTGGTGCCTACACCGTTGAGGAACGCGGTCGCGAGCAGCGTGCATCCGCGCGGTTCTTCATCGCCACAGCTCTGCTCAGCCAGCGCAAAGCCTGCCTTCTCGTCCTTCTTGACGCCGCCGAGGCCGAGCAGCAGCAGGTGTCCGCGCCCCGCACAGCCCAGCGGATTCCCGCCGGTACACGCCTTGTTGAACAGCTCCGCCGCGCGCTTCTCGTCGTGTTGCTCGCCTTTGGCGTTCAGCAACACCCGGCCAAGGCGGGCGCAGCCCTCCATGTTGCCTGCGTCGCAAGCTTGGGTGAACAGGTCGGTCACCCGGGCGGTGTCGTTGCCCGCCTCATCCAGCGCCTTGGCGTAGATCAAGCAAGCCTCGGCGTCCGGCGGCGTGCGTCGGCATAACTCGTCGCAGGCGGCCTTGTGGGAGTCCTGCTTGCAGTTGCTGACCAGGTTCGCCTCGCGCTCTGCTGCTAGCTTTTGTTGGTGCGAATGCCAGCCGTAGCCGCCCAGGCCAACGGCGAGCGCCGCCAGCGCTAGGTAGAGCGGCGTGCGGTTAGGACCCGCTGCAGGCTTGGCCGCTTGAGGCTTGGTTGCTTCAGCCTCGGCTGCTTCAGCCTCGGCCGCTTTGGTGCTGGGCTGGGTGAGTTTGTGCCGACTCGCTCTGGGGCTGTCCGGCTTGGTGGTTTCTTTCTCTAGGGAAGCGGCGTCGTCGTCATCGTCGTCGCTGGACGCTTTCGCTGCCGCCGCGCTCGTAGCGGTCGGCTGGTCGCTAACCGCCTCGTCGCTCACGGTCTCGTCGCCAGCAGGGTCGTGGTCATCAGCAGGGCCGTGGTCGTCGTCGGCCTCCGAGCTGAGCTGCTGGTCGCGGTCCGTCTCACCGGAGCCGTCGGCGCTGGCCCCAGAGCGCTCAGCCGGCGTCGCCTGGTCTGCGTCTGCCGTCGCGTGGTCGGCGCCGCCGCTGGGCTCGTCGGCTTTTGACTTGGTCTGCTTGGGCGCCTTAGACATGGCGCGGGAGCGTAGCGGCTGAGGGCGCCGTGGCGAGCAGAAAGCAGGCGTCTTTTCGGGAAAGCGCGCGAGATCAGCGCTTCAGCAACCCCGCGGGGCCCGCTGTGAGCTCAAAGTGCTTCAATCCGGTCCACGCGTCGCTTGCCTGGCGCTCCACCCGCGAAATTTGCTCGCAGTACACGCCGTAGAGGGCCTGGTTGGTGTTTGACTATTCTTACCAGGCTCGTACCTTGAACCCTCGTCTCGCGTATGGCTTTCCGTTTACCCAGCCTCGATCCTAAGCAACGTATTGCTGTGCGGTCGTTCGCGGGTACGGCACCACTCAAGGCCGGGCTCTCACAGCCGCTGCGCGTCGCTCACCTCACCGATCAGCATTTCGGGCGGGTCACGCGAGAAGATCTGCAGTGGGCTGCGGCGGAGCTGACCAACGAGCAGTCGCCAGACCTGGTCGTGCTGACCGGTGACTACGTGGCGCACAGCTTAGACTACCTCGATCAGCTCGAGGAGGTCGTGGGCTCGATCAAGGCGCCGAAGGTCGGCGTGCTCGGCAACCACGATCACTGGGCTGGCGCGCGCCAGGTGCGGGTTGCCCTAGAGCGCGCGGGCGTGCAGGTGCTCAGCAACGAGAGCGCGGTCTTCAGCCTGGGTTCGCAGGCGCTGCAAGTCGTGGGCCTCGACGACGCCTATACTGGCCACGCGGACGCGACCCGCGCCCTCGCGGATCTAGATCCAGATTTGCCAAGCCTCGGCCTGAGCCACATCGCAGAAGAGGCCGACAAGCTGTGGCATCACGGGGTGTCGTTGGTGCTCTCAGGGCACACTCACTCAGGCCAGATCACCGTCGGTGATCTCCACAAGTGGACCCTGGGGCGCCTCGGTGGCCATCGCTATGTCCATGGCTTGTATGGTTGTCGGCAGGCGGGGCGCGCCGACGGCGCGGTGTATGTGAGCGCCGGCATCGGCGCGTCGGTGTTTGGGCTACGGCTCGGCGAGCGCGCTCGTCCAGAGCTCGCGCTGTTCGAACTCGGCAAAGATCCTGCTGAGGTCGACGAGCACCACGCGGAGCAGGCGGCCCACGCAGGCCGTATGCTTTCCGCGAAGAAACAAGAGGCGAGGCTGCGCCAAGTCGACAAAAAGCGGCGCAAGCGCGAGCACCGCCTGCGTCACGGTGACAACCTACCTCGCAGTGAAAGCGCGCCTCACCGCGATGAAGAGCCTCGCAGCGATCGTGAGCGTAGCGGCGATCGTGAGCGTAGCGGCGATCGTGAGCGTAGCGG
>CAZKDY010000011.1:169293-185603 GCA_964551615.1 uncultured Polyangiaceae bacterium
GCGATCGTGAGCGTAGCGGCGATCGTGAGCGTAGCGGCGATCGTGAGCGTAGCGGATGAGTCGCTTGGCCAGCCGTGTTATCTGCTGCCCATGACAACGCCTGCCGCTCTGGGTCCATCTCGACTCGCGTCCAGCGCTGTGGTGATCGGCGTCGGTCAGCTCGGCGCCACCTTCGCCGAGGGTTGGCTGCGCGCCGGGCGAGCTGTGGTGCCAGTGACCCGCGCCGCGCCTCTGGGCGACCTGAGCCTGGAGCTACCTGAGCCGGCGATCGTCTTGTTGGGGGTGGGGGAGCACAGCCTCCCAGAGCTGCTCAGCAGCCTGCCCGCGGCGTACAGCGAGCGCTGCGCGCTGCTGCAAAACGAGCTGCTGCCCAGGGTCTGGCGAGCCGCGCTGGGCCATAACCACGCGGATCCAAGCGTGGCTGTGGTGTGGTTCGAGAAGAAGGCGGGCAAGGCTGTCCACTCGATTCGGCCAAGCGTGCTGTTCGGTCCAACTACAAGTTACCTTGCGGAGTCGATGAGCGCGCTCGGGCTGCCGTTCTTCGTGGCGCGGGACAGCGCCCAGCGCGACTTCGAGCTCGCCCTCAAGAACCTCTACATCTTGACCCTGAACCTCGCGGGGCTGGAGGTCGGAGGCAGCGCGGGGGCGCTGTGGCGCGACCACGCTGCGCTGTCCCACCCCCTTAGCCGAGAGCTGATTCAGCTTCAGGAGTCGCTGCTAGGTCGCGAGCTGGACGAATCGGCGCTGCTCGCTGGCCTGGAGGACGCGATCCTCGCGGATCCGGAGCACGCCGCGCGGGGGCGGACGGCCGAGGAGCGCCTGCTGCGGGCTGCAGCGCAGGCGCGCGACGCGGGGCTTGAGTTGCCGCGCCTGTTCGGGCTGGCTCAGGCGCAGCTGGTTGGCTAACTCAGATTTGATAGTCGGTGTAGCGGTAGCGCCCATAGTTGATGCGCGCCCACGCCCGCTCGTGGCCGAAGTACAGCCCCAGCTTGACCAGGGTATCGACGACGCCGATCTCCAACGCGTTGTCGATGCGCCCGGTCATGGCGTAGACCACGCCAGTCGTGATCAGCGTCGCGAACACCCGCCAGGAGAGGGCTTTGACGATGCTGCGCGCGCGAGTTTCGTGAGCCACACTATAATCCTGACAAAATAAGTCAACAATTGCGGACCACACCGCGCTTCGTGTGTATGAGCGGCTATCACCAAATTTGCAAGGTGCATTTGCGGCTACCAGGTGATCGTCGGCGGGGCCCAGTGCGATATTCTTGATCGATTATGTCAACAATACACCAAGTCTGCATCCTCGTGACCGCAGCCGGTAGCCTCGGCCTGCTGCTGGCAGAGTGGCGCAACAGCCAGCTCGGCAGCTGGCTCACCAAGCCCGTGGCGGCGCTCGGCTTCGTGGTGTTGGGGCTCAGCCGGGGCCGCCTCGACTCGCGCTACGACGCGCTGCTGGTGCTGGGGCTGGTCTTGTGCATGGGGGGCGATATCTTGCTGATCCCCAAGCGCCGCGCGGCATTTGCCGCGGGGATATTAAGCTTCTTGCTCGGCCACGTGGCGTTCCTGGCGGCGTTCGTCAGCCGCGGCGTCTCGGTTCAAGCTGTGATCTTCAGCGCGATCGCCCTGGCCCTGATCGGCGGCGGCGTGCTGCGCTGGCTGCTCCCGCACAGCGGCGACCTGCGAGTGGCCGTCGTCGCCTACGTGATCGTGATCACCGCGATGGTCGCCGCCGCGGTCGGCACGGCGTGGCAAGGCGCTGGCGAGCGCATCCTGCTCGGGGCGCTGATGTTCTACCTGTCGGACCTGGCGGTGGCCCGTGAGCGCTTCGTGAAGGCGAGCTTCGTGAATCGTTTGTGGGGCACACCGCTGTATTTCGCGGCGATGCTGATCATCGCCAGCAGCGTAGGCGGCAGCGCTGGGTGGTGAGATTTTCTACGCACGCTGACAGTATCAACCTTGACACCATAAGATGTAACGGTTAGTACTGTCTCTGTTGGGCAGCCGGAGTCACAGCCAAAGTTGCGACGGACCCCGGCGCCCCCCGGCGCCTGACGCGCCGTGCGAAAGCAGAGGATCACATGACCAACTCATTTGACGAGTATTTCAGCCAATTGGTGGCTGCCCATGGCCGAGGCGCGGCGCTCCTAGCCCACCTCGTCGGCACCAGCCTGTCTATCCTGCTCACCGCGTTCTTGTTGCGCGTGGGCCTGGTGTACTTCCTGCCCATCGCCGCGCTCCCCGCGCTTCAGGGCGCGGTGGTCGCCAGCTGGTTTAGCGACCGCGCAGCGCCCACCACCGCATCTCCGCTGTGGGCGGCCTGGGCAGAAATCAAGCTGCTGGGGCTGGCCCTGAGCGGCGGCCTGCGCCGCGCGCGCGAGCGGCGGTCAACTCAAGACTGACGCTGAGCCAGACGCTGGTGAGTGCGGCGACCGCCAGGCCAACTAGCGCCCCAGCCCACGCGGTGCCCCACGCGCGCTCGAGCTCGCGCAGCATGGGCGCGCTCAGCCAGATCAGCAGCAGCGCCAGCGCTAACAACGCGGGCGTTGGGGTCAGGGCCGCGCGCAGCCCCGCTGCGCGGGGTCTTGGTGCGCCGTGTTCTTGTGCCGCGCGGATACAAAAGCAGCAGCTGAGGGCACCCAAGGCCAGCGCGCCTGCGATGACCAGCGGCGCGGGGCGCATGGGTAAGGCGTGTCCAGCGAAGCGCTGCGCTGCGGCAGCCCCGGCCATCGCCCCGAGCCACGCCAGGAGCCCGCCGGTGAACAGCGCGCGGCGCACCACACGCCACAGGGCGCTTTGGAGCGTACCGCGGCGGGACTCCCAGCTGCGACTCGCTGCGACGATCACCCCCACCCCCGCACCCACCAGCAGCGTCATCAAGGTCAGCTCGCCGGTCATGCGCGCGGCGAGACCGAGCTGTGATGAGTGCTCGACCAAATAGGCTGTGCCAAACGGCGTGATGCCCAGGGCCGCGCCGAGCGCACCCCAGGCGGCGCCGAGCTCCAACGTGTTGGGCTTGAAGCGCTCGGTGGGCTGCGCCAGATCCGCCGCGAAGCCGAGGTCGAGGCTATCTCGACACGCGTCGTCGCGGGGAGCCAGCATGTCCGGTGGAGCCAGCATGAGTCTG
This sequence comes from uncultured Polyangiaceae bacterium, assembly GCA_964551615.1. Taxonomy (GTDB): domain Bacteria; phylum Myxococcota_A; class Polyangia; order Polyangiales; family Polyangiaceae; genus JAHBVY01. The sequence goes on from CAZKDY010000011.1 coordinate 172,421, forward strand.
CATCAGACGCGCGAGCCCCCGGAATGCTTTGGCAGAGATGCAGCCCTTCGAAGGCTAACTGCCGCCCGCGCCGGCTCCGCGTGGGCCGTCAGCCAGGGAACGAAGCGGCTAGCTCTGTCGGGTCGGCGGAAATGACGACGCGCCGAGCATCGCGGACAGCTCGGCCAGGATCTCGTTCTCGTCTTCACCCACCTCGAGCTGGGAGAGCAGGAGCCGTACCGACTTCAGCACTTCTACGCGGCGGCTGCGTAGCGCGGCGAGGTTTGGGGGTGGCAGCGGCGCCTCACCTTTCAAGTAGGTGTCCAGCTCGGCCAGTTGCTCTGGGGTCAGGCCTTGGTTCTTGGCGAAGAGCCGCAGGCTGCTGATCTCTTTTTCGCTGACCTCTTGGTCTGCCCAGACCACCTGCAGGAGCAACTTTACCAACTCCAGGCTGTAGTCCTGAGTTCGGATACTCATCGGCGGCGCGGTGCCCATCTAGCGTTCGTCTCACGGCTGGCTGCCCGCCGCAACCCGTCCCAAGCGACACCCGAACGCCTGTTAGGTTATCCATTGGTGGGTCCTTGGGTTAGAGTCCGGGGATGAGGCGTATTGCTCTTGGGATCTGCTGGCTGTTGGCGGTTGGCTGCTCGAAAGATAGTGACTCGGGCTCCGCGAACGGCGGCTCTTCTGGTGGCGGCAGCGGTGGCAGCGCCGCGGCGGGCGGTAGCTCCGGCAGCAGCAGCGGTGGCTCTGGGGCCAGCGCGGGAAGTGACGGCGGGATCGCCTGTCCAACCGGCGTCAGCAAGGGACCGTGGGTCAACCGCGTCGACGCGACCTCTGCGCGTATCCGCTGGGAAGGCTGCTCCGACGGCGCGAGCCCCGACGTCGTGCTCACGCCGGAGCCGTCGGGTACGCCGCAGACCTTCAGCGCAGAGGTCGCCCCCTTCGAGATCACGAACCGCTACACGTCGCTCATCCCCAACTCGATCCCCGACGACTTGCCCGGCACCTACTACATGCACGAGGTCAAGCTCAGCGGGCTGGCGCGCGGGTGCTACTCGTACCAGCTCACGGCCGACCCGCTCCGCCACGGTCGTTTCTGTACGGCAAGGCCCAGCGGCGAGAGCTTCAATTTCATGGCCATCGCCGACACCAACCCAGGCTTCAGCGCTAACACCGCGCTGGTCTTGGAGCAGCTCAACCGCAAAGGCTATGATTTTACGATCCACGGCGGAGATATCCAGTACTACGCCTCGGGTCTAGAGACCTGGGCCTCGTGGTTCCCAGCGATGCAGCCCATGTTGTCCCAGGGGGCGTTCTTCACCGCCGTGGGGAATCATGAGAGCGAGAAGCCTGACGAGTACGAGCAGTACTACCTGCGTTTCTTTGGGGAGAGCGGCTTTGAAGGCACCAGCGCCTACTATCTGTTCGAGACCGGCGGGGTGAGCTTCTTTAGCCTCGACACCGAGAGCTCGTTGCAAGACGGCGCGGACCCAGCGCAGTACAACTGGTTCGCGGCCAAGCTGGCTGAGCAGGCCGCGGCGCCCGGGCATCGCTTCTCGGTGGTGTTCTTGCACCGCCCGCTGATCACCTGCGGCGACTCGGGCGTGCTGACCGATGAGCGGAACCTGCTGGAGCCGCTGTTCGAGCAGTACAACGTGCGCTTGGTGATCCAGGGTCACATGCACGGCTACGAGCGCTTCGTCGTGCCGCTACCGCAAGGCACTAGGGATCTGGTGTATATCACCACGGGCGGTGGAGGCGGCGCAATCGGCGACGTCTCCGAGAACATGGATCGTGAGTTCTGCGGCCTGCGTCAGTCGTCCGGCGAGTTCAACCACGCCATGTGGCTGCAGGTCGGGGCCACTGAGCTCAAAGGTCAAGCCATCGATCACGCCGGCACGGCCCAAGACACCTTCAGCATCGCCGTGCCTTGAAGCTGATGGTGGCGCGCTCAACGTGCTTCTTAGGGGGTGGGGGGGATACAGCTCGTCTAGCGTGGTCAACACGGCGTCTCGCTGAGCAGCGTCAAGCATTGCCGCGTGGCTAATCAGGCAGAGGCGGAGGGCTACGCCCGGGTCGCGCCGCGCCCAGGCCCGCCGCGTCGCTAGTCCTCCAGGTCCAGCTGCCGATAGTGATAGCTGTAGCTCTCGCGGAAGCCGTGGCGCGTGAACAGCTTGAGCGCCGCGGTGTTGTCTTGTTCTACCTGCAGGTACGCGTGCCGAGCGCCTTTGCGCTCCGCCCAGCGGCACAAGCCGCCAAGCAACCCCGACGCGAAGCCCTTGCGCCGCGCGTCGGTGATGGTGCTGATGGCGAACAGGCCGAGCAATGGGCCATCGCACACGCCGAGCCCGCTGGCTACCGGGCGGTCCTTGGCCTCGACGCTGGCGAAGCCGGCGCGGCCCTGGATGCGGCCCAGCAGGCCCAAGAACTCCTCTCTGAAGTCTTTGTAGCGCCCGCGCTGGATCGCGACCTCCAAAAAGTCAGACCCTGGGGTCGGCTCGATGCACACATTACCGCGCGGAGCTTGCTGTATCACGGTCGCGACGTCGGCGAGCATGACGGACACCGGCGCGTCGACACGATAGCCACGATCAGCCAGCAGGCTGTCCAGGTCTGGCGGCGCGAGCGGGCTGAGCTGAAACAACACCTGGCTTGCCCCGAGCTTGCGGTAGTAGTCCTCGACGCGATCGACACGCTCGCTCAACTCCGCACGGTCGGTGTCACCGCTGGACAGCGGCCACACGCTGTTCGCGCGCCGGGTCACCTCACGCATGTAGCGCAGCCGCCAGCCGCCCAGTTCGCTCACACGCTCAGCCGGCCATGCACCGTACGCGGCGTGTTCGATCTCGGAGAGGGTAGGTTGTGGGTAGGGGTCCATTGTGCGAGCGCTGCGGCGCTGACCAGCTTGAGCCTCGCGCGCTGCGCCATATAGCGCGCTCCACCCCGCCCGGCGCTGAAAAACGCTCTGCGTCAAGCCTCACGTCGCCGCCGCCGAAGGCGCAGCAAACATCCTGCGTGCGCGGAGCCGCGAGCGGCGAGCGGCGAGCGGACCTGTTTGGTTGGGTGGAGGGGCCAGCGCCGAGCCGATCGCACGCCGTCACGCTGATGCACAAAAGGACCTTGCGTTAATATGAATATTCCTTCATATGAGCGGAACATCATGCATGGTCACGCACACGGAGGACACGCTCACGGCCACGGCCACGGAGCTCGGGGCGGCGCTGCCGCCGGGCGCCGAGCGCTGATTTGGGCGCTGGTGCTCAACGGAGCCTTCCTGATCATCGAGCTGGTGGTGGGGTTCGCCACCAACTCCCTCGCGCTGCTCTCCGACGCGGCGCACATGGTGACCGACGTCGCGGCGCTCTCCATGGCCTTGGGTGTGGCCTACCTCGCGCAGCGTGCGCCGAGCCCCAGCCGCAGCTTTGGCTTGCTGCGCGCTGAGGTGCTGGGTGCGTTCACCAACGGGATCATCTTAGCCGTCGCCTGCTTCTCGATTTTCCGAGAGGCAATTGAGCGGCTGCTAGGTGAGCCGGTCAGCGTGCCGGCGCTGCCGGTGATGATCACCGGCGCCGTGGGGCTCGCGATCAACCTGGGCAGCGCTTGGCACTTGTATCGTTCAGACTCCGATGGCCTCAACATCCGCGGCGCCCTCGCGCACATGCTGGCGGACGCGCTCGGCTCGCTGGCTGCGATGATCGCCGCCCTCGGCGTGTGGCTCGGGTTTCGCCACGCGGATTCAATCGCCAGCCTCGCCATCGGGGCGCTGGTGCTCTGGGGCACCTGGCGCTTGCTCTGGGACGCTACGCAGGTGCTGCTCGACTTTGCGCCGGCCGGCGTCGACGCCGAGGCGGTGCTGCGCGAGTTGAAGGCCATGCACGGCGTGACCGACGTCCACGATCTGCACGTGTGGAGCGTCGACGGTCGCGAGGCGATCCTCTCAGCGCATATCGTGCACAGCGACCAGGTCGCTGCGACCGAGCTTCGGGAGAGCGTCGAAGAGCTGCTCACGCGGCGCTTTCACGTGAGCCACACCACGCTGCAGACTGAGTGTCGAGGCTGCGAGGCGCCGTGCACGCTGTTTGACGCCTCGGACGCACCAAGTGGGTCGTCAGGCGCCGCGCCAAGCGCTTCGTCAGGCGCCGCGTCGAGCGCCCCACGGTCAACGGGCGTCCCGTGAGCAGGCGCGATTTGGCGCAGCCGGCGCGCGGCGCCTCGCCTTTGTGTGCCACCAGCGCGCTCAATGAATCCGCGCGGGAGCACGCCCTCGAGGTCACGGTGCACCTGTTGTCGGCCATGGCCCACGCCGCCCGCCTGAGGATGCTGCTCGCGCTCAGCCGCGGCGGCGCGCTCAGCGCGGGCGATCTAGTGGTCGCCTCGCGCCTCGAACAGAGCGCGGCGAGTCATCAGCTCAAGGTGCTGCGCGAGGCGCGGCTAGTCAGCTGTCAGCGCGAGGGCAAGCGCATGATCTACCGCCTGGCGGATAGCCACGTGGCGCAGATCGTCGAGGACGCTCTAGCTCACGCCAGCGAAGGCGTCCCCGGAGCGCCTGAAGCCGCAGGCTGAGCGCAGCCTGCGCCGCAGTCACCCGTGCGGACTTTTACTAAAGCCGAGCGTGGCGCGCCCTTAGGCGCAGCTATCGCACAGACCGCGCACCTGAATTTGTAGGTCGCTGTTGTTCAGTGCGCGCGGCGCGCCTTGCCCTGGGGAGAGCTGCACGCTGCTCGCTGGCAAGCACTCCACGGCGCCGCAGGCCGCGCACACGAAGTGGGCGTGGCTCTCGTCGTGCTTGTGGGTCTCGCTGGCCAGTTCGAATCTCCAGACGTGATCCCCGAGGTCGCTCCGCCGCACCAAGCCGGCTTCGGTCAGGTCCATCAGGTTGCGGTAGACGGTGGCGCGATCGAAGCCTTCGTCGGCTAAGCCGTCCGCCACCTCGGCGTGGCTCCGCGGGCTGCCAGCCTTTTGGAGCGCTCCCAAGACCCGCACCCGAGGGATGGTCGCCCGCAGCCCCGCGGCGCGGAGCGCCTCGCGTAGCTCTTTTTGCTGCGCTTGCTTGGCCGACTGCGACATGCCCGAAGTCTAGGCAGCGGGTAGGGCAGTTACAACTGCAACACGGCTGAAACTAGGCATTTGCCTCGAATTTCCTGGGTGATTTCTCGACTTTCTCGCTGATCGCTGTTGGCTGTGACGCAAACTTGGCTGGCGCTGCGCACGCGCGACTTGGACCACCGCGGCAACCCGCCGCCCTGGCGCTACTTCTCCGCCGCAGGACCAAGGCGCCCCATCCACATACTGGACTCTGCCACGAGCCATCTGCCGTCCTCGTCGGTCAGCGGCTCCCCGGCGGCATCGGTTTCGAATCTCATCTGGGTAGCGACGTATTCCATCAGCCCGCAGCCCACGTGGCGGCTGTGGCTCAAGCCCACGCGGTCTGATGAAGGGAACGAGTGCGTAGACAACGACTTCATTTGTACCCTAGCGAGATCGACCTCCAGCAGTTCGCAATCGCGCTCTTCACAGCGCACCCAACGACTGCGGGATTCAGGCAGCGAAACCCAGGCGTCCCTGATGCTCATGACTGCCGCTCCGCCACCCGGGTCCCGAACCAGCTCGGGCCCTTGACCAATCAAACGCGGCGGCTCGCCGGGAGTGATGGCGTAGTAGCTCCAGGTGAAGCCGCCTTCGGGTGCGCTTTTTACCACCACCGCGACGAACCCGTCCGGGGTGTGTTCCACGGCCATGTTCCAGTGTTGGTCGTCAGCGATATCATCCTCGTCGAACAACGTGTGGATGACCCCCGGATCCCGCGCGGTCATCAGTGAGCGAGTCCGGGTCCCCCTCAGCTGAACCCACCAGTCGTCGCCCGGATGGTAGTCGGCCACCTTTCTGCCCCCCAGATCAAAGCTGGTGCCGGTCTCCGTCCCATCAGCCAGATATTCCCGCAGGGAGCCCCCAGCTTCCACCAGCACCCGGGAGTTATCATTTCGTACGGAAACAATAAACCCGATGGGTCCCGCAGCCTGAAATGCCCGGGGGCCGGACCCCGGCAGCCACTCACCGTCGACCGCGCTGAAATCGGTGTAGATGGAGCGCCGCGTCGGGTCAGAGCCATCGCTCACCCAGCACGCGGCCAGATCTCCCAGACATCCCGGCCAGCGATACTGCGCGATGATGGGGATCGTGGTCCTCTCCCCGCCGTCGAGCGGGGTCAAGGTGATGACATCGGAGAGCTGAGTGGCTTGCGACCAAATCACCTCCTGCCCACGAAAGTTGATGACCCACGCCCACCCGGTCTTCAGGCCTCGGGCGGCCGTGAGCTCCACGGGGTCGTGGGCAGTCGGACAGCGCGTCGCCGCCGAGGTGCAGCGACCGTCGTCGCAATAGCTGCCCTCGGCACACACCGCCGACGTCAGACAAGTCGGAGACCCAGCGTCCGGCCCCATGTCATCGTCGCTGGTCGACTGCCCACCACAGCCCACCAGCAAGCCACACAAAACCAGCGGCCCTGCTTTCACACACGGCAGCGTACATGCTGCGCGCCTGCGTGTCATGTCGCGCCGTTGGCGCGAGGTGATGGCCGATCTCGGTGACGGCGCGCTGGAACCGGCGCCGTTGAGACAACTCACCCAAACCCACGCGGAGCGCTGCGCCGGTGCGCGTTGCCTTCGCGTAGTCTAAGCTGCGGTCACTCCCCATGAAGCTCAATCTGCTCAGCCCCAAGACCGCCGCGCTCTCAACCATCGTCCTCGCCAGCGCTGCGTTTTACGCCTGCGGTTCTTCGGGGGACAGCCCTGCCGGCAGCGGCGCAGGCGCCAGCGCGGGCACCACACACGGCGGCAGCAGCGGCTCAGGCCACGGCGGATCCAGCGGGTCGAGCCAAGGCGGCAGCGCAGGCGCCTCATCGGGGGGAGCAGCAGCAGGCGGTTCAGGAGCAGGGGGTGGAGGGACAGGCGGCGGGAGCCAATATATCCCTACGGAGATGGGTCTGCGCGTGGCGTTCTTCGGCGACCAGAGCCTGGGCAAGGACGCCAAAAATCTACTTGCCTTAATCCGTGCGGAACAAGTAGACATGGTGATCCACCTGGGTGACTTCGACTACGGCGATAACCCAGCCGCGTGGGAGACGTTCATGAACGAGGGGCTCGGCGACTTGCCCTGGTTCGCGGTGGTGGGCAACCACGACACCGCCAAATGGAGCGGCTATAAGGCGGTGATCCAGCGCAAGCTCGACAAGATCAGCGACGCGACTTGCGTGGGCGAGCCGGGGGTCAAGCACTCGTGCACCTACAAGGGCTTCAAGTTCGTGCTGAGCGGCGTTGGGCTGTTAGGCTCCGGACACGAAGATTTCTTGCGCCAAGAGCTGGGCGCCAGCTCAAACATCTGGCGCATGTGCGGCTGGCACTTGAACCAGTCTGATATGCAGCTAGGCGGCAAGGGGAACGACACCGGCTACAAGGTCCACCAGCTCTGCCAGGCTGAAGGTGCGATGATCGTCAACGGCCACGAGCACAGCTACGCGCGCACGTTGGCCCTCAGCGATGTCGGCAACACCAGCGCAGGCCACGGCGCGACCGGCGACTGGGATCTGATCCAGCTGATGCGCGGCCGCACCTACGTCACGGTCAACGGCGCTGGCGGTGTCGGCTTGCGCGACTACGAGGCTGCGCGCCACGACGACGACACCTGGTGGTCCTCTGGCTACACCAGCAACGTCACCATCGACGACGGCGTGCGCACCACCGAAGCCAACATCGGAGACGCCGCAGGGGTGGTGGTGATCGAGTTCGGAGTAGACGGCGACGCGCGCAAGGCGCGGGGCCAGTACCGCACTGTCGGTGGCCGTCTGGTGGACGAGTGGGTGATCACCCAAGACCCAACCGGCTACGGCAGCCAGAGCACGGGCGCTGGCGGCTCTGCATCAGGTGGCGCGACGAGCACCACGGGTTGGGATCCGACGCTGTGCGCGGCGTTCTGCGCCAAGTGCGAGAGCTGCCAAGCCAGCCCAGGCTTTTCGGAAGGGGACTGTCGCTATCAGCTGAGCAGTGGCTTCAGCAGCGCCGACTGCCAGGCTGGCTGCGCCGTCGCTCAGACCCCCGCCTTCGATCCCGCGAGCTTGCCCGCGGGCTGGGAAGGGCTCAGCTGCTCAGAGTTCGACGCCAGCATTTGAACCCGCGCCGACGGGCCTCGCGCACGGGCTCTAGCGAGTGGGGGTCAGCGCTCTGCGGCAAAGCTTTGGTTTTCGTCGCCCCGGCGCGCTAGGTTTGTAGTTCATGGGCGCCCACACCTCGCAGACGGCTTGTGTTTTCAGGCAGTTGGCAGCAAATCAGCCCGCCGGCCGCATTTGCGCGTGGAACTCCTTTAGGTTTGAAATACAATCCCTATAGCTGATGCTCGGCCTTGCCCGGCTTCATGCGCCCGCCCACCCCCAGCAGGCGTAGCTTTTCGAGGAGATAGTTATATATGGCCAGCTCTGAAGAACAAATTTCCACTGCGGAAAATGAAGAGTCGTCGGGTGAGCTGTTCGCCGATCTTCCCACCAAGAGCAAGCGCGGGGGTGGAGGGATCGCGCCGCCGGTGAGCGCGCCTCGCAGCCAGGTCAAAGCGGCTGCTGGGCTGGTCGGTGGCGCCGCTGCTGCGCCGCGCTCGGTGATGCCCTCCTCTAGCGGCGTCCACTCGACAAGTCAGGTGCCCCCCGCGCCGCCGACGAGCCAGGTGCCAGCCCCGCCTTCTGGGCGCGTCTCCGCGCCGCCGCCGCCTTCTCAGCTGGCGCCGTCCGTCGCCTATGCGCCACCTCCTCCCTCGATGCGCCCGTCCGCCAACCCCCAGGTTCCGGAGGGCAGCGCAGAATACGCCGAAGACAACGGCGACGACGCGACGCCGGTGCGAGCGTCGGTAGACGGCACCCCCACCGTGAAGCTGCCCGACGTGGCCATGGTGCGCGCCATGACCGCCGCGACCTCAGGCCCAGCGTCGCGTTCCCCTGCGGTACCGCCGCCGCCGGTCTCTGCGCCGCCGCCCACCTCGGCCGCCGCGGCAGCGCTGGCCGCCGGGTCTGGGGACCCGTCGTCCATCGTTCCGCCGCCGCCTTCCGTGCAGCAGGCCGCCGCCATCCCGCCGGTGTCCGGCGTGCCGCGCGACACCATGCACACCGTGCAGCCGACCTCATTGTCGCAGCCGCCGGCCTACGTGGCGCCTCCAAAGAGCGGCGGGGCCAACAAGCTGTTGGTCGCGGCCGCGGCCGCCTTGGTGCTGGTCGTCGGTGGGCTCGCCGCCAGGCAAGCCGGCGTCGCGGGGTTTGGAGCGCCCAAGACCGGCGCGTTGCTGGCCAGCGTAGCGGGGCCCGGCGGCGCGTCCGTCGACAAGTTTGAGCTGTTCGTCGACGGCAGCCGTCGTTGTGAGGCGTCGCCCTGCAAGGTAGACGGCCTGACCGCGGGCGAGCACTTCCTCAAGGTTGTTGCCCCGGGGTACGAGACGTCAGCGGCCATTTCGCTGGTCATCGAGGGCGGCGCCACCAAAGACCACCGCATGGAACTCGTGGCGAGCAAGGACGCGAAGGCTGATGACCAGCCGGCGAAGAAGGCCGACGAGACGCTCTCGCTAGAGGACTTGGGCGGCAAGTCCAAGCCCGCCGCGGAGGACGATAAAGACCAAGACGACGGCAAGTCGGACAAGGGCGCTGCCAGCGCGAGCAAGACGCAGGCAGCTGGCAAAGCCGCAGACAAGTCGGCGGACAAGCCGGCTACCAAGACCGCGGCGAAAGACGACCAAGCTGAGGCAGTCAGCGACAAGGGCACCATCAACATCTCGTCCACGCCGCCGGTGAACGTGGTGGTTGATGGCAAGCCCGTCGGCATGACCCCTAAGACGGTGCGCGTGCCCGCGGGCTCTCACACCATCGTCTTCATCGGACCAGCGGGTCGCCAGGTCCGCACGGTGCACGTCAAGGGCGGCGGCAGCGCGTCGGCTTCCGCTTCGTTCTAGCTCGCCATCTGAGCCGGCGGGCAGCGCGCTGGGTCGGCGCGATGCGCGGCGAACCATCTGGTTTCAAATGGCACCGCTCACCCCGTCTTGGAGCGCCAGCCCTTGGCGCGGCCGCTGGGGCGCCGTGAGTTGCGCCTTGGCTTGGCTTGTCTGCACGGGTTGCCGACGCCCGGCGCCTGCTGCGGAGCCTCTCAGGCCGACGCCAGCCGCCGATCCGCCACCTAGTGAGGGCCGGCCACCGCTCGCGGGTGCGGTGGCAGACGCCGGCGTGCTTAGCCTTGAGCCCGACGTTGAGCGCGCTGCCGCGCGGCAAGATGCTGGCGCTGGCTCGTCCGACGGTGGCCCGAGCCATCTCCCGCCGTTCACCCCGCCGCGGCGCGGGCTGGTCAAGTTGTCTTGCGATCCGCCTGGGGGGCGCTCGGTGTGGTTCGCCGCGAGCCCCGCGCCGCTGGCGGCTGTTCAGTCGGGGCACGGGGGTAGCAGCTTTGAGGTGTTCGAAGGAGTCCAAGCGCTGGGCAGCTTGCCCACCAGCCTGGGGGCGCAGCTGGACCCACAGCGCCAGCGGCTAGTTAGGATCCACGTCCACGGGCTGCCTGCGGCGCGGGTGACCTCGGTGGTCGAGACCGACACGCGCCTGGTGATCTTGCTCGACTTGCCAGTGTACTGCGGCGGCGCCGCGCCATTTTCACCGTCCATCGACGTGGTGGTCGCGCGCTCGGCCAAGCCGATAGCCGTCCAAGGCTGCGCGCATGGGCAGTGCGCTGGAGTACCCTTGCCATGAGGATACAATGATCCGCGGCGCTCGCGAGTTTAGGGCGAGCGGGGCCGGTTGGTTGTCGTAGCCCGAATCCATGAAACCCGAGGGCAACCCCTAGATAACCCCCTCGCGCGCGCCGCGAGACGCGGCCTGCGCTGTAACGAGGACTCGGCGCTGGGTGGTCACCCCCGCGGCGCTTGGCAGACCATCGCGTAGTGCATCGCGCGACCACCTCGGTTCATGTGGATCGTGTGGTCGTGAGTCATCGCCTCCCCCTGGGTAAAACACCTCAGTAGCACGAGCTTATTTCAGCCTCTCAGCCTGGCCGAGCAGGCGGCGCGCTACCTTCGGGCGCTGGGAGTACGCTCGGGGAAGGCGCAGCGCTGCGAGGCACGGAGCAAGGCAACCCCAGCCCTGACCAACCTGAGCAAAAAACACAGGCGAGGCTCACCGAGCCTTGGACACAGCGCGGTCCCACGTGGGAGCGGGCGAGCCTGAGCTCACAACGGAGGATTTGATCCGCAGGGCACGAATACAACTGCTGCCCGCGTCTGCGCGAGCAGCGTGAACGGAGGTGCTGGTGCCCGCCCCATGAGCCCGGCGAGGCCCTCGGAGCAAGGGTAAGTGCACAGCGAGTTCTTGGCGCCTCCAACGTTCCGCCGGGAGTACACTGGCGTGCGGACCTCAGGTAGGCGCTCGGCGCGAAGCTCATGGTGACGTTAATTGTCACGAGCCACGGGTCAACGACCTTGCGGCGCGAGCCTCGTACAGGCAGAAGGGTCCGCACGGATCGACTTCTAACCGGAGCCTGCATGCCTAGGCGCGGGGAGGACGCTCAAGGTCGCTCTTCAGCCGGTGGCTAACCCTAGGTGGCGGCCAGCGCCTTCAAGCGCTCCACTACGGTCCCCATCTCAGGTCGCTGGTCAGGATCGGATGCGGTGCACTCGTCGATCAGTCTTTGCCACACGGATTCACCGACTCCAACCATACGCCCGAGCACCTGCCCATAGCTGAAGACGTCGGCGCTGGGTTGAGCCTCGACCTGATTCCACTGCTCCGGGGCTGCAAAGCCTTCAGTGCCTCGGCCGCGCATGGTCCTGGCCGTTTGAAGACGCCCGAGGTTCTTCGAAATTCCGAAGTCGGTCAGACGCCACCTGCGTTGATGAAGCAGGATGTTTCCTGGCTTCAAGTCGCGATGGACGATGGCGTGGTCGTGCAATGCAGCCAGCGCGTCGGCCACATCGCTGGCGATCTTGTGCACACCGGGACCATCAACGACGATGGGATTCACCGACCGGGCGAGATCTGCGTTCGGAGAGCTGGCGTTGCCGGGCGATTGGTACTCGACTGGGGGCCGCTACACACCACTCGGATGACTCTCGAATGCACCTAGAACGCTACGGGCGTGCCACCGAATTTGCCAGGAGCACATCTTGTAGAAAACCACGCGGAAACTTTCTCCAGCGCGACGTCCAGCTCGGCTGAGAATGAGCTCCTCTCCAAGCCAGCAAACTTCCGGGTAGGAGCCGTCGCCGCGGCTGAGTTGGCCACCGGCGGCACCTGTATCCCTTGGAGCATAGGGAGGGTACCGAGGCAGCTACCCCAGTTGAGGCGGCAAAGACAACAACGCGCAACTCGGCGTCTTGAATGCCCGAGGTAGCGGTTCATGTCCGCTCCCGACGCGACCGTTTCACGCTTTCCACGCCTGAGTCCCCGTCAGGATCTCGTCTTCAAGCTGCTGTTTTCGCGGCACCACGATCTGCTTGTCGACATGCTGGAGGCGGTGCTGGGCCGGCAGATCCGCTCGGCCAAGGTGCTCAACCCGGACCTGCCGGCGGACGTCACCCACGCCAAGATCGTCGCCCTGGATCTTCGCGTCGTCCTCGACAACGGCAGTCACGTCGACGTGGAGATGCAAGCCCGCGCGTTGCCCGACAACCAGGCGCGCTTCCTCTTCTACGGCGCCCGCGAGTACACGGGGCAACTAAGCCAGGGCGAGGACTACAGCCTGCTCCGCCCAGCCATCTCCGTACTGTGGCTGGTCGAGTCCATGTTTCCAGATTTGGATCAGCTGCACTCGGTCTTCGAGTTGCGAGAACGCGCGACGGGCGCGCTCTACTCGGCCCATCTCGAGCTCCACCTGCTGCAGCTTGCGAAGCTGCCATTTGCCGGTCAGGATCAACCAATGCTGCGGCGCTGGGCTCGATTCCTGGCGGCTCAGTCAGAAGCAGAATACGCTGCGCTCGCTCAGGAGGACCCAATCATGGCTCACGCCGCTCAAGCACTCGACGCCCTCTCCGCAGACCCAGAGACCCAGCGCATGGCACGCGACCGCGCGGATTCTGAGAAGCTGTACGCCATGTCGCTGCGTGCGAGCCGCGAAGAGGGCCGCGAAGAGGGCCGCGAAGAGGGCCGCGAAGAGGGCCGCGAAGAGGGCCGCGAAGAGGGGCTTACAGAAGGCGTGGC
>CAZKDY010000012.1:0-101300 GCA_964551615.1 uncultured Polyangiaceae bacterium
TCCCGGAAGTGTGCGAATTTGTAAGACTTTTGTCCGTCCCAATGGAGCCACACCCCCTCGATTTTGGGATCGCGAAGCTCAGCGCAAGAGAGGGAGAAGCCGCGGCCACCGCCGACTTAACCCAGACCGGCGCCGTCATGGGCACCGCGTACTACATGCCGCCGGAGCAGCTGTTCGGCGAAAAAGACATCGATCAGCGCGCGGACGTCTGGGCGATGGGCATCATCATCTACGAATGCATTTCCGGAAAGAAACCCATCGAAGGCGACAACTTCGGGCAGATCTTCAAATCCATCGCCATGGGGTCGATCCAGCCGCTACCCGAAGTCGCGCCATGGGTTCCGGCGGATGTGTGCGCGTTAGTGGCGCGCATGCTGGTCACAGACCGCCACGCCCGCTGCCCAGACCTACGCGACGCCTACAACGTATTGAGCGGGCATACTGAAGCATCCGCGCGCTCCTTCGGCCCTCCCGTGCCTGAAGAGCCCGCGCTGCGCAGCGACGTGGCGGCTCAATCCGTCGATGGCGTTACCCGTGACACCGCCGCGGGGTCTGCTGCTGCGGCGTCCCGCTCCAAGCTCTGGATGGCCGTGGCGCTAGCCAGCCTAGCGGGCGCAGGTGGCGCGGGCGGCGCCGCGTGGTTCTTCACACGAGCTTCACCCACGGAAACAAGCGCATCCAGCGCTGCAGAGCCGCTCGGCCCGCCAGTCACTGCCTCCGCGCCGGGAGCGCCAATCCAGCCGCTGATCACGCCGGTTGAAAGCCGAGGCTCGCTGCACAGCGCGAGCGCCGTGGTGAGCGCTTCGCCGCCAGGACCCAGCGCTCGACCCCCGGTCGCTCGACACAAGCCAGGCCCTACGGCGGCGACCCAGCCATCCGCGACCCAGCCGCCAGCAACACCAACCGCACCGGCGCCCACTTCCACCCGGATCTCCGGTGGTGTGGTGGGTGAGGCACCCTTCTGAGGAGACTAAAGATGAATCGCCACCTGTTTTGGGCTGTCGGAGTCGCGCTCGCGACCCAGAGTTGGACCGCGAGCGCACAGCCAGCAGCTCCCCCTGAGCCGCAGGCGGACTCCGCTGCACCAGCAGAGGACCCTTTACGCACTCAAGCCCGCGAGCTGTTCATGGCAGGGGTGAACCAGGTCAAGCTAGCCCAGTGGGCGGGTGCCCTGGAGTCCTTCGAAAAGTCAGCGAAGCTATTTCCCCACGCAACCACAACGTTTAATATCGGGGCCTGCGAGCGCGCGATGGGCCGTTACACGCGGGCACGGGTCGCCCTCAAGCTAGCGATGGCGCAAGCCGCGCGAGGTGAAGGCAGCTTGGCCGAGAGCCTGCAAGAAGAAGCCCGAGGCTACCTCTCCGAGATCTCAAACCTGGTCGTACGCTTGCGCGTCAAGCTCGACACCGCTGGGGCGAGCATCACGGTCGATGGGCGCCCGTTAGCCGCGCAGGGGAAGCAGCACGTCGCTGGCATTCGCCCCGCGGGCCGAGGCGCCCCCGCGCCCAGCGGCTCGTTCCTGATCGTGATGGATCCAGGCGCGCGCGTGATCACCCTGAGCCGCAAGGGCTACGCGGACTCGGTGATCTCCAAGACATTCCCACCCGGCACTAAGACCAGCCTGAACCTGAGCCTAGATCGACTGCCGGCGACGCTGCAGATCTCTTCCAACGTCGACGACGCCATCGTCACTGTGGACGGCAAGGACTTCGGGCCGGCGCCAGTCAGCGTTCTCAGACCGCCGGGTCGCTACTCGATCCTAGTGAACCGAGCTGGCTTCGAGCCATACGAAGCCACGGTCCAGGTGAAGCCCGGTGAGGAATCAGCGCTGCGCGCCACTCTGGTCGAAGAGCAGTTCCAGCTCACCGAGCACTGGTGGTTCTGGGCCGGGACCGCCGCAGTGATCGCCGGCGGCGCCATCGCCACCTATTACCTCACCCGGCCGGACCCTGAAGCGCCACCGTACGAGGCGGGGAGCACTGGCTGGCTCGTGCAGCCGATCCGGTTTTAGCGCCCACCCCGCGCCTCACATGGCGATGTCCCAACGCGTGAGATGGATCCAGTCAAGGGTGATCCCCGCGCCAAAGCGACCCTCGGTGAGGGTGTCTCTCGCCAGCATCGCGGCTTCGAACAGCGGCCCGACGGTCAAGTACGGCGTGGTCCCGCCGCTACGCCCCTGCTCCAGCGTGTAGAGCGGCGCGGCCTGCAGTGAGATCCCCGCGGGCCTGTCGTCGTAGTGGCAGAGATTGACCAGGCCGTTGATCGCCGTACGGAAACCTATTCGACCCGGCACCTCGCCCACGTTAGCGTACTGAAGGCCCGTGCCGGCGCTCGCGCACAGCGAGCTCGCCTCGCTCAGTGACTTGCGCGCGCCTGCGTACACGCTCGGCATCACGGCGGCGGTCCGGCGACCCTCCATGCGTTTGGGCCAGGCGTTGGTCAGCCCAGCGCCA
The DNA here is from genome assembly GCA_964551615.1 of uncultured Polyangiaceae bacterium. Taxonomy (GTDB): domain Bacteria; phylum Myxococcota_A; class Polyangia; order Polyangiales; family Polyangiaceae; genus JAHBVY01. The sequence goes on from CAZKDY010000012.1 coordinate 2,454, forward strand.
AACTGCAAGCGCGCTTCAAGTCCCACCTCGCGATCGGTGTCCATGGTGGGCAGGACGGCCGCTCCGATCGAATAGGAACAGCCCGTGGAGCAGCAGCTAAGCGCGACGCACACGCCGAGCACGACGCGCGAACCGTAGCGTGTTCGGATCGGGCTCATCGAGTACGAGCTTAGCATCGGGGTGGAGGCTGGTGCTCACTGACACCACAAGAACAGACTAACCCCGCCGATGCCGGGGTACTGTTGGCAGGTGTCGTAGCAGTAACCGCTCGAGCACTCGCTGTTTGAGTCGCACTCTTCACCATCTGCCACACGGCTCTTGCACCTCGCATCGCTGTAGTCGCAGTAGCCAGCGTCGTCACAGGCGTCTAAGTTTTCCAAGCAACTCGACCCCGGCGGCAATCGTGCCTTGCAGGTCCCATCACAGTAGCTTTGGTCATCAGCACAGCTGTAGGAGGTGGCGCAGGTTTGGCCCAGCTCTGCGAGCCTAACACACACTCCATCTTCACAGTTGGCCGCGTTGGCGCCTGCCGTGCGGTCGCACAACGCGATCTCTAAGGTGCCGGACGGCACGTCCTCAGTGATCGTCCCGGCGGCGTCCTTGACGCCTGAGCACGCTTCGCCAATCTGCGCGATGGTGCGCACCTGGCAGTGGCCTGACTCCGTGTCAAAGTCGTAGCTGCAGCCGAGCGAGCCCTTAGCGCTCGGCGCACAGTCGTTGGACGTCTCGCACGCCGCCCCGGGCAGCTTGGTGCCGCCACCGCTGCCGCCGCTGCCAGGTTCCCGAGGAAACGCGCGCTCGCAGCTGGCTGGCCGCGGCACGATGTCAAAGGTGGTGCACCAGTTCGACTGTTGGGCGCGGGCTTCGTACTCTTGCATGCACTCTTCGGCGGCGCCTTGGTCCTTTGGCTGGCTCAAGCCAAAGAGCGTCCGGCAACCCTTCATGTCGGCTTGCGCGCCCAGCTCCGCGCAACACGGCGCCAAGAGCGCACAGTAGCGCTCGGCGAATTGCGCAGCGCCGCTCCCCCCACCCCCGCCCCCGCTGGAACATGCCAGCGCCAAGCTACTCGCCAGGCAAAACACGGGGAAAGCGCGGGTCAAGAGGCTCATGGCTCGTCCTACGTCGCCGCAGGTGCGGTGTTCCCCGCCCAGTCAGCCCCCCGCAGCGCGGTTGTACGGCCGGCACTCAACGTGACCGCCCGGATCGCGATCACGCTCAAATCACATTTCTTGGGGGGGTGGAGGGCCAGGCCCCCGGGCGCAGCGCCAGTCACAGGTCGCACAGCCCGACGCTGACCTTGTCGAAGCGCGCAGTGTACAGCCCCAGACAGTCGCCGATGCAGCCCGCTTGGAAATACGGCCCAGTGTAGTCTAGGGCCTGGTTGACGAGCACCCCGTCCACCGAGGTGCGGCGGGAGGTGTAACTACCCGGGCTGCCCTCGCGCGCTGGCGGATGTGAGCTGCATCTTGACCCGCCCACGCCTAACCGGCACCGTATGCTGACTATGCCGAACGGCGTCACACCCAGCGTCACGCTGTCGACCACCGCGCTGCTAGTCGTCGCGGGCCTGCTGCTCACGGGTTGCGGCTCGGACGACTCTGGCACCGCCGCGCCTGGCTCGTTCGGCGGCGCTGGCGCGGGGGGCAGCACGTCGGGCGGGAGCGCCGGCCTCGGCGGCGGCGGTGCGGCGACTGGCGGCACCTCCACTGGTGGCAGCGGCTGGCCTGGCGGCGGCGCTGGCGGTGATGCGGGCGCTAGCGGCGCTAGCGGCGCTGGCGGGGCTGCGGGTGCATCGAGTGATCCCTGCGCAGACGCCAGCGATGGCCCCCACTGCGGTGGCGAGTTGGGCGCTGGCGCCGACCATGGCTCGCTCTACGACTGCGCGGCTGGTACCACGCGGTCCGTATCCGCGTGCGCGAACGGCTGCGCTGCTGACAGTTGCACCAGCCCGCCGAGCGACCCGTGTGAGTCCGCTCAGAGCGGCGACGGCGCCTACTGCGGCGCGGGGCTGTCGGGGGGCGACGTCGACACGCTCTACGACTGCCAGAGCGGGGCGAGCGCGGGCACGACCGCGTGTCCCGCTGGCTGCCAAGTTAATCCGCCCGGAATCGCTGACAAATGCGCACCGACGGGCGGTGATCCTTGCGTCGCGGCCAGCGCTGGCTCTGGAGCCTACTGCGGCTCAAGCCTCGGTGGCGGCGACAGCAACGTGCTCTATACGTGCAGCGGCCAGACCACCAGCGCCAGCGTGACCTGCCCCAACGGCTGTCAACAGAACCCGCCAGGCGTCGCGGACGCCTGCGCGCCGACCACCGGCGGCCAGTGCTGCCTGAATCGGCCACCCGGCGCGCTCACCCAGAGCTATTCCGCGTGTGGTAACGGGGGCAGCCACTACGGCGTGGACCACGGCGCGCCGATCGGGACACCCATCTACGCGGGCATGAGCGGCAGCGTCGATCGGGTGAGGCTTGGCTTCCCCAACTGCTACGACAACGGCTGCGACAGCGCCTGCTGGAACGCCTTCAACTACGTGCGCATCAAGTCGGACTGCGGCGACCCCAGCAACGCAGCCAATGACTTGTACGTGTATTACCTGCACATCTCCGCGGTGGCGCCCGGGATCAGCGAAGGGCAGCACGTCGAGCAGGGCGCGCTGCTGGCAAACGTCGGTAACTCAGGCTGCTCTTCGGGGCCCCACGTCCACGTCGAGACCATCAGTGTTCCGCGCGGTCAGCAGCCCAGCTCCTTGAACACCTGCAGCTCAAAGAACCCAGCGGGCCTGTACTGCAACTAGCGTCGCTGATAAACAGGGCCGTAGGAGGCGGGATGAGCGCTGCGAAGACTCGGCCAGAAAGAGCCAAACCCAAACTCGAGAAGCCCGGAGCGCACAAGTGGGAGTTTCGCCCGCGCTTTCGTCGCAAGGCGTTCGGCTGGAAGTCGCAGCCGGCGATCACTCGGGTCAAGCAGGCGGTGTCTGAGATCAAGCAGGTGGCGCGTACGGATCAGATCCTCGCGGCAGAAGGCGCGGTGCTGTTTCTTGAGAAGGTGTCTGCCGCCCTGGAGAACGTGGACAGCTCTTCGGGGTCCATGGGGACCGCAGTCAACAACGCCGTCGACGCCTTGGTAAAGGTCATCGCCGCCGCGCCCGCTGACCTGGCGGCGCGGCAGAAGTGGCTCGAGCGGCTGTGGGTAGCCCTCGAAGACGACCACATCCCCTACATCGAGACCCTGGGGTATCACTGGGGCGAGTTGTGCGCTTCCAAGGCCGTCGCGTCACGACAAGCTGACGCTCTGCTCGGCCCCAGCAAGCTGGCGTGGAGCCCAGCCGACGCCGGGCATGGCTACTTCAGGGGCAGCGCCGCCTGCCTCAGCGCGTTGCTGGCAGCGGAGCGCTACCAGGAGATCCTGAACCTGCTGGAGTCTTTACCGTACGACATGTGGCTCTACCGCCAGTTCGGCGTGAAGGCGCTAGCGGCGCTGGGTCGGGGGGCAGAGGCCATCCGCTACGCGGAGGAGCACCGCGGGCGCAGCGACAGCCCGGTGTCGATAGCTCAAGCCTGCGAGGAGATCTTGCTGGCCTCTGGGCTGGCGGACGAAGCGTACCAGCGCTACGGGCTGCTCGCGAACCAAGCCAGCACCTACGCTGCCTGGTTCCGCTCGGTCAAAAAAAAGTACCCGAAAAAGCAGCCCCACGAACTGCTCGGCGACTTGGTCGCGCAGACGCCAGGGGAAGAGGGCAAGTGGTTCGCGGCAGCAAAAGACGCCAAGCTGTTCGACGAGGCCATCGCCCTCGCCAACCGCACGCCTGGTTCACCCCAGACGCTGACCCGGGCCGCGCGAGACTTCGAGCACAAGCGCCCTGAGTTCGCCATTGAAGCCGGCATGGCCGCGCTGCGCTGCTTGGTGGAGGGCTACGGATACGACATCACCAGCGCCGACGTGAGCGCCGCCTACAAGCACACCATGCAAGCGGCGGAGCACGCTGGCCGCGCTCCAGAGACCTTGAAGCGCATCCGCGATCTGGTGGCCAGCGAGACCATGAGCGACCGCTTCGTGAGCAAGGTGCTGGGGCCAGCGCTGGGGCTGCGCTGAGCCACTCCCGGACGGTCGGCTGCGTCGGTGTCGTCGTCGACGCTGAGGCCGGCGCGGTCTCTGCTACGAGCGCCTCGGATCGCGCGAGATGGCGACACGACGCGGCGTGCTCGGCGACCGTCCGGAATCGGAACTGCTATATTTGCACCTGAGCGCAACCCCGACGGCGCAGGGAACATGCCGGGGCAGCTCGTGCCGTAACGCCTGGGGGTCAATCAGAGTTCGCACCACTGTTCAAGGTGCTGGGACCAGCCCGCGGCCGCGCTGAGCCACGTAGCGCTTGCCAAACGCGCGACCGCCAGGCTGGCTCGGGCAGAGCCAGACCGCCCATGACCGCCCATACGCGCGGCGCGGTCCGCCACGGTCACCTGCGAGGCTGGCCGCCGCCGGTGTCTGAAGCGGCGCTCACTTGGCCTTAGCTATCTCCCCAAGGCAGCGCTCAAGCTTGCACTCACGCTTGGCGCACTCGAGGAACGGCTTGCCATACTCCGCCTTCAGCGCAGCCACCCCCTGCTCGCAGGTCGTCTGGGTGAACAGGTCCGCTTCATCCGGCTCTGGGGTGCAGCTGCCCAAGATGTCTTCGCAGGTCTTGGTCAGCTCAGGCGGCGGACAAGACAGCTTGATCGCGTCCAGCGCGCAGTTCTTCATGGTCTCGAGATCGCAGATCTCTTGGGTTTTGCTCTTGCTGATCAGGCAGCTAACCAGGCTCTCTGCCACCTTGGGCTTGAACAGCTTGGACAGCTCATTGCAGATCGGCCGCGCCACCATCCCACCCACGCAGTCCGGGGACATAGTGGTCTTGATGCCGCTGCAGTCCGGCACCTTGCCCCCCGAGTCATCACACTTCACCGCAGCGTCCGCCGCATCGGGCGCCCCAGCATCCACCGGCGACGCGCTGGGAGCCACCGCAGTTGGGGGTGGGGTCACGCTGGGCGGCGGCTTGGCGCTGCCGCCCGGCTTCGCGCTGCCGCTTGACTTGGCACCACCCGGCTTTGCGCTGCCGCCGGGCTTGGCCTTTGGCTTGGCGCCGTTCTGAGCATGCGACCCGGCGTCGCTGGCCACATCTGCGCCTGCGTCCTCCGGATCTTCCTCGCCGCCGAGCGGGACGGTAGACGGGAGCACAGGCCCGCAGGCCAGAAAATAGCCAAAAACCAGCAGAGCTGTGGTGGTCACCTGGAGCACTCGCATAGGCAGCGCGCAGCCTACGCAAGCTTGAGCGAGGCACCAAGCGGCGTCGCACATAATCCGGTGAACCTGCAAATTCGCAGTTGTAGCGGTGTCAAGGGCCTCAATTGATTGTTTTTGACCTCCGTCGGAACTCAAGGGGGGGTCGGCGTTCTAAGACCCCGCGACGCACGATGAGCCACGCAGGCTTGGGGTAGGTCGCGACTCGGCAGGCGGCGCGTAGCCCACCCCCTGTGAAGGGGCCGAGCCCAGACAGTTCCTCACGGAACCAGTAGCGTGACTCAGCGTTAGCGGCTGACGAGCAGTGGGCACCTCCACGCTCGACAGCCACAGCGCCGCCAAAACAACAACCCCGCGCCCTGGTGGCGCGGCGATGACCACACAGCTCGTCCTCAGTGACGTGAAGGGAAACGACCATGAAATGCAAACGCCTAGTGTTCTCAGTTTATCGTGATGGCAACCGCTGCGACGAGCGCAGCTTTGAGCAAGGCGTGTTGCGCGTCGGCTCCGACGCCAAGAGCCACTTGCGGTTAGACGGCATCGACCGCATGCACGCGGTGCTTGAAGCCACAGGGAATCAGGTTGAGCTGGTGGATCTAGGCAGCAGCGGCGGGACCAAGGTCAACGGGACCCGCATCGAGAAGTGCGCGCTCAAGGTCGGTGATCGCCTCGCGCTGGGGCCCTGGGAGCTGCAGCTGGACCAAGTGACTGAGCCCGAAGTCAGCGCCATGGACGTCTTCGAGGGCTTCGCCGGCGCGAGCGACGGCAACCTCTTCGCTCGCGCCGCAGCGATCAACCCCTTTCTCCCTCCAGCAGCTCCTCGTGGATACGCTGTAGGCGAGGACTACGCGCTGATCCGCTCCGCTGCTCCGGTGCCCAGCGCCGAGGTGGAGCTGGAGAACGTCAGCGCCGTCGAGGTGACTATCTCTTGGGGCAACAACGTGCTGCACGTCGCCCACCTGACCCCACCGCGCAGCTTCTACGTCGGCGACGAGCAGGGCAAGAACCTGGGCTGCGACTTCTTGGTGCCCAGCGAGACCCTGGGCGTGAGCCGCGCGCCGGTGGTGCTTGAGCGCGGCGGTGACGTGTTCTTGGTGGTCCCGCGCGGCGCCAAGGGCAGCCTGCGCAGCGACGACGGCGCGCTGAAGTCGCTGGCTGAAGCCAGGCAAGGCGCAGCGCCCAGCGCTGAGCTGAGCGGCGCCTGCGAAGTACGGCTGCCTAGCGGCACCCACGCAGTGGTCGAGAGCGCGGGCCTCACGTTCCGCGTGGCAACAGTCAAGGCAGGCAAGCCAGTGCCGCGTGCTCTGGGCGGAGACGACCACAAGCGCGTCTTCGGCTACTTTGGAGCCAGCCTGCTCACGGCCAGCGCGCTGATCGGTGCCTTCGCGGCCTTCGTGCCCGCGCTCGGGCTGCTAGACGACGAAGGCCTAAACAAAGACCGCATGTACATGATGCAGGCCTACCTCAGCGCGGCCTCGGAGCGTGAGCGTCAGCAAGAAGAGGACAAGACCCAGACCGAAGACTCCGCAGACGCAGCTGGGGGCGAAGGCGAGCGGGCCAAGGGCGACGAGGGCAAGATGGGCAAGGAGCTGAGCCGCGACCAAGGCCGCTTCGGGATCAAGGGCGCGAAGGACAACAAAGACGTCCACGTGGCTCGCACCAAGGAGTTCGCTGAGAACTTCGGCCTGGTCGGCCTGCTGCGCGGCGGCCTGGCGGGCGATCCCAACGCACCCACCGCGCCCTTCGGGCGCGACACATCCCTCGGCAATGACGACTCGAGCGCTGACGGCGGCATGTGGGGCGAGAGCATCCACGAAGCCGGCGGCGTCGGGGGACTTGGGCTGAGTGGTCTGGGGCAAATGGGCGGCGGCTTCGGAGAAGGCATTGGCCTAGGCGACATCGGCGTAGGACATGGCGCCGGGCGCTGCACCGGCGCCAACACCGGCGACTGCCAGGGCTTCGGCTACAGCTCAGGCCTCAACCGCGGAACCCACGCCACTAAGGCCCCGAAGATCCGCCCGCAAGGCGTGACGGTGACCAGCGGCCGCTTGCCATCCGAAGTCATCCAGCGCGTGGTGCGCCAGAACTACGGTCAGTTCCGCATGTGTTACGAGAACGGGCTGCGCGGAAACCCGAACCTGACAGGGCGCGTCGCGGTGCGCTTCGTGATCGGCAGCGACGGCTCAGTCGCCAACGCCAGCAACGGTGGCTCGGATCTACCCGACGCGGGCGTGGTCAGCTGTGTGGTCCGCGGCTTCTACAGCCTCGGCTTCCCCGCGCCTGACACCGGCATCGTCACCGTCGTCTACCCCATCATGTTCAGCCCTGGCTGATCCGCTAGCGCCCCGCGCTGCGCCGCGCCGCGATTCACTTCGCGGGGCGGCGTAGGCCGTTTGTGGGGTTTTCCGGCCCTCAACCGCGACTGCCGCTATGCTGGGCGGATGAGCAAACCGGGCGACTCCGACCCCGAGCTGGATCGGATGTCTGAACAACCAACGTTGCGCCGTGACCTCGGCGCAGCACAAGAGCTTGGCCCCGCCATGGCCGCCACTCAGGTGGCCGAGGCACCATCGCTTCCCGACGGATATCATGTAGGTCAAGCGCGCGTCGGCCAAGCTCAGCGGGCCAAGGCCAGCGCCGTAGCCGACTCAGGCGACAGCGCCCGAGACGTCAGCCTCGCGGGGCCGTTTGTCATCGGCCAAGCGTCAAGTCAGCGCTACTCCACCACGCGCACGCTGGGCGCCGGCGGCATGGGAGAGGTCAAGCTGTGTCGCGACGCGTTGATCGGCCGCGATGTGGCGGTCAAGGTCATGCACAGCAGCTTTACAGCGGACTCTGACGCCCACGCGCGCTTCCTAAGGGAAGCCAGAGTCCAGGGCCAGCTGGAGCACCCTAGCGTGGTGCCGGTCTACGATCTGGGCAGCAACGCCCAGGGCGAGCCGTTCTTCACCATGAAGCGGGTGAAGGGGCTGACCCTAGAAGAGATCATCGTCGGGATCCGTGAAGGCGACGCCAGCATCCTCCACGCCTACTCTCGCCGGCAGCTGCTGACGGCCATCTCGCGGGTGTGCTTGGCCGTGGCGTTCGCACATAGCCGCGGCGTCGTGCACCGAGATCTGAAGCCCGCTAACGTGATGCTCGGCGACTACGGCGAGGTGAACGTCCTCGATTGGGGGGTGGCCAAGATCCGTGGCGCCGCTGACATCGCCGCCAGCGACCCCGAGCAGGCAGAGGCAGACTTCGCCCCACCCAGCCGCGCCGCAGGGAGCACCCGCGCCGGGACCATCCTGGGCACACCGGGCTTTATGGCGCCAGAGCAAGCCCGCGGCGACATTGACGCCATCGACGGCCGCGCTGATGTGTATGCGCTGGGCTGCGTCTTGTTCGAACTGCTGGCGCTTGAGCCTTTGCACCAAGGGCGCACGACCCAGGCGCTGCTGGTCTCGACCATCACCGGCCATCAAGAGCGGCCCAGTGAGCGGGCACCTCACCTGAATATCCCCCCGGAACTGGATGAGATGGTGCTGCGCGCCACTCAGCTGGAACCCAGCGCCCGCTTCGACACCGCCCGCGCCATGAATGACGCGATCGAGCGCTTCCTAGACGGAGAGCAAGACATAGCGCGCCGCCGGGAGCAGGCGCAGCGCCACACGTTGAACGCTCAGCTCGCTCTGGCCGGCGTCGCGCAGGGTGGACCGGAGTCAGACACGGCGCGCGCCCGAGGCATGCGCGAACTGTCCACGGCGCTCGCGCTGGATCCAAGCCACGAAGGCGCCATGCACACGCTGATGAAGGTGCTGCTCGATCCGGACATCACGTTGCCGAAAGAGGCAGAAGAAGAGCTGCTCGAGGTAAATCGTCAGGATCGGGTCAAGGCAGCCAACGCGACCTCCGTGGCCTACGCGGCGTGGCTCCTGCCGTTTCCGCTGCTGATCCTGATGGGCGTGCGCAGCTGGGGCGTGATGGTGCTGATGGGCACGTTTTTGTTCCTCCAGATCGCGCTCTCGCTGTGGATGGGACTGACGGGCAACGTGCTGCCTCGCTTCGTGCGCTGGACCATCCCCGCCACCTTCATCACGGTTTGCTCGCTGTCAGCGCTGTTCGGCCCGTTGGTGTTGGTCCCAGGCGCCGCCGCGGTCAACGGCGCCGTGATGATGGTCAGCCTGCGCGCTAACCGCGTCACCCAACGCGGCATCATGCTCGCTGCCATCAGCGCCATCACGCTGCCGTGGGTGCTACAGCTGACGGGCGTACTGCCACCTGCCTACGCGTTTGAAGGCGGGGTGTGGCAGGTGCTACCTCAGGTCGTAAATTTCCCCGCGGAATGGACTATGTGGCTGCTGTACGTGGCGTCGCTGCTCACGGTGATCTCGGGCAACGTGCTGGTAGGGCGCGCCGTGAACTCGCTCACCGCAGCGGAGCGCCGCATCTTCGCGCAAGCCTGGCGGCTACGGCAACTGCTCCCGCGAGACGAGCACCCTGCGCGAGCTGGAGCGGCGGCTCAGCTCGCGCAGTAGCTCGGCCTACGCCGTGAGCTCAACGGGGCCCACCCTGAGCGCAGAAGCCGTTCAGGCACTCGTTGGTGGAATCGCAGCAGTCCGCTGCGACCTCGCACTTCTCCTGCACCTGAGAGCACTGACCCCCGGGCGGTTCGTTGGAGCACTCCAGCGCGCCGGTGCTGGCGTTTGGCTGACAGTATCCGTTGCAGCACTGGTCGCCGGACTCGCAGCTTGAGCCGTCTGAGCGACACGGGTCCTGCACCCAAAAGCCGCGCGAGTTACCCGCCAACAGCTCTTGGCCGGGCAGGTAAAAGGCGGGGTGGCTGGCGTCAGTGCCTGGCGCGGCGCTGAGATCCACCGCGGCCACCCACAGCTTCTTGGTGGTGATGTGCTGGATCAAATCGACTCCGCGTGGATCTGAACAGAACGGCGGGATCGTCGCCACGTTGCCGTACATGCGTCGGCTGGTGAACACCACCCAGGCGTACCCCCCGCCTGGGATTGGGTTCACCGTGGGCTCATAGTTCAGGTTCGCGTCATCGCCGTGATCTGCGTCCATGCCGCCCACGGACACTCCGTCTGCGCTGCAAGTCAGGCTGACCGCGCTGGGCAACTTCGGGAGATACGAGACCCCAGCTGCGTCAAGGCCGTTCAACTGATTGAGCGGCGTGACGCTGCTCGGCCCCGCGGTGTCAGTCCAGTAGATCTGAGCCTTAGAGCCTTTGCGCGTCCACATCGCGCCGGAGCTGTTGCCGTCGCTGCCAGCGACCGACTGCCGCTGGTAGACGAGGGAGCTGTTGTCCGGCAAGAACGCCGCCCAACCGGGGCGAACACTGGCTGCTTCGGCGCTGTGATCCGCCACCTCGACCGGGTTAGTGAACGCCAAGGTCGCGGGGTCGAAGTCTAGCACCACCAACTTCTGGGTCGGGCTGGCGATGCTGCCGCTGGCCATCGGGTTGATGGCTACGTGCTTTCCGTCGGGAGAGAAGATCGGCGTGCCGACGTTGGTGGCCACGGCGCTGAGCCCAGTCGCGGATAGGGCGGCCGCCGCGCCAGGCAACGGGAGGAGCTGGCCGTTGGGCGCGAGCGCCATGGATCCGTCGGGATAGATCCCCGGGAACTCGGCGCCGATCCCCATCGGCGTCTCGGTGCTGCCAGTCGGCGACAAGTCATAGGCCGCGCTGGCCGAGGTGTTGTTGCCGATCTGGGTCACCAACCGCGAGCCATCCGCCGCGACGGAGTGGCACACGCGGCAAGCTGAAGAATCTCCATTGCCACCGGCGGTCAGGCTCGGCCCAGGGTCTCCGACCTTGATCGAGAGCACCGCTCCACCAAAGCGTCCGTCGCCGCCCACGGCCCCGCTGAAGTTCTTCGCCAGGTTCGTGCCGTAAGAGTTGTAGTAGATGATGCCTGAGAGCCGCGCCGGGGCGATGGTCCAGGTCTGGCTGATCGGCCCGTAGGCTTGGCCGCCTTGGGCGATGGTCAGCTTTACGCTGAGTTTGTCGGTGTTTCCGCCGGCGCTGTTGGTGGCCATAGCCCACACGTCTTGCGGGATCGGGTGGCGGATGAACTTTCCGCCGGTCTGAGCCAGGATCGCCGGGCGCCCGAAGGTGCCCCGCCACGAGAAGGACCCGCTCTGGGTCGAGAGCTCAATCCGAATCGCCTCGGCGTCCCCGAGTGACCAGTCCCAGGCCAACAGCGGAGCTAAAATCCCGCGAGGAAATACGGTGCGGTCGTACGGATAGAGCAGCTTCAGGCCCTCGGCGCCGCCGCCTGAGGCGGGTGTGTCCAGCGCGGCGAGCACGCCACCGTCTGTCACCGCGCCCCCCAAGCCCTCGCCACCGACACCCGCCACGCCGCCGCCCTCGGTCAGATCACCAATATCCGCAGGGATTTGTGTGGCCTGGTCTGGGTTGCTCGCGTCGACGCCGTTCTGCTCCCCCTCGAGCTTGACCAGCACCTCGCGGCGCTGGGTCTCACCATTCAAACCAGCGGTCACGGTGACCAGGCCGCCCACGCGACCAGTCGGCGTGAACACGCCGGTGGCCGCGGTGCCCAGCGTGACGCTCCCGATGTCCCCGCGATCCACCACCCAACCCGCTGCGACAGGCTGGCCATTGAAGGTAGCGGTGTAGGAAACACTAGGGGAACTGCTACCTAGCGGAACCGTGATCACTTGCTGCGGCTGGGGCTGCACCTCAAAGCCTTGACCCTGGCTGCTCCCGCCAGAGCCGCCACCGTCGATGTTGAGCGTGCCGCCATTTCCAGCGCCGCTGTCCGTCGCGGCGCTCCCCCCGGTGCCGCCGGCGGCGCTGCCCGCGCTGCCGGCGTTGCCACCGAAGCCCTTGTTGCCGTCACCGGCGACCGCTGCGTTGTCCCCACAGGCGGCGAACAGCGCCGCGCTACCGACTGAGAACCAAAGCAGTGCCGCAGCACGAGTTAAGCGTCCACTCATCGCAAAATGATAGAGGGTCACTGCAACCCCGACAAGTCGCGTTACGTCACAGCCTTGGACGCGTCCACCACCTACATCGTCGTACACTGCCCAGTGGCGCATCTCCGTGCGGCAGCGCCAGCGGTCCGTGAGGCATGGCGACGATCATCCTCGGTCCGCCGTGGACCGCCCGCGGGCTAGAAGCGCCCGCTCAGACCTGCTGAATTCAGCCCCACCCAAGGCGTGACGTGAGGCTTGAGCAGCGCGCTCTTCGGTGAGCTATCGGACGACATCAAGAACAAGATCACGCCAGTCACCAACGCAGCCCCGCCCACCGCCAGTGAGATCCCGCCGATGGTGCCCTGTGACGCAGCGTCCTCGTTCAGCGCGTCGGACTCCGCGCAGGCCGCGGGCTTGAGCGGCGTCTGGCGACTGCAGCCATTGGCAGCATCATCGAACAGCGCATCCGAGTCCGACTGCGAGCTGCCCGACTTGACCAGGAATAACGCCCCGAGCCCGACGCCGACCACGCCGAGGCCCAACGAAATGTACGCTCCAAGGCGCATACCTGAAGAACCGCTGGTAGAAACCCCTACATCCGCCGACCCTGGCTGCTCTGGAACCGGCGTCCCTTCCCCGGGGCTCGCTGGAACAACTGGGGCGCTGGGATCGGCGATCAGCTCGACGGTGATCGACTCGTGGCCCGCCGCGGCCAGCTCAACTGACTTCTCCGCCGCGGTGAACCCAGGCGCGGACACGGCGATGACGCGGGTTCCAGGATCCACAGGACCTTCGACGCCTACCAACGCCGTCGGGACGTCCACCCCGTCGAGCTGCACCCTGGCATCCCCGGGCTTTGGGCCCTTCACCGTCACCGTCAGGTACGCGATCTTCTTTTCAACCGCAGGTAGCTCGGCGGCCGCGTCTTTTTGCGCTTGTTTGAAGGCCGCAGGAGCCCCGGCCCCCAGCTCTTCTCGCACGATCTTGGTGTAAAGCTCACGCGCCTTCACGTAGCCACCGAGCTTGCTGCTGGCGCGCGCCGCGTAGAGCAGGTGCGGTGGGGCGTGCATCAGGGACTCAGCTCGCTCAAACCGGTCCAGCGCGTCCGCCCATTTTTCGCTCTTATACGCCGAGAAACCCTGTTCCGCCAGGGATCGCGCGCCAGCCCGCTCAGCGTCAGTTTGGGCAGATGCAGGCAACGACCCCAGCACCAACGCCGCGATCAGCGGAAACACCAGCGCAGATCGTCCGTTTCCACGCCAACCGAACGACCACTTCCTCGCCTTAGAAGCGCCTCGCGAGGCCATTTCGGTCGGGCCCGGGAGAACACCCGAAGCGCCGCTCGCCCCCGGTACGCCCACGCGGAGTTGGCGAGAAGCGGAGGCGGGGGTTAGTAGAGTATGCTGCGTCGACATGACGGGCGATGCTAACCTCAACCAAGGTGGCTGACCAGAACGCTGCGCGTTCAGGGCTGAGCATCAGTCGTCGCAGCTTGCGGCGCCCGAGCGGGTTGCCTCCACCACAAAAATCCGGAAGATGGACAAACCATGGGTCTGCAGCCAGGAGATATCATCGATGGCAAGTACCGCATCATTCGCCTGCTCGGCGAAGGCGGTATGGGCGCCGTGTACCTGGCCGAGAACACGCGCATCGCGCGTCAAGTCGCCATCAAGGTCCTCCTAGGCGAGGCCGCAGACAAGCCCGACGTCGTTCAACGCTTCGAGCGTGAAGCCCAGGCTGCAGGTCGCATCGGGTCGGATCACATCCTAGAGATCCTCGACTTCGGCAACCTGCCCAACGGCGACCGCTTCATGGTCATGGAGTTCCTCGAGGGCGAGGAGCTCTCAGCGCGCATCAAGCGCTCGGTGCTGACTCCAGAGCAGAGCGTCCACCTGTTCTTGCAGCTGCTTGAGGGGCTGGAGGCTGCGCACGCCGCCGGCATCGTGCACCGCGACCTCAAGCCAGACAATATTTTTATCCTCAAGGAAAAAGCGGGCCGGCCAGACTTCGTCAAGATCATCGACTTTGGCATCTCAAAGTTCAATCAGCTGAACGACGCTGAGCACTCCAAGACCAAGACCGGTATGCTGATGGGCACGCCTTACTACCTGTCACCAGAGCAGGCGCGGGGCGCGGCGCGCTCGGACCCACGCAGCGACATCTACTCGTGTGGTGTGATCTTGTACCAGTGCGTCACCGGCACCGTGCCGTTCGACGCCGAGACGCTGAATGAGCTGCTGTTCGCCATCGTGCTCAGCCCACCACGGCCGATCAGCGAGATCGCACCTCACCTCGACGCAGGTTTCCGCGCGATAATTGACAAAGCCATGGCGCGTGAGCTGCACGAGCGCTTCCAGACCACCCGCGAGTTCAAAGACGCGCTGAGCGCTTGGGCTCAAGGTCTGGGGTTCCCGACTCAAGGCGCGGCGCTCGGCGCGAACGCGAGCCAGGGTGTCGCCGCCATGTCACCCGCTGCGGCGGCGCTGGCTGTCCCACAGACCCCAAACTTGCCCTTAGACACCAAGGCCAACTTCACCCAATCCCAGGACGTAGAGATCCCAAAGCGCAACCTGGGCTTGTTCCTCGGGCTAGGCGCAGGTGCGTTGCTCGTTTTGGGGGTGGGGGGCGTGGCCCTAGCTCTCGCTTTACGCACGGAACCGCCATCTGCGGCGGCCGCGCAGGGCTCCGCGGCTAGCGCAGCCAGCGCGCAGCCGGAGCCGGCGAAGCCTGACGAAGCCAAGCTCCCGGCTGAGCAGGCAGAGCACAAGGACGACGAACCTAAGCTCAAAGACGATGAGCCAAGCTCAGACGACGCCCCGCCAGCTGACCCAAAGCCAGCTGACTCAAAGCCAGTCGCGAAGCCAGCGGTGAAGCCAGCGCATGTCCCGGTCACGCCTGCGCCCGTCGCTACCACAGGGAAGCCGCCTACGCCTCCAGGTCCCCCGGCGACGGCTAAGCCGCCTAAGCCTGACTTCGGGTACTAGGGCCGGCCCTAGCGCGACAAGCGGTCTGATCGGTGCTCTAGTCGCCCAGCCGCCGCCTAACTATTTGGCGACGCCGCGGACCGCACCCGGGCCGCCACCGCCGGGCGCCTGTACGGTCCAGTACACTAGCGTTGGGGTCAGCGCCAAGCTGTGTACGGAGCCCTGAGCGCTGGCCAGGGTCTCGACAGCGCCGCCTGCGATGGCGCGGCGCTGAACCACGCCGCCAGCATCGCGGGCGACCCAGTACACGTGCGTGCTGTCCACCGCGAGGTCATACGGCGACACCACGGTCTCAAACAGCGTCGCCGGGCCGCCCCACTTGGCCGCGAAATAAACGCCACCCGTCGCGCCTGCGCTGCGCTGGATCCAATACACGGCCCGCTTACTCAGCGCGATAGACGTGGGTGAGATCTGCCCGCTGGCTATCGTGAACGAGGTGGCGACATCCAGGTCACGCTGGGCGACGACCACCTCGCCAGAGTCGAAGGCCGAATAGTAGACCGCATCGACGTCCAACGCGATGCCCTGCGGATTGGCTGCGAGGCGGCTCTTGCCGCCAGCGTCGTTAACGGTGCCTGCGCCCTCCAGTCCCCAAAACTGGCCTAGGGCGTCGCCTGCGATGGTCGAAGGCGAGTCCTGGTTCGACGCGACGTCGATGACGACGCCTCCCGCCTTCGGGACACGCGCCACCCGGCCGTCCAGCGGGCGCCGCTCGATGAAATAGATATCCGAGTCGATCAGCGCGAGATCCCACGGATCGCTCAGCGCCCCGGCGACCTGCTCAGCCTGTGCAGCGACCCCAAACAACGCGCGGCTGATGTTGCCGCCCAGGTTGTCGACCCAGTAGATGTGCGTCGTGTCCGCGGCGATCCCCAGCGGCTCCAGCGGAGCCGCCACGGCAAACGGCTGACACACACCGCTCACACATTGCCCTGCGGAACAGCTATGATGACAGTTCCCGCAGTTCGTCGGATCAGCGTCCAGATCGACACACTCGACATCGCACAAGGACAGCGACGTGGTGCACTTGATGTCGCACAACCCCTCAGTGCACGTCGCGCTCCCGCTAGCCACGTCTAGGCAGGGATCGCAGCTGGGGGCGGCACACCCAAACTCTGGCAAGTTTAGATCGACACATCCGGCCCCGCACAGCTTTTGAGTGGTTCCGCACGGTGCGCCGCCTGCTCCCGCCGCCCCGCCGGAGGCGCTGCCAGCGGCGCCTCCACTGCCCCCTCCGCCACTGGCGCCTCCGCCACCGGCAGCGCCGCCGCCTCCGCTGCTACCAGCCGCGCCGCTGCTGCCGCCAGTGTGAGAGCCACCGGCAGCGGTAGCGCCAGTGCCTCCGCCGCCGCCGGAGCAAACGCACGGCCCAAACACCTCGTTATCACACGTCTTACTCGCGGCGCAGCCGCTGGGGTGTTGACACAGCGTGATCTCGCCGTCAGCGCATCCGCGCGACGGAGTGTCGCTGGACTCGCTGCTACACGCTGCAACCAGGCCCGCTAAGGTTAACGCGATCAGAGCTGCTTTGGATTGCCCCATGTACCGCGCAGCATAGCCTGAAGGCCGGCTCAGACGCGACATCGCCTGGGCTTCGCAGGAGCGTCAACTGCGTGCAGCGTCAACTGAATGCGTCAGCGCCTGCGCTGGGTCGAGTTACTGACCCACGGCGGGGACTTGGCCAGCCACCGTCATCCCCAAGAAACGGGTCACGTCTGCGTTGGCGGCAGGCACGTCGAACACCACAAAGTGGCCATCCGACGCCGCCGGCGGACCATACTGACGCGCCGCCAGGGTTAGGTCCGTCCCGCCCACCACGTCCGTGAGCCTGAGCGGCACGGGCTGCTCAGCCAGCCCCAAGTCATCAGGCGTCGCCGCGCTCACGTCAGACGCCGCGAGGTCGACCTGAGACGCCAACACGTAGTTTGCGATGGTCACGTTGGGGCTGTACGTGTCACCCAGGCCGTAGGTCACGAACAGGTGCTTTGGGGTGACGCCCGCCAGCGGCTGGCGACCGACCAACACCGCGTAGTTCATGGGATCTGCCGGCTCGATGAAGTGTTGCAGCAAATTCATGACCGGATGATTGGTTCCGCCGGGCAAGGCAAATTTCGAGTCAAAGTCGCCCAGCACCAGCGGCACGGCCGAGGCGATGTTGACTGGTCGCTTCTTCTCAATCAGGGCGTCACGCAACATGGCGCCGTTGCCGCTCAAGACAGCGCCGCGATACACGCGGCTGTAAGGCAGCGCCAGGCTGCCTTCGGTTGACCCCTGCGAGTGCCCGAAGAACGCGATGGCGGCCGGGTCCACCTTGATCGCGTCGCCACCTGTCTCCGCCGCGGAGAGGTCGAGGGACGCGGCGAAGCGCCCCAGGGCGAGCTGGTCGGCGGCGCCCTGCATGGGGTTACCGCGCGCCGCGGCCGGGTTCATGAAGTTGAAGAACAGGTTGTTGGGCGACTGCGTGGATCCGTTGCGACGCGGCCCGTGGGACACCTGGTCAATGCCGAGCACCGCCACCGCCACTGTGCCGCCAGGGATAGCGGCCGCGGAGAGCGCGCCCGCGACCTCGGGCCGCACGTGGCTCCTAAAGTTGCCGCCGGTTCCGTGTGCAAACACTACGAGCGGCCAGCCGCTGACCGGCATGGTCGCCTTGGGCACGGTCAGCGACAAGCAGACGTCCTCATTGCGTACAGGACCGCTGGTTTGAATCCCGCCGCCGTCCTTGATTTCTTCATAGGGCGCGGTGCCCTGCTGGAAGATCGGCAGGCTGACCAGCGCGTGATACTCAGCGTAGTCCGGATCGGCGCTGCCGCATGCCCGATCGCCCGTGGCGTCGGGGCACGGCGACTTGACGCCAGCGTCGCACTTCACCCAGCCCTTCGAGGTGGGCACCGGGGCGGCCTCGACAGCGGCCGCGAGGGCTTCCATCGGCGCGCGGGTCTGCCCCACGGTGATCACCGAGGCGTTCAGGATGGTGTCAGGGCTGATGCCCTCCGCGCTCAGGTACGCACGAAATGGCGCGAACGACGCGTGGGCCGCCGCCAGCACCGAGTCGGCCGGTGCTGTATCCGCGAGGACACTCACTAGGTGCTCAGCGCGCTGGATTGGTGTGCCGTTCTCAGCGCGGCCGTCGGTCGTGAGGTACACGGCGTAGGTGTGCCCCGGGACCAGCGGCGAGCGAGACGAGCGCCGGATCGCGAACCAATCGCGGCACACGTACTTGCCGCCACCCGCAGAAGAGTACCAACGGAGCCCCGCCTGGGCGCCGTTGGCGGGATCGCCCGGCGTGACGTCCACCCAGCGCACAGGCCGCACGCTCTGATCTGAGGGCTCGCGAAAGGTGTCAAAGTTGATGGGGCCCGAGAAGCGGAAGGTGACCACTGGGTTGGCGCCCCAGCCCGCCTCCTTCTCCACTTCATCCACGTAGATCTTCACCGGATCAACCGGCAACAAGCTGACGCCAGGCGTGGGAAAACCAGTCAGATCGGGCTTGCCATTCTTCAGGCGCACGTCGTTCGGGAACGGCAGGCGAAAGAAGTCTAGCTCTTGACCTGCGGGGGTCGCGCCGGGCACCTCAAAGTACGCGCGCACGCCGCCCTCCGACGGGGCAGCGCACTCAATGTCGGGCGAGTTCGGGATGCCGAACGGAGGTGTCCCCGGAGGCACCGGGGCGCACCTGCCCCCTAGGCACGCCAGGCCGGCGAAGCAGTCCTTGCTGGCGGCGCAGCCGCCACCAGCATCCGTAGTTCCCTGCGGAACGCACTGAGCCGAGAACCCAACTAGGTCGCAGCGCAGCCCTTGAGCACAGCTGCCATCGGACTCGCACTCACTGCCTTCGGCGCCGCTGCCAGCGGGCGCGCACACCCCGCCAATGCACTGCAAATCGGCTTGGCATTCGCCTGCGATCACGCACGGGCTGCCCGCAGCCGTCTCACCACCCGGTTCGCACACGCCCCTCGCGCAAGCCAGCCCAGGGCGACATGGATCGGCGTCGGTGCAGGCTTCGCCGACGGCGTGTCCCGCTGGCACGCCAGCCGTGCCGCCGTTCCCTGCACCCCCATGCCCCGAACCGCTGGTGCCGCCGCTGCCGCCGGCGGCGACGCCTGCGCTGCCGCCCTCACTCGACGGCAAGGCCGCCGTGTTGCTGCCGCAGCCAGCGCCGAGCGCCGGCAACCCCAACACCGGCAACGCCAATCCTAGCGTGGTCAAATAAGCGAGTCGCATCGTTCCCTCCCTAAGCTCCCCAAACCGTCCGGGCGCAGACCAAGGTCCAGTCCCTCGAAACCCGGCCCCGATCATACACGGACCTGGCTCCGTGCGCTGTGTGAAGCAGCCGGCGCTCGGCCTAGGGCGCGCCACCCGGAGGCGCAGACAGCGCTGACGCCAGCGCCGAGAACTGGCTAGTATCCGCCCATGAGCGAGCTCCGGCCAGCGTCCGAGACCCACACCGGCGCCGACGGATCGGAGCGCCCTTTCGATGTGCTGCTGTTCGGCGCCACTGGCTTCACGGGGCGGCTGACCGCCGAGTACATCGCGGTCCATGCTCGCGCCCAGGCAGACGCGGCTCAACTGGGGCGTGGTCTGCGCTGGGCCATCGCGGGGAGAAATCCCCCTCAGCTCAGCGAAGTGCAGCGGGCGTGCGCGGCCTTGGGATCAGAGCCCCAAATCGTGCTGGCCAGTCTGGACGAGCCTAGCGGTCTGGCCGCAGCCGCGGCGAGCACGCGCGTCTTAGCGTCGACCGTCGGCCCTTACGCCGCCTATGGCCTGCCAGTGGCTCAGGCCTGTGTCGACCAGGCAACCCACTACTTGGACATCACGGGCGAACCTGACTTCGTGAGCGACCTGCGCCAGACGTTGCACGCCCAGGCCCAGGCTCGGGGCGTGAAGCTGGTCAGTTGCTGTGGCTTTGACTCAATCCCTCACGATCTCGGCGCGTGGTGCTGCGCGCAACTGCTCACGCCGGACAGCGCGGTTCGCATGCGGGGCGTGGTTGAAGCCGACGCTGAGTTCTCGGGCGGAACATGGCACTCAGCGGTGGGCGCGATGGCAAACTTGGGGCGCCGGCCCCTCCACCCCCAAATCCGCGCAGAAACAGGCGGTGGTCAGCCACGACGTTCACGGGTTGGGCGCCAGGTTGGTGGCCTGAAGCGCGGCGCGCACTACGACGCGTACGCTAAGGGCTGGGTCGCTCCTCTGCCCACCATCGATCCTCAGATCGTGCTGCGCAGCGCTCGAGCCCTGCCTGAGTACGGGCCCGATTTTCGCTATGGTCACTTCGTGCGCGTGGGTTCCGCGGCTAAGCTCGCGGCGGCTGCGCTGGCGGTGGGCGGGGCTGTGCTGCTCTCACGAGTCGCGCTGACCCGCAGGCTGCTGCTGTCTGTCAAGCAGCCTGGGCAGGGGCCGTCAGCAGAGCGCCGCGCCCGCTCTTGGTTCCGTGTGGTATTTCATGCGCGGGCAGCCAGCGGCGCTGAAGCGCGCTTTGAAGTCAGCGGCGGCGATCCGGGCTACGACGAGACCTCCAAGATGCTCGCAGAGTCTGCGCTGTGCTTGGCACTAGACCACGCGGAGCTCGCGGCGTGGGACGCCAGGGTGCTCAGCGCGACCAAGCGCACTGACCTCAGCGCCGCCAGGCGCGAGGAGCACGCCTCCGCTGCCCAGCCCAACGCGGCTGACTCAGCGCAGCGCAACGCTGGCGCGCTGACCCCCGTCGTCGCGATGGGCGCCCCGCTGCTAAAGCGCCTGAAGGGCGCGGGCATGTGCTTTCGCGAGCTTTGATGGCACCTGGCAATTCCCTACGGAAATTAGGCTACCCCGCGGCAACTAACGCCGCGGCGCGGACGGCTCCGAAGGCTCGAGGCTATCCAAACCAAGCTCGATGGGGCGCCACGCGAAATGCATCACGTAAAAGCAGCGCTTACAGACCAAGGCGGCCATGGGGGTGGTGACGCTGCCGGCTGAGCCGTCGCTCTGGTAGCTCAGCTCGGCGACGAGCCCCGCGAATTCCCAGTGGGTGTACTTACAGCCCGGGCAGCTCGGCATGTGCCCGCCGAACTTTCGGTTGAAGAAGCTCTGGATCTTCTCGAACACCTTCGGGTCACCACTCATCTACCCCGGCGGGTAGCACCAGCGCTTGACCACTTCAAGCTCCGGACCACTCGGTGGGGCCGCTGCCCAAGCCTGCCGCGCGCTTTCGTCGCCCGAGGAGGCGCGCGACGCTCGAATCTAACTGCCCCGCCATCACCCCCGCTCGCGTACGCGGCGGCCGGGGCGTGGAGTAGCCTACCAGCGCAGCGCCTCCGGCGCGCCCCCAGCAGCCTCGGCTAGCCGCGCGCGCTCAGCCCTTCATGGGTCCTAGGGTCCCACGTCTTCAGCTCAATTCTTCCATCTATAATTTCCACGTAGGAATTACCGCGCATCCAGTTCCCGGAGTTCACGTACAGCCCGTTGCTGAGCTCCACGCGCTCGGGTTTGTGCGTGTGCCCGAAGACCACGCAGTCGAAGCCACGGCGAAGCAACATCTCAGCCGCCTCGTGGTAGACGCTCTCTTCTTCACCTTCTGGCGTCTTGCGATACTTGTCTTTGAGCCGTTGGTAGTAGGACCACAGGTAGTACACGTCTGGATAAATGTGCAGCAGCGGCCCGGCGGCCTTGGTCAAGAACTCATACAGATCAGGGTTCTTCACGAACATCGGATCGTACAGGTGGCCATGCTCGATGCGCACCCGCTGGTCGCCTGAGGTGAGGTTCAAGAACGGACAAATTTGAATGGCTGCCCAGCTCTCGAGGAAGTGCTCCAGCACGATGTCGTGGTTGCCCACCACGTAGTAGACGGACAGCCCATCCTCCAGCAGACCGCGGATCTGATTCAAGATCTCGATGGAATCCCCCGCGAGGTTCGCGAAGCTAGCCTGCAGGATCTCGAAGCCGTCCCCGTTGATACACAGGTTGAAGCGCTCTCGCTTGGCGTACTTCAAGAACGCGCTGATCTGCGTGTTTGCATGTGAAAACGGGTTCCCAATGTGCAGATCGGAGATGATGAGCAGGCGGCTGTCCGTACACTCGATGATCAAGGCTCACCGCCTGCGCCCGCTTGAGCCTTGCGAGGCTGGACGCTGGGCGGCGGCTCGCCTTCATCGGGGCTGTACAGCATCACCCCGGCGCGTGGACCACCTTGGCTCTCAAGCAGCTTGACCAGGCGGGCGTTCAAGCTCCGCACGCGGCCGCTCAGGCGATGCAGCATCTCAAACGCAAAGGTTGGATCGCGGCGCATGCGGATTAACAGGCCCCCCGCGGAGATCACCAACAGGCGCGTCTCGCCGATCGCCCGCGCGTTCGCGTCCCGCGGAAGCGACTCGAGCACGCTCATCTCGCCAAAGAAGTCGCCCTTCGAAAGCAGCGCCAGCTCCAGCTCGCGATCCCCGACCCGCTTGCTGATCGACACCCGACCGGACTGAATCACGAACATCTCGCGGCTCACGTCGCCTTCGCGCACCACCAGCTCGCCATCGGCGTAGACGCGCTCGAGCTCCTTGTTCCGGTTCTGTTTCTTGGTCTGCATCCTGCTCGCTTGCTCAAGTACGGGCTGGCCAGGATAACAGAGCGGCGGAAGAACCCGCGGCAGAACAGCCGGGCGCGAGCTTGACGGGGCAACCCGCGGTGTTTTTTTGGGTGGAGGGAGCGGCAAACAGCGGACAGCCGCGTGGATCTGCTGGGTCGCGCTGAGCGAGCCTGGTTGCTCCGCCAAATCGACACACCGCCCACACCCAGGGGGCGCGGACAGTGTGCGTCGTCCGCGGCCTGCGTCAGATCTGAGTGCGCTGGATCAAGTGGTAGCCGAAGTCGGTCTCGACCACGCCGCTGGTCTGCCCGACCTCCATCGCGAAGGTCGTGTCTTCGAACGCCTTGACCATCTGGCCGCGGCCGAAGGGCCCCAGATCGCCGCCGCTCTTACCGGACGGGCAGTCGGAGTGCTGCCGCGCTAGCGCCGCGAAATCGGCTCCAGCGGCGATGTCCTGCTGCAGCTTTTCGATCTGTTGCAGCGCCTCGTCCTTAGACCGACTCGCCGTCGAGCGCATCGACCCTTTGTACATCAGCAGAATATGAGAAGCTCGGACCTGAGACATGCGTGTCACCTTTTTCGTACGGAAATAAGCCCAGCACGTCGCGCGCCCGGCCCCGCAACCATACAAAACCGCTCCGGCCAGGCAACCCCTGAACCCTGGAACGCGCTGGGCGCTCCTTTCCGGCGAGTGAAAAAAACTTCTTGAATTTGAAAATCGTTTTCATTAAGAGACCGGCGCATGGAAATCAGCCCCAAGTTTTTCGCGGCGTGCGCTGCCTCACTTCTGGTCAGCTCGATGGCGTTCAGCGCCCACGCAAACGACAGGCATTTCGCCTACAACTACGAGACCGCGGTGCTCGCGCCCGGCGAACGCGAGCTTGAGGTGTGGACCACCTGGCGAAGCGGCCGCGACACCTACTACTCGCGCCTCGACCACCGCCTGGAGTTTGAGGTCGGGCTGACCGAGTCCCTGATGACCGCGTTCTATCTCAATTTCCATGGGATAACGGAGGAGACCCCAGAGGAGACCCTGGACAGCCGCTTCGCGTACGACGGCGTGTCCAGCGAATGGAAGCTGAAGCTGAGCGATCCGGTCGCCGACGCTATCGGCTCCGCGGCTTATCTCGAGGCGTCACTCGGCACCAACGAGTATGAGCTAGAGGCTAAGCTGCTGCTGGACAAGCGCATCGGCGACCTGCTGCTCACGCTCAACCTGGTCGGCGAGCTGGAGTGGGAGGTCGAGAAGGATCACACCGAGCGGGCCCTGGTCCTGCAACCGCTGTTCGGCGCGGCCTACCTTTTTAGCCCAGCCTTCTCGGCGGGCCTCGAGGCACGCGACAAGAACGTGATCGAAGACGGGAAGCTCGAGCGCTCAGTGCTGCAGGTAGGACCGGCGTTCGCGTTCTCGGCCAAGACCTGGTGGGCGACCGCCACCTTCCTGCCGCAGCTGTTGGACCTGAAGACCGGCGCGCAGAACCTGACCGCCGGCGAACGATACGAAGCCAGGTTGCTGTTTTCCATGCACCTCTAGGCCTACGCGAGCTAGGCGCCCGCATACCGTAACCGTGAGGAGATAACATGCTAGGAGTCCGCCCCATCTACCTGACAGCGCTGCTCTGCCTGGGCGTTGGCTTGGGCGCGTGCGCAGGCCAGGTGCCTCAGCCAAGCGACGCGTCTTTGAAGGTCGCCCGCGAGCGCTGGCCTGACGTGGGCTTAGCTGAGCTGACTGACGGTCGACGGCTGTTCGTCGCCCGCTGCGGCAGTTGCCACACCTTGCCACTCCCTGCGGATACAAAACCGGAAGACTGGCCAGCTGTCATGGAGCGGATGGCGCCCCTGGCCAAGCTGACGGCTGCTGAGGCTCAGGCCGTTGAGCGCTACCTGATCTCCACGGTGGACGCTAAGTAGCGCGGACCGCCCGGCCCTCAGCCCAGCTCCGCAGGCGCGTCACCGACTCGCTGGCAGTCACCGAGAGCGGCCTAGTCCTGGCGATCTCGCTCGCCAGGTGCTCGGTCGAGAGCTCTGCGCTCACCGCGAACGCCTCGTACAGCGCGGCAACGATCACCTGCTCTAGCTCCGCGCCGCTGAAGCCATCGGTCAGCGCGACCAGCGCTGGCAGATCAAACTGGTCGACGGCGCGCGCGCGGCGCTCAAGGTGGATCTTCAAGATAGCGCCGCGTTCTTCGGCGTTCGGCAGGTCGACGAAGAAGATCTCGTCGAAGCGTCCCTTGCGTAGCAATTCCGCAGGGAGCGCAGAGACGTCGTTCGAGGTGGCGATCACGAACACCGGCGCGCGCTTCTCTTGCAGCCAGGTGAGGAAGCTGCCCAGCACCCGCGTCGACACGCCGCCGTCTTCGCTCCCGCCACCAGCGAAGGCCTTCTCTAGTTCGTCGATCCACAGCACGATCGGCGACAGCGACTCCGCGATGCGGATGGCGCGGTTCAGGTTCTTCTCGCTCTCCCCCACGTACTTGGCGTAGATCCGCGAGGGGTCGAAGCGGATCAACGGAAGCTCCCACTCGTGCGAGACAGCTTTGGCGCACAAGCTCTTGCCGCAGCCTTGGACGCCCAGCAGCAACACGCCGCGCGGGGGCTCCAGCCCGAAGGAGCGCGCGCGCTCTGGCTCGGTGAAGGCCACCTTCCGCTGACGGAGCCAGCTCTTCAGCGTCCCAAGGCCAGCGACGTCCGTCAGTTCATTTTCTGTGGGGATAAAATCAAGGATCCCCGTGCGCTCGATCGCGCTGCGCTTCGCGGCACGTACGCGCTCGAGCGCGTTGCGATCTAGACGGCCGTGCTCGATGATGGCCTGCGAGAGCGCCCGCTTCACCTCGAAGAAGGTCAGCCCCTTGAGCTGCTGCAGCAGCACGCTGACGTCTTCCCCCGTGAGATCCATGTCGACGGTCATGCGCGTGCGCAGGCTGGCGAGCAGCGCCCGCGTGTATTCGTAGTATTCCTCCTCGGTGATCGGCCCGAGCTCGACCTGGGTCAGCCGCGCGGCGACGGGTCGGGGCAAGTCTAACGGGTCGCCGACCAACGCGATGGCGCCGCGGTTCTTGGACAGCGCAGCGCACGCCTCCAACAGCGCGCTCTGGACCTTTGGTTCCTCACAGAAACGCGCAAAGTCCTTGAGGTGATAGATCGCCTCGATGCCTGAAGCGCGGATGTGTTCGACGCAGAGCAGCGGAGACTTCGTGCCGTGAACGGCGGCAGCGAGATCCGCGCGGCGTAGACCAGCGCTCGCGGTCCACACGAAGTAGGGCAGGCGCAAGCCAGTTGCCAACGCCTCCAACAGCGCATCGATCCGCTCCTCTTCGCTGGACTCGAAGCCGATCAGCGGGTGGTAGGCAGCGATCAGCAGCTCAAGATCGTGAAGCTGGGTGAGTGACACCGGCGGTCGCGTCATTCCTCACAATATACACTTCGACTGACCGCGCGAGAGACTTCCTTGGGTCGCTCTATGGGCGCAGCAACGCCGCCAGTTTGTCCTTTCCGCCCTGCGCGACCATGTCACCGTGGGCCATCACGACGCGATCAAAGTCCCAGCTAAATAGGCGCTCGAGCGATGACGCCATAGCCGCGCGATCCCGCACGACTGCCTTCAACATACGGCTCTGAGCGAGCTTTTTGTGGGCTCCCACCAAGCGAAACATCACGCCCGCCTGCCAGCCCTTGTACTCCAAGATATTGAACACCAGATCGGTCACCAGCAGCGTGCCGGACGCCCCGTGGAACATCACCAGCTCATCGAGCTTCGGCATACCTCCGAGCACAAGCCCCTGCACCGCTCCGAAGCGGGGCTCAGCGCCAGGCTGAATCACGTTGCCCCGCAGGCTCGCCCGCTTTTTTTGCAGCGCAGGTGTGATGAAGAACTCCGCGGCGGCGAACTGTTCGCGAGCCGGCCCAGCGTACAGATGGTGAAAGCTGTTCGGTGCCACGATGCGGGTAACGTTACCCAGCGCGCGCAGGCCCGCGTCGTGAGCGGCATCCATCGGGACGCTGCCGTACAGCGTGAGGTCCGGCGTGCGCGAGTCACCCCCCGTCGCCATCACGACCATTCGCGTGCGGAAATGCACGCCGCCGGGCAGGAACAGATCGTGCTCCGAATGCCACAAGCCGTCGGCGATGGGTGCTAGGATCAGCGGTGCTTTCATAGTGCGTTGGCGCGGGGGGTGGAGGGGAGTCCACTGGAGGGGAGTCCACGCTGTACCCCGTCAGCGCGCTGGGGCGCCATCTGAGCAGCGCCCAGCTCTGCTGTCCAGCGACCTACATCAACACCACCGCTCAACTGTTCAGCGCTGCGCTCCAAACATGCGGTGCCTGCGCCGCGGAGGCAGCCAGCACCCTCGCGTTCGCCGTGGGTTCACTCGGTTCACTCATCAGTAGCCGTTTGTCCCCTGTTCACGCGACCACAGGCGTGAAATCGTCAGGGCATGTTCGAGACCGCTGAGCTGGGCCACAAACTAAGCAAAAGCGACTTCAACGCCCAGGTGCCGGAGCTGCGAGAGAACCTGCTCGCGATCCAACGCCAGCTCAAGTCAGCCAGCTTCCCAGTCTTGATCTTGCTGAACGGCGTGGACGGCGCGGGCAAGGGAGAGACCGCCAACCTGCTGAACGAGTGGCTGGACGCTAGGCTGCTTGAGACTCACGCCTTCGGCGTCCCGACCCAAGACGAGCTCGAGCGCCCGCGCTTCTGGCGCTACTGGATGCGCACGCCTCCCCACGGCAGGATCGGGCTCTACCTCAACAACTGGTACACGCACCCGATCATCACGCGCGTGATGGACAACGCGAGCGACGAGGCGCTCGCCAAAGATCTGGCGCAGATACGCAACTTTGAGCAAGCCCTCGCCGACGACGGCGCGCTGATCATCAAGTTCTGGTTTCACCTGAGCAAGAAGGTGCAGAAGAAGCGCCTCAAGAAGCTGAGTGAAGACCGCGCCACCTCCTGGCGTATCTCCGACGACGACTGGAAGCGCTTCAAGCGCTATGATGAGTTCCGTGCGGTCAGTGAGCGTGCGCTGCGGGACACCAGCGCCAGCGCGGCGCCGTGGACCGTGGTCGAAGGGGCGAACGCCCGCTACCGCGCCTTCACGGTCGGCCGGCACATTTTGGAGCGCGTCGAGCGTCACTTGGCCAGCCACGCCAAGACGACTCGATCGGCGCCGCCAGATCCTGGGGTGCCCGATCCGCTCACCATCCTGGACGCCATCGATCTGACCAAAGACATCAGCGACGACAAATACGAGCACCAGCTCGAGCGGCTGAAAGGGCGGCTGAACAGGCTCAGCCGCAAAGTAAGGGCGACCGGGCTCAGCTGTGTGATCGTCTTCGAGGGTTGGGATGCCGCGGGGAAAGGTGGTGCGATCCGGCGCATGATCACCGCGCTGGACGCGCGGCAGTACCGGGTGATCCCGATCAGCGCTCCAACGCCGGAGGAGCGCGCGCAGCACTACCTGTGGAGGTTCTGGCGCCACATCCCACGGCCCGGGCGCTTCACGGTGTACGACCGCAGCTGGTACGGCCGCGTGCTGGTGGAGCGCGTCGAGGGGTTCGCCTCACGCGCCGACTGGGGTCGCGCCTACTCTGAGATCAACGCGTTTGAAGAACAGCTGGTCGACGCCGACACGGTGCTGTTGAAATTCTGGCTACATATCAGCGCAGAAGAGCAGCTCAGGCGCTTCAAGGAGCGCGAGGCGACCCCCTACAAGGCTCACAAGATCGGTCCGGAGGACTACCGCAACCGAGAGAAGCGAAACCTTTATGAGTCGGCCGCTGAAGATATGGTGAGCCACACCAGCACGGCGGCCGCGCCGTGGGTGCTGCTGTCTGCGGAGAGCAAGCACTGGGCACGCATCCAGGTCCTGACCCACGTGTGCGAGGCTATCGAGGCTCGCTTGAAGGCTCTCAAGCGCCGCTGAGCGCCGCACGCAGCTGTCGTCGTCCACGCAGCCGTCCTATGAAACGCGCGGCCCGAGCCCTAAGGCAGGCCTAGCTGAGCCAACACGGGGAGCAGCTGCGCGACCGAGTCAAGCACCCGATTCGCCGCGCTCAGATCCACCCCCGCTCCCGCGAACTCCGAGTGGATGCCGATGCAAAACATGCCCGCGGCGCGCGCAGACGCGATACCGCGGGGAGAGTCCTCGATGGCCACGCAGCGCTTGGCGTCCAGCCCCAGCGCCGCGGCTGCGCTGAGGTACGGCTCGGGGTGCGGCTTGTGTCGCTGATAGCGGTCTGGGGTCCACACGAGGTCAAAGCGCTCGACTAACTCTCTATCCGTATGGATCTGCCAGAAATGCTCAGGCAAGCAGCTGGTGACGAGGCCAAGCGGCACTCGGCGGCGCAGCGCGTCGAGCGCCTGAGACACCCCAGGGATCGGGGCGACCCCGGCGCCGATCAGCGCTGAGTACGCGCGATCGCGCTGGGCGCGCAGCTCCAAGATCTCCGCCTCTGAGTAGCCGGCCGCGCGGGCCAGTTCGAACACGCTGCGTCCCTCGCCTAGGCTCAGCTCAAGGTGGCGCTCGCGAGTGAGCTCGATACCTCTGCTCGCCAGGGTGACCTTAGAGGCTTGAAAGTACAGGCCCTCAGTATCCACGAGGATACCGTCGTTGTCCCAGAAGACGCCAGCGATCATAGCTCAGCGCGCCGGGGCAGCGGGCAAGGCGCGACGCAGCGCGACCAGCTCGGTCACCAAAAAATCAGCGCCTAGCTGCTGCAGCTGCGCGGCGCTGAGCAGGCCCTGGGCGTCCAACCAAGGATCTGCAGCGCACGATCTGACAGGGAGCAGGTCGTAGTCGCGAGCCGGCAGGGCCGCGTCCAGGGGCGAGAGATCATCATTCCCTGCGGAAGTTATCAACCAGCCAACCACCCGCCGCGCCAGCTGCTGCCTGGCGCTCGCCGCGCTGGTCAAAGCTAGATTTAGCTCAGCCACCCAGCGCTCTAGAGCGCTCTGACGTTGGAGCTCCAGCGCCTGCAAGAGCAGCCCACCCCCGCAAATCCCCTCTAGAAAGCAGGCTTCTGCGAGCTCGCTTGGGCTGACGCGGAGCGCAGCGGTCGAGGTGACGCCCCGGGGTGCGAGCAGCGCGCCGGCATAGCCGGACGCCAGCGAGAAGGCTTGGCTGGTCAGCTCGGTCAGGCTAGCGCACCCTGCCTCGCACGCGTCTAGCAGGTCACTGGGGGCACCAACTGCCATCAGCTCCAGGGTCAAGCGCGAGCCATCGAGCAGCCCGTGATGCAGCTCGAGCGCCGCCTGCTCCCAGGCCTGCGCCGCAGCTTCACGCAGCGCTGGCGGGGCGCCGGCGGCAGCCTGCCGTACCTCGCTGACCAGCGCCTCGTCGACCCAATCGCTGGCCGCGCGCTGTGGGGGGCTGAACACGGGCCGCAGTAGGTGGCCACCTGAGCACCCGATCCAAATCGTGGGAGGCTGATTCAGCATGATTTTGCCCTAACCGCCGGCGCGGCGCTCCAGAGATGGAAATCAGAATTTCCGTGAGGTATTTATGGCTAGCGGTTTGCCTCGTCAAGCTCACGCATCGCGTTGAGCAACATGCTGCCGATCTGACCACGGGCGTTCGGCTCCGGCGCGTCGAACGCGGGCGAGAACCAGAACCTCCCGCGCGTCCAAGCCAGGACCACGCGGAGTGAATCTTTGAGCTGCGCCGGCCGCCCTTCGAGGGTGCTGGACTCAAAGGTGCCTTGGGCCATGCTGAACACCGCGCGCTGCTCTGGCTCACCGCTGCGGGTCACGGTCAGCTTGCCGCTGCGGCGCTCCATCTCGATGACCATCAGCACCGTGGCCAACGACATCTGCTCAAGATCTCCGCGCAGCGCCAGGGGACCCACGCCGCTTGGTGGCAAGAACGAATCTCGGCGCTCGCGGACGCGGGTCACCAGACGGATCAATGACTCCACCTGATGGCAGACCGCCGCTTCGGTCACGGGCTTGAGCATGTAGGCATCAGCGCCCGAACGCAGACCCTGCAGCGCTGTTTCAAGATCGAACGCGTCACCGAGCAACAGGATGGGCACCATGGCCACCTCACTGCGCTCTGAGCGGATCTTGGCCACCACCCAGGTGCCCTCGATGTCCTCCAAATAGATGTCGCACACCAGACAGTGGGGCTGAGAGGCCACCGCGGCGGCGTACCCAGTCTGGGCGTCAGCGGCCGTCTCCGTGCCAAAATCTGCTTTGATCAACGCGCGCTCGAGCCCTCGGGACAGCTCCGCGTCGCTGGTGATGACTAACACTCGACCCTTACTCAAACCAACCTCAAGCGGGAAACTACCACGACGTTGAGCTTCGGGGCCCTCGAAGCGTTCAAGCCAGCGTGAAGGCTGACAAGAAGCAGTATAGGGTTCCCCCGTGCGGCTCATCTTATCCCTCATCCTACTCGCGCTCACCGTGTGGGCGCTGATCGACGCTGCGCGGCGACGCGTCGAGGTGCACTGGTTTTTCCTAGTCGTTCTGGGCTTCCCCATCGGTGGGCTGATCTACTTTGCGTGGGCCAAGCTGGGCCTCGGCGACGCGCGACGCAAGGCGCTCGATCGAGCCGATCGCCTTGAAGAGCAAGGGCAATACGCTGAGGCGGAGCGTATCTATCGCGATCAGCTGAGCGCTGCGCCAAATGAACCGCGGGCACTCCACGGCGCGGCGCGCTGCTACTTGGAGCTCAAGCAAATTGAGCGCGCGCTAGAACATTTTGACGGCCTGATGCGCGTCGACCCACGCTACCGCGACTACAGCGCGGCGCTCGAGTACGCGGAAGCGCTGACCCAGGCCGGGCGAGCTAGCGACGCCTGCGACATGCTGCGCGGCCTCGCCCTCGAAGCACCGCGCGGCAATCACCGCCTGGCTTTGGCGCACTACCTGATCCAAAACAACCAGCAGCTCGAGGCGCGGGGCGTGCTCGACGAATTGCTAGCTTCCCCCGACGTCACCTGGCACGCGCGGGCTCGTGAGTTGCACGCGGCGACAGGCGCCCCTGTCGCCACACACACAGCAGACGAGGCGCCTGAAGGCTCGACCAACCTGCACTAGCCTCCAGCGCTAGCGTGTCACCTAGCTCCGCATGGATATCCAGCTGGCGCTCAGCCATATCGGACCAGCAAATAGCCCGCGGCGAACACCAGCAAAAAGACGATTGAAGCGCGCGACAGCCACAGCAGCCAAGGGCGCGGCCGACCTTCCGGTGGGACCTCGTCCGACGTGACGGCGCGGTGGTTGAGGATCGCGAGCATCGGTGCCGTAAGGCAGCTGAGCGTGGTGGCCACGTCGACCATGGCCTTGAGCGACGTCAGGAACAGCGCGATCACCGCGAGCGAGCCCACGAGCAGCGCGCTGACCGCCACCCAGTAGGCGATGCGCTGGGGGCGCTCTTGCTGCTCGTCATGCCCGGCCTGCTCTGGCCCGCGGAAGCGGGCGACCAGGACCGCGATTGCACGCGGAAATCCGTCGACCACCGTCAGCGTGGTCGAGAACATCACCGCGAAGGCTGAGACGCCGACGATGGGCCGCACCCAGGCGCCCAGCGTCTCGGTGTACAGGCTGATCACTTGGCCCGCGAAGCCCGGCGCTGACTCTTGAAAAGTGCGCCCGGTCTGGAACATCACGCCCGCGCCCATCAGCATGAAGCACACGGCCAAAATGACGGTCCCGATGTACCCGATGTGAAAATCGATCATCGACTCGCGGACGCTGGGCGCGTGACCCGTGTCCGTCCCCCTGGCGAGGACCCACAGGGATTGCCACACGGCAACGTCAATCGCCGACGGCATCCAGCCCATGAAGGCGGCGATGAACACGATCGACTCCTTGCCCGCCGTGAACGGCGCCGCGACGTCGCCGATCGA
Source organism: uncultured Polyangiaceae bacterium (assembly GCA_964551615.1). GTDB lineage: Bacteria > Myxococcota_A > Polyangia > Polyangiales > Polyangiaceae > JAHBVY01. Next base: position 35,055 of record CAZKDY010000012.1, read on the forward strand.
CCCCCAGCTGACGCGCGGGAGCACCAAGATGGTCGCGACCACGGTAGACAGCGTGAGCACGCCGACCAGCAGCTTGGTCACCCGATCGAGCCAGCGGTAGCGGCCCACCCAGAGCAACCCCGCGCAGCTCAGGAGCACCAAAGCGCTCACCCAGATCAGGCTGAGCTTGAGACCGAGCGTGACCGCCAGCAGCGCCGCGGTGACGAAGGTGACCGCCGCCTGAACCGTGAACATGGTGGCCAAGGTCAGCGCCGCGTACAGCCACAGCGCCCACTTGCCCTGGCGTCGGTAGCCCTCCAGCAGCGAAGTGCCAGTCGCCGCGGCGTACTGGGGACCAAAGCGAAAGGCGGGATACTTGGTCAGGTTTGCCAGTAGCAACACCCCAAATAGGCCCAGCCCGTACAGCGCCCCCGCGCGGGTTGACTGAACCAAGTGCGAGACACCAACGGCGGCCGCGGCGAATAACAGCCCTGGGCCAAGCGCTTGAAGCCACCCTCGACTTGATTTCATCAGCCTGGAGGATAGTGGTTTTCAGCGCTGTCCTCCATGGTCGCCGAGCATCGCCTGGAGGTTTGGCCATGGGCGCGACCCGGGAGTAGCCTGGCGTGCGCTGAACTTGAACCTCGAGGCTAACGCGGCCCAGATCGCCGCTAGGCGCGCGCTGCGACCTACCCAACCTGCACCATGGCTTCAACCCTCACCACCGCTCAGTCGATCCGACGCCAGCTGCTCTGGAGCGCGGCGCGGGGAGTCGCCGCGTTCTTCGGCGGGTTCAGCGGGCTCAACCTGCTGGGCGACCTGATCGCGCCGGGTTTTGACGCGAGCGGGTGGTGGGTCGAGCTCCGTACGTTACCCCACGGATTAACCTCGGCGACGCTGCTGGTGACCGCTGCGCTGCTGCTCGGCTTCGCGATGAAACCCGCGATGGCGAGGCCACGGCAGCGCGCCACGTTGCTCTTGGTGATGTGCCTGATGGCGGTGAACGTCGCCGACGCCCTGCACTTCTTCGACGCGCTGAGCAACGGACGCATCACGGCGCCCCGCCCCCTACCAATCTCACTGTTGAGCCTGGGCGCGCTCAGCCTGATCTATTTCCGCGTGTGGGCGAACGATTTTCGGCCCAACCGCCACGGGCGCTGGCAAGCAGCGCTGGTGCTGGTGTCGCTGGCGCTCACCTGCCCCATCGCGCAGATGGTGTTGTTCGGCAAGACAGACTACCGGCGCCCCGCCGACGCCGTGGTGGTGTTCGGAGCCCGGGTCTACTCTAACGGCAGGCCTTCGCTGGCCTTGGCAGATCGCGTGCGCACCGCCAGCCGCTTGGTCACCTCAGGTCAAGCTAAGTGGCTGGTGGTCTCCGGGGGACCAGGCGACCGAGGTACCCACGAGACCCTCGCCATGCAGCGCTTGGCTGTCAGCATGGGCGTGCCCCGAAGCCGTATCCTCGTGGATAGACAGGGCCTGACAACCCACGACACGGTCCAAAACAGCGTGCCCCTGCTCAAGAAGATCGGCGCGGTCAGGGTGTTGGCCGTCAGCCATTTCTACCACCTGCCGCGGATCAAGCTCGCGTACCAGCGCGCGGGCTTGGACGTGTACACGGTGCCCGCCAGGGAGACGCGGCACCTGCGCCGGATGCCGTGGTTCATGGCACGCGAGGTAGCGGCGCTGTGGCTCTACTACCTGAGCCCGCTCACCTGAGCCGCGTCAGGCCCAGCGCCTCCCGCCACTGGAGCGAGTGAGCTCAACGACGTCCCTCAAATCCGGAGCGACTTGTACTTGATCCGCCGCGGCTGATCGGCGTCTTGACCTAAGCGCCGGCGGCGATCGTCCTCGTACGCCTGGAAATTGCCCTCGAACCACACCACCTTACTGTCGCCCTCGAAGGCTAGGATGTGGGTCGCGATGCGGTCGAGGAACCAGCGATCATGGCTGGTCACCACCGCGCACCCAGGAAAATCGAGCAGCGCCTGCTCGAGCGACTGCAGGGTCTCAACGTCTAGGTCGTTGGTCGGCTCGTCGAGCAACAGCACGTTGCCCCCCTGCTTGAGCAGCCGCGCCAAGTGGACGCGGTTTCGTTCACCGCCAGACAGCTTGCCCACCGGCTTCTGTTGATCGCTGCCCCGAAAGCCGAACCACGAGCAGTAGGCCCGGGCCTTGACCTCGCGCTTGCCCAGGTCCACCACCTCGCGCCCCTCGCTGATCAGGTCGAACACCGTCTGCTCGGTGCCCATTTCCTCGCGGGACTGATCGACATACGAGAGCTGCACGGTCTCACCGATCTTGAGCTCTCCAGCGTCGGGCTCCTGCTCTCCCACGATCATCCGAAACAGCGTGGTCTTGCCGGCGCCGTTGGGGCCGATGATGCCGACGATGCCGCTGCGCGGGAGCCGGAAATTAAGCCCCTCAATCAGCACGCGCTCCCCGAAGGCCTTGTCCAAGCCGATGGCTTCAATCACCTCATCGCCCAAGCGTGGTCCAGGCGGGATGGTGATCTCGCCGCTCTCGATGTTCTTGGAGGTCGACTCATCCATCAACGCGTCGTAGGCTTGGAGCCGCGCCTTGCTCTTCGCTTGGCGCGCCTTGGGCGACGCCCGCACCCAGTCTAGCTCCTGCTTCAGCTTCCGCTGGCGCGCGCTCTCCTGCTTCTCTTCTTGGGCCAGGCGAGCGGTCTTGGCCTCTAGCCACGCCGTGTAGTTGCCCTTGAACGGATAGCCCCGCCCGCGGTCTAGCTCTAAAATCCACCCGGCAACGTTGTCCAAGAAGTAGCGGTCATGGGTCACCGCCACGACGGTCCCTGGGTACTCATGCAAAAAGCGCTCTAGCCACGCCACGCTCTCGGCGTCTAGGTGGTTGGTCGGCTCGTCCAGCAGCAACATGTCTGGGCGCCCCAGCAAAATTCGGCACAGCGCCACGCGGCGCTTCTCGCCACCGCTCAGCTTGGCGATCTCAGCGTCGCCGGGCGGCAAACGCAGCGCTTCCATGGCGATCTCGACGTTGGTGTCGAGGTTCCAGGCATCTGCGGCGTCGATCTGGTCCTGGAGCTTACCCTGCTTGTCGAGCAGCGCGCTCATCTCGTCGTCGCTCATCGGCTCGCCGAGGCGCATGCTGAGCGCCTCGAAGTCATCAAGCAGCGCGCGGGTCTCCGAGACCGCTTGGTCCACAGCCTGCTTGACCGTTGTCGCTTCCCCAAGGTCTGGTTCTTGAGCAAAGTAGCCGATGCGGGTCCCCGGGTAGGGCTTCGCTTCGCCTAGGAAGTCTCGGTCGACCCCCGCCATGATGCGCAACAGCGAGCTCTTGCCCGAGCCGTTGATGCCCAGCACCCCGATCTTCGCGCCGGGGTAGAACGCCAAGGTGATGTTCTCCAGCACCTTTTTGTCGGGTGGGTGAACACGGGTGACGTCCTGCATCGTGAAGATGAATTCGGGCATGGCCGCTTCTCGCTCGCCCCCGGACCCCTGTAAACCACCGAGTCGCCGATCGAAGTCAGCCCCGGCTAGCGGGCCTCGGCGCTCTGAGCACTTGCGCAGGGGCGGTCCACAAAGCACGCCGTGGCAGCGCTTAGTCCACGCTGCTTGCTTGACGGGCCGAGGCCTCACCACTAAACCTTCAATAGTTTTTGAAACTATCGACGCTCGCGAAATCAACGCTAAAACAGCTCGTTCACCTGCACCGCCGGCCGCAGATCCTGGTCTCGGCGCGGCCTGAGCGAGCCTCGAGCTGCCTATGATCGTCAGCCTCCAGATCGGGTCCGACCCAGCCAGAGTCCAGCGCGAGCTGGTTCGGCGTGGGTGTTGGGTCAAGCGCCTGCAAGGCGCGAACTCGGTCAGCTTCTGGATCGAGCCGAGCTCTCGCCACGTCGCCGTGGAAGAGCTGCGCCAGATCGAGGGGGTGGCAGATGTCGCCGCCGCGGCTTCGGCTCATCCGCTGCTCGACGCGCAACCTAAGCAACCGATGCTGGGCGGCGTACAGCTCGGCGAGCGCGCGCTGCTCATCGCGGGCCCGTGCGCCGTGGAGTCAGCAGAGCAAATTGAAGCGGTAGCAGCCCGCATCGCGAAGGCTGGAGCGAGCCTGATCCGGGGCGGCGCGTTCAAGCCTCGCACGTCGCCGTACTCGTTCCAGGGTCACGGCGCGGTGGCACTTGGCTGGCTCCGTAGTGCCGCAAGGAAGCATGGTTTAGGCGTCGTCACCGAGGTGATGAGCCCAGATCACGCGGCGCTCGTCGCGGAGCACGCCGATCTGATGCAGATCGGCTGCCGCAACATGCAGAACTACAGCTTGCTGGCCAGCGCAGCGGCCATGGGCAAGCCCATCCTGCTCAAGCGCGGCATGTGCGCCACCATCGAAGAGTGGCTGCTGGCCGGCGAATACTGCCTGGTGCACGGGGCGCCCGCGGTGGTGTTCTGCGAGCGCGGGATCCGTGGCTTCGACGAGCGGGCTCGCAACGTCCTCGATCTCGGCGCGGTCGCGCTGCTGAGCCAGGTCTATGGCTTGCCAGTGCTGGTCGACCCAAGCCACGCCTGCGGACGCCGCGATTTAATCCCCGCGCTCTCCAGAGCCGCGCTGGCCGCTGGGGCGAGCGGCTTGCTGTTGGAGACCCACGACGACCCAGGCGCCGCGCTCAGCGACGGACCGCAGGCCCTGCTCCCGCGCGAGCTAGCTGACCTAGCTGACGAGCTGGGCTTCGGCGCGAGCGCCGACAGCTTGGGCCGCGAGGCCGCGCCCAGCCCCTTTCACTACAACTCCTCACGGCAATTGGAGGCTCAATCATGAGCACACGGGCAGCGCCGGATCCCCGCGGCGGATCCGGGCAAATGTTCGACCGCATCGCGGCCCGCTACGATCTGATGAACCGCATCATTTCGCTGGGCATCGATCAGGGATGGCGGCGCAAGACGGTGCGCGCGCTGGCCCTGAAGGTAGACGCCCAGGTGCTTGACCTGGCCACCGGCACAGGAGACTTGGCGATCCTGGTGGCTGAGACCCACCCGACCGTCGAGGTCATCGGCGTCGACCCGTCGGTTGGGATGCTGGAGGTGGGGCGCCAAAAGGTCCACGGCCGTGACCTCGCCGGCCGTATCCGCATGGTTGAAGGTAGAGCAGAAGATCTGCACTTTGCAGACCAGCAGTTTGACGGCGTGTGCATGGCGTTTGGGATCCGCAACGCAGAAGACCGAGGGCAGGCGCTGCGCGAGATGGCCCGCGTCACGCGCCCTGGCGGCCGCGTCGCCATCTTGGAGCTGAGCGAGCCGCGGGGTGTGCTCGGACCGCTCGCGCGCTTCCACGTCCACCAAGTCGTGCCGCGCCTCGGCGCTTGGTTGTCCGGTGCGCGCGAGTACCGCTATTTGGAGCGCTCCATCGCCGCCTTCCCACCAGCCGATGAGTTCGCGCAGCTGATGCGCGAGAGCGGACTGACGGTGCTAGAGGTGCTGCCGCTCACGTTCGGGGTGTGTCACCTGTACGTGGCGACTCCAGCGGGGGCCAGCGCAGCGTGACCAGCGCCGGACCAGAGCGCAGCTCAGGAGCTCACGACTTAATCCGCACGGAATCAGTGCGCGGCGCTGGCGCGCGGACAGACCGGCTTGAGGATCACGATCTCCAGGGGCAGATCGAGGGCGCGCTGGCTGCCAATCGTGGCGCGCCGCTGGTCAGCCTGAGCTTCGAAGCCCCAGTCGTCAGCCCCGACGCGCTCTTGCGACAGCGCGGCGCGGCGCCCAGCCTGCTCTGGTCACCGCCAGGCGCGGTCGCGTTCTCGGGTTTCGGGAGCGCGTCTTCGGTGACAGCCGAAGGCGCGGGGCGCTTTCAGCGCTGCGCGCGCCTCGGCGCCGAAGCGCTAGCTCAGGTGCGCGAGGTGCTGTGCTCCGCCGCTGGGACCAACGGCGGCGCGCTACCGCCGTCAGCCCGGCTGTTCGGCGGGTTTTCGTTTCAAACTAGTGCCCCAGGGAAACTGAGCCAGAGCCCCCCGTGGGAGAGCTTCGGTGAGGCTCGCTTCATGCTGCCCCGCGTGCGCTACGCCAGCAGCGGCGACCACGCCTGGCTCACCCTCACCCTCGGGCCTGACGAGCGCGACGCCCCAGCGATCTCGGAAGAGATCACGACGCTCCTAGCCAGCCTGCGCGCTCAGGCCAACCCAGCGCCCGCGCGCTCAGGCCGAGCCGAGGCCCGCAGCGACGACCTGCCGCCCAGCGTGTTACGCGCGGAACCAAGCCCGATCGAGAGCTGGCGGCAGTTGGTCGAGGGGATCTTGGCCGTGATCGAGGCAGGTGAGGCTGAAAAGATCGTCGCCGCCCGCAAGACCCGCTACACCCTGGCGCGGGAGATCGACGCGCTGGAGGTGCTAGAGCAGCTCCAGGGCGCGCGCAACGTGAACCGCGTGGCCTTTCGGTTCGCGCAGGCCGAGCTGGTGGCGGCCACCCCCGAGCGCTTGATTCGCCGCGAAGGCGAGCACATCCACACCGAGGCCCTGGCCGGGACGCTGGGCACGGCGCGCCCGGAGGCCGTGCGCGCGCTGCTAGAGAGCCAAAAAGACCGCGCGGAGCACGCCTACGTGGTCCGCGAAATCCTGCGCTGCTTGCAGCCGTTCTGCCAACGGATTGAGGCGGCTAGCGAGCCCGTCGTGCGTGAGCTGCGCCACGTGGTTCACCTGCAAACGCCGATCGTCGGGGAGCTCAAAGCTCCGCGCCACGTGCTCGATCTGGTCGAGGCGCTCCACCCCACCCCCGCGGTGGGAGGGGTGCCGCGACAGCTGGCCCTGGACTGGATCAGCCAGCATGAGCCCCTAGAGCGCGGCTGGTACGCCGGCCCCCTCGGCTGGTTCGACGCCGCCGGCGACGGCGAGTTCTGGGTGGGGCTGCGCTCTGGCGTATTTCATAAGAACCACGCGAGCTTATACGCTGGCGCCGGGATTGTGCGTGGCTCCGAGACCGACAGCGAGTACGCTGAGACCGAGGTCAAGCTCACGGGCCTGATCCGCGCGCTCGGCATCGCCGACTAGCCCGGCTCGGCTCGCGCGTGATTTCAGTTCCCTGAGGATGTGAGATGAGCCACGTCGATGTCAGCCCAGCCCACCTGACGACGTGCTGGGCCCGCCTGCTCATGCACAGCTTGTCCGGAGCTGGCGTGGAGCATTTCGTGATCAGCCCGGGCTCACGCTCGACGCCGTTCACCTGGGCGGCCCTGCAGCTGACCAACTCGGCTCACCCGAGCGCCGCAGCCTCACCGGTGCCCCAGTGCCACATCGTGCTAGACGAGCGCTCGGCGGGCTTCATCGCCCTCGGCATGGCTCGCCGCACGGGGAGGCCGGCGCTGGTGCTGTGCACTTCGGGCAGCGCAGCGGCCAACTACTTCCCTGCCATCGTCGAAGCGCGAGCCGCCGGCATCCCACTGCTCGTGCTGACCGCCGATCGCCCTCTGGAGCTGCAGCACGCAGGCGCGGCCCAGACCCTGGATCAGATCAAGCTGTACGGCGATCAGAGCGTAGGCTTCTTCGAACTGGGAGCGCCGGACCCAAGCCCCCTCGCGCTGCGCTCACTCCGCCGCATGGCGCGCCAAGCGTTCGCGCTCAGCGTGGGGCCCACTGCTGGCCCCGTCCAGCTCAACGTCCGCGCGAAAAAGCCCCTGGAGCCAGAGCCCGACGGCCCCCTGTGCGCGACCATCGATGGGCTGCTCGCGGCGCAGACGAGCGCGGCGCAGACAAGCGTGGGGGACGTAGACGGCGGCACGGCCGCTGGTCATGTAGTTTACCGTACGGAATCACTAGTGAGCCCGGCGGCGGCGCAAACTCTGGCTGAGCGCATGCTGTCTGCCCAGCGCGGCGTGATCCTGTGCGGGCCCCTCGCCCCCTGGCAAACCGCCCGGTCCACGACCCTGCGGCGGGTGCTTGACCTGAGCGGCTTCTCACTCTGGCACGAGGCCACTAGCAACGTGGCGGAGGCCAGCCCACAGACAGGCAGCGTGGGGCGCTTCGACACCTGGCTCAGGGCGCCAGCGGCTCGCGAGCTCCTGTGGCCAGATTTCGCGCTGCAGCTGGGGCCGCTGCCCACCTCGGGCAGCCTGCTCCGGGCGCTCGAACACCAAAGCCTTGAACGCCAGGTTTGGTGTCCATTCGGGCACCAAGATCCAACGAGCAACGCGGAGCTCGTGCTCACGGTGGATTTGGAGGGCAGCTTACGGCGCCTCGCTCACCAGCTTGAAGCGCGCAAAAGGAGTGCGCCTGTTACTTCCGTGTGGCAAAAACGCTACGAGCGGCGGCTCGCGTACCAAGCGCGGCTGCGCCAGGTGGAGGCCGCCTGCTCACAGGCCGCGACGCTGATCTCCAGCGCAGCGGCGGACGAGCTGAGCGAGGCGTCTGCCATCAGCGCGCTGCTCGAGCAGCTGCCCGCGACCTGCCTGCTGAGCGTCGGCAACAGCTTGGCGGTGCGCGAGCTCGACTGGTTCCGTACGGGCGCGCCACCGCCACGCGTCTTGTCCCAACGCGGCTTGAACGGCATCGACGGCATCGTCAGCGGCGCGCTCGGCGCCGCGCTGACCCACCCTGGGCCAAGCGCCGTGCTGCTCGGTGATCTGAGCCTGCTCCACGACGTCGGCGCCCTCGCCTCGGCCCGGCTGGTCAAGCAGCCGCTGGTGATCGTGGTGATCAACAACGCGGGTGGCCGCATCTTCGAGATGTTGCCACTGGCTAGCCAATGTAGCGCCGAGGAGCTCGAGCCCTGGACCACCCCCCACCAAGCGCGGCTCGAGGGCGCGGCGGAGCTGTTCGGCGTGCGCTACGCTCGCGCGCGGCAGCGGGGCCAGATCGGCCCGGCGCTCAGCCAGGCCCTGAGCACGCCCGAGCTCACCCTGCTTGAGGTTCAAGTCGGCCCAAGCACGAGCCTCACCGCGCAGCGCGCGCTGTGGAGCGAAGCGACCACACGGATTTCAGCGCTCGAGCTCGCGGACCCCACGGTGGAGCCATGAAGCTGGTTTTTTTGCACGGCTTCACCGGCACGCCGGGCTCGCTGCGCTGGGTGCGCGAGGCGCTGCCACCAGCGACGCAGGTGCTGGCGCCGGTGCTCCTCGGCCATGCAGGCGGGCCCAGCGAGGCGTCCAGCTTCGAAGCCGAGGTAGAGCGCCTAGCCGCGCTGGTTGACAGCCAGGGCTTCCGCGGCGCGCACCTGCTGGGCTATTCCCTGGGGAGTCGCGTCGCGCTAGGACTATTGGTCCGCGACCCAAGCCAGTTCACCAGCGCGACGCTGGTCGGGGTGCACCCGGGGCTAGCCAGCGACGCGGCGCGCGAGCAGCGCATCAGCGCCGACCAGGGCTGGCGCGATCTACTTGAGCGCCAAGGCCTGACGGCGTTCATCCGAGCGTGGACCACGCTGCCGCTGTGGGATACTCAGCGCGCGCTGCACGCCGAGCACCTACGCGGTCAAGAGCAAGACCGCTTGAGCCACTCTGCCCTGGGGCTCAGCCGCGCGCTCCACAGCTTGGGCCTCGGCAAAATGCCTGCCTACAGCGACCGGCTCTACACGCTCAAGCTCCCCGTCCAGTTGGTGGTGGGTGAGCTAGATCACAAGTTTCGCGAGATCGCGGGGCGCATGCTGCCAGCCTTGCCCAACGCGACGCTGCACTGCGCGCCAGGCGCGGGACACAACGTGCTCTTAGAGCACCCAGAATTTCTGGCACAAGTGCTTGAGAACGCGGCCAAGGCTTGCTCGACTGCTGGCGAGTGACCGCTGCAACCCTACCTCATCCAGCCGCGGGGCTGCGCCCAGGCAGCCTGCGCGCTTGGCTGCTCGCCTGTCGCCCAGCCACGTTATCAGCCAGCTCAGTCCCGGTGCTGGTCGGCTCGGCTTGCGCCTACATCGCAGGCAGCTTTCGCCTCGGCCCAGCGCTGGCGGCGCTGGTGGGCGCCGGCTTGCTGCAGATCGGCAGCAACTTCGCCAACGACGTGTTCGACTTCGAAAAGGGCGCCGACACCGCAGAGCGCCTGGGGCCGACGCGCGCGGTGCAGGCAGGCTTAATCAGCCCGCGGGCGATGAAGCGCGGCATGCTGGGTGTGTTCGGCCTCGCGCTGCTGGCCGGCGCTTACCTGACCAGCGTGGCGGGGCCAGTCGTCATCGTGATCGGCGTGAGCTCCATCGTCGCCGCCGTCGCGTACACCGGCGGACCGTATCCGTTAGGATACAATGGCCTCGGCGACGTGTTCGTGATGTTGTTCTTCGGCTTCGTGGCGGTGCTCGGCACGCTGTACGTGCAGCACGGTCAACTGACGCCGCTCGGCTGGCTCACGTCCATCCCAGTGGGCAGCCTCGCGACGGCCATCCTGGTGGTGAACAACGTCCGCGACTTCGAAACCGACGCCCGCGCCGGCAAGCGCACCCTCGCGGTGCGCTGGGGCAAGCGCGCTGGCGTGGCGGAATACCTGCTACTTTATGCGGTTTCTTACGCGGTGCCGCCAATGCTCTGGCTCACCATGGGTCTCAAGCCGTGGGTTCTGCTACCCCTGGCCGCTTTCCCGTTGGCGCTCAAGAACACGCGCGCCATGCTTGAACACGGCTTGCCTGCCTCGGGATCCGAGCCCTTACAACCCAAGCCTCCTGAACCCAAGCCTCCTGAGCCCAAGCCTCCTGAACCCAAGCCAATTGAGCCCCAGCGCTCGGAATCCCAGCCGTTGGAATCCAAGCGCTCTGAGCCCAATCTCCCTTCTGCCAACTCGCATAAAAAGCGCGGCGGCGCGCAGCTGAACGCGACCCTCGTTCGCACGGCTAAGCACCTCGCGGTTTTCGGCCTACTGTTCGCGGTTGGTCTAACCCTAGCTGGAACCTGAAGCATGCGCGCATCCCGTTGTCGCGTTCGGCTCGAACCGAAGCGAGACATCCCACTCAACCACGTAACCTCCCAAGGCAGCTGGACTTCGCGCCCAAGCGCCTTGCTACATCTAGTCTCCAAGGACGGCACCACAGGCAGCGGCGAGCTGGCCCCGCTGCCCGGCTACTCCGTCGACGACTTCGACGCGGGCTACGCGGCGCTCTCAGCCCTCGAGCCGCTCGAGCTGCACCCTCACGATTTTACCAAGCCGCGCACCCTGCTCGCGCGCATCGAGGCCATGGTGCCGCGATCATTGCCGGCGGCGCGCTTCGCCCTCAGCTCAGCGGCTATGGACTGGATTGGCCAACAAGCCGGCATTTCTGCATGGGAATTACTACTACACACCGGCGAGGCCCCCAACGAGGCCCCGGTGCCCCTGTGTGCGCTCTTGCCGAGCGGTAAAGCAAAGGACAGGCTAGACGAAGGCGCGGCGCTGCTCGAAGCGGGCTACCGCACGCTAAAGTTCAAGCTGCCCGCAGACCTCAAGCAAGCCACGCGCGAGCTGCCCGGTTTGCTCAAGCTCTTAGAGCAGGCTCCCGGGGGGGTGGGGGGGAGGCTACGCCTGGACGCGAACCAAGGCCTGCCAGGCCCTAAGCTCGGCAGCGCGCTGAAAGCGCTGAGTGAGTTTCAGCCCGAGCTGCTAGAAGAGCCCACCACGCCTGAGGCCTGGGCAGAGTGGACAAGTCAACACGAGCCGCCGATCCCACTGGCAGCAGACGAGAGCCTGTTCACCGCGCCCAGCTTGGCCAAGGCTTGGCTCAGCGCGCGCAAGGCGAGCGCGGTGGTGCTCAAGCCGACCTGCCTGGGCGTCGCCCGCTGCCTCGACTTGGCGGACCAGGCGCGCAGCGTCGGCGTGGGGGTCACGGTGAGCCACTGCTTCGAGGGGCCCATCGGCTTCACGGCGGTGGCGGCGGTGGCGCTGGCCATCGCCAGCCGCGACCTGCCGAGCGGCCTGGCCCCGCCCTCAACGCTACATCCAAAGACCACGCGGAACGAAGGGAGCCACCCGCCGTTCATCGCTGCTGGCCAGCTGATCCCGTGGGCGACGTCGGGCCTCGACACGGAGTTCGCGGTGCGCGGTTGAGCCGCGGCGGCGATGGATTGCTCAGTCACTGTCTGTCCATAGGCCGGGTCGCTGGCGAGCAGCCAGAGCGCTTGGCGCTGATCGACGGCGACGTACAGGTTAGCTACGCAGAGCTGCTGAGCGGCGCCCAGGCGGCGCAGGGCTGGCTGTGGAGTCAGGGGCTCCTTGAACAGCCGCTGCTCGCCATCGTCGCTGAGGCGAGCAGGCGCAGCATCGAGCTGGTGCTGGCCGCCATCGATCTGGGGCTGCCCCTGGCCTTCGTGCATCCGCGCCTGCACCCGGCCGAGCGCCAGCGGCTGCTCGCGTCTTTTCAGTGTACCCGTGCGGCAACACTGTTAGACAGCAGCGACTTGCAGCCCGGCGCGCACGCTGACGCGTGGCGCGCCACGCCTGGCACCCGCCCCCCCACCCCCCAAGAAATTCGGGAAATGCGCGCAGTCTTCCTCACTTCGGCGCAGGCAACGCGCGCTGCCGACACTGCGGCGATGGGCGCTGCCGGCACTGCGGCGACGGGCGTGAACGCTGCCCGTGCTTCGGTGGCGGCCGTGAGCGCTGACGTCACTTCGGCGGCGGGCGTAGGCGCCCTGCCCGATGCGCTGTGGCGGCGCTGGGAGGCCGTGTTGTTCACCAGCGGCAGCAGCGGGGCGCCCAAGGCGGTCTGCCTAGGCGCAAGCCAGATCCTCGCGGCAGTGCGTGCCTCCGAGCGCAACTTAGGCTGGCAAGAGCGAGACCGCTGGCTGCTCAGCCTGCCGGTGGCTCACGTGGGTGGCTTGAGTATTCTATTGCGTTGCCTTGCGGCAGCAAAAACGGTGGTCTTGCCAGCGCCTGGCTCGGGGCTTGACCTGGGGCGGCTGACCCGCGCCGCGGAGCGCCACGCGGTGAGCCTGATGAGCGTCGTGCCCACTCAGCTTGAGCTGCTGAGCGGCTGGGCGGCCCCCAGCAGCCTGCGCGCGGTGCTGGTCGGCGGCGCGGCGGCGCGCGGCGCGATACTTGTTGCCGCACGGCATAACAGGCTGCCCACGTTGACCACGTATGGCGCGACAGAGGCTTGCTCGCAGATCGCGACGGCGCCGCCGGGCAGCGCGCTGCGTGAAGACGACGCGGTGGGGCCGGCGGTAGCAGACACCGAGCTTGAGGTGCGGGCTGGGCGCGTCTGGGTGCGCGGGCCGCAGCTGATGCTGGGTTATCTCGCGCCGAGCACGCAGCCAGCCGCGGGCGCCGTGACCAACGCTGGCTTACGCCTCGCGGAACCACGCGGCATAGCTGAAGGGGGCTGGCTCGAGACCAGCGACCTAGGAGAGCTGACCCGAGACGGCTGGCTGCGAGTGCTGGGGCGGGTGGACGACGTGATCATCACGGGCGGCGAGAACGTACACCCCGCGGAGGTAGAGCAGATCTTGCTTGGGCACCCGATGGTAAGCGGGTGCCTCGTCGCAGGCGTCGCAGACCCCAAGTTTGGGCAGCTGGTTGGGGCGCTGCTAGTATGGCGCGCGGAGCTAGTAGCGCGCACGGAAACGGCAGGCGGCGCAGCAATAGCTACGCGCACGGAGTCGGTGAGCCGAACGGAGCCGATGAGCCCCACAGAGCCGATGAGCCGCGCGGAGCCGGTGAGCCGCGCGGAGCCGGTGAGCCGCGCGGAGCCGGTAAGTCGAACGGAGCCGGTGAGCCGCAAGGCGATCGGAGCGCGCCCAGCGCTTGAAGCAGAGCTGATGGCGTATTGCCGGCAGACCCTGGCGCCCCACAAGCGTCCGCGGGTGCTGCTCTGGGTGGCGAGCCTGCCGCAGCTCCCAAACGGAAAGCTCGATCGGCGCGAGGCACAGCGTATGCTTGTTCAGGCACGGCGCAGCTAGACCGCCACGCTAAGCTAAACCGCACAGTTTTACGCAGCTCGATCGCCGCACTAGGCTGAACCGCGCAGTGTTTCGCAGCTCGATCGCCGCACTAGGCTGAACCGCACAGCTTTTCGCAGCTCGATCGCCGCACTAGGCTGAACCGCGCAGTGTTTCGCAGCTCGATCGCCGCACTAGGCTGAACCGCACAGCTTTTCGCAGCTCGATCGCCGCACTAGGCTGAACCGCGCAGTGTTTCGCAGGACTACCTCGCGGCGGCGGGAACGCGACGCTCGTCAGTCGCGCTTCGGCGAGGGAGCCACGGTCCTGCGCTGTCAGCGATGAGTGTGGTTCTTTCCGACAGGCACATTTCCGTGCGCTATCTGGGCCACAAACAAGGCGAGGCGCTTCGAGCCCTGGATGCAGTGCTTCGGAGCTGCGGGCGGTCCCATGTGGGAGCGGGCGAGCCTGAACTCCCTCATCACCAACCTCGCAGGCCGGCCAACTCCTCGTCGCGCTCCAGGACCTCAGGCCAGTCACCGGCGATGGTCTGGTAAAGCACCTCCTGCTCGGACTGGCGCTGCAAGGCGCGGGGCGTGTCCCCACGCAGGTGGCCGTCTGGCCGCACTGGGCTTCTTGAGAGCGCTTTCGATTTCGCTTGACGGCTTTTCCCAGCGGCAACGTGGGCCGACCGACACTCTGCGACAAATGTGCTCGTAGCGCGCGATGGAATGCATGTGAAGCGACTTTCGGCCGTCGGACGACGCGGCAACTGCCGTCCCCTCCAAAAGCCTCACTCGGGGCAACCTGAGAGGCTGAAAAACCTCGTGGTACTGGTGTGCTTTACCAAGGGGGATGCGATGACTCACGACCATACAATCCACACGACACCTGATCACGATGACGGGAATGCTCAACCTGAGAGTGGTTCCAACATCGATCACGACTGGCGAACAATCCACGAGCGCTTAGTACAACTATCCCGGGAGGCCGCGCACATCGACTGGGAGATCGGTCAGCAGCTGTTGCGAGCCCAGCGCGCGGGTTGTCATCTGCGCCTCGGCTTTGGGAGCTTGCTTGAGTACGCCGACCGCCTGCTCGGCTACGCAGCTCACACCACCACCGAGCGCTTGCGGGTGGCTAGCTGCCTGGAGGATCTCCCGCAGACGGCTCAGGCGCTGCGCAGCGGCGAAATCAGCTTCTCGGCGGCCCGGGAGTTGACCCGAGTCGCCACCCCAGAGACTGAAAGCAAATGGCTTGCGGGCGCCCGCCAGAAGACGGTGCGAGAAGTCGAGCGGCTCGTGAAAGGCCATCGGCTGGGTGACTCACCAGAAGACCGCGCAGATCCGAGCGCTGAGCAGCACGTCCTGCGCTTCTCGGTCTCGGCCGAGACCTACGCGACCTTCCGCGAGGCGGTCGGACAGCTACGCAAGGAGTCGGAGATCCGCTTCGAGGACGATGATCTACTGCTGCTGATCGCCCGCAAGTTGCTCGGCGGCCCTAGCGACGATGGTCGCTCCAGCTACCAACTCGCCATCTTCACCTGCGAGAAATGCCAGCGCAACTGGCAACAAGCGCAGGGTGACTTGGTGGAAATTGACGATGCAGTGCGCGAGAAGGCTGCCTGCGACGCGCAATACATCGGCTCGGTCGATCCCATCGTTGTCAGCGACCCAAGCGCGGCCAGCGCCCCGAGCGCTGCCAGGGACCCGAACAAGCGCCGCCGAGCCACTCAATCGATTCCGCCGGGTACCAGGCGCTTGGTGATGAGCCGCCATCACCGCCGCTGTGGGGTGCCTGGCTGCACACACGCGGACTACGTGGACGTGCACCACGTGCAGCTGCGCTCCGAAGGGGGAGACCACAACCCGGAGTATTTGGCGGTCTTATGCGGAGCTCACCACGCAGCGATCCACGCAGGCCGATTATTGATCGATGGCAGCGCATCCGTCGGCTTTCGCTTCAGACACGCCGACGGGAGCCCTTACGGCAGCGTCGCAGATCCGACGGCCGCCGACCACCACGCCAAGGCGTTCTTCGCCCTGACTACTCTCGGCTACAAACAAGGCGAGGCTCGGAGAGCCCTGGATGCAGTGCTTCGGAGCTCTGGGCGGTCCCGTGTGGGAGCGGACGCGTCCCACGTGGGACCGGACGACTCTGAGTTCACGGTGGAGAGCCTGATCTGCAGGGCACTGCATGAGCTGCTACCCAAGTCCATGCGAGCGGCGTGAATGGTGATGCCGCCCTGCGTGTACTGGGCTAGTCTAGAATCGAGCTGCCGCGTGGTCCTGCACGACGCGAACGCCCGCACTCGGCCCAAGAGAGCCGCAACTCTCAGCGGCGACCTCTCAGCGGCGACCTCTCAGCGGCGACCTCTCAGCGGCGACCTATCAGCGGCGACCTATCAGCGGCGACCTATCAGCGGTGACAGTCAGCGGTGGCAGTCAACGCGCCCGGTCGGCTCCCAAGCGTCGCAGTTTTCGGTCCTCGCGCAGCGACCGTAGGCTTCCGCGAGGCTGCTTGATGTCCATGTCGCGCAGCCGTCGCAGCCCGTCCTCCGCGCGTCGCTCGGTTCACACCACTCTGCGAACGTCCCGCCCACACAAAAGCCGTAACCGTAGTCTGCGCTGCGCCCGGTGCAGCGAGCCGCGCTGGTGCAACCTCCACACCCCGGCCCGCAAGCTTTGGCTGGACACTCGCTGCCGGTCGCCAGCGCGAGCGGACGGCCATCGTACTCGCTGAAGTCGCTATACACGCAGGCTGAGCCTGCCCCGAGGGCAAACAGCCGCCGGCACACCGCTTCTGGCACGCACACGTACCCCTCACCGTCGAGGTTAGCGCACGCGCTGCCATCCTCACACATCCAGCAGCTCTCAATCGGCGCCGGCAAGTCGCTGGCGCACAGGCCAACCGACGCCTCCCCGACCCGGGGGATCGCAGCGACGCAGCGCCCCGCACAGCCACCTCCGCTGCCAGCGCACGCGGAGCCACACAGCCCAATCCCCGCTACCGGCGCGCAGAGATCGACAGCGCTGTCCGGCCCGTCTCCGCTGTCTCCCGCGTCAGTGGCGCTGTCGTGTTCGTGCCCGCCGTCTCCCGCGTCGTGGCCAACCAGCGAGCCATCATACGCGATCCCCCCACAACCGCCGATGGCGCCCACGCCCCACAGCAACAGACAACAACTTAGCCGCAAGTGATTCCCCCCGGAATCGCTGATTCATAGAGTGGACAGTCCGCTTGAGACACGCAAAGACTCGGATATAATATAAGTGGGTCTAGG
Source organism: uncultured Polyangiaceae bacterium (assembly GCA_964551615.1). Taxonomy (GTDB): domain Bacteria; phylum Myxococcota_A; class Polyangia; order Polyangiales; family Polyangiaceae; genus JAHBVY01. The sequence continues at coordinate 52,093 of CAZKDY010000012.1, forward strand.
GCGTCTGGGCCATCGGACAGGCGCAAGCACGCCTCTCCCTGCGCGCAATCCTCGCCGTTGTTGCAGCTAAACACCGACAGGTCGAGACAAATGCCATAGGGATGAGTCGGCGAGCGGCCCGTGCAGAAGTACTCCGGGCCGCAGCCCCCGCAGCTCCCTCCGCACAGCGTGACGTCAGCTACTGGAGCCGGGCACTCAGAGGGCCGCGGCAACGGCTCTCCAGTGTAGGGCGTGTAGTCAGCGTACAGCACCTGATCACCCGCGCCCCGAGCCCACAGGCTCGCGCCGAGGTCCTCTGGAACGCAAAAGGGGGTGGTGGGCAGCCGAGCGCACACCTCGCCGTCAAAGCAATACCCGCATGGTCGAATTGGGATGATGTCAAACACATCATTGCAAACGCTAAAGCCCGGGATCGGATCCGGGTCTTTCGAAAGCCCCCAGCCACGCAAACACTTGCAGCTACTGCCATCCTCGAAGCAGCCCGCTTCGGCTCCGCAAATACGCACGCCGGCCTCAGATACGCACTCAGCCAACGCGGCGTCGGGATCCAGCCCAGCGTCTAACCCTCCAGTGCCACCGCTGGCCCCACCTCCGGCTGCACCGCCGCTGCCACCGTCCACGGCGCCGCCGCTGCAGCCAATCAGCAGCAACGCCAGGACCGTGGGGATGCAACTAGTTGTGGCGATGCAGCTAGTCATAGGTGCGCGTCTTGCTTTCGTGAACGAAGCCCGCGCTAAGCCGCTGGCCATGGTTCGGTGCATCGCACATGGCAGAGGTGTTGCCTGTCAAACGAAGGGCCAGCTCAATGGCGGTCTCTCGGGTGATCGGGTAAGCGCCCGCGTCGCGAAACACGAGCTCAACGGCGCCTGGATAGACGTTCACCCGCTTCGCCCGCACCCGCATTTTGCACGTCTCTTCGCAGAGCCACTCGTCGGGCTGCTGGATTAGTGCTTTGAGGGCAGCCCTGGTGTCGGGCGGAAGCCCACTGAAAGCAATTGCAAGACTCAGAGCGGCACCGGGACCCTCCAGCGGGTTCGTGCAATCCGCTGCCGATTCACACGCCCATGGCTGCTCATCGGTGTCCGGGATCTCCACTGTCTGAACGTCTGCTGCCTTGCTGTGCACCTCGTCGGGCACCGAGCCCCCAAGGGCATCAACCAATTCGTCCCCTAATGGCTGATCGTAGTCAAAAAGCACGTAGATATCGGTATCGTTGTCATCTTCGAGCAGATCGATGCGGAGCGGTGACAGCGACAGGATCCCGTCACTAAGACCCCACTCGTACCGAGCACTTGCGCTGGCGTTCGCGTCGTAATTAATGACGAGCGGCCAGCAGTACCAGCACCGCGATGTGATTCCTGTGGTGTGCACATCCAGCTTGAGGTTGAGCTGAAGGCCTCCTCTGGCCTGAGTGCTCTCCGGAGCTTGCCAGATGCCTGTTTGCGCCTGGGCCGTCTGATCCGACTCGGTGTAGGCGAGGCCGGGATCGCCGTCCTCAACCTTGTCGTACATGGTCTGAGTCGCTTCGCTGACGAGCTCCTGCAGCAACTCCCGGGTGTCGACCCGCTTTGAGCAAGCCCCCCGATCGTAGGTATAATACGCTTCTGTAACGACGTCCGCGCTGCATTCAAGGAATGGATGGAAGTCGTTGCAGGTGAGTGTTCGCGCAACATCCCGCGTGTCATCGCAGCCGACGGAACCACAGCCACTCCAACTCAGCCCGACACCCTGGGAAGTGTAGGGCGGCAACTCGGAGCCAGCCCCCGCGGCCCAAGCCAAGCCAGGGTCATCAACAAACACCAAGGTGTCCTGCTGACGCGACCCTCGCGTCGACCCGTACTTGAGCGTCGTTCCCTGAACCGGGTACTTGAGCAACGCTGTCCGAACCTCCGAGGCACCCGCTGGCGGGTTCACGTTGATGAACCGGAACCCAGAAGCCTCAATCAACCGCAGTTCTTGGTCTTCAGGGTCGCAACCAGTGGCAAGCGTGGCAAGGAGGATTACCAGCCCAGCCCAGCCCAGCCCAGCCCAGCCCAGCCCGATTCGAGTATCGCGTCATGGCCGATACCCTATCAAGCCTGGCAACCGATCTGCAAAACCTAAATCGGACATCAGGCAATAATTTTGGATCCGTACAGTCACGTGCTCGTCGGAGCCCCAATGCGCCGGGCCCCAGCCCGGGTCAGACCAGGATCCCAGCACACGACCGCCGGGATTAATCCAGTGAGGCCACACAGCCCGATCCCCGTTACCGGTGCGCAGAGATCGACAGCGCTGTCCGGCCCGTCTCCGCTGTCTCCCGCGTCAGTGGCGCTGTCGTGTTCGTGCCCGCCGTCTCCCGCGTCGTGGCCAGCCAGCGAGCCATCGGACGCGATCCCCCCACAACCGCCGATGGCGCCCACCCCCCACAGCAACAGACGACAGCCTAACCGCAAGTAATTCCCCCCGGAATCATTGATTCATAGAGCGGGCAATCCGCTCGAGAAACGCAGAGGCTCGGGTACTCAACAGGCATAGTTGGTTCGTATGGCTCCGGGCTATCGGACAGCAGCAAACACGCCTCTCCATCCGCGCAGTCTCCCCCGTGGCAGTTATAAGCGGAGAGCTCCAGACAAATTCCGTATGGATGTGTCGGCGAGCGGCCCGTGCAGAAGTGCTCCGGGCCGCAGCCCCCGCAGCTCCCGCCACACAGCGTAACGTCTGCTACGGGGGCGGGGCATGCAGCGGGCCGCGGCAACGGCTCGCCGGTGTAGGTCGTGTAGTCGGCGTATAGCACCTGATCGCCCGCGCCCCGCGCCCAGAGCTTGGCACCAAGGTCCTCCGGCACGCAGAAAGGGGCGTTGGGTAGGCGAGCACACACCTCGCCGTCAAAGCAGTATCCGCATATCCGTAGTGGAATGACATCGAAGGCATCACCGCAAACGCTGTAGTCAGCAACATCCCCCTCCTCCGGGGCGCCCAAGAACCAAAAGCACTCGCAGCTGCTATCCTCTGAAAAGCAGCCAGCTTTGGCTCCACAGATGCGCGCGCCAGCTTCCGACACGCACTCCGCTAAAGAGGCGTCTGGATCGAGGCCAGCATCTAATCCGGCGCCGCCTCCAGCACCAGCTGCGCCGCGCTGCGCCGCCGACGCCACCACCGTTGATGGTCTCGCCGCTGCAACCCAACAGGAGCAACGCAACGACGACGGCTAAGGTCTTAGTCATACACACGAGTCCGGCTTTCGCGTACGAAGGCTGTCCCGCCCCACTGCCCAGGGCGAAAGCATCATCTGACACGTCCGAATCCTCGGTCAGGCGCAGTTCGTTATCTTCAGGATCACAGCCGGTGGCAGTGGCAAGTATGGCCAATCCAACCCAGCCCAGCCCAATCGCGAAGTGGCATCATGAACTCTACATTATCAAGTCTCCCAACCGACCAACAAGGACTATCTGCAAAATTCGAATAAGCCGTGGATCCCAGAGACAGATGGATCTTGATTTAGACGACCGCGCGGACCGGATCGTGGTCCGCCACGTGGCAGGAGTCCTCGAGCCGACGCACCTCGACCGGTAGACCGACCACGCCGACCAGATCCACACGGCTTGCCGGCCAGCGCGCGAACCTCGCGGATTGAACGCGGAAAGCTGCATCACACACCTTTGAAACTACGTATCCATAGGGAAATTATCAACGCGTCTACCCTCCACCCAAGCTCGCTGCCCAGCGGCTGGGAGCGCGCGGGCTAAGTGCTGCCCACGGGCGTTTCTGACAGACTTCGGTGGCGGCTGTGTTGGGTGTGATGGGAGGCAAGATTTGCGATCCAGCGCTGCTCGCTGACTTGACAGTATCGATAGCCTCCTCCCAGGGAAGCTGCCCGCCGCTCGCTGAGCCAAGGCATGCTGTGCCGCTCACTCCAGCCATGGGCGCGTCCGCCCATGGCGGGCTCCGTGGATGCCGCTGCGCCAAGCGCTCCTGGGCGCAGTCGCGACGCGAGTCGAGGGAATGGCTTTGGAGGCGCCGACGCGTCAATCGGTGCTAGGATCCGCGCCTCAAGCGGTCCGCACCTCCTGTTCCTAAGCCTTCGCCACGGATGACTTCCGGCACCCCGTCCACCTCACGCGCCCGCGCCATCGCGCTGTACTTGGCGATGGCTGGGGCGCTGTTGGCGATATTGCTGGCACTAGTAGTGCGCCCACAGGGCGACGCGCCACCTGAGCTTTTGCGCTTCTTTGGGCGCTTTCACAGCTTGCTGGTGCACCTGCCCATCGGCATCGTGACGCTGATCGCCCTCGCCGAACTCGGCTCGTTCTCAGCTCGCGTACGCTCCAAGATCGACCCTGCGATTGGCTTCGCGCTGCCGGTGCTAGCGCTGACCTCCGTCGCTGCGTTCAGCCTTGGGCTGCTCCTCGCGCGGGGCGGCGGCTACCCCAGCCGCTTGGTGTCACTGCACCGCGGGCTCACCCTCGCCGCCATCGTCATGCTGCCAGTCTGCGCAGCGTTGTGGCTCGGCCCGGTGCAGCGCCTGGGCAACCTTGGGCGCTGGATGTACCGCGGCGCCCTGGGGCTGGCCCTCGGCCTGATGTCCATCGGCGCTCACTTCGGTGGGTCGATGACCAGGGGCGAAGACTACCTGGTCCAATACGCGCCGAAATTCGCGCGCGGCTGGCTAGGCGTGAAGGATACGGAAACTTTCACGGAAACGCCGATGGAGCCGACCAGTGAGCCCCTGGTCTGGGAGCACAGCGTCAAACCGCTGCTCAAGACCCACTGTGTCAAATGCCACGGCCCCAAAGAGACCAAGGGCGGGCTGCGCCTCGACAGCCTGCAGGCGGCGCTCAAAGGCGGCGACGATGAAGGCCCCAGCGTGGTGGCGGGCAGCGCCGGTCAGAGCCCGCTGGTCAAGCGCATGCGGCTCCCGGTCAGCGACGAAGATCGCATGCCGCCAGACGGCAAGCCAGGCCCCAGCGAGGCAGAGATCGCCCTGATCGGCTGGTGGATCGATCGCGGCGCAAACGAGACCTTGCGGATGCGCGATGGCGTCACGCCAGACGGCGTCGGCGAGCTGTTGGCGAAGCTGCTGACCCAAGCCGCGACGGCATCGAGCGCCGGGGCGACCGCCACCGAAGCGGGCACGGCCGGCCCCGCAGCCAGCGCGAGCGCAGCGGACGGCGGCGCGCCAGCAGAGGTCGCCAGCGATGACGAGGACGACGCAGAGGGCGACGATGACGACGACAGCGAGTTCGGCCCCACCCCCAACTACGGCTCGGGCGACAGCAGCGGCAGCAGTGGCAGCAGCGACAGCACCCAAGCGGTGACCCACGAACCTAGCCCAGTCTGGAGCCATGCGGTCTCGCCGTTGCTCAACGCGCGCTGCGGCAAGTGCCACGGGCCCAAGCGTCAGAAAGGTAAGTTCCGTGTGGATTCGATCGCGGCATTGACCCAAGGCGGAAAGAAGGACGGCCCGGGCGTCGTGCCCGGCGCCACGCAAACAGGCAGCCTGCTCCAGCGCATCCGCTCCACGGTCAAAGACAAGCACATGCCCCCCGCCAAGGAGCCGCAGCTCAGCGCGCTAGAAATTGAGCTGCTCAGCTGGTGGATCAAGCAAGGCGCAAACGACACGCTGAGCACCAGCGCTTTGCCCAAGAACCTAGCCGCCAAGTACGGCCCAGCAGCAGCCTCAGCCGCAGCCTCCCCAAGCGCCGAGCAAGCCGACGCCGGCGCCCCCGACGCCGACGCCGAAGCCGAAGCCGAAGCCGAAGCCGAAGCCGACGCCGGAACACCCAAAGCCAAGGACGGGGGTGGAGGGGCTAGCACCAGCAGCGACGCGGGCGTTGCCTCACACGGCGCAGCGAGCGACGCCGGTGTTACTGAAGCCACCGCGAGTGTCGCCCTCTACGCCGACGTCGTGGCGCCGATCCTAACCAAGCGCTGCGGCGCGTGTCACACCGGCGAGAGCGCCATGGGCGCGCTGCGCATCGACGACCTCCCGGGCATGCTAGAAGGCGGAGACATCGTACCCGGCGAGCCCGAAGCCAGTCCGCTATTGGCGCGCCAGTTGGTTCCCCTAGAAGAGCTGAACCACATGCCGCCAAAAGGCGAACCTCAGCCTCAGGCTTGGGAGCTTGAAGTGATCCGCCTGTGGATCCGCGACGGCGCGGACGCGAACGCCCGAGTCGCGCTGGCAGACTTGCCTCCAGCAGCGCAGGTCGCGGCCGCGCGCAGCGCAGACAGCTCCAGCGACGCCGGCAGCGACGCGGCGCCAACCACCCCAGCTCCCGGCACCGGCGTGAAGACGCAGCCGACCAGTGGCTGCGCCGCGTGCCGCATCGGCCTCTCCACAGCCGCTGAAAACCAGCCTGGGGGGCGCGCGTCCCTAGCCTGGCTGGGAGCCTGGCTGGGAGCCGGGCTGCTGCTCGGCTGGCGCCGCCGCGCGGGTCGGGACGCGTAGACACCGCCGTAACGTGCCGATCAACGGCAGCCGCGAACTGCCAGCCACCCTGGTCTGAGCAGCGCGCCACCGCCCGGATCACGGCCCGACCCGTTTGTGCTTGTCCTGCGCCCGCGACCCGTGAACCATCGCCAGCTCTAGCCGCTGCAAGGTGACGGCTGTAGGTCCTCGTTTCGCGCCCGCTGGTTGGTCCGGCGGGCTGGCGAGGGACACGGTTGAGGGAGGAAATCAAATGCATCGAGTCGAGGTGGTTGGCGCGTGTGGGCTCTTGCTGTTGGGCTTGTTGGCCTGCAAGGAAGACAAAGCTGGATCCAAAGCCGAAGCGCCCATCGCGACGCCCGTGGCTGCACCGACCGCGGCCCCACCGACCACGGCGGCTGAGCCCGTCGCGGCTGAGCCCGTCGCGGCCGCTGCCAATACCGAGCGGAAAATCAGCTTCAACCTCACCGACGTCCCGGACATCCCTGAGGGCAAGTCCAACCCGCCCCAGGGCACAGAGTGGGACTCCGCGCCGCTGGTCAACACCCAGGGCGCCAACGCCCGCGGTGAGAAGTGCAGCATGCGCGTGCTCCGCGAGTGGCTGCGCATCTACTGCACCGGCGACGTGATCGGCTACGAGAAGATGGAGGACTTCGGCACGCTGCAAAACGACTACTACATGAAAATTTCCCCTGGGAAATTTGCTAGCTTCGTGGTCCGGCTGAGGAAGGGTAAGAACCCCAAGATCCGCGTGTGCCGGGAGAACGATCGCGCGTCGCTGTTTGTCAGCTGGCCTCCCAGCGTGGACAAGCCGAAGCACGTCGCCCTGGGCAAGGGCCCCGCGTGTGACGGCTCGGATTGGGGGGTGGGTTACGGCAAAGCAGGTCAGGGCACCGCGGCCAAGGGCGCAGTGGGTGATCCTGGCGCGAGTGACACCACCGAGTACGATTTCACGCGGAACCAAGCGCTGATCGCCTGCAACGGCGGCAATCAGTACGCTTGCTCGTTCTATTGCGGCAAAACCAGCTGCAAATAGCTCGCGCCGTTCGCGCCGATGGGCAGGTCCATCGGCGCGCTACGGCTTGTCGGATTTCGGCCGCAGCCAATAGAACCCAAGCTGAACCCGCGCGGCGTGATCGGCGCCTAGGCGCCAAGGGATCGCTGGGTGTTGCGCAGGGCTGAGCTCAAACGTGAGCACCGGCTCCAGGGTGTAGCGTCTGCGCAGCTCACGGAGCTCTGCTCGCTCGAGGTCTTCAGGCACGAGCCGCGCCGTGATCTCCAGGTTCAGAAACGAACGCTGCGAGACGCCGACATAGACCAGCGTGCGCGCGCCCTGGACTCGCTCGTCCATCCGCTCAAGCGGCAGCGGCGCGGGCACCACGCGCCCCAACCGACGCTGGGAGGCCAGGTACTCGCCGCGCGGAAACCGCACCTCGATGGGGTCGCCTTGCAGCGCGGGAGATCCAGGCAACGGCGGCTGGATTCCGCTGGGTATCAGCAGCTGATCGTGCTCCGGTAGCTGGGGCAGCAGCGCAGAGATCTGCGTCAGCTCACGCTCCAAAACGCGGCTGCCCCGCAGAAACGCCCAGCTCTCGTGGGCCAACGCCGTTGGCGCAAGCAACACCAAGCAGACCACCAGGTTGGCTCGCGCAAGCGCTACGCCACGACGGCTGGCCTGGGTGAGCAGCCAGCCGACCCCCACCGCCGCGATCAACGCGCTGAGCACGTTCCCGAAGTATGCATCGATGAATCCTACCGGATACGACTTGCCCAGCAGAGGGCCCCCGTAGTTTGATAGCGTGGGGTGCGTGATCAGCGCCGCGTAGACCAGCGCCAAGAGGGGGCTACGGCGCCCCAGGCTGACCACCAAGCCAAGCAACAGCAGCACGCCGAGGCTCGGTGGCAGCAACCGAGCGTCGAAGAAGGTGTGATTCGGCGCGCCCCCAAACTGAGTGGATGCCCCGCCAGACAGGGCGCGGAAAAATGCCTGAATGCTCTGATAGCTCAGCCCTAGCAGCGCCGCCGCGGCGAGGGTCTGCTTGCGGGTGGGGAGCCAACTGCGAACACCAGCGCCGCGCCCACAGCTGCTCGGCCCCAGCCAAATCAGCGGCAGCAGCGTGAGCATCACGAAGTTGCTGTTAGCGGCCAGACTCAGCAGGCAGATCGCGGCGACGCCTGCCACAAACCGCCGCCCTCGCGTCTCTGCGCCGAGGGCTTCGAAGCAGGCGACCCCGCTCCCAAACAGACACACCAAGACGTATGGCCACGGCGTACCGGATACTGCCACACGGATACAAATCGGGTTTAGACACAACAACGCAGTCGCCCACAGCGCGGTGCGCCGAACTGCTGCGTACGACCAGCCTGCGTGCAGGAGCGCTCGCGTAAGCCAGTGGCGCGCGAGCAGGACCGCGCACACGGCGAGGGCGAGGCTCAAGCGGCAGGTGTTGACCACCGAGTAGCTAATGGACCGCACCAACGGGCGATAGGCTGAAAAGAACGCTTCAACCCAGGCAGGCCCCGCGGGATCTTTGAAGCAACCGTAGGTCCAGGCGCAGTCGTTCCGCGCCACGTAGCTGTTGTGCTCGTGGAGCGGAAGCGCCGCGGTACCCCACAGCGCCGCGCCGACAAACACCAGGATCAAGAGCGCGGTGGCCAACAGCGCTCGCGGCGCGCGAGGCGTGTCTGCGATCGGCCGCGCCAGCACAACGCGAGCGCTGTAGATGGTCAGCCAGCCCAGGCCAAGCAGCATGATGCAGGCCGGGGCCCAAGCGACGAACGGCCACCGCGGCGCTTCCAGCGCGTCTGAATGCGAAGCAGCCTGGGCCCAGATCTGATCCCGCGCCCCGTCGCGGCCTGCGGAGAGCCGAGCCGCGAACGCAGCCCAGCGCCCGCGCTCTGCCTGGGAGCAGTCGCTAGCATCGGTTCCGCAGCGCAGCACTACACCTGGCGCGAGCTGGCCCGGCCCAGCGTCCCCTGCGTAGACCACCAACTCGGCGTCGCCGGGCTCTAGCTGGACGCGCACCCGATCCGCGTCGATCTGGATGTTATACTCGGTCGCGCCGTGTTCCCCGCTGGCGGTCCACGCTGTACGCACTAGCTCAAGCACCACCGCCTCGCGCCCCGCGGGGATCACCAAGGCAGCCAGCGCTGACCCTGCGCTGAGCGTCAGCGACAGCAGCAGGGCGAAGCTCACCAGCCAGCGAGTCCAGCGCATGTGCCCGCTGGCGCGCTGCATAAAGCCGACCGGTGCACGAGGCATCAAGCCACCACTACACCTTGGCAGAGAGCTTGTACTTCGGCTCCAAGCGCTGCTTGACCACCTGGTCATACGCCGCCTGAAAGCTCTTGGACAGGTGCTGCCTGTCCACTGGTTCCGGGAGGATTCTCATCCCAACGGCCAGCGCGACCAGCATCTCGCGCGCGGATCCAAAGCGCCGCGCTGGGTCACGCTCTAGCGCGCGGTGAATAGCTTGGGTGATAGACAGCGGTAGATCGGGCCGCTCAAGGCTGAGCATTGGCACGCGCGCGTCTTTGAGCAGCTGCACCACCTCGACGTCGGTGGGCGCGTCGAACAGGCGCTTCATACTCAGCACCTCCCACAGCACGACCCCCACCCCAAAAAGATCGCTCTGCGCGCTGGGATCGACGCCCCGCACCATCTCGGGGGCTAGGTAGCTGAGCTTGCCCTTGACGATGTCAGGCTGCGTCATGCGCCCACGATCCATAGCCCGGGCCATGCCGAAGTCTGCCAGCTTGACCACGCCGCTTAGGTCGAGCAGCACGTTGTCTGGCGTCAAATCTCTGTGGTAAATTTGCGCAGGCTCTCCGGCGTCGTCTAGGCGCGTGTGCGCCGCGTCGAGCGCCTCTAGGACTTCAACCGCGATGGCCGTCACGATCTGCCACGGCGGCTTGGCCTGGGTCTGCTCGAACGCGCGCTTCCACTCGCCGAGGTGCAGCCCCTGCACCAGCTCGGTCACTAAGAACAGCTCGCCGTCTTCATCGGCGCCGAAGTCATGCACTTGCACGACCGTGGGGTGGCGCAGGCCCGCGCAGACCCGCGCCTCTTCAATGAACAGCTGCCTGACCTCGTGGTGCCCGCGAAAGCCTGGGTGCACGCGCTTGATGGCGACGGGCAGCGCGAAGCCGTCCGCGCCGTGGTTCAGGCCGCGCCACACCACCGCCATGCCGCCCTCACCCATGCGCGAGACGAGCTCATACTTGCCGGCCAGGCGCTTGCCAGGGTGATCTTCAGTCATGCGATGGTCAACCAACAAACGCCCGCGCGTTGCGGAACATGCGCAGCCAGGGGCTGACGTCTGCGTCCCACTCTGGGGGACACCATGACAGCTGAACGGAGCGAAAGACGCGCTCTGGGTGCGGCATCATCATCGTGACTCGGCCGTCGGTACTGCACACGCCGCTGATGCCCCGAGGGGAGCCGTTGGGGTTCTCGGGGTACTCCGTCGCGACGCCGCCGCGCTGCGCCTCGAAGCGCAGGCTGACGCAGCCTGAGCTGTCCAGCGCCTGCAGCACGCCGGGGTCCGTCACTTCCACACGGCCTTCGCCGTGCGAGACCGCGACGGGCAAACGGCTGCCGGCCATGCCCTTGAGCAAGACCGACGGCGACTCAGGCACGCTGACCAGGCTCAGCCGAGCTTCAAACTGCTCGCTCAAGTTGCGCACGAACCTGGGGAAGTGCCGTCCCCCAGGGATGATCTCGCGCAGGTTGCTCAGCATCTGGCAGCCGTTGCACACGCCCAGCGTAAATGTATTTTCTCTGCGGAAAAACTCCTCGAGGCTGGTGCGCGCGCGCTGATTGAACAAGATGCTCTTGGCCCAGCCCTCACCGGCGCCGAGCACGTCACCGTATGAGAACCCGCCGCAGGCAGCCAGACCACTAAACGCTGTCAAATCAAGGGGCCCCGCGAGCAGGTCGCTCATGTGAACGTCTACGGCGCGAAAGCCCGCGCGCACGAAGGCGGCTGCCATCTCGACCTGACCATTCACGCCTTGCTCGCGCAAGATCGCGACCTGCGGTCGCTCGCTGGCGGACTCTACATACGCGCGCGCGACATCTTCTACAGGATCAAAGCTGAGCTCGGCGCTCAGGCCAGGAGCAGCAGGATCACAGGCTAGCTCCAGCTCACCGCGCACCACCTCGGTGTTGTCGCGCAGGCACTGCATGCGGCTAGAGATCTGAGACCAGGCGCGGCGCAGCTCAAACCGCGAGGCGCTGTAGACGACGTCCTCTGCCACACGGAACCGTATCTCAGCACCCGAGCTCAAGCCGCCAAGGCACTGGGTGGCCGCGCCGAGCTGATACGAGTCAAGCAGCGCCAGCACCCGGTGCAGCTCGGAGCTCTTGACTTGGAGCACCGCGCCGAGCTCCTCGTTGAACAGCGCGCGCAGCACGCCGGCGTGCGTCGAGCCACTCGTAGCCGCGACAGCGCCACTTGCCACAGCCGCGGCGCTGCCCAGCGGCGCGCTGAGATCGATGTCCAGCCCCGTGCCGCCAGCGAAGGCCATCTCGCACAGGGTGACGAACAAGCCGCCATCGCTGCGGTCGTGATACGCCAGCAGCAGCCCCTGAGAGTTCAGTGCTTGAATTGCCGCAAAGAAATTCTTCAGCAGCAGCGGATCATCTACGTCGGGCGGCTCGCTGCCGATCTGCCCGTACACTTGACACAGCGCAGAGGCGCCGAGGCGCTGCTTGCCCACCCCCAAATCCAGGAGCACGAGCGACGTCTCGCCTTGAGCTAGCTTGAGCTCGGGGGTCAGCGTGCGGCGCACGTCTGGCACGGGCGCGAAGGCGGTGATGATCAGCGACAGCGGCGCGGTGACGCTCTTGTCCTCTGCTTTGCCGTTCTCTGGATCGATCTCGCGCCACACCGTGCGCATGCTCATTGAGTCTTTTCCAACCGGAATTGTTAGGCCGAGGGCAGGGCACAGCTCGAGACCCACCGCCTGCACCGCGTCGTAGAGCGCCGCGTCTTCACCTGGGTGGCCCGCGGCGCACATCCAGTTGGCGCTCAGCTTGACCCGCAGCAAGGAGTTAACTGGCGCCGCGGCGAGGTTGGTCAGCGCCTCACCCACCGCGAGGCGCGCGGCGGCTTGGGCGTCTAGCAAGGCGACGGGGGCGCGCTCGCCGATGCTCATGGCCTCGCCAGCGAAGCCGCTGTAGTCCATCAGCGTCACGCCGCAGTCGGCGACGGGCACCTGGTAGGGCCCCACCATCTGGTCACGCGCCACTAGGCCACCCACCGTGCGATCGCCGATGCTGATCAGGTAGCTCTTATCCGCGACCGCCGGCAGGCTCAGCACGCGCTGGACGGCGTCGGCCAGCGAGACCTGCGACAGCTCAAACGCGGTTCCGCGCGGCTTAGCTCGTTGGGCGTCGCGGGTCATCTTGGGCGGCTTGCCGAACAGCACCTCGAGGGGCAGGTCGATGGGCCGGTTCTGGAAGCGCTGGTCGCTCAGCGTGAGGTGCTCGGCCTCAGTCGCCGTGCCCACCACCGCGTAGGGGCAGCGCTCACGTTGAGCTAGGCGCTCAAACGCCTCAAGGCGCGCTGGATCCAGCGCCAAGACATAGCGCTCTTGCGCTTCGTTGCACCAAACCGCCAGCGGCGGCAGGCCTGGCTCTGCGTTCGGGATCTTAGACAGCTCGAACGTCGCGCCGCGGGCGCTGTCGTGCACGAGCTCAGGCAGCGCGTTGCTGAGGCCACCTGCGCCGACGTCGTGGATGCTGATGATCGGGTTCAGATCCCCGAGCGCCCAGCAGCGATCGATGACCTCTTGGCAGCGCCGCTGCATCTCCGGGTTGCCGCGCTGTACCGAGACAAAATCAAGATCCGTATGGATATCGCCGCTGCTCATGCTGCTGGCCGCGCCGCCGCCGAGGCCGATCAGCATGGCGGGGCCGCCCAGCACCGCCACCGGCGCGCCGCTGGGGATCTTGTCTTTCAGCACGTGGGCGTCGCGCACGTTACCCAGGCCACCAGCCAGCATGATCGGCTTGTGATAGCCGCGCACCTCGCTATGGCCATCAACGTGCGGAAACGCGATCTCCAGGCTGCGCATGTAGCCCAAGATGTTGGGCCGCCCAAACTCGTTGTTGAAGCCCGCGCCGCCGAGCGGCGCCTGCAACATGATCTCCAGCGCGCTCACGATGCGGTCCGGCTTGCCGACCCCCGCGGCCTCCCACGGCTGCTCAAAGCCAGGGATGCGCAGGTTCGACACGGAGAAGCCAGTCAGCCCGGCCTTAGGCTTAGCGCCGCGGCCGGTCGCGCCTTCGTCCCGGATCTCTCCGCCAGAGCCGGTCGAGGCTCCGGGGTAGGGGGAGATCGCCGTGGGGTGGTTGTGGGTCTCCACCTTCATCAGGGTGTGGGTCGGCTCGCTCACTCCGTGATACTCAGCGGTCTCCGGATCCGCAAAGAAACGCTCTGCGACCACGCCTTGCATCACCGCGGCGTTGTCAGTGTAGGCGCTCAGCACGTGCTGCGGCGTGACCGCGTAGGTGTTCTGGATCATGCCAAACAGCGAGTGTGGCTGCTTGGCGCCGTCGATCACCCAATCAGCCTTGAAGATCTTGTGACGGCAGTGCTCGCTGTTCGCCTGAGCAAACATCATCAGCTCCACGTCCGACGGGTCGCGCCCGAGCTCCGCGAACGCCGCGACCAAGTAGTCGATCTCATCTTCGGCCAGCGCCAGCCCCAGCGCGCGGTTGGCCTGGACCAGCGCCGCGCGCCCCTCGCTCAGCAGCGGAAAACGCACGAAACTCCGGGGGGATTGCTCAGCGAACAGCCGGACAAGCTGGGCCTCTTCAGCGAACACCGCCTGGGTCATGCGGTCGTGCAAGAGCCCATCCAGCGCGGCGACTTCGGCCTCTGAGAGCTCGCCTTCAAGGCTGTAGACCAACGCGCGCTCCAGGCGCTGCACCGCGTGCACCCCGCAGATCCGCGCGATATCGCTGGCCTTGCTCGACCACGGGGAAATTGTCCCGGGGCGCGGCACCACGATGCGCTGCGTACCGCGGCACTCACGCGCCGCGTGCGTCGGTCCGTAGACCAAGAGCTGGCTCAGGGTGCGCAGCTCGGCCTCGCTCAGCGCGGCGTCGGAGCACAAATACGCCAGGTGCAAGAACTCGGCGTAGACCGAGCGCACCCTGGGCGCGATGGCTTGCGCCGCCTGGGTCAGGTGCCGCGCCCGGAACTCACTCAGCATCGGTTGCCCAGGCAGCAACATCAGCCGGCGCGGGTCGGCACCAGCGATCTCAACGTGCGCCGCGGAGGCGCCGAGCAAGCGGGGAGACCGTCGACTCGATGGCGCGGCTGTCAGATCAGTCACAGGGCGGCCTTACACCATCAGCCTCGGGTCGACCACCGTGGCGGCGCGCGGCGCGAACACGCTCAATATCCCCCTCAAGAAGCACTTCCCAGGGGTCTTGGGCCTCGCCGCGTAGCGCAGCGCACGCTGCACGATTCAACAGCGGCTGAGGCGGCGATGCGGGTCCAGACGCGACAGCCAGTAGCGGCGCGGCAGCGATCAGCCCGGAGTGATCGGCAACTCGCGCCACTCCGAGGGCGGCGAGAGCGCCGATGAGTACGCGCGCTCACCCTCTGGCCCCGTCGAGCGCGACTTCACCGCGGTGATGTTCGGCGCCGACTGGGACGCCGCCAGCGGTGACCCGATCACGCTGCATGTGGCGCGGCCTGAGCTAAACTAGGGCGTCGCTGGGGTGCCGCGTGACCGTCTGAGCGAGGCCGCATCCCTGCCCACTGTGCTGCCGCGCGGCATTGCACAACACCGCAGCACCGCCCGCCGTCAGCGCTGTAGCTCGCGAATCGTCTCCAGGGCCTGGCTCACGTGCGCCTTGGCGTTCAGCGCAGAGCTGAACACGTGGCGCACTAGCCGCCCCTGATCGAGCACGAAGCTCACCCGGCCGTCGAAGAAGCCCAGGGTCTTCTTCACGCCAAACAGCTCGCGCACCCGCCCGCCCTCGTCGCTGAGCAGCGTGTAGGGCAGCTCGTGCTTGCCCGCGAAGCGCCGGTGGCTGGCGACGCTATCGGAGCTCACGCCGACCACCTGCGCGCCGTGCCCCAGGAAGACCTCGTGCTGGTCCCGGAAGGTGCAGGCCTCCACGATGCACACCGGCGTGTCGTTCTTTGGATAAAAGAACAGCACCACCGGCCCCTTGGCGGCCTGCTCAGACAGCGTCCAGGGCGCGTTCGTCTGAGTTGGGAGGGTGAAGTCTGGGGCTCGCTGCCCCGGCTCAAGCTGCGCCATCGGGCAAGCTCAAGCGCGCGGCTGCCTCGCGTCAAGTTGCGAGCCTCGGCGTCGTCACCTCCCGTGGCCTGCCGAAGCCCCAGCCGGCTCTGCGAAAAATCTTCAAGCAATCTGCGGCCTTAGATCGCGACAAACAATGACACTGAACACTGAACACAAACCACTGGCGCTTTGTTCAGTACTTAGGTAGATACTGAGCATGCCTTGGTCCTCGGTGACCGAGGCGCTGCGCTGGCCGAAGCGCTGTGGAGCTGAGTTTGGAGCGGGAACGCCGCGAGGAGCGAGTCATGCGAGTACGTCACTACGGTTTGTCAGCTGAAGTTGCGCCAGTAGATTTCTTCGCCGATCCCGATGGGGATTGGAGCTACGAGGCGCTGATTGAAGCCGCCGGGATCCATCCCGATCTGGTACCGCCGGGGGTGATGATCGGCGCCCTTGAGGCCGCGTGGCGCAGTCACCCTGAGGGCTCCGCCGTGGTCAGCTTCGCCACCGATGGCGCGCCCCGGCTCTGCATCGTCGAGTGTCGGCCGAGCCGCCACTCCCGCGCCGCCTAAAGTCGCGCTGCCTAAACCGCGCTGCCTAAACCGCGCTGCCTAAACCGCGCCGCCTAAAGTCGCGCTGCCTAAAGTCGCGCTGCCTAAACCGCGCTGCCTTGAGCCCGCGCCGCGCTGAGCCGGTACGCAGTGAGCCGGCGCGCTCAAACCAGCGTGCTAGCGTCCGCCGGTATGACAGCCGAAGCTGAGCCGATCCTCCCAGCCCTCCCAGAGGCGCTTCAGGATCAAGTCAACGAGCTGAGCGACGCCGCGAACGAGCTGGCAGAGGCGGGCGATCTCGAGGGCGCCCGCGCGCGCTTTCAGAGCGCGTTCGACTTGTTCCCCTCCCCTGCCCTCGAGTGGCAGGGCGCGGCCGAGCTGCTCGGCGCCGTCGGCGACATGTATTTTTCCGCAGGGCAATTCGCTGCGGCGCGATCCGAGCTGGAGCGCGCTGGGGACTCGGTCGAGGGGAAGCAGAGCCCGTGGCTGGCCCTGCGCCTGGGGCAGACCTACCTTGAGTTGGCTGATCCCCGCGCTAATGCGCTGCTAGTTCAGGCGCTAGTTGAAGGTGGTCCCGAGCTCTTCGACGACGAAGATCCCAAGTACTTCAGGCTGGCCAGCGGCCTAGTCCCCCCGCCAGAGGGGCTCACCAGCTGGGAACAAGCGCGGCTGCCGTGAGCCAGCCGTTTCGCTTCGACGCTAAGGCGCTCTGCCGCGAGGCAGCGGAGTTTGGCGCATTTCGACGCCCACGCCAGGTGCGCTTCCACGAGATCGACGCGGCTGGCATCGTGTTCTTTGCCCGCGTCGTGGACTACGTGCACGACAACTATTGCGAGTACCTCGAGTCCGTCGGCCACGGCTTACCGGCGGTGCTCAAGGCTGCAGAGTGGGCCGCTCCCATCGGTCACGTCGAGGTGGACTATTTCGAGCCGTTACACTTCGGGGATCGGCTGGAGCTAGTCATCGCCAAGGCCCACATCGACGGCAGCCGGCTCGCCCTCGCGCACCAGATCTGCAAGTCAGCGTCGGGCAAGGTGGCGTGCGTCGCCCAGACCGTCCACGTGTTCGTGTCCCGCGCTGACCTCCGCCCCACCTCAATCCCTGAAGCGCTGCGCCGCGAGCTACAGAAGCTTCCGCAGGCCTAAGGCTGCGCACCAGCCTGAGACTACGACCTGCGGCTACCCCGCGGCCTAGACCCAGCTAAGCCTAAGCTAAAGCAACTGGCGCACCGCGCGCACTACCTCGGCGACCTCAGCGCGGGGGTTCGGCCAGTGCGGCGCGAAGCGCAGGCAGCCGTCTGGAGCGGTGCAGATGACGCCCGCCTCAGTCAGCCGTGCCTGCAGCTTGAGCAGATCGATCTTTGCGGCGCTCTGCGGATCCTCACGGAATGACAAAATGCCAGAGCGCCCGCTCGCGTCACCGCTGCGCAGGCTGTGCAGGCCTAAGGCACACAGCTCAGCCTCGAGCTCATCCAAGTAGCCGCTGACGTGCTGGAAGATCTCCTCCACCCCCAAGCTGAGCAGCGGATCCAGGCTCGCCTCCAGCGCGGCGAAGCCGAGGCCGTTGGTCATGCCGCCCTCGAACACCTCGGCGGTCTGCTTGAACGGGCGCTCGTAGCTGAGGTTCCCGGCGCCTTCAAATAGAAAGCCCATGCCGTCTTGGTGGCTGAGCCAGCCCGCGGTGCGCGGCACTATTGCTGCCGCACGGCGATGACTAACATACAAAAAGCCCGCGCCCTCTGGCGCCATCAGCCATTTGTGGCTCCCGCAGGCTAGGTAGTCGATGTGACAGCGCTCCACGTTCATCGGCACCACGCCGCAGGCCTGGATCGCGTCGACGAAGAGCTCACAGCCAAAGCGCTGGCACAGCTGGCCCAGCTGTTCAAGCGGCGCGCGGAGCCCCGTCTGAAACTGCACCGCGCTGATGGCCATCAGGCGCACGCCGCGGTTGAGCTCCTCAGCCACCCGGCCTAGCGCTGCATGCAAATCCGTTCGGAAATCGTCTACGTCGAGCCAGCGCAGCTCAAGGCCGAACAGCTCAGCGGCTCGCTGCCACGGCGTCACGTTGGTCGGGAACTCACCCCGAAACAGCAGCACGCGGTCGCCGGGGCGCCAGCTCAGGCTGAGCGCGATGTCCGAGACGCCGCGGGTGGTGTTGGGCATCAGCGCGATTTCCTCGGGCGCTACGCCGCGCGCCCTCGAGGCCTCAGCTCCCGAGACCGCCGCGCTCGCAGGGGCTGAGATCAACCTGGCGAGCTTGACCCGCAGCCGCTCACGCTGCTCGATCCAACGCGGAAACGCCCCGGCGCCGTGTACGGCTGTGTCATCCAGAAAGTCCTGAACACGCGCCTGAGTGTAGAGCGAAGGCGGCGAGATCGCGGCGTGGGCTAAGTAGGCCGTACAGCTAAGTCGCGGAAACGCCGCCCGGGAGCCCAGCGCCGGCGCTGGCAGGCCGAGCGCTGCCGCTAGGGTCGACGCCCCCGCCTCAGACTTGGAAATTGACAAGCTCCCGCTCAGCGGCCCTGCTGCGCCAGCTCGCGCTGAACGGCTATCAGCTCTTGGCGCAGCGGCACGATGCTGTCCATGCTGATGGTCATCTTCTGGCCCTTCATGGCGCGCGCCGCGTGCCATTTGGCCATGCCCAGGCGGATGCCGACCATCACCAACTTGTGACCCTTGGAGCCCTTGCTCATGCGCGCCTTCAGGCGACCAAACGGCGAGCAGATCAGGTTGAGATCCGCCGCTGACATGTTGCCCATCAGCACCTCATCTTCCAGGTTCTTGCGCAGCGTCTTGCCCTCACGCGCGACCAGCCAGAACACCATGCCCATGAAGCACAGCATCACGATGAAGTACATGACCAGCAGCAGCAAGAACAGCGGCACCCCGGTCCAAGAGCTCAACACCGCGGTGAAGTTCCACATCGCGTGCATGAATACCGCGAGGAAATAAGCACCGATAGGCGCCACCCACTTGACCCAGGTCTTGGTGGTCTCACGGGCCATGCCCACGCCGAGCCCCGTGATCGCGGTGTACAGCGGGTGGCCCCAAGGCTTGAGCACGCCGCGCATCACGAACTGAAAGGTGAAGTCGCCCAGACCAGCGCCGGTCACGGTGCCCATGGCGATGGCGTTCGAGTAGTACAGGACGTTCTCCGTCATGGCGAAGCCGAGCGCCGAGAACACGCCGTAGATCATCCCGTCGACCAGGCCATCGAACTCTCGGCGCATGAACCAGAACATGCCGAGCACCGCCATGCCCTTGAACGCCTCTTCCACCAACGGCGCGCTGATCACCGAGCCCACGAAGTCGCCACCACCCTTGCCAGCCACCGCCGTGCCGATCCCTCCCATGATGGTGTTGATCAAACCGGCGAAGCCAGCCGCGGCCAGCGCGCCCCACAAGAACGCCATGGCGAGCGCCCACCACGGCTCAGGATCGAAGCGATCCACGATCCAGGGCACCGTCATGTAGACCACGCAGGCTGGCACCGCGAACAGCGCGGCGAAGAGCTCGGCCTGGATGATGGCTCCACCGTGAGGGCTCATCAGCGGGGCGATCAGGAACATCCAGGACAGGAAGAACAACCCAAACAGGCAGCCCAAGAGCCACAGACCAATCCCAACCCAGGCCAGGGTCTTCTCTTTTGAGGTAGCAGGCGCGCCAGGCATAGACCCGAACGCTATCGCGAGTCGCTCGCCTTGAACACGCGGGAAGATCTGCGGCTATAAAAGGCTCGACGCCGCTGGTCGGGTTTCCGAGCGCCCAGCACCCGCAATCGCCTTGGCTCGGGTGCTGAGCTCCCATGCGTGAAGCTCGTGCGCTTGAGATCAGCGCCGCTGGGAGCCGCTCAGCGCCCGCTTCAGCTCCAGCTTGCCGATTTGGCCTAGGTGCACCTCGTCCGGGCCATCGGCTAGACGCAGCGTGCGGATGTGCCCGTAGGCGCGCGCCAAGAAGAAGTCCTGAGAGACCCCGGCGCCGCCGTGGACTTGAATCGCGCGATCGATCACGCGGAGCGCCATGCGCGGCGCGACCACCTTGATCTGCGCGATCTCCGAGCGCGCCTCCTTGTTTCCCTGCTGATCCATCTTCCACGCCGCGTGCAACGTCAGCAGGCGTGCTTGATCAATATCCATGCGGCACTCAGCGACGATTTGCTGGGTGACGCCCATCTCGGCCAGCCGGCGCCCGAACGCCTCGCGCTGAATGGCGCGCTTACACAAGGCTTCGAGGGCGCGCTCGGCCATCCCGATGGTGCGCATGCAGTGGTGGATGCGCCCGGGGCCTAGGCGGCCCTGCGCGATCTCAAAGCCGCGCCCCTCACCCAGCAGGATGTTGCTCTTGGGCACCCGCACCTGATCGAAGCGCACCTGAGCGTGACCGTGTGGCGCGTCGTCATACCCGAACACGTGGAGCATGCGCTCGACGCTGACCCCCGGCGTGTCCATGGGCACGAGCACCATGCTCTGCTGCTGGTGCCGCGGCGCGTGTGGGTCGGTCTTGCCCATGAAGATACCGATCTTGCAGCGCGGATCGCCGGCGCCGCTGGTGAACCACTTGAGGCCACTCAGCACGTAGTCGTCCCCGTCAGATTTGATTTCTGCCTGGATATTAGTGGCGTCACTAGACGCGACCTCCGGCTCCGTCATGGCAAAGCACGAGCGGATCTCCCCGCTGAGCAGCGGCTCTAGCCACTGCTTTTTGTGGGCTTCGCTGCCGTAGCGCACCAGCACCTCCATGTTGCCCGTGTCGGGCGCGCCACAGTTGAAGATCTCTGGCGCGATGTAGGAGCGACCCATCACCTCGCACAGCGGGGCGTACTCAACGTTGCTGAGCCCTGCTCCATACTCGCTGTCGGGGAGGAACAAATTCCACAGCCCCGCCGCCTTCGCCTGAGCCTTGATGTCGTGCATCATCTCCGGCACCTGCCAGCGAGTCGGCTGCTCGTTCAGCCGCGCTTCAAACACCACCTCGGCGGGGTAGACGTGGCGCTCCATGAACGCCTCGAGCCGTTCACGTAGCTCTAGAACCCGAGCGGAGTGCTGAAAATCCATGCTGTGTCTCCCAAAGTACTGGCTAGGTCACCCGGGCACAGCGCGCGCCGCAGGCAAGGCTTTGTAGCCAAAGTTCGCCTCAGCACCAAGTGACGCCGCCGCTGAAGCCGCTGAGCGGGCGCGCATCAGCCGAGCAGCGAGCGCCAGTCTGCCTCCGGGGAAGCTCGATCAGCCAAGCATTTGGCAGCTTGGGCGCTGAGCTGGCTGCAGGGGAACAAGCTAGGGCGGGCGTCGGTTCTTGCACCGAGCCGGCGTGGCCAGGCGCGGCGAGCTGCAACAGCCCGCGAGCTGACCAAGCCGTGAAGCCCGCGCAAGCTCGCGGCAACACGCGCACGCGGAGACAAGCTGTGGCGCGACCGCAGCGCCACCCTGCGTGTGTCAATAAGCCCGGGGCGTTTCCGTATGCTAGCGCATGGCAGCCTAGCTCCTGTCAAATAATGAAGGAAATCTAGGTGGTGTGACGTAAGCTACCCAGATGAAGCGACTCGCCTACTTCACCCTCGTCAGCCTGCTGTTCGTTGGCTGTGGCGGCGATGACACGAGCAGCGCTGGCGGCTCCGCTGGAACTGGAGCAGCTGGAACCGGAGCAGCCGGGGGCGCGGGAGGCGCATCAGGCAGCGCTGGCGCTGGCGCGGCAGGCAGCTCAAGCGGGGGTGGCGGGGCTGGCGCTGCGGGTACTGCTGGCGCTGCAGGAACCGCCGGCGACGCCGGTGCAGCAGGCAGCGCCGGGAGCGGGGCGGGCTCTGGCGCTGGGGGCAGCGCTGGCGCTGCCGGCGCGGCAGGTACAGCCGGCGCAGCGGGGAGCGGTGGGATCGCGGGCGCGGCAGGCAGCGCGGGAACCGGTGGAGCGGGAGGCCCGAGCACGGGCTTGCCCCCGTTGACGGGCGTGGGCGTCGAGACCCTGGCGGGCGACAGCGTGCCAGGCAGCTTCAACGGCGGCCGAGACGTGGCGCATTTCAGCAACCCAGTCAATGTTGCGCTGGGCTCAGACGGCCAGATCTACGTCGCCGACTTCGACAACGGATTGATCCGCAGGGTAACAAGCAGCGGCGATGTCAGCACGTTCGTATCGGCCGCGACGTTCATGCGCCCGTTCGGTCTGACCTTCGCCCCAGACGGCAAGCTCTGGGTGCAAACCGACTACAGCACCAGCGGCGGCAGCGACGGCGCGCTGTGGAGCGTCGACGCGAGCGGCGCGGCGACGCTGGCGCTGGACCAACTCGGACGCCCGCGCGGTCTTGCTAGTCTGAGCGACGGGCGCATCGTGCTGGCGTTCTTCCTCGAGCACCGGCTGAGCTTGTACAACCCAGCCAACCAGCAGCTCACCCCGCTAGCGGGCTCCGACAGCGGCGTCGCGGCGCTGGTGAACGCCACAGGCTCCAGCGCGCGCTTCAGCGGCCCGTATGGCGTAGCCGTGACCAGCGGCGGCGACATCCTGGTAGCCGACAGCGGCAACCATGTGATCCGTAAGGTAACGATAGCCGGCGAGGTCACGACGTTCGCCGGCAGCGGGGCTGACGCAGTGACCGACGGCGCGTTGCACAGCGCGGCGTTCAGCCACCCCCAAGGGCTGGCCATCGACAGCAACGACAACGTGTATGTGTCCGAGACCGGCGGCAACGTGATCCGCAAGCTGGCCGCGGGCCAAGTGAGCACCATCGCGGGGGACGGCAGCCAAGGCTTCGCGGACGCTTCAAACGCGCTGCAGGCTCAGTTCTATGGCTTAGAGGGCATCGCGGTGAGCCCGGACGGCAGGCTGCTCTACGTCGCCGACGGCAACCGCGGTGACGACAGCGCTCATCATCGCGTGCGGGTGATCCACCTCAACTAAGGGTCGCGCTGACCGCACAGCCAAGCTGTCCGGTTTGTGCCAGTCTTTAGCCCATGCTGCGCCAGGACTTCATCATCCGGATCATCGAGCGCGCCGCCGCAGCCCTGCGGCGCGCCATGGGGCAGCAGGCCGAGGGCGAAGACAACCTCGCGCTCGAGCAACTCCAACAGGCGTACCTCGAGCTGCTGCGGGTAGACAAACACAGCTTCGATAACCTGGACGTCAAGACGCTGACCAGCCTGCTCGGGCCGCCAGAGGTCGTGCGCACCCTAGCCCGGGTGATGACCATCGAGGCGCGCTCGCTTGATCGCCTGGACCGAGCGTACTTAGCGCGGCAGCGGCGCACTCGCGCGGTGGAGCTGTACTTGGCGGTCGGGGTGGGCGAGCAGCCTGAAGATCTGGAAGCGCTGCGCGAATTGCACAGCTGGCTGAAGCAGCGCCGCGCCCACTAGCGCTCACGCCGATACAGCCCTTGACGACGACCAGCCGCGCTCTGAAGGTGGGCAGCGCCGTGAGCGATTATTTCAAGCTGTGTAGCAGCTGCAGGCAAGCGATCGCCTTCGAACAGGCATACTACGTCTGCAGCGTCTCGACCTGTAACCGCAAGCGCTTGCCGCTCTTCTTCTGCTCGCTCCCCTGCTGGGAGGCTCACTTGCCCATGATGCGTCACCGCGACGGCTGGGCTGAGCAGGTCAAAGCGCCGACCCGAGCCGCCTATGAGCGCGAGCAGGCCGCGGAGGCGAGCGCCCAAGAGCGCCGCCAGAGCAGCGGCGCTAGCAGCGGCTCCTCCGGCTCACGCGCCAGCGCCCCCCAGGCGCGCGACGAAAATATCCGTACGGATTCGGCTCGTGTAGCGCTGACCCCGCTGATACGTGAACAGCAGCTAGGTGTCGTGCGACGACCCAGCGCCCAAACCGCTCCGGGAGACTCCATGTCAGAAATCGATGAAGCCGACCTGCCTCAAGACATCTTGATCGTGGCCTCGAAGCTCAAGAAGTACGTGAAGGCGCGGTCGGAGTTCAACACCTCGGACAACGTCCTGAGCGTGCTGAGCGATCACGTGCGGAGCGTGTGCGTCGAGGCCATCAAGAACGCCGCGCGCGACGGCCGCAAGACCGTCCTCGATCGAGATGTGCTCAAGGCAGTAGGCCGCGACGCCGACGCCTAGTCAGTCCGACCTCAGCTCACGCGCCCATGAAGCCGGCGCGATCAACGCCGCGCGCGCCCGCGATCCACAACGCGAGGGCGCCTGGCACAAAACCCGCTAACCTAACTGGTCGTGGGGTTACGCGCGCGCATGGTTCGGCTGCGAGGGCAGGGCAGATCGCTCGCGCTGGCGGCGCTCGGCTTCGCGTGTAGCGACGCAGGCCCGCCGAGCTCTGGCCCGAGCGGCGCGCTGCCCGCCGCGCGGGCGAGCCTGACGGCGTGCGATCTGGAGGGCACTCAGGCCCGCTGCGGGACCCACAACGTGCCGGAGAACCGCCAGCTGCCGGGGGGCCGCAGGCTCTCGCTCAACGTCGCGCTGCTGCCTGCCCTAGCCACCTCCCCAGCGCGTGATCCGGTGTTCTTCTTGGCTGGCGGACCTGGTCAAGGCGCGGCCCAGCTAGCGCACGCCCTGGCCCCCAGCCTGAATGAAATCCGCCGCGACCGCGACGTGGTGTTCGTCGATCAGCGCGGCACTGGCAAATCAAACCCACTAGATTGCGAGCTAGGCGACCCGGAGAATATTCAAGAACAATTCCGGACGGATTTTGACGCGGAGAAGCTCACAGCTTGCCTCAAGACCCTAGACGCCGACCCAACTCAGTACACCACCCAGGCTTCGGTGGACGATTTGGACGAAGTGCGCCGGGCCCTCGGCTACGAGCAGGTCAACCTGATCGGCGCTTCTTACGGCACGCGCTTGGCGCTGGCTTACGCAAAGCGCTACCCCGAGCAGCTGCGCGCGATGGTGCTCGACGGCGTCGCCCCGCCACAGCTCCGGCTGTTCCTAGATTTTCTGCCCGATGGCCAACGGGCTCTAGAGCTGGCGTTCACCGACTGTGAGCAGAGCCCGGCCTGCGCCAAGAGCTACCCGGCGCTGCGCGCCGATTTTGCCCGCGTGCTGGCGCAGCTCAACCAGACGCCGCTCACCACCAGCGTGCGCCACCCAGAGACCGGCGAGCCCCAACAAGTCACGCTAAGCGGCCCTGGCTTCGCGTCAGCGGTGCGCGGCATGCTTTACTCCGCGGAAGTGAGCCAGCTGCTCCCGGTGGTGATCGAGCAGGTGGGGCGCGGTCAGCTCGAAGCGCTGCTCACTCAGTCGCTGCTCGTCTCGCGCAGCGTGCACGACAGCATGAGCCTCGGCTTGTTGCTCTCCATCGCCTGCGCTGAAGATCTCCCACGCATCCAAGACAGCGAGCTCGATCGCCTCTCCAAACACAGCTTCCTACCGCGCTCCCTGGTCACCGAGATGCGACGAGCGTGCGCGGTGTGGCCTCACGCGGCGCTGGATCCAGCGAGCAGCCAGCCCGTGCGCTCGGCGGCGCCCAGCCTGTTGTTGTCGGGCGAGCTCGATCCAGCGACCCCGCCGCGCTGGGCTGAGCTCGCGCTTCAGGGCCTGAGCCACGGCAAACACATCGTAGTGCCTGGTCAAGGCCACGGTACGCTCACCGCGGGCTGCGTCCCGAGGCTCATCGCGCGCTTTATTCAGCGCGGAACAGCCGACGACCTCGACGCCAGCTGCGCGTCGGTGATCCAGCGTCCGCGCTTCTTCCTGGACGAGCTGGGGCCGCACCCGTAGACACGGCCAGCGAGGGAGTGCACAGACCAAGTGATCCAAGTAGACCAGCTGGACAAGCGCTTCGGATCGGTGCGCGCCGTGAAGAGCGTGAGCTTTCAAGCAGCCGACGGCGAGATCACAGGCCTGCTGGGGCCGAACGGCGCGGGTAAGACGACCACCCTGCGCATGCTGTACGGGCTCACCAAGCCGGACGGCGGCCGTGCCCTGGTGGACGGCTACGACGTGGGCACCCACCCCCGGCAAGCGCAGCGCCGCTTGGGCGTGGTGCCCGATGCGCGAGGCCTGTACCCTCGACTTACCGCACGGGAACATATTCGCTACTTCGGCGAGCTCCACGGGGTCGCGTCAGAGAGCTTGGACGCTCGCATTCAGAGCCTGATCTCAGAGCTTGACATGGGGGCCATCGCCGAGCGCCGCGTCCACGGCTTCTCCCAGGGCGAACGCGCCAAGGTCGCCATCGCGCGCGCCCTGATCCACGAACCTCAGAACCTAGTGCTCGATGAGCCGACGAATGGCCTCGACGTGATGGCGACCCGCGCCATGCGCAGCGTGATCCGTGGGCTACGCGAGGGCGGGCGCTGCGTGGTCTTCTCGAGCCACATCATGCAAGAGGTCAGCGAACTGTGCGACCGGGTGGTGGTTGTAGCGGGTGGCCGCGTGGTCGCTGCCGGCACCCCAGCAGAGCTGATCACTCAAGCCAACGCCCACAGCCTGGAAGAGGCCTTCGTCTCCGCGATCGGCAGCGCCGAGGGCCTAGGCTAGTGGACCACCCGTCAACGGACCAAGCCAAGCGCTCACGAGCTGACCAACCCAGGCCTGCAGGGGCTGCAGGGGCTGCAGGGGCTGCGGGGGGTGGAGGGGCTGCGGGGGGTGGAGGGGCTGCGGGGGGTGGAGGGGACGCAGCGCGCGGCGCCAGCCGCTGGCGCGTGCTGCGTGTTGTGTTCCGCAAGGAATTAATTGACGCGCTCCGAGACCGCCGCTCGCTGCTGTCTGCGCTGCTCTTCCCGCTGCTGATGCCGATCTTGATCAGCGTGATGTTTCAGCTGGTCGTGGATCGCGAAGGACCCACGGCGCGCGTCAGCCTGCCAGTCGTAGGCCGCGAGCACGCGCCTGCGCTCATCGAACACCTCGCTCAGCAAGGCATCGACACGCCTGACGCAGGCGCAGACTCGGCGCGCGATCCGCAAGGGGCTGTTGAGCGCGCCCAAGCCGAGGCCCTGCTGGTGATCCCGGAGCGTTTCCCCGAGGCGTTCCGAAAGGGTAGACCCAGCACGCTCCAGCTGTATTTTGACGACAGCCGCTCTGAGTCACGCCGCGTGGCGCGGCGTGCACAACGCAGCATCGGCGAATACTCCCAGCGCATCGGCAGCTTACGCTTGATCGCGCGCGGGGTGAGCCCAGGCCTGACCCAGCCTATCCGCGTTGAAGAGCACGACCTCAGCACGCCGAACAAACTCACCGCGCGGCTGCTCAGCTTGATCCCAATGCTGGCGCTGATGGCGTGCTTTATCGGCAGCATGCAGGTGGCGATCGACACCACCGCGGGCGAGCGCGAGCGCGGCTCGCTCGAGCCGCTGCTGATCAACCCTGTGTCGCGCAGCGCGCTCAGCGCTGGCAAGTGGCTGACCGCCGCGCTGTTCGGCGCCGTCAGCTGCAGCCTGACCTTAGGCCTCTCCATCGGCGCCATGAGCCTGGTCGACCTGCAAAGGCTCGGCCTGAGCTTCGAACTGAGTTGGACGCAAGGGGCGCGCATGTGGCTGGTGCTGCTCCCGCTGTGCCTGCTAGCCAGCGCGTCTCAAATGCTGATCGCGACCTTCGCGCGCTCCTACAAAGAGGCGCAGACGTACCTGTCGCTGGTGCTGTTTCTCCCGATGTTGCCCAGCCTGGTGCTCAGCCTGTCTCCAGTCGACACCCAGCCGTGGATGCTCTTCATCCCGATCCTAGCTCAAACCCAGCTCCTCACCGACGCCATGGCGGGCGGTCCGCTAGGCGCGTTGACTATCTTGCTCAGTCAACTGACGACGGTCGTGGCGAGCCTAGCCTGCCTCTTTATTGCCGCGCGGCTACTGAACAGCGAGCGCATCGTGTTCGGCCGCTGAGCCCCGCTGACCGCCCGTTAGAGCTCAACGCGGTAGCTCGCGTGCTCAAGCCTAAAATCGCCAGGCAGCGTCAGCCGCCACGCCGCCTTGACCATACAGCCGCTCAGCTTGGCCGTCGCGTGGTTGGCCTTGTCGGAGGCGACCTCGACCACCTCAGCTATGGTTGTCTCTACGTTGATCTTGAAGGTCCCAGGCGCTCCACCACAGCGCTTGAGCGCTGACCCCAAGCGGCTAGTCAGCCAGGCTCGGTGGTTGAAGCTCGGCGCGACGTAGCGGACGCTGCCCGCGACCATACCAGCGCCGATCCCTCCACCCCCGGCTCCGACTCCGGACAGGCCCCAGTCGAGGCCTTCGGTCGACGGGCGGACACCGGGCTCGATGGCCAGGTAGCTGGTGACGGGCGATACAGCGCCGCCGCGCATGGCCAACGTCATCATCTCTGGCTCGCTGAGCTCGTGCATCAAGCTCTGACCGAACACCAGCGCTGACCACAGCCGCGTGGCGTCGGCGCTCGGGGTAAGCGTGCGCGACACCTTGCGCTGCCACAGCTTACCTTGCAGGCGCACAAAGCCGCCCGGAATTTGTGTGAGATCAAGCACCTCGAGCGCCTCGCCCTCGGGCAACTCAGTCAGGTTGGGCAAGCTGTCCTGGGGCACGCCCGGCGCGGTGACGCTGAGCTGGTGAAGGCGCAGCGGGCGAACCAGCTCTTCTACGGCTGCCTGAGCCGTGTCGCCGCCGTCCCACCCTGCGCGCCAGAACACGCCGCCGGTCATCGCCGCGACCCGGGCCATACGGTCGGTGTCGCTGCGCTGCAGCTGCGCATACCCGCTCAGCTCAACGTCGACGATGTGGAGCAACGCCTTGCTCTTAGCCAGCAAGCCCTGCAGCTGCTTCGGCTTGAGGCCGTGGCGCGTCAGCGTGTCCGTCAGCAGCAGCACCCGCCTCGGGCCCGCTTGGCCGATCAGCGCGGCGTCCGCGGCTTGTAGCGCCGCGCCCAGCTCAGAGCCGTTGTGGAGGCTGGGGCTGAACGCCTCTAGCTCTAAGCGCGCTTTCTCTGCGGTGACCAGGGCGTTGAAGCGCCGCGTCGGTCGGCGCGCGAAGTGGATCAGCTCGACATGAGCGTCCGGCAGGTAGCTGAGGTAAGCGCGCGCTAGGGCTCGGGCAGCGTCAAGCTTCGCGCTGGTCATCGAGCGGGAGGCGTCGATCAAGATCACGATCTTGGCGTCGACGGGCGCTTCAGACAGCGCTGGCGCGAGCTGAAAGTCGAAGCGGGTCAGCACTCGGCCCTTGGCGAGTGGCAGCTGCCCGAATTCGCCGCTGATGGGCGGCGCTGAACCAGGCGCTAGCTGTATTTC
This sequence comes from uncultured Polyangiaceae bacterium, assembly GCA_964551615.1. Lineage (GTDB taxonomy): Bacteria > Myxococcota_A > Polyangia > Polyangiales > Polyangiaceae > JAHBVY01. Next base: position 81,440 of record CAZKDY010000012.1, read on the forward strand.
CGTGTTTGAACTCCGTGGCAGCTGGTAGCGCTGGCCAGCGGGCCACGGCTTAGCGTTTAGCAGCACCAGATCTCCGGCTTGCCCCGCCTTTAGATCAATGCGCGCGGGCAGCGTGCTCGTGCCCAGCATCGGCAGCGTCACGCTGTAGCGCCCCTCGCTGTAGGCCATGGGCAGCTCGAGGGTGTACTCGATCGTCTTCTCCTCTGCTGGCGCGCACGGAAACACTTGCAGCGCGAGGTTGCCCTGTGATCGCCAGGAGAGCAGCGCAGGATCCTTGGGGTAATAACCGCCGATGCCTGTCAGCTCGCGGTACTTGGCGGCCGCCGCCTCGGCCTCCATCAACTCACCAGCGAACCACTTGGGCTTGCCATTCAGCGTGCCCAGCGTGCGCAGCCCCGTGGCGACCGCCTCATCCGGCACGCTGATGTGAAACATCGCCTGGTCATGCTTTGGGCCGCCGTTAAACACCGTGCGCCGGGTGACCAGCTTCACCGAGCCTCGATTCACCACCGCGGAAACGACATGATCGCGCTCCACGAGGAGCGGGGAGCGGGTACCCGCTACGCTATCGGCGCGCGCGGGCGCTGACACAAGCAGCGCGGTGACCAGGGTCAAACCGAACAAACTGAGCGCGGTGGCGCGGGCACGAGTGAGGAGTCGCATGGGCCGGCTCCGACACGACGCGGGGCCGCAGGGTTCCAGAGCGCTACGGCCAGCTGCGGTTGATTCTTTGAAGACAGAATCATCCGCGCTCAGCACACGCCCGCTCATGGCCCACTCGTGGCGCACCCTGAGCCACGGCTGCGCGCTCATGGGAGCCAGCACGCCGGCGCGAAAGAGCTCGCGCGGCGGGCGACTCGAGGCCCCTACGCGGCGCCGCGGAAGACCACGAACGCAGCGACGGCCAGCCCGATCAACAGGATGAACGCGAGCCCCGCGATGGTCAGCCACAGCAACAAGCGCCCCACCCCCGACGGCTTGGGCGGCGCGATTGAGCCTCCCGACGGCGGCTCCATCTCGATCTGAACGGTGATGCCCTGCTGACCCAGGAACATGCGCGCTGAGTCGAAGAACTGCTGGTAGCTCTGTGGCTCGAGGTCCAGTGGCTTCCCCCGCTGCTGGTACATCTTATTCAGGCAGCTGTAAGTGCGGAGGATCCCGCTCTTCGCCGCCACGTTCACGGACCCGACCGTGATCGGCGCATAGCCTGGGGCCTCAGGCCGCAAGGAAATGTGTTGCAGCGCCTGCTTGCCGCCGGCGGTGCTGTCGCTCTCAGGCGCGAGCAACTGCACGCTGCGCACGCAACCCCCCGCGACCTTCAGCCGGTGGAACTGGATCGTGAACAGACCCGCGAAGTCGAACCCCTGCTGGGCAATCATCGTGCGCTTGACCGACGCCATGGGAACGCTTCCTTCGGACAACAGCCGAACGGCAGAGCGCCGTCCTGGATCGAAAGCCTGCCGAACCTAGCCTCAAATGGCCAAGTCCAGCCGCAACAAAAGCCAGCCGTCGCCGCCTGAGGGCTGCTCAGCCCTGTAGCGGCGGCACCCAATAACGCGTGGCCTGCCACCACGCCGCCCCGCGGGTGGAGCCACAGCCAATGCGAGCTATTCGGCTGCCGCAGCCTCCGCTGGCGCGTTGGCTGCTCGAAGTGCAGCTAAAATCGCGTCCACGTTCTGCTTGGCGTCGCCGAACAACATCCTTGAATTTTCCTTATAGAAAAGCGGGTTGTCGACGCCGGAGTAGCCGGTCGCCATGCTGCGCTTCATGACCACGGTGGTCTGCGCCTTCCAGCACTCAAGCACGGGCATGCCATAGATCGGGCTGCTGGGGTCATCCAGCGCGCCAGGGTTAACGATGTCGTTGGCGCCGATCACGAGGACGACGTCGGTGGTCGGGAAATCGTGGTTGATCTCCTCCATCTCCAGCACGATGTCGTAGGGCACTTTGGCTTCCGCGAGGAGCACGTTCATGTGCCCCGGCAGGCGCCCAGCGACGGGGTGGATCGCGAAGCGCACCTGGGTCCCGTTGGCCCGCAGCAACTTCGCGACCTCGAACAGCGGATGTTGCGCCTGAGCCACGGCCATACCGTAGCCGGGTACGACCACGACGCTCTTCGCCTCGGCCATCATCTGCGCGACCTCTAGCGCCTCCACAGGCGTCGGCTCACCCTCAGGGGCGGTGCCTGCTGGCGCCGCCCCCGCGCTCGCGCCGAAGCCACCGAAGATCACGTTCGCGATGGAGCGGTTCATGGCCTTGCACATGATGTAGCTCAGGATCGCGCCGCTCGAACCCACCAGCGCGCCCGTGATGATCAACAGGTCGTTTGAGAGCATGAAACCCGCGGCGGCGGCTGACCAGCCTGAGTAGCTGTTGAGCATCGACACGACCACGGGCATATCAGCCCCACCGATCGACATCACGAGGTGGACGCCCAAGACGCACGCGACGCCGGTCATGATTCCGAGCGGCACTAAACCTCCGTGCTCAGGCACGCCGATGAAGCGCAGCGCCAGGAACAAGCTGCCGCCCAGCATCAGTAAGTTGATCAGGTGCCTGCCCGGCAGCATCAACGGCTTGCTGCTGATGCTGCCCCTGAGCTTTCCGAAGGCCACCACTGAGCCGGTGAAGGTCACCGCGCCGACGAACACACCCAAGAAGATCTCGACCTCGTGGATCGTCCCTTCAACGCCGGTCAGCGGCTGCCCCGGATCGAGGTAGGTCGCGTAGCCCACGAGCACCGCGGCCGCGCCCACGAAGCTATGCAGAATGGCTACCAGCTCCGGCATGCTGGTCATCGCCACGCGAGACGCGAGGACGGCGCCGATCAGCGCGCCGATGATCACGACGCCCAGCAGCAGCGGGTAGCCACCGGTCATACGCAGCGCCGTGGCCGCGACGGCCAGCAGCATGCCGATAATTCCGTACAGATTTCCCCGACGCGCTGTGCCCTGAGTGCTGAGCCCGCCAAGGCTCAGGATGAACAGCACACCGGCGCCGATGTAAGCAACGCTAGTCAAACTATCAAGCATCGATCGATCTCACTTCTGGAACATCTTGAGCATGCGCTGGGTGACCAAGAAACCGCCGGCGATGTTGATGGTCGCGAGCAAAATGGCCGCCGCGCCGAGCAGCGTCGCGGCGCTCGTCAGCGGCCCGCTGAGCTGCAACATGCCACCCACGATGATGATGCCGCTGATGGCGTTGGTGACGCTCATCAGCGGAGTGTGCAGCGACGGCGAGACGTTCCACACCACCTGCCAGCCGATGAAGCAGGCCAGGACGAACACCGTCAGGTGACTCAAGAACTCTTTCGGCGCCACCGCGCCCAGCCCAAGCAGCACCAGCGCGCCGAACATCAGCGTAAGCGCGCTGCTCCGCGCACGTCGCCGCGCGGCAATAGCGGGGTCTGGCTTGGGCGGTAGTACTAGGCCGGTGGGCGCCTTCTTCGCTGGCTCCGGCACCACCTTGGGTCTTGGGGCCGGCCACATCATCTCCCCCGCGTGGAGCACCAAGGCGCCCCGGACCACGTCGTCTTCAAGATCGACGTGCCAGCTCTTGGCGCCACCCATATCCGCTAGGAGATGCGTCAGGTTCGTGCCGTAGAGCTGACTCGCCGTCGGGGCCAAGCGACTCGGCAGATCGACGTAGCCGATGATGGTCACGCCGTTGTGCTCGATCACCTGCTCCGGCTGGGTCAGCTCACAATTGCCTCCAGCCTCCGCTGCGAGGTCAACCAGCACGCTGCCCGGCCGCATCAACTCAGCGCAGCGCTTGGTGATCAGCACCGGCGCTGGGCGCCCGGGGATCAACGCGGTGGTGATGATGATGTCCACCTCCCGAGCTTGAGCCTCGAACAGCCGCATCTCCGCGTCGATGAACTCTTTGCTCATCAGCTTGGCGTAGCCACCCTCACCGGTCCCGTCCTCGGCGAAGTCGAGCACCAAGAACTCGGCGCCCATGCTCTCGACCTGTTCCTGTACGGTGGGGCGCGTGTCGAAGGCGCGCACGATGGCGCCCAAGCTGCGCGCGGCGCCGATCGCTGCTAGGCCCGCCACCCCTGCGCCGATCACCATGACCTTCGCCGGGGGCACCTTGCCAGCGGCGGTGATCTGGCCTGTAAAGAAGCGGCCGAAGAACGACGCCGCCTCTATTACCGCACGGTACCCGGCGATGTTGGCCATCGAGCTCAGCGCGTCCATCTTCTGCGCGCGGCTGATGCGCGGGATCTGATCCATCGCCAGCACGGTGGCGTTGCGCTTGCGCAGCCGCTCGAGCAGCGCCTCATTCTTCGCCGGCCAAATAAAGCTCACGAGGGTGCCACCCTCACGCAATAGATCGGCTTCGTGGTGACCCGCCTGGGCGTCGAACTCGGGCGGCCGCACCTTGAGCACGATCTCTGAGCCGGCCCACAGCTCCTGGGGGGTCCGCGCGATTCGAGCGCCTGCCTTCTCGTACTCAGCGTCGAAGAACGAGGCGCCTTCACCGGCGCCGGTCTCGACCAAAGCCTCGAAACCAAGCTTGATCAAGCGCTTGATGGTCTCGGGGGTGGCGGCAACCCGCCGCTCACCGGGAGCGATTTCTCGCGGGATCCCGACTAACATGTCTTCACTCCTTTGAGGGAGCCTCGGATCGGATCGCCCAAGGCTCGGGCGTACGGCGCGGCTCGCGCGCGGCAGCCTCAAACGCGAGGGCCGGGATGTGGGGGGTCACATCACCATCAACCGCGAGCTGCCGGAGCCGCGGGCCCTTGATAGCGCAAAACTGACCGAGAGCTTAACCCAATCTCATTGTGCGGAGCGGATAGCGGCAGTTTGCTGACGCTCTGTAGGCGAGCTGGCGGCTGAACGGGCGCTGCTTCGGACCGGGGCGCGCCACTGGACACGGGTGCAGTAAAACGGCGCAAGGTGCGCGAGACGTCGTAATACTTCTGAGCTGTCAGTCGGCGCGCTCAGCCGGGCCTGGGGCTTCTAGGCTCCGCAACAGCAGGGCCGCCTGTTGTACCGCGCCGGGCGGCGCCGCGCCCGCGGCTGGCGCGCCACCTGCGGGCAACGCGCCCAGCGCACAGCGCAGCAAGGCAATCGCTTCCGTGCGGTGACTTGTCTTGATCCATAGCCGGGCGCGGCTCACCGCAGCGGGGACAGCGAACCCCGCCGCGTGTCGGGTCTGCGTCACCTCCCAGGCTGCGTCCAGTGCAGGAGCGGCTTCTGCGCTGCCGAGGGCCGCCAGCAGTTCACCACGCCAGCGCAGCATTTCGCTCTCATACGCGCGCTCGCCATGCGCGGCCTCCCGCGCCAGCACCTCGTCTAGGAGCGCGAGGCCCTGGGCGGGCTGCCCGCCTAGCAGGTGGGCCTCGGCCAGCATGCAGGCGTACAGCGTTGACCCATTGCCAGCGCCCACGGACTGAAACTCGCGCCAAGCCTGCTGCAGTTTGATCAGCGCAGCCTGCGGAGCGATCTCAAGGCTTGACCAGATGGCCAGCATCTCACCCGTGACCCGGTACACGGGGAACTCGGCGGCTAGCTCCAGCAAGCGCTCACCAATCTGGCCAGCGGCGACGCGATCGCCGAGCATCTGGCTGGTGACCCCTGCCACCTGCAGCGCGATGGTTCGGCTGAAGTCATGACCGAGGTCATCGGCGAGCTGCCAGGCTTGCGCTGAGCGTTGGCGGGCGAGGTCGAACTCGCCCAGCGCTGCGGCGGTCCAGGAGCCAAAGCTTAGACACGTCATGCGCGGGTTCTGCGAATAGTGCTGGAGGTGGTGCATCACGCGGTCCGGGTTGAACAGGCTGACCACCCGCGCCACCTGCTGCTCTGCCTGAACAAAGTCCGCGGACCAGAACGCCATGCTCCCGACGAGCAGCTCGCCCTCGAGCAGCAGATCGGGGTCGGCCGCCTCCACGGCGATCTCAAGGCATTTATCGGCCACTTCGACCGCGCCATTAACTTCCCCACGGAACAATAAGGAGATCGCCTGGCCGAACAGCACCCGAAACACTTGCTCCTGTGCCCCCACCCGGCGGGCTAAGGCGCTCGCGCGCTCAAACGCCCAACGCATCTCGTTGGACGCAAAGCCATGGGTCAAGAGGTAAACCGTACCCAGGTTGAGTTGCTGCGCTAGGGCGACCCGATCCCGATCCGGAAAATCCGGGATCTCAGCCAGCAGCTCCAGGGCGCGCTCGTGGGCCTTCAGTGCCTGTCCGTAAGCGCCCTGGAGCAGCAACTGCTCACCAGCGACGATGACGGCCGCCAGCTCACGAGCAGCATCGTTAGCTCCACGGAAATGATGGGCTACTAGCGGGGCGACGCGCGGATTGTGAGCGAGCTGCGCCTCTAGATGCTCAGCGACTTGTCGATGGTAGGCCCGACGCTGCTCTGCCTGCAAGCCACCGATCAGCGCTTCGCGGAGCTTGTCATGGCTGAAACGCCAGTGGTTGTCGTGTACCTCTACGACGGGCCGACTCTTGCGCAGCAGCTCTTCAACATCACCACGCGGCCAGAGCGCGTTCAGCAGCCCAACGTCGATGGCGCGCCCGCAGATGGCAGCGAGCCCCAGCAGCTCAATGGATGCCGCAGGGACGCGCGCCAAACGCCGGCGCAGCACGCCGTCCATCCCTACTGTCATGACTTGTTCGGCGACTGGCTGCAGCGCCTCTAGGCTGCCTGCGTCTTCGGCCCAGGCACGCAGAACTTCGATCGCGAAGAACGCGTTGCCTTCAGTCTGGGTTTCGAGGAAGCGCAAGAGCTCGACCTGATCTCGGCGTGCTCCGAGCACCGCTGAGATCAACTGCCCGAGCTCGAGCTGGCTGAACCGGCGCAAGTGCATGGCGCCGGGCTGGCCCAGCTCAGACGGCAAGCCCGGGCGCTCATCATCGCGAAAGCTAGCCACCACCAGCAGCGGCGCGCTACCCGTGAGGGGGATGATTTGCTCCAGCAAATGCTGGCTCTCAGGCCGGAGCCAGTGCAAATCCTCGAGGATCAACAGGAGCGGCGTACGCTGGCGGGCGAAGAGCTCCTGAACCGCATGAAGCATCGCCTCACGAGCCACCGCGGGGTCCGATGGTAAGGATTGATCGACCTCCACGCCGACGAGCGCCGCGACGTCCGGTATCAACGTCGAGAGCGCCCTCGCGTGAGCAGGGCTGACGCCCTGGGCACCGAGCACCAAAGCACGCAGCACGCCGCGCCACAGCTCGTAGGGTAGCTGACCCCCGTCGGTAGCTTGCCCGATTTGAACGGCCACGCCGGCGATCCGAGCTCGAGTTCGTAGCTCAGAGAGCAGCCGCGATTTGCCGACGCCGCTCTCGCCGCTCACCAGAACGACTCCGCCACGGCCACACTTCAGCGCGGCAACCGCGGCCTCGAGGCGCGCGATTTCAGGCGCTCTGCCGACGAAGCGGGCGGCCTGCAGGTAGCTCTCGCGCACATCCTGCACCTGCACGGAAGCGCGCTCGCCGACCAGCGCTTCTAGGTCCGCGACGACGTCCAAAGCCCGCTGATAGCGCTCATCCTCACGCTTGGCGATCAGCTTGTCCACCAGCGCAGCTAGTGAGCTAGATCTCAAGCTGCCGACCGGCCATCGGCCGCTCGTCGGTCGCCGCCGCCGGCTCAGCCCGGGCGCGACCGGCTGGCCCACGCGTGGCAGCTCATCATTTAGACCGCGCGGATTAATCTGAAGCGACAACTCGTTCAAGGGCGCGAGGTCGGGCTGAAAGTGCAGGATCTGCTCGACCAGCGTCTCCTGCGCGAACGGGTACTGCCCGGTCAACGCTTCGTAGAGCATTACCCCAACAGCGAACAAGTCAGATGCCTCCGTGGGGCTATGACCAAGGTGCACCTCAGGGGCCATGTAGCTCGTGGTCCCAGCAAAGTTGCGTACGTCGTCGCGCAGCGCCGCGACGCCGAAGTCCAGTAGTTTCAGGCGGCCGTCACCCGCCACCAGGACGTTTGAAGGCTTCACGTCACGATGCAGCACGCCATGACGGTGCAGGTAGGCGAGGGCCTGCAGCAGCTGAATCACCAACTGGATACACCCCGCAGGGGACATATCTCGCGCTGCCTTACGGAATGACTGTGCGCCCTCCAGCAGCTCCATCACCAGGTAGGGGCGGCCGCCATCGAACCCGTAGTCAAACACCTTGATCACGTTGGGGTGGCGCAGCGCGGACAGCACCTGAAACTCGTTGGCGATCGCGATCAGGTGCTGCCGCTTGGGCGTGTTCGACCCATCGTCCACTAGCGTCGAGCCGCCCTGAGCTTCGCTTGGGCGGCGTTCAGAAGCGGGGCGGCGTTCAGAAGCGGGGCGGCGTTCAGAGGTTGAGCGGCGTCCAGGAGCGGGGCGGCGTTCGGAAGTTGAGCCTAGCGGCACCGAGTCGCCCACCATCGACACCAGCGGGCTTAGGAGCTTCAGCGCCACCGGCTCTGAGCTCAGCAAGTCGGTCGCGCGATAGACCACGGACATCCCCCCCGCGCCGATCTGCTCATGCACCAGGTAGCGCTGGTCGACGATCGCGCTCGCTACGCGAGGCGGCTCGTCAGCGCCACGATCAGGCGCGGCGGTGCGATGGCTGAGACCACGTGGTTCGACTACGAGGCGTGCCCGCGGCCGAGTCAAACTGGGACCCCCGCGCGGAGGCCTACCCGGCGGCCTACTGGAACATCCCGCGTACTTGCGCGCAGCTCACCGCTGCGTCCACGCGCTTCGAAACGAAGCGACTGCTGGTCGCCGGCTGAAAATCCGGCCGATTGGTGTCGAGAAACCCAGTCTCCGTTGAGGTACATGGCTCGCCGTTGTCCTTGATACAGCCAACAATGTGCGACTGCAGACCCGGCTGCGAGGCGACCTGCAAGACGCTCAAGCTACCATTCAGTTGGTCACAAGTGGTCAAGGAAGCAGCGATCTCGACCGCCGTGCGGCTCACGATCCAGAGCGCCTTCGCGCGCTCCAGCCGCAGCGCGTCAGTCGGCGGGTGGCCAAACCCGTTGCCCTTAACAGCCACGCCAGTCAGACCTGGTTTGGTGTCCGCGTCTGGGTCGGTGGCCTTGATGGCCGAAATGGCCGGCCATGGATCGGTCAGCGGGTTCGCCATCGTGTGGCCGATCAGCAAAGCCACAGGTTCGCTTTGGAGTTCTCCGCCTACCACGACGTTGCCACCAAAGCTGATATTGAACTGTGGGATACCGCCCAGGTCAAATACCTCCCCAGGGAATCGCACGCCGAACTTCTCGTTGCCACCCAGCAGGTTGCTCTGAAAGTCAGGTAACGTGATGCCGCAGGTGCTCACGCTCTCCTGCGCCTGGTCTGCCTGACCGGTGCGGTCGCCCACCAGCCAGACCCGGATCATGTCTGCGCCAGGCTGGAGCACGGTCGTGCCGGCCCAGGCGACGTCGATCTCGAGGTAGCTAGCCCAGCGGCCGTTGAGATCACACGCGACCGCGCCTGCGCTACCACCCGCACCTCCAGCCCCGGCAGTATAGTTCCCTGCGGAACCTCCGATATCACCTGCGTCAGCGCCAGCCTGCCCACCCCCGCCCGCGCTGGTCCCGCCCATCCCGGCTGCGCCGGAGTCGCCACCGCGCCCCGATGCGCCAGAACCAGCCAGCAGCTCACCTGCGTCGGATGATCCACAACCCACGAGCAAACACAGGCTCAGGCTGACCGACAGCGCGCCGCGCCTAGGCAACCCGGCGGCCTGCCCAGGGCGACAAGTCGCGACGCCCGGGCGAACCGAGTGGGAAGCTGGAGCAGATCGACGCGTAAGCATGCGGGAGAGCATAGCAAAGGCAGCTGCCGAGGCCCGCATCCCCCACGAAACCCAGCGGGATCCGGGCCGAACCCCCGAACGCGCCCTCACGGCAGCTAGCGTGCTTTACAGTTCAGCCAGCGCTGTGGCAGCCTGCCAGGCCGCGTCGCACAGGGGCAGATGCAGCGGACGCGTTAGGGTCGAGTCACGCGAGGGAGCGTGCTCAGGGTCTCTTGCATATGGACGACTTCCTACACGCCAGCCTCAGCTACCCCACGGTGCTGTTCACGGTGCTGCTCGGCGTGGTGCTGCTCTACTGGCTGCTGGTGATCCTCGGCGCGGTGGGCTTGGATCTACTAGGCGGCCACGATCACGGCGTGGATCTAGGTCACGACGCCGACGTTGGGCACGCCTTGGAGGCCGCCGACGGCGCCGACGCGACCGAAGCGCCCAGCGCGTTTCGTCTGCGCCAGGTGCCGGTCACGGTCTCGCTGTCGCTCTTGGTGTTTTGGGGTTGGCTGTCGTGCCACCTGGGGAGCCACTACTTGCTACCAAAGCTCAGCTTCCTGCCTAGCGGCGTGGGCTCCACGGCCCTGCTGCTGGCGGGCATGGTCAGCGCGACCTTGCTGACCAAGCTGTGTATCGCCCCCCTCGCGCCGCTGTTTCACACCCACCAAGCCACCCGGCGCCAAGACTTGGTGGGCCAGTTCGTCACCATCCGCACCGGCAGGGTTGACCGCAACTTCGGCCAAGCCCTGCTGGACGACAAGGAACGTTCGCTGTTGCTTGAGGTACGCTGCGACGCTGAACGCGGGCTCAAGCGAGGCCAGCGGGTCTTGGTGATCTCAGTCGACGAGGCGACTCAAAGCTACGACGTTGAGCCGGTAGACGACCTCCTGGGCGAGGCCCCAAAGCGCGGCCAGGCATAAACCGTGATGATTCAAGACAAGCCATGACGAGGACTAGATGAACTTTGAACTGTCGACGATTCTCTTTGGGGTGGTGGCGCTCACGGTCTTCCTGGTTGGAGGCCTGCTGCTGATCACGCGGTTCTACCGCAAGGTAGATCAGGGCAAGGCGCTGATCGTCAACACCATGCGCGCTGAGCCGACGGTGACCTTCACCGGCAAGGTCGTGGTGCCCGTGTTTCACCGCGCCGAGGTGATGGATATCTCGGTCAAGACCATCGACCTCGACCGCCGAGGACAAGAAGGACTGATCTGTAAAGATAATATCCGCGCAGATATTAAAGTCACGTTCTTCGTGCGGGTCAATAAGACCGCGGAGGACGTGCTCCGCGTGGCGCAGGCTATCGGCTGTGAGCGGGCGAGCTCACAGCTCACGCTGGATCAGTTGTTCAACGCCAAGTTCGGCGAGGCGCTCAAGACCGTCGGGAAATGGCTCGAGTTCGAAGAGCTCTACTCTAAGCGCGACGAGTTCCGCGATCGCATCATCGAGGTCATCGGCAAGGACTTGAACGGCTACGTGCTTGAAGACGCGGCCATCGACTACCTAGAGCAGACCGCTCTGACCTCCCTCGACCCGTCCAACATCCTCGACTCGCAGGGCATCCGCAAGATCACTGAGATGACCGCGGCGATGAACGTCAAGACCAACGCGCTCAAGCAAGAAGAGCGCAAGGCGATACGCAAGCAAGACGTCGAGGCCCAAGAGGCCATCTTGGAGCTCGATCGTCAGCAAGCCGACGCCGAGGCCAAGCAGCAGCGTGAGATCGCCACGTTGCGTTCTCGTGAGGAAGCGGAGACGCTCAAGGTTCAAGCTGAGGAGCGCAAGAAGTGGGAGCTAGCCCGCTTGAAGCAGGAAGAAGAGGTCGCGGTCCAGAGTGAGAACAAGCAGCGTCAGGTCGAGATCGCCCAAAAGAACCGCGAGCGCGTGATCGCCGTTGAGACTGAGCGCGTCGAGAAGGACCGCGCGCTGGAGGCCATCAGCCGCGAGCGTGAAGTGGAGCTCCAGCGCATCGACAAAGAGAAGGCGCTGGAGGTCGAGCGTAAGAACATCGCCGACGTGATCGCCGCCCGTATCGCCGTCGACAAGACCGTCGCGGAAGAGGAGGAGCGCATCAAGGATCTGCGGGTGGTCGCTGAGGCGCGCCGACTGAAGGACGCCACGATCATCGCCGCAGAAGCCAGCGCCCAAGAGAAGGTGACCCACAAGGTAAAAGACGCTGAGGCCGACGAGCAAGTGGCGCTCCACACCGCCAAGCGCACCCTGACCTTGGCAGAAGCTGACTTTGAGGCGTCCGAGAAGCAAGCGCGAGCCAAGATTCGCCTCGCCGAGGGTATCCAAGCGGAAGCAGCGGCCCAGGGCCTAGCTGAGGTCAAGGTCAAAGAGGCAGACGCCGTGGCGGTCGAGAAGCTAGGCTCAGCCCAGGCCCGCGTGACGCTCGAGACACTGCAAGCTGAAGCCAAGGGCGCGGAAGAAAAGGGCATGGTCGCGGTGCGCCTGAAGAACGCCGACGCCGAGGCTGTCGAACGCCAGGGCAAAGCCAACGCCAGCGCCCAACGCGAGATGCTGCAGGCGCAGGCCCAGGGCGCAGAGAGCCAGGGCATCGCAGAGGCCAAGGTGAAGGAGGCGGACGCTGGCGCCACAGAGAAGCTCGGCATGGCCCAAGCCGTAGCGATCCGCGAGAAGATGGCGGCCGAGGCCGCGGGCTTGGAGCAAAAGGCCAACGCCATGAAGGCCCTGGACGCCGAGAGCCGCGGGCATGAGGAGTATCGGCTGCGCCTCGAGCAGCAGAAAGATCTGACGCTGGCAGCCCTCGAGACCAAGCAGCACGTGGCCGAGCACCAAGCTCAGGTCATGGGCGCCGCGATGGGCAAAGCCAAGATCAACATCGTGGGCGGCGACGGGCAGTTCCTGGACCGCTTCTTTAAGGCTGTCAGCCTTGGCGCGGCGGTGGACGGCGCCATCGATCAGAGCGACGTGCTGCAACACACCATGCGCGAATACCTGGACGGGGACGCGAGCCTACGCGGCGACGTCAAGGCGGTGCTTCAGGGTCCGGGTTTCACCACGGAATCACTGAAGAACCTGTCCATCGTCGGCGCGCTACACAAGTTGGTCGGTCAAATCGACGCCCCTCAGCGCGCCAAGGTTGAGAAGCTGATCGACCAGGCGCGCGACCTGGGTCTTGAGTAGACGGTCTGCTCCTCTTCAGGCGGCGCGCGGCGCCGCCCTTGATGTGGTTCGCGTCGTCCGCAGGCGTGAACTGTCCGCGAAATAGACATGGCCGACGATCCGCAACAGACACCGCAGAACGACCTCGAGGGCGGCAGCTACGACGTCATTCACGCTCGCCTGCTTGAGCAGGCCAAGCAGCTCGCGGAGCGCGCGGAGGCGCTCAACGCAGAGCGGCGCGACGCGTTCGGCGGACAAGAGCTGGTGATCGCTGGCAACGAGCGCGTCCGCACTGAGAACAACTGCGTGCCTCGCGACATCGTGATGGTCGAAGACCAGCTGTTGTTCGGCTACAACGTCTTTATCGGTTTACGTACGGAAACTAAGAGCACAGATGTGTTCTCAGTTCACCGCTGTTTGGCCACCGACTCTGGCTTTGACGTCAGCGAGATCGCCAAGGGTGAGCACGCGCGGTCTTTCTTAGACGACCCACGCTTCGAGGAGCAGTTCACCGAGCTCTACAAGTACTACAAGGACGCGCGGCTGGTGCAGCTCACCCGCTCGGAGTCCAGGTTGCTGGCCATCTTTCAGACTGGCGGGAACATCGAAGATACGCGGGTCTTTCGCTGGAGCATCGACTCCAACGGGCACGCCACGTATATCGACAACCGCGGCGAGCGCGACCACGTCTTCCCGCCTAGTCATGACTTCCAGTGGCGCGCCACGACCCGCGAACACCAAGTCGCAGGCCGATTTCCACATATAAATATACTGAATGAGATCTTCATCGAGACCACCGACGGCGATCTGACCGTCAAGATCGAGAACAACACCGAGAGCGGCCAAGGCATCTACGCTGAACCGGTAGACGAGCCGCGACAGAGCTTGGACGACGCGCAGTTCCAATACGCGAAGCTCGGGCACCTGATCTTGCTGAAGATCCTGCCCTACAACGAGACGAGCTGGCGCTATCTCGTGTACGCGAGCCGCGCCGCGAGCGTCGTGCGCATCGACGCCATCGGCGAGGCCTGCGTTCAGCTACCAGAAGATCACGGCATCATTTTTCCGGGCGGCTATGTGCTGATGGATGGTCAGCACAAAATCTTCGACGGCGATTTTCATGGTTTCTTGTTTGAGCGCTCGGTGCGCTCGCCCAACGGCGAAGACGTCCTGTTCGTATTTCATGAGCGCCAGGCGGGGCTCTACGCTCTGTTTCCCTACAACCTCATCCGCAAAGAGATCCAGAACCCGATCGTGTGCAGCGGGTACTCGTTGTTCGAAGACGGACGAATGGTCGTGTTCCGTCAGACCAGCGACGAACCGACGCGAGTGCATCCGATGCAGTTCTGGAAGACGCCGTTCGTATCGGCCGTCTACGCGGCTGCGCAACCTGAGCAGGGGGGCCGGCTCAGTAAGCTCGGCAACGCGGACCTAGTGCGTGGCATCAGCGACTGCCTGGGGATCAGTCGAACCGCGCTCAACACCACCCCCACGCGGCAGATCTATGAGGATCTGATCAAGTCGACCGTTCGCGCTCAAGATGCCTATTTCTGGCTTGATCGACCAGAGGTCGGCGCGCTGGGCTCGCTGCTGACCCAGATCCGTGAGACCGCTGAGCTGATCGTCGACGAGTTCGACAAGGTCGTGGTCATTCGACGCCGCGCGGAATCAGCGCTGACCGAGGCAGCGGCCAAGCAAGACACGCTGCTCACCCGGCTGCGCCCCGATTCATTCTCCGACGTCAGCCAGTTCATGTCCGCGCTGACTGAGCTGCGCAACCAGCGCGGACACCTGATCAGCCTGCGCGAGCTGCGCTACATGAACCTCGACCAGGTAGCACGCCTCGAGGAAGCGTGCGTCGAGCGCTTTGACCTGATCAGCCAGCACACCGTGACCTTCTTGCTCGACGCGGGCGCGCTCGCGCCGCTGGATCAGCAGCTCACGACCCTGTTGCAGTCGATCGACGCCATCGACAAGACGACGGACCTTGTGCCGCTCAGCGAGCAAGTGGACAGCACCAGCACTGGGCTGTCGTTGCTGACCGAGGTGGTGGGCAGCCTTGAAGTCAGTGATCCGACGCAGCGCACCCAAATTTTAGAGCAGATCAGCGAGGTGTTCGCGCACCTCAACCGGGTCCGCGCGACCCTACATAACAAGAAGAAGACGCTTCAGAGCGCTGAAGGCCGGGCTGAGTTCGCCGCGCAGTTCAAGCTGCTGGGTCAGAACGTCCAGAGCAACCTGAGCCTCGCGGAGACTCCCGATGCCTGCGACGAGCAGCTGTCGCGGCTGATGGTCCAGCTCGAAGGTCTCGAGGCACGGTTCAGTGAGTTCGATGACTTCGTGGCAGAGCTCGCGCAGAAGCGCGACGAGATCTACGAAGCCTTCAACCAGAAGAAGCAGCGCCTGCTGGACGAGCAGCAACGTCGCGCTCAGAACCTGGTGCAGGCCGGGGAGCGCATCCTGACCAGCGTGAGCCGGCGCGCCCTAGCGTTCACTGAGGCCGACGCGCTCAACGCGTACTTCGCCAGCGACGCGATGGTGCTCAAGGTGCGCGACCTGGCAGAGCGCTTGGTGGAGCTCGGCGAGGGTCCCAAAGCCGATGAGCTGCAATCTAAGCTCAAACAGGCGCGGCAGGATGGCCTCCGCGGGCTCCTCGATCGCAACGAGCTGTTCGAAGACGGAGCTCAGCTGATCAAGCTCGGGCGCCACCGCTTCTCCGTGAACACCCAGGCGGTGGAGCTGACCTTGCTGCCCGTGGGCGACAGCGACGCCGCCCAACACATGGCGCTGGCGCTGAGCGGGACTGACTTTCGAGAGACGATTCAAGACCCAGAGTTCGAAGCCTACCGTGACTTCTGGCCGCAGCAGCTGGTCAGCGAGACCAGCTCGGTCTACCGCTCCGAGTTCCTCGCGGCAGTAATCCTCAGCGACGCCATAGCAGGCAAAGACGGCCTTACGCTGAGCCAGCTGCGTGACGCCGCGCGCGCAGAAGGCGGCCTCGAAGAGCTGGTGCGCAAGATCGCCAGCGCGCGCTACGATGAGGGCTACGAGCGCGGCATCCACGACGCTGACGCCACGTTGATCCTGCGCGCGGTGCTCAGCCTGCGTGACTCAGCCGGTCTCCTGCGCTTCGACTCCGAGACGCGCGGGCTCGCCATTTGGTACTGGCTCACGCTGCTCCGCGCTGGCAGCGCCAGCCAAACGCAGCGTGATCTGCTGCGGCGACGCGCGACTAGCCTGGGGCGGCTCCGCGAGCAAATGGGCGACGACCAAGGGCTCACGGCCCTCGCGGTGGACCTCGCCCGCGATCTGCGGCGCATACTGCCTGCGGAGCGCTTCCCCACCTTGGCTCAGCTGAGCGACGCCGCCGGGCGCTACCTTGCGGAAGAGTTGTGTCAGCCCCAGCTGCGGTTCGTGGTCAGCCAGGCAGCGGTTGATCTACGTGACAGCTTCTTGTCCGAGTTGACCGAGCGCGCAGCCCGCGCGCAGCTCGAGAATGACCTGCGAGAGCTCGAGGCTAGCCCAGACGAGCAGCTCGCCATCGCCTGCGCGTGGCTCTCCGCGTTCGCCAACAAGCCGACCACCCAGCCGACCAGATCTCGAAGCGCGCTGGTCCTCGAAGCAGCCGTGCTGCTGCTTGGTGAGCGCCACCTCGACTACGGCGTCAGCTCGGGCGCGACTCGGGCGGTCGTCAGCGGCCTGCTGGGCGATCACCGCCGCATCAAGGGCGGCGAGCTCGAGCTCAGCATTGATGAGTTTGAAGACAGGCTCAGCAGCTTCCGCTCCGAGCGCGTGGGTGGCTTCCGTAAGTACCGGGAGGTCCGCCAAGCGCTGCTGGACCGTGAGCGCCAGCGCCTGCGCCTAGATGAGTTCAAACCCAAAGTGCTGAGCTCGTTCGTGCGCAATCGCTTGGTGAACGAGGTCTACCTGCCGCGCATCGGCGACAACTTCGCCAAACAACTGGGCGCCGCAGGGGACAGCAAACGCACCGACCTGATGGGTCTGTTGCTGCTGATTTCGCCGCCAGGCTACGGCAAGACCACCCTGATGGAGTACGTGGCCAATCGCCTAGGTCTGGTGTTCATGAAGGTGAACGGCCCAGCGCTCGGCCACGCGGTGCGCAGCTTAGATCCAGCAGACGCCCCCAACGCCACCGCACGGCAAGAGGTTGACAAGATCAACCTCGCGCTGGAGATGGGCACCAACGTGATGCTGTACCTGGATGACATCCAGCACACCCACCCAGAGCTGCTCCAGAAGTTCATCTCACTCTGCGACGCCCAGCGCCGCATCGAGGGTGTCTGGCGCGGGCGGACGCGCACCTACGATCTACGGGGAAAGCGCTTCTGCGTGGTGATGGCTGGCAACCCTTACACAGAGTCTGGCGACAAATTCCAAATCCCCGACATGCTGACGAACCGCGCGGACACGTACAACCTGGGTGACATCTTGAAGGGCAACGATGAGATCTTTGCGCTGAGCTATATCGAGAACGCCGTCACCTCAAACGTAACCCTCGCCCCGCTAGCCAGCCGTAGCTCCAAAGATCTGTACGCGTTGATCCGTATGGCTCAGGGCGAAGAGGTGCAGACCTCTGAGCTTGAACACGGCTATTCCTCGGTAGAAATCAGCGAAATCTGCGGGGTTCTTCAGCGCATGTTCTTCGTTCAACGCATCCTGCTCCAGGTAAACAGGGCGTACGTCGAGTCCGCGTCAATGGACGACAAGTTCCGCACAGAACCAGCGTTCAAGCTGCAAGGCAGCTACCGCAACATGAACAAGCTCGCGGAGAAGATCGTCTCTGCCATGAACGATGACGAGCTGCAGTCACTGATCGACGACCACTACGCGGGCGAGTCGCGGACCCTCACCACCGGCGCCGAGCAGAACCTGCTCAAGCTGGCAGAGCTGCGTGGGGTGGCGACGGAGACGCAGAGCGCACGCTGGCAGGCGATTAAGGCTGGGTTCCGCAAGCACCTGGCCCTGGGCGGCTCCGACACCGATCCGGTCGTCCGCGTGACCGCGCAGCTGAGCAGCCTGGGCGACCAGCTGATCGCGATCCGTGAGAGCATCCAAGAAGCCGGTAACAACGCCGACGCCGACTGGGTGCAGGGTCACATCGCCGCGCTGAACTCAGCGTTAGGTAAGCTGAGTGAGCCGAAGGTCGCCCTCACGGTGCGCAACGACCCCCCGCCTCACATCGACGAGCTGCTCGCGATGCAGATCCAGATCATGGAGCAGACGCTGGTGCCGTTTGTCCGTGTGGCAACCCAGCGGCTAGATGACAGCGAGATCCTGCGCCAGCGCCTCGACGAGTTCATCGCCCAGGTCAAGGGCATCGACGAGCGCCTCAAGGGCGCGCTGGGACCCACCTACGGCAAGTAGCGATCCCCAGCGCTCGCTGTAGATGACATCGCTCAGTTGGCAGCGTGGGCCGACGCTCGCGCAGTGTCACTGAAAGATTCCTACGTCATGCGCAAGCGTACCCACCCCAACCTCCTGTTACACACCTTTCGACGTAAACGAACCCAGGTGCGGAGTTACCGGCGACCCGCCAGCGAGTGGGTGGCTGCTACAATCGGGGAGCTCGCCCGCCTGAGAGCTGAACAGCGAGAGCCTGCTCAAGCGGGCTACCACCACACCATACTGCAGACCACATGATTTTCCGTTCGGTAATTTGTACAGCGCTCGTGGTGGGGTTGCTCGCCCCGCCAGGGCTCGCCTCAGCCAAGACACCTTGGGCAGAGGTGGCCGCGGCCAACAAGGCCGCCGCGGTGGGACGAGCGGCAGAAGCCCGCGGCGATTTCGCCGCGGCGCTGGCCGCCTTCGAGGAGTCCGGAGCGCACCAGGACACCCCAGCCAATCGTCGCCGACTAGCCCGCGCCAAAGGCAAGCTCGGGCGCCTGCTGGACGCCCAGCGCGAGCTGCGACACGTGTTGGACGACGCCCAGGCCAGCAAGCACGACAAGCGCATGGCCAAAGAAGAGCTGGCTGCGCTGGTGGCTCGCATCCCCAAGCTGAGCATTCAAATCCCTACGGCAATAGGTCTGACGATCACCTTAGATGGTCGCAGCCTCGATCTCAGCGCAGCCAGTCAGCTGCCCCTCGACCCAGGTGAGCACGAGATCCGCGCGAGCGCGCCGGAGTACCTACCCTACCAGCAGACGTTCACGCTGAGTGAGGGCGAGTCGAAGACGCTAGCGCTCGATCTGGTCGCCAAACCTGCCCCGCGAGCGGAGGCCAAGCTCGACGCAGAGCCTGAGCGTGCCTCAGGCTCTGCGCTGCGGCCGCTCGGCTATGTCAGCGTGGGGATCGGGGTGGTGGGCCTCGCGGTGGGCGGATATTTCGGCTTGAAAGCCAAGAGCACGCGCGACGACCTGTCAGACGCTTGCCCCGCGGATCGTTGCTCGGCGGCCGAGCGGGCAAAGTATGATGACGGCAGGGACCAAGCCGGGTACGCGACCGTCGGCTTCGCTGTCGGGGGTGTAGGCTTACTCGCCGGCGCCCTGCTCTTGATGCTGGCGCCCAACGAACAGGAACAACCCGCGTCGCTGACCACGGTGCGCTTGCAGCCAGCGCTTGGTCCAGGCTCACTCTGGCTTAACGGGAGCTTCTGATGACTACCGCACGCAACCGCCCTGGCTTCTTCCTGGCAGCGCTGACCACCACGCTGCTCGTGGGCACTGGCTGCGCCAGCTTGCTCGACTACGACTCGATCGAGTTTGACGAGGGCGCCTCAGGCGCGGCAGGCCTCGGCGCTTCCGCGGGGCATGGTGGCTCTGCCGCGACCGGAGCGACCGGGGGCAGCGGCGCTCAGGGTGGCAACGGCGCGCAGGGTGGCAGCGGCGCGCAGGGTGGCGCAGGCGCAGGAGGCAGCGGCGCTCAAGGCGGCGCTGGCGCAGGAGGCAGCGGCGCTCAAGGCGGCACTGGCGCAGGAGGCAGCGGCGCTCAAGGCGGCGCTGGCGCAGGAGGCAGCGGCGC
>CAZKDY010000012.1:101400-177834 GCA_964551615.1 uncultured Polyangiaceae bacterium
GCGGCGCTCAAGGCGGCGCTGGCGCAGGAGGCAGCGGCGCTCAAGGCGGCGCTGGCGCAGGAGGCAGCGGCGCTCAAGGCGGCGCTGGCGCAGGAGGCAGCGGCGCTCAAGGCGGCGCTGGTCCCCTCGATCCGTGCGCGAGCGGCGTAACCTGCGACAGCACCAAGTACTGCGATCCCGTCGACAGCCAGTGCAAGTGCTTGCCGGGCTGGACCGCGAACGGCGCAAACTGCGAGCCGAATTTGCCTGGAGATCCAGCAGGGCACTCTCAACAAGCCGCGTGCGACATGTGGAACTGGGGCCATCAGGTCGACGACCCCGCGCCGTGGACCAGCGGCGCCAACCAGTGCGATCCGGGGACCACGTCACGCGACGGCCTGAATGACACCGTCCGCCGCCTGAACGCGTTTCGCTGGCTAGTCGGGCTGGGGCCGAGCGCCGACTCACCGACCGCTAATGAGACCAACCGCTGGTGCGCGGTAGTCGCTTCTTGGAACCCGCCGGGCACGGTGCCCGACGCCCATCACCCACCACCCAGCGCCAAGTGCTTCACGACCACTGGCCTCTCAGGCACCAGCTCTTCGAATCTAGCCTGGGGTCCGCGGCACCCGGCAAACGCCATCGACCAGTTTGTGCAAGACAACGGCGTGAGCTCACTCGGTCACCGGCGCTGGATCTTCAACCCACCGCTCGGGCCTGTGGGGATCGGCTACTACGCTGGCGGAGGCCAATACGGCGACGCGCAGTGCCTCGGCGTGTTCGCCTCCAGCGGCGGCGGCCCCAGCCCCGATTGGGTCGCGTGGCCTCCGCCGGGATACGCGCCAGCATCCGTCTATGCCTGGACCTGGAGCTTTCACCACAAGAGCAGCTTGAGCAACGCGAGCGTGAGCGTCGTCCGAGACTCCGATGGCGCGGATATGCCGGTGTCGCTCAATCAGCTGGGGACCGGCTACGGCAGCTACTACACCCTGGGCATCACCAAGAGCTGGAGCGTCACCGCGGGGCAAAGCTTCACGGTCACGATCAGCGGTCTGAGCGCGGGGCCCATCAGCTATCAGCTGTTTCCCGTCAACTGTTAGCCATGTTGGGCGGAGGACCTCAGCCTTCAACCCCCAGCTCCCTTGGCCCCATCGTGTGCTGGGGTGAGACGCTGTGGGACCTCTACCCAAAGCAGCGATTTCTCGGAGGGTGCGCTGCCAACGTGGCGATCCACATCACCCAGCTGGGCTTCGAAGCGCGGCTGGTCAGCCGGGTTGGCGCCGATGAGCTGGGGACCGCGGCGCGCGCCGAGCTAGGGCGCCGAGGCCTAGATATCAATGCCGTACAGATCGATCCGAGCGCGCCGACGGGAAGCGTTCAAGTGTACTTTGAGGACAACCAACCAAAGTACAGGCTGGCCGAGCTCGCGGCCTGGGACCGGATCGAGCTCACCGTAGACGTGGCCCGTGAGCTCAAGCTGGCCCCCGCGGTGGTGTACGGCACCCTGGCCCAGCGAACACCACTCAGCTCGACCCAGCTGCGAGCTGCCCTTGAGCTCGCTGCCCGCGCAGTCCGCCTGTGCGACCTGAACGTGCGGCACCCCTACGCGACGCCCGAAGCCATCGAGCTCGCCCTGCAGTACGCGACCGCCGTCAAGCTCAACGCCACGGAGGCGCAGGTTCTGCGCGATCTGTACGCGATCCGTGATGTACCCGAGTGGCTGCTCGCGCGGGGAATCAAGCTCGTGGCCCTGACGCTGGACGAGCACGGCTCGGAGCTCTACACCCCGCAGCAGCGCCTAGTCGTACCGGCGTTTCCGCTGGGTTCTGGGTTCGCCGACGCAGTGGGCGCAGGCGACGCCTATAGCGCGGTGCTCGCGGTCCACCTAGCCCTGGGCTCAAGCCTCGAAATCATGGGCGCCGCGGCCTCGCGGTACGCTTCCGCGGTGGTCGCGCAGCGCGGCGCGACCCCACACATCGCTCAGTCGGTCGTCGACGCCGTGAAGCCAAGCCGGAGTTAGACCCACATCGGTCAGCTGGCCAGCCTGGCCTGAGCGCGCTTCAGGACGCCTTTCCGCACAGCAGCAGCTGTGCAGAATTTGCGCGGCGCTGGGTGTGATCAGGTGAGCTCCGCACCTCAGGTCGCTCCAGCGCCGACCCAGAGCAGCCCCAGACGGGTGCCTGCGGCGGGTAAACGGTTACCGTGAGGAAGGTGAACAGAGCTGACAAAAGCCCGCAAAACCCGCCAGTTTTGCCGAGTTCTTGAGACCGGAGGCAGCTCGCACGCCGACCTAACATGCGACATGGTAGGCGCATTACTGCCGACCTGAGCGCCCTCACCTACTGGTGGGGATCGGCCCGTGCCGCGCCAGGGCCGTTGGTACCGTGCGACGTTTCCCTGGTCGCGCCCTTGTTCCGTGGGTAAGCCACCCAGCGCCAGGAACCCCAGCCCTAGCTGCGCTGAAGCTCCGCCGCACGGAATCCCCTACAAACAGCCCGGAAACGGAAAAATACGGGTGAAACCCGGTAACGGAAACAGCTTCGGACGCTCGCGCAGCGCAGGTGAGCGGAAGGTGAAGATGGGTGGAGTTCTACGACATCACGTCGAGCCGCTCAAAAAACACTTCCGTATGCAAGCTTGTGCTGGTCTTTCCGTGATCAATCAGCTAGGTTTCGCTGATGCCGAAGGGAACCAAGAAAAAAGGTGGATATAAATGGCCTGCTGCCGCGCGAAAGCGCCCAGTCGAGCCGCTCACCCTCAAAGACGCCTACGAGTGCGGTCGCATCGTATTCGAGCACTTTGAGGAGATGTCGAACCGCGAGATCGTGGAGCACGAGAAGCTGAGCATCACCAAGCTCACGCTGCATCGTTGCTGCGCGGCCTACCGCGTTCTTTGTAACCTGGGGTACACCCCAGAGAACTGCCCGTTCGGGTTTGGCATTGCGGCACGCCTCGACCTCGTCGAGGAGAAGTACCAGGCAGGCCTCGCCAAGCGTGCGGTTGACGAACAGCTCTCAACCCAAGAGCTGGAGTTCGCCATCGCTGAGCTTCGCCAGAAGCACCCGCGCACCGCGGGCAAGCAGCCTATGCTGCGCTTCGAGCGTGCTCTCGGTCGGCTTGAGCCCTTCACCGACGGTCACTTCAGCCTGCTTGGCGACCTCGACCAAGCCAGCGCCATCTCTGACGAGAAGCGCGCGGTACTGCTGGCACGCGCCACGCAGCTGCGCGGTGAGCTAGAGAAGGTGGAGAAGTCTCTCAGCGCCGCGAAGTCCAAGGCAGCCGCCAAGCCTGCCAAGGCCGCCAAGAAGAAGGCGAAGAAGAAGACCTCCAAGAAGTGAGCTGAAACCTCTTTGTTTAAAAGGGCGTCGAGTGGATCTCGGCGCCCTCTTTCACTTTGTGGGGCGGCTTCACTTTGTGGGGCGGCGCTCCCACCCCCTGAGCCGACTACTCGCCGATCTCTTTCTCAAGCGCGTCGAGCTGGCTCTCGAGGTTGGCGGTGCTGATAGTCTGCTCTGCCTCATCCTCGAAATCCGCTTCCGTAGGGATATCATCAGCGTCGGTGTCAGCGCTGGCGGGCTCAGCCGTCGTGCCTGGCGCGGCGGGAGCTGATTGGGCTGCCTGGGGAGACGGCTGGTCAGTCGCCTTGTCGGCTGGTTTGTCGCAGGCGCTCAGCGCGATCAGGCTAGCTGACAGCAAACCCCAGGAAATCAGCGTGCGGCTCATTGCTCACCGTCCTTCTTGGCCTTGAGCGCTGCGACGCGCTTTTCGTGGCGCGCCTTCTCCTTGGCGATCAGCGCGTCCACGCGGGTCACTAGGGCGTCCTTGCCGTCTGCTTTGGCCAGCACTCGGATGCGATTTAGCCGGGCGGAGCGCCGGGCGTGCAGCCTGAGCTCTGCCTTCACGACGGGGCGCTTGATGTCGTCACCGAGCTTCTCTTTCAGCTCGGCGCGCCGCGCCTGACGGCGCGCTTTGCGCTGCTCCTTGTAAGACTTCCAGGCTTCTTTGATCTCGGCGCGCTCTTCCTTGCGCTCAGCGCGCTTGGCTTCGAAAGCTGCCTTCTCCTCGTCGGTCATCTCCTCTAGCTTCTTCTCGCGTCTCTCTTTGCGCTCTTCTTTGCGCTCTTCCTTACGCTCCTTGCGCTCTTCCTTGCGCTCCTTTGCCCGCTCTTTCATCTCTTGAATGCTGGATTTCGGCTTGGCCGATACGGACCCAGCGGCGAACACGCCGATCAGCAGCGCCGCACCGATTAATTTTCCGATCCTCATGGCTCTCCTCCCTCTCGCGCAACTCCGCGCGCCCCCAGCCTAGCGGCTATGCTGGATCACCACCACCCAACCGCCTCAGGCTGGGAAAGACTACTCGGCGTCAACGGCGCCCTTACCCGCTCGTTGCTTGCCGCCGCGGTGTCCCTTGGCCTTACCCTCGCCACCTCGGCCGCGGGGGCCAGCGCTCAGCAGCTTCGCCAGCTCTTTGGGGGTGAGGATCTTCGCTAGCTCTTTCTGCCGCGAGACCCGGAGCGCAGCGCGCTTCTTTTGACCGGCAGCCATCCCGTCGAGGGCCTGCTTGTACGCCGCCTGATCGTCGCTGTCCGCCTTGAGCAGCTTGCGCAGCTCAGCGCGGTGTTTCTTCATGTCCTCGCGGATCGCCTGCTGTTGGGCCTTAAATTTCTCCATCGCCTTCTTGATCTGCTCAGCTTTCTGCTTGGAAATACCGGCGCGCTCAAAGCGCTTCCCCTTGCCGGCTTTGCGGTGCTTGGCGGGCGCCGCAGCCTGGCCTAGCGGAGCCTTGGCCACAGGCGCCGCGATGGCAGGCGCAGCTGCGAAAGTGAGTACGAGGGCGGTAGCGACGGTCTTCATGAAACGCATTTGGATCTCCCGGTTTGATGACCCAACTCGGCCACCTTCAAACACGGGGACCGATGCCAAGCCTGCGTGGGCCGTTAAGCGAGGCCGCCAATTCGCGAGAGCAGCCGATATTTGACCGCGGTTCGCGCACGCGATCGCTGCTGACTGGACCGCGCGCTGCTGAGCGGCTTACACATCAACCTCAAAGCGCCGATCCGCCGCCATGTCCGACCACCCCCCGAGCCCTGAAGAACCTGACGAGGCGCTGATCCGCTTCCAGCAGGTGTTCGGCCAATGGATCCCGCACAACCGGGCGCTGCAGCTCGAGCTGATCGGCCACGAGCCGGGCGTGGCCATCATCCGCTTGCCCTACGCGCTGCAGCTAGTTGGAAATCCCGAGACCGGAGTCCTGCATGGGGGGGCCATCACCAGCTTGATGGACGCCACGTGTGGCGCGTCCGTGTTCATCAAGCGCCGCAAGGCTGGCCGCATCGCGACCCTGGACCTGCGCATCGACTACCTGAAGCCGGCGTCCCCTCCCCTCGATGTCATCGCGCGCGCCGAGTGCTACAAGGTGACGCGCAGCATCGCGTTCGTTAACTGCGTCGCCCACCACGGCGACCTGCGAGATCCCATAGCGCACGCGGCGGGCACCTTCATGCTGTTTGACGATGATTTTGGGCCTAGGTCCTCGACATGACGGCGCCTAATCGCTCCCTTACGGAACTGGTGCGTGGTGCACGTTCAAGCCACGACTTTGGCCCTCTGTTGGCAGCGATCCCCTACGCTCAATTTTTGGGTTTAGGGGTCACGGCACAAGGCGGCGAGCTGGTTGGTACGTTGCGCTACTCTGACCACCTAATTGGCAACCCCGCGGTACCGGCGCTGCACGGCGGGACCATCGGTGCGCTGCTCGAATCGACCGCCATCTTCACCGTGCTGTGGCAGGCCGATACGCTGGTGCTGCCCAAGACCATCAACATCACCGTCGACTACCTGCGCGCCGGCAAACCGACTGACACCTACTGCAACGCCGCCATCACCAAGCAGGGTCGCCGAGTCGTCAACGTGTACGCGGTGGCTTATCAGGATGATGTGGAGCGCCCGGTCGCCACGGCCAACGCCCACTTTCTAGTTAAGCCCGCCTAGCCGACCAGCGGTTTGCCGCGGGGGCGATCCACGGAAAGCCACGCCGTCCGTGGGGGCTGAGGCCTCGCGGGGCGGCGACATCGACCTGAGTCAGCTGCCGCTCTACCTATGAGCCCCGCACGGATACGTCAATTGCAGGCCGCCACCGTGTTAACCACGGGCGTCGCGTCGGCGCGCACCGCCGCGCAGAGCTGTGGGCACAGCGTCACGCTGGTCGGGGCGGTGTTGCTGTTCAAGTAGTAGGCAGGCGACGCGCCGCACTGGGCCGCGCCGTTGACGCGGCCGAGCGTCACCGCTGATCCGGTGCCGCCAGCGGCGTAGGTCATCGAGAACTGAGCGACCGCCACGCCCCCTGGGTAGCTGAACTCGCACGAGCGCTCGGCCTTGAAGATGGAAGCGAGCGCCCCTTCGATGCTCGGCGCTGTGTCTGCCGGCGCGTAGCTGGTGCACGGCGAGCTGCCGTAGGTGGCGTCGCAATAGTCTACGTGCGGCGTGACGCCTCCACCTGCGGCCATAGCCTCGACGGAGGCGACCTCCCCGGCGCTGATGAAGTCCATCGCCACCCAGTAGAATGGGATCCCTGTGAAAGCAGTGTGGGCAGTCACCAGTCCAGCGAGGACAGCCTCGTCAGTCTCGCACACGAACGGCTGGTGGTTGTCGCTGAACAGGATCCCCACCATGTTTCGGTTCGGCTTGACGCTGCCAGCGGTGTAGTCGATGACCCCTCTCATCGCGCCCTCCAGCACCGAGTTCCCGTTGGGAGAGGAAACGTCGAGGACGTTGCGTACCGCGGCCAGGTTCGCGGGCAACAAGCCGTAAGCGGCGTCCGGCGTGCTGTGCGAGGTGCAAATTTGCGTGGAGGCCCCCCAGGTGCCCAGAGCCACCCCCGTGCCAGCGAGCGCTGGCTTGTTCAGGAAGTTGTAGATGCCGTTGATCTGCGCGCACCAACGCGACGTGCCGGTTGAACCCACAGCGCAGTCTGTGCCCATGCTGCCCGTCTCATCGGCCATGATGAACAGGTCGATGGGCAACGGCGCAGCAGCCGTGACGCTCGGCTGACAATCCACGCACACCCCAGCGGAGCAGAACTTGCCGCTGCTAGCACAGTCAGTTCCGCCCGGATTCGTCCCTGAGCCTTGGGCGTTACACTTGGTCGCGCGGGTACCCTCGCACGTCGGCTGGTTTGGCGTGCAGATCTGCGCCTTGCAGGCCGCGCTCGCTTGATCGCAAAACTGGCTGGCGTTGCACGTCTGCGCCACGCTGAAGCTGAGCCCATCGGCCGCGCACGAGCGCAGCTCTTGACCCACGCAGTAGTCTTGGCTGGGCACGCAGACCAAGGCCTGGCAGCGATCATCCGCGCAGACTTGCCCAGCCGCGACGCAGTCCGTGGTCTTGCTCACGCTGAGCCCATCCGCCGCGCACTCGATCAAATTTTGCCCCAGGGAATCACACTCGGTGGCCCCGGCCGTACAAATCCACGGCTCGCACGCGGCCAGCGCGCCCGCCTGCACACAGGTCGTTTGCCCTGGACAGCTGACCACTGGCTGCCAGCGATCGCCCTCGGCCGTGCACGTGGATACGCCGCTGGTTTGGCAGCGCTGAGCGCCACCAGGACATGCGTCAGGGAGACACTGCCCAACGCTGCAGTGCTTGTCCGCAGCGCAGTCAGTCTGCTTGATGCACTCAACGCAGTAGCCCACCGCTCGATCGCAGAGCAAGCCCAGGGGAGTGCAGTCGTTGTCGGAGACGCACTCGGGCCGGCAGCTGCCACCGGCGCACACCAAGTCGGCCCCGCAGTCCGCGGTGTCAACGCACTCGACGCAGCGCGACGTGACCGGATCGCAGACTAGCCCTGACTTGCAGTCTAGTGAATTTACACACGGCAAATACGGAACGCAGCGGTTCTGCAGGCAGTCGTTGTGCTCTGGGCAGTCCTCTGCCCCGACACACTGCACACACAACTCCGTGATCGGGTCGCAGATCTTGCGATCAGCTGCCGCGCTCACACAGTCGAGGCTGTTCGAGCAGCCCACCGGCGCGAGGCACGCGTTGCCCACGCAGAGCGCGCCGGGGCTGCAGTCAGCCGACTCAACACAGTCGACGCAGCGCTGGTTGGGCTCATCGCACACGCGGCCGCCCGTGCACTCGGCGTCCTTGCTGCAGCTGCTCTGGCCGCCAGAGCCCGCGCTGCCGCCAGCGGCGCTGCCGCCCGAGCTCGAGCCTCCTCCCGATGTACCCCCAACACCCCCCGCCGCTGCAGCCCCCGCGGCGCCAGCAGCGCCGCCCGCGCCGCCGAACACGTTGCCCGAATCCGAGCCTCCACATGCCACCACCGCCAGCGCCGCTGACACCGGAACTACCGCCCCAAAAAGCCGCTTCATATTCCCACGAACTCCCTTACTTTGAGCTCCAGTCTCCCAGCAACCACGCCGCGCTTCAACGGCTTTCACCACCGCAGACCCGACGCGGTGCTCGCGTTTGAGCGCTACGGATACACGCAGCGGAAACCGATGCGTGGGGCGCGATAGCCCTCGGGCGTATCGCTGTCTTCCAAGCGCTCGAGAGACCACGACTTTAGCTCTGCGGCGCCCCGCGATTGAAACGAGCCACCGCGAGCCACGAACGTACCGTCGGGCTCGCGCGTCCACTCAGCGACGTTGCCCGACAAATCGTGGACGCCCAGCGGCGTGACACCATCCGGCATCGTACCCGCAAGCTCTGGGCCGCGCGCTTGCGTTCCGCAGGGGCCGCTGACACGTCCAAATACCGAGCGGCGGCACACCAACCCTGTATTGCCCCACGGAAATTTACGACCCTCTTCCCCGGCGGCCGCGAACAGCCACTCATCGCTGGTGGGGAGCCGGCCCCCCTCGGAACGGCACAAAGCGCCCGCGTGCGCCGGGGTGATGTCGGTGACGGGGCGGCCTAGCTCCTCATCTAGCTTACCCTGGCAGCCGCCACGCACCACGCAGGCGTTCCAACGCCGCACCGTGACCTCAAAGGCGTCCATCGTGAACGTGGACAGCTCGATCACCCGAGCCTTGACGACGCCCTCAGCTTCCCAGTCGCTAGGACCGAGCTCAAGGCGCCCCCCAGGGATGGACACCCGCAGCGCGGGCGCAGCGCAGCCCGCCGAAGCTTGCCGTGACAGGCGGTCGAGGTGCGCGGGGCAGTTGGTCGGCACCTCGACACACGTATCCCCAAGGAGACGTTGACCTTCGCCACAGCAACGAGGTCCTTTGGCGATCAACCCGGGGGCGCAGCTGAGCGAGGCCTCTCGCTCACGGACCGCGGCCCACACGACCAGCGCGCCCAGCCCGACGCTGACCAACACCGTACCGACGACCAGAGGAACTTTGAGCTCGGCGCTCACCGCGGCGCAGGGTACTCCGCAACCTGCGGCAGGTCGACCGCCGCCCCGGGATCGGCCGAAGCTGGGGCTCTGCGTAGCGCCGCATCTAGCTGATATTGCTGAGCATTCACGCCTGCGGCGCGAGCTCTAAGGTCGCGTCAAGGCGCGCGAGCCCAGCGGCTAGGCGCTCCTCGCTGAGCGTGAAGCTCACACGGAAACAGTCCGCGGCACCAAAGAAGCTCCCTGGCGAGACCACCACGCCGTGGCTAGCGATGCCCGCCTCGATCAGCGGCAGCAGATCGCGACCGCGTCGATCTCGCACCCAGAGGAAGAGCGAGTCGTCGAAGCCTGGCTCGACCTCCAGTTGCTCCGCGCGCTCTCCCAGCCACGCGTCGATGAGCTGGCGCTTGCCACGTTGCAATTTGGCCACCCGCTCTAGCAGCCACGCCGACTGCTCGACCGCCGCTGCGCCCCAGGCAAAGCAACTCGGCGGCGCGTTGCCTACGGTGTGCAGCTCAACCCGGCGCAGGCTCGGCACCAACTCCAGCGGCGCGCAGATCCACCCGGCGCGCGCCCAAGGCACGCCCAGGCATTTGGTCACGCTGTTGATGGTGATAATATTCGTTTTCTCACGGAAACACGTACTGACCGGCCGCGCGAGCTCCCGGTAGACCTCGTCAACCAGCAGGTAGCGCTCGGGCCCCAGCGCACAGGCCAGCTCAAGCAGCGCGTCGTCGTCGAGCTGGTGCCCCGTTGGGTTGTGCGGATTGGACAAGATCACGAGCTTGGCGGCGCCGTCGATCTGCGCCAGCGCTTCCTCGACGCTGCCTGCGCGGCTAAACCGCGAGACGCGCGCGCCGAGCCCCTCAGGGACGCGCCACAGCGGTTCGTAGCTTGGCGTCTCGACCGCCACGGCGACCCCCGGCCGAAGCAGCGCCTTGCACACCGTGTACAGCGCGCCGGACGCGCCCAGCGTGGGCAGCATGACCTCGAGCGGCACCTGGTAGCGACCCGCTATTGCCCAGAGGAAACGCTGCCTAGCCTCGGGCTCGTCAGCTGCCTCGTAGCCGAGCTCACTCGACTGCACGGCTGGCGCGCCGCTGGACGCCAGATCGTACTCGGCGCTGCCAAAGTGCCGGATCGCAAACTCTAGGTAGTCGATGCGTGGATCCACGGCGCGCAGCCTAGTCGCTCGAAAGGCGCCTGCAAGCGCCAGCCAGCGCCAAGCCGTCGCAGCGCCAAGCCGTCGCAGCGCCGAGCCCTCGCAGCGCCGAGCGCCTCAGCGGTGCTTGGAACGACTAAGCAGACCAGAGCCGCGCACCGCACGCCTCGAGCGCCCCGCTCCACTGCTGACGGATTGTTCAGATTGTGCAGGATCACCCAGCGCACCGGGCCGCGTGGGCGGGGCGCCAGGTGCTCCCTAGCGTTCCAGGTGAGGCATCGCGTTGATATGCTGTCGCCGATGAAGGTCTGTTTTGCCCTACCCCTGCTGTTGCTCGCCGTCGGTTGTGATGACCCGGCAGCCAAACCGGCGCCTAGCGCCACACCTTCGGTGCGCGCCGTCGCGACCACGGCGCCTATCTTACCGTCAGCAGACCCCGTGGAAGCGCCTAAGCCGGTGGTCAAGCGGGAGTGCAAGAGCGGAAGCCAGGTCGACTTCGCGGACGCTGAGGTAGAGGCCGAGGCGCGCCGCAAGCTCCAGAAAGAAAAGGGCGCGCTGACCACCGCCGATCTGGCGAAGGTGAAGAGCCTCAAGCTCTCTAGCGTCAGCCTGGACAGCCTAGACAACTGCGTCTTCCCGCACCTGAAGAGCGTGCAGGGTCTATTTTTTGGCCGTGGAAAAATCACTAACCTGGAGCCGCTGAGCGAGCTGAACACGCTGCTGGACCTCAAGCTAGCCTACAACCCCGTCGTCGACGTCACGCCGCTCAGCGAGCTATCTAAGCTCGATCGCCTCGACCTGGGTCACACCCAGGTCCGCGATCTGAAGCCCCTGGCCGCGCTGACTGAGCTGACCGACCTGCAGCTCGACGACACGCCCGTCGACGATCTGACGCCGCTCAGCGCGCTGACCAAGCTCGAGAAGCTGTCCATTCAGCGCACTCGGGTCAAAGATCTCAAGCCGCTCAAGAGCATCAAGAGCCTGAAGTTCGTGTACATCAACGGCGCGCCCATCGACGAGCCGTTCGCGATTTCGCGCCAGGGCCTCAAGGTCGTCGACCAATAGGCCTCTCATGCCACGTCGCGCGGCGCGTATTTTTTTCGGTGCCACGTCGCTGTTGCTGTTGGCGCAAGCGGTCGGAGGCTGCGTCGATGTTCTAGAGCCATGCGCGGGCAAGAGTGTATCCGCAGGGCAAATGCTGGACTGCCCGATGCCCGGCTGGACCGATCGCAGCTACACGCTGGAGCTGCCCCAGAGCTGGGACGGGACGTCTCCGCTGCCGGTCGTGATCGCGATCCATGGCGGCGGTGGCAACAAGCAGTCAGCGGCCAAAGTGACCTGCTCGGGCGACACGGGGGGAGCGGCGTGCTTCTCTCAAGTCGCCATGCAGGCCGGCATGGCGGTGCTGCGGCCCGACGGCACCGGCACCAGGCCGCTACGCAACGTCAGGACCTGGAACGCGGGCGGCGGCACCGGCGACTGGAACTGCGCCAGCGGAGGCGCCTGCAAGGCTGGCGTGGACGACGTCCGCTACTTTCGCGAGCTGCTAGACGACGTCGCGAAGGTGATCCCGGTTGATTCCAAGCGGATCTACGCGACAGGCCTGTCCAACGGCGGCGCCATGAGCCACCGCTTGGCCTGCCAGCTGTCTGACCGCATCGCCGCTATCGTCCCGGTGGGGGGCGCTAACCAGTTCGCTGCGGCTGGCGGCAGCTGCCCAACCCCCGTGCCGATCTTGCACATCCACGGCACACAGGACCCTTGCTGGACCTACAAGCCGAGCAGCGTAAGCTGCGTTGAGGGCAGCGACGCCGGAGTGAAGCAGGGCGCAGAAGAGTCCATGGAGTATTGGCGCGCGGTCAACGGTTGCACCGCCGACACGATCGAGGCCGCGCTGCCGGACGCCGCGCCAAGCGATGGGACGCGCAGCTACCGCGTGGTCTGGCAAGGCTGCGCTGTGGCGACCGAGCTGATCCGGGTTGAGGGCGGCGGGCACACTTGGCCCGGCGGCAACCCGTACCTGAGCGAGGATCGCATCGGCCGTGTGCCGCGCGATTTTGGCAGCCAAGTGCTGGTGGACTTCCTGAGGCAGCATGCGCTGCCGTAGTCGGTTCGCTGGCGCGCTGCTCGGGCTGCTGCTGAGCGGCTGCCCATCTTTGGCCACGCGGCAGACCGCCAATCCAATCCCGCCCGGCGAGTGGGAGCTGCTGGCGGGCGTCGACGGCGCGCTGTATCGAGACGTGGAGCAAGACACGCGCGTTCCATCCGCGGTGGTCGAGCTAGGCGCGCGGCACGGCGTCGTGAAGGACATCGACGCTCACGTCAAGCTCTACACCTTCGGCGCCCAGCTGGGCGGCAAATGGCGATTCCACACGGGAACTTGGCCAGCGGCGGTCGCTCCAGCGCTCGACGTGGCGAGGGTGAACGAGACCCAGGTCACCACCGACTCACTCAATCTGTTCGCCCACCTGCCTTGGATCATCGGCCACCAGCTGTCACGAAGTGTCGGGCTGCACTTTGGACCCGAGCTGCTCTACGGCTACTACCTACCGAACACGGGCGGCGAAGCCCACGGCCTGTCCGTGGGCGGCTTTGGCCTGCTGGAGATCTCGCTGAGCGAGCGCTGGGCGATCCTCCCAGAGCTCAGCCTACGACGCAGCGTGGCGGGAGATGTGCCAGTAGTCGGCTGGATCGCGGCGCTGGGTAGCGGCCTCAGCTGGAAGCTTTAGCGCCTACTGAAGCGGATCGCCGACCCCTGAAAAGCGGACAGCGGCGCGGCGAGCCAGGAAAAGCCATGTTCTCGCGGATTCTGGGCTATAGGGCCGATGCGCATGGCCGAAACGAGCGCAAAGCAAGCTGAAGCACCAGCAGAGGTCGCACTGAACGGAGGCGTCATCACGCCCGATCAGGCGGAGCCGCGCGACTCCAGCCCACCCAGCTCAGGCAGTCTCCGCGCAGCGGCGGAGGCGCAGGGCAGCGGGCTGCTCTGGCGCGTCGGTGGCGTGATCAAGACCGTGCGACCTCATCAGTGGGTCAAGAACCTGTTCGTCCTCGCGCCGGTGGTGTTCGCCCGCGAAATCTTCGACACCGCGCTGCTCACCCGCGCGGCCAGCGCCTTTGGCGTGTTCTGCCTGCTCGCCGGCGCCGTCTATACGATGAACGATCTGGTCGACATCGAGGCGGACCGAGCGCACCCCGTCAAGCGGCGTCGCCCAATTCCGTCGGGAAGAGTACCGGTGCCCCTGGCCAAGGCGCTCGCCCTGGTGTTGGTGATCATCGCCCTCGGCGCTGCGCTGTTTATCCACGTCGGCTTCTTCATCATCGCCGTCATCTACTTCGTGCAGAACCTAGCCTACTCGTTCAAGCTGAAGAACGTGCCGTACCTAGACGTGGGGCTGATCGCCCTCGGCTTCGTGCTGCGCGTCGAGGCGGGGGGCTACGCTGCGCAAATTTCGGTCTCGCGCTACTTGATCTTCTGCACCGCGCTGCTGGCGCTGTTCTTAGGCTTCGGCAAGCGCCGGCATGAGCTGGCCGCCGCGGCCATTGACGTGGGCAAGGCGCGGGCCTCGCTCAAGCGCTACAGCGTCAAGGGGCTGGACACCGCGCTGGTGATCACCGCGCTGGCCACCATCGGCATCTATTTGGCGTACACCCTAGACCCGACCACCCGCGCATTTTTCCACACGGATTATCTATGGCCCAGCACGGCCTTCGTGGTCGCTGGCGTCGGGCGCTTCTTATTCCTGGTGCGCAGCCGGCCCAAGGCCGAGAGCCCAACCCAAGAGATGCTGCGGGACGGCCCGTTCGTCGGCATCTTGCTGCTGTGGATCGGGCTCGTGCTGTGGATTGTGTATAATCTACGGCCAGGCGGATGAGCGAGATCGTCAGCGCAGCACCCGCGCCGGCCCCATCAGGCCCAGCGCGGACCAAGAGCGGGCCCATCACCGATCTGGTGCTCACGCTGCCGGTCTTCGTGCTGTACCACCTAGGCGTGGTGTTCCTGCCGGTGCGCAACGCCGCGGACGTCGTCACCCGCGAGCTCATGACCTTGGCGGACCACAGCCTGCTGCTGTACAGCGGCCTCACCCTCGGCATCGGCGCGGCCTACGTCGGGGTGCTGCTGGTGTTCCGTCAGCGCGGCGCGATGCACTGGCAGCGCTTTGCCTGGGTCGCGGCAGAGGGCATTTTGTACGCCATCGCCATGCGGCTGATCGCAGGTTGGGTGGTGGGACGGCTGTTTCTCGGCGGCGTGAGCGGCGGGCCCTTCGCGGGCCTGATCATGAGCCTGGGCGCCGGCTTCTACGAGGAGATCGCCTTCCGTGTGGTGCTGTACGGCCTCGGTTTGCGTTTGATCATGACGTTCGTCCCTGCCCCACTACCCCTCAGGAAGCTGTGGCTGACCCTGGGCTGGGCGCTGGTGGCTTCGATGGTGTTCAGCGGCTGGCACTACGTCGGGGCGCTGGGCGACGCCTTTGATCCGCGCAGCTTCGTTTTCCGTGCGGTTTGTGGCCTGGTGTTCACGTTGATCTACCACCTGCGGGGCTTCGCGCCGGCGGTGTGGACCCACGCGCTGTATGACATCTGGGTGCTGGTGCTCTAGACAGCTCAGGAAAGGCCGCCCGCGCGTTCAAGGCGGGCCAGCACGAAGCACTCGAGGTTGCCCTTGGGGCCGGGCAGGCTGGAGTCGACTTCGGCCAGCAGCGTGAAGCCAAGCGCTGAGAGCTCAGCCTTGACGCCCTCAATCGCGGCGCCGCGGATCTGCGGATCACGGATCACCCCGGAGAAGCGCCGAGCGACGTCGCGTCCTACCTCGAACTGCGGCTTGATCATCGCGACCAAAGAGCCACCGGCGACCAGCGTGCGGGCGATGGCTGGCGCGAGCTTGCCCAGGCCAATGAAGCTCGCGTCCACCACCACGACCCCGATCGGCTCAGGGAAATTCGCTGCCTCAAGGAAACGCGCGTTGGTCTTGTCGCGCACTATGACCCTGGGGTCCTGCGCCAGCTTGGCGGCCAGCTGACCTTGACCTACATCCACCGCGTACACGCGCTCAGCGCCGCGCTGCAGCAAGCAATCAGTGAAGCCTCCGGTGGACGCCCCGACATCGACGCAGACGGCGCCGGTGATCGCCACCTGGCCTCCGAAGGCCTCCAGGGCGCCTTCGAGCTTGAGGCCGCCGCGCGACACAAAGCGCTCCACGCCTTTCAGTTCCAGCGGCGCGTCCAAAGCCAGCTGGCTACCTGGTTTGTCCACGCGCTGATCGCCTGAGAACACCTGCCCCGCCATCACCAGCGCCTGCGCTTTATTGCGGCTTTCACACAAGCCCCGCTCGACCAACAGCAGATCCGCGCGCTTCTTCATCTCAGTTTGTTCCAGCTTCGTCGCTAATCGCGCTTCGCGCAGCGCCCCACCAAGTGCCGGAACTGCATTGATATTATTAAACTTTTCAGTGGTATCAGCAGCTCGGGGGCGCTGGCGCGACGCCTTGTTTCTTGCCTGTTCCTCGGAAGCTTAGCAACCATGCGACGTACCAGACCCGGGCTCCCCCAAAGATTTGCTCTCGCCCTGGCCTAAAGTGGGCCGCTGAGAGCAACCGTGAACCACGCGGGGCCCCACTTACGGAGGATTTTCAATGCAAAAACTTGCACGATTGGGCTTTGCAGGAGTCGCCGCGGCGGCGACGTTAACCTTGGCTAGCGGCGCATTCGCTCAAGAAGCAAGTGGCGAGGCGGGCATGACCCTGCCTGGGGCGCCCGGCGCAACAGCCACCGCTGGTGGCTCAGACCACGCGGCCATGTCCGAGCACATCGGCTTTGGTTACTTGGGTGCGCGCACGATCCCGATCTTCGGGGGAGGCAACCTGGGCGACTCAGTCAGCGCGCCGGTGATCGGGGTGCGCTACTGGTTGGATCCCTCGATGGGGATCGACGCCGGCATCGGCTTCGTATCGACCGGAGGAACCGTCACTAGCCCCCCGGACGGTGACGAGAGCGATATCCAAGGTCACACGGGGTTCCTGCTCCACGCTGGCGTTCCGCTGAACCTGGCGGACGCTGGGCACTTCAGCTTTCAAATCGTGCCTGAGCTGAACGTGGGCTTCGCCAACTCCACCATCAAGGATCCGGATCCGAACGGCAACATCCCTGACGTAAAGCTCAGCGGTTTTGGCCTCGACATCGGCGCCCGCGCGGGCGCCGAGATCCACTTTGGCTTCATGGGCATCCCCCAGCTCTCCCTGCAGGGTAGCGTGGGTGTGCGGTTCAGCATGGAGAACCGTACCCAAGTGGTCGAGAGCGACCCAGAGCAGGAGAGCAAGGTCTCAAGCACCGCCATCGGCACCACCGTGGGCGACAACCCGTGGAACATCTTCCAGAGCAACGTCGCCGCGATGTACTACTTCTAATGCGGCTAACGCGGCTCGAGGGCTGGGGCGCTAGCGCCGGCCCTCACCGCGTGACAAACTGACAGCGGCTGCGCTCAAGCGCGGGCTCGGGAGGTGGAGATGGGACGAAGAGCATTTATGGGTTCACTGCGCGTGAGAGACCTCAGCGGTCTCGCGTTGGTGGCTGGCGCGGGGATCCTGGTCGCCGCTTGCGCCACCGATGGCAAGGGCGGCACGCCCGGCCGCTTGGGCTCCGAGGGGCCAGGCAACAGCACACAGCATCCAGGCAACAGCTACGAGGCGCCGGAGAACAGCTACGACGGCCCAGGGGCTAATGGCACCCAGCGACCGGCGGCGAACTGCACCGCCACCTTGGGCGACCTGCTAGATGTGTACGCCGATTTGTGTGAGTTCGTGGAGGAGTGCTTCGGCAGCGGGAACAACACCACCGACCCGCCCGAGGACGATGACTACCAGCAGTCAGTGCATGGCAAGGTCACGGCGCGCACTGCGCTGGACCACGCCATCAGCCTGTTGCCGCTCACCCGCACTCGGGGCAACGCTGAGGGTCCTCAGGCAGATGACCTGGTGGACTCGTGCGAGAGCATCGCCGAGTGTCGCGCTGGCGGCTGCGCCCCGTACCTCAACGAGACGGTCATCGACAAGGAGACGGGGATCTGCGTTGGCACAGTGATCAACTGTATCCGTGCGGTCTTTAATTTGATCCCCTGCGATGGCGATCTCAGCTCGCTAGACCTGAGCAACCCGCCGGTAGCCTGCCAAGGGCTAACCGACAATGGTTCGTCGACCGAAGAGGGTACCATCGACTGAGCGAGCAGCCACGCTGCGCGTCCAAGCCGCGCGTACCAGCACTGAGCCCGCGCTGTCGCCTGCCCCAATTCCACGGAGCAGCGACCGCCGCGGGCCTTGTGTTTTTGTGCGCAGGCGCGCGTCAGCCCAGCGCTCTAAGCCCGGTTCGGGGGTGGAGGGAGCGCGCTAAATGGCTGCGGCAGCGCGTCAGCTAGGTCCGCGCCGCTAGCCTGGCCACGCCACCGGCGGCCAGCCTGCGCCACGCGCGACCCCTGAGAAATGCGCGCTCTTCACGCGCTATTTTAGGGTCCAAGCTGGCGCTGATCTTGCGAAGGCTGCTGAGTGACCCCCGCCGTTCGAGCCGAGCTGCAGCTCTCAAGCACAGATCCGAGCGGAATCGAAGCGGACGAGCCTCGCGGCGCCGCCCCCCCCAAGCGCATCGACTCGATCCTGCTGTTGGGGGCCAGCCTCGCCCTGGGCGGCACCGCCACCACCCACCCCAAGAGCCTGGTCATCGCCTTGGTGCTGCTGCTGCTCATCACCTGGCCCTTCACGGCCCGCCCACTAAAACTGTTGATCATCGCCGCGGCGCTGATCGGCGCGCTGCGCGCTCAGGCCGTGGTGGACGCGCACCAGCGCGCTTGGCTGAGCGCACGCCAGCAGGTGGTGCCCGGCGCGCGCTGCGTGGGCGAGGGCGAGGTGGTGGCGTCGCCC
This sequence comes from uncultured Polyangiaceae bacterium, assembly GCA_964551615.1. GTDB lineage: Bacteria > Myxococcota_A > Polyangia > Polyangiales > Polyangiaceae > JAHBVY01. The sequence continues at coordinate 119,793 of CAZKDY010000012.1, forward strand.
ACCTTGCGCGGCGATCGCCTCGGCGTGCGCTGCGCTCTCAGGCTCGAGTGTGACGGCGAGCGCCTCACCGCGGGGCGCCCAAGCGACGGCGTGTATCAGGTGCGGCTGTACGGCGGGCCGCTCAGCCTAGCCCGCGGCGACAAAATCCGCGTGGCAACGCAGCTCTCGCCAGTGCAAGTCTTGCGCAACCTGGAGCTGCCGGATCCTAGGCCCGGCGCCGCCCGCGGTCAGGTCAGCCTCAGCGGCTCGGTGCTGACGTTGGAGCTATTGCAGCCAGGCCACGGCATTGGCCACGCGGTGGACGGCGCGCGCGCCCAAGCACGTGAGCGCATCCAAGCTACCTTCGACCCGCTCGCGGCGCCGATGGCGCGCGCGCTGGTCCTGGGCGAAAATGACTTGGACGCCGAGGACGACGCGGCGTTTCGTAAGAGCGGGCTGTCTCATCTGCTAGCGGTGAGCGGCACGCACCTGGTGTTCGCGGTGGTCAGCTTGGTCACGGCGCTGCAAGCGCTCTTGGTGCGCATCCCATTTATATCCGCCCGGTACCAAGTGGCGCGCATCGCGGCGCTGCTCGGCTGCCCGCTGGCGTTAGTCTACGCCGACTACGCCGGAGGCAGCGGCTCAGCCTGGCGCGCGGCCTTTATGCTGTGCGCGGTGTTCGCGGCGCGCGCGCTGGGTCGCAGAGCCGGACCGGCGCGCAGCCTGGGTTGGTCGCTGCTAGCCGGCAGCCTGCTCGATCCACTGGTGAGCTATGATGTCTCGTTCTTGCTCTCAGCGGCGGCCACGGTGGGGCTGGTTTGTATCGGCTCGCCAGCCTTAGCGTGGGCTGAGCGCCAGGCGTTCGCTCAGCGCAGCAAGCTGCTCAGCTACCTCGCTGCGTCCATCCTCGCGACGGTGGGCTCCATGCTGCCCTGCGCCCCGCTGCTCGCGGTGCTCAGCCCAGACTTGACCCTGGCGGGCATCGCCGCCAACGTGGTGGCCGCGCCGCTGGGAGAGATCATCGCGCTGCCGCTGTGCCTAGGGCACCTGTTGATGTCACCGCTGCCCGCGCTGGAGTCAGGCGTGGCCAAGGCCGCTGGTGGGGCGCTGCTCGTGGTGCGACAGGTGGCCCACTGGAGCGCTGAGGCGCGCAGCCTAGCCTTCGCCGTCCCTCCACCCACGGCCGTGCATTTGCTTGCGCTGGGTGCCGGAGGCGGCGCTACGTTAATTGCCGCATGGCAAAAACAACAACGGCGTACGTTGGCGCTCGCCCTCGCCACCCTGCTCGGGGCCAGCGCCGCTGAGCTGTGGGCACGTCACGCTTGTCGACCAACGGGCCAGCTCAGGGTGGCGCAGCTCGACGTCGGCCAAGGCGACGCGGCGCTGGTTGACCTGCCCGACGGGCGCCTGATGCTGATCGACGGCGGCGGCAGCGCGAGCGGTGGCTCAGCAGGGGGTGGCTTTGACCCGGGGCGGCGCGTGATCTTGCCGCTGCTCCGCGCGCGGCGGCGCAGCTCGATCGACGTCGTGCTGATCACCCACCCGCACCCCGATCACTACGCGGGGCTGATCACGGTGCTGGACGAGATCCCCGTGGCTGAGATCTGGCAGAGTGGATTTCCGGGCGGTAAACAGTATGAACAGTTGCTGGGCAAGGCGCCCAAGGTCCGCAGCGCCGCCGAGCTGTGCGGTGAGCCTGAGCAGCACGCCGAGTTCACGCTAGAGGTGCTCGCGCCGTGCCCGACCTCGCCCGAGCTCGGCGCCAACGACAACTCCATCGTGCTGCGCCTGCAGGTCGGCGCCCGGGTGCTGCTGTTCACCGGCGACGCTGAAGCGGCGGAAGAGGCGCAGCTGCTCGAGCAGCACGCTGGGCAGCTGAAGGCCGACTGGCTCAAGGCGGGGCACCATGGCAGCCACACCTCTAGCGGCAGCGAGCTCTTGCGCGCGGTCTCACCGGCGCTGATCGGCGTGTCGTGCGGCGTGCGCAATCAGTTCGGTCATCCCCACCCGGCGGCGCTCCGGCGCATGCACGACGCTGGCGCCGCGGTCTGGCGCATCGACAACCTGGGCAGCCTGGAGCTCAACCTGATAGACGGCGCGCTCAGCTACACCGGCTTTGCGTGGGGCGGCGCGAGTCGACCGCTCGAGGGTTTGACGGCGGGCGCCACGCTCGGTAGCTGAAGCCTATGGATGAAGGCATCGAGACCATCTTCACGGCTGAGCAGCTCCGCGCGCGCGTGGAGGAGCTGGGAGTTGAGATCACCCGCGACTACGCCACCCGCAACCTGGTCTTGCTGTGCATCTTGAAAGGCAGCTTCGTGTTCGCGGCGGATTTGGCGCGCGCCATCAAGCTGCCGCTGCGCATCGAGTTCATGGGCGTCTCGAGCTACGGCGCAGACACTGAGAGCTCGGGCGTGGTGCAGATCACCCAGGACGTGAGCGCTCCCTTGGCCAACCAGGATGTGCTGATAGTCGAGGACATCGTCGATACCGGGCTGACGCTGCACTACCTCCAACAGCAAATTCAAACCCGCAAGCCGGCCAGCGTGCGCATCTGCTCGCTGCTGCACAAGCCCGCGCGGGAGCTGAAGAAGGTCACCATCGACTACCTCGGCTTCACCATCGAAGATCGCTTCGTCATCGGCTACGGCCTGGACTGGGCGCAGAGGTACCGTAACCTGCCCTACATCGGCGAGGTGTTAAACCCTTAATTGCCGCGCGGCAATATACATCGCGCGGCGATGTGTATCGGCGGCGATATCGAGGCGCGATCCCAGCCTCACGGCGACCATCAGCGGCGACGCGACGAGCAGTATGCAGCGACACTTCAGCGAGTTTCAGGGTAAGCGCGTGTTGATCACCGGCGGCGCGGGCTTCATCGGCTCGCACCTGGCCCACCGACTGGCGGCGCTGGGCGCTGAGATCTGCGTCCTAGACGACTTGAGCGGCGGCTGCTTAGAGAACCTGAGCGGCGTCGAGCACACGCTATTTCAGGGTTCGGTGGAGGACCCGGCGCTAGTCCGCGCGGCGTGTAGCGGTGTCCACATCATTTTCCACGAGGCAGCGCTGGTCTCCGTACCAGAGAGCGTCGAACAGCCTGAGCGCTGCTACAGCATCAACAATATGGGCTGCCAACACCTGCTCAGCGCCGCCAGCGCTGAGGGCGTGCAGCGCGTGGTGTTGGCGTCGAGCGCCGCGGCCTACGGTCAGACGCCGAGCCTGCCCAGTAGTGAAGGCGACACGCCCGATTGTTGGTCGCCGTACGCCGCCAGTAAAGTCGCGGCCGAGTTGATGAGCCAAGCCTGGGGACGAGTGCATGGGCTGTCCACGGTGAACCTGCGCTACTTCAACGTGTACGGTCCGCGCCAAAACCCAAACTCAGCCTACGCCGCGGTGATCTCTGCCTTCGCCAGCGCGCTCACCCAAGGCAAGCAGCCGACCATTTTTGGCGACGGCTCCCAGACCCGCGACTTCACCCACGTCAGCAACGTCGTGCTCGCCAACCTGCTCGCCGCGACTCACCCGACCAAGCTGATGGGCGACGTCTTCAACGTGGGCCTAGGGCGCCAAACCAGCTTGCTTGAGCTGCTCAAGGCGCTGGGCAGCGCGCTCAACGTCGAGGTCGCGCCAGGGTTCGCGGCGATCCGCGCGGGCGACGTGGCGCACTCGTGCGCTGACATCACGCGCATCAAGACGGCGCTGGGCTATGAGCCAGTGACGGGCTTTGAAGCGGGGCTGGTCGACACGCTAGAAGACATGCGTCGGCGGGTCGAGCGGGTTTAGGGGCAGAGATCGGGGCACAACGAGAGCCTGATCCGCAGGGCACTACTACTTGTGCCTCGCGGCTCTCAGCCGCGCCAGGCGCTCGCCGATGGCTTGCTCTAGGCCCTGGTCGCTGGGCGCGTAGAAGCGCGCGCCGCTCAGCGCTTCCGGGAGGTATTCGGCGTCGACCCAGCCGCCCTGGTGGTCGTGGGGGTACTGGTAGCCCGCGCCGTAGCCCTCCTGCCTCATCAGCTGGGTGCTGGCGTTACGCAGCGACATCGGCACCGGCAACGCGCCGTGGCGCTGGATGGCTTCCCGCGCGGCGGTGAAGGCGCGGCCAACCGCGTTCGATTTCGGGCAGCTCGCCAGGTACAGACAAGCCTGAGCGATGGGGTACAGGCCCTCGGGCATGCCCAGGCGCCGGTACGCCGCGTCGGCGTCGGTCACCAGCATGAGCGCCCGCGGATCGGCGTTACCCACGTCTTCGCTGGCGAAGATGATCAGCCGGCGCAGCACGAACAACGGGTCGTCACCGGCTTCGAGCATGCGCATCAGCCAGTAGATGGCGGCGTCTGGATCTGAGCCACGCATGGATTTGATCAGCGCGCTGATCACGTTGTAGTGCTCTTCGCCGCTCTTGTCGTAGAGCAGCGTGGGCGCGCCGATGGCTTGCTCGACCAACTCAAGATCCAGCTCTGGCTGATCTTGGTTCCGCATAGCAGCGGCCGTCTCCAAGAGCCCTAGCGCGCGACGCGCGTCGCCCTGGGAGGCCCGCGCGATGGTCTGCAGCACCTGCTCGCTGGCTACCAGCTCAGCCTGCTCGCCGCCGGCTTCAGCGCGTGGGGCCAGGCCTCGCTGTTCGTCGGCCAGCGCGCGCTTGAGCACGCGCACGATTTGCTCCTCTGACAGCGCCTCTAAGCGAAACACGCGGCAGCGGCTGAGCACCGCGGCGTTGACAGAGAACGACGGGTTCTCGGTGGTGGCGCCGATCAAGCGGATGGTGCCGTTCTCGACGTGGGGCAAGAACGCGTCTTGCTGGCTCTTGTTGAAGCGGTGGATCTCATCCACGAACAAAATGGTGCTCTTACCCTGGTAGTCCCGGCGCTCACGGGCCTCTTTTATGATCGTCCGCAGCTCTGCGACGCCCCCCAGCACCGCGCTGAAGGGCACAAACACCGAGCGCGTGAGCTCCGAGATGACGTGAGCCAAGCTGGTCTTACCAGAGCCGGGCGGTCCCCAGAGCACCATCGACGGCAGGCGATCATCGCGGATCGCCCGCGCCAACAGCTTGCCCTCACCGAGCAGCTGCTCTTGCCCTACTACATCGGCCAGCGAGCGCGGCCGCATGCGGTCGGCCAGCGGGGTGTCGCCTTGGCCCGTCGCGTTTCTCCGCGCGGCAAGCAGCGAGGGTTGGTCGTCTGGCTTCGCCACTATGCTCGCTCACCAAAGATCGCGGTGCCCACCCTGACCTCGGTGGAACCAGCCAGCACCGCGGCCTCTAGGTCACCGCTCATCCCCATAGACAGCACCGGCAGGCGCTGGGCGCCGCCCAGGCTGTCGTGCAGCGCGACCAGCTCGGCGAAGTAGGGCGCTGGATCGACGCCATGTGGCGGGATCAGCATCAGGCCGCGCAGCTCCAACCCGGGCAGGCGCTCTGCCAGCTCGACCAGCGCTGGCACGGCCGCTGGTGGCGCTCCAGATTTGCTCAGCTCGTCGCCGAGCTTGACCTCCAGCAGCACCTCAAGCCCCGTTCGATTCCCTGCGGTTTCATTCAGCGAAATCGGCGACGCGCTGCGCTGGGCGCTCAGCTCACGCAGCAGGCGCTCCGAGTCAACGCTCGATACACGAACGGCGTGGGGCACGACCAGCTTGACCTTGTTGCGCTGCAGGTGGCCGATCATGTGCCAGCGGAGCTCGCTGAGATCCCTCAGCTCATCGGCCTTGCGGGCTAGCTCTTGAGCATAGTTCTCGCCGAAATCTCGCTGCCCCGCTGCGTACGCCTCACGGATCGCCGCAGCCGGATGGTGCTTGGACACCGCGAGCAAGCTCACGCTGAGCGTGTCCCGGCCAGCGGCCGCCAGGGCGCCCGCCAGCCGCGCGCGGACCAACCCGAGATTGTGAGCGACGCCAGCAGCCATCAGCCGGGGATAGTGCGCGCTCGCCGCGGACGCCAGCGCTGCCGCGGCGTGAGCGCCACGCAGGGGGTCAGCGGCTGACCTCGGAGTAGGCGTCGATGGTCCCGCGAGCCATGCGCGCGACGCTGAAGTAGTTCGCGCGCGCGACCCCTGCAGCAGCGAAGCGGCGGCGCTCGGTGGCGTTGTCTGCGAACAGGACGATGGCGTCGGCGATGGCGTGATGATCTTCCGGGTCCACCGTGATTGCGGCCTGAGCCGCGACCTCGGCCATGCTGGACAGGTTGCTGGTGATCACCGGGCAGCCCGCGGCCATGGCCTCTACGATGGGGTAACCAAAGCCCTCAGCCCGCGACACGAACAGCTGCGCTACCGCGCCGCGCAACAGCGCGCCCAAGTCTTGATCGCTGACGTAGCCCACCAACTTCACGGCGTCCTCCGCGGACGCTTCACGTAGGCGCTGCCTCAGGCGCGCCTGGGTCGTCGCGTCGAGGCTCGCCGCCCAGACCAAGATCAGCTCAAGCTCTGGTGCCGCGCGCCGCGCCTCGATCACCGCTTGCAGCATGCCCTCGAAGTTCTTACGCCAGTCCGCGGCGCCCACGTAGAGCACGTAGCACTTGTCGTCCACGCCGAGTTGACTGCGCACCCGCAAGTCGTGAGGCTGTGGCTCTGGGCTCCACAGCGCTAGATCCACGCCGTTGTAGACCACACTAATTTTCTTTGCGGAAATTTTTAGGAGTGACACTAGATCGCTGGCGGTGGCCTCACTGATCGCGATCACGTGGTCTGCGCTGCGATAACGCCGCCCGTCCAGGCGCCGCCGCCCAGGGGCCCAGCCGTCTCTCCAGTCGAGGTAGCGCCCTGGGTAGCGCAGCGGGATGAGGTCATGCGCAGTCACCACCCGCGGGCACCCGAGCTTGCCCAGCGGGGTGGCGTTGGGGTGGCCCTGATGAAACACGTCCGGGCGCAGCTTGCGCGTGGCGCGAGCGAGGTGCAGGCGCAGCCGATACGCCCAGCTGGCGTGGCTCTCTCGCTTTTTCAAGGCGCTCAGGCGCTGGACCTCGCCCCGCACGTCGTGCGTTAGTTCCGCACGGCCATAGCTGCGCAGCCGGCTGAGCCCAACCAACTCATGCCCCGAGCCGCCGCTCGCTAGCTGTGAGGGATGAGCCAGGTCGTCCGCCAGGCCCTCGCCAAGGGTCGCCACGTAGCGGCCAATGCCGCGGGTGCGCGCCTCGGTGCGCAGCACCGACAGGTCGTACAGGATCCGCACTCTTAGCTGACCTCACGCTTCATGGTGTGTCTGAGGCCGGCGCTGGTGCGGGTCGCGCCGCCGGTGCAGGTTGCGCTGGGGCAGCGGCCGCGCCAGGTGCGGCAGCGCCAGGCGCAGCGGCGCTAGGTGCTTCGGAGGCGGACGGCGCGGCGCTGGGGGGGAGATCGGGGAGAGCACCGGCGCCGGAGCGACCCTTAACCAAGCGCAGCCGGGCGTCCCGGACCTTTAGGCTGTCTCCGGACGACGCCCGCAGCTCGCCCTCTAGCGCCTCACCCTTTTTGTCCGCAAGGAAATATGCGCTGGTGATCACCGGCTCGTCATCGGCAGGAGTGAGCCGCACGCTCAGCACGTCGTCTTCGAAGCTCCCCGTGGCGTTCATGGTGCCCAACGGCCCGGTCAACGTGCCGCTGACCTCTCCCGCTTCGTCGATGCTGAGCGCTATCTTGCCCTTACCGCTGAGCGCCCCGCCGTCGTCAGCCTTCCAGTTGCGAATGGCGCCATCTTTGCCCTCCATCTCGATCACATAGTGAGCGGCGTCATACTCTCCCGCCCAGTCTCCTTGATGCCACGGCAGGGGTTTTGGGGGTGGAGCGCTAGGCACAGCTGCCACCGACGCGCTGACCACCGGGGCGGCGTCGGTCTTGTTGTCACAAGCCGTCAAATTTAGCCCCGCGGAAATTAAGAGCCCGGCTACAAGACCGTGGACTATGCGCTTCATGTCGCCGTTCCTTCTCTGCTACTGGCCGAGGCCCCACCGACCAGCTCGGTGATACGCACCCCCACCTGACCTTCAACCTCAACCAGCTCGCCGCGCGCGACTTCACGCCCAGCGCAGCGCAGCACGACGGGCTCCGAGATGCGCTGACACGTCTCGATCACGTCTCCTGCTTCGAGCGCGGCCCACTCACCCGCGCTCATGCTGACGCTGCCCAGCTCGACGCGCACCACGAGCGGTGCGTCCAGTGCGGTCTGACTCAGGGGTTTGTCTTGTGTCATCGGGGTGTCCAAAGCTAGCCCAGCCAGACCCGAAGCGCTGGACATTGTTGCGCTGTGCGCTGCTCCGTCGGGGCGCGAGCTGACTCCCCTCACGCCGTCGGGGGTGCGCGGCGCAGACGCCACGAGCGATCCGCGCTCGCCAGTGGGGGTCGCGTCATCCCGCGCGTGCGTCGCGTTCGGCGGGGGTGAGTCTAGATCCAGCGGCAGCGCGACGACATCGGCGCTCAGGCGCAGCCCGCCACCTGGCATGAAATCTACCTTGACGCCGTGATCGCTGCCCGCCCCAGATAACACACCAAAGCCAGCGTGCCCGACCTGATGCGGGCCCGCTTCGAGCCACATTGGATCCCCAGGGATCCACGCATCACCCGGTTCAAGCAGGGCTAGCGTCTCGCGCGTACACGCGCTCGAGCCGACCACCAGCTGCAAGCTAAGCGGCAACCAACCCAGCTGATCGAGCCTACGCGAGCGCCCCGCCAGCCGAGTCGGCGCGCTAGGCGGCTCGCACCAAGCCATCACCGCGTACGGGCTGCCGTCGATCAGCAGCGTGAGCTCAGCGACCAGCAGCCGTGGCGCTGACCAGGCGTCGATGCTGCTCAGCGCCGAGTCACTGCCCACCCGGCGAGCCGACTCGATCAACAGGGCCGCCAGCGCGCCGCGAACAACGGGGTCAAGCGGAGCGTCCGCGCGAGTGAGTCGCCACGGCGCCCCCAGCAAGCGGCTGACCAGCACGCTGCCTAGCTCCGGCGTCGAGCTGAAGCCGAGGCGGACCTGACCTGGATCCGTCTGGAAATACACCGACACGCCCCGTTGCGGCTCGCGCTCAGCCAGCTCGACGCCATGCACCACGCCTTGCACTTCGGCGCCCAGGACGTCGCCGACGGACCGCGCCCATTGACCAAAATCGACGCTACCCTCAAGCGCGCGGCGGGCGACTCGGCAAGTAAGGATCGCTTCGCGACTCAAGCGCTCGAGCGCCTGCCAGGGGTAGTCACGGATCTGGGGCGACACCCGCCGTGCGTATCACTGGCGCTGGCTGACGACGACACCTCAGCGCGCCGCCGTCTTCAAGAGCCGCTCCAGGCCACGCGGCGTGGCTCAGCGCCAGAACGAGCAGCGCCCGCTTTGCTGGCGCATAGCGCACCCTGTGCCTGCAGGCGGGCACCCGCAACCTAGGTGTAACTGCTTATATTTAATGGGTTTATTCAAGTCGCAGCGAGACCCTGCAGCGTGCTTCATGCCTCGAGCCCGCCTTGGTCAAGCGCGCCGGCGCCGAGCCGGCGCGCAAACGGTTCGGGCGTCGCGGGCCTGCGTGGTAACGTCTCGGTCCCATGTCGAAGCGCTCACTCCGCATCTCCGCCCTCGTCTGCCTCATGGCTGCTCCCACGCTGCTCGCGGCGCCTGCCTTCGCCCAAGGCAAGGCGAAGGCAGCGAAGAAGGACACCGGGGAAGTTAAGAAGGATCCTAGCGGCGTGAAGGGGATCAGTCCGTTCTGGGAGGCCGTCAACCGCGGTAACGCTGCGTACTTGGCCCGCGACTTCGACACCGCGATCAGTGAGTTCCGCGAGGCAATCACCAAAGAGCCTCAGAACGCGCTGGGGCACTACCGCATGGCCGAAGCGCAGCTCGCCAAGGGCAACCTGACAGAGGCCGAGGCGTCACTCACCAGCGCGCTGCGCTTCGCTGGCAGCACCCCACAGCTCAAGGCAAAGATCGTGTTCGTGATGGCGGATTTGAAAGAGCGCGCCAAAGCCTACGACGAGGCCATCGCCAAGTGGGGGGAGTATGCGCAAGAGGCGGCCAAGCCGGAGGCCAAGGGCTATCCCGCGACTCCGCCTGAGCGCAAGAAGCGGATCGAGATCTACAAGCAGATGATCGTCGACTACGGCGCGGTCAAGGCGCGCATCGCCAAGCGCCTGGCCGAGACGACCAAGTAGTCGCCACGACCTGCCGAGCGCCAGCCAGGGGCGTTGCCGCACGCTAGCGGCAGCGCTCTCATCGCCAGCGCTCTCATCGCCAGCGCTCTCATCGCCAGCGCTCTTATCGCCAGCGCTCTCATCGCCAGCGCTCTCATCGCCAGCGATGTCACCGCACGCGAATAGCGCTGTTCAGCGCGTCGTCTAGCTTACGCACGAAACCTTGAAACCCGGCGTAGGCGTCGGGCTGAACGCGCCCAGAGCCGAGATACAGCTCGCGCGATAGCTTGAGCACGCCACCATCAATGCTGTCGCTGACTCGACCTGAATGTTGCTGAAACTTCGCGTCGAAGCTGGGTAGCTGTCCGTCGACCTTCATGCCTGGCGGCAGCACGATCTTTAGCTCGCTCTTGAGGTGGGTGGCGTCCCCGAAGAACAGGGGCGTCTGGCGCGTAGGTAGCGCGGCGAGCTGCGCCACCCGCGGTGAAAACGGCGGGTCAATCACCAGCGCGCCTGCCGACAGCTGGGCGAACACGCTCATCTCGGCGGTCAGCGCGATCTCAAGCGGCACGTCCACGTCATCCAAGTGCTTGAGCTTAAAGCGCACCAAGCGAGCGCCGCGCAGCTCCCGACCCAGCAACTTCGACTCGACCACGTCGCGCAAGCGTGCTTCTGGGAGCTGAGCCAGCGCCGAGCGCAGCCCGACGGCGTACTTGCCGTGGTAGCGCTGGACCAGGTCGATCTCCGCAGAGCCGTTCTTGGCTAGGCGCACCTCGGCGACATGCTCGATGAGGTCGAGGATACCATCCACCGGCAGCGCCACCTTAACCGGCGCGTCGCCGCCGAGCTCATAACCAGGCATCCCGCGCAAGTCGTCAGGGATGTAGCCAAACGGTGTGTACTTGCTGTCTAGGGTGAGCCAGGCATCCGCCTTCTCAGTCTTGACGCGCAGCACGGCCTTGGTGAAATCGCTGGCTTGGCTCAGCGGCCCGATCGAGGGGGTGGTGATTCGGCTCTTAGCGACCACGTAGCGCGCGTCGATGCCGCGCGCCCGGCACAGCGTGATGAAGGCCTTCCAGCGGTTGCCCTGTTTCCCTACGATAACGCGCCTGCCGTCGGTCTCGTCGCCTTCTTCAATATTCGCGATCACCCAGTGGTACAGCTTCTTTACCTGCTCAGATCGCGCCTTGGCTGGCTTGACGATCGTCGCGGCGATGCTCTGGATCCTGGGATCCATTGGGGTGACGTCGATGGACGTGTCGTTCAGCCCCCGCAGGCGGTCTGCCAGGCTCACCCCCCACCCCACGTGGACCGACGGCAGGAACTCAGCTGCCGGAGCGCTGAGTGGCTCCACAGGCGCCGCGGGGCTCTTGGTCACCAGCCAGGTGCGGATCTCACGCCCGGTGTCTTTTTCGATCTTGGGGTCAGGCACGTCGCCACGCTTCTCAACCACCAGCGGCTTGTCGCTGGGAGAGATCAGCACGAACTGGCTGCGCCAGTAAGCGATATTTTCCTCTCGGAAAAACCACCGCGGCCCGTAGTAGGCCCGACCCTGCTGCCCGTCGCCATAGCGTGAGACGATGCTCTCCGTCTCAATGTAGTCGCCCACCTCTAGATGAGGCATGGTCACCGTGGGCTTGCCAGATACGATCTCCGGCTCAAGCACGCTGCCGTCCTGCTTGATCACGCGCATGTGCAGCACCATGCCCTCTGGTGGGGGCTGCTCCGCGAACAGGCCGATCGCCTCCGCGCTCTGGATACGCACCACCTCGTGGGTCAGCATCCTGCTGGACGAGTCCCCGCGCACAGCCACCGCCGAGTAGTCCAAGATCCGGGCAGCCGTACCTTCCATGTGCTCTGCGCTGGCCTCGTACTCGGCGATCAGCTTGCGTCCGTCTACCCGATACGGCTCGAGCTCGGTGACGCCTTCGATCAGATCGATGGCGTCGGCCAGCGCGCTGTAGTCCGCGCCAGCCTCGATCGACTCGACCAACGCCTTACGCAGCGCCCCGTGCTTCCCTGCGGCAAAATGCGCGTCTGCTAGGTCCAGCCGCGCGCGCCCGCTCTTTGGCTCTTTCTCAATGGCGGCTTCTAGCTTCTTCCAAGTCTCCGCGCTGTTCCCCGCGCGAACCAGCACGTCCTCGATGCGCTCGGCGATGTCCTTGCGGTTGGGGCGGCGCTTCTTCAGCCGCCGCAGCTCGACCAGCGCGGCGGCGTAGTCCTGTCGAGCCAGCGCTCGGTCCAAGCGGATCTCGCTGTCGGGCGTCAGCTCAAGGATGCGACTAACCAGCTCGTCAGCTCGCGCGAACTCACCTTGCTCGTCGTACACCGCGGCGACCACGGCTAGGGTCTCTGGATCCCGCGGGAAGCGCTCAGCCAGCGCCTTGACCGTCTCAAGGCGCTCCGGCGACCAGCCGAGCTGGCCATATAGCGTGGCCAGCGTGCTCAAGATGCCCGGTACCTCCGGGAACTCGGCGGCCAGCGCCTTGAGCGGCTTGACGCCCTCGGTCAAACCCTTGGTGCTCGCTTCCCTCAGGATCAGCGCCATGCGAGGCGCCCACAGCTTCGGATCGCGCCGGACCGCGGCCTCTTGCAGGCCGCGCACCAAGTCCGCCCCCTTGGACTCGTCGTACAGCGGATCACCCGCCGAGAAGACGGCCGCCGACGCCAGCGCGACCCCGGTCGCCTTGGTCGGCTGCCGCACCAGCGGCTGAATCAGCACGCTGGCGACGTCATCTTGACCCTCGACGTGAGCTAGCTCCGCTGCGATCAAGCGCAGCAGATCATCGCCTCCGTCGACCTGCTTGCGCTTGCCGGCGCTGACCTCAATGAAGGGCATCAGCGCGTTGGGATCTGCCAAGCGCGTCGGAGGCACGATCGAGTACGCCGGGCTCGCGTCGTCAGACGCGGCTACCTCGGCGGGGCGGCCATCAGTCTCAAGCACGCGCACCGAGGTCACGCCGTCGGTGAGCCGAGCGAGGACGCGGTGACGGCCCGCCTCGAGGCGGAGCGCTACCCCGAAGCGCGGCCACTCACCCCACTTGCGCGGGTCGCGGTTCAGGACCTGCTGATCGTCAACCCACAGGCCAACGGCCCCCTGGACGACCAACAGCAAATTGCGAGCCGAAGCCAGGTTCAGATAAGTTTCCGCATAGAAAACGCCAGCAGGTACCGGCTCGTCCACGGCGACGCTGCAGGCCCGCGCTTCGGTCTTGAGCTGGCGTGGCTCAACAGAAGAGCCCTTAGCGGGTGCCCAGCGCTGAGGCCACGGACCAGGTTGCTCCGCCGCGAAATGCCGAAAGGCGTCCGCGGCCACGCGGCGTCCAAACGGCCCGGCCATGCGCAGCTGCTTGACGCAGCCGAACTCAGCCGAGGTCAGCTCATCGACGCCTTTAGTGGCGCTCGCCCACGCCTCGTCCGTATGCCAGTCGACCAGCTCGGCGCGGGCGCGCCAGCCAACGAAGCCGGGCGTCGCGATCGACCCCTCCACGAACTGCTTGTAGTCGGGCCACAGATCGCGCGAGGCGACGTGACGGAACCCGAGCCCCTCATTAGCGGCGTACCAGGCGACCAAGGCGGAGTGGGGCGAGTCCTCCTGCTTGGCAGCCGACAAACTGGCGAGGTAGTGCTCAGCGGCGCTGCCCAAGCGTCCATGATGGGTGTCGTCCAGCCCACGCAGCAGGTGAGCGCGCGCGCTCTTGACCTTGAGGCCGTCCAGCACGCCGCGCGCCTGCTCTGCGCGCTTCGCGTCGCCGCCTAGTGAAACTAGTTCCGCAGAGAACCAACGCTCGGCGATCTCTGGGTCGGTGGTGACCGGTCCCGCGCGCCGTAGTTCATCTAAGCTGCTGCGCGCGGCAGAGTTGCTCGCCGAGCAACCCAGGCTCGCCAGACAAGCCGCCGCGCTCACCAGCAGCGCAGCGCCGCGCCAGGCGCTCACTTCTCCACCACCAATCGCTGGGCGAACGCGCTGTCTACTTCCGTGCAGAATTTTTTCCATGCAGCATATTCACTTGGCTTAACCTTGGACGCGGTGATCACCAGGCGGCTCTGAACGCGCACCTGACCCGCGGTCTGCTCCACCTGGATGTCGTAGCTACCAAAGCTCGACTTGCCACTCGCGCTAGCTGGTAGCGCGACGATCTTGGTCCCTGGCGGCAGCTTGACGCTGAAGGTGTCATCCGTAGTGCCGTGAGGCGACAGGCTCACATCCAGCTTCCGTGTGGATAAAGAAGCAAAATTGGGCACCAGCCGGTAGTTGCTGGTCACCGCCATGCTCATGCGCCCGCCTTCGATGCGCGCAAAGCTGGGCGCCTTGCCCTTCAGCTTCAAGCTGACGGGCTGCTCATTGTCCAGCAAGCCGTCGGCGCTGATACCGTCCTTGCCTGGGCTCAGCTCAATGCCGGGAAACTCTTGGCCAATGTCACGCTGAATACGCTCGCGGCGGGTCGCGTCGGAGTGGTAACGACGGCGCCACGATGGGGCGCCCGTGCCGCGGGTCTCGTAGGCCAGCACGACCTTCGCGGAGCCGTCGCCTGCGACCACCGCGCTGATGTCGCGAGTCCTGACGTTGGTCTTGGGATCGATGGTCGGGAGATGTACGAGCTTGCTGTCGCCTTGGTTGACCAGCAGACCTAGGGCGCCGAGGTCCATCGCGGGCAGCTCCGTCGCCCCCGTGTACTCAGCCGTGCCGTCAAGGTACAGGTCGAGCTCAGGGACATAAGCGATGGCGTGATCAAACGGCGCCAGGCTCGCGACGTTTGAGGCAAAGTCACCCCGCATGCCGGTGCGCAAGATCACGATGGTGGAGTCGATCCCCAGCTCTTTCAGCATGGAAACGATGACCGTCGCCTTGTCCTTGCAGTCTCCCCAGCCGCGAGCCACGGTCTGGACGCAGCGCCGCGGCTTGAAGCCGTAGATGCCAAACTCGAGCGCCACGTAGCGCGTGTTGTCGATCACCCAGCCGTAGACCGCCTTCACCTTGTCGAGCTTGGTCTGCTTGCCCTTCGTGATGTCATGCACGAGCTTGCGCGTCTCATCGTCCAGGTCGAACTGGTCCTTAGCCAGGCCCCAGTACCAGCTGCCCATGGCCTTCCAGTCTTTGAAGGTTGAGACGTGGACGAAGCCGAGCACCTCGGACCAGGGCGGCATCGCCGGCTCGGGGACGATGGGAGCCACGTTCTCCATGGCAAACCGGTAGATCTGCTGTTCGCCCTTGTCTTGCTGGGTCTGCTTGAGCCCGGGCAGGCGCACCGTGTCGATGTAGAGCTTGCGCTTCTTGGGCGCGATCAGCACGTACTCGGCGTGCCCGATCGGCTCACTCGACTGCAGGTACTCGACGGCGCCGAAGTAGTCCGCGAACTCATTGGTCGGCGTAACATCATCCACGCGGTAACGCAGCTCAACGACGTCTCCAGGCTCAAGCCGAGGAAACTGTACGTAGTAGGTGCGGCTCGATGTGTACATGGCGATGGCCGGGTTATCTGCCGCCGCTTCACCGCTCTCGATGGCCTCGTCGATAGAGCCGTCAGCGCGGTATACCTTCGCGCCGCGCAGCTGAACACGCTGCGTATCCGCCTGGTACTGAAACCCGTACTGGCGCGAGACCGCGGCAGCGGAGTCAGTCAGCGGCTGAAACACCACCTGCTTGAAGTTGCTGCTCAGCCCGTTCTCAAACACGGTGGTCACCGTGAGGTCAACCAGCGTGCGCTTGTTTTGGCCTTGGGCTTTCGCGAAGCGCTGCTTCAAAAAGCGCTCAGAGGCCCAGGCGTAGGCTTCGTCGGAGCGCGGCTTCGGTGGCTCGATGTGCTCGAGGTACTCGCGCACGTCGGTCTCTTGCGGGCGGATCTGCAAGATCTGCCGCAGCAGCGCCAGCTGCTCGTCTCGGTTGCCCAGCTCTCCGTACAGATCAGCCAGCGCGCGCATGGCACCCACGTCCTCAGGCACCAGCTCGAGCGCGTGCTGGTACTCGGCGATCGCGCGCTGAGACTGGCCCAGCATGCGCTGGGTCTGGGCTGTCACGCCGCGGGCCCAGAGGCTGTCGCCGTCAGCCTCGAGCAGGCGATCGGACCAGTGCTGCGCCGCCTCACGGTTGCGACGCGCCACGGCGAGATCTACCTGTTGGCCGAGGTAGCTGCGGTCATCAAAGCGGCGTGCTGCGTAGCGGCTCTCCACTTCGGCGGCCTCAGTGCTGCGACCTAGCGCCCTCAGCTGCGACGAGTACATGTTCAGCAGCGTCACCGCCTCAGGGTTGCGCGCTACTGCGCGCTCGAGCGCCTCAAGCGCCGTGCGCTTCAGGCCCGCCTCGTTATAAAGCTCGACCCGCCCCTGCAGCGCTTCGACGTTGTCTGGGTTGATGCCGAGCACCTTGTCGTAGAACGGAACCGCGTCGCGCCAGGCCGGGCTGGTGCGCGCCAAGCGCGCACGGCCGAGCAGCACCTCCACGTCGTCGGGCTTCGCGATGGCCTCCGCCTTCTCGAGCCAAGTAGCGTACTTGTTGCGATCTTCTGCCAGCTCACCCGCGAGCAGCAGGCGTTCCACGCTGGGTTCTTGCTCGGCGGCGCGCCGCGCGTAGTCGCGGGCCCAGTGCTCCTTCGGATCGTCGCCGACCGTGTAGACCAGATACTGCGCATACGCGAAGAGCGCGGCGGCGCTGGGCTTCTTACCTGAGATTGCCTTCTCAAACGCTTGCACGGCCCCCTGAGCGCCCTGCGGCGCGACGACCTCGGGCTTCGTCGCCGCGACCTTGGCGGCCAGCTTCGAGTGCTCGATGGAGTCTGAGAACTCAAGATCCGAATCGGGCTTCCCCGCGGGATCAGCCAGCCTGACGCTGACCATCGGCGCGTTCGCGTCGCCGCACACCTTCAGGGTCAGGTTGTTGTAGCCTGGCTCGAGCCTAGCGCGAGTCGCGAAGCGCTCACTGTCATAGCCGCGATAGGCTGTATCCTGGAGGATCTGACGTCCGTTCCAGAACACCTTGAAAGCGCCAGAGGCGCCCACCCACGCGCTGATGTCTTTGGACTTGCCAGCCTTGCTCTTGATGAAGCTCGTGAGATAGCCGCAGACCTTTTGTTCGGGCCGCACCAGCGAGCCCAAGTCAACCCAACCGTACGGAAATACCCTAGGCACTGCGCGCCAGCGCACCGGCCGCTCTTTCCCCGTGTAGGCGCGGCCAAGCACGATCTCGTTGGCGAACTCAGCTTCGGGTTGAAACGCCTGCCCAAGACCCGCCTTGCCCTCATTGTCGAAGGGCCCGACCACCAGCCAGCGATCTACAAACCCCAGCTGACGCAGCTGGCTGCGCGCCGCGGTCAGGTCACCGCGCCGGCTGCGTGAGTAAGCGACGAGCATGCCAGCGTACGCACGCCCAGACGCCGACAGCTGCTTGTTCTCAGCAGCTAGAGCCAGCACCTGTTCGACCTGCTCCGGGTTGGCGCGGTCCCAGGTGCCCCATACTTTGCGCAGGGCTGCATAGACGTGGGGGCCCTTGGCCTGCTTCAGCTCCGTGGCGGCCTTGGCGAGGTCTGGATGAAACCAATCGGCCCGCGCGCTACCACTAACCAACCCAACGAAGCCCAGCACGCAGCTTGCCAGAGCAGCGGCTTTGCCTGAACGCGGACGCAGCGTCGTTAACCAACTGGAGCGCGCCTTCGGCGCTGTTTTCAAGTTCGACTCAGCCGCGAAGAGCTCGGTGTGGGTCACGAACCGCGTCCTACTCCCGTCCCTTTCCGATGTCGATCCGAGCCGGATTTTTTGGGTGGCGGCTGTTGTGCACAGCTTGCGCTCAGGCTCCGACGCTCACTGAACCTCACGTGGCCGACTGCCTAGCCGGTGCCGGATGAGCCACCGGCACGACGGACCATAGGTTTTGAGCGCTTGCAGTCGCTCAACCCGCTTGCTGGCAGTGAAGCGGTCATATAGGGTCTTCGCAGACGCTGGCGCTGATGGCGGCCCTGCCAACACAGGCTGGGACGTCCGTCTGTCATTAAAGCTCACCTCCCCCGCATGGGATCATTCAACTTTCTTCCACTGAAATCTGCGGTGCTCGACTTGCAGCCCTTTGTACCCGGCGCACCCGTACCCTGCGTACCCGTACCCCGCGCACCCGTACCCCGCGCTGATGGGCTGGCGAGTGGTGGGCTGGCGAGTAGTGGGGTCGAGGTGGACGCGGCAGGCGAGCAAGACACAGCTCACGCTGTTGCTAACCAAGCTCCGAAGCTAAGTCAGCTTCAGAAGACGTTGCGCGCGCGATCGCGCGCAGGTCAGTTTGTTTATTCGCTGCCCTCGGGCTGCGACTCAGTCAGCGAGCATCGCTCGCGGGCAATCTGGAGGCTCTGATGGCCAACCCTCAGATGGTGATGTACGAGGAGGAGTTCAACCAGATCCAGACGGTCGTCGACCGCTTGGTTCGGGAAGCGAACGCCAAAGTCGTCTTCATCGTCGACAAGAACGGACAACTCATCGCAGCGAGCGGCGAGCTTGACAACCTCGATACAACGTCCCTCGCTTCACTCACTGCCGGCAACATCGCGGCCACGGGTGGCATCGCGAAGCTCCTGCGTGAGAATGAGTTCGCGACTCAGTTCCACGAAGGCGAGAACGCGAACATCCACATCCAGCTGGTCGGCAACCGGGTGATCCTGGTGGTGATCTTCGACTCGAAGTCGAGCCTAGGTCTAGTGCGCCTGCGCGTGCGCAAGGCCAGCGACGAGCTGAATCGCATCTTCGAGGCGCTCCTGAGCAAGGTGCAGGAGCCTGGTGGTGACTCGCCGTTCGCGGAGATCACCGACGAAGACATCGACAACCTCTTCAACGACTGAGTCCGGGCGCTGCGATGAGCTTCATCAACTACATGGCCCGTGAGATCAACTGTAAGATCGTCTACTACGGTCCCGGTCTATGCGGGAAGACGACCAACTTGCAGTACATCTACGAGCGCACGAATCCCGACGCCAAGGGCAAGATGATCAGCCTTGCCACCGAGACCGAGCGGACTCTGTTCTTCGACTTCTTGCCGCTTTCGCTAGGTGAAATCCGTGGTTTCAAGACACGGTTTCACCTGTACACCGTGCCCGGGCAGGTGTTCTACGACGCGAGCCGCAAGTTGATCCTGAAGGGGGTCGATGGCGTCATCTTCGTCGCCGACTCGCAGATCGAGCGTCTCGAAGCCAACCAAGAGAGCGTCGACAACCTGCGCACAAACCTCGCGGAACAGGGCTACTCGCTAGAGAAGGTCCCGTACGTGATCCAGTACAACAAGCGCGATCTCCCGAACGCCGTTGACGTCGAAGAGCTGCGCTCATTGATCAACCCGATGAACGTGCCCGACTTCGAGGCGCAGGCCCGCACTGGCCAGGGCGTGTTCGACACGCTGAAGGCCGTCTCCAAGCTGGTGTTGACCGAGCTCAAGCGCGGCGGCGGCTGACTTCAAAGCGTGGCTGAACTCGCGGCGCTGCTGAACTCGCGGCGCTGCTGAACTCACGGCGCTGCTGAACTCACGGCGCTGCCGGACTCACAGCGCGGCGAGTTCTGGCAGTGCGACAAATCTGAACCAACTAACCCTGTAAGTTCATGGGGTTAGCGATCAGATGCAGCAAGCTGCTTGAAAGCCTGGGCGTTAGCGCGTAAGCCACGCGGCCCCATGTACCTGTTTACCAAGAAGCCCCGCAAGACCGACCGCAGCCGCTGCAATCGCAAGAACGCGAAGAACAAGGCGAAGAATCGCACGCGCCGTAACCGCGTGAACTCGAACGTCTGAAGCTCAACGTCGGACCCTGCACCGCGGTCATTCGCGACGCCGCAGGCTCACAGCATCGCGGCTCGCGCGCTTTGGTTGCCCCAAGCGCGCGCCCTCCACCCCCGAACCCAACCAGCCTAGGAGACGCCTAGGAACTGTTGCGCGGCAGGGTTGTTGCTCTCGTCGAAGTACGGGAAGCCAATGGCGTCCAGCGTCTTCTTGAGCTCGTAGATCTGGGCGGATGGCACCTCCATTCCGCACAGCACGCGGCCATAAGCTGCTCCGTGGTTGCGGTAATGGAACAACGAGATGTTCCAGCGACCTCGAAGCTTGGTGAGGAACTCAAGCAGCGCGCCCGGGCGCTCTGGAAACTCGAAGCGGAAGAGCAGCTCGCTGTCCACCTCGGGGCCGTGGCCGCCCACCATGTAGCGTAGGTGGGTGCTGGCCAAGTCGTCGGCGGACAGGTTAACGCAGCCGTATCCCGCCTGCTCAAGATCCTGGCGCAGCTGGTGCGCCTCTTCTCGCCCGGCCACTTCGACGCCCACGAAGATCCGCGCGATTTTCCGCGTGGCTAAACGATAGTTGAACTCTGTCACTTGGCGGTCGCCCAACACTCGGCACAGCTCAAGGAATGCGCCGGGGCGCTCTGGTATGGTGACCGCGAACACCGCCTCTCTCCCGTCGCCAAACTCCGTGCGCTCGGTGACGTAGCGCAGACGGCTGAAGTTGATGTTCGCTCCAGACGCGATGGCGACGGCGGCCCCAGGCAGCAAGTGTCCGTCGCGGAGCTGTCGCTTTAGCCCCGCGATGGACAGCGCGCCGGCGGGCTCTAGCAAGGACCGGGTGTCCTCGAACGCGTCCTTTATGGCCGCGCAGATCTCGTCAGTGCTGACCGTAACCGTCCCGTCCAGATACTGCCGACACAGATCGAAGGTGTGCTTACCCACTTGCCGCACGGCTACGCCGTCAGCGAACAGCCCCACCTTATCGAGGATCACGCGCTCTGCTCTGGCCAGGGATCGGGTCATCGCGTCTGAGTCGTCGGGCTCTACGCCGATCACGCGCACTTCGGGGCGGACAGCCTTGCACACCGCCGCCACACCTGCGGCGAGTCCGCCGCCGCCGATCGGCACGAAGATGGTGCGCAGATCGCGGGGCGCCTGATTTAGGATCTCTAGCCCGACGGTGCCCTGCCCAGCGATCACGTCGAGGTCATCATACGGGTGGATGAAGGTCATGCCCGTCTCAGCCACCAACTTCGTGCAGTGCTCCGCAGCGTCCGAATAGCTGTCACCGAACAGGTCAACCCGGGCGCCGAAGCGCCGCACCGCGTTGACCTTGATGGAGGGCGTCGTGCGCGGCATCACGATACGACACTTGGCGCCGAGGCGGGCCGCGCCGAACGCCACGCCCTGGGCATGGTTCCCTGCGGATGCGGTAATTACACCGGCCCGCAGCTCTTCGTCTGACAGCAGCGCGATGCGGTTGTAGGCGCCCCGCAGCTTGAAAGAGAATACGGGGGTGAGATCTTCGCGCTTGAGCAGCACCGGGTAGTGCAAGCGCGCGCTCAGATTCGGCGCGGCGTCTAGTGGCGTGGGGCTGGGCAACACGTCAACCACGCGCGCGTTGAGGACGCGCCTCAGTAACTCATTCTTCATCGGCGTGGACCTGCTCCTCATCCCCGGCATCTTAACTGTCACGACGCCTGCCGATCCCGGCCGCTGGCTTCGTTGGGTCTGCGCAATCGGCGCTCGAATAATCGAGTATGTGCCGCCCCGGTTCTCGACCAAGCCTCGCCAGCGACCGGGCTTGGCGGGCGGGCGGGCATAAAGGTTCTGGTGATTACCTGGTCCTACAGCAACCGCAGCCCCGGGTCCTGTTCAAGTCACCTCGAGGACCGCCTGCGCGCCGTGGTCGTGAGCGCTGTTGAGCGACGGATAGGCCCGCTGTCCAGCCAATCGGCCGGTTGACCGAGGAGCGCGATCACGCTACCAGCGGGCCCCCGGCGCGCCGCCCGTGCTCGCGGCAACCCCCAGCAATTTCTACCCCCAACAGCCAGAACCCCTGAATTATACTGGCGTTTGGGCTCGCTTGACTTGCCCCGCCCGGAGTGAGAAGCAGGCAGGTAGGAGGAGTCGCATCGGCATGTTGCCGATTTCGAGCGCCTCCGAAGTTTCCGATGCCCTCAATTCAGCGCCGTTCGATTTGGTTCAAGCGCCAGCGCGGGGGGGCACTAGCGTCTTTTGATCGTCAATGGCCCGAAACCTACTCGTCATCAACGTTGCTCTACGCGAAACCCGCGTCGCACTAATCGAAGACGGCGTCATCGCCGAACTACAGATCGAACGTGCTCGCGCGCGAAGTACCGTCGGGAACATCGTTCTCGGTAAGGTAACGCGCGTGCTGCCTGGCATGCAGGCGGCGTTCATCGACGTGGGAATGGAACGCGCCGCGTTTCTTCACGTCGAAGATCTGATCCGTCCAGACGACTTCGAGGACTACCTCGCTGGCGCGGCCCACGCGTTGGAGCGCAAGACCGATCAGGACAACGAGACCAGCGATGAGGGCGACGAGAAGCCGGCGAGCAACGCCGTCGTCCCAAGTCGCCAGCCGCCTCCGGCGCGGCTCGCGTCACGTCCGCGGGTGCTTGCACACGATGACGATCTGAACGGCGACGACGACGACAGCCCCGACTCCCACGCCGCGGCAGACGACGACGACCACGGAATCATCGCAGGCGACGACGACGGCGGACCCGACGACCACGACCACGACGACCACGAAATCATCGCGGAAGCGGACGACGACGGCGACGACGACGGCGACGACGACGACCACGAAATCATCGCGGAAGCGGACGACGACGACGACAGCGACGACGACGACAGCGACGACGACGACGACAGCGACGACGACGACAGCGACGACGACAGCGACGACGACAGCGACGACGACGACGATGACAGCGACGACGACGACAGCGACGACGACGATGACAGCGACGACGACGATGACAGCGACGACGACGACGACAGCGACGATGACGACAGCGACGATGACGACAGCGACGATGACGACAGCGACGATGACGACAGCGACGACGACAGCGCAGCAGAACTCGACGCCGCGGAGGGCCTCGCCCACGGTGAGGACCTGGATAGCGACGCCAGCCTGGGCACAGGCAGCGTAGCCAGCAACGCTGGCGTTGATCCGGGCGTACAGGCGCAAGGTACGCGCTCACGTCGACCTCCCCGGGGAAGTCGCACACCCAGCGACCACTCAGGCCTGAATAGCGCAGCAACCAGCGACGACGAGGTGCGTGTGCGGCGGCGTTCGGCGCCCCGACCCACTGGAGATTCAGGCGACGCGGGTTGGACCGCTGCAGAGGCGCCGACCGAGCTCGCGGTGAGCCCCAACCAAGGCGGCGAGCGGCCTTCCGCAGAGGACGGCGGCGAACAAGACGGACGTAAGCGGCGCCGCAGGCGTGGTCGCCGGCGCAAGAACGGCGGCGACGCCGCCGAACGCACACCTCAGGCAGCCGCGCCCGAGCGCCCCTCGCAGCGCGACCAAACGAGCGAACCCGAGCGCGGACAGCGTGGGCAGCGCCGATCCGAGCGGTCCGGACGACGCGACCGCGGTCGCGACAAACGTAAAGGCGGCCGCGAGGCTGAAGCACGTCGGGATCAAGGTGGCCGTCGCCCCACGGAAGCCGCCCGTGGTCAGCAAGCGCCGGCGCGCGTCTCGCGGAGTGTCCCGATCACCGAGGTCGTGCGCGAGGGCGACGAGGTCATCGTTCAGATCTCGAAGGAGCCGATCGGCACCAAGGGTGCCCGCGTGACCAGCCACGTGTCGCTGCCCGGACGACACGTGGTCTACCTACCGACTGTAGATCACATCGGGATCTCCAAGCGCATCGGCTCCTTCAAGGAGCGTCAGCGCCTGCGCAAGGCCATCGACACCGTGAAGCCGCCCTCCGGTGGGCTCATCGTGCGCACCGTGGCTGAGGGGCTCACCAAGAAGAACTTGAAGGAGGACATCGGCTACCTGCTCAAGTTGTGGGCGCAGGTCGCGAAGAAGCGGGAGTCCGCACGGTCACCCGATGTGCTCTACGAAGAGCTCGACCTGGTGCTAAAGGTCGCCCGCGATCTGTTCACCGACGAGATCGAGAAGATCGTCATCGATGATAAAGACGAGTACGCGCGCATCGTGCGGTTCGTTGAAATGTTCATGCCCAAGCGGGTCAAAGACGTCGAGCTCTACAGCGGCTCAGATCCGATCTTTGACGCCTACGGGATCGAGGACGAGATCGCTCGAGCGCTGAGCCGCAAGGTCCCGCTAACCAGCGGTGGCTACCTGATCTTGGACCAGGCCGAGGCCCTGACCGCGATCGACGTGAACACGGGGCGCTACGTAGGCAAGGGCAGCAAAGATCTGGAAGAGACGGCGCTCAAGACCAACTTAGAGGCGGTCGATGAGATCGCGTACCAGCTACGTTTCCGCAATATCGGCGGCTTGGTGATCCTCGATCTGATCGACATGGAGAACCCCAAGAACCGCGACAAGGTGTGGCGCGCGCTCGAGCAGCGCTTGGAGAAGGACAAAGCCAAGACAACGCTCAACCGCATCAGCGAGCTCGGGCTGATCGAGATGACCCGCAAGCGGACACGGGAGAGCCTCGGCCGCACCATGCATGAGCCTTGCTTCTACTGCGACGGCACGGGCCAGATCATGAGCCGCACCACCATCGCCTACGAGATCCTACGCCAAGTCCGGCGTGAGCTCGGCGCGCTGCCCGGCTACTCGGTCCACGTCAACGCGCACCCCGCCATCGTCGATCTGCTCAAGACTGAGGAGAAGGACGCTGTCATCGAAGCCGAGCGCCGCTACATGCGACGCATCGAGTTCACTCCCCGCCGCGAGTACCACATCGAACAGTTCGACCTGACGGGAAAATAGCGTGAGCAGCCAACGCAAAGACGACCGCCTGACGATCAACAAAGAGTTCGACTCCTTCGATCAGTTCATCCAAGAGTATGTCACCAACATCTCGCTCACCGGGGTCTTCATCAAGAGCAAGACCCCGGCGCCGGTGGGCACCGAGGTGGACTTGCGCTTCACGGTCATCATGGATGGCATCGAGACCATCGAAGGCGTCGGCGAAGTAGTCCGTGTGGAAGCTGATCCGCCGGGTATGGGCGTGGTGTTCAAGGAGCTGTCTGGCTACTCGCAGAACCTGATCAACAAGCTGCTGACCCGCGGCGTAAAATAGCCGCACGGCAGCGTTATCAGCTCACCCGCTGCTTGATCTGGTTCGGCAGCCGACTCATGCCGACTCATTCACTCCTCCACCCAACCTAGGTGAACTGTGCGTGAATAAGAACTCAAGCCTAGAGACGACGACCTTGGCCACCATCGCTCGGGCGTCTCGCGTGGCAGCGCTTGGCTGGGCAGCGTACGTGGTCGCGTGCGGGGCTCCAGCGCCACGCCCCGCGGACCGGACCACGGTCGCCTCGGAGTCGGCCCACGCGGCTGGGACAGCGACAGACGGGGGGTCAGGGGTCTTGGGTGCGAGCCCCGAGCCTGCGCGACGCACCAGCTGCGAATTGCCCAAGATTATAGTGCCCGAGGCATACGCTGGTCCGATCAGCCCGCCGCAGCCAAAGCTCGAGCACCCTGAGCGCCTTGAATATTTTTTCCGCCAGGTAATCAAGAGCGCGCAAGGCGAGCTTAGCCGCCCGGTGCGCATCGGCTTCTACGGCGACAGCAACTTGACGCTAGATTTCTTGAGCGGTGAGCTGCGCCGCATCCTGCAAAAGCAGCACGGCGACGGCGGGCACGGCTATGTCGCCGTGGGTAAGCCGTGGCGCTGGTACCAGCACATCGACGTGCACCACGACTTCGTCGGTGCGTGGCGCTTCTATTGCCCCACGACGCTGCGCGACAGCAGGCGGATCTACGGTTCCGCGGGGATTTCTGCTGCGACTCGGTCACCTGGCGCCAAGGGCAAGTACTCCACGGCCAGCGCCGATGCACCCGTGGGCAAGACGCTGACCCGATTCGGCGCCTACTACCTGACGGCCAGCAAGGGCGGCGACTTCGCGCTAGTCGCCGATGGCGAGCAGCGCGCGCTGGTCTCTACCCAAGCCGCTAGTCAGGGCACCAGCTACGCTGAGATCAAGCTGCCCGACACGGCACACAAGCTCGAAGTAGTAGCCAAGAGTAAGCGCGAAATCCGCTTGTTTGGCGTGGTGATGGAGCGCGACCAAGGCGTCGTGGTCGATTCCTTAGGGATCGGGGGGGTGGGGTACTACGCGCTGGCAGAGCTTGAGCCGAACACCACCGAGCAGATGCTGAGACACCGAGACTACGATCTGGTGATGTTCTTGCTCGGCACCAACCTGTTCCGAGCGGGCGACAACGGGCGCGCGCTCGGCGAGATCGTCGCGCTGCACCGCAAGGCCAACCCAAACGTCGCGATCCTGGTGATGAGCCCGCCGGATCAGGTCGCCAACAAGGGCGCGAAGCACTCCAAGCCGTCCATCGTCAAAGTCAGCGCCCAGCTGAGAGCCGCCGCCGACGCCAACAGCGTCGCCTATTGGGATTTCCGTGAGGCGATGGGTGGTGACGCCTCGATGGCTACCTTCTACCGGCATGGCCTGGCAGGCGGGGATCTGTACCACTTCACGAAGACCGGCGCCGCCTTCATGGGCAGCCGCATCGCCCACGCGTTGTGGGGTGGCCTCAGCGACTACGCAGCGACGCAGCGCTGCGAGTAAACACCGCTTGAGCCGAGCGCTGCCGACCTACGCAGCGACGTGACGCTGTGACTGAGCCCAGCTGAGCCGGGCGCAGGCACGCCCGCAGGGTCATTTGTGCTCGCTGGCTCACTTGTGCTTGCAGGGCCTAAAGGTCAGCGTGTAGCGGTTCGCGCCGGCGTTGAGCTGGCCGTTCGCGGTGTCGTACTTGTTGGTGAAGGTGAGGAACACGCTGCGCGTCGCGCCGCTCTCGGTCGCGGTGCCGCCGTATTTCAGCGAGCCTGCTTCGCGCCGCTTGAGGTTGAAGTTGAAGCGACCACCCTTCAATTGCCGCGCGGCACCGCCACCCTTGGGGGTAAAGTGGCTGGCCATTGAGCAGTCTGATTTCAGCGTCTCGCCGTCGTCCAACACCTCGACATCGCACTCGCGGCCAATCGACGCGGTGCCAGCTGGACCTGCCATGCTGATCGCGATCAGCGCACATTGCTTGGTCGGGACCGGCGCCGCGGTCTCGACGGGCCGCGGGGCTGCGACTACTGGCGCGACGGGCGCCGCGACCACGGTGCAGGTGCCGCCGACGCACGCGGACCCGGCCGCGCAGTCAGCGTCTTGCTGGCACGCCCCAGGCTTCGCGGACTGCTTGCAGGCCAAGAGCGCGGCGGCCAGCAACGCCAACGCCACCAGCGCCTCAGGCGGCTTGCGCAGCGCAGGCTTCGAGGCCATGGCGTTTGATGCAGAACAACCGCGTCGCGCCGCAGCACGAAGCAGCGAGCCCGTGTACTTCCCCAGCATGCCTCGCATGATAGCCAGAGCACAGGCGAACTCAGAGCAAAAAACCCACACGGTCTCGCACCGGCGGCATCTGGGTCGCGCCCTGCGCTGCCCTCGCCGGCGGCGCCTAGAGCACGGCGGCGCCTAGAGCACGGGAGCACGGCGGCGCCTAGAGAACGGCGGCGCCTAGAGCACGGCGGCGCCTAGAGCACGGGAGCACGGCGGCGCCTAGAGCACGGCGGCGCCTAGAGCACGGCGACGCCTAGAGCACGGCGGCGCTAGGGCTCACGATAGAAGCGAGGCACCCGGCGCGAGATCGCCGTCAGCACCTCCCACGGGATCGTGCCCAAATGCCCGGCTATTTCCACGCTAGAAATCGTGTCTTCACCGAGCAACCCGCGCTGGGTGCCCATCAGCACCGCCTCGTCGCCGAGCTCTGCGCCTGGGATGTCGGTGACGTCGATCATGGTCATGTCCATGCTCACCACGCCGATGATGGGCGCTCGGCGGCCACGCACCAGCACGTGACCCTTGTTTGAGAGCCCGCGGCTCAAGCCGTCTGCGTAGCCCATGGGCACCGTCGCGACGCGGGTGGAGCGCGACGCCTGCCACGTCCAGCCGTAGCCCACCCCCTGCCCCGCCGGGACCTCGCGCACGCTGATCAGCTCGCTGCGCACCGACATCACGGCGCGCAGCTCCGGACACGCCACGCGGCCTGGGGCCACGCCGAATAGCGCGATCCCCGGCCGCACCACGTCGAGGCAGCTCGGCGCATGGGCGAGCAGCGCGGCGCTGTTCGCCGCGTGACGGATCGTCGGGCGCAGGCCCAGCTCGGTCAGCTGCGCGCTGGCGAATTCGAAGATCTCAAGCTGCCGCGCGACGCTCTGTGGGTCATCCAGATCCGCGCACGCAAAATGAGTCATCAGGCCGTGCAGCTTGAGCTCGGGGCGCAGGCGGAGCACCTCTGCTATTTTCCGCACGTCATTTGGCAGGGCGCCGAGGCGCGACATTCCGGTGTCGACCTTGAGGTGCACCCGCGCGGCTTCAGCGCCGGTGTAGCGCACCTCCTCAGCCATTGCCTCGATTTGACCCAGATCGCTCACCACCGGGATCAGATCGTGGCGCAGCAGCTCACCGTACGCGCGGCCGTAGTAGCCGCCCATCACCAGGATCGGCGTCTTGATGCCAGCCTCACGCAGCTCCACCCCCTCCTCCAGCAACGCGACGCAGATGCCTTGGGCGCCTGCGCGCTCCAAGGTGCGCGCGACTGCCTTGGCGCCGTGCCCATAGCCATCGGCCTTGAGCACGGCCCAGACTTGTGCGCTGCCCGCCGCGCGCTGCACCACCCTCAGGTTGTGACGCAGGTGCGCGAGGTTCACCTCAGCTCGAGTGGGCCGCACGCTGTCTGCCGGCAGCGCCCGCTTGGGGCGCAACACGCGCGGCAGTGGCGTGGCCAAGGCGGATGTCATGGGACCAAGCAGGGGATTTTGCGCGATCATGTGGGGGTGCTCATTCGGTACAGGCGACGCGACGAAACGGCAACAAAACGCCTACCGCGCGCCGTAAATGGGTCAGGCAATGTAGGTGCTCACTTGGGCGCGGCCTTCGCTGGCTCGACCGCGGGAGGCGCGCCGGCAGCAGGGGCGCTGCCAGCAGGTGCGGCGCTCGGGGGCGGCGCCGCTGGCTTGTCCAGACAACGCTGACTGCAAGCTTGGTAGTCCGCGGCACACCCATCACAGGCTCCCTCACAGCTCTGGCGGCAGAGGCTGAAGGCGGTCAAGCAGGCGTCGGCGCAGCTCGGCTCCCGAGGCGCTGGAGTGTCGGCGCGGACCACGCTGGGCGGCGCCACGGAGGCGTTGTCTGGCAGCGCCCCCTGAGCCGCGCTGCGCCCGCTGCCAGACCCCACTTGCAAGGTCGGCCGGCTCACGTCGCCGCTGCTCAGCGCGCGCACGCGGCGGCGGCTGTATTCGATGCGATCCCGAGACTGGTCGAGGGAGTAGGTCTCGAGCCATTCCTGCCAGCAAAATAGGCGATGGGTCGGCGCCGCGTGTTCTTCGAGATCCAAGCGGTAGCAGTGCTCGAAGCGCACCTCGCTCTCGTACAGCGACTCGAAGCTCGCGCCGCAGCCAAGCGCCGGCCCCGAACTGACGATGCTGATCAGCAGCGGGGCGAGGCGGCGCGACACCGCCCCATCCTGGCGGCTTTCCTGACACCGCGCAAGCATATATAAGTAGTTGAAATTGTTGCGTTTAGTCGTGAGGGTGGCGGCTGGGACGCTGGCTCTGCGATGGAACGCTGACGTCCTCAGGGGCGCCGCGGCTCAAGTCAGCGACTGATTGGCCCAGCCGAGCGCGGCCCGAAGCAGGTTCCATCTGCGACGACGGGAGGGCGGTGCTATGTCCGCCCGCGATGTTCACGGGCCTGGTTGAAGCGATCGGCACGCTCCGCCGCAAACAGCGGCGTGGGCCTGGCTTTGAGCTGTGGATCGAGGCGCCGTTCGAAGCGTTCGCGCTGGGTGAGTCCATCGCCGTGGCCGGCGTGTGTTTGACCGTGACCCGCTTTGAGGCCGGCGCTCCTGGCCGCAGCGCTGGCTTCGCCGCCGACGTCAGCCAAGAAACCGTAGACAAAACCAGCCTCGCCCAGCTCAGCCTGGGTTCACCGGTAAACCTGGAGCGCAGCCTGCAGGTCGGCGGGCGCGTCGGCGGACACTGGGTGAGCGGCCACGTGGACGGCCTAGCCAGCCTCGACCGGCGCAGCGCCGCCGGGGACTCTATCAGCCACGTGTTCAGCGCCCCAGCCGAGCTGATGCCGTTCATCGCGGCCAAGGGCTCAGTCAGCCTCGACGGGGTCTCGCTGACGGTCAACCGCCTAAGCTCAGATCCTCAGGGATTTGAGGTGATGTTGATCCCCCACACCCTGCAGGCGACCACGCTGGGGCGGCTGAAGCTAGGCGGCGCGGTCAACCTCGAGATCGACCTGCTCGCCCGCTATGTAGTGCGCTACCTCACGGCGACAGCTGGCGCAAGCAGCGCTGGCGCAGGCAGCGCTGGCGCTTCGCAAGATCAGCGGCTGCTCGCTGCGCTGGCCGAATCTGGCTTCAAGCTCTAGTGTTTTGATTCCCTAAGGATATGTATATGACCTCCACTTCACCCGCAGCAACCCCGGCGCTCGGCGCTCGCGTGAGCGGGCCAGCGAGTAGCGAAAAAGAGCTGGTCTCGCGCGTGGGGCGCGCGATCGAGGCGCTGCGCGCTGGTCAGCTCGTGGTCCTAGTGGATGAGCAAGACCACGGCACGGCCGGGGTGCTGCTGCAAGCCGCTGACCACGTGGCGCCGGACGACATCAACTTCATGGCCAGCCACGGCCGCGGCCTGGTCTGCCTTGCCCTGACAGCGGACCAGATCCAGCGGCTTGAGCTGCCCATGATGCAGCGATCGCGCATGGACGGCGTCGAGTCGTCGGCCTTTACGGTGAGCATCGAGGCCGCCCGCGGCGTTACCACAGGGATTAGCTCTGCCGACCGCGCGCGGACAGTGACCGCCGCTATCAACCCCGGCGCCGAGACGGGTGACGTCGTGACGCCAGGCCACGTGTTCCCGCTGCGCGCCAAGGCGGGCGGCGTGCTGGTGCGCAGCGGCAAGACGGAGGCAGCTGTTGACTTAGCGCGCCTCGCCGGGCGGATCCCCGCGGGAGTGCTGTGCGACGTGCTGGCCGAAGACGGCAACCTCGCCAGCGCCGCCGAGCTTGACGCGCTGGCCGCGCAGCACGGCCTGTGTCTGCTCTCCATCGCGGATCTGATCAGCTATCGCCTGCAGACCGAGCGCTTGATCCGCCGCGTGGATGAGCTGGAGGTGAAGCTCGATCTCACCTCCAGCACCTGGCGCGTCGTGGTTTACGAAGCCAGCGTCGAGCAGCGCGAACTGCTGGCCCTGGTCAAGGGCGATCTCAGCGCGCACCGTGGACCGGTGCTGTGCCGCATGCACTCAGGCGCTGTGCTAGCTGACACCTTCGTCTCCACCCAGAGCGAGGGCGGCAAGAACCTCGACGAAGCGATCTTAGCCATCGAGGCCGCGGGTTCGGGGGTGGTGGTCTACCTGCCACCTCGTGCGCGCCTACGCGATGAGCTGCGCGGGCTTCGGCGCACGCTGCAGCGTAAGAGCTCGCCGTTCGCGGCCGCCCCACCCGGCAAGCCCACGCCGGACGAAGAAGCTCCGCGCGGCATTCTGAGAGAATACGGCCTCGGCGCGCAGGTGCTGCGCGAGCTCGGGCTGCGGCAAATCAGGCTGCTCACCAACAGCCCGCGCAAGATCGCTGGCATCAGCGGCTACGGCTTGGATATCACCGAGCGCGTTCCGCTGCTATCCATGGACGCGCCGTGAACGCGAGCGCCGTCGCTCTCTCCACATCTCCAAACGCCAGGTGAAATCATGGCCTCCCGTAGCAAAGCCGCCCCCTCCACCCCCTCTGCCCCCACCGTCATTGAAGGCAAGCTCAGCGTCTCGCCTGGGGCTCGCTTCGCGATCGTCGCGGGGCGCTTCAACAGCTTCATCACCGAGCAGCTGGTCTCAGGGGCCATCGACACCCTGGTGCGCCACGGCGCGGACCCCGGCAACATCAGCGTGGTGAAGGTGCCCGGCGCTTGGGAGATCCCCATGGCCTGCGCGCGCATTACGCGCGGAAAGAAAGTGGACGCGGTGATCGCGCTGGGCGCCGTGATCCGCGGCGGCACGCCGCACTTCGACTACGTGGCGGGCGAGGTGAGCAAAGGCGTGGCGATGGCGGCGGCGAGCGGCTCGGTGCCGGTCGCCTTTGGCGTGCTGACCACCGACAGCATCGAGCAAGCCATCGAGCGCGCTGGCACCAAAGCCGGAAATAAAGGTGCGGAAGCAGCCTTGGCCGCGATTGAGATGGTGAGCTTGAGCGACGCGCTGAGCGACGCGGGGCTCTGAGATGGGAGCGCGCACGAGCGGCCGCGCGGCAGCACTGCAGATGTTGTTCGCCCTAGAGATGAGCGGCGAGCCCGCAGACACCGTGATCCATCGCTTTTGGCGCGAGCTGCCGGGCGACGCTGAAGGCCGCGAATACGCGGATCAAATGCTGCGCGGCGTGGCGGCGAGCCTTGAGAACACCGACGAGGTGATTCGGCTGGCCAGCACCAACTGGCGTTTAGAGCGCATGGCGCGCGTCGACCGCAACGTGCTGCGCCTCGGCGCCTGGGAGCTAGCCAACGCCATGGACACGCCGCGCGCGGTGATCATCGACGAAGCCGTCGAGCTGGCGAAGCGCTTTGGCACGACAGACTCTGGCGCGTTCGTAAACGGCGTGCTCGACCGCGTGGCGACAGACCTGGGTCGCCACGACGAACCCCTCGACGGCTGAAGCTCGTGGATCTGCGCTTTGTAGCCCCCAGCCTGCGGCGCCTTGACCTGTCTGGCACAGAGGTCTTGGTCGCGGGCCTTACCAAAGGCGAGCGACCGCCGCATGGGGTGGCTGGCTTGATCGACTGGCGTCTCTCCGGGAGGATCTCACGCATGCTCCTAGACGGCTTCATCGACGGCGAGCTGGGTGAGGTCTTGCTGGTGCCGGGCAAGCCCAAGCTGCCCTACGACAAGCTGCTGTTCTTCGGGGTGGGCAGCGCCGAGGAGTTTGATGAGCGGGTGTGCCGGGTGGTGCTGACGCGCATCCTGAAGACGCTAGAGGGGCTCAAGGCGCGCCGCGCGGTCGTCGAACTACCAGGGCGCGGCGGTCAGCTGATCTCAGCCGAGCGCGCCGCGAGCTTGCTGCTGGACCTGGCCGAGACGCGCACCGAGCACGACAGCTGGACGCTGGTCGAAGCCGCCGAAGGCCAGCGCACGATCCAGAAATTGCTGCTGCGCGACCGCAGGCGCCATGAGTAGCCGGTAGGCGCGCCGGAGCCACTGCGCTGAAAGCGCCGGGTTTCCGCGCAATCTTCACGCTTGGGATCTAGGATGAGCGGGTAGGATGCAGGTAACGGAGATCTCCGTCGCTTTGAAGATGGGAGGCGGGCAGCCGACGGCTTGCATGGTGCTGCGGATGGTCTGGATGCCTTGCCCCTCGGCTTGAGCCAGCTGAAGACGTGAGAGGAACCAAGCCAAGGCCTGGTTCCGCCAGCGCGGCGTCACAGATCCGCTCCGTAGATCCTCGAGGATCACACCGATGGGCAGGGAGCCGGGTGAGATGAACTCGATCCGGTCCCGATAGGCAGTAAAGCGGCCGGGATCGACCAGCTCATAGTCGCGGTGCGCGAGGGCGTTGACCATGGCTTCTTGAAGGGCGCGCTGCGGGTATTTTTCGGCGTTTGGCGCGGCAGCGTCGTTCTTGTCAAAGAGCGTGACGGCTTCCGCGTCGAGGAGCTCTTGGAGCCGGCGCGCTTGATCCAACAACGTGCCGGGGATCTCCGAGCGCCGGGCCACGGGGGAGGTCCGATCGAGGCCCGGGTAAGCCGAGAAAATGCAAAACGCACCCGGGATGAAGCGCTGAGGGGTACGCCCAAACAGCAGCACCGCGAAGTTTCGCGGCCGCAGGACCCCCGTCAGCGGCTCTGCCACGCACAAAGAGGGAACAAACGGAGACAGCTGCACCCCGTCTTCGAGATAGGGCTCAACGCCTTGAGCTACGCTGAAGATGCCCATGCGCTGGAGCGCGTCTCGCAACGCCAACAAGTCGAGATCAGCGACGCTCGCGGGGGTGCAGGGGCGTCGATCCCACGGCTCGAGCGCGCCTTTGCGCACCAGCAAGTCCTTGAGTACGCCGTTGCGTGCCTCGATGGTGGTCCGGCTGACTCGGACGAAGTGCTTAGCGCCTTCATTTCCGCGGCGAAACGTGTGCGCCGAGCCCGTGGCAGGCTGAATGAACACCAGGATCCTGCGGGCGGGATCGTCTGACTCAAGCTCCTCGACCAGCGGCGTCAACGGGGGCGAGACGCGGGCTCTAAGCTGCGCTAACACCGTGCCCTCGATCTTCTTCAGCCGTTCAGCGGTCAGCCCAGCACGAATCAGCTGGGGAAAGCCGTGTTCATCCTGTTCCTCCCGCGCTCCGCAGACCACGTACCCCCCACCCAGGTTCTGCAGGTCGTTCGCGAAGGCTGTGAGGGTCGCCACGACGTCGTCGACGTCGGCCACGTTCTGTTTCCACTCGGTCTGTTCGTTCTCACGCTGGGCTAGCTGAGCGAGGTCGACGCGACTCACGACGGCACCACTTTCTTTCCGGCGCCGATCAACCGGGCGCACGCTTCGCGCAGCCCGGTCAGCGCCGCGTCCAACTGCTCTTCGGTCTCAATGCCGGCTCCGAAATAGGGTCCCCCCACCTTGAGCAGCTGAGCGACCTCCGGAAGTGTCAGGATCTCGTCCGTCATGGGTGGCACTGGTTGGCAGCGGTTGCCAACCGAGGGCACCGTACACTAGGCGCTGATGTGGAAGCAACGCGGGGCCGCGAAGGTCGCACACGGCTCCATCCGGCGCAGCCACCCACTTTTAAGACGGCGTCGGCGCGGCAAGGTAAGTCTGCACTCGTGGCCTCATCGTCGAGGCGATTCTAGAGAGTGGGTCCCGGATCCAAGCAGCCGATGCAGCACAATAGGACCCAAAGCGCAGCCCACGACGTCATTCGCAGACCCAGTTGAGCCCTGGATCGTCCAGGTCGACATCGACGAGGTACTTGTGGATGTCATCAGTCCAGTACCCGTACAGGTGGTGTCCATGGAGCGAGGGGTAGCCGCCGGCGACGAGGCCGTCTAGGTAGCACTTCTTGTTGGTGTTCAAGTCCAGGCGCACGTTGCGCGTGGCCGCGAAGTGCAACTCACCGGCCGTCTGGTACGTGCGGGCGCATGTGGCGCAGGGCTCGCGCCACACGACCCAGTCGGTGCCGACGGCGGCGAGCACCTTCGGCATGCCGTTGTCTGGGGAGTCGAAGGTGAGGCGCCGGGTCGTGCCCGCGGGGATGTCGTGCAGGTAGATCTCGGCCGCACCCCGAAAGCCTAGAAACCCCGATGGCTGGCCCGGCGGGCGATAATCCACCCAAACGATCTTCTTCCGATCCGGCGAACACGCGCCCTCTACCTGCAGCGCGCCCCCATCGTCCAAGTGGGTGAGCTCGCCGGTCTCCTCGTCGATGCGGTCGACGCGCCCCGTGTTGGCGTTTACGCAATAGATCGCGCCGTTGGTGGTGCAGCCCTCGCGACAGTCGAGGGGCTTGCTATTGAGCTGGCTGATGACGCCGGTGGTCAGGTTGGCCTTGAACAGGCCTTTCCGTATGGACCAGATCACGTGCTTGTCGGTCAGCAACACGTCGGAGAAGCCGAGCTCCTTCGAATCAGGGAACGCGTAGTAGACCCTGCGGGTCCGGTTGGCGGCATCGATCACGGCGATCTCGCCTTGCGGCCAAGCGTCGAAACCGACGTAGGCGATGTGGTCCCGGTTGACCCGCGCGAAGGCGGATTCGTGAAGCATCAAGAACGTCTTGTCCGAACCGACCTGTGCGAACGCCAGCTCTTGCTGATTGGTATCAGCCACCCAAGTGGTGCTGAACCCGTGCCCCCAGGCGGCGTGGATGATCGGGCGCTTGAGCGCGATGCGACACCCGGGGCCGCAGTCCGGGAGCGCGTCGGCGTCGGCGTCAACCATGGCATCAGGCAGGGGCTTTGCTCCGCCGTAGCTTGGAGCGTCCGCGTCAGCGTCCGTGCTGGCGTCGCTGATGCTGCCACCGACTCCACTGGTGCTTGCGTCAACGCCTGGCGTCTTGTGCGTGCCCGAATCACAGGCTGAGCAGCCGATGCAGCACAATAGGAGTAGGCCGCTGAACCAAGCAATAGCCTGGCGGGGCCTCACGGCAATATCTCCCCGCGGAATGGCATGAGGTCCAGCTGGGTGCCGGGGAGCAGGTTGAGTTTTTGAGCAAAGAACGCCCCGGTGAAGGCGTTTGGCTCCCAGTTCGCCAGCACCACCGATGCATGAGGCGCGATCAGGGTGCCTGCGAATGGGCGCACTAGGGTTAGCGGGGCGACTCCAAAGTAGCCCACCAACAGCCGCTCGGCGCCGTGGGTTGCATCGGCCCAGTCACCCAGGGTGACCAGCTTTTCCTGGACGTAGATGCGGATCGGTCCATCGGTTGTGTCGAGCTCGACCCGGGCCAAGGGAGACACCTCGAAGCGCTTGAAGAAGTACGAGCCCGCCCGCAGCCGCAGCGTTCCTCGGGGAAGCACCTTGGCAGCGGTGTAGCTGCCGGGAGCGACGGCCCGGGATGCCCTTGGCGCAACCCACGCCCCCTCGGTGGCGGGTGAAAATACGACGTCGAAACAGCCTAGGCCGCTCAGCCCCATGCTGGCATGCTGACGCACTTCCCCCGAAACAACGCCGTGGTTGACCACGCTGCCTGACGCGGTGACGTCTCCAGCCAGCCGCGCGCCAAAGCCAATGCTTATGCCGCCATCGGTAGTGATCGATCCGAGCTCCGCACCCACGCCAATCCTCGCATTGCCCTGGCTGGCGACGCTGGCCCAGCTGCCGTGGGAATGCACGCCGGCGCCCGCTCCAACCCACAGCTGGCTGGAGGCGAAGGCGGCGAGGCTCGTGAGATCGGGCGGGAGGCAGACTGGCGACGACCACTGGGAGCCGGAGCTGGAGCGCAGGCTGATGCCTACCCCCTCAGCGTCGCTGCCGACGGACAAAACGGGACCACCGTATGAGTAGCCCAGCAGGGCCCGGGCGGAGGCCTTGGGGTTCGGAGATGAGGAGTCGGACACCAACTGGATCGGGCTGGGCGCCGCATCGCTTCCGAACGGAACCAGCCAGACGTCGTCGTGGGGGCCGGCTTGGTCCGTCCCACCCGCAAACAAGAGCCCGTTGCCATCCAGGGTGGGCGTGAGGCGAGCGCCGGTCCGCGAAAGCTCTGGCAGCGTCCAGGTCGCGGCGGCCCCGGTGTACACGTCAACGATCCACCCAGGCGAGTTCGCTCTAGGAGCGGTGTAGAGCTGGGTTCCGCTCAACGCGGGCGCGCTGGAGACCAGATCGAAGACCGTAACACTTGGCAGATCTTGAGGCAGCCATTGGCGTAGGACAAAGTCAAACGCGAGGAACGCGTTGAGTTCAGGATCGAG
Source organism: uncultured Polyangiaceae bacterium (assembly GCA_964551615.1). Classification (GTDB taxonomy): domain Bacteria; phylum Myxococcota_A; class Polyangia; order Polyangiales; family Polyangiaceae; genus JAHBVY01. The sequence goes on from CAZKDY010000012.1 coordinate 157,218, forward strand.
GAGGACGGCCCCTTGTCCCCGCGGATCGCTGATGAGGCGAGCCTGGTTGGTGACGGCGGTTGGCATGTCACCCTCCGCGAGGCGCCTGAACACGGTGTCTTGTGCTACCGCTTGCATCAGCACCCAACGCGCCGCGGTGTCCGACAACTCCACGAACATCAGGGCTGGCGCTGCCTGACCCGCGTTGAGTATGGCGACGTGCCCAGGCCGCTCGGCGCTCCAGTGGTCGGGCTCTTCAACCTGCGCGCGCAGATCGCTGACCTCTCTTGTGGCGAGGTAGGTGTCCCCCAGCCGATCGCCGCGCCGCTGCCAGTACCAGGCATCGGCGATGGTCCAATCGTGGAGCAGCCCCCCACCCACGCGGGCGATGTCTGGCGGGAAAACGAGCCAGTTCCACCATTGCAGCCAGTCGCAGGAGGCAACCGCGCACGGATCAATCAGCGGCGGGAGCTGGCAATCGCTTCCGGGAGGCAACCAGCGAACGTAGCCGCTCTGAAGGTCCACCGGGGGGGCGAAGGCTGAGCGCAAGCTGCGGCTCTCAGGGCTCGCGACATCGACCAGCGCGGCCCCCGGGTCGGTGCGTTCGGGCTCTGGGAAACGAGCGTTGGCCGGGGTGCTGAAAGCCAACCCCGGGGGCGACTGGAAGGACTCCCCCTCAACGGTGGCGGTCCATAAGGCGTAAGGGCCCGCGCTGTACTCAGTGCCGCCGGTGGGGGCAAAAGGCGGGTTGGGGTCGAGGGCCGGGGCTACTGTGACGGAGCCCGCGGGGAAATGAGTGGGATGGTCTTCGAACTCCTTCACCCAATCCCAGCTGACGTCGCTGCTAGCTCCGTTGGGCAATGTCATTGGACTGCAATAGCCGTTCGGTTCCTGTGCGCAGCCAGGACGTTGAACGGGGCGCCAGAACGAACCGGCTGCGTCGCCGGGGATAGCCTCCAATAGGCGTTCCCCAAAGCAAGGGCTCGTATCTCGCTCAAGACAATCCTCAACGCTTCCGCTCGGACACGCGCAGCGAAACGGCTGCACCTGGAAGCGTCTATTGTCCGGTGCATTCGGGTTGGGATCGTTTGCGCTGCGGCCCGCTTGCACGCTCACCGAGGCCTCGTACACGTTGGCACCGCCCGACTCATAGCGCGGAAACGGAACACACTTGTGATCCTGATGAGCAACTCCAGTCTCCGTCCAGCTGGTGCGTGTGGAGGGATACGGATCGCACAGGTTTCCTCGGTAGAAGAAGCCTGGGTCGCGGGCGCCATCTGCCTCTTGGAACTGCAGGCGCTCGCCCCAGGAGTTCCAGTTGGAGTAAGGGTCGGTGACGGAGCCTCCTCCGGGCACGGTTGGGCAGAGGTCTTCGCCTTCGATTAGCCGGTCCTGATCGCTGTCCCAGAACCCGCCTCCTGGACTGACGCCCACGATCGAGCCGAACAAGGGTTTGGGCGGGGGCGGGGGCACCGTGGGCCAGGCGGGCGACCCGCCCGCGACGTAGGTGTTCCGGTAATACGGGTCTGGATCGCAGGCGCCGTAGACGTGATCCCCATCGGCGTCCGATTGATCTGCTCCAAGCGGGCAAAGATCGGTGGGCGCTACGGGTAGCTTCGCGGGTCGCCCTGGGCAAGAACCGATCTGGCCGGGGGAGTAGCCATCGGGTCGCCCATCACCATCCTGGTCGACATCTCGCTGCAGCGAGCCGAGAATGTGCCAGACACCCGTCACCCCGTCTTCAAGAACGTCCGAGTCCGTGACCGACGCCGAAAAACCTAAGTCGGCGTCCTCGCTGCAATCCTTGAACTGGGTGAGGCGCGCCTGCCAAGCCGCTGCCCCCTGGCTCGTAGCGACGGTGAAAGAAGTAACGGGACTCAGGGACGTACGCCTTCCATATCCGACATGGTATCCCATTTCGTAGGTCGGCGGATAGGTGATTTCGCGAGCATCACCGAATTGACTTCAAGGCCGCAGGCCGCGGCCGGCGCGAGGCTGCTTTGGACAGCGCGCCCGCCGCAGAATCGGCCCACGAACTGCTAGAGGTCAACGGGGGGCAACAGCAGCTTTTCCGCGCGGTGGGGTCTGGCGCACGACCAAGGCGGCTCCAGTTACTGCTAGACGACGAGGAGCCGGCTGCAGACGCTTCGACGGGCTGCGTCTCTTGATCGCAGGCGAACAGCGCGAGCGAGCCAACCAGGACCATGTGGATTGGGTTCATATGCGTCCTCGAAGCATAGCCAAATCAGCCAGACAGCCTGTGGCCCCCCCGCGCGCTGATGGGCGTCAAGACAGGCGACCGCTGGCCAGCGCTGGCCACCGCTTGCCTAAGCCCAAGAGCGAGACACTTCGAGACGCCCCAGGCCACGCGGCGCTTCAATTAGGCTGTAGAATACCCGCTGAGCATGCCGCCCGACTGAATCCACAGGCCACCAGGAACATCGTAGCGCAGGCTGACGTAAGATAGCAGCCCGTAGTCGCTTCGCACCCCCACCACCCCCGCGAGCGGAGCCGGCCCTGTAACTTTTCACACATGCCCGTTGCTGCCTGAGCCCGCCAAAACAAGCAGCCGCCAAAACAAGCAGCTGCCAAGCCAAGCAGCTGAGCGCCCCTGGAGGTCCCCGTGCGATTGTTGACCCAAACTGCAAGTGCCGTGCTGCTACTGGCCAGCGTCGGCTGTTCCTCGACTGATGGCTCCAATTCCCGCATGGGAACGCATGCCGACGACATCATCAACGGCACCCAAGACACGACGCATCAAGCCGTCGTCGCGGTGCTGTCGAATCAGAGCCTGTGCTCCGGCACCATCGTCGCCAAAGACGTCGCCAAAGGCGTCGGCTACGTGCTCACCGCCGCCCACTGCGTGTCCTCCTCGTCGCCGCCGGTCGAGGTTCGACAAGGAAACGACTTCATGAGCCCAGCGCGGGCCTACAGCGTGCTCTCCTACAAGGCGCACCCAGCGTACGGCGGGGGTGACCCGCGCTACGACGTCGGCATGATCCGCATCGCCGGCGTGGACGCCTCCACCCCCACGGTGGATATCGGCAGCGCCACCAGCGTGACCGACGGCATGCAGGTGATGAGCGTCGGCTATGGCATCACGGGCCCGACCGAGAACACCATCCGCTACAACATCCTAAAGAACTTGAACGCGGTCGACCCGTTCCTCGTCTCTTACAGCCTCAGCGGCGGCGGGATCTGCTCTGGCGACAGCGGCGGCCCGATGCTGACACCAAGCGGCGGCCAGGTGGTGATCGCGGTCCACTCATCGGTCGACAACGCGACCTCTACTAGCTGCTCAGGCAACGGGTACAGCGTCCGGGTGAGCGCGCACTACACCTCGTTCATCAAGCCGTTCATCGACGAGCAAGTCGCGCAGTCTTGCGATCTATGCCAGCAGGTCGCCCAATCGGGGAGCTGCTCAGGCTCCATCGACGCCTGCTTCAACGACGCGGCCTGCTCAAAGCTGGCTGACTGCCTGAACAACTGCCCCTCGGGCGACGCAGCGTGTTACCAGGGCTGCGCTAATACTAATTCCGCAGGGTTAGCCAAGTACAACGCGATCTTCGACTGCACTTGCGGCGAGTGCGACACCGAGTGCGCTGCAGAGTGCGCGGGGCCGACCTGCGGTTTTCAGTTCCAAGACACCGGCTGCACCAGCTGCCACGAAGCCAACTGCTGTCAGCAAGGCGCGGACTGCGCCGACAACGCGGAGTGCAGCACGTGCGTGACCGCAGCCACGCCCGCGGCGTCCTGTGCCAACAACCAGCAGCGCACCGACTGGTTTAGCTGCCTAGAGCAGAACTGCGCCAGTGAGTGCGGCTTCACGGGCACTGGCGGCACCGGCGGCACCGGCGGGAGCGCTGGTTCTGGCGGCAGCGGAGCAGGCGGCAGCGGCGCAGGTGGAAGCGGAGCAGGCGGAAGCGGCGCAGGTGGAAGCGGCGCAGGCGGAAGCGGCGCAGGTGGCAGCGGCGCAGGTGGCAGCGGCGCGGGCGGAAGTGGCGCAGGTGGCAGCGGCGCAGGCGGAAGCGGCGCCCAAGCCGGCAGCGCTGGCTCGGCTCAGGGCGGCAGCAGCAACCTAGACGACGGCGACTCGGGTAACGCCGCGACCTGCACGCTCTCCGTCGCCAACTCAGGCAGCGGGACGCCGGCCACCGCGGGCATGCTGCTGCTCGGGTTGCTCGGCCTGTGCCTGCGCCGGCGTAAGTAGGGTCTTTACCTCCAGCTAGATCCCCGACGCCGGCAGGCGCGAAGCAGCGCGCGCCGCTGCCGGTGTTGAGGCGGCGGCGCGGCCTTCGTTAGGCCGTGCGGTCTCATTCGTGACGCCTACAGCACGGCCGGGGGGTGGTGGGGCGGCGCTCGGTGCCGCGCTGGCCGAAGCAGCCAGCAGGGCGCTGGGCGCTGCGCTGGGTAAAGCGCGCGCCTGCAGCCCCGGCGGGTGTTGGCAGCCGCTGGCCCCAAACAGCCGCGTCGCCAAGGTCATGCCCGGCGCGTGAGTCGTCGCCGGCCGGGCTGCCCAGTGTTGAGCCAGCAGCGCGCCGCACAGCGCGGCCAGACACAACCCGCCAAAGGTCAAGCCCGCGACGCCGAGCACCTTCCAACTCAGGCTGAGTTGCGCCGGCGCAGGCGCCACCAGCTTCGCCGTTGGTTGCTTCCTTACGGCATTGAATGTGAGCCGCGTCGCGCCTAGGTAGATGCGTCGCCGCAGCTGGGGGTTCGGCGTGCGCCGCGCTGGCGGCGCTTCAGGTCGGCTGGCAAGGGGTAGCTGCGGGGTCGAGCGCCGCGACGGCTGCGCGTCGCTTGGCCTCTGGCTGGTCTTGAGCGCTGGAAACCGCGCGGCGCTGGCAGGCAGCGCGTTCGGCGGCGGCGCGGCGCTGGCAGGCAGCGCGTTCGGCGGCGGCGCGGCGCTGGGAGGCAGCGTGTTCGGCGCGTGCTCACGCAGCGTAGCTGGTCCAGAGAACGGCGGCCCGAGCGGCGCTGACGGCACCGTGGGATCACCCACGCTGGGCGTACCAATGCGCGGCGTCGGCGCGTCGAGCAGGTGATAGGCGACCCGCGAACGCCCAACGGGCTGAGGTGGTCTGCGCGGTGCAGCCTGCGCCGGGCCCGAAGCGCGAGGGCGAGGCGTGCCTGGCACCTGCACGGTGCGCACGCGCTGGGTCTGCACGCTGAACAGCGCCGATCCCCGAGGTAAGGTCGTGCCCTGCGAGAGGGGCGCTGGTCGGTCGAGGTCGACCTGCGTTTGGCTACGCGGCGAGCGGCTCGGATGTGCAGCCGGCGCGGCGGGGCGAGATGTTGGAGACCGAGGCACAGGCCGGTCCTCGGGCGCTCCTTCGCCGGGTTGCGTAAAGAAAGCGCGCCGAACTCCGGACGCGATAATCAGCGGTCGCGGTGAGCTAGTGACTAGCCGCGCTCGGCGCGGCTGACGCGGCGCTGGGCGTGGGCGCGGCTGACCCGCTCGGCGCAGGGGCAGCGCTCAACGGCGAGCTGGAGACCGGCGGCAGCGGCGAGCCCGCCGGGCGCAGGATCACCCCGCCGAGCACGTTGTTGCCGTTGGCGAGCCGGTCAAACTCCAAGCTTACCCCGTCAAAGTGCGCGACTTCGAAGGTGTCAAACGGGTTGGGCTCGGTGATGGCGTCGACGCGCAGCGGCGTGCCCATCGCCTCCATCACCAGGCCTCGGTACATGCCCAGCGTCACCTGCTTGGGCAGCGCGCCGTTGAAGATCCCAAAGCGCCGCGGCTCCCCCAGCCGATCTGGGGTGGACGGGCGCTGGATGCGATGAATCAAGATCTCGACCAGCGCGCCATCTTTGAGCTTGAACTCGATGGCGGCGGTGATGAAGGTGCACTGCGTCGCCGTCTTGATTTGACACTTCAGGTCCATCAAGCGCTCGATGGTCTTGGTGGTCGCCCCAAAGCGGATCGGCCCGACCCCCTTGCCCGGCTCAACGAACAAGCGCGGCCCGACCGGGATGGCAAATTTCCCTGGGGCAACTTCAAAGCCAGCGAGCTGCCCACCGGGCGACAGCACCAACGGCTCGTCGCTGGGGGCCGCTGAGGCGACAGCAGACGCCGCGGAAGCAGCGCCTGGCGCCTTGGGCTTCGCTGGCTCATCGCAGGCGGTGACGACGCTCAGCAGACCCAGCGCGACCAAAGCCGCGGTCAACAGGTTCCGTTTGCCTCGCTTCAGTCTGGCTCGCTTCACAGCCTGTCTCCTATCGCAGCCGCGGTCCTCACGCCAGCCCGCCGAGTCGCCGGCGCATCCCCGGTATCTTAACGGTCAGATGGTGGGCAGCGGCGGCGCGTGTAGCCCGGGCGGTGCCCTACTCGCGAAAGCCGTGAGCGACCGGCATGCGGCGGCCCACACCAAACGCTTTGCGCGTCAGGATCAAGCCCGGCGCCGCCTGCCTGCGCTTGTATTCGCTGAGGCGCAGCAGGCTGAGCACGCGCTCAACGCTCGCGGCGTCCAGCCCAGCCGCCACGATCTGCTCGCGGGTCTGGCCCTGTTCGACGCTCAACTCGAGGATGCGGTCCAACACGGGGTACTCAGGCAACGAGTCCTGATCGAGCTGACCAGGCCTCAGCTCCGCCGAAGGCGGCTTCTGGATGCTGCTGGTTGGGATGCGCTCTTGGTCGCGGTTGACCCAGCGCGCGATGCGATAGACCAGCGTCTTGGGCACGTCGCTGATCACCGCCAGCCCGCCCGCCATGTCGCCGTACAGCGTGCAGTAGCCCACGGCGAGCTCGCTCTTGTTCCCGGTGGTGAGCACCAGCCCGCCGCCACGGTTCGAGAAGGCCATTAGCGTTGCCCCGCGGATTCGCGCCTGAATATTCTCCAGGCTCACGTCCTGAGCCGACGCCGGCGCCAAGCGGTCGAGCGCTGGGCCCAGCTCGGTGAGGTAGCTGGCGAACATCGGATCGACGTCCACCACGTGAAACTCGATGCCCAGGTTGCGCGCGAGCAGCCGGGCGTCAGTCAAGGCGCCAGCCGAGCTGTAGCGCGTGGGCATGGCCACGCCCACCACGTTGCCGCTGCCGAGGGCGTCCACCGCGATGGCCGCGGTCAAGGCTGAGTCGATGCCGCCGCTCAAGCCGAGGATCGCGCGCTTGAACCCACATTTCCGTGCGTAATCCCTAACCCCGAGCACCAGGGCGCGATACGCCAGCTCTTCGTCCGTACCGTCAGCGCCAGGTGTTGGCCCGTGCAGGTCTATGACAGCGCCGGCCCCTGCCCCGAGCAGCGCGTCCAGATCCAGGACCTCCAGGCAAGGCTCAAACGCAGGCGCGCGGTAGCGCAGCCGGCCCGCGGCGTCATACAGCGCGCTGCGCCCGTCGAAGATCAGCTCGTCGTTGCCGCCCACCTGGTTCACGGTCACCACGGGCAAGCCATGGGCGCGCGCCAACTGCGAGAAGACCTGCGCGCGCTCTGCGACCTTGGGCAGGGTGAACGGGCTCGCCGACAAGTTCAGAACGTAGTCCGCAACCGTGTGGTCGAGGCCCTGCAGCGGGTTGTGACGATAGCGATTTCGTGAACACTCGGACTCTGCCCAGGCGTCTTCACAAATCGTGAGCGCGAAGCGGCGCCCGCCGTGGTCTAAGACCCGCAGCGCGTCACCCGGCGCAAAATAGCGCGCTTCGTCGAACACGTCGTAGGTCGGCAGCAGGCACTTGCGAGCGCGCAGCAGCTCCCTCCCACCCCCACACGCGATGGCGTCGTTGCCCAGCAGGCTGCTGCCTGAGTCCGAGCCGCTCAAAGCCCGAGGTCGCTCGCCGGCGCCGAGGCTCCCGAACACCAAGGTGAGCTCTGGTGGCGCCTCCTGGATCACGCGCTGGGTAGCCTCAGCCGCCGCGCGCAAGAAGGCCGGGCGCTGCAGCAGATCACGAGGCGGGTAGCCGACCACCACCAGCTCTGAAGCCAGGGCGATGCTGGCCCCTGCGCTGGCCGCGCGCCGCGCCTGCTCTAGCAGGCAGGTAGCGTTGGCTTCTAGCGCGCCGACCGTTGGGTTCATCTGAATCAACCCGAGCTTCATCGCTCACTCCCTAGCACGAAGCTCAGGAGCAGCCTGAGCGCTCAATTCGCAGCGCGAAAGCTGCTGTTCTGCGCTGGCGGCCGCAGAGCAACGCTTGCAGTTCGGCGCTGGTACCCTTAGAAACCCGCGCTAAGTGGCATCGCCAACTCGGGCGTCTTGTGCCAAGAGTTGACGGCTTTGTCCGGTAGCCCTGCAGTATGAAAGCCTTCGCGGATCGCCGCTTCTTGTTTATCACCGGTAAAGGTGGCGTGGGTAAGACCACGATCACCGCCGCGCTGGCGCTCCGCCTGGCGGCCCAGGGCAAGCGCGTGTTGATCGCGATGTGCGACACCAAAGAGCGCATCTCGACGCTGTTCGAGACCCCGCCCATCCCCGAAGAGATCACCGAGCTGCGCCAGAACATCTGGGCAGTCAAGATCACCGCGGAAAAGGCCATGCAAGAGTATGGCTTGATGATCCTCAAGAGCCGCACCGCGTACAAGGCGGTGTTTGACAACCGCTACACGCGCGGCTTCTTCCAAGGCGTGCCGGGGCTACACGAGTGGTCGATGCTGGGCAAGGCTTGGTTTCACTCGACGGAGCTGTCGCCGAGCGGCGAGCCGCGCTTTGACATCGTGCTGTTCGACGCGCCAGCCACCGGGCACGGCCTGGACATGCTGCGCGTGCCGAAGATCATCACGGAGATCGTTCCCCCAGGGATCTTGCGGCGCGACGCGGCGCAGGCTTGGAAGATGTTCCAAGATCCAAAGCAGAGCGGCGTGGTCGTGGTCACGCTGCCTGAAGACATGCCGACCAACGAGACCATCGAGCTGCTCGACGCGCTCACCAGCGAGCTAAAATTGCCCATCGCGCGCCTGGTGATCAACGGCGTGATCGACGAGCTGTTCAGCGAAGAAGAGCGCACGCTGCTGCTTCAAGAGCGCAAGCTCGACCGCTCCGATCCGGGTGATGAAGCCATCAGCGGCGGAGTGCGCCGGGCGATCCGTGAGCGCGTGCAGGCCGACAGCCTGGCCAGGTTGCACGAGCTGGACGTGCCCATGGTACACCTCCCGCTGCTGCTGCGGGACGCGCAGCGGCCCGACGCCGTAGACGAGTTGTCGCGCTTACTCAGCTGAGCCAGCGGCTGCGTCTTGAACCGCCGCGCTGAGCATCAGCTCACGCAGGGCCCGCGCCGCGGGGGGCAAGATCTCTACCCCCCGGTGCAGCAGCGTCAGCTCCCTCGGGATCGGGGTTTGGGGGTGGGGGAGCTCAATCAGGTGCCCCTGGCTCAAATCGCGAACCACCGCAGCCCGACTGATCAACGCGATACCGATGCCCTCACGCACGTGACCCTTGGCGGCTGAGATGCTGCTGAGCACCATCACGATTTCAGCGCCGGGGAAACGCGCGTCCAGCATGCTGCGCGTTGTACTGCCCTGCGGAAACGTGATAAACGGCCCAGGCAGCCTTCGCGGCTTGGGCGCTGGCGTCCCGGGGCAGGCGACCAACACGAACTCGTCCCAGCGCCAGGGCTCGCCACCGGGGCCGCTGACCACGCACAGGTCGAGCTGACCTTGGCCAAGCTGCGCCTCGAGCGCGCCGCCACTCAACTCTTTGAGCACTATCCGCACCCCAGGGTGGCGCTTGCGAAACTCAGCCAAGATCGGCGGCAGCAAATAAGTGGCTGCCGTCGCCCCCGCGCCGATCCTCACCTCGCCCCGCGCCAGTGACTCCACCTCGAGGATCGCCCGCCGCCCATCGCTCACCGCGTTGAGCGCGAGCCGCGCTTTGGGCACCAGCGCGTCGCCCGCCGCGGTCAGCCTGGCGCCGCGCCGGCCGCGCACCAATAAGCGAGCCCCAAAGTAGGCTTCTAGCCGCTGAATCGACGCGCTGAAGGCGGGCTGACTGAGGTGGGCATGCCGCGCCGCAGCGGTAAAGGTCCCGTGCTCCACGACCAGCAGCAGGTGGCGCAGCTCATCAAGCATGCGCTAGTATAGAAAAAGCAGATGGATTAGCCACAAACAATCGATTGGACGAAATATGCAGCGAGCCTCAGATCGAAGGCATGGATACCGCTCTGCTGTTGCTGGTGCTTGGCGTGGCCGCCGGAGCGCTCACCACCGTGAGCGGGATGGGCGGCGGCATGCTGTTGCTGCTGGTTCTATCGCTCGTCTGGTCCCCCGCGGAAGCGCTCGCGTGCACCGCGCCGGCGCTGCTCCTGGGCAACCTGCACCGCTTTTACCTGTTTCGGCGCCAGGTGGCCTGGGGAGCCATCGCCCCGTTCGCGCTAGCGGCGATCCCTGGCAGCTTGCTCGGGGCCCTGCTGCTCAGCTCGGCGCCGGTCTCGCTCACGCGGTGGCTGCTGATGGGTATGACTGGGCTGGCCATCGCGCGGGCTCTAGGCTGGGTACGGGTTCAGCCAAGACCGTGGGCCATGGCGCCCGCTGGTGGCTTGCTCGGCGCCTTCAACGCAGTCGCAGGCGGCGCTGGCCTGTTGGTCGCGCCGCTGTTCTTGGCGCTTGGCCTGAGCGGCGAGACCTACATCGCCAGCATGTCAGCCAGCGCGGTCGCCATGCACTTTGGCCGCATCATCGGCTACGGCGCTGGGGGCCTGTTCACGCCCAGGCTCTTGCTCTTCAGCGCCGTGACAGCGCTGGCCATCTTGAGCGGCAACTTCGCCGGGCGCAGGCTCAGGCGTTTTTCCGCACGGCTACCGACTAACAGCCTGGAGTACGCGACCCTGGCCTGCTGTGTCAGCGCGGCGCTGCTCGGCGTCGGCCGCTAGGCTGAGCCCGCCGCTAGGCTGAGCCCGCCGCTAGGCTGAGCCCGCCGCGCCGGGGCCTTGTCTCAGCGACCCAGCTGCTCGTCCAGCCAGCGCCGCGCTGCGCCCTCAAACTCAAAGCTCTTCACCGGAAACGTAGGGCCCTGCATCCAAGACAGCGCGGTGACCACTCCGCGCCCCATGGCGGTGGTGAGCACCACCGCCATGCCCGCGACGTAGCGCCGGGTTAGCGGGCTCTGCTCAGCGAAGAACTCCGCGAAGCGCGCGCGGGTCTTGGCGTCGGGGATGGCCGCGCGCCGAGCGTCGATCAACAGCCCAACCCGCTCGCGACGACCCAACACCTCGGCACAGCGCTGCAGGTAGCTCTGCACCTCGTCCGGCTTGAGCTCCAGGTCGAACGCAACACGCACGACGGGCCAATCCGACTGATCGAACTCTGGTACCCCCATGCACCTGACTGTAGTCAAAAAGCCCAGCCCCGGGGGCCCTACTTTTGCATCGCAAAAACGCCTGACCACCGTGGGCTAATCGTCGAACAGCAGCCCAAGTAGACCCACAGCCAACCCCACCCCCACGCCCCCGTCTTCGGGCCCTTCAGCGACGTCTGCGGCGAAGAAGCTGAGGCTTGATTTGAAGGGCACCTCTTCTTCTGGCTCGTAGCTCGGCATGTAGCCAATCGCTGAGCTGCGCCGGGCCGCCTGGTTGGCTTTGCCGTAGGCTTTTTCCACACGCATTCGCTGCACCACTTCGTGCAGCTCGCCCGCGTCGAACCAGGTGCCATGGCTCGCGCACACGTCGATGCCAACCCCTGTGACGGGCCACGTGCGCTTCAACTCGTAGCGACACACCACGCACTGCAGCGGCTGCTCGACGTCAGGCTTGGTGCGCGCGTTGGCCTGAGCGTTCTGGCTCATCTGCTTCACCTCAGGAGGCAGCGCCGCCACGACCTTCTGCGAATCTGCGTTGCTCAGCCAGATCCCCCCGCATGAGCCGCAGCCATGCAGCGCCACGCCCTTGACCTCGACAAACACCAACTGCTGGCGGCAGCGCGGACAGAACAGCTGGCTGGCTTCAACCATCGCTGAAGGGTACCCCAAAATTGAGCCGCCGGGCTCAAACCGCGCGGGCTTGCTCAGCGGCGGGAGAAACCCCGCGCAAACAAGCCATGATCTCGCTCAGCCCCAAGCGCAGCGAGGCCGTGACCGCTGAGATCAAGCGGTAACCACCGGTCGGGCGTCCCGCGGCCTCGTCGAGCCACAGCTCAGCCTCGCCGCCGTCGGCGGCGCTCAGCCTGAGCAGGCCTCGACTGCCACCGATCACCTCGAGCCGGCTCCACGTGATGTGCTCAAACGGGGCGCTCGCGCGCAGCCGCTGTAGCCGCGCGCTGAGCAGCCGAGTGACGCCAGCGGCGAGCGCGTCTGCTCCCGGTGGATGCCACACGCGCTGCGGCGCGCTGATCGCCGCCCAGATCAGCGCGATGGCGCGCTCGGTCTGCTGCATGCTGGGCAGCGCCTGGAGCAGGTGCAAGCTGAATAGATCGGTGCTGGCCACCCCCAAACCTGGCTCACGCAGCGCTAGCAACAGCTCGTGCGCTTGGGCTTGAGCTGCTGAGCCATCCACATTTTTGCTCTGCGGAAATACCAGCCGGACCCGCAGCTCGCGGTCGCCGTGCAGCCAGACCTGGCTCCCTGCATCGATCAGCGCCGCCCGCGGCGCGTCAGCTGGCGCTTGCTTGATGGGCAGCGCCCCGAGGCCGCTCACGTCGGTCGCGCAGAGCCGTGCGGCAACGGGCGTCATGTGGGCCCAGAACACCTCAAGGCCTGGATCGACCTGGCGCAGCGCCTCGGGGGTGACCGCGGCGATCTCAGCGCTGCCGTGGAGCTGTGTGTACTTCTGGAACACCCCGCTGCAGCGCGGCGCGAACACGCAGCCTTCACAGCTCGGCGGCTTGAACTTGTCGCGGCGCTTGACGAAGTACTTGTTCCAGGGCCGGCTCAGATCCTGCTCGCCGTCTACGGCGATGGTCTCCGTCTCTTCACCATCGTGGTGAATCCAGCGCGCGAGGTGGGGCGCGAAGCAATACGGCAGGTTGCCGATGTTGAAGTCGAAACCCGGCTTGATGCCTTCAACCAGGCGCGTCAGCGGGGCCACCATGGCGCGGTAGCTCGGCATCATGTCGCGGAACTCGGCTTCGGTGCGCTCACCCGAGTCCATCGGCCGCACCATGTCCAAGTGGAGCTGCTCTACCGCGTAGCGCTCGATCAGCGCCGGGAACTCCGCCACGCTCTGATAGTTAGAGCCCACCACGCACATGTTCACGGTGATGCGCTCGCCCCGAGCGCGCAATGTCTCCATGGTGCGCAGGATGCGCTGGAACGAGCCGTCTTTTCGCGTGGTATTTTCGTGGCTGAGCTTGGTCGCGCCTTGGATGCTGATGCGCCAGGTGAAGTAGCGACCTTGGCGCGCGGCGCGCGGCGGCCCCAGCGCGATGATCTCATCCAAGAACGCGCTCCGTGCGGTCTTTACCCCGTTGGTAAAGATCACCACCTCTTCAAAGCCGAGCTTTACCGCGTGGGACACCACCGCCTTGAAACCAGGCTGCAGCGTGGGCTCCCCACCCAGCAGCGTGAGCTTACGGTGACCCTTGGCGAACGCTTGATCGAGGTTGTCGAGCAGCGGCTGAACCGGCAGCGGCTTGGCGCGCCCCAGCGCCGTCTGCTGACCCGAGACGCAGAACACGCAACGGTTGTTGCACATGTGGCCGAGCTGGATCTCGACCTGCGTCTTGGGCTCCATCGCGCCGAGTCTAGCGCCGTTGAGCGCGCGGCACGAGTCGCCGCCCCAAACCGCTAGGCGCGCCCGGCGTTTGTCTCAAGCCAGGCGCTCGGAGCCGTAGCCTCTGGGCGCTGCGATCAGGTTCTGCGCCAGCACGCGCAGGTTCTCCTCGTCTACGATTCGACTCGACAGCACCGTGCCCTCAGCGTCGCTCACGAACACGCGCAGCGCGTCGCGCTGGAACGAGGTCACCACGATAAAGGGAGTGTCGGACCCTGCAGCGCGGACACTAGCCAACACCTGCAGCCCGCTCGGCGGGGACAGCCGCCCGTTGGTGATCACCAAGTCGAAGGGCCCCTGGCGATTCAGCATCAGCTGCAGCTCGAGCCCAGTGGCAGCCTCAAAGACCTCAGCGTCGAGCTGATCGACGATCGCCTTCAGCCAATCGCGGGTCGCAGGCTCTGCGTCAGCGATCAGCAGGCGCTTGCGGCGGGAAGGTCGCGGACCACTCTGCGAAACGGGGGGCTTGTCACTCATACTCGGGGTACATCCGGGCAATCGGCGCCGTCGTGGACGGCGCAGCTAGGAGCCGCGACCGACTTGGATGCCTTCAAGTCAGGTCCGGGCGGAGTAGCTACAGCAACTATCGAGCCAAGGGCGCCGGTCGCCAACTGATTGAAATTTGGCGCGGTATGCTGGCCGATTTGGACAGCCATGCAGATCTGCCAGCACCGCGCTTGCAACGTTGAAAGCATGACTTCTTACGCGCTGTCTCAGGCTGAGTCCGATCCAGCGGGGGTGGAGGGGCGGCGCCGCGCGGCCGCCGCGATTTTTCCACATGGTTTGTAGCTACCCACGGCTAGCGCGAGCTGACCAAGACGCCACACTGCCACACCGCCGGCGACCGTTGGCTTGCCTTCAAAAAGCTGACAACTGGGGTGGGGCAGCGCCGAAGCCCGCGCCATGGACCGAGTAAACAGCAGCCAAGCCCGTCAACTTCACTCCCGCGACGCCGACGCCGACGCTCAGGCTGAGGCGGCCCAGAGCAGCAAACACAGCACAAAAGCTGGGGATCCCCGCGCGGGGACGCCGACCCACGACGCCGCCACGACCCACGACGCCGCGCCCAACCCCTTGAGCACCCCCGCCAAAGCGGGCTACGCCACGGCGCTCAGCACGCTGAGCGATCTCAGTCGGCGCTACCCCGAGGCCGGCGTGAACCCGCGCGCCCTGGCGCAGACGTTCGCTGGCAAACAAGCCAAGCCAGAGCTGGTCAGGCTGCAAGCTGCCCAGCGCTTCGTGCAGGCGGCCCTCGCGAACCAGCCGCAGCTCGCCGGTCGCCTCCTCACGGATCTACACCTACGCCACCTGCCCGCGCCCCTGCAAGCGCTGGTCAAGCAAGCCTCCCACGGCGCGTCGGGCGCGGCCGGTTACGCCCAGGGCGAGGCGCTGTGTCGCCAGCTGAAGTCGTTCAGCGCGGAGCAGATCAAAGACATCCAAGGCATGACGGCCGCTGGCACGCCGTTGGCGGAAGCCATCGCAGAGGAGCGACGAGAGCTGCAGCGCAAGCCGGATTTCGTGCCCGCGCCGACGCTCAAGCGCCAAGTACAGCAGCCGCTGCGCCAGGCGGCGGCGCTGCGCGCTCGCGCCGACGCGACCGGCAAGGTGATCCACTCGCATTGGCAGAAGACGCCGGACATGTCGCGAGCCGCCGAGGCACAGACCGCCGCCCTCGCGCTGGCGACCCTCCCCTCACGCGTTGAAGGCGCGGCGGCCGCGCTGGGCAGCCGGCTGTCGACGGCTGAGCTAAAGGGCGCTGTGCGCCAGGCCCAGCAAGTGGTCGAGCTGGCGCGTGGGGACATCACGCGGCTCCAAGTCAGGACCAGCGCCGCCCATAGGCAGGCCATCGACACCCTGTCTCGATTCCGTGAGGCACATACGACCTACGTGGCGGCGATGTCCAGCTCGCCGCCCGATACGCTGCGCGCCGCCCCCGCGCTGCAGACCATGCAGCTCGAGCTGAAACAACTGGAGCCTCAGAGCAAGCAGTACCTGGAGCTCAACAAACAGCTCAGGGCGCAGCACGCCCAGTTCGACGATCTCCTAGAACACATCGTGGAAGAGACCGCCATCATGGCGATCTCGGCGGGCCTCGGCAAGGCTGCCTTGGGAGGGATGGGCGGACACGGGATGCACTCCGTGGTCGGCGGCGGCGTGAGCGAGACCTTCCACCGCGCCAAACAGCTACACGCCGCGCTGGTGGGCAAAGCCTCACACTAGCGGTGGCGCTGCCCCGCGGCATAAAAGCTGTGTGCCTATATGCCGTGCGGCAGCGTAGGCGGCATAAAATCTGTGTGCCTATATGCCGCGCGGCAGCGTAGGTCGAGGTCAGCTCACCAGCTGAGACCAATCGGGGCGCTCAGGCGGCGCCGCCTCTTCCAGGTCCATCTGGGCCAGCTGTAGCTTGCCTGCCAAGTCGACGTTGACCGACTGCCAGCGCGTGTAGGCCTCGATCACCCAGATCCCGCTCTCTCGCGTGCCGTTGCCGCTGGCGCCGTTGCCGCCGAAGGGCAGGTGCGCCTCGGCGCCAGTGGTCGAGTTGTTCACGCTGGTCATGCCCGCGCTGATCTCCTCCTTGAAGCGCAGCATCGCGCCAGCGTCGCGGGTGTAGATCGCGCTAGACAGACCGTACTGGGTGCCGTTGGCTGCCGCGATGGCGGCCTCGAGGCCGTCCACTTCGACCAAGTTCACCGTCGGGCCAAAGCACTCCTCCTGAGCCACGCGCATGCTCATCTTGACGTGGTCAAAGATGCGGGGCGTGGCGTACAGACCGCGCTCGGCGTTGCCCGAGAAGTTCGCCGGCTCGTTGCCTGGCGTGATGCGCTTGCCGTCGAGCAGCAAGTTGGCTCCATCTTCAATGCCGACCGAGCGCTGGGCCACCCAACGCTCCATGAAGCGCTCGTTGATGAACGGGCCGTAGTCGATGCCCTCATCTAGCGGATCACCGATTTTCAGCGACTGGGCGCGCTTGAGCAGCAGATCGCGCACCTGGGGCATGACCTTGCGATCAACGATGATGTTGCCGCAGCTGGTACACCGCTGCCCCGCGGTACCAAAGCTTGACCACAGCGCGCCCTCGACCGCCAGCTCGAGGTCAGCGTCGGCCAAGATCACCAGCGGGTTCTTGCCACCCAACTCCAGCGAGGGGCGCTTCAGGTTACGACCGCAAGCCTCACCCACCAAGCGCCCAATTTCAGTGGAGCCGGTGAATGAGATTTTGTCGAGCAGCTGCTCGTCCATCATCTCGATCAGGTACTGCCCCGCGCTGTCTGCCCCGCCGCCGTGCACCACGCTGAGCACGCCGCGCGGCAAGCCGGCGCGGTACCACAGGTCGGCGAACAACGCGCCGACCCCCGGCGCGTCGTCGCTCGGCTTCCAGACGACGCTGTTCCCGCACAGCAACGCTGGCACGATCTTCCAACTCGGCACCGCGATCGGGAAGTTACCCGCGGTGATCACGCCGACGACGCCGACAGGCCGCCGATAGGTGAACAGCTCTTTGTTGGGCAGCTCGCTCGGCACCGTTTGCCCGTACAGCCGTCGGCCTTCGCTCTGGAAGAAATCGCAGGTGTCGATGGCCTCCTGCACGCTGCCCCGCGCCTCACGGATCGGCTTGCCCATCTCGCGGCTGGCGAAGCGAGAGAGGCTCTCTTTTTCCTCGCGCAAAATCTGCCCCAGGCGCCCGATGATCTGGGCTCGGCTCGGGGCGGGGGTGCGCGCCCAGGCGCGCTGAGCCGCGCGCGACTTCTGGCAAGCCTCGCGCACCTCGTCTTTGGTGCTGAGCGGCGCTAGGGTCACCACATCATCCCGGTTCGCCGGGTTGCGGCTGGCGTAGGTGTGGCTGGAGGCGCGCTCCTGACCATCGATCACGTTGGGCACGATCAGCGTCGACAGGTGCCCGTTGTCCTGGGGGGTCATCTTCATGCCCGGAGATTGGCTGTCGCAGCATGCCGCCGCAAGGCTGCGCAGATCGGCAGTATGTTGCTGGCCGGCCAGACCGCGCAGCGCGCAGCAGAAGCGCCGCAAATCACCAGATTGCGCTAGCCAACGCCGGCGTGGCCGCACTAGCTAGCTGCATGAAAGCTGTAGTGCTGGGCGCTGGGCGCATGGGTCGCGCGGCCGCTTGGGATCTCGCGCGCCAACCTGGGATGACGCGGGTGTTGCTCGTGGATCGGGACGCCAACTTGCTCACCCAAGCGGGCAAGGAACTGGAGCGGCTGCTGGTCGACGGGCAAAAAGACGGGCGGGCCGCGCGCATCGAGGGCGCGACCTTTGATCTCGAGCGCTGTGTCAGCGATCCGGCCGCGCTGCTGCCGATCGTCCAGGGCGCCTCAGTGGTGTTGAGCTCGGCTGACTACCGCTTCAACGAGGCCATCACCAGGGCCTGCATCAGCGCCAAGATCCACATGGTCGATCTGGGGGGCAACTTGTTCGTGGTCGAGCGCCAGCTGGCGCTGTCCGCCGACGCCGAGCGCGCGCAGATCACGGTCGTGCCAGACTGCGGGCTCGCGCCAGGCATGGCGTGCCTGCTCGGCGCGCTGGGCGTTGAGCACTTCAGGCCTGGGAGGCGCGACCAAGGACACAGCGCGACCGAGCAACCCGAACTGGCACAGCATGGTTCCGTAGAGAACCTGAAGATCCGCGTAGGCGGCTTGCCCGCCCACCCCAAACCCCCGTTGAACTATAAGCTGGTCTTCTCGGTGCGCGGGCTCACTAATGAGTACTTGGAGCCGGCCGACGTCCTGCGCGACGGCGAGCTGCTGCGGGTGCCGTCGCTACGCGACGTGGAGAGCCTGGAGTTCCCCGCGCCCTACGGCACGCTCGAGGCGTTCACCACCTCGGGTGGCTGCTCCACGCTGCCGCGCACCCTCGCCGACCGCGTCCGCAACCTGGACTACAAGACCATCCGCTATCCAGGTCACTGCGCGGCCTTCGCCGGGATGCAGCAGATCGGACTTTTCTCCGAGGAAATACGGGGCGGCGTGCAACCACGCAAGTTCGTCGAAGACTTGCTGGAGAGCGCGCTCAACGACGACGACACCGACGTCGTGCTGGTGCGGGTCACGCTCGAGGGCCTGAAGGACGGCGCGCGACAACGGCTGACCTACGAGATCATCGACGAGCACAACCCAGAGACGGGGCACTCAGCCATGGCGCGCACCACCGCCTACCCCGCCGCGGCCATCGCCTACATGCTGGCCGCTGGCGCCATAGACAAGCACGGCGTGATCCCAGGCGAGCTGTGCGTGCCGCTCGGCCCGTTCTTGAGCGCCGTGCGGGCGCGCGGCATCGAGGTGCGGGAGCGCTGGGAATGACTGAGCACAATCGGCAGCCGCGAGCGCTGCTCAGGGCTTGGCCCGCCAGCTTGGCGCTGAGCTTGTTGGGGGTGGGTTGTGCGCCAGCCGTCGCTGGCCCTGGCTTGGCGACCCCGGTGGCACCTGGGGGATCCGCGGCGCCCGCTGAGTCAGCGCCGCCCGCTGACTCAGCAGCGCCCGCTGAGTCAGCGGCGACGCAGCCTAGCCCAGCGCCGCAGCCGGGCGCCGCCAAGGCTGCGCCACCCCAAGCCCTGACGGCCACGCTACAGCCTGTCTGGCAGGCGACCTGCCCGGCGGAGATGACAGCGGTGACGCGCATCAAGGCGAGCTTCTGCGTCGATCGCTTTGAAGGCTCTTTGGAGCGCGTGACCCAAGGGGGTCGCAGCCCCTGGCCGCACAACGAGAGCATTGATGGCCGTGAGCGCGAGTTCGTGGCGGTCAGCGTGAAGGGGCGCAGGCCACAGGGCTACATCAGCGGCGACCAGGCCGCGAAGGTGTGCGGCGCGGCTGGCAAGCGGCTGTGCGCCAATGACGAGTGGGTGACCGCCTGTCGTGGCCCGGAGGTCACGAAATATCCCTACGGCAATAAACGCACGGCAAACACCTGCAATGATCGCTTCAAGGTGCTGGACCACCACCCCGTGCCGCGGCTGTGGAAGAAGGACCCCACGGGTGATGAAGCCATCAAGATGTGGCACCCGTCGTTCATGAACGACAAGCGCCTGTTACTCTTCGATCACACGACGCTGCCCACGGGTCAGCTTGAAGGCTGCACCAACGCGTACGGTGTCTACGACATGGTGGGCAACCTCCACGAGTGGGTCGCCGACAGCGACGGCACCTTCATGGGTGGCTTCTTCATGGACACCTATCAGAACGGCGAGGGCTGTGGGTACCGCACCATCGGTCACGGCTCAGAGTACCACGACTACTCCACCGGGTTTCGGTGCTGCGCCGATGCCACGTGGAAAGAAACGTCGCGCTAGACGACGTCGCACCAACTCGGCGCGCAGCCAGCGCGCGAGCGCTAGTGCCGCAGCGCTTCTAGCCACTGCTTAAACGCGGCGCGCTCGCCCCCGCCTGGAGCGCGGCGCATCCAGTAGGCGCCCGCGCGGCCCGCGGCGGCTTCACACAGCGCGTTCTTGGCGAAGCCGTCGAGGGCGGCGTCCACGCCGCTCTTGCTGCGCACCGCAGAAGACAGCGTGCTCATCAGCTTAGGCATTGACTGACATGCCGGGGCCGCTTCCGGGAGGAAAATTTCGCTGGGCGCCTGGCAGCACGCGTCGCGGATCGTGGTGTACGCCGCGAGCTCGTACCAGCCAAGGCGGCTGACGATACGCATAGCAGGTGTCAGCTTGCCTCCCGCGCCCAAGATCACTTGCTTCTTGAAGTCGAGCGCGCCCTTGCGCGCGTCGGTCTGCTCGCACAGCCAACCGGTGTTTGGCGCCTTGCGGAACGTCCCTTCAGGCATCCAGCGCATGACGCAGGCGTTGACGTCGCCCCTCGCCGTGGCCGGCGCTGCCGAGTCGGCAGGCTTCGCGTCCTCGCCAGCCACCGGCGCAGCCTGCTGCGGCTCGGCCGGCTTCGCCTCGGCCACAGCAGGCTGCGGCGCGGCGGGCTGCGGCTCGGCGGGCTTTGGCGCGGCCGGCTTCGCCTCGGCCACAGCAGGCTGCGGCGCGGCGGGCTGCGGCTCGGC
>CAZKDY010000013.1:0-86737 GCA_964551615.1 uncultured Polyangiaceae bacterium
CCCGAAACCCCGCATCCGCCGCGTTGCTTGATGTCAGTTTCAGAGCCACACCCGTTGCAGGCCTGACATGAGGTATGCGAGGACTGAGCCCACCAGCCCGCCGCAGCTTACGCTAGACCCTCACGTGGCCCAAGATCCTGGCAAATCTCCGGGATTTCTGCTGGCTTTCCCATTCTGCGCTTTGGAGTATCCTAGCCGCCCTTCAAGAACCTCAACCTCAAGAGCGAGCGTCTGTGCCTTCCTTTACTTGGAATCAAGATCCTGCGGCCTTCCATATCCCGCTGCCCTTCCCGCTGAAGTACGTCTTCCTTGCGTTCATGGTGCTCGGCCTGCTGTCGGCGGTGATCTCCGTGAGGGCCAAGCAGTCTCCCGGGTTCGGGCTGATAGTGGCTGCCGCGACCGCGTTCGCTGCGTTCAAGTTCGGCGACTATCAGGAACCCATCGCCATCCGCTGGTACAGCCTGCTCTTCGTCGGCGTATTTCTAGGCGGATATGCGCTGCTGAAGTGGCAAGTTGAGCGCGGTGGCGGCGATCCAGACGACGCCGGCGACTTCATCGTGTACGGCGTGCTCGGCGTGCTGGTGGGCGCACGGCTCGGACACGTGCTGTTCTACGATCTAGAGAAGGCCCTCCACGATCCGTTCTGGGTGCTGCAGATCTGGACGGGTGGGCTGGCGAGCCACGGCGCGGTGCTGGGCCTGATCATCGCCATGTACCTGTTCACTAAGCGCCGGGGGATCGCGTTCTTAGAGGGCGCGGATCGCTTCGCGTTCAGCGCCGCGTTGGGCGCGACGCTGGTGCGCGTCGGCAACTTCATCAACTCGGAGATCGTCGGTCGCAAGGTGCCAGATCAGAGCTGGGGCGTGCGCTTCCCCCGCTACTACGAGGACGCGCACCTCGACCCAGCGCCGCTGCGCTACCCCACCCAAGTATTCGAGGTCGCCCTCGGCCTGGTGATCTTACTCGCGCTGTACATCGTGGATCGCAGAGCCGGGAAAGAGGACCGCCCGCGCGGCCTGTTGATCGCTGTGTTCTTTGCGCTGTACTTCCCCGGCCGTTTCCTTGTGGAATTTTGGAAGGAGTTCCAGACTAAGTCCGACGGGACGCCGGGCTTCTATTCGCTCACCATGGGGCAAATGCTGAGCATCCCTGGAGCCTTGCTCGGCTTCTATGGCATCTACTGGGCGCTCCAGAGGCGCTACCCGGTAGGGTGGAAGTCGCGAGACGAGTTCGAGGACGACGACTTCGATGACTTCGATGACGACGACTTCGACGACGAACCCCCGGTCAAGCGTGCGACCAAGAAGAAGGCGCCAAAGAAGCTGACGGCGACTAAGCCCACGCCCAGCAAAGCGACCAGCAAGCCAGGCTCCCCCGACGCGGACGCCGACGCCGCTCCCAAGAAAAAGAAGAAGAAAAAGCCGAAAGCCGGCGCCAAAGCGGCCAGCTCAAAGGCAGCACCCAAGGCCGAGGCGGCGCCCACAACAGCCAGCCCCAAGGGCCCAAAGGTCGCGGAGCCGCACGACGACGACGACGACGACGACGACGGCTGAGCGAAGCGCCGGCGTCAAAGCGCGGCAGTCAGAGCACCGTCGTCAAAGCACCGTCGTCAAAGCGCGGCAGCCAGACCGCCGAGCGCGTCAACCGCCGAGCACGTCCGCGATGGTGTAGCGCCCAGCACGTTTTCCGCAAAGAAATTGCGCGGCGCGCACGGCGCCCTGAGCGAACAGCCCGCGATCCGTCGCGCGGTGGGTGAGCTCAATCCGCTCGCTCGGGCCCAGCAAGAACACCGTGTGATCGCCCACGACGTCGCCGCCGCGGACGCCGAACACCCCGAGCTCGTCTCGAGTGCGAGCGCCGACATCGCCGTCGCGGCCGTGGAGCTCGCGGGTCTGAGGGCGCACCTCACGCACCACGTCAGCGAGGCGGGTCGCGGTGCCGCTCGGCGAGTCGACCTTGCGCCGATGGTGGATCTCGATGATCTCCGCGTCGAAGTCGGGGCCCAGGCGCCGCAGCGCCTGCTCGAGCAGCTCAGCCAACACCTGTACGCCCAGGCTCATGTTGGGCGCCCACAGCACGGGCACCTGCTCCGCCGCGGCGTCCAGCGCAGCGTTCGCGCCTGCGTCCAGGTTCGTCGTGCCGCTCACCAACGCGACTCGTTGCCGCGCGGCGCAGGTGGCTAGCCCGGCGACCGCTGGCGCCGCCGAAAAATCGATCACCACGTCGGCGCCCAGCAGCGATGACCCGAGATCTGCGGAGCACTCCACGCCGAGCGTACCCACGCCCGCCAGCTCACCGACGTCTCGACCGACGCCTGGATCGTTTGAGCCGCACACCGCGCCGACCAGTTGAATGTCGCGGGCTGCCGCCGCGATGCGCGCGATGCTGAGGCCCATGCGCCCCGTCGCGCCATGTAGCGCAAGCTTCATAGCTCTCCTAGTTCCGCGAGCAGGCCGCGGAGCTGATCGTGGACCGCGGCGGTGGCGGGCAGCAGCGGCGCGCGCAACGAGGCGTTGCCTAGGCCTAGCAGCTGCAGCGCCGCCTTGACTGGGGCGGGGTTGGGCTCAGCGAACATGACCGCGTGGAAATCTAGCAGCGCCAGGTGGAGCTCGCGGGCGCGCTGCCAGTCGCCCGCCAGCGCCGCCGCGACCACGGCGACCACCCGCCCCGGCAGCGCGTTGGAGCTCACGCTGATCAGGCCGCTCGCCCCGACGCTCAGCATCGGCAGGCTGAGCGCGTCATCCCCGCTCATCACCTGCACGCGGTCCCCCGCCTTGGCCAGCAAGGCTTGGCAAGCCAGCACGTTGCCCGTAGCGTCTTTGACGCCGACGACGTTTGGACAGCGGTCGAGCAACGTCAGGATGCTAGGCACGCTGAGCTCAACCGCTGAGCGGCCAGGGATATTGTAGAGCACCACCGGACAGCCGACGGCGCCGGCCACGCTCTCCACGTGGTGCACCAGCCCAGCCTGGGAGGGCTTGCTGTAGTACGGCATGACCAGCATCACGCCGTCTGCTCCAGCCTTCAGCGCCGCCTCCGAGTCGCGCAGGGTCTTGCGCGTGTCATTGGAGCCGGTCCCTGCCAACACTGGCACTTTCCCTGCGGCAACTTTGACGGAGCACCGGATCAGCTCCAGCTGCTCATCGCCGGACAGCGTCGGGGTCTCACCCGTCGTCCCGCATGGCACCAGGCCAGAGATGCCGGCTGCCAGCTGACGCTCGCACAAGGCCTCGAAGGCCGCCATGTCCACCACCCCTTGGTCCTCGTCGAACGGCGTGACCAGGGCGGTGAACACCCCCTGCAACAGCAAACCAGCCATGTTGCGCTTGGTTTCGCCCGTTCTGCTCACGAAGGCAAGCATTCGACGGCGGCGCCCCAGGCGGGGTTCGGTTTCAGCTGCGGCGGGTCAAACACGCCAGGAAGTAGCCGTCGGTCTGGTGCCGGCCAGGCAACAGGCGCAGCGCCTGGCAGCCGGCTTCGAGCCAAGGCAAGTCTTCGGTGTCGAAGTCCCGCGGGGTGAGCACGTCGGCGACACGCCGCAGCACGCCCTCGCACTCGGCCTCGAGCACGCTGCACACCGCGTACACCAGCACGCCGCCGGGCCGTAGGCGCGACCCGGCGTTGCGCAAGATGCTGGCCTGCAGCCGCGCCATGCGCTCGGGATCCTCAGGCGTCAGGCGCAGGGCTATCTCAGGTCGGCGGCGCAGGGTGCCGACGCCTGTGCAGGGCGCGTCGACCAACACTCGATCGAACCCGCACGGAACCTCGCCCACGCCCTGCTCCCAATCGACGCTCTGCAGCTCGGCGGGTGGGAGGCCCAGGCGCGCAAGCTCCTGCGCCAAGCCGCGCAGCTTGTTCGGGTGCAGGTCACACGCCCACAAGGCGCTAGACGCCGGATCGCCCGTCCAATGCTGGGCGCTGGTAGGCGCGGCGCCACCTCGCATCAAGTCGGCCAGCAGCGTGGTCTTTTGGCCGCGCCCGGCGCAGGCGTCGAGCACGCGCTCCCCTGGCCGCGCGCCGAGCGCCAAGGCGATGACCTGGGCGCCTTCTTCCTGGATCACGAAGCGGCCATCGGCGAAGCCCTCCAGGCGCCGCGGATCGCCCACGCTCCCCACGCGTCGCGCCAGGCGCGACCAGTTACCCGACGGATACGCTCTTAACCACTCAGGCACCTGGGCAGCGTCCAGGCCGACCCGTAGCCGGATCCCCGTGGCACCGATCGGCTCGTCTGCCGCGGCGCTGAGCCCTTCTACAGCTTGAGCCGAGGCGGCTTCGGGCGGGGCAGCGGGTGACTCCCCCCCACCCCCGCCCGCCCTGGCGCCTCCGACGTGAACGAAGGCGTGCAGCTCGGCTTCGCCGAGGGTGCTAGCGAGCTGCGGCCTGAGCCACTCGGGGAGGGACGCCAGGGCGGCCTCGGTCGCGTTGACCTGGGGCTCCGCCGCGAGCTTACGCAGCACCGCGTTGACGAAGCCACCGACCCGCGGCCCGCGAGCGCGCTTGATAGCTTCGACCGCGTGGTCTACTACGGCGTGGGCAGGGACGCGATCGAGCATCAACAGCTGATAGGCCGCCAACAGCAGCTGCGCGCGGAGCACGTAGTCTTTGGCGTCGAGCTTCTTGGCGAGGCGGCTCAGGCGCTGCTCAAGGTACACCCGAGCGCGCAGGCTGCCGTAGACCAGCTCCGTCGCCAGCGCGCGATCACGCGCTGAGAGCTGCTGCGCGCGTGACAGCTCCGCGTCGAGGGCGGCAGAAGCATACGCCCCGTCACGCAGCACGCGCTCGACGACCCGGGCCGCGACGCTGCGCGCGCTGGGCGCAGACTTATTTCCCTGCGGCTTTTCTGAGGTGACGGCCGCTGCGGGATCGGAGCCGCCAGCCGAGCCGCCTTGGGTCGGGTCGCTCACGCTAGCTCACCAGCTCCTTGACTTGGCCAGCGATCACGTCCCAGCGCTTCTCCACGTCGTTCTTGAAGGCCACCGCCATCAACAACAGCAAGATCGCCATCCCGACGATGTGCGCGACCTCGCGCACGCGCAGGGGTAGCGGGCGCCTCATGATGCCTTCTAAGCTGAAGAACAGCAGGTGACCACCGTCGAGTACGGGGATCGGCAACAGGTTGATTAAGCCAAGGTTAATGCTCAAGAACGCCATCACCCAGATGAAGTAGTCGGTGCCCTTGCGGCGCTCTTGACCTGCGACCTCGTAGATCGTGATCGGCCCCGACAGGGATTTCAGGCTGATGCGCCCCTGCACCAGGCGCACCATGGCGACCACCGTGAACCGCGCGACCTTCACCGTCTCGTCGACCGCCTTGCTGAAGGCGTACTGCACGGGGCGCGGGTGCTCGACGCGATCTTCAGTGGAGTACGGGACCCAGTGCTTCACGCGCAGCACGTAGCGCGCGAAGGTCTGCCCGTGCTCGTCGGTGAAGTCTTCGCGGCGCATCTGAAACGTGCCCGACGCGACGCGCCCATCCCGCGCCGAGAGGTACTCGATGCGATGCGGACGATCTGGGGCGGCCAACACGCGCTCGCGAAAGCTGGACCAAGCTGGCACCGGTTCGCCGTCTAGGCGCACGATCTTGTCGCCAGGCCTCAGCCCCGCCTTAAACAGGTAGCTGTCTTCAGGCACGTAGGCGGCGTACAGATCAGCGGTCTCGATGCCGGTCCGACCTAATATGTCAGTTCCCGAGGGATCTGGGGTAAGCG
The DNA here is from genome assembly GCA_964551615.1 of uncultured Polyangiaceae bacterium. Taxonomy (GTDB): domain Bacteria; phylum Myxococcota_A; class Polyangia; order Polyangiales; family Polyangiaceae; genus JAHBVY01. The sequence goes on from CAZKDY010000013.1 coordinate 5,709, forward strand.
CGACCACCCCCGCCTCATACACCGCCATATCCGCCAGGCCACCCAGCGCGTTCGGCACGCTCACCGGGCGCATGTAGGTGATCGGCAGGGTTTGTTCGCTGGCTTCGGCGAGCGCCGCCTCAAGGTCCATGTAGCGGCGCACCGGCTTGCCAGCCACGTGGGTCACTAGATCGAAGGTACGCAGCCCGGCGCGGTGGGCTGGAGAGCCGGGTTCGGGTACGCCGATCACGGCGGCTGGGGCGCTTGGCCCTATCCCCACGGTACCGTAACGCTCGCTCATGTCGAGCTCGCGGCGCTCCAGCGTCTCCTCGGCGATCACCTCAACCTCGGTGTGCTTGTTGTCGCGGAACACCTTGAAGCGCAGGGGCTTTGCTGGGCTGTCGTGGATGATGCGCTTGATCTCGTCGAACGTACCGACGGGCTCGTCGTTGATCGCCATGATGCGATCGCCTGGTAGCAGCTTGCCCTCTGCGGCGTGGCCAGGCAGCACCACGCCCACCGTCGGCGGCAGGAACGGACCGGCGCCCACGAACACCGAGAAGTAGAGCAGCACCGGGAACAGCAGGTTCATCACCGGGCCGGCCAAGACCACTAGGATGCGCTTGTAGAGCGCGAGGGACTCGAACGTCCGCTTGCGATCTTCAGGCAACACGATGTCGTTCTTGGTGGCCTCGAGCATGCGCACGTAGCCACCCAGCGGAATCAACCCGATGCAGTACTCGGTCTCTCGCCCGCGGATCCGCAAGATCTTGGGACCGAAGCCAAGGCTAAAGGTGATGACCTTGACCCCAAAGGCCTTCGCGAACAGGAAGTGCCCAAGCTCATGTACGAAGATCAGCGGGCTGACCAGAACGATGAGATAAACGAGATCCATGCGTCGGGCGCCGGCGGCAGGCGTAGCACAGCGCGGCAAGTGGAGAACCCAAATCCGGCATGCGCTCCAGGGCTGCCCGAACCGCCCGTCGGCGGGGCGCAAAAAGGGCGCCGTATAGGCACGGTTTTTCCAGGGGTTTTGGGCAGTTACCGCGAGGCGCCCTACGGGCGTGAACTTCTGTAGCGACTCCACTACCCTCGGCCGCCGCTATGCCCATCACCCACAAGACACCTCGTGACTCACGCGTCAGCATGCACCAGTTCATGCTCCCGAGCGACGCCAACGCCTGGGGCAAGGTCCACGGCGGGCTGATCATGAAGCTGGTCGATGAGGCCGGTGGCATCGCCGCGATGCGCCACGCTCATCGCCCCTGCGTCACCGTCGCCATCGACTCCATGACGTTTCAGTCTGCGGTCGAGGTCGGAGAGGTCATGTGCTGCGACGCCTACATCAACTACATCGGCCGCAGCGCCATCGAGGTCACCGTGAACGTCCACGCCGAGGATCCTATCCGGGGGGAAACCACTCACACCAACACGGCGCACCTGGTCTACGTCGCCATCGACGACGCGGGGCGCCCGACCAGCGTGCCGCCGCTCAGGTTAGAGACCGATGAAGACCGCGAGCGCTGGAAGGCCGGAGAGCGCCGCCAGGCCGAGCGCTTAGCGCGGCGCAAGGCCGGGCAGCAGTAAGCTAACCGCCCCCTGCAGACGTGTGACCGCGCAGTTGAAGCGGGATGGCAGAAGCGGGTCGAGAGAGCGTGGACGCCGCCGCCCGCGCCATGCTGTTCCGTCGCGGCGACGACCACGAGCTAGCTGCCGAGGCCTTCGTCTCGTCCCATGCTGGGGCCGCCAGTTTGTCCGCGCAGGCAGCCTAGAGCTGCTCAGTCTGCATCGAAGGGATCTGGGCTTCCAATTGGGTGAGGAGCCCAGTCACCTGCGCCGCGCCAGACGACTACTTGGCGTAGGCGCCGATGTCTTCGAAGCCGCCGCCCACGGTGGGCCTTAAGAAATCCGCGGAGCCTGGATCGGTGCTGATGAACGCGACGCTGCCCGAGCGCTGCCAGGAGTTGTCCGTGGGGATCCCAGTGCCGGCGTTGCCCGCGTCTGCCGCGATGTTGGCCGTGACCAGCGTGTCGGCGCCTAGGCTGTAGCCGCGCTTGTTGTCCCAGGTCGTGTTGTTGGTGAAGGTGGCGTTCTTGGCCGAGTTGTAATCGATGCCCGCGGACTTGTTCGAATACGATAAGCAGCGCTCGACAACCGTGTCTGCGCTGGGCGGTTGGCCCCCCGCCTTAATCCCCTGCCCGTTGCCATCGGCGATGCCGTTGGCGTAAGAGATGCTGTAGCCCACGTAGCTGCCGGTGGAGCGCCAAGTATCGATGCCGTCGTCGGAGTTCTTGTAGACTAAGCAGTTCTCAACGCGATTGTCTGCGCCGCTTGAGATCGAGATCCCGTCGGAGTTGCCGCCATTGGCGAACTCCGCGTCGAAGATCCCAGCGCCAGAGTTGTCATTGACGACGCAGTTGCGGATCACGTTTCGAGAACCATTAGCTCCGTACGGAAAGTCGCTATACGGGCTGAATATCTGGATCCCGGACAGGCCGTTGTGGTGGGAGTGCACGCCGTCGAGCAGGTTGTCGGTGCCGCCGATCCAGACGCCTTGCATCGGCATGTTCTTCACTTCAAGGCGTCGCAGGTGCACGAACTGGCCGGTGACGCGGACGTAGATCTGCGTGCCTTTTTGGTGCTGGCTACCGTCCAACACCGCGGTCTCCCCGGGATAGCTCTCGTACACTACCGGCGAGCCTTCGCTGGCTTGGTTGGAGAAGCTCAGGTTCTTGCTGATGGGGTAAGTGCCTCCGCGCAAGAACACCACGTCGCCGCCGCTGGCCTGCTGCACTGCGGTCCAGATGTCACACGGAGCCGCTTGGGAGCAGGCCGTCCCGCTGCCGTTGGGCGCGGCGAAGAGCGTGCCTTGAGCGATGGGCGTCGGCTGCACCGGCTGCGGCCCGATGCCTGAGCTGTTCCCCCCGGAACCAGCGCTGCCTGCTGTACCACCGCTGCCGCCAGACGCCGCGCTGCCGCCCGTGCCGGCGCTGCCAGCTGCGCCGCCATGACCAGCTGAGCCAGCGCTGCCCGCTACGCCGCCGCTGCCAGCCGAGGCTCCGGTGCCGCTGCCGCCGCTGCCGCCAGCCCCCGCTGAGCCACCATTGCCTGACCTGCCACCCGCTCCTGCGCTGCCCGAGCTGCCAGCGGAGCCACTAGGCGTGCCGTCATCGTCGGAGCCACACCCGATCAAGGTGATTGCGACCAGGCCAGTCAGCAGAATTCGTTTCATTTCGTCCCCCCAAGAAGCACGGTTACAAGTCGGTAGCCTAAATCGGCGACGATTCGCCTAGCACGCAGGGCGGCTGTCCTCAACTCAGGCGGAGCGCGTCGCAAGGCGGAGCGCAGGCAGCTAGCGGTCGTTGGCGCTTACCCACCACTTACCTCAGGCGGCCTCAGGTGGTCGAGGACCTTGAAGCCTTCATCAGCCTGGCTCGGATGCAGTTCGCTTCGCCTGCTGGCCAGGGTCATGTAACGCTAGCCGGTGCCCGAAGCGAGCGCGTGGCTGCCGGGACAAGCCAAGACTAGACGGGACAGCTTATGCAGCTACTATTTCCCTACGGCTCGATCAATGCTCTCATCCGCAAGGCATTAATCATCGCCATCGGCTTGGTGCTCGCTGGCTGCTTGCCCGCTGGGCCTCCGACCGCCACCCCCCGCTCGGCGCCTAGCGCGGCGCCTAGCGCGGCGCTCGCTGCGTCCTCCGTGGCGACGCCTGGAAGCAAGGCCCCGTCAATCGCGCTGCTCGACACCACTCACAGCCCGTTCCCGACCGCCGTGCCGCCGACGCTGGTCTCATCGGGCGGGCGCCTCCACCTGTTTAGCTACAACGCTGGGAGCCCGCCGGCGCTCCGTTACACTACCCTCGACGCGGCGGGTGCCGCTCCGGCGAGCTCCAGCGTCCTGCCAGGGACCACGGTCGTCTCGGCGGCTGCGTGTGATCGAGGCGTAAGCGCCATTGTCCGCGCCGGTAGCAACCACGTGGTCGTGTCCATCGACGAGCGCGGCGCGATCACGTCGACGTACCCAGTAGCCCTGCCCGATCGACCTTGGGCGGCGTTTGCCCTGGCGTGCGCGTCAGAGCGCCTCTGGATCCTGGGGCTGACCAGCGACACCGATTCATCGCTGTTGTGGACCGCCGCGCTGAAGGCTGGGCAACTTGATGCCGCGACTGACACGCCCTTGGCGGAGCGCTCGTCTAGGCTGTCCGTGACGGTGCTGGCCGGTGACGTCGTCGCGCTGCGTTCCCATGGGGATCAGGGCGACGCCAGCCTGATGCGGCTCCGCGCGGGGCGCGTGATCCAAACCGTCCCGCTGCACGATTCGGTCTTAGGCGCGGGCAGCGTCACCCACGTGGGGGATCAGCTCGCCGTAGCCTGGACGGAGTCGGCATCGGTCCGCCTGCGACTGTATAGCGCAGCGTTCGAGCCCAGCGGGCCTGTCCACCGGCTCGCTACCGCTGCCGCGCCCGAGCTATTAGGCGCCTTGTTCATGCTACCTGGACCCGGTTCGACGCTGGCCGTGAGCTATTTTACGACACGCCTGACCGACGACATGATCGAGCTGCCCGACGGACGAACTGAGCCTGCTATTCAAATCGCGCAGTACGTGGTCGCCTTTGACGCCGCGCGAGGCGCCGCGACCAACTCCTTGCCCCTGCCGATGGCGGGTGGCCTGGGCGGCGGTGGCTGGGCAGGTGATCGCCTGCTCTTCGTGGTCGGCCGCTTCAGCGGGGTGGTCGCACGCTACCAGGTCCAATGATGCGCCTGGCACGCTGCGCCCAGCGACGCCGCCGCGGAGCACATTTTTTTCCGTACGGAGCTATGCCGCCCGCAGCTCGCGGCCGCTAGCCAGCGACGCGAGGCAGGGCGCGACAACCTGCTCTAGCGCGCTCAGGCGCAGCTCAAGCATGTGGCGACGATCAACGCGACCATACGCCGCGAGCTGCGGTTCAATGCGCCCAAGCCCCTGGCTGGCTTCCTTTTCTTCCGTACGGCAAAGCGCGATCTCAAGCATGAGCTGGCTCTGCAAGTCCGCCACCAAGCCCTGCCTGCGCGCGGCGCTGAGCTTAGCCATGACCCAACCTAGGGTCCGCCACGCAAGCTCAGCGTGGCGCGCCTCGTCTTCGGCGATCTGGCCGAGGACGCCACACACCTGCGCGTCGTTAGAGCGTTGTGCGCCCGTCTCAGCCACCAGCGTCGCGAACGTCTCGCCGATGCAACCTTCTAGGAACGTGCAGCGCGCAAACTCTTCCAGGCTGCGGCGCGGCGTCGCGTCGTCGAGTTGGAGCGCGCCTGGGCCCAGATCTTTGCCGCCGAAGCGGCTGGCTAGGGCAAAGCAGGCCTGGGCATGACGGACCTCATCCAAGGCCGCCAGCTGCGCGTCGCGGACTAGGTCCGCAGGGGCGCCGAAGCCAAGCAGCTCCAGGCTGAAGCGCGCGAACGCAGCCACGGAAGCGTGCTCCATCAACGCGTCCCCGAGCCAGGCTCCGCTGAGCGCCGCCGCCTGCACCGGGCTTAGGCTCCAGGCGGCGCTGCGTCGCTGAAGCGCGCGGTCTCCGCAGCGCTGCCGCGCGTGCCAATCTTTCCGTGTGGCACTATGTGCGACGCGCGGCGCGCCGGCCACCAAAAAGGGCCGCCCGCCGCCGCATTGAAACATCGAGTTGTAACAACACTCGCCGGGCTGCTGTACTTCGAGCGGAAAGTAGTCGATGAACCCGCCGTCGCACACGGCTGGCGTACGCGTCGAGTCAAGCCAGTACGGGCAGCCGTTAGCATCCAGCTCGGCGCCGTCACCCGCTGGGGCATCCTGCGCCGCGAAGCAGGTAGTCCACGTACCACAGAAATCACACACCACCTCGCCTTCTATGCGGAAGCTCGGGCCGCCGCCGCTGCCCCCAGTTGACGCGCCGCCCATCGCGCCAGCGCCGCCCACTGCGCTGCTGCCACCGACCGCGCGGCTACCTCCAGTGTTCGCACCACCTCCTACCGCGCCGTTGCCACCCACCGCGCCGCTACCGCCGCTGTTCGACGAGCCCGCGCCACCCGCCGCCCCGCCGCTGCCCGGCTCATCGGCGACGTTACCGCCGCACGCGGCGATCAACCCAGTCGACAGCAGCGTCGCCATACAGCGCGCTCGCAACCGCCGGGCTCGCGACAGCTGCGCTCCGCCAGTGTCCTCCGCCGCCTCAGGTCCCAGGTGCTCAAGCCGATTCATCCACGCCTCCGTCCTTTCACGCCTCGCGGGGACCCCAGCAACCCAGCGGCGCGCCAACCAGCGCATCCAGCAGCGCACCAAGAGCCCCGAACTGAAGGCAGTTTGCCCCATGCCCGGCATCACGACCATCTGAATGATTCGAAGCCTTCATTGCAGTGGGTCGCACGATGCTCGCGTTTTCCACGCGGGCTCTGCAACGCTGTCGCCGTCGTTGTTGGTAGGCAGCTCAGGCCTGGCGTAGCCTCACAGTCGTGAGAACTGAGCTGAAACGCATCCTGGACAGCCTGCTACAAGCGAGCGGCGACGAATCGCTCATCGCCCTGGACGACCTGGGTGAAGCCGTCGGCGACATCGCAGTAAGCCATGCAGAAATTGAAGCCTTGATCGACGCCTTAGAGAGCGCGGGCAAGCGCGTCGACACCCGTGAGAGCGGGAGCGCGGTCGTCAACCTCAAGTCGGTGTTGAGCGCAGCGCGTGAGCTCAAGGCGCGAGGCGGCGGCGCGCCGACCGTAGCCGCGATCGCAGCGCGCAGCGGCCTGTCCACCCAAGCCGTGAGCCAAGCCCTGGCATTAGCGCGCGTGATGCAGCGCTAAGAGCAGGCGCTAACGTGAGTATGGATTGGCCAGCTCTTCGGCGCGCTTGGCTGCCGCCTTCTCAACGGGCTTGGGTTTGGTCGAACCGCAACTCAGCGCGCACGCGATGTCGCTTGGCGCGCAGGCGCACGACGCGCCGCGCGCTTTGCGGAAGCCCGCCTTGGTTTGCTTGATGTCAGCGGCCTGCTTGCTGAGCCGCGCCTGCGCGGCGGCGTCGTCGGGAGCCGCCGACGCTTGCGCCTGAACTGCGCTCAAGGCGTCGTCCAGCTTGGCCTCGGCTGAGCGCAGGTCGCCCTGCTTGAACGCGCTGCTCGCGCCACGTAAGGCGCCCAAGGTGCGCACACGCTGGAGTCGCTCTTCGACCAGCGCGTCGGGCTGGCTCTGCTCCGACGGTTGATCGGTGAAGCTCAGACCGACTTCAACCCGCTGCTCGAGGGGCGAGCGCTGTTTGCCTTGTGGAATGGTACCGGTCAAACCGACAGCGAAGCGCGCTTCGCTTTGCGGCTCGCCGCCTTCTATGCTCAGCTCCAACAGCAACGTCTTGCGATCGCCTTGTGTCATGGTTCCGAGCGGCACCGTTACACGTCTACCCACTTGTTCGACGCTACGATCATAGGCCTGCTTGACTGAGACACCTGGCGGCAACTCGAGCACCAGCTGCGTGTCGAGGGCGCTCGCGCTGATCAGCTCCGCGAACTCCTTGTCAAACGCCGCTTGCAGTTCGCTCGCGTCACGCACGAAGTGGTGCCTGCCGTCAGACGCCGAAGCCAGCTCAGACAGCACCCGCTCGTCGTAGTCCACGTCGACGCCGATGCTGCTGATCGACACGCCCTCGCGCTTCGCGCGCAAGCCCAGATCGCGCAGATCTTGTAGCCTGGTCAAGCCGCGGTTCGCTTCGCCATCGCTCAGCAGCAGGACATGAGGCACGCCAAACCCGCGCTGCTTGAGCAGCTCGAGTGCTTTGTCGAGGCCGCAGGAGATGCAGGTGTCGCCGCTGGTGGTGATCTGATCGAGGGCCCGCAGGGCGCGCTCTCGGCTCTCACGGTCAACCAGCGTGAGCGGCAGCACCACATCCGCTGTGACGGCGTAGCTCACGACGCTGACGCGGTCTCCGTCTCGCAGCTTGGCGATCAAGCGACGCCCGGCTTCGAGCGCTTGGGCGAGACGAGCCCCCTTCATGGAGCCTGAGCGGTCCACCACCAAGGCGACGTTCAACGGCGCGCTCGTCGCCTGGGACGACTCTGGCGCGCTGACCTCGATCAACAGCTGAGTCTCGGTTGACTGCCCTGCCAGCATCACGGCTTGGGCCAACCGCGCCTCCAGCTTCAGAGCGCCGTGCGCCACCGCGAACGCTGGCGATGTCGGCGCTAGCCGCGCGACGACGCCCGGTGGCTCAGCCCCTCGGGCTTGGGTGTCTACCGGCAGCCACAGCCACGTCGCCGCGCTGGTGCTCAGCGCTCCCACCAGTGACCACCCCAAAACCCCCTGAACTCGCACAGCCGCCCCCTTGAACTCGCACAACCGCCCTGAAGCCCGAATTGTACGGACACCTGAGCCTCAGGATCCATGGGCATTAGGTAATTTGGCAACCTAGGGCTCGAGCGGACGCGGAGCGCGGGGGTGGAGGATCGGGCCTAGCTGTAGATGGCAGTCGCCGCACGTCTGGCGCCGTCATTGTCGAAGACTGAAGACCATGCGGAACGCTCTACGCATCCGGACGACGCTGACCGCGTTTGCGATGGAGACCAGCACCGGCGAGGTCCCGGTCGACGAGGCGGCCGCTGTGCCCGGACGAACGCCAAGGTACAAACGTGGGTGTCACGGCTTGGGCCAGGTGGCCGTGTACGTGTGATCGACCGGCGTGCTGCAATAAGTTTCTCGGGTGCACGTGGTGGTCGCTAGATCGGGCAAAACGGCGCTGATCGCGTTGAGGTAGTAGGTCTGCCCAGGCTCTAAGCTGCACCCCCCCTCGTTGCGCCCGATGTCCCAGATGATGACGCTCCCCACGGATCCGGTCTCAGCGCAGGCGGCCGGCAGCGGGTACACGGGATCGTCGCTGAACTGGCCCGGGCAGCGGGCGATGCTGACGGTATAGAAGCTCGAATCTGGGACGGGCCCAAGGTTCCAGCCACCCATCGTGCCAGCCCACGCAGAGTGGGTCGGTGCCCGGAACTCCATGGCCACGAACTTGCCTGGCGAGACCCGCCAATAGTGATGTAGCCCCCACATCAAGCCTGGGTACCCGAAGCCTTGGTTGTCGGCATCGCCTGGTGGGAAGGTGGTCGGGTGGACTCCATAGGTCTGCGTAAACCTGCTGAAGTCCACGCCTTGGGTCGGCGCGCCCGGAGGGTTGTACCAGCTCCCCACGGTCTGTCGCATCGCATCGGTCAGGCCGTGGCTGTCGGCGAGCTGGCTCAGCTTAGTGCAGGGCACGGGAGGAATCGCGGGGCCGCCAGCAGCCCCAGCGTCACCGGCCGAGCCCGAAGAACCGACCGAGCCCGCAGAGCCAGCCCAGCCCAAAGAGCCGCCCGAACCCCAGGGTGCGCCACCGCCAGCGCTGCCACCCGAGCCGGTTGTTCCAGCGCCGCTCCATCCACTGGCCGCGTCGTGGGTGCTCCCGGCGCCCCCGTTGAGCCCACCAGCGGGCGCTGGCCCGTCCGCGCCGCAGGCGAGCAGGAGACCTGCAAAAAACAGGCTGAGGGCGAGGTGGCGGTGGTTCATAAGCGGGCGGCCAGGCGGGACACTGGCGGTCTGCGCGATGCGGAGCGGCGCTAACTTGCCGCCGCTGGTCGCTGTGTCTGCCCCAGCTACTTGATCACCGGGGCGTCTGAGCAGGTCTGAATTTCCATGATCAAATACATCATGATCTTCTCTTGCAGCGCCAGCTGGTAGCTGCCGCCCGAGTCCGCGGTGTGGGTGTGGTACACCGTGAACAACACTTTTCCGCAGTGATAATCCCAAGACACCGTCGCGGGGTTGGGGTTGCCCGGAGCCGGCGTGTCCCCGCTCATCCAGACCTTGGGCCGGGCTCGCACCGGTGCGCCCGTTTCGTCGACACCGATCTGGCCTTCGCCCAGGGCGTAGATGCTGTTCCACGCCCCCTCAAGCTGGATCGTCCCGCTGGGGTTGACGGAAGGCAGCTGGAGCCAACCGCCGAAATCAGGATCCCCAGGGATACCGGTGAACGAATAGGCTGACTCCCAGTCGTTGCATGAGTTCGTGGCGGTGCTGCTGCCATCTCCGCAAATAAAATTGGAGCCGCCACCGAAGCCGTCCGGGGTACGCACAAAGTACGACAAGAAGTCCGGCCACACCGCCTCGGCGTAGTCGTAGCTAAAATCGTCGATGTAGAGCTTGCCGCCCTCGCGCACGTAGCGCTCTAGGTTGGCCTTTACGTTGCTGCCGGTCGGAAAAACTGATCCGCAAGGAAATACGATTAGGTTATACTGACTGAGCTGCGAGTACTCGTTCATCAGCAGCCCCACCGCGCCGGCCGAGAATAGATCGGGCTTGTAGAGCTTGATCTCTGAGCCGTAGTCGAAGCCGAGGGCGCTCCACATCGGCTGCTGGTCCTCGTAGGCGCCTTCGACGATGGCGACCTTAGGGATATTGTCGCCGAAGCCGAGCTCAGTCGAGTGAGGCAGCGTCACGATCTCGGGCTGCGCGGTGTTCGGATCGTCCGACCCGATCTGCATGACGCCGCTGCCATCATCCACCACCTCGATGCGCCGCACGCGCCGGAACTCACCCTTTTGGATGGCTAGAAACCAGGTGCCGGGAGCGAGCGGTAGCTCGAAGCTGCCGTCAACGCTGTCCGCGATCACGTTGGGGGTGCCGTCGGTGATCTCCACGCACTCATTGCAGTACAGCGCTTGGGGCAGCGGCCCCGGAGCTTGCGCGTAGGCCACGATGGCCGCGCCGGGGATCGGAAAACGGTTCTGCGCAGAAGTGCTCGCCAAGTCGGCGCCAGGGCTCCAGATGGTGCCGCGCACGCTGACGCGCGGCCCAAGCGTAGCGCCGCCTCCGGCGTCGAAGCCGTTGCTCCCGCTCGTCCCAAAGCCCGCCCCACTGCCCCCCTGTCCGCTGCCCCCCTGCGACCCGCCGCCGTTGGCGCCCACCGCATCCCCGTCGCTGTTAGCCGCGCTGCACGCCGCGAACACCGCACCCACACTCACAACCAAGGCGAAGCCAACGAACCTGGACATAGACACTCCCGCGCTCACGGCGCTCAAGCAAGGCAGGTAACCAACGACGAATCGTAGCAGGACTCAAGGCGAAAGCCGCGGTCACGTCAAAGCGGTTGGATCTCTGCGGTCATCTCGGGTCCGCGCCGGTCCGCGCCTGAGACAGTGACGGAGTTCTAGACTCATGCTCCAATGGTCAGCTGGCGCATAGGGCGACCAAGCTTTCAAGCTACAGGCGGGTGGGGGCGACATGCGAATCCGATTGGCGAACAGTTCGTTTCTTGTGGTGCTGGGCGCGCTGCTGGCGTGCAAGCAAAGCGATGACGGCGCCGCGACGGCGCCCGGCGCGACCGCACCCGACGTCGCCGTGGTCGCGGGAGTCGGCGTCGGGGGCAGCCTCGCCGCCGCTGAACAGGACGCGCTAGCGCGAGCTGCCAAAGGCGAGACCACGTTGGTCGCGGCGTCCCTCAGCGGAGCCACCGAGCTGTGCGTGGCCATCGCGTGGAAGACGCCGCTCAAGAACCGGCGCGCCCTCTTCGCGACCATCGCGGGGCCGGTCTCTGCTATGCGCTCCCAGCGCGTTGAGCCGGGCCCCACCAGACTCTGATACGCTTGACCCCATGTCAGAGGAACGCCGCGCCGCCGAGCGACACCTCAGCTGCATCCCGGCCTACATCATCGGCCCCGCCGCCGAGAAGGCGTTGGCGCTGATCCGCGACGTGAGCGTCACCGGCGCGCGGATCCTCACCCGCGCCGAGCTGGACGAGGGGGCGCTCGTAACGCTCGAGCTCTATCTGAGCGCTGACTCGAGTGAGGCGCTGATCGCGTCGGGTGTGGCCCTGCGGGTGCAGCCAAACCCGGACAACGATCAGTGGCGTTGGCAAGTGGGCGTGCGCTTCGAGCCCTCGATTGACCAGCACTCGAAGTTGATCGAGGAGTTCACTCAGCGCCAACGCGAAGCGAAGCTGCTGTAGCCCCGCCGGGCCCCGCGCGCTCAGTCCATTCCGTGCGGTAGTTGTCTTACTCGACCTGCTCAGCTGGCTGCTCGGTCCACTAGCTCCTGCTGGATCAAATGCAGACCCAGGATGTGGTTGAGCAGGATGTCGTTGCGCGTAGCTCGCGCGTGATCTTGCTCACCGCGCCAGTTGTCCAAGAACGTGGCGACCCGAGCCGGGTCGAGCAGTCCTGCCGCGCGGATATGCTCCGGCGTGAGGTGGTCGCCTAGCATGCGCTCAATGGCCGCGCGCTTGCGGCGATCGGTGTGAGCGGGTGGCGCCATGAACGCAAACTTCTCGCGCTCGTAGAGCACCTGGGGCAGCACCCCGCGCATGGCCTCACGCAGCACCCACTTCTCGACGCCCTGCTCGCTGATGCGCAGGCTGGGCGGGATCGTGCGGGCGAACTCCGCGACGTGCTGATCCAGGAACGCGGGGCGCGACTCCATCGAGTTGGCCATGTCGACCCGATCACCACCCCAGGTGAGGATCTGCCCTTCAAGCATGGTCTTGATCCAGGTGTACTGGGCCTTGTCTAACACGTGCCGCCCATCCAGCTTCCGCTTGTCGATCCGCTCTGCGATAGCCGTGACCGGATCGTAGTCCCTGAGCTCTTCAAGCACCCCGTCAGTGAACAGGGGGCGCGCCTGGGCTAGCGTCAGCAGCCAGCCCTGGAGCCAAGACGGGGTGAACCCGACCAGCTCCTCGAACGCGGGGTGGGTCGGGCTCTGTTCCGAGAGGATCGATCCACTGAACACCGCGTTCTGTTTGGCGAGGCGTGCTTCAGCCGCTTCGCCGCTGCCAGCGAACTCCGGCGCGTGCCGGAACATGTCTCGCTTGAAGAACGGGTAGCCCCCAAACAGCTCGTCGCTGCCCTCACCCGTAACCACCACCTTGTAGCCACACTCGCGCACGCGCTTGCTCATGTGCCACTTCGCGACCCCGAGCGTGTTGTAAAAAGTACGCTCGGCGTGCCAGACGGTGCGCACGTAGCTGTCGCCGTACAGCTCATCTGCGCCCAGCTCGAGGAGCTCTTGATCCGCGCCGGCGCTCATCGCCATCTCGGTGGCGATGGCCGACTCGTCGTATGCCTTGTTGTCAAAGCTGATGGTGAACGCCTTGACAGGGCTCTGTTGCAGCGCCGTCGCTAGCCCCAGCATCGAACAGCTGTCGATGCCTCCGCTCAGGTAGCAACCCACCGGCACGTCAGCCTCCAGCCGAACGCTGACCGCGTCTACCAGCTTGTCTTGTACCCCACGGATATAGGTCTGAGGATCGGGTCTTGGGTCATGCTCCTTGGCGTCTGGAAAGTCCATATCCCAGTAGCGGTGCACGCGGCTCACCAGGCGCCCCGCCTGCTCTTGCACGATCAACATGCAGCCCGGCTCCAGCGCCTGGATCCCTTCAAATGACGTCGTGCCAGGCACGGTGACTTGCATCATTTGGTTCAGCGCCGAGCGCTTGTTGATCGCCCGTGGCACGTCTGGGTGCGCGAGCAGCGCCTTGCACTCTGAGCCATAGACAAACAGGCCGTCTTGCGAGTGATAGTAGACGGGCTTCACCCCAAAGCGATCACGCACCAGCAGCATCCGACGCTCGGTCTCGTCAAACAGCGCGATGGCGAACTCCCCGCGCAAGCGCTCGACGAAGTCGAGGCCGTGGCGCAGGTAGTGAAACAGCGCCGTCTCGCTGTCGCTCTTGGTGTCAAAGCGCTGCCCCTCACACACATATTCTGCGCGGATTTTTTTGTAGTCGTACAGCTCCCCGTTGGTGGTCATGACTAGGCGCCGGTCGCTGGAGAACAGCGGCTGCGCCCCGGTCTTCAGATCGATGACCGTCAGGCGGGTGTGCCCCATGGCGAGACCGCGCTCGTGCTGCAAGTGGCTGCCGCTGCCATCTGGCCCGCGGTGATGTAAGCGCGCCATCATGCGCGCCAAGATTTGTGCTGCGTTCCCCGGCAACCTCGCGGGTTGCCAGAAGCCGACGATTCCACACATGGTGGCCTCCTAGGTTCAGTTGATTTTTCGGTCGCCCGGGGGCTATCTGGTCAGCAGCTGGATGCAGTTCGGGATCGCAGCGATGCGGCCGAGCAAGCAGATAAGCACCGCCTGGCGAATAAACACGGCGCCTGCCGCTTGTGCAAAGTAGAGGTTATGCGGCGTTGGGTCCAGCGATGTGTCGAGCTCAAGGCGCCTAGCGAACGGGTGCAGGACGACCGCGCTCGTCTTGAGTTTACTTTCTGCATGGATTTTATATCGGCTCCCTAGGGTCTTGTATCCATCCCCGAGGAGCGCGATAGAGTTCATGTAGATCACGTCCAGCTGCTGCACCACGCTCTCGACGTCGTTGGTGATCTCAACCTCCACTGGGCTATCGCGCAGCTCTTGGGCCAACTCCGCGCCTAGCGGATCGGACATCTCCGAGATGATGGTCAGCTTGGAGAGCCCCGCGTGGAACTTCAGCGCCATGCGCAAGAAGCTCTTCACCGCGCGCATACTGCCTGGTGTACCGATGATCCCTAAGTGGATCCGGTCGGTCTCCGGGACAGCCTCACCTGCCAGGCTCGGTCGCCACTTGAGCAAGGTGTACCAGTCCACCAGCGCCTGAGTGGGGTGCTCCCCAGAGCCGTTGCCGGCGTTGATCAACGGCAGCTGCAGGTGCTCGCGCACCCGCTCGACAGCGTCGGTCTCGGTGTGGCGCATGATGACCAGGTCCCCGTAGGTGTTCATCATCTCACCGATGTCGGCTAGGCTCTCGCCTTTGGCCGCCCCAGTGGTGCGACCGTCCGGCACGCTCACCACCTTGCCGTCGAGGCGCAGCACCGCGCTCTCGAACGACAAGCGCGTGCGCGTGCTCGCCTCAAAGAACGCGGTGATCACCAGCTTTCCGTCGAGGGGGTGGTGGCTCGCGACCTCGGTGAGCTCAAGCAACGCAGCGAACCGGCTCAGCTCGACCACCGTCTCGCGGTCGAACTGCCCAGCGTCCAGCACCGACCGCCCGCTGAGCAGCTCCAGGCGATCGAAGCCGATCCGCTTGTCGTTCTCGAGCAGGATGCTGTGGGGGTTAAGCCGTAGCCCCTTCGAGTTAGAGTGGAAGGGGCCGTGACCTGAGTGAATTCCCTCAGCTAGCTCTACCATAGCTCGCCCTGCAACACGTCGCGCACCAGCAGCCCAATGATCAGCAGCGCGCCGATTGACGTGAGCGCGACGCTCCCGTACACGAGCACCTCAAAAAATCCGAGTGGAAATATCACTGGGCTTCTCCCTTGTTCAAATCACCCCAATCAAACTCGCGGGGCCGCAGCCAAGTGCTGGTCAACACGCACAGCATCGAGACCAACGCTCCCACCAAGGCGGCCACATACCAGGCCACCACGAAGTAGGCTAACAGGCCGAGCAGGCTGCCGAGCAGCATGCCGGCCGCGGCGCCCGTCGGGTTGGTGCGCCGGTAGAATAAGCCCATCGCGATGGGCCAGATGGTGCTCGCGACCAGCGCTCCGGCAAAGAACAGCACCGTCGCCAAGGTGCCCACGCGTGGTAGGCAGACCAGCCACGCGGCCACCCCAAGACCCACGATCACCCGGGCGCTGACCTGCTTCAGCTGCTCGCTGCTGGCGTCGCGCATGAACACTTGCTGCACGATGTCCTTGGTGATGAGGTCTGACGTCGCGGCCAGCAGGCTGTCGATGCTGGACGCGATGGACGAGAACACCACGATAAACACCACCACCGCGCCCAGCGACCCCAGCAGCTTGCCGGCCACCACCGGGCCCACCATGTCGGGGCGCACGATGTTCACGTCGAGCAGCGGGGCCGCCAGGGCGATGAAGCCAGCGGCGACGGGGATCGGGAGCCACAACAGGCCGCCCAGCAGGTAGGCCTTCTTGCCCACCCCTTCGCGCATGGCGAACGCGCGGCTCCACCACACGTTGCTGTGGAAGATCTCGCCTAGCCCGAACAGCAGGTTGTTGAACACGGCCATCACCGCCGCAGGGAACATGACGCGCATCAGCGCGGGGCGAGTGGTGACGGTGTGCTGGTGGATTTGCGCGAGATCCACCTGACCCAGCACGGCGACGGCCACCACCACGACGCCGACCAAGATGATGAAGCTCTGGATAAAGTCGGTGCCGATCACCGCGTACAGGCCGCCGAACAGCGTGTACGCGACGCACACACCCAGGACCACCGACATGCCCAACTCGTAGCGGATGCCAGACAGCGCCTCGAGCAGCGTGCCGCCGGCCATCGCCATGCTGATCATCCAGGTCAGCGCGTAGAACAGGCTGATCACCAGGAAAATCACGTACGCCGCGCGGCCATAGCGTAGCCGGACGAACTCGCCGCTCGTGTATCCATGTGGCATCAGCTTTCGGATGCGCGTCGCCATGGGCGCGAACAAAAACAGGCCAATCGACGCGGTAGAGTAGGCCAGCATGCCCCACATGCCGAACTCCAGCGCGAACTGTGGAGCCAGCATCGTGGTGTTCGACGTCACCCAGGTCGCCACGGCGGTGGCCGTCCCCAGGGCCAACCCGACGCTGCGCCCGGCCAACATGTAGCCGTCCAGGCCAGCGGCCTTCCTGCCCCAGTAGCGCCCGAGCAGCACCCAAGCCAGGCTGAACACAGCCAACAACAGCCAGCCCGTGCGCTCGGGGAGGATGGTCTCGTTAATCAACGCCTGTCTACTTTCGGTTCCGGGAGGTCATCGTCTGGCGCGCCGCGCAGGACGACGAAGGCGGTCGCGCAGAACACCAGCGCGCCGAGCGCCATCAAGCCGAGCGCGCGCGCCGCGGACCAGTGCTCTACGCGCAGGGTTTGGGTCTTGGACCAGGCGCCCCAAGGCTCGTGCCCTGAGCGGGCCCGGACTCGAAACTGGTAGGCTCCATTTTCCATGCCGGAAATAAAACGCCCCTGATCCGGGCCAGTGTACAGGGTGTGGGCGCCTTCCAAGTCGCCGCTCGCTGCTCGCTGAAGCTGGTAAGTGAGGGGCGCCTCGTGGTTCGCCCCGGAGGCGACCTGCCAGCTCAGCCCCGCGCTGCCAGCGCGGCTCTCAAGCTCTGGATCACCGAGCAACTCGGCTACGGGCCGGGCCGCCGCGGCCTGCGCGGGGTTAGGCTGAGCCGGGGAGGGTGATGCGCCGGGCTGCTGGGCCAGCGCGGCGCCACACAGCAAGGACGTGAGCAGCATCACCCCCACCCCCGGCCCTGCGGTCCTCATCAGACAGCGCGCGCTCGCGCTGGGCACGCACCTCAACGCTTGGCTCGAATCAAGTGACTTGCTCTGGGCAGCCACGCGCAGCGAGCGGAGATCGGAAAACTGGACGTCGTGATCGCTACTAGACGCCGAACAACGGATACAGATCGAGCTTCTCCTCAGACGTGAGTACGCGGCACACCCTAACGGGTCCTGGCGCGGATTACCACCCCTGCGCCCATCCGCGCCGAGCAGCCGCCGACGTCGCGCTCCCTGGCCCCTGCCTAGAAGCGGACGTAGCAGTCCAGCTCGAGCACCAGCGTCCGCTTGGGCAATGGCAGCCGGACGACGGGCAGCCAGTTGTTTCCGTAGCCGACGCCAAGCTGCAGGTTCACGTGCTGCCAGCTGAACGCAACCCCAGGCACGACGTTGCCCATCAGCGTGTTGTTTTGGGGCACCTCGAGGTCAAAATCGACGGTTGTCGCGTTCTGCTCGAAGGTGCCGTGGGTCACCAGCCCAGCTTGCCACACGCGCAGCGACTCATGCAGCGTCAGGGCGAAGACGCGGGTGAGGCGGAGCTCAAGCAAGAGCGACGCTGAGAGCGTGCTGGTCGCCACTGCGCCGCCGACTTCGCTCTCGATGCTGTCGTCTAGGGGCAACTCGGCGGCGGCGCCGATGTAGGTCCACGTACCCTGCAGGCTCGCGCTGAAGCGCGGCGCGACGCGCATCGAGATCGACAGCTCAAGCGGAACCGCGAGGAAATCGGAAGCCGAGACCGAGCTGTCAGAGAGCTCCGCCGCGATGACGTCGGCGTCCAGGTAGGCGAAGCCGGCCTGCGCTGACACGGCGAGGCGGGGCTCCAGGGCCACAGAGCCCTTGATGAAGCCCGTCGCGATGGGTGAGCCCAGCCACGGAACCGCGAACCAGGTGGGCACGTAGGTGCCGACCATGACCTGGTCCACGACCCCATACGCCGCCCGCCATAGGCCGACTGAGAATTCGTTCTGCCTCAGGGTGTACGCCGTAAGATCCGTGCGCTCGTGGCCTGGCGTTTGATCGGCTCGGGCGGGGCTGGACCACAACAAGGCGAGCAGCCCGAGCGCCGGGCTCAGCTGGAAGGCACGCATGGGTCGCCTCCAATACCACAGCGCCACGCGCCGTTGCGCCCGCGCAGCGCGACGCTGCCATCGCCAGCTAGCTCCAAGAGCACGCTACCGACCAGCCCAATGCCCAGCGAGTCGAGGTCGATCAACGCTTGAAGCGTGGAGTCACGGGTCAGCCGGAAGTGGATCAAGGCGAGCTCAAAATCCTCCGCGTCGCCGCCGAGATCTGACACCGCGACGTTCGCCGCGCGGATCAACAGGTCGCGGCGAATTGGCTGAGCGAGTCCGAGGCGTCCACCGAGGTCGACCTGCAGCTCGGCGGTGATCGTCGCGGCAGCGCCGGTCTCGACCTGAAAGCGGCACTGATCCATACGCGCCCTGAACGCACGCTGGGTCTGCGAGTTCTCGATTCCGATCGTGAACTCAATCGATCCGCGGGGCGCCTGATCGGTGGACGCGTCGTCTGGCCCAGGACACAGCGTGCGTGCGGTGATCGAGCCGCGCAGATTAACCGACGAATCTTGATTCTCCGCGGTAGCGTTGGTCGCGTCCTGGACGGCGCTGCCGACGAACTTTAGCCCAGACAAAATCCGCAGCCGCTGGCGCAGGTCCCGCGTGTACTCCATGATCGCGTCCGCGTTGTCGCTGCTCAAAGACGCGCTGGGGTGGTCGTAGCTGGCCGCGAGGGCGACGACCTCTCGCGGGACGTCTGGTAACTCAGGGCTGGCAGAGCAGCCGCTGACGCCCGTCAGCGCCAGCACCAACAGCGCGCGTCGATGCCATCCGCGACAACCAGCACGAATCGACAGCTGCGTGAGAGGTGACTGAATGAAAGGTGGCCGCATGCTCACTTGACCGCCTACCACGATCCAAAGCGCCGCCGCCATGCTGCCTGGTTGACCAGCATCTCGGGATGGTGTCCAATTTCAGATCATGCGCTGTTCTATCGCCCTACTTGTGATTTTTTCGACCTTGCTTGGACCTGTTGGCTGCTCCAGTGACGACCCAACCGAGGCGCCGGACCCGGACCCGCTCCTCGCCGAATACGTCATCAACGGACCTGAAGATTTGTTCCCCGAGGGAATCGCTTTCGACGCCCGGACCCGGAGGTTCTTCGTGGGGAGCCTGACCAGCGGGGAGATCACGGCCATCGCCGCTGATGGCACCCAGAGCGTGTTCTATCCGGCGCCCGCTGGGGGCGAAGGTAGCTCTGCGGGGCTCGACGTCGATCTGAGCCGCCGCCGCCTGGTGGCGTGCGCGTCGGACGGACCAGCCGCTGGCAGTCAGGTCTGGTTCATCGATTTGGACTCAGGCCAGCGCCTCGGCGCCGTCGATTTGGCCGACGCCTTCGCGGGCGCGACCTGCAATGACTTGGCGCTTGATTCCGCGGGGCGAGCGTTCGTCACCGACTCAAAGAACCCAAACCTGTACCTGGCGGAGCTCGGCGCGGGCGCTTCGCTCTGGGCCACCGGCGGCCTGCTCGATCCATCGAAGGGCGAGCTGCCGATCCTCGGCCTGAACGGCATCGCGGTCAGCCCCGACGACTCCACCGTGATCGCGACCAAGTACCACCCGGCTCGCCTGATCGCGTTGCCTATGGAAAACCCAGAGGCCATGAGCGACGTGACGCTGACCGGAGACCCGTACCCCGGGAGCGCCATCGCGGGCGCTGATGGCATGTTGTTCTTGGAGCAAGATCTGTTCGTTGTCTTCGCTGGAGCGGTCAAGCAGGTGCGCTTCAGCAGCGGGTTCAGCGCTGGCGAGGTCAAGACGATCCCCGCTCCGATCACCACTGGGCTATCGACCGGCGTCGCCGCAGAAGGCCAGCTGTTCGCGGTCAAGAGCGAGGTCGTCCACTTCTCCCTCAAGACGCCGCCTGAGCTGCCCTACAAGATCTTGCGCATCGACCTGAACTGACACCTGCGTGCTAGCCTGGTCGGCATGAGCCAATCAAGCTTCGGCCAGGCGGCAGCCGATTCGTATGACGACCGCGTCAAGCACTTAGCGCCGCTCCGCGACGCGCTGCAGTTCGTCACCCGCCTCGCCCTGAGCGAGCTGCCAGCCGACGCCCACGTGCTGTGCGTCGGCGCAGGCACCGGCGCTGAGCTGCTCGACTTGGCCGAGGCGTTCCCAGGCTGGCGCTTCACCGCCGTCGATCCCTCAGCTTTTATGCTGAGGCGCTGTCAGCTTCAAGCCGAGCAGACGGGGGTGGGGGGGCGCTGCACGCTTCACCACGGCACCGTCAGTACGCTGGGTGGCGACACGCTGTTTGACGGCGCGACGTCGCTCTTGGTCTCGCAGTTCGTGGTCGACCCGGCAGCGCGCAGGCAGTTCTTTCAAGCGATCGCAGACCGCCTGAAGCCTAGAGCACCGCTGGTGACGGCGGATCTAGCGGCTCCGGCGCCGCTAGACGAGCTGCTCAAGCTGTGGAAGCGCACTGGGATCGGGGCCGACGCTCCCAAAGGACCTGCCCCAGGCAACCCACCAACGATGGGCGAGCAGGTCGCTGTGCTACCCCCCGCTGACGTAGAGAGCCTGATCACGGCGGGCGGCTTTGACGCGCCGATCCGCTGCTTTCAAGGCGTGTTGATCCACGGCTGGCTCGCGCGGCGCCGTGGATGAATCCACATGGATTCATCGGGGCTCGGTATGCACCCCTGGCGAGCGACTCATCCCTCACACCCCGAGGCGATGAAGACGGTGAAGTTGCGCCCGTCGGTCGTGACCACGCTTAGCGCGGCGGTGTAACCCTCGCGTAAGCTGTCGACGCTGATGAAGCGGTTCAGTTGGCTGGCGTCTTGCACCCCGCTGAAGGTGATCTCTGCGCCCTTAGCCGAGCCATATACTTTCGCACGGAATGAACCGCCGAAGCTCACGTTGTTCAACACCCGGCTCCCCAGCAGCACAGGAAGGGACGTACACACGCTGTTCGATGACGCCCCCGTGGAGTCCGCTGCGCTTAGTTCAAGGCTGGCGTAGTCCGGCCCGCCAGGGGCTACGTAGCAAGCGGAGTTACTGAGCAGCACCCCAAGGCCTGTCACCAGCCCAGCGCGCTTAGCCCCCGGTCCCGATCGGCTGGAGCCCCTCATGGATTCACCACCAGCTTGAGCCCGACCAGGATCCACGCGTGCAGCGCGGCGTCGTCGACCGGCCCCGAGTGGACCTCGTTTCCATTAATCCGCGTGGTAGTCTTAGTGAACTGACTAGCGACCACTTCGATGAACGGCGCCAGCCCCACCGCGCCGCGGTGGGTCGCGCCGAAGCTCAGCTTCGCGAAGGTGAACCCGGTTGAGTCGTTGGTCTCTTCACGTCCGTGCGGACGATCGTTGATTGACTGAACCACGCCTTCAACCCCGATCCCGTAGCCGACCCAGGGGTTCCAGCGGGCGTCCGGTTCAAACGAATACTCCCCCGCCACCCCCAGACGAACGGTGGTCACGTTGCACGAGACATCGTTCTCCAAGTTCGAGTCGTTGTCATCACACGCGTTCTCTACGGCGTGGTCGCTGCCCTCACCGCCAAAGGCAAGTTGGAGATACCCACCAATGTACACGCGCTCCGAGGCCTTCATGCCCAAGTCGACGGTCAACGGGATCTGCCAAGCGTAGCGCGCCGCGAGGCTGTCCCCGGGGGCGTCTGTGGCGTCACCCACCGGCGCGCTGACGCCGGTGCCGAAAGCAGCCTGAAACCCGCTCGCCGCAGGCTTAGGGCCGCGGCGCTTCGCGAGGGAGCGCGCGCGCCGTGGAAAGCCTGGTGGCGCAGCGGCCGGCGCACCAGCGGCCGGCGGCGCGACCACGATCGGCGCCTCAGCACCCGGCGCAGGCCGCGGGGGTGGTGGGGTGTCACCTGCACTACCTTGCGGAAGCTCTTCAGCCAGCGCTGTTGACGACAGCGTCAGCACGCCAACAGCCAGCGTGACCGCGACCAAGGCGCTGCCAGCCAAGCCGCTACCCATCAGAGCGCTACCGGCGAGCCCACGCCGCGGCGCACGCGACGCTGGTTCGAGTGACCTTGGCGCAGCGTGCTCTGAGTATCTTTTGAGTATCTTTTCGTCATTCGCTCTCCCACCAGCCAACCCCAGCCCCAGCTCGCACAGTAGCCGATTTCTGTTAGGCATGCAGAGGCGGGTTGGCCAAGGTCCGAGGTCGCTAGAGCGCGTTCAAGTACGGGCGCGGCGCAGTGTGAGTGTGAGCCCCAAGCTGGTAGGCTACGCCATGCGCGCCTCCCGTCGCTCCAGCCCCGCCCGCGCAGCGCGCGGCCGTCGCCGTTTGCTGAGGCCGTTGCGCGCTGCCCAGGCGGCGTCCACCCTCGCGCTGGCCCTGCTCACCGCCTGCGACCACCCTAAGCCCCCGCCCGCCCAGACCAACGCAGAGACGCCTGCCGCGTCGGTGCAGGCAGCCTCTAGCGCAGAGCCCAGCGCAGCCCCTAGCGCCGCGGCCGAAGCGCCGGTCATGGTCAAGGTCACCGACACGCTAGAGACATCCGCCGGGCCGGTGAGCATCACCCCCATTCACCACGGGACGGTCGCCTTCGCCTTCAAAGACAAGACCATCGTCGTCGATCCTTTCTCCGAAGCGCCGTCGGGCTCACTACCCAAGGCGGATCTGGTGCTGATCACCGATATCCACGGGGATCACTACGATCCGAAGGCGATCGAGCTCGTAAGGCAAGACAGCACGCTGTTCGTCGTGCCCAAGGTGGTCGCCGACAAGCTCGCTGAAGCCGCGACCAAGAACGCGGTCGAGACCCTGGCCAACGGCGCGGAGCTGACCGCCCTCGATATAAGAATCCGTGCGGTAGCGATGTACAACCTCGAGCGTGGCCCGGAAGCCGGCAAGCTGTTCCACGACAAGGGCCGAGGCAACGGCTACGTGCTCGGCTTCGGAGACAAGCAGGTGTACCTCTCGGGAGACACGGAGTGTACCCCAGAGATGAAGGCGCTCACGCACATCGACCTGGCCTTCGTGTGCATGAACCTGCCCTACACCATGCCGCCTAGCGAAGCGGCAGCTTGCGTCACGACGTTCAAGCCCAAGGTGTTGATCCCGTACCACTACCGCGGCAGCGACCTGAGCCAGCTGGATGGGTTACTCAAGGCCGCGCCGCAGGTCGAGCTACGCAAGCGCAACTTTTACTTGGGGGGCGAAGCCAAGCAGCAGTGACGAGCCACGGGCGACCGCCCGGAGCTCCACCCACCCAAGTTGAGGCCAGGTCGCCACCCTCGCGCCCGCGGCGCCCTAGCGGCGAGCCCGTCGCTCGCTAGGCGCCAGGCCGCATCAAATTCCCTACGGCATTTTACAGCACGACGTCCAACATTTGCAGCCGCGTGAGGTGCCGCTCTAGCGCGACCGCGTAGTCATCGATCAGCGGATCGAGGTCAACGCTGAGCTCCTGCTCGCTGGCGGCGTCTAGCGTCCCGCTCAGCGGCAGCTCGACGCCCGGCGCGACCAGCACGCCGGTCCAGCTGGCGCCAGGCTTTAAGCCCTCGCCGCCACCCTCTAGCAACAAGCGCTCGTTGCTGATGGCCCTCACCAGCCGCAGGCTGCCGTCATCTAGGCGCACCCGCGTGGGCAGCGCGCTGCTCGGCTCCACGACGTAGTGGCCCTTTTTGTTCTGCTCGATCATCGCGTCCAGCTCCTCAAACAGCTGGTCGTGCAGCGGGGTGTCATCGCTGTCTAGCAGGGCTCCACGCATGCGCTTCATTGCTTTCTGCGTGGAAATTAAATTGAGTCGCATCTCCTCTAGCCGACGTTGGTCGCGGAGCACCTTGGACGCCACGACCCGTAGCAGGTTGCGATGAAACGCGAACGCGATGTCACCATGCGCCTCGAAGAAGCGCATCAGCTCCTGCAGGCTCGCGCCGAGCAGCACCGCGTCGCCCTTGGCGACCGCCGACATGCTGCGCTTGCCTTGAGTCACCGCCCCCAACTCACCGAGGGGAGCCACCGGCTCCAACACGAAGATCTCGTCATCCCCCTCCAGCAAGCTCACCGTGCCATCGACGAGCAACTCAAAGCGCTCAGAGACCTCACCAGCGCGAAACACCGACTCGCCGGGAGCCAGGCGGCGCTCCTGCAAGGTGCTCATCAGCTGCTCCAGGTGAGCGTCGGTCATGTCTGCGAACAGCGGTAGTCGCCGAAGGTCTGAAGGCGAAACACTCATCGGGCCTCGTTCCGCTCGGGGGTAGTGCGACGCGGTCGCGCGAACGGACGCCGAGCCTAACAGCGCTTGCAGCCGACGGCACAGCACGCCCAGCGCGCCGCCGCTGAGAGCGCCCAGTTGCCGTCCCTCCACCCCAAGCAACGCCGCGCGAGACCCAGGCGCGCCTGAGCGCAGGCGCTAGAGCATGGCAGCATACACTAATAAATACAGATGCTTAGCGGATACACAGCGGGGCTGGCCGCGCGCCTCTGACGGTTGAGCTCCAGCGCGAGCAACCGATGCCAGGGCGACCCGGCGCCCAGCGCACGGCGCTGCCGCGACGCCGGCAACCGTAAAACGTCCCGGGTGGCGCGCGGGCTGGCATGCCGTGGCCGCTAGTACTAGCTTCACCCGTTCAATTGCCCACCACCACAGATTGTCCGACACACGGTTGGCGCTGGCCATCGCGAGCTGATCGGGTGTAGGCAGCCTCGGGAGCCGTGCCTGCGTTTGCGAGTCCCGCCGAAGAGCGGAACACTCGACGCGGCCCGAGGGTTGCTCACACGCTTACAGCACCCGCCACGTGGGTAGAGCCTTCCCCATCGCTCGCGCGGTCGTGGGAAAAAAAGACAACTAGAGAGACCTCATGCTGACCTGGGTAGCCAAGAAATTGTTCGGCACGGCCAACGACCGCGCCATCAAGAAGGCGCGACCGCGCGTCGATGCCATCAACGCGCTTGAGCC
Source organism: uncultured Polyangiaceae bacterium (assembly GCA_964551615.1). Classification (GTDB taxonomy): domain Bacteria; phylum Myxococcota_A; class Polyangia; order Polyangiales; family Polyangiaceae; genus JAHBVY01. The sequence continues at coordinate 30,859 of CAZKDY010000013.1, forward strand.
GAGCATGAAGAAGCTCAGCGACGCCGAGCTGAGGGCCAAGACCGCCGAGTTCAAGGAGCGCCTGGACAACGGCGCGACCCTCGACGACTTGCTGATCGAGGCGTTCGCGGTGTGCCGTGAAGCTGGTCGCCGCGCGCTCAACATGCGCCACTACGACGTCCAGCTGATGGGCGGCATGGTGCTCCACAGCGGCGCCATCGCGGAAATGAAGACGGGCGAAGGCAAGACGCTGGTCGCGACGCTCCCCGTCTACCTGAACGCGTTGGAAGGCAAGGGCGTCCACCTGATCACGGTGAACGACTACCTCGCCACCCGCGACGCCGAGTGGATGGGCAAGCTGTACAACTTTCTGGATCTGTCCATCGGGACCATCGTCGGCCAGCAGAGCGACGCAGAGAAGCGCCGCTCATACAAATCGGACATTTGCTACGGGCAGAACAACGAGTTCGGGTTCGACTACCTGCGCGACAACATGAAGTTCTCGTCGCTCGACTACGCCCAGCGCGATCTCAACTACGCCATCGTCGACGAGGTCGACTCGATCTTGATCGACGAAGCCCGAACGCCGCTGATCATCAGCGGCGCCCAAGAGAACGCTAGCGACAAGTACCGGCACATCAACGAGATGATGCCGCGGCTGCGCTTAGACGAGCACTACATGGTGGACGAGAAGGGGTTCAGCGTGACCCTCACCGACGACGGCGTGGAGTTGGCCCAGGACATGGTGGGGGTCAAGAACCTGTATGATCCCCAGAACCTCGAGACGCTGCACATCCTGAATCAGCTGCTGCGAGCGCACACGCTCTACAAGCGCGACCAGCACTACATGGTCAGCCGCGACGGTAAGATCCTGATCATCGACGAGTTCACGGGCCGTGTTCTTTCCGGACGGAGATGGAGCGACGGCCTGCACCAGGCCGTCGAGGCCAAAGAGAACGTGCCGATCCAGGAAGAGAGTCGCACCATGGCGACCATCACCTTCCAGAACTTGTTCCGCCTCTACAAGAAGCTCGCTGGCATGACCGGCACGGCGCAGACCGAGGCCGCAGAGTTTCACGCCACCTACAAACTCGACGCGGTCGCCATCCCGACCAACAAGCCCATCGTGCGCCAGGACGATGAGGACGTGGTGTACAAGACCGAGCGCGAGAAGTTCACCGCGGTGATCAACGAAATCGTCGAGTACTCCGAGGCAGGTCGCCCGGTGTTGGTCGGCACGACCAGCGTCGAGAAGAGCGCGGCGGTCAGCCGCATCCTCAAGAAGAAGAAGATTGAGCACAACGTGCTCAACGCCAAGCACCACGAGAACGAAGCCTACGTCGTCGCTCAGGCCGGGCGCAAAGGCGCGATCACCGTCAGCACGAACATGGCCGGACGCGGCACGGACATATTGCTCGGCGGAAACGCCGAGATGATCGCGCGTATGGTGTTCAAGGAAGAGCAGCGCATCCCAGAGGCAGAGCCTGAGGCGTACGCAGCCTTGCTGAAGAAGTACGAGGCAGAGTGCAAGCAGGCGCATGACGAGGTGATCGAAGCGGGCGGCTTGCACATCATCGGCACAGAACGTCATGAATCGCGCCGCATCGACAACCAGCTGCGTGGCCGCGCTGGACGCCAGGGCGACCCAGGTTCCACACGGTTCTACCTGTCACTCGAAGATGACTTGATGCGCATCTTCGCGGGTGACCGCGTCAAGACCTTGATGGACCGCATGGGTATGCCCGATGACGAGCCGATCGAACACCCTTGGGTGACCAAGAGCGTCGAGAACGCCCAGCGCAAGGTCGAGGAGCGCAACTTCGACATCCGCAAGAATTTGCTCGAGTACGACGACGTCATGAACGCCCAGCGCAAGACCGTCTACACGCTGCGGCAGCAGCTGTTGATGGGACGCTACGAGCCAGAGGACATCGACGAGGCGGGCAAGCCCACGGGCAAGACCCGCAGCATCCCGGTAGACGAGAGCATCAAAGAGAAGGTGGGCTCTGTCGTCGCGCAGCTGGTGAACATGTTCGCTGAGGAGCCGCTGCAGACCCTCGACAAGAACGACGCACCCCGCCCGCCAAACCGCAAGGAACTAAAGAAGATCAAGAAGCTGGTAGAGGTCGAGTCGCTCCAGCACGAGGTCTATCAGATGTGGGGCGTCAAGCTCGACATTGAGAGCAGCCGCGCCAAGAAGCGCGGCGGCGCGGAGACCTACGACGAGCTGCTCGACTTGGTAGCCGCCGGGCTCAGCGAGCAGCGCGAGCGTTTCCTCGATCTGATCGACCGGGTCGCCGGCGCCATGGTCGAGGAGAACTGCCCCCCAAATCGCCAGCCCGAGGATTGGGACTGGAAGAGCATTCACTCAGGCTTTTTGGAGCACTTCAAGGCCAAGATCGACCACGACATCGACGACATGGGCGAGGTCGAGTTGGTCGTGCGCACGGTCTACGAGCGCGCCGAGGCTGAGTACTTGTCGCGCGAGAAGCAGCTCGGCGTGGAGACCATGCTGCGCCTCCTGCGCCATGTTTACCTCGAGGAAATTGACCGCGCCTGGGTCGACCACTTGTCGAATATGGAGCACTTGCGCGACGGCATTGGCCTGCGCGGCTACGGGCAGCGCGACCCCAAGGACGAGTATAAGAAAGAGGGCTACAACCTGTTCGTGAACATGATGGCGCGCGTCTCGAGCAACGTCATCGCCCGCATCTTCGAGGCGCAGATCCAGCGCACTGAGCAGCTGGAGGCCATGGAGGCCGAGGCAGAGGCTCGACATCAAGCCGAGCTTGAAGCAGCGGTCGCTCGCCACCTCGGCGACACCGCAGCTAGCGCAGTCGCGCCAGGCACCGAAGGCGCGTCGCAGCCTCCGCCGCCTGCGCCAGCCGAGAGCGCGCCCAAGATCGGCCGCAACGACCCGTGTCCTTGCGGGTCGGGTAAGAAGTTCAAGAAGTGCCACGGCGCGGCCCTCGAGGACGGCGACGGAGATGACGCCAACGCCGCGTAGCTGCGCGCCTGTCGCGGCGCTGCTGCTGACTTCGGCGCTCAGCGCGCTGGGGGTGTCGGGATGCGCGTCGCCACCGCCGCCCCAGGGCGTAACCCCCGCAAGCAAGCCCAGCGCCGCCGCGCGCCCGGCTAGCTCACAGCAGCCGCTAGAGACAAGCCTCGACTTGTCTCCAGTGGCGGGGATAGAGGACGAGCGCAACACCATCCGCGTCTTCCGCAAGGCAGCGCCATCCACGGTCTTCGTCACCCAGAGCCAGTCGGTGGTGGATCCGTCGTCGATGCGCACCACCGAGGTGCCGACGGGGTCAGGCACGGGCTTCGTGTGGGACAAGCAGGGGCACATCGTCACTAACTTCCACGTGATTCGAGGCGCGCGGACGCTGAGCGTCCGCCTGTTCGACCAGAGCACCTACGACGCCGTGGTGATCGGGGTGGAGCCACCCAAAGACATCGCCGTGCTGCGCATCACGGCCCCGGAAAAGAGCCTGGTGGCGGTTGAGCTACCACCGGACAAGTACTCGTTGGTTGTGGGTCAGAAGACGGTGGCGATTGGTAACCCATTCGGCTTGGACCATACGCTCACCACGGGCGTCATCTCCGCGCTAGGCCGCGACGTGGGCGGCGTCGGCGGCGTGACCATCAAGGACATGATCCAGACCGATGCCGCCATCAACCCGGGCAACTCTGGCGGTCCCTTGCTTAATTCCGCAGGGCAAATCATCGGAATGAACACGATGATCTACTCGAAGACCGGGCACAGCGCGGGCATCGGCTTCGCCGTCCCCGTCACCACGATCCGGCGGGTGGTGCCGCAGCTGGTGCAGTTCGGTAAGGTCGAGGCCGTAGGCATCGGCGTGGAGATCGATCCGCTTGGCCGAATCGAGCGTCGCTTTGGCATCAAGGGCGTGTTGGTGCTCAAGACCGCGCCCGGCGGACCGGCGGAGCGCGCGGGGATCCAAGGGGTTAGCCAGGCGCAGAACGTCTTTCAGCTAGGCGACGTGATCGTCGCCGTTGATGATAAGCCCATCGAGAGCTTCGACGACCTGTACACGGCCCTCGATGGCCGTAAGGCCGGCGAGCAGGTGACGGTGAAGCTCGTCCGCGGCTTGGGGCGACCTGGACCAACCGAGATCACGCTGAGGGTCGGGTTGGTGGTGGTCAACTAGGGTTTGGCGGCGCCGAACCCGGGAGCACCGCGTACCGCGTTGCCCTACGGCAAAATTTTCACCAGGGTCCACCAGCGCGTGCAGTACTACCAGCCTCCCACAGACGACGCTCGAGTCGACCGCAGCGCCCCACAGCCGGACGACATCGAGCGCAGCAGGCCCAAGGCCATCGTCGGCGCCGCCGCCGCCGCCATGCTGCTCGGCGGGATCTCCGCGGTGCTGCTCGCGCTGCAGATGCTGATCGGCTTCCACGTGCGGGGGTGGTTCGTCGCGTTGCTCTACACGTTGCTTGGCTTGGGAGTCGTGAACATCGCGGTGGGCACCCAGCTCCGGCGCGCCGTGAAATGGAGCGCCGACGCCGCGATCGGCGCTTCAGCCGCGCTCGCGCTGACCTGCCTGGTGTGGACCGTGGGGTCCATCTTGGCGCGGGTCTTCAGCCCGCTCACGTTGATGGCTGGCGGAGCCAGCGTACTCGCGGCGATCCTGACTCTGGCCGGTCGAGCGTCTGTCCTTGAGTCGGCGGCAGCTCGGGAGCGCCTACGCACCGGGGGGTGGGATCTTGGAACCTAGTAACGCACAGCAGACCCTAGCCGAGTGGCTGCGTGAGGAGCCCTTCGCGCTCACCATGTCATCGGGCTTCTTCGGATTTTTCGCCCACGCTGGCGTGCTGAGAGCGCTTGAAAAGAGCGGGTTATCACCTGTGCGTGTCTCGGGATCGAGCGCGGGTGCGCTGGTCACCGGCCTGTGGGCGGCGGGCCTGAGCGCTCTGGACATCGAGCGCGAATTGATGACGCTGCAGCGCCAGGACTTCTGGGATCCGGCGCTGGGGCTTGGATTTCTGCGCGGTAAACGTTTCCAGAGTAGGCTGGACGAGCTCTTGCCCGCGGCGGAGTTCTCGTCGTGCCGGGTGCCGCTGTCGGTCAGCGTGTTCGACGTGCTCTCGCGCCAGACCGTGGTCCTCGACAGCGGTCCGTTGGCCCCCGCGCTGCGCGCCTCGTGCACGGTGCCTGTGCTGTTTCACCCGCTGTGGCATCGAGGGCGACCGCTGCTCGACGGAGGGATCCTCGATCGACCCGGCTTGGCTGGCATGCCAACGCAGCGCCTGTTGTATCATCATCTGGCCTCGCGGTCACCGTGGCGTCGCCCAGGGAGCCCCTCGCTCAACGTACCAGACCGCGCGGGCCTGTGCGCGCTGGTGATCGCTGATTTACCGCGCGTCAACCCGTTTAGGCTTGAGCGCGGGCGCGAGGCGTTTCGGCACGCCGAGCGCGCCGCGCTGCGCGCGCTGGCTGCTCCGGTGCCGCCCAACTTACAGGTCCACTGCTGAGTGGCCCAGGCTACTGGCTGGGCGCGGCGAGCCGCGCGAGCACGTCGGGCTGTAACCGCAAGCGAAAATATAGCGAACGCCGGGGGGCCTCGGCCATGACGCCCTCCCAAGTGCGGCGTCGTGGTCGACTCATCTGGTCGGCCAAGCCGTACGGAAACCCGGAGAGCGGATCCACACGCTCAAGCAGGATCGCGTGCTGGTGGACTCGCCCGTCTGCTTTGACACCCCGGATGGCCAACACGTCACCGACCGCGAAGTCGTCTGCGTGGCTCTCGAGGTAGCTGAAGAACTTCTCTCGCTGCGCGAACGGAACCCGCGCGCTCTGTTCAATGCGCGTCACGCTGAACACCTCGGGGTGGGCTAGCGCGAAGTCTTCCAGGGCCAGCACGCCGCGCCGGTTCGTGATCCCCCAGGCGTTGAAGTCGAGCCGCCCCACCTCTCGGGCCGGCTGGTCACCCCGTGGTCTAAACCAGGTGCCCGCGGCGCGCTCGAAGCTCTCGAGCACGAAGTCGACGCAGACCTGTGGTGGGGTGGGATCGCCCGCGGCGTTGAACACGCTGTAGCTCGTCTCATCCACCCGGAAATATCCCTGGCCGAAGCGATAGGCCGCTAGCCAGCTCGGTCGCAGCTGACCGTCCCGGTCCGGCCCCTTCTCACCTTGTGGACGATCAAAGCGCAGCTGGTCGTGCAGCATGCCATCCACCGCCGAGTGAAGATTGCTCAGCCCCGCGCGGCGCGCCGCCAGCGACGCGCTCCAGTCGTGAACCTGCTTCAAGTCGGCCGCAGGCAGGTCGATGCAATCCAGCTGGACCCCAACGCCCTGCGGTGAGTGCTTGAGCGCAGCCGTGACCCAGCGCCGTCCAAAGCGCAGCTCGGCGATGCTGCCGCGCGCCGTGAGCCGCAGGATGCGCACCCGGTCGACGCTGTGCTCTCGCTGCAGCCCGCTGAAGTCAAGGTGACGCGGTGCGCTTGGCGCGTCTGTGGGCAAGCCGACGCGATCACCAAAGAGCAGCTCTGCGCGCTGCTCGGCGAGCGGTCCATCGCCGTACACGTAGTGGCGCTCACGACCTTGGCCCTGCTCCAGGATGCGCCAGCGCTGCGCACCCCGGGTGAGCACCAACTCTGCCTCGTCAAACAGCCGCTCCAGCTTGAGCTCGGTGGTGAGCGCCAGCGCTTCGATTGGCTCGGGCGCGTAGACGTAGCCCTCGCGCAGCAGCGCCATACGCAGCCACTTTTTCTCGCGTGGAAATTGACGCAGCAGCCGCTGCAGGCGTGATCTCGCTGAAGCCTTCGGCGACGCGGCGCGCTGAGCCAAAACCCACGCCTCCGGCAGCTGAGCGCTTGGTGTGTGTTGGGGCTCGCTCAGCCAGACAACAGGCTCACCACGAGCGCGTCCTAGGGTCGCGGAACGCACGGTCTTATTGAGGGGCGACCCTGGCGCCTCTGGTGTAGCTCGCAGCGCTCGCAGCACGGCCCTGCACTGCTGCTGGGCGACCTCTGGCTCCGGGGCAGCCACGCTGGCGACCGCGCCGCTGTGCGCTGGGCGCCCGCTAGTCTCCGGCGGCGCGGCGCAGCCAATTGTCAGCGCGAGCAGGCTGCAGGCTGAGCTCTGCTCAGCGCCGCGACGCAGCTGTCGGGCAAATCGCTCGGCGCACATAGTCCGACTATCCTAACGCCTCGCGCGGCGCTGGGCTTCCGTGGCGCTACAAGACCTCGCCGCTCGGCGAGGGTCGACGGTCGACGGGGCCATCCAGTCGGGGACGCTGCATGAAGCCGATGCGGCTGTGGCGGGCGCGGGGCAGCACACGCAGCAGCTCGGCGCCGAGCTCCGGCCCCACCTCGGTCCCCAGCGCAGCGATCTCCGGCTCGAGCGAGCTGAGCAGCGCCGCGGGGTCAGCGCTGTGGACCACGTGCAGGTGCCGACCGACCGGCGCGATCACCACCCGATCTGGCTCCAGATCCAGGCCGATCGAGCCCTTACCAGCGGGGAACAGCTCGCCGGCATAAGCGAACGTGTCTCGATACCGCGTGACGTCAGCGGCCTCATCCGCGCTCATTTCTCCTCGCGGAACCTCGAGCTCAAACGCCGAGAACTCACGCGCTAGCCTCTGACACAGCTCACGCGCCGCCTCAGCGCCGCCCCTCACCACCAGCAGGCGAGGGCTCAAACAGCCGCGTTGGTCAAAGACGCCGACGTCGCGCGCCAGCAGCTGCGCGGCGCTGTGGATCCTCCTTGGCTCGGCGGCTGCGCCGTGAACGCCCGCTTCGAACACCGCGACCCCAAGACCCGCACCGTGCGGATGCAGCACGACGCCTGCGGCGAGCTCCGCGCGCAGCGCGGCGAGGGTCACGTCGCTCCCGTACGCCCATAGGTGGTCCCCCGGCAGCGGGACCAGCTCGTCGACGACGCGAAAGGCGCCAGAGCTCGCCTCTTCGAGCAGGCGCACCATCACAGGCTCGCGCCTCGACGCGCGGACGAACACCCGCTCAGACGCGGCTAGCCCCAGCGCCACCGCGCGCAGCGCGGCGACGAACACGTTCGAGCTGAGCAAGACGTGGGCCCGCTCAACGCGGGGCATCGACGCGCACAGCTCAAGCACCTCGCCGCTGCTCGCGCTGACCTCAAAGCTGTGCTGGAGCGCGTAGCGCACTCCCTCGCGACTCAGCCCAGTCAGACCTGGCAGCTCGTCGAGCGCCCGCTTACCCAGCGGGTGCTGAGGATCGACGAGCTTCTTCGCGGAGTTAAGCAGCCGCCGGACGCGCCCCTCGGGTCCACCCATCAGGCCGCACCGCCGCGTGTACTAGGCCCTACTAGCGACTCGAACGCCAGCGAGCAACCTCGCGGCGCGCTGCCAGGGCGGCGACCGATGAGCTCGACGCCGCCAGGGGCGTGCTCTGGCCACTCAACCCGCCGAACCAGATCTTGAGTCAACACGGCGACCGCTGAGTCCACGTTCCCTAGATCGATGATCTTAGCCAACCCTATATTGCCGCGCGGCACTGCACGCAGGGTCGCCGGGTCCACAGGCTGTACGCGCAACCAAGGCGGCTCAACGTACACCCCAACGGGCGCGCCAATGCTTCCGCCCGGAATGGTTCCTTCGTAGAGCTGGCTGCTGAGCTCAGTCATCCCGTACTCTCCGAGCACGTGCGCCTCCGGGACGCGGAACACCCGAGCCACTTGGCGCCTGAGGTCGTCCGGCTTGACCTCGCACGCCCTGCCCTTGGCGCCCCCAGTAAACATGACTAACGTGCGCTTTGGAGCTGGGATCTGGGCACCTGCGAGGCCATCTAGCATCGCCCCGAGCGCTAACGAGGTAGCCATCACCAGCAGCGGCTCCTGGCGCTCGAGCGCCAGCAAGGCGGCGCGCCTGAGCCCGTCGAGATCGATCCCTCCTCTACCTGCCAGCCAGCGCGAGCTGGACTCGGGGTCGAACACCGCGCCCTGGGGTGCGACGTTCAGAGCGCGGCCGTCCCACTTGTTCATGAACAGGCTCATCATGTAGCCAAGGGACGAGCGCGGGGTCTGACTTGGCGGTGGCGCGAGCGCGACGACGACCCTCGGGCCGCTGAAGGCTGAGGTGAGCGCGTGGCGGCCGAAGGCGAGGGAGAGCTCGCTGTAGGTTTTTAGCGTACGGAAATAGTGAACACCGCTCCGGGTCGTCGTCGTGCCGCTGGTGTGGAACCGAGCCACGTCGTGCTGTGGAGCGTGCACGGCGACGCGCGCCAGTCGAAACACGTCAGTCGGCACCGCTACGATCGAGTCGAAGCGCTCAAGCAGCGCTCCCCGTGACTCCACGAGCCGCGCGTAGCCCGGGATGTGCTGCGCCTGGAACCGCGCGATCTCCAGCGCCAGCTCCTCGAACTGCGCAGGCTCAGCGCTAGAGCCAGCGAGCGTTGCGCGCGCGAACGCCCGCACCTTGGCGTGCAGCGCCTCAGACTGCAGCAAGCTCGGGTCCGGCGTGCTGTCGCCCCCTACGTCCTCGCCCAGCGCGCTGTCGGCCCGCACGCTATCGCCCCGTGCAGCCTCGCCCAGCGCGTGCTGCCCTTGACGTTTGGGTTCGACGGATGCGTGGTCGGCTTTCACGGCCCGCAAGCTTGGAGCGCCAAAGGCAGCTCCGCAACGAAGGCGTCGAGTTGGTTCTCGCCGACGACCAACGGCGGCGTGAGCACCAACACGTCTCGCTCGCCGCCCCCGGTTGACGTGATGAAACCAGCTCGCAGCAGGACCCGCATCAGCCTTGACGCCGCGCCGGCTGCGCTCGCGCTGGCTGTGGAGTTAGCGCCGCTCAGGTCGACGCCGAGCATCAGGCCTCGGCCTCGAACCTGCGCCGACGACCCAGCCCGAGAGACCGCGTGCTGCAGCTGATCGCTCAGGCGCGCGCCAAGCTCCGCGGAGCGCTGCACGAGGTGGTCTCGCTGCAAGATGTCCAGCGTGGCGATGGCCGTGGCGCACGCGAGCGGGGCGCCAGCGAAGGTGGCCGTGTGGACGACCTCTCGCTCCTGACTCCAGGCTTGCATCACCGCGCCTCTGCCGATGCAGGCGCTCATCGGCAGCCCGCCACCGAGGCCCTTGCCTAGGCAGATCAAGTCGGGGACCACGCCCTGCGCCGCGGACAGCAGCATCTCGCCGGCGCGCCCCAGCCCAGTCCATATCTCGTCGACGATCAGCAGGGCCGAGTGCTGAGCCGCGAGCCGACTCAATTCCGGAAGGAAATCATCTGGAGGGACGACCACCCCCCCTCGCCCTAGGACCGGCTCCACCAGGACGGCCCCGACGTCGCCTCGCGCTAGCTCAAACCGCGCGCGCTCCAGCGCCATGTCCAAGCTGTGTGCGTCCGACGCATAGGGAGCGAAGCGCACGTTCGGGTTGAGCTGAGCAGCGAACGGGGCACGATAGCTGTCGCGCAGCGAGCTGGCGGCCAGCGGACCATAGGACAGCCCGTGGTAGCTGCCCTCGAACGCGACTACACCTGGCTTCCCTGTGGCAAGAACTGCGGTCTTGAGCGCCGCGCTGATCGCGTCTGCGCCGCTTTGCCCCAGGATGACTTGGGCGCCCGGCTCCGGGTGCAGCCTGGCCAGCCGCTCGCACAGCGCGACGCGTGGCTCCGAAGGGTAGACGTCTCCGAGCGCTTGCGTCAGGCGCGCCGCCTGCAACTCTAGCACCTTGAGCACTCGTGGGTGGGCGTGACCCAACAACAAGGCGCCGAAGCCCGCGGCGAGATCGACGTAGCGGTTACCGTCCACGTCCAGGACGTTTGACCCCTTACCGGTTGAATAGACGATACTCGCCTCTCGTGCTTTGCCGCGCGGAGTCATTCGAGGGCGCTGCCCCATCGGCGGCACGTTCACGCTATGGCGCAGCAGCCACGTCCTGGACTGAGGCCCAGGCGGGGGCGCCTGGATCACAGGCAGATCGCAGCCCGGCTCAATTTCGGGCGGCAGCGGGATCTCACTGAAGGTCATCTAGTTGCTCCTCGGAGCTCGGCGCTCACGTCTCAGCCTCTGGAGCTAGAAGCACACGCGATTTCTACCGCCACGCTTCGCCTCATACAGCTTCTCGTCGGCGCGTTGGATCAGCTCGTTGGCTGTCTGATCCCCAGGCTCGAGCAGCGCGCACCCGATGCTGATGGTGGTTGGGATTCGCTCACCCTGGAACACGAAGCGGTGCTCAGCCACCAGCGCGCAGATGTTCTCTGCCAGGGCGACCGCGCCATCCAACGCCGTCTCGGGCAGCACGATTACGAACTCTTCCCCACCATAGCGTGCGAAAACCTCATCCCTACGGATACGATTTTGCACGAGCCGCGCCAGCTCACGCAGCACGTGGTCCCCAGCTAGGTGACCGTACTGGTCGTTGATGCGCTTGAAGAAGTCGATGTCAAAGATCGCCAGCGACAGCGGGCGCTCGTGTCGGCGCGCGCGGATCAACTCGCGCTCCAGCGCCTCATACAGGTAACGCTTGTTGTGGATCTGCGTCAGACCATCGATGATGGTCATCTTATAAATTTCCTCGTGGTATTTAGCCTCGGCGTCCGCGCCGCTCAAATACTTGAGGATGGTGGGGCCCACCTTGATGCGGTCGCTGTTCTGCAGCGGCGCCTCGCGCACTATCTGCTCTTCATTCAGGTAGGTTCCGTTGGTCGAGCCGTCGTCCACCACGACCCAGCCGCCGTTGCGCTTCTCGAAATGGCAGTGCCTCCTAGAGACCGAGTCGCCCTCGAGCACGATGTGATTGTCCGTCCCTCGCCCCACTCGCATCGGGTTGTGCTCGAGCACAAAGCGCTTCCCCAGCAAGGTCGGCTCCTTGCTGTAGATGCACACCAGGCAGTCGTTGCCGAAGCCCTCGGGTTCCCCGGAAGGCCGCTGGACGACCTGGGTAACTCGGGTCTTTTCCTCGTAGTCGGTCACGAACGATGGGTCCTGATTAGGCGCGGACGAACGAACAGTCTACCTGACCTCGCCACCCTGCATAGCCTCGCAAGTGTTCGTTCAGGCATGGGTTTCGCTGCGTAGACGGCTCGTAGGCGCTGGTCAGCAGACCCGCTAGTGTGACTAATTGCCACATCAGCAGGGGGTGGTCGGGGGACCCACTCGTGCGCCTTGCACGGTGCTCCACTGCGCGGCCGTGTGCGCGCGAGGAAACCGGGCGCTTCAAGGTACATCTGACGACTCCAGCGGAACCGGGATGCCCACCAGCTGCATCAAACGCAGCGCGTTGCCTGAACGTACGGGGCCTGATCTCAAGCGGTAGTCGAAGGTCATGCGATCGTTGATTACGTCCTCACGCAGGTGAGCCTGCTCGACCCGCTGCATCAAGTCGGGGGGCAGCTCACACAGGCCCATATCGTGGGTGGACACCGCACCTAGGGCGCCCCGCCGCAGTAATTCAGCGAGCACCCAGCGCGCCCCCACCTGGCGCTCGCGGCTGTTGGTGCCGTGTAGGATCTCGTCCAGCAGAAAGAAGACATGCGACCCGGCGCCGCTAGCTGGGCGATCCGGTCGGTCCTCGGACACCGCGGTGGCGTCGAGCACCGCCTTCAGCTTGCGCACCTCCGCGTAAAAGTGGCTCACCCCTCCGCCCAAGGAGTCGCTGATTCGAATGCTCGTGCGCAGCACGACGTCCCCTAGCGCAAAGCTCGTCGCGCAGACTGGCCCGCCAGCGCGGGCCATCACGACGCCGAGGCCCATCGCGCGCATCAGCGTGCTCTTGCCGGACATGTTGGAGCCGGTGATCAGCAGCGCGGTGCCCGGGCGCTCGAGCGCGACGTCATTGTTGACGCGACCTCCAGCCTCCAGCAGCGGATGCCCTAATTGCTGCGCGGCAAACATCGGCGCCCCCTGCTCGCTGGACAACACAGGCCAACACACGTGGACCTCGTCGTGTGCATAGCCTGCGAGCGCGGACAGCGCCTCGAGCTCCCCGAGCGCACGAAACCAAGCACGAACCGACGAACCCGTGTTGCTCTGCCAGCGCTCCAGCCGCAGCACGCAGCGCAGATCCCAGAGCAGCAGCGTGTTGAGCACTGGGTGCACTAGGCCGTTGTACCGCAGGTCGAACCAGCCCACCGCGCGCCGGAACTCTTCCATCGCGACGCTTGGCCTACGCGGTCCGCTCAGCAAGCCTTCGCGCAGGCGGCGCACCAGGCTGGCGTCGAGATCGAGGCCCTCCATCAGCTCCAGCATCGGCGCGTAGCGCAAGAACGCGCCTTCGGTCGCCGAGACAGCCGCGAACACGCGGCCAGCCTCGGCTCCCGTACGGTAAATCACTGCCATAGAGGCCAGCAGCGGGGCCAGCAGCACAGCGGCGGGCGCGAGCTCAAGCCAGACCAAGACGACAGCCGCCAGGTTGGAGATCGGCAGGACCCAGGTGAGGATGCCCAGCAGCGGCTGCTTGCTCAGCGTCGGGGTCTCTTCAGCCCAACGCAGCAGGGCTTCGGGATCAGGGGGCTCGGCGCTGGTCTTAGTCTTAGCCGCTTTGGCGACGCTCCCGCCGAGCGTGCGCTCCGGGACCAGCCCGAGCGACAGCGCCTCCAGGCGCTGTCGCGTCTCGAGTTGCTCTGCCAACTGACGCACCGCCGCCTGGCGCTCGCGCGCAGCCTCTAGCTCGTCTGGTTCCGCGAGAAACCGATATAGCGCTAGGTGTCCAAAGCGGGTGTGGGCGACGTTGACGCGCTGGAACAGCGACCCCGGCCCGAACAGATCCAAGTCATCGGCGTACGGGTGCGCTCCATTGGGATCTCGCAGCTCGCTGCCGTCTTCAACGAAGGCGCGCCATTCACCGCGACAGCGCGCGGCCCCGCGCTGGTTGACCAACTGCCAGCGCAGCGCCGTGTCGCGAGCCTCGATCACCTTGCTGTGCAGGATCACCAGCACGACGAAGCTAGTCAGGCAGATCAGCGCGAGCGCGCCGGCGAGCACGCCACCGCCGCCGAACAAGCCCACCCCCGAGCTCACGGCGAACGCCGTGAAGCTCAGTCCGCGCAGGTTCGACACCACGGCCGACCGCGACTCCAGGCGCTCGGCGTCCGCGCCAAACGTCGCGCCACGCTGAGCGTAGCGCTGCGCGCGAACTTCGGACTCTGCGTCTGCGACCACCGCGAGACGCTAGACGACCCAGAGCGAAGGGCAACACGGGAACACACAAAAGCCCAACGGCTCCGCGGCGCTAGCTCGTCGCCCCGACGTGGCGACCAATGGCAGCCGCCATACCGTCTAAAGCCACGACCTCGTCGATCACCCCCAACTCCGCGGCCGCCCGTGGCATGCCGAAGACCACGCTGCTCGCCTGATCCTGAGACAGCGCGCGGCCGCCAGCAGCCTTGATCGCTGCGAGCCCGAGCGCCCCGTCGCGGCCCATCCCGGTGAGCACGACGCCCAGCGCGCGGCCGCCATACGACTCGGCCAGCGACTTGAAGGTGACGTCGGCTGCCGGTCGCACCCCATGCACCGGGGGACCGCTGGTGAGCCGAACGACCCCGCCACGCTCGACCTGCAAATGAAAGCCGCCGGGAGCCACCAGCGCCAGCCCCTCCACCAGTTGCTCCCCACCGCTTGCTTCCCGTACGGTAAAACTAGACAGCTGCGCCAACTGCTCAGCCAGCGCGCGCGTAAAGCCCTCTGGCATGTGCTGCACGATCAACAGCGCAGCTCTGCTGATGTCTAAGCGGGGCACGACGCGCGCCAGCGCCGCAGGGCCACCCGTAGAGCTAGCCAGGGCGATCACCCGGAGGCCTGGCGGCATGGGGCGGCTGACATCGGCGCGCCTGGTGCGCTGGTCAGTGAGTTGCCGTGCGGCACCCGAAGCTGACGCTGGCGGCGCCTCTGACATATCTGTCTGGAAATTTAACCCGCTTCGACTCGTCAACGCGCTGACGTTCGCGCCGCCAGCAGCGGACAGCTTACTGAGCAGCGCGTCGCGGATATCGCTCAAGTTCGCGCTGACCTCTCCGCTCGGCTTGGCCACGAAATCAATGGCCCCCGCGGCCAGCGCCTCGAGGGTCGAGGTCGCGCCTTGCTGCGTGTGAGCGCTGAGCATGACGATCCCGACCGCGCGCTGAGCCATAATGGCGCGCGTCGCTTCAGCGCCGTTCATGCGCGGCATGTTGAAGTCCATGCTGATCACGTCTGGCCTCAGCTCCGCGGCCAAGCGCACGGCCTCCTCGCCGTCGCGCGCTTGTCCGACCACATGGAACCGCGGATCTGAGTCGATCAAGCGCGCCACGGCGCCGCGCATGAACGCGGAGTCGTCGACCACCAGCACGCGCAGCTGGCTCAAGGCTGTGCTCGCGCAAACAACAGCTGCAGGCTAGCGCCAGTGATCGGCACCGACGGGTGCCCGACGAGCCGACGATCGATCACGTCTGCGACGCACTTGCCAGCCTTCTCGCTCATTGCCTTGCGCCGCTCCACCTCCACCCCCTCCGCCCGTCCTCGCTCGCGGACCAGAAAGCGCACGCGCAGCTCTCCCTCATGCTGGGTCAGGCCGCCGTTGTCCTGGACGCAGGCTTCGAGGCGCTTGGTCACTCGCCCAAGCTGCTTGATCGCTTGGGGCAGGTCGCCTTCGTCGACCTTCAGCTCACCAAAGCGCAGCTTGACGGGTCCAGGTTTCGCGTTGGGCTCTGCGGGGTCAGGTTTTGGTTCCGTGGGGACACTTGGGTTGGTCGCGCTGGCGCTGGGCGCCGCCGCGGCTTTGGCAGCTTGCGCCTTGGCGAGCTTGGCCAGGCGCGCCGACTCCAGCACCTGCTTGGCTTCGCGGCTCGACATACAGCGGACGATCATGCCCTTGCCATCCGCCACGCGGCCGTAGGCACACGCTGGGTCGTACGGGTAGCGATTGGCGAGGGCTGAGTCAGCGGCAGCGACGCCACCCAGCGCCAGCGCAGTGAGCAACGACGAGGCGAGTGCGATGGTCAAATTCCGCGCCCGGGGCGAGCGCAAACGGTTCACGCCCCGAGCGTGAAGAAACGACAATTTTTGCGCCATACAGCTGGTGAACTACACATTGCTGGCGCCGTCCAGCGCTAGGCGCTGCGCGCTGCTTAGACGAAGCCCTTGAGCACGTAGCCGCTGACCGGCTGATCGATGCCCTTGAGCTGGATCCCTGGCATCTCCTCGACGCTCACCAGCTGCTTTACCCGCGCGTAGGTGTCTTGACTGAGCAGCACCCCGCCCAACGGAGCCTTGGACTCGTGCCGCTGCGCGCGGTTCACCGCGTCGCCGATGCAGGTGTAGTCCCGGCGCACGAAGCGTGATCCGATATCGCCGCGCACGATGGGGCCTGAGTTGAGCCCGATGCGCATGACCATGGGCGGATCACGCTGCGCGTTGAACTCGGTCAGCGCTCGCTGCATGGCCCACGCAGCGCGCGTCGCGCGCACAGCGTGGGGCTCTTCAAAATCAGTGCGTTCTTCGAACACCGCCATGATCGCGTCGCCGATGAACTTGTCGATGTCGCCGCCCTGCTCCTTGATCACGATGCACAAAGCATCGAACGCCTCGTTCAGGATCGCCACCACCTCAGCCGGCGTCATGCGCGAGCTCATGGAGGTGAAGCCGCTGATGTCGCTGAACAGCAGCGTGGCGTCGACCTCCTTGGCGCGGATCGCGTACGGCTCGCCGCCGACAGACAGCTGCTCGGCCGCCTGCACCGCGCCTTCGCTGATGTAGAGCCGCGAGGCTGCTTTGTAGCGAGACAACCGCGCCTCAGCCAGCACGCGCTCTACGATCGCGATGCACTTGTCGGTGGTGAAGGGCTTCACCAAGTAGCTGGTCAAGCCAGCCGCTCGCATCTGCGCTTGGTCTCGCTTCGACTCGCGCGCGGTGAGCATGACCAGCGGAACGTCGCGCGTCTCGATGGTGTGGCGCATCGCGTGGACCAGCTCAAAGCCGGTCATGCGCGGCATATCGTAGTCGGTCAAGACTAGATCAGGCGGCGCCGCGCGCGCCTTCTCGAGGCCGTCTGCGCCGTCAACGGCTGTTTCCACGCGAAAACCCTGACGGCGCAGGCAGTCCGCCACCAGGTGGCGAATGGCGGCGGAGTCGTCCACCACCAAGACATGCTCACGAGCGCTGATCATGCGCGTGGCGAGCAGGGAGTGGAGCCGCGTGATCAGCTCCTCGGCGACCACCGGCTTCACCAGGTAGTCATCTGCGCCGGCGTCAAAGCCCCGCTCAAGATCCGTCGCTTCACCGAGGCTTGAACAAATCACCACCGGTACATCGCGGAAACGCTCATCGGTCTTCACGCGCCGGCACAGATCGTAGCCGCCCAGCCGCGGCATCTCGACGTCGGTGAGCAGCAGATCGGGTGGGTCGCTCTGCAGCATCTCGAAGGCCTCTTCACCGTCGAACGCCTCACGCACCTCATAGCCCGCCTCAACCAAGATGGGCACCGTGTGGCGGTGGATCAGCTCGCTGTCGTCGGCGAGCAACACGCACAGCTTGCCGCGCACGCTGCGCTCGATCGCGGCGATCAGCTCCTGCGCTTGAAACGGGAGCTGGACCGCGCGCGCGAACCCTTGGTCGCGCGACGCCTCACACAGCGCCGACTCCAAGCCGAGGTAGATCGCGTGGCTCAGCTCAACACCCGCGCTGCGGGCGCGAGCCAGCACGACGTGGGCGGGCTCACCGTCGATGTGCGGCGCAAACAACACCACCTCGGGCAGCTCGCTCGACTGCTCGAGCAGCGCGTCTAGATGCGGCGCGACGCTGAGCTCATGCCCAAGCGGGCGCAGCACCTGAGCCACGAACTCGCCGAGCAGCCCAGGCGGAGTCACCAAACCAACGCGCATTAGCCAGGCATACTACGTGAAGCGGCTTGGCTGCGGGGGCTTCTGCGACACCCGGCTGCGGTGCGGCTAAGAGCAGCTGAGTGGCCAAAGGCAGCTGAGTGGCCAAAGGCAGCTGAGTGGCCAAAGGCAGCTGAGTGGCCAAAGGCAGCTGAGCGGCTCAAAGCTGCTGTCCAGCCGAAAGCAGCTGAGTGGCTGGAAGCTGCTGAGCGGCTCAAAGCTGCTGTGGGGCAGGACGCAGCTGTGCAGCTGAAAGCGTCGGCCACTGCTCCCGCGGCGAACCCAAGGCGCCAGCCTGGCGCTTGAGCGATTGCGTCAGGTGAACAAGGGCGATACACGCCGCGCACCGTGACTTCGCTCGAGGCATCCGATGTGGTCCTGACGTTTCTCGAGAGCGTCGGACGCCGGAGTGAAGCTGAGCTGTATCTTGAGCTGTTCCGCAAGCTACCAAAGTCAAGCTTCGCGGTCATCGCCTCCCAGGCCAGCGTCACTCGGCACGCGCGACGCAGCCTGGTCCAGCAGCTGAGCTTCTTGCATCAGCTGGGGTTGGTCGCGCCGGTGTTGCTTGGGCTGTTCGAGCCTGGACGTACCGCCGCGGCTCAAGTAGCCCTCGTCACCAGCCTGCGTCAGGCGGGGTTACCCACGACCGAGCACGCAGCCAGCGCCCAAGACCTGGCAGCCAGCGTGCGCGACCAGTTGCTTGATGGCCAGCTGCCAGTGGTGAGCTTTGACCCTCAGCAGACCGAAGATGAACGCTTCGCAATCCTGAGCGCGCTGCTAGGGCAGCTCGAAAGCCGCAAGCTGGTGGTGTTGCGCGATCGAGGGGGGGTGGGTCCGCACGGGCTGAAACGTATTCCGCTCGGTAATGAGCATAGCCTGCCCGCACACCACGGCGGCATCTCCGTCATCAACCTGCAATCGGACCTCGGCCCGCTGCTCCGCGCCAAGCTGCTCAGCCACGATGAGGAGGCGCTGCTGCTGCGCCTCGCGCCGCTGGCCGAAGCACACCTCAAGCTCCAGGTCAGCGTGGCTTCGCCGCTGGTGCTGTTCAAGGAGTTGTTCACGGTGCGCGGCGCCGGTACGCTGATCAAGCGCGGCGCGCTGGTCAGCCGCTACCCAAGCTACGCTGAGTTGGATCAAGCTGCGCTCCAAGCGCTGCTCGAGTCGGCGTTTCAGAAGCCACTGCTCCCGGGGTTCTTCGCGCGCCCGCCCCTGGCCGTGTTCCTGGAGCAAAACTACCGCGGCGCCGCCATCGTCGAACCGGGCGCTGGCGCGGCGTTCCTCACCAAGTTCGTGGTCGGTCCCGTGGCCCAAGGCGAGGGCATCGGCCGCGACCTGTGGGAGGCCCTGAAGCGCGACCAACCGAGCTTTTACTGGCGCGCAAAGCCCGGAAACGCCATCGCCACCTGGTACGCCGAGAACTGCGATGGGCTGATGCGGCTCGGGCGGTGGACGGTGTACTGGCGCGGCCTCAGCGCAGCGGAGGTGCCCCGCGTCGTCGAAGACGCGCTCGCCCGCCCTGAGGACTTCGGAGCTGCGGGCGTGTAGCGGCGCCACGAAAAAGCAGCTTAAAAGCCAGACGCAGACCACAACACGGTCGAGGGGATGCTAGACAGGCCCCGAGTGGCCTACGCTATCATCCTGTTCGCGATCGCGGCGATCGCCATCGGCGCCTACCTGTTCCTCGTATTCCGCGAGGTCCCTGGCGCGATCGAGGAGCGCTTGGGTGAGTATGAAGCCCTGCCGCAGGACCTCGGCGAGTGGCGCCGCGATGACGACTCGCCCGAAGCCGCCCAGGCTGCCCGAGATGGTCTGTTCCGCGAGGTACGCATCTTGGTCACACCAGGCGGCACCTTCAGCGGATCCAAGCTGATCCGCCAAGCTCGCTACCGTGACCTTGAGAGTAAGCAGATCACTCGCGTCGAGCCCGATCAGGACCTGAAGCGCCGCCGCGTCAAAAAGTAGACCCTCCACCCCCTGCTCAAGCAGCACATCAGCGGGCTATGCTTCCGTGTGGATTAAAACTCCGAGCTGCCGGCTCGCTAGTCGTCCAGCGTGAGATCGATCTCGATCATCGCCCACCCCTTGCGGCGCCCAGACAGCGTCGCGCCGACGGTCAGCAGGCCCATTTGAATGCCGTACTTGGCCTTGAGCGCGTTGTAGAGCTGCTCGCGCTCGGCTTCGTCGGTCAGTAGCCGCCCGGTGCCAGCGAACCACTCGCTGCGCGTCGTGAGCTTGCCGCGCACGTCGCACGCCGCGACCCGGACCCGCGGATCCCGCGCGAGGCGCTTCACTTTGTAGGCCTTGCCGTTGCTGAACACCCCGAGCTTGTCGCCGATGTTGACGAACCAGACGGGGGTCTTTACCCCGCTCCCGTCTTTGCGGAAGGTCTCGAGGTTGATGTAGCGCTCACGGCGCAGCTCTTCGCTAGGGTTCATGTCGAGCCTTGGTGCTCAGCGCGCCAGATCGGTGCGCGGGCAGCGCAGCATGGTGCGCAGGGCCTCGCTGCACAAGCCCCAAGGGCAACTCTTCAACGACGGCGAGCGGCCGCGGGCCTCCTTGACCCGGCGTGGCACGACCCCAGCCAACGCGCCTCGCGCCCTGATCCGCTCGAGCTATGGGTTGCTAGCATATCCGCACAGATATACTACTCGTCCTCACCCCAGCCGTCAGCCAGCGCTTCGAACTCCTGCTCGACCTTCAGCCGGCGCTCCGACTCGAGCAAGATGCGGTACGCCTCGGCGTCTTCTTGGCTGACCTTCGCCATGCGCTGCGTCTCGCTCGCGCTGCGCACCGCCGGAGGCTCGCTCCTACGCGCGGCTGCGGGGATCTTGACTACCGGGACGCGGACGGTTTGCTGCCGAACAGAGGCCATCGTAGCGATCTTGCCCGGCCCAACGCCCGATCGCAAGCTTGCACAAGTGTACAGGTCTGAGGGCAGGAGCTCGGGGCGACCAAGGCTCAAGCGCGGATATTTCGTTGGCGCGCTGGCCTTGTGGGGTGATGTCCGCACGGTAGGTATTTGTGCGCTTCTGGGTGGTGGGACTTCAGGCCGGCCGGCTGCACCATCGCGAACAACGAGGCGTCCAGTGACGGCGGCTCGGCCGCCGGCGCGGGCGGTGGTGGCCCCGCCACGACAGTCGGGGGACTCTCGTGCCTTGAGGTCCTGCAATGCGCCATCGACTGCAACGCTGACGACAACGGGTGTGAGGACGTGTGCCTCGCGAACGGCGACGCGGCCGCGCAGGTGAAGGCTCAGGCGTTCTCGGACTGCCTAGCCGCAAATGCCTGCGCGGACGAGACGTGTCTTGAGGAGAAGTGCAGCGAGTCGTTCATCGACTGCGTCAGCGGTCCCGCCCATACGGGGGGGGCGCCGATCGTCGGCGAGGCGCCGCCCGGCTCGATCCCCGCAGAGTTCGTCGGCACGTGGAAGTACACGAGCAACTACGGAGCTTCCGCGGCTTTCACCTTCAACGCCGACGGCACAGTCTTCCACACGGATTTCCAGAGCTCGGGTGTCGCCGGGTGCAGCCCCACCATGAGCATCCAGGACGAGGGGACGGCGATCTTCGACGCGGCTAGGACTGGGTTTACATTCTACATCACGAAGTCGACGCAGACGACGACGCTGTGCGGCCCGAGCGAGACCGTCGCCGGCCCCACGGGAGCGTTTGACTTCACCATCGAACCGATCCCAGCGCTCGGCCCCGGACATATGTGGATCTTTCATGTCCAGAACTGCCCCGTCACCGAGGAGGCGGACAAGCGCATCCAGTGCGGAAACGAATACGACCTCTGAACGCGAGAGCGTCAGGACACCGCGCTGACCTGCCGTGTGGACCCGAGACTGCCAATCCAAGACCCAACCCCTCATCCCTGGCGCATGCTCGGCTACACCGTCGAGATCGCACGCCACGTGCTCGAACAGCACCCCGAAAGAACCCACCTGCCGGTGGTGATCCCGGCGCTGCTCTGCCACGGCCCCACGCCTTGGGCACACGAGACCCGGCTGCTCGACTGCTACGACCTGCCGGAAGCGCTACGGCCGCTGCTCGCGCCGTTGCTCCCGGACTTCTCCCTGCTGGTCGAAGATCTGGGCGCCATCCCGCCCGAAGACCTCAGAGCCCGGGAGCTGCCACCCAACGTACACCTGATGCTCTTCTCGCTGCAGCGCATGCGAGAGGGCGCCGACCTAGCTGAGATTGGCCAGTGGGCCCCCGTCTTTCAGAAGCTGGTCCAAGAGCCAGGGGGTCACCATGCCTTGGAGACCTTGGCGTGGTACATTCTCACCGTCACCGACATCCAACCTCAAGCCTTCCACGATCTGCTGCTACCAAGCATCGGCGAGGAGGCCAGCAGGACCATCATGACGACCGCAGAAAAACTACACGCCGAGGGTATGGCGCAGGGCATTGAGCAGGGCGTCGAGAAGGGCATCCCCAAAGGCCAAGCCCGAACTCTGCTCAAGCAGCTCCAGCTCAAGTTCGGCAGCGTTCCACCCGAAATCGCAGACCAGATCCAGGTAGCCTCCAGCCAGCAGCCCGACGTCCTGGCTGAACGTCGCGACCGCTGCGCCGGGTGCCATCGACGAACCATCAGCAGAGCGCTGGGGCAAGTTTGGCCCGGCACGGGCGCAACGAACGTTTTCGTGCGGTTTTGTCGGGTTGGGCCTGCTCAGCTTCATGTTTCCCGTCGAGGTCTCCAGTCCATGATGGATCGCACGTCCTCCGCTTGGCTGTGCGCCCTCGTGCTCGGCTGCGCTCCGCCTCCCGGCGCTGCGACCGGCGCGAGCCCCAAACCCCCAACCCCGACAGCGCGACCAAGCGCCGCTGCGCCCCAAGCCAGCGCATCCACCCCCGGCGTGCTCAACGGCGACGCGCCGGCGGCGCCCTGGGTGATGCCCGAGGGCATCACACCCGGTGAGCTTTACCTCGCGGCAAAAAGCGCTGGCGTGCTGAGGCTCCAGGCCGGCAAGTTCGTGGGGGTGCTGCCGGAGCAGGTCGGCGTGGTTGAGCTGGCTGTGAGCCCCGGAGGGTCGCTGTTGGCGAGCGGGTACGGCGCCGGCACGGTGTGGCTGGACGGCGCGGTCACCAAGCAGATCTCAAAGCAGCCCTACGGCCACCTGGTGTTTCGCTCCGAGCGTGAGCTGTGGGCCACGCCCGACCCCTTCGAGTGGGCCGTGCATCGCTTCGACGGTGAGGCCTGGTCAGCGCTCCGCCAGCGAGCTGATTTCAAAGGCAGGTTCTCGGACAACAAGCTGAGCGACCTGGCGGTGACTAAAGACGCCGTCTGGGTTTCCTCATGGAATGGATTATTCCGCAAACGTGCGGCGGGCTGGGAGCGCGTCGACGTCCCCGAGAGCGTGGGTGGCGATCCACCCAGACGCCTGATCGGCGTCGGCGATCAGCTGGTGGCGCGCTTCGACGCGGGGTATTTCGTGCTGCGGGGCGCGGACTGGGCACCCCTGGCGTGGCCTGCCGACGCGAGCGTCGACGCCGTCTCCAGCACAGGGTTCGCGGTCGGCACTAAGGCCGACGTCAGCCGAGTGTTGCTAGGCAGGTTGATCTCCAATCAGCCGCCCATCGAGAGCTCACGCACTGGCTCTGGCAGGTTGGAGGGTCTAGCTGTCGACGCTGCCGGGAGGATCTGGCTCGCCGGCGAGCACGCCCTGGTCGTGCTGGACTCCGCGGGCAAGGTGCTGGAGCGCTACGGACCGGGTACGCTAGACGGAGTATCCAGCAGGCTGACCCATGTCGCGGTCACGAAGGGTGGACCGCTACGGCTCCCGAACAAGCTCAACCCGCTCCCCCATCCGGTGCGCGGCAAAATCACGCTCTACAAGTCGGGCGCTCCGCTCAGCGGTGCCCGCGTCGACTTGTGCTCAGCCATCCTGGGTTGCAGTACTGCCACGTGGAAGCGCTCGACCCGCAGCGCGCAAGACGGCAGCTTTCGCTTCGACGACGCGCTGCCTGGGCAGCTGTACATCCACGTCCAGCTGCCGCCTGGGCTAGCAGAGTGCGAGTCACCCTTCACCTCCACGCCGCCGATGAGCGTAGACGTCACCAAGTGCCCCCGTGGCGAGCACGGCAGCAACCCAGCCTGCGACATCGGCAGCTTCGACGTGTGTGAGCCGTTCGAGATGCCTCCACCGCGGCCCTGACGGCTCAACTCAGAGCTGGGTTGGGTAGCGGTCGCGACGCTCACCGAGACCCCAGCGCGCCCTCGCGGACCAGCCCCTGCCCTCCCGATAGAAACCGGCAGAGTCCAGCTGAGTACCGAAGATCGCTCCCCCGGCGATCAACGCGCCGCCCTCCATGGGCAGGGCGACGTGATTCGTTCGCTCGACGGTCATCGGTGGCTCGGTCGACCACGTATCGGTCGCCGGATGGAACAGGCTCACCGCGCGAGCGTTGTTCGAGCTCTGAGCGGTCATCGATCTCCGCGGAGTTCGAGGACCCTTGTTCACCCGTAACCAGCACGCGTCCATCCGCCAGTCGTACGGCCTAGTGACTGCTGCGCCCGCGGGTCATGGCTCCGGTGAAGGTCCACTGCGGATCCATCAGGACAGGGCCGGTCGCCTTCGCCCATGACACTTCTAACGTGCAAGCCTCTCGACCGGGCGGGGTAACGGGTCGCCCCCACGGCGCCCGCGGGTCACGGTCGACTTCACAGTCTACGACGTCCATCGAAGCGTCGCTGGTGCTCGAAGCCCCAGCGACCCAAGGGGCCCGGACGCGGGTCCTCGGAGTGCCGTGACCATCCAAGAATTCGACGACGCCCGCGACCACTCGGAGCCCCATGACCCCGTCCATTTCCACCCGGTAGCGCACGGCGGCCGGCGCGAGCTCCGGCCAGAAGACGTAGGCTTCGATGCCCGACTCAGCCTGACGCAGGACGTGGGTGGCGCCAGGCAGGGTGGCGACGCGCGCCGCACCCAACGCGCGGTACGGGCGGTCGGGGACGCCGAGGAGACGGAAACGGATGCTCAACGCGCTCGCCTCGTCGACCAGCACGCTGACACCGGAGCTGCGCTTCGCCAGCTGGCTCGCGGAACTAACCTGGGGTACCGACTTCAGTCAACAGGCTCAGCCGATCGGCAACCCAAGCGGGCAGCTCGTGGGCCCGAGCGATCGACGAAAATAGCAACAGGCCACACGCCCCCAAGAGCGGGAGCCCACCGCCCTTCGTTGAGATACTCACTCGCATGCTTTGGCAGAGACGGCCCGCACGGTCAAGGGTCTAGCTGCCCTGGAGGCGCGCGCGGACATTTATCCACTTCTCGCGCGCCTCGGCGATCCGCTATCGTCTAGGATCTGATGCAGACCTCGATCGCGCGCCTCGGGCCGTCTCGAAATCTGTGTTCCGCTCTGTGCCTGGCCGCCGCCGCGACGCTCCTCATGGTCGCGCCGGCCGCCGAGGCGCAGCCCTTCACCGGCAGCGAGGTGAAGCTCGCGGTCGAGCCGTCGATCGACATCATGAAGGACCACGTCTCGTTCCTGGCTCTCCAGGACCGATACGACACGATGCTCGGCTACTTGGTGATGACTGGCCGCTTCGCGCCGCTTCGATACGTCAGCGACGACGGCACGAAGACCTCGCGGGTCGGTGCTCGAGCGGGGGAGATGCTCGGCGGCGGCTATGGCACGCCGACGCTAGGCTTCATGGTCGGCGCGTGGATCGACTGGATCAAAGTGGGCCCCGAGTCAGACTCGCAGCTTCAGGGGATCCTGTTCGGTGGGGTCGCGTTCTATGGCGTTCAGGCGACCTACTCGGCGTTGCAGGCACAGCAGCTCGGTAACGTCGATCCGTACGGCAACTTCGGTGACCAGAAGGGTGGCTCGGACGGCTACACGTATCGTCCTGGGGCAGGCAAGGCTGAGCACGCCTTCGACACGGTGACCGGCGCGTTCACCTTCTATCACACGAGCGGTGCCTCGCTCGTCATCATGCGGGCAGAGACCGATACCGGCTCAAGCTACGTCAGCGATGTGCGCGCGCAGCTCCAGCCGCTGGAACACTGGCTCGACGAGCAGGTCGGCCTACCGATGGTCGCGGTGCAGAAGCTCGACGGGAGGCGTGGCCTCGGGGAGGGGCGCGCTGACGTCGCACAGACCGTGACGCGCCCCGACTCGCAGACGTCCGACCCGTGGGAGATCGAGCTCGGCTCGGACGACCTGTTCGGCCAAGGGATCCGCGCGCACCTGCTCGGGCGCGTGAGCCCGAAGGTGAGCTTTCGCAGCGCCGAGCTCGGCGCCTACCACGACTACGACGATCTCACGGTCGCCGCCCGCTCGTACGCCTTCGTGCGTGACGACCGGGCGCAGCTGAGCGTCGACACCTTCGCCCGCTACAGCATCCTGCCCCCCGGCGAAGAGTCGCTGGGCTTCCCCGTCGCGGCCGCCGTGTCGTACAGCTTCAACAGCCCCGACGCGACGACGTTCGTGCCGCTGCCCTACGCGCATGTGTTCGGTCTGCAGCTCATCATCGGCGCGCCGGACATCGCCAAGCCGATCGTCCCCATCGTGCGGTCGAAGCAACGCTCCGACGACGCGAGCACGCACCGAGGTGAGCGATGAACACCTATCGCCTCCTCGCGCTGTTCGGCGCGCCCCTCACCGCGACGCTCGGCTGCCAGCCGAGCCACCCCTACGACCACTACTGGAGCGCCGAGCACTGCGCCGTATCGTTCGACTCGACAACCGACTGGAGCGGGATGAACGTCGCTCGACCGGTGCAAGCGTCCGCCTACCTTCGCCGCGCGAACGGCGCCTCCTCGCTCCTCGTCCAGCTCGATGGATATGGCCACGGCATCGCCGAGCCTTACCCCAGCGCTCCGACGCTGCGCTTCGCGATTCCTCCGGGCAGCAATCCGGGTGCACTGAGCGTCGTCATCGACGCGAGCGATTTGCGGGGCCCTACCGTGGTTCCTCCCGGTACCGCATGGCTCATCGACACCCCAGCCACCGACCCGTCCAAGCCGGAGGACGGCTGGCGCTTCGGCAGCGGCGCGCTCCGCGTCGAGACGCTCGCGTACACAGAGAACGACACCAGCGAGCGGAATTTCGTGACGCTCGACGCGGCCTTCGACCTGAGCGGCGTCACGGTGGCGCCGCTCGCCGGGCAGGGTGAGCCCGCCGGGGGGAAGCTCCGGCTGCGCTGCGCCGACGAAGCGCTCGTCGCCGTCGATGGGGGCGTCACCGACGCAGGCGCGGACGCGGGCGACGGGGGTGGCGGCGCGCCCGACGCCGGAGCTGACGCGGACGCCGGCCCGAGCGCGTGCGGCACCAGCGGCTCATGCGGAAACTCCGCTTGTGCCGACTGCGACGGCGAGCCGACGACGTTCTGTGAGGTCGACCTACGCACCAGCGACCACTGTGGCAGCTGCGGCCGCTCGTGCGGGCCGAGCGCTACGTGTGACCCGTCGGGCGCCTGCGCGCCGGAGCTCGTCGCCTCCGATATGGCGACGGCCGTCGCGATCGGAACCACGGGCGTCGGCTACCTCGGGCCGTCCGTCGGTGTGCGGTTCGTCACGCCGGGGGGCACGACCAACGTCATCGCCCCGGCTGGCAGCTACTCGCCGCAAGACGCCATCGCCATCGAGGCAGGAGATCTCTATTTCGCCTCGAACGCTGGCTTGTCCCGAGCATCGCTGCCGGTGAGCGCTCCCGTCGGCGTCGCCGGCGCCATCCAACCCGGCTCGGTGCGCCTTATCGGCCTCACCGCGACCCACGTCTACGCGCTCACCCTGAACGAGCAGAACGCGTATGACGTGGTTCGACGTTACGATCGGACGGCCTACGCGCCGGAGCTCGTCGCGTGCCTGCCGCTCAACACCTACGACGCGGCCGTCTCCGCCTCGGGCGCGGTGTTCGTCTCCACGGGCAGCGCCCTCATGCGCTACGACAACATCGTCGGCGGCAGCTCGTGCAACTCAACGAGTTCGAGCGCGCTCCTCGCCTCGGCGACACCGCCGGAGACCATCGTCCGCGTCGTCGCTGGCTCGACTCGTGTCTTCTACGGGCTCTCCGGTGTCAGCGGCACGACCGTGCTCGCCATGGCCGCCGGTGGCGGCTCAGCGACGACCCTCGGCGACGCGGCCCCGGCCCCCGGCGCTGGCCCACTGCCACTCGCGGCCGACGGCGACACGCCGTTCTGGATCGCTCGGCCCCCAACGCCGACGAGCGGCTCGTTCGTCGTCAGCGGGAGCGGCGGGCCGACCACCCCGTTCGCCGTGACGTCGCAGGCGGTCGTGAGCCTCGCAGCGAGCCCCGCCGGGGTCGCGTGGATCGATGCGTCCGGCGTGCGCCGCACGCCGAGGTGACGCGGAGCTTTAACTGCGATTCCTCGAGGCAGCTCCACGAACGCGCCCCTGGCTGGTCCACCGATCAGCTCGCCGCGTCCCTGCCGCCTAGCGACCCAGCGCTTCCGCCCGGTTTACGATGCGCGGGGTGAGGAAGATCACCAGCTCGCCTCGCGAGTCGCTGGCTCGACGGCGCTGGAACAACAGGCCAATCAGCGGGATGTCTCCGAAGAACGGCACCTGGTCCAAGTTGCGACCGGTGTTGCGGGTGAAGATGCCACCGATCACCGCCGTGTGACCGTCCATGACCAGCAGATCGGTCTCGGCCTCGCGCTTCAAGATGGTCGGATCGCCGCGAGGCGAAGTCTGGTTGAAGTCGGGCTCATCTCGGTTGATCTTCACGTGCATGCTGACGCTACCGTCAGCCGTGACGTGGGGCTTCACCAGCAATTGCAGCTTGGCCTCTTGGAACGTGGTCTGGACGCCTTGAGCGCTGATTTGCGAGAACGGGATCAGCGTGCCTTGGCTGATGCGCGCCTCGCGGTTGTCCAGGGTCAAGATGCGCGGGCTGGACAAGATGCGCAGCATGCCGCTCGACTCAGCTGCGGACAGGCGCACCGCTAGGTTGATGGTGTTGTCGATCGAGCCAAAGCTCAGGCCCAACGCGCCACCGGTCCCGGTACCGACCGTTGCCGGGAGGTTCACCGCGAAGTTCGGGTTTTGCACGTTGCGCTGGAAGGGTGACAAACCAGCGGTCGGCGTGTCCGTGTCACTCGCGCCACCCACCACGCCGACGCGGTTGGGGAACGCTAGCCCGGTCGGGTTGCCGGTCGCGGCGGAGAACGATCCGTCGCCACCCCACTGAATACCCACGTCGCGTAGGTAGCGGCTGGTCGCTTCAACGATGCGCGCTTCAACCAGCACCTGCGGCGTCTGGGTGTCAAGGCTCCGCGTGAGCTCCTCGATCTGGTTCAGGTTGCCCGCCACGTCGCGCACGATCATCACGTTCGTGCGCTCATCCACGGCGATCGAGCCGCGCTCGGAGAGCAGGTCGCGCGCCCGCGACTGCAGCTCGCTGGCCTCCGCGTAGCTCACCGGGATGAGCCGCGTCTCTAGCGGCTCGAGCTTGGCCAGCTGGATGCGACGCTGGATCTCCATGTCGCGCTCCTTCTCGAGCTCCGCCAGCGGTGCCACACGGATCATATTGCCTTGGCGCACCATGCCGAGCGTCTTGGACTGCAGCACGACGCTGAGCGCCTGATCCCAAGGCACGTTGCGCATGCGGATGGTGACGGTGCCAGAGACGTTGTCCGCGACCACGATGTTCACGCGGCCCACGTCTGCCAGCAGACGCAGCGCGTCGTGGACGTCAGCGTCCTTCAGATCCAAGTCGATGCGGCGCCCGCGGAACGCCCTGCGGCGCTCTTGGCCGGCGATGGCCGGGGTGAAGGCACCTGCTTGGTCGCCGTCCTCCGCGCGCTCGACGGGCTCGTCGCCGTCAGCGTCTTGCGCCAAGGCGTCAAAATCGGTGCCGATGCGCTGCAGACCCTCGGCCGAGGTGTCGACATACAGCGTCTTTGATTTCCTTGCGGCACCGCCATCACGGGCCACGCCGGTCACGCTCGAGGGCAAGCTGCCCGGCTCAAAGAACGACCACACGATCGAGTCGCCGCGCCGCGACACCCGGCTCGTCGACTTACCGCTGGTCTCTGCCTCCAGCATCACCGTGTGCTTGTCCTTGCCCGTGGCATAGGTCGCGACCGAGGACACCAGGCCCTTGAACGCTGAGGTGTCCAGGCGCCGCTGCAGGCCTTCGGGGAGCTTCGCGCCCTTGATCACCAAGCTGCCGCGGCCGTCTTTGGTCGTCTGTTGGCTGAACTCAACATCACCTGAGACGCGGATCACGACTTCGTCTTGCAGCGAGGTATGACGGAACTTCACGTCGCGGATTTTCGCCAGCTCGCTGCCCGCTTGAGGGGCCTTCGCCGCTGCGCGAGGCGTATCCAGCACGCCTGCCTTGCCCGGAGCGAACTCCAGGACCAGCCGCTTGCCTTCCACGCGGACCGAGTAGCGGGCCTCTTCGACCAGCGTGACCAGGACGCGGACGACCTTGTCCGAGCCCTTGCCGAAGGCTTGGGTCATCACGCCACCGACGACGCCTTGGCGGCGCGTGATCGCGGCAGGCGCGCCCTTCACGTCCGCGTTCGGGATGTCAACGACCAGGCGCCGGCCGGCGCCGCTCAGCCGAGCTGAGAAGGTCGGCTCGGTGTCGAAGGCCACCACGACCCGCGCGGTGTCCTTGCCGTGCCCAGCCGCCACTTGAACGCTGGTCGCGTGCTTGAGCCCGGCCGCAGAGGCTTCAGGACTGCTCAGCATGAGCGTCGCGCCGATGGCGCATAGGCCAGTCACTCGCGCCAGGCGCCCTAAAAGGCGCGCAGAACCCCGTGTCACGGCCGCAGAGGCGCGAGCCGTCGACAAGCTGGGGTGCTGGCCGGTGGCGTTGTAATTGGTCGCTTGGTTGAGCCTCATCAGATTCGCTCCGGTCGAACCAGCCGACTACAGGGTGAAGTCGGGTTATCGCCAGAAACCGTAGCGGGTTCGGTCCGAGGCGAACAAATTACCGGGGTACTATTGTGACCGAGGGGGTCTTGGGGGGTCCTGGGGTGGCTTGCCAACCTGGCAAGCCGGCCCGAATCCTCAGCAGCAAGGGCGCCGGCGACGATGCGGGCCCAACCACACGGCGGGCGACAAATAGCAGCGAGCCCGCACAACATCTGCCGCGCGGACTCACTAAACCTGGTGCTGGCAGCCTCAGTCTGAGGTCTGGATCGTGCTCTCGGGCCGCAGCGGGATCACCCGGGTGGCGCTGGGCACATCGGGGTGCGTGGGATCTTCACGGACCAGCACGATATCTTCCTCCCGGATACGATCTAGGCGCCAGTTGATCTCATACTCGGCGCCCGACGACCCTGACTGGACCCGCTCTGCGCGACCGATAAACTGGCCACGAAGCACCACATGGCCCTTACCAGTGGGATCGACCAGCATGGCTCGCGCGGGCGAAATCCGCGTGACCAACCCGATCAGCTTCAGCTCATCGACAGAGAACTGATCGAGCAGCACCTCGCGCTGTGAGCGCACGCTGGTCTTGGCCTCCTCTGCGAACATGGAGGCAAAGTTCCTGAACGGGTCGCGGCTGCGCTCGCTCTCGCTGAAATCAGCTTCCTGGAACTCGACCTTGGGAGGACCCGCGTCTTCACTAGCTGCCACTGCTTCGGCGCTCGCGACGCTGCCTGGTGGCGGCGCGACGTAGGTCGATTGGCTGACCTCGGCGTCACAACCAGCCAGGCCGACGCCCGCGCTGAGCAGGACCACCGCGCTGATGCGCGCGTTCACTGAGTTCCTCCCCCGGTCTTTGGACGCGTCCCTGGCGTCGCCGCGACCCCAGCCGTCGGGTCCGCCGCCTTGAAGGCGGTGGCCAACGCGACCACCTTGATTTGGACATCGTCGTCTTGGACTTTAGGGTCGGTCACGGAGATGTTCTCTATATTGATGATTCGGTCCAACTGGCCAACTTGATAGAAGAACTTCGCGAGTTGGTGGTAGCGGCCGGTGATCTCGATCTTCATCGGCACCCTCGCGTAGAACTGCTCCGGGACCTCCGGCTCTGGGCTCCACGCGGTGAGCGAGATGCCAGCGACGTTGGCTACGCTCTGCAAGGCGCTCAAGAACGACGGATATTCAGTCGTCTGCGGCAGGACCTTGTTGAGCTCACGCTGGCGCTGCTGACGATCAGTGAGCTCTTGCAGGTCCTTCTGGTAAGCGAACTCGTTCTTGCGACCCGTCTTGAGCTCCTCCAAGAGCTTCTGCTCTTGGTTCCCCGCGGCTTGAATTCTACTGTTCACCTCGGTGTGAAACAGCGCAAAATACACGGCTGCTACGGCGATCATGAAGCCCAGGACGATGCCGACCTTGGCTGCGAGCGAGATCCTGGAGAGCGCTGACTGAGCCATTCAGTACCTCACCTTAGCTTCAAGCTGGAAGCCAACGACTTCGAGCTTGGTCTCGTTGTCGATCTGCTTCTTCGCTGGGAGCAGCTTCACATCGTAGAAATAGCTCGAGAGGTTCATGCGCTTCGCCAGCTCTGAGACGTCCTCACCATCGCGCGCAAACCCCTCGAGGCGAACGCCGCGCTGCTCCTCCACGAACTTCACGAGCCACAGCCGGCGAGCGTCCCAGCTCGGGTTGTACACCGCCAGCGGGTTGGTGCGGCGCAGCTGATTCAGCTTGTCGGGGTCGACGCTCGGTCCCCGCCCAGGGGTGAGCAAGCGGGCCAGCTCGAGCAGCATCGCCGCCGGGCCAGAGCGCGCGCTCTGGAGCTTCGCGATGGCGTCCTCACGGGCGCGCAGCGTCGCCAGCTGAGCCTTCACCTCCGCGTGGTTCTTTACCTTGTCCACGACCTCAGCGATCTGGGTCCCGAGCACGCGGTTCTGGCGCTCTTTGGCCTCCAGCTCTTGCTGCTTGAAGCTGTGAAAGGTGAACAGCCCCACCGCCTCGATGGCGACGAGGAGCAACCCCGCGACCAACCAAAGCTGGCTGCCCTCACGCTGCTCGGCGCGGCGCTTTTGAGGTAGCAGGTTGATGCGGATCATGACGGACGGCTCTCCTTCTCTTTGCGGAGCGTCAAACCCAACGCGACCGAGAGCTGCGCCGCCCGCGCCTGGAGCAAGTTCCCGTCGATGGTTCGATCCTCGATCGCGATGCGCTCAAGCGGCGACCAGACCTCCGCAGGTACTCGCGAGCGATTTTCAATGGCCTGAGTCAGCGCCGCCAGGTTGGCGGTGCCGCCCGTGACATAAATGCGACTGATTTCGCCCTCGCCGCTAGTTGCCATGAAGAAATCTAGGGAGCGCTGGATCTCGGCGGCGATGGTGTCGCTCACCGCCTCAATCACCTGCACCACCTGCTGCGGCAGGATCCCACCGTCAGCTCCGGCCGTGCCGTCCACGCCGCCACACTTATAGGCCTCAGCCTGCTCGAACGGGACGCCCATCTGCTTTTGGATCTCTTCGGTGATCACGTTGCCGCCGTTGGCGATCTCGCGAGTGAAGGCGCTGACGCCGCCAGCCACGATGTTGAGGGACGACAAGCTCGCCCCGACGTTGATCAGCGCCACGGTCTGGTCGGCGGGTAGGCCGCGGGAGATCTCAAACAAGTTCTGAACGCTGAAGGCATCGATATCACACACGATGGGCTTGAGCTTCGCGTCACGCGCCAGCTGCGCATAGTCTAGGATCTGCTCGCGCTTGGCCGCGACCAAGAGCAGATCCATTTGGCTCGCCTCGGGCCGGCGGCGCAAGACCTGGTAGTCGACCTGCACATCCTTGATGTCGAACGGGATGTGCTGCTCCGCTTCCCAATGGATCTGCTCTTCCAGCTCCGCCGCGGTCATCATCGGGACCGTGATCTTACGAATGATCACGTTCTGACCCGAGACGCTCAGGGCGCACTCTTTCTGCCGGATCTTATTGTCGACGAAGATGCGCTGCAGGGCTTCGATGACGTTGCCCGCATCCATCACCTGACCATCGACGATGGTCTGAGACGGGAGCGGGGTGTACCCAAGTCGAAGCAGGCCGTAGCCTCTTCGACTTTCTTTGATCTGGCAGACCTTGATCGAACTCGTTCCGATGTCGACCCCGACCAGGTTCTTTCCTTCGGCCATGATTCCTCACTCGCAGGTGATGCGGGAAGCTGCTGCGAAAGTGTGGCATCGCCGTGGATCGACCGCCAAGAAAGCTCCCAACCTGAGCGACGATTGACTTCGCTAAGCGCGGCTGGCAGCAGGTTATTGGTCCGCTAGGTTGGATGGACGCTAAGCCCGATCGCGTCTGATGCTCAATAGCCCGATGCGTCGAAGCCAATCCAAACCTTTTCTCACGGTAATTGCGTGCTGCGCGGTGCTCGCCCTGCTCTGGAGCTCGCCCGCTAGCGCAGCCGAGAGCAACCGCGACCTGCCCCTCGTGCTCAGCGTTCAGCCTGGACAGACGCTTGGGATGATCAGCAAGCGCTGGAACGTGCCACTGGACGTGCTGTGCAGCGTCAACGCGATCCAGCGCAAGAAGCCCATCGTGCCGGGACAGCAGCTGCTGGTCCCGGCGCTGAACGACAAACACGGCAGCGCCGCCAAAGACCTCCGCAAGCGTGGCTTCCTCGACCCGAAGCGTCGGCCCGCGCTACTACGCGAGCTGCAGCCCAAGCCAGCGCCTCAAGCCGCGCGGCGTGCTCCCAAGACCCAGCCCCGATCGACGGCCAAGCAGAGAACGGCCAAGCACCAGGGCTCCGGCAAGGCGAAGGCAGCCAAGTCTGACGACCCAGGCAAGAACGCCGAGGCGAGAGCAGGCGCCAAGGGGAGCCAGGGCCGCGCTGAAGAGCACGGACGCGAAGACTCGGCAAAGCACAAGCGCTCAGCGAAGGCTCGCTCACCCTCGGAGCGCCGGGCCAAGGTCGCCCAGCGCAGCGCGACCAAGCAGGTCGCGGCGAAGCGCAGAGGCTACGTCAAGCTGAGCAGCTTGATGGGGCGCTGGGAGGGCTTCGCCTTGGATCGCAAGGGCAACCCCACCCCCGAGGCCGAAGCGGGTTTCCGTAAGGTACTGCGCTCTTGGCGCACTGGAGCCAGCGCACAGATCGACGCGCGGCTGATCAGGATGGTCGCCCAGGTGAGCGACCACTTCAGCGGCAAGCAGATCCTGGTGGTCAGCGGCTACCGTCCAAAGCGCAAGCTCCAGTTCACGGCTCACTCCAGGCACAACGCAGGTGAAGCGATGGACTTTCGCGTCGAGGGCGTCGACAACACCGAGCTGCGTGACTACGCGCGCAAGTTCTCTCGGGCCGGGGTTGGGTTTTATCCCAACTCGAGCTTCATTCACTTAGACGCTCGCGAGCTCTCCACCTATTGGATCGACTACTCGGGCCCCGGGGAGAAGCCTCGCTACGCACACCAAGGCTACCGCGACCGCGCGTCCAGCGGTTCGACAGCAACCCAGAGCGCTAAGCCAGCTGACGCTGAATCAGACAAGGCCTCCGCTCCCACTGAGCCGCCGGCGAGTCAGCCTGCTGCCCCTGCGAAGGCGGCGAATACGGAAGAGGTCGCGCGCACTGAGGGCTAGGCTACGGGGCGACGTTAGGGCGTTCCGCCTCCAAGGCCAGACACCTCCTCGCCGAGTCAGCGCGCTCTGTATCCTCAGGGTAACCGCCTCGAGCTACGGCTTGGCGCCAGGCTTCGCACCGGGCGGCGGGTAGTCGTAGCTAGAGGGCTTGGTCGATGGTGCCGCGCCTTGGGCCTTCCAGCGGAAGGCGTAGGGGCGCATCGGGGCGCCCAGCGCGTACAGCGAGGTCGCCTCATAGCCGCCGAGGGGCGGCGTGTCGGTGCCGGCGCGGTGTACAAACGCCGGGTGCTGCGTCCCGCGGTCCAGCTCAGCGACTCGACGACAGCCCACGCGCAGCAAGATGCTCGCTAGTGGGTCACTGCTGTCGTGTCGTCCCATGGCGATCACGACGCGGCCACGATCGGTCACGCAAATCGCCCCACGCTTGCGCATCGAGCCGCGTTCGCGAGCCGCGGGGAGGAGCTCGCCAGCGTCGGCGAGCAGCGGTAGCTGAGCGAGGTGACGCGTCGCGCTGGGCGCCACCTCAGCGCCGGAGCCAACCAGCTGGATCGCCCCCTCCTCAACCACCAGCGTGGCGAAGCCGGCCTGCAGCGTGATGGCGGGCTTCGCGTCAAACGCCAGCCCCATAGCGATCGTGCTGGTCGTGTTGCCCAAATTGACCGAGGCGACCACCTGATGCTTGTCGTCTCCAGTCAACTCTAGGCGCTTGGGGCCCGCCCCGGCGCTCGCGTACTCATTCGACCCGGCGGTGAGCCGCCAGGCGACTCGCCCTGGCTCAAAGCTGTAGAGCTCAACCGGGAGCGAACCGAGGGACATATCCCCGCGGAATATCCCGGGCAACCAAGCAGGCGGCGGCTGACTTCCAGGCGCGGCTTGCCAGCGCACCTGCGATGGATCGCTCGGCGCAGGATCGCGGAGCATCACGTAGAAGAAGTCCTTAGGTGACCAGTTGACGAACTTGTCAGGGGCGATTCCCATGTCTGGGTGCGCCTTCGCCAGCTGATATTCCTTCTTCTTGAGATCGATGATGTCGGTGAACACAAGCCCACAATGCCTTGGGTTCATATCCAGGTGGATACCGTAGCTGCACCCGGCCTGCCGCAGCGCCTTGCCCAGCGTCGGCCCATCGATGTCATTGCTCCAGCCGTAGTACAGGTGCCCAGCCGCGGTGACGCACAGCGCAGTGCGCTCGGTCATCACGCTGGTCCCCGCGATCTGCCAACCCCAAATGTAGCGGCCCGTCGGGTTCGCGACGCCATCTTCGACCAGCGGATCGAGGTTCTGGCGAAAGCTCTCGAGGTTGGCCGGGATCTCAGTCGTCTGTGGCCAGCTGCCGAGCCCCACCCGGTGATCATCAGTCACCACCACCGTGGCTCCGCCCGGAATTGGCGGTAGCAAGACGCGCTTGCTGACCATCATCCCGTACTTGCCGTGAGTGGTCTTGAACGCGCCGTTGAACGTGGCCACCACGCGCTTCAGCACGTCTGGCTCCCGAGGTAAGCGCCCAGAGCCGGTCGGCCCGGTGAGCGGCTTGGGGTCTTCAAAGCCAGCCTCCATGCCGATCTCCAGGCGTCGCATGTCCATCGCGATCAGCTGTAGCTCCGCGTACGGGCGCTTCGGGTCCGGGCGCACAAACGTCTTGTAGAAGTAGGCTGGTGGTGCCGCTGCCTTACCGTCCTGACTCGGCGACTGTATCCCTGGGGATTTTGCAAGCCAGGGCAACTCGACGGGGACCCACTCCCCTTCGCCGGGCTTGGTCTCCTTCCACAAGCTGGGCACGTTCGGCGGTGGCCACGAGCTCTGGGTGCCCACGAGCTTGGAGTCGTCGAGCATCGTGGCGACGGGCT
Source organism: uncultured Polyangiaceae bacterium (assembly GCA_964551615.1). GTDB lineage: Bacteria > Myxococcota_A > Polyangia > Polyangiales > Polyangiaceae > JAHBVY01. The sequence continues at coordinate 67,943 of CAZKDY010000013.1, forward strand.
CAGCCTCCGCGACCTCCGCCTTCAGCTCCGACTGACCGCCGCCCTTATCAAACAGTTTGTAAGTCGTGCGCTTGAAGGTGTCTTTGGCCCCGAAGACTTTGTTCTCTAACCAAGCGATGGCCTCTGGGCCGGTCTCCGCGCGCACCGTGTCGACGGCCCACAGGATCAACGGCTTCGGGAAGTGTCGCTGGTTCACCGCCGTCGCGGCGTAGGCTTGCCCCCCCTCGAACCCGACGAGCTTACGCTGCTCTAGATCGTAGGTCAGGTTACGGCTCTGGTTGCCCAGATCGATGCTCAACAGCGAAGCGTCGAGGCTCAGGGTGGCGCGCTGAGCTGGGATCTCGAACAAGATGTCACTGCGCCCGATGCCGGCGAAGCTCCCGGTCTCTTGATATGAGGTGAGCCCCAGCAAGAGGCGGTCGAACAGCCGACCAGGTTTATTTTCCTTGCGGATACCGCCGGTGTCCAGCAGGCTGACGCCTTGGATGTGTCCAAACGCGATGGTCGCGAACACCGCCTGCCGGCCACGCAGCTCGAGCCCCACGTCATCGCCCACCTCGGTGTCGGTGACGTTACGTAGACGGCCCACGCGGATCGGCTGACCTTCACGGGTGACCCGCACGAACGCCCGATACACGTCCCGAGGTTCGCCGGGCTGCTCGGCCGCCAGAAACAGCAGCGGGCGACCGAGCAGCAGATCGCTCAGCGCCCCAGCGCTCGGCTCCCAGTGAATGTCCGCCGGCTCGACGTGGGTGTGGCTCGCGTTGCCCAGCATGTCGGCGAGTCCGGGGAGCGTCCTAGCGGGCGGCGCCGAACCGGAGCAGTGGACCGCCAACGCGCTGCCAGCCGCGATCAACGCGACCGGCGCGCGCAGCAGCGCCCAACGCTTCAGCCGTAACAACGCGCGGGGTCTTGCGGCTGACGCTCCCAAGGGCTGCGCGCTGGGGCTGGCTCCAGGGGGCACGGTCACTGCCGGGTACTACCCAGCTCCGTCAGGTCCCGCAAGGGCGAGGCAAACAGCCAGGGCCTGACGGGCAGGAGCGCTGGCTTGTTCCCCGCAATTGAGGTGGATCGCCGCGGCTCAGCCGCCAACCCGAGGCTAGATTGCCCGCGCGCGGCTTGTATGAGGCGCGACCCGCTGGTACGCCCGCGGGGTTCAGCGCGCGCCGTCCACTCGGCCGCGAACAGACTGCCCAACTCGAGCTGCCGCTCGGCAGCCCCTCACCCTTCGGGCGCGAACCAGCGCACCAGTCGCGGCGCGAACCCCTCAGCGCCACTCACCTCAGGAGCCAGCGTGGCCGACACGTCAGCGAATCGGAACTTAGTCGTCAGGCTCTTGACCGCGGTGGTTGTCGTCCCGCTGCTGCTAGCGGCGCTGTTCATCGCGCCCGCTTGGGTCTGGTTCTTAGTCGTGCTGTTTGCGTCCGGTGTTGGTGGACAAGAGCTGTTCGGGATGACCCACCCTGGAGATCGCGTCGCCCAAGGCGTCGGTATCCTGGTTACGGTCGCGGTGAGCGCGACCCTGTATCTGTACGGCAGCGATCCGCGAGTCTTATTGACGCTGGTCCTAGTCGTGGTGATCCAAGGCGCGCTGCTGCCGCTGTGGCGCCTCGGCGAAATCCCAACGGCGGCGCTGCGCATCATGAGCGGGATCGGAGGCCCGCTGTACGTGGGCGCGCTGATGACCACCGTCGCGATGATCCAACGTGATTATTTCACCCAAGGCGGCCCGGGCCTGGTGGTGATGATCCTGGCCATCGCCTGGCTCGGCGACACCGGCGGCTACTTCGCCGGCAGGTTCCTCGGCAAGACCAAGCTCTACCCCGCGGTGAGCCCAAAGAAGACCCGCGCAGGCTTCGTAGGTTCGCTGTGTGGTTCCGTGATTGGGGGGGTGGGGGCCCAGCTCCTGCTCGTCCCTGCGCTTTCCACCTGGCAAATCGCGCTGATCGCGGTGCTCGCCGGCGCGCTGGGACAACTGGGTGATCTGGTCGAGTCGCTGCTCAAGCGCTCGACAGGGATCAAAGACAGCGGCTGGATCGTGCCGGGTCACGGCGGGATCCTCGACCGCCTGGACGCCGTGTTGATCGTGAGCCCCATCCTGTATCTCTACATGAGCTGGCTACAGCCCCTCGGCGCGCCGTAGGCTATTCGGGAACCACGCGTAAACGCCGTGGTGCGTAGGCGCCGTCGCGCCGTGACAACACCCTCGCGCGCTCGGACCTGCAGTTAAAGTCCGCCCGAAGAGCACTACGCGGCATGCCGCGCTGCGCCGCACACAGGGCTTCACTTGCGGTGCAAGTCGTCTAGACTGCAGAACGCTCGCAGTAGCTGCATGCCGCGCTGCGACTGCTTTTGCTGACGCATCGCGTCGGCAACAAATCGACCTAGCCCGGACCGAAACTCATCGAAAAGAGCCACGGCGCGCGCTACTCCGCGCCACGAAACACTGCGGACACATTTGAGCGCGCCGCAGTGATCTCAGGAGAAAATCCAGATGACGCAAAGTGCAGTGACGGAGACCACTCCTCCCGAGTCCGCCTCCAAGAAAAACCCCAACCCCAAGCCCGCCTCCAAACAACCGAGCGCGCCGCCGCCTGAAAAACACCAGTTTTTTAAGGTGATTCAGGGCTACTTGGACGAAGCGTCCAAGCTGCTGAACTTGCCAGAGTACATCCACACGATCTTGCGCCAGCCCAAGAGCGAGATCATCGTCAATTTCCCCGTGCAAATGGACAACGGCGAGTACCGGCTGTTCAAGGGCTACCGCATCCAGCACTCAAACATCCTGGGCCCGTACAAGGGCGGCATGCGCTACCACGAGAACTCGTCCCTCGACGACTTCAAGGCGCTCGGCGCGATGATGACCTGGAAATGCGCGCTGATGGACCTGCCCCTCGGCGGCGCCAAGGGCGGCATCAAGTTCAACCCGCACGCTGTGAGCCGCGCGGAACTGCAGCGTATCACGCGCCGCTTCTTCCATTCTCTCGGCGGCAACATCGGACCCGACTACGACATCCCCGCGCCCGACATGGGCACCAACGGTCAGACCATGGCCTGGGCGATGGACACCTACATGAACACGGTCGGCATGGTCAGCAAGCAGGCCGTGATGGGGGTCGTGACGGGCAAACCAGTGACCAGCGGAGGCACTCATGGCCGCGTCAAGGCGACAGGCCAAGGCGTCGTGCACTGCATCCGCCAGTGGGCGGAGCGCCGGCGCTTTGATCTCCACGGAAAGAAGCTCCTGGTGCAAGGCTTCGGCAACGTGGGCTCACACACCGCGGTGCTGCTGAGCCACATGGGGGTCTCCACCGTCGGCGTCGGCGACCACACCGGGTACCTGTATAACCCTGAGGGCTTCAACGTCTATCGCCTGCAGGAGTACGTGGTAGCCCACGGCTCAATCGCCGGCTACCCCAACGGTCACGCCGTGACCCGCGAGGAGTTTTTCAAAATCCAGGCGGATATCTTCGTGCCCGCCGCCCTCGAGAACCAAGTCGACGTCGCAGAGGCCAAGGCGCTGAACGGCGTTAAGCTGGTCGCCGAGGGCGCCAACGGCCCGTGCACCGTCGCAGGCGAGAAGGTGCTGAGCGAGCGCGGCATCGACGTGCTCCCGGATATCTTGGCGAACGCCGGCGGCGTCACCGTCAGCTACTACGAGTGGGTGCAGAACCGGCGCAGCGAACAGTGGACGCTAGAAGAAGTGGACGCCCGCCTCGAGGTCGCCATGCGCGACGCCTACCGTCGCGTTGAGGAGTTCGAACGCACGCACAACTGCGGCATGCGCATCGCGTGCTACGGCGTCGCCCTCAAGCGCCTGCAAGCCGTCTACGAGGAGCGCGAGATCTTCCCGTAGCGCGCTGCCGCGCTGCCGACCTGGCCGCGAGGCGCGGTCAGCCAGCTGCGGGCCGTATCCGCGTCGAGGGCGATAGCTGCACCCCAGCTACGCCCTTGTTGCGTTTTGTTGGCAGGCGGGCGGGCCTAAAGGTTCGGGCGCTACGGGAGCGACACGTAACGTTGACAAGCTAGCGCGCTTTCCGGGATTCTTTGCGGCAGGTGGGTGTGACGCGAGGGGCCAGCCCAAACTGGCAGTACATGCGGCGCTGCACGACGCACGGCTCAGGTCGCACCGCATCCGCCACCGCGCGGGCAGCAGCTTGGGTGCTCGGCAGCCTCACGGTGACCGCGCCAGCGCTGGCCTACGACACCGAGGTCAGCGCCAGCGTCGACGGCCAGTTCTACACGCTGCAGTCGCCCTACGGCGATCCGCTGCTGCGCCGCCGGCGCTACACGCAGACCCTTGGTCTCGGCGTCTACAACCTCCAAGGTGACTACGTCCCCGGGGGACCGCAGTTGTTCGTGAGGGCGATGCTGCGCCTCGACGCAGATTTCGGCCAAGACTCCGCCGAGCGAGATCCGAGCCGCGGTGATCGCTACGTCCCCGGCCTCGAGCAAGCGCCCATCGATCTGATGTACGCCTACGTCGAAGGGCGCAACTACGCCGGTGGCGCCCTAGGCTTTAAGCTGGGCCGCCAGTACGTGACCGACGCGCTCGGCTGGTGGTCATTCGACGGGGGGTTGGTGCGCCTAGACACCCCGGCATATTTCCACGTGGATGTCTACGGTGGCTTCGAACAGCGCGGCGGGCTGCCCCTGCTGTCCACCAGCCGCTTCGAAAGCCAGGGCGTCTACCGCGGCGCGCGCACCGATCTGGAGCTGACCGACTGGCCTAGCTTGCTCGACGGGTCAAAGCCTGCTCCCGCCTACGGCTTCGCCATCGAGAGCAGCGGCGTCCACTGGCTGCACGGCAGGCTGAGCTACCGCAAGGTGATCAACCGAGACGAAGTGTTACTGAGCCCGTTTCCTGACGGCAGCGGCGCATACCACATCGTAAAGGGCGACAGGGTGTCAAGCGAGCGCGCGGGCTACGCCCTGCGCGTCAACCCCAGCGACATCGGGAGCGTCCAGGGCGAGCTGGTGTATGACTTGTACAACCAAGTCTTCAGCGAGTACGGGGGTGGGCTGGACGCCTACGTCACCAGCAAGCTCACGCTGGGCGCCGACTACGACTACTACCTGCCGACCTTTGACGGTGACTCGATCTGGAACTGGTTCACGCACAACGGACAAACCACAATCAGTGGCCGTGCGGAACTGGAGCTTAGTCGCCGCCTCGACGTCGCGCTTAACGCTGGCGCGCGGCTGTACAAAACTGACGGTGACCCGGTGACCTACGGCGCCTACCAGACGTCCAGCCTTGACCCCGACCGCGGCAGCATCAAGACGCTGGCTGACCACTTCGGCGACGTCTCTGGCACCTATCGCTGGGCTGACGGGAGCGTCAATTTGCGCAGCATGGCGGAGCTCGGCGCGCGGGGCCATCGCTATGGCGGGGACATCACCACGCGCCAAAATTTCGATAACCGACGCTATGACAGCTCACTGGTCCTGAGCTTGTACGACTGGGCCGATGGCCTGCGCCCGACCCGCGACGCGACGAGCTTCGGCTATGTGCTGGGCCTCGGCCACCAGCTGGTCGAGGACACCCGCGTCGGCGTCGAGTGGGAACACTTCACCAACCGCTTAGTCGGGCAGCGCTACCGCGTGGTAGCCACGCTAGACTTCAGCCTCCTGAGATAATCAGCCCATGCCTCGCCTGAAGCCCATACCTGCCCGCGCGACGCGCCCACCAGTCCGCAAGACTCGTGGTTGGCTGCTGGTGTTCGCGCTCACGCTGGGTTGCCTCACGGCCGGTTGGGCGGGGCCGCTCGGGGTTTGGGCAAAGCCCGGGGCCAGCAGCGCGGCGGCGCCCAAGGCCGCGAAGTCGCAGGCTGGACCCAGCGTCGCGGCCGACTTCGTGCACGGCCTCGCGCCGCTCCCTGGGGACGCGCCGGTCCCGCGCCGCGATCGGCCGCCGGGCTCGGCTGCCGGGGACGGCGGGCCGAGCCCAGTGATTTTCCCTGCACAAAAACTCACGATCCGCTTCAACCACAAGAAGCACGCGGGGGTGTTGGGGATGACCTGCACCACCTGCCACGACGCGGCGAGGCAGAGCGTGAAGAGCAGCGATAGCCTGCTGCCAGCCGCGGTGCGCTGTGACGGCTGCCACAGCACGGACCACCGAGACTTGAGCGCGGTAAGCGGCGACGCTGACGACTTGATGAGCCAGTGTGGGTTCTGCCACCTCGGCTACAAGGCGGGTGACGGCAACCGCGTCGCGCGCATGGATATCCCTACCCCCAACCTGCGCTTCAACCACAAGGCGCACCTCGACCGAAACATCGACTGCGCGCAGTGCCACGGCATGGTGCAAAACGTCGAGTTGGCGACGCGGGATCAGCTGCCGCGGATGAAGGGCTGCCTCAACTGCCACCAGGCGCCTGAAGCTTCCCGTGGGGAAGCAAAGGGCGAGTGCACCACCTGCCACCTCACCCAGGCAGGTGACAGCGTGATGCGCACGCGGTTCGCCAGCGGCCAGCTCAAGCCCCCGACCTGGCTGCACAACGCAGGTCACGGCCCTGACTGGCTGCTGCGCCACAAACGGGTCGCGGGCGCCGACTCACGGATGTGCGCCAGCTGTCACACCGAGAAGTACTGCACAGACTGCCACGACGGCCGCGTACGCCCGCGCAACGTACACCCAAACGACTTCATCAGCATGCACCCAATTGCCGCACGGCAAAATTCCCCGCGCTGCACCAGTTGCCATCAGCAGCAGAATTTCTGCGTCGGCTGCCACCAGCGCGCTGGGGTTACGCTGAGCGGTCCCTACGCCAACTTCGCGGGCCGGGGCCGGTTTCATCCGCCTAAGGCGGAGTGGACGGATCCGCCGCGCTCAGCGAGCCACCACGCGTGGGAGGCACAGCGCAACCTGAACGCCTGCGTGAGCTGCCACCAAGAGCGTGACTGCCTGCTCTGCCATGCCTCAGCCAGCGTGGGCGGCCGCGGCAGCGATGGCACGGGCAGCTTTGGCCAAGGGGTCAATCCACACCCCAGCAACTTCAGGAGCCGCTGCTCCAAGGCGCTGCGCAAGAACGCTCGGGCCTGTCTGACCTGCCACGACCCCGCCGATCCGAAGCTCAGGGAGTGCCGCTAGTGCCAGCGCGGGCGACAGCGCAATTCGGTCGCGCGGCCGTCACTGGCGGCCCGGCCGGTGGGCCACCATCGGCCGTGCTCGCCTGCCGCCAGGCCAGGGACTTGAAGGATGATTCAGGGGAAATTCCGGTCACCGCATACCTTGCTGATCGCGTAACGCGCCGGTTTCAAGTTGAGAAGCGAGCAGGCAGGTTTGAAAATCATACCGCAAACCCCTTGCTCGGGACTTCGGCGCACGGCTATAGCCATTGCCCCGCGAGTTGGCTGTTTTGTGCCAAGCACCCGAGGGAAGAGGAGGCCGTCCGTGAAGGAGCTTGTCCGCTACTTGCTCGACAACTTGATCTTGGACTTTCAGGGAGACATCACCGTCGAGAAGATCCGGGAGTTTCTGAGGGAGGACGACAGCCGCGAAGCGCGCAAGCTGCTGAGCCGCTTGATCGAAGAGAAGGGTGCAGACGATCTGCTGTTGGCGCTAGCCGACGTCCTTCGGGAGAGCCTAGAAGTGGGCATCACCGAGGACAAGATCCGAGAGCAGCTCAACCTGTACTCAGAAGCCTGAGAGACCAGTTACGGGCCGGGCGGTGCAGCATGAGGTTGTCGCCGCTCGGCGCCGCGCTCGCTGGCGCTTGGCTGACGCTAGCCTGCGATCAAGGCGCGCCGGCGCTCGACGAAGCAGCCGGTCCACCGCTCCACGCGGTCGCGACCTTTCCGACGGTCGGCGCAGGCACCGATTGCACGTCAGCCCCAAGTTGCAGCGGCGTCCCGCTGAACTCGGACATTGAGATCCGCTTCGATCGCTACCTGGACCCCAGCACGGCGATCCGTCAGTCGGTGCTGCTGTACACAGGGACCCGCGACGCTGCGCTGTTCCTAGAGCCGGAGTACGACGTCCTAGAGCGCGTCGTACGCTATCGACTCGTCGACACGCAGCTCAAGCCGAGCACGCTGTACACCTTCGAGTTTAATATCCCCACGGAAGATAACCCGAACGGTTTCCGTGCCTTCGACGGGGCGGGTCTTGAAGCAGGGAGCATCCCATTGCGCTTCAATTTCTTCACCGGCGAGACCACCAAAGACCGACCGGAGCCGCCTGCGACCGCAGATTGTCAGCAAATCCTGGATCTGTTCCGCGCGCGCTGCGGCAGTTGTCACCAGAGCGCCCCGAGCGGAGCCGGCGGCTGCCCGCCGGGGCGAGCGCGCGACCCGAGCAGCCAAGACTGCGTGGGCGTGCCGCGCCAAGGTCTAGACCTCAGCAGCCTGAGCGGCGTCGAGCGCACTGCGCTCGGCCACGTCGCCCATCAGACAGAGATCGGACCGCGCGGTGGCTCACCGCTGGAGAACCCGCAGCGCGTCGGCGTTCAGATGCCCATCATCGACGCGTCGCGGCCCGAGAACAGCTACCTGATGTACAAGCTGCTGCGCAACGAGCGAAACTTCGTCGTCCTCGACTCCATGGGTCGGCCGCTGCTTGGCGAGACCAGACATCAGGTCGCGCTGCCCAGCGGCCAATTGGTCGCCAGCGAGGCGGAGCGGGCGCGGCTGCGGGAGTGGTTCGTACGCCTCGACCCAATGCCTGCGCAAGACGACTTCATCGAGTTGTCTGAGCTGCGGGCGATTCAGGAATGGATCCGCACGGGAGCGAACCTCAGCGCCTGCAAATAGCCGCTGCTCTAGGTCGACCATCAGCGCTGGCCCTAGGGCAGCCGTGGGGCGCCGCTCCCTCCACCCACTTGCGGGGGCCTGCTGGCCGCTCGAGCTGAGCACCGAGCAGCTGACTTTGTGGCAACCTCGTTGACATTGATCTAGCTTAGGGCTCACCCTACGACGAGGATCATGCGGGTTATCGCTCTGTGCCGCTCAGGATCATCGGTAAACCTCCGGCAAACCTGCTCACCCCAGGACACCCTGGCCCGCTCGGCTTGGGGACGTCGCTGGACTGGGTCGGTCTCGAGTGTGCGCCAACTCAGTTGGCACTTCGGCACAGCGAGGGTTGGAGGCCCGAGCCACGAGGCGCTCCGATGCGGATAGTCAAGCGCCTGGGCGGCGGAGCCAGCGCCGGCGTTTGGTTGGTCGAACGCGCGGGCTGCTTGGTCGCCCTCAAGCTCGCGGCAGCGTCCCACGGGGAGACCATCCTCAATGAGGCCCGAGCCGCGCTGTGCCTGGCTGATCCAGCGTTGCCAGCGCTGCTAGGGGTCGGCCGGCTCGACGCAAACCTCGCTTCAGACCCTCAGCTCCAAGGCCAGGGGGTGGAGGAGGCTAGCATCTACAGTCTGTGGGAGCACCTGCCTGGCGTTGACGCAGATCAGCTGCCAGCTCTATCCAGCCGACAGGTCGCGTGGATCTTGCGCGATGTGTCCCGCGCGCTCTCGCGCCTGCACGCGTCAGATCTCAGCCACGGCGACGTCAAGCCTGCCAACATGCGCGCTGACACCACGGCCCAGCGGGCTTGGTTGTTCGACTTTGGGCTATCGATTAATATCCAGGTGGATATGCCGCGTGGGGCGACCCCACGCTACCTGGATCCAAGCCTGCTCGGCTCAAACGGTCGGCAACGCGACCTGTACGCGCTGGGGCTCAGCCTGCTTGAGCTGCTACGCCCTGAGCTGCGTGAGCTGAGCGCGCCCCTCGATCGGCTACGGCACGAACTGGAGCACCCAGCAGAGCCCGCGCGGATCAAGCGGCGCGCTCAGGACGAGCTGCGAGCCAGGTTGCTCGAGCTAGCCAACCAGTTGGTGCATGAGCAACCCGGGCGTAGACCCCACGCGCACTGGCTATGGCGGGAGGCGAGCCGCCTGCTGGCTGAGCCGGATCCAGACTTGGTACCCGACCCAGATCGAGTGGCGGCCAGCTACCTCGCGCTCAGACAGGACGACATATTCTGGGCCGCTACCACGGGCGCCAGCCTGCAGTTGACCGACCCAGCGCTAGGCTGGGTCGCACCTCGACTGAGCATCGCCCGCTCGATCGTCCAGCTGCGCGCTGAGCTCGCGCCCGCGCAGCGCGCCGCGGCACCCGAGCGCGTCAAGCGGCTAAGTGCGCAGCTGGCGGCGGACTTAGCGGCGCGTGAGCCCGAGAGCGCTGGTGGGGAGCAGCTCACGCTAGAGCCGCTAGATACCTCGGGGGCGCGGCGCTGGTTGGTCCACCTGATCGGCGCGGAGGCCGCAGGCTTCCCCGAGCTTGGGTTAGACGAAGGCGCCCTGGCTGAGCGGCTGATCGACTACTGCACTCGCTTCCCTGTGGCAACAATTGGCGCCCGCGAGCTGGCTGGGGACGCTCGCCCTCCAGCGATCCCCGATAGCTTGCAGACCCTGGCGCTGGGTCTGCAAGCGCGGCCTAGCGCCGCCGCCCTGGCCGCTGGCGAACAGCTCGTCGCGGGGGCTGCCCCCAACACGGTCGAACCAGCGCTGCGCGTCGCGCTCGCGGCTGCGCTGCGGCGCCGTGGCGAGTATCGCCGCGCGCAGGCGGTGCTCGAAGTGGAGCACCGAGACCCGCAGTGCGTCGCCGAGCTCGCCGAGTGTCAGCGCCGAGGCGGCCAACTGCGCGAGGCCATCGCGACCTGCCAGCGGGCGCTGCGGCAATTGGCTGACGAGCCGCAGAGCACAGCCCGGCGAGGCTCCGCTGAAGCGCGCGCCCGAGCCACGTGGGCGCGCGCGGCCCTCAGCCTAGGCGAGGCAGACCAAGCCGAGCGCGCCCTCGCCACGACAGGCCCGGTGTTCCACAGCCACGAGGCGCACGCGTTGCTCAGCATGGGCCTGGCCGCGGGGCAGTTCAGCCAAACCGAGCGCTGGATCGCCCGCGCCGAGCTCACGGCGCGCGGCGACGAAGAGCGCGCGCGGGCAGCAGGGCTGCGCGGCTATTTCTCTCACTCGCGTGGCGCAGCGGCGCAGGCGTGCGTGGCGTTCGAAGCAGCGGTCGAGCTGGCTGGTCACGCAGGCTCCTTGCCAGAAGAAGCCACCTACCTGACGGGCCTGGCGGCCGCGGCGAGCGACGCGGGCCGGCTCGGGCAGGCCGTGGCCGCTGCAGAGCGCGCGAGCCTGATGTTCGAGCGCTGGGGCGCTCAGGGTCAGGCCGCCCGCGCACAACTCAACCTCGGCGCCGCCTTGATCGGCTGCGGCGCGTGGAGCCACGCGGCTGACGCGCTGGCGCGCGCGGCCGATCTCGCGTCACGCTCAGCAGACTCCGCGTGCGGCCGCATGAGCTTGATTAGCCTCGCGGAGTTGTATATCGCGCGGCTCACGCCCCAGGCGTCACATCCGTCTGCAGACGCTGAGTCGGCCATTCAGGCGCTGTCACGAGCCTCGGCTGGGCTGCCCGAGCCAGGCGGCGTGGAGCGCCTGCTGCTAGGCAGCCTGAGCCTGCGCCTGGAGCACGCCTTGGTCGGGCTGCCAGGTCCGACGCCGCTGCCGCCAAGCAGCGCGCTCACGCCGGTCGACGTCGCCGGCTTGGACACCCTTGCCCGGGATCCAGAGCTGCCACTTGGCGCGCGCCTTGACTGGTGGCGCAGCCGCGCGGAACAGCTCAGCGCCCGGAGCTCAGCCGCAACGCCCGAGCCAGGCGCCGGCCGCGCTGACGCGGTGCTCCGCGAGCTCGTTGGCCTGGCGAGCGCTCCGGGGCCCGTGATGAGCCGAGGCCCCGCGTGCTTCGCGGGCGCGGCGCTGGCGGCTCGCCTGTCGCGGGGTGACGAGGCGCGGCGCCTGACCTTAGCCGCGAATACCTGCGCACGCGAAGCGCTACATAATATCCCCCAGGAATATCAAGACGCCGCGCGCCAGCTGCCATGGCTGGCGCGCGGCGCCAGCACCGAAGCGGGCGCCGACCCCAACCAGGTAGAGCTGGCGGCCGCGCAGCTCGCCAAGCTTGAACAAACCATACGCAGCTTGGGCGAGCGCGCGTCCTTGCGTACGCTGCTCAACCAAGTGCTGGACGCCTTAGTGCTGTGGACTGGCGTGGAGCGCGGCCTGCTGTTGCTCCGCGCGCCCGAAGGCCGACTCAAGGTGCGCGCGGCGCGCAATCTGTCCCGCGAAGATCTCACCCCTGATCAGCACGAGCTCAGCATGAGCTTGGCAAAGCGCGCGCTCTCGGCACGCGAACCGGTGGTCGCCGTGGATGCGCTGGGGGAGCTGCCTGAGCACACCGAGAGCGTCCACGCGCTCAACCTGCGCAGCGTGCTGGCCGTGCCGCTGATCGCGCGCGGAGAGGTGCTGGGCGTCGTCTACTTGGACGACCGCGAGCGGCGAGGCGCCTTCGGCCAGCAAGAGCTGGCCTGGGTTCGTCTGCTAGGTAGCGTGGCGGCGATCGCCATCGCTGAGGCGCGAGACCAACTCTGGCTGAGGCGCGCGGCGCGGCGCGCCGAGCGCGCGGCGGCGCGGCTCAGCCAGGCGCTGAGCACGGAGCACCGCCAGCTCTTGGCGGCAAAGCTGGAGCTTGGCGCGCGAGCCCACCCCGAAATCATCGGCGACAGCCCAGCCCTGCGTGAGTTGCTGCGCTTGGTGAGCAAGGTCGCGAGCACCGATTTGCCTGTGCTGATCTTGGGCGCGAGCGGGACCGGCAAGGAGTTGATCGCACGAGCTATCCACGCGGATAGTCCACGCGCAGAGCTAGCGTTCGTCGCCGAGAACTGCGCGGCGGTGCCTGAGACGCTGCTCGAGTCTACGCTGTTTGGCCACGTACGAGGGGCGTTCACCGGCGCCGATCGCGGCCGCGTGGGCCTGTTCGAACTCGCCGACGGCGGGACGCTCTTCCTGGACGAGATCGGCGAAATGAGCCTCGGCATGCAGGCCAAGCTGCTGCGTGTATTGGAGCGGGGCGAGGTCCGCCCTGTCGGCGCGAACAAGACCAAGCGAGTCAGCGTGAGGACCGTCGCCGCGACGCATCGCGACCTGCCTGCGCTGGTCAAGACGGGCGAGTTCCGCGAGGATTTATACTATAGGCTGGAGGTCTTCACGCTGCGCGTGCCGAGCCTCGCGGAGCGCAAGACGGACATTCGCCTGCTGACCGAGCATTTCATCCGCCAACACAGCGCGGCAGGTACGCGGCCCCGCCTGACCACCTCCGCCCTGAGCGCCCTGGAGCAATTCAGCTGGCCCGGCAACGTACGCCAGTTGGAGAACGAGGTCCGACGCGCCCTGGTGCTCTGCGACGGCGACCTGCGACCAGAGCATTTCAGTCGCGAAGTCGCTGAGCCGAACGGCGCCCCAACCCTAGACCTCAAGCAAGCGACCGAGCGGGTCGAGCGGCGATTGCTAGCGGAGGCCCTGGAACAAACCCACGGCAACCAGACCCGGGCGGCGAAGCTGCTCGGGGTCTCTCGCTTTGGGCTACAAAAAATGTTGAAACGCCTCGATCTCGCCCCAGCGAAGCCCTGAGTGGCGTCGCGCGCCCAGCGCCGCCGGGCTACCCGACCCGCGCCGACCGCCGCGCCGCGTAGACACTCAAAATACCAGTATTTCTCGGGGATCTTTACGCCAGATCGATAGCCCAGTAACGCTGGGTTGAATGTTGCACCTGAGCGGCTCAACCCTTCGCACCCGCGCGCGCCCGGATCAGCTAGATCGAGTCAATGGCTAGTGCGCGGCGCATCGTGACGGGCGCGAGCGCTCAGACGGTTGGCGCGTCTGAGCCAGGCGCTGCCCTGCCCACCCCCAAGCCCTTCTTGAAATGGGCAGGCGGTAAGGGACGACTCGCGAGCGAAGTCTTACAGCGATTGCCTGAGCGCATCGACACCTACTTTGAGCCGTTCTTGGGCGGCGCGGCGATCTTCTTCGCGCTGTCAAACGCGGGGCGCTTCCAAAAAGCTATCCTTACGGATAAGAACGCTGAGCTGGTCGAGGTCTATCAAACAGTCCAACAAAACGTCGAAGAGCTGCTCGTAGCGCTAGCTGCCATGCCCCACAGCGAGCAAGCCTACTACGAGATCCGTGCTCAGAGCCCGCGCGGTCGAATAGGGCGCGCCGCGCGCACTATCTACTTGAACCGCACAGGCTACAACGGGCTGTACCGCGTGAACCGCTCGGGCGAGTTCAACGTCCCGTTCGGCCGCTACAAGAACCCGACGTACTGCGATCCGCCTCGCCTCCGCGCGGCATCGCTCGCGCTTAAGAACGCGCAGATCTTCGTGGCAGATTTTGAGCACGTCGCGCAGCGCGCCACTCAGGGTGACGCCGTGTACTTCGACCCGCCCTACGTGCCGGTCTCACGCACGGCGAACTTCACGGCGTATCACCGCGAGCCGTTCGGTCCAGAAGACCAAGGGCGCTTGGTCCAAGCCTTTCGCCAGCTGGGTGCGCGCAAGGTCCACGCGCTGCTCTCGAACTCAGACACGCCCGAGACGCAGCAGCTGTACGCCGGGCTGCACGTCGAGCGCGTGTTGATGCCGCGCGCGATCAACTCCCGCGGCGCTGGTCGCGGCTTAGTCGGTGAGCTCTTGGTCTCGCATCGTCAAGAAGCCAAGAAATAGGCTCAAGCGGCGTCGGCCTCCAGCTCCTGAAACAGCGGCCTAAGCTCAGGGTTGCTGCGCAGCGGCGCACAGAACGCCGACGCCAGCTCAAGCAGCTCTGACTCCAGGCGGTCTGCGGTCTTCCCCGCGTCGCTGATGGCCCGCTCGCACTCAGCGCGCTCCTGTTCGGTGATCTCTTCATGGCGAGCCATGCTGTCGCGCAGGCTCTTAATCTGGAACTCCAAATCGTCCACTTCAGTGCGCTTGGTCGCCGCTAGCTCCTGGGCGCGGGTCACCCGCGCCTTGATGGCCACCCAATCGTCCATCAGCTGAGCCACGTCACGGTAGGCCTGCGACAGCTCGGCGTAAGGCTCCTGGAAACCACTGCGACCTTCCCATAGGATAATTGCGCGGTGCGCGGTGACCACCTCCACCCGCTGGGACTCAAACTCGGTGAGCAGCTCCGCCACCGCCGCCTCGGCTTCCTTCGCCGCGTCGCGAGCTCGGCTCGCGTCGATGCCTAGGGCGTCCATCGCGTGACCAAAGCGCTGGCGGCCTTCCCTACCTCGCCGCTCAATCGTCTCCAGCTTTCGCTGGTCGCTCATGCCGCGGTTGCGTAGCTCAGAGACCTCGCGCACGAAGTGCTTCACCCCGGAGAGCTTGTCCATCAGCTCGCGCGGAGGGTCGCTGGGGTAGCTCTTGGACAACATCTGCTCAAACACCACGGTGCGGCGGACCCAGCGATCTAGCGCCACCGGTGGCAGTGTCGGCGCGGGGCCCGCATCGCTAAAGCGCTCGAATGCTTCCTCCGGGACTCGAATGCCGATCGTCCCGGCGATGGCGACCAGGTCGTTGAGGAGTCGATGCGCGTCGACCGGGCGATCTTTCGGCTCCTTCGCCATCAGCTGGAGCACCAGGCGGTCGATGGCCTCGGGGATGGAGTCGTCGAAGCTGCGAGGTGACGGCGGCGCCTCCTTCATGTGCTTGAGGAAGAAGCTGGCGATGTCTGGCGCATCGAAGGGCAGCTGGCCAGTCAGCATCTCAAACATGATCACGCCCACCGCGTACAGGTCGGCCGCAGGCCCCGCCTCGGTGGAGGTGATGCGCTCGGGCGCCATGTACTGTGGGGTCCCGAACACCTCCCCGGCGCCGGTTAGCCGCGGATCTTGCAGCGATCGCGCGATGCCGAAGTCTAACAGCTTGACGATCTCGCTGCCGTCCGCGGCCCTAGCGAGGAAAATATTCTCGGGCTTTAGATCCCTGTGGATAACTTCAAAGTCATGGGCCCGAGCCAGAGCGCGCGCGATCTGAATCCACTGGGGGAGCGCTTGATCGAGCGGCACCCGCCCGCGCTCGACCAGCGCGGCCAGAGACTCGCCGACCAACAGCTCCATCACCAGGTAGATGGTGCCGTCTTCTAGCTCACCCTGATCAAAGATCTCGATGATGTTCGGGTGGGCGAGCTTCTGAGCCGACTTTGCCTCCCTACGGAATCGCTCGCGGACGACCTTATTGCCCGCCAGGGCAGGGCTCATGATCTTGACGGCGCAAGGCCGATCAACCAGGCGATGGCGCGCCCGATACACCGTCGCCATCCCGCCCTCGCCCACGACGTCCTCGATCAGGTAGCGGCCCGCGATGGTGGTGCCGATGAGCGGATCCTGGATCTCGACGAGCAAAGCACCGTCGACAAAGCAGGTCGTGCTCTCGCTAGGATACTTGAGATTGCAGACAGAACACTGCTTCATGTGGGGAAGGCCTGTAAGCTGCGACAGCAGCGGGCGTCCGAGCCGTAGCAGAGCCTACACCAGCGCGGCACGATGGGGCACCGCGGCGGGTCGCTACCGAAGAGAAAGGCGCGGCGACCCGCCGGCGACGCCTCGGCCGCTGCTGAGTGCGCGGCGCCCTCAACGGCGGGCCGACCCGACCCCGCGCATCTGGTCACGCCCAGGCGGCGCATCGCCCTAAAAAAGCTGTATCAATTCAGCAAGTTATTGGCTCGACGCAGAGCTAGCTGGCTGACCGCGCGCTGAACGCTGTCGGGCAGGAGCCGAGCACGACCGAAGTCGCCTAGGGCTCAAACGGTGATTGGGTAGCGATCACCACCCCAGCCTCACCCGCGGCGAGCTCACTCGCTGCCTGCTCCCGAGCTTCGATTGAGCCCTCAGTCGGCGGCGGCAACACGTCGGCCAGCGCAGCGCCGCGGGGCACGATGAAGTGTTCGTCGGTCGGTGGATAAACGTCGATGGTCTCCTCCACACGTGTCGTGCCGTCGGCCAGGGTGAGCTCTCGAATGCGGCGCAGGCGGTAACCGCGGATCCCTTTCTGCTTCTTGATCACGGTGCCCTCGCTGAGCCAACCGCTCTCGGTCACCTTGCGCTTGAAGGGCAAGATCGCTAGCGTTTCCGTGTGCCAACGCACGTCGGCCGGCTTCGTCATGCCCAGCAGCTGAACCCGGAGCTCATTGCCCAGCACCACCGCGTGGACCACCAACGGGAAGGGCCAGGGGTTCTTGATCTTGAGGTCTACGCTAGGCCAGGCGACAGTGGAGTCGAGGCCGAGGGGCATGTAAGCCGAAGGGCGCGAGTGCGGCGCGCGCTCGGCGACGTCGAGCCCCGCGTAGACTGAGGCCGCGTGCAGCGTGCTTGACACCTGACATGTGCCGCCGCCGATCCCCCTGACCATTTCCCCACGAAAAATTTCCCAGCCGGGCCTGAAGCCGTTCTCGAGCGTACGAGCCCCGACCAGCGCGTTGAAGCTGACCAGCTCGCCTGGCGGCAGCACCACGCCATCTAGGCGCTTGGCCGCGGTTTCGATGTTGGTCGCGCGGTTGTCGGCGTCACCGCCGCGTGAAAAGCGTGAGCTGAACTCTGAGACCAGCTGGCTTGAGTCGAGGCGCGTCAGCGCCTCTCGATTGAGATCAGGGGCGATGCGGGTGCTCACGAGCTGAACGTCGCGCGCGCCGGACGTGACGCCCACCAGCAGGCGCTCCACGCTGGCGTCGATATCTAGGTAGTCGCCGGACACGTGGTCGACGATCGGCTGCAGCTCAGGCGCGTGATCGCGCCCGTCAGCTGGCCGCATCAACCCGAGGCGGCTCAGGTCGAAGCGCGCGTCGACCCCAGGCTGGTCGGTTGTTTCCTTGAGGTTACCTAGCACACGCGCGACGCGCGCCCGGTCGAACTTCAGGTACAGCGGCAAATCGATCGCGCCCAGCCGAGCTGCTCGGCGCTCCTCGACGCGGGTAAGCCAGCTGCCGTGGCGCCCTACGGCGTGAGCTCGCCGAGCCTGCTCCGCGACGTCCAGCTCGACGCCAAGCTCGCCCAGGCTCGTGCTGAGCGCGGCGTGGTCGTTCAGCACCAGGCGCACACGGCGGCTGCGCAGCGCGTTCAAGCGCGCCTCAAGCTGCGGAGCGATCGGCGCCCCGGCCTCAAGCACCGCGCCCCCAAGCTTGAGCCCCGGCGCAGCGCCCGTGTCAGGCATGCGCGGGAACAGGTACACGGCGGCGCTCACGCCAGCCGCCAACGCGAACAACGCGAACGCGCCCAGTATTCGCCTGCCTAACCGCCTTGGAGCGTTGGCTCCCCGCTGAGGGCTGGGCTCTCGCCCCTGTGTACCGAGCTCGCCTACCACCGCGGGCCCAGTGTGCCAGAGTCAGCTGACTTAGCAACGGCCGACGCGGCGCGCGCAGCGGCCATCGCTCCACGAGCCGAGCTACATCTATTACCGCGGGGCACGACCAGGCTATGGACGCGCGCCCGCGGCGCTAGATCAAGGCTGGCTCACCTAAGCTGGCTCGCTACCGACAGGTCCGATCAAAGCGGTACGCATCCCCCGATGAGACGGCGTCGCACAGGCTGGCGCAGGCAGCGCCTGGGTTGATCGAACACTTGCGATAGCTGCCGACCGTGGAGGGCGGGCAGCTGTCTGGCACCTTCCAGCAGGTGCCGCCTAGATCTGCGACGCCGCACTGGTCCTGGACCTGGCTGCACTTGAGGCCCCGCTTACAGGTCACCCCTCCGATGCCACCACAGGTTTGGGCGCCAGAGCCCTTGCACTCGTTCTTAGAACCCACGTTCACGCCATCGTGCGCCGCCAGGCAGCTGTTCCAGTAGGTCACGCCGTCACAACCGCACACGACCTCCTCAGTGTTCCTGCACGCCTCGGGCCGCTTCTCGCACTGCCCGATCGCCTCCTTGCAACCCGACTTCTTGCAATATTCTTTGCTTGAGCAGTCCGTGTTGGTCTTGCACTCGGTAGTTCCG
>CAZKDY010000013.1:86837-142920 GCA_964551615.1 uncultured Polyangiaceae bacterium
CCGCTGCCACCCGTCGCGGTGCCGCCGCTGCCACCCGTCGCGGTGCCGCCGCTGCCACCCGTCGCGGTGCCGCCGCTGCTGCTGCCCGCGGAGCCACCAGTAGACCCTGCGGAACCACCCGTCGCGGTACCGCCTGAGCTAGTGCCTGCCGTAGCACCGGTGCCGCTCCCCGAGCTGCCGCCGGTGCTGCTGCCACCAGAGGCCGCTGTGCCCCCGCTCCCGCCCGAGCCGCTGGACCCCGCCGTCCCACCGGCGCCGCCTTGCGAGCCGCCCCCGCCGCCGTCGCTGCCGCCACACGCCACCAGCCCGCCCAGCCCAGCGACCAGCACCAACACACCGCGAGACACGCTCGCACCAAAATTTCGCCCGAATCGTTGATAAGCCATGAGTACCTCCGCCCCAGAGAGTACCAAGACTGACCTCCGTGACTAGCTGCTCCCGTCTTTTTCGGTCTGGGCCAACCAGCGTCTATTTGGCCTGGACCGACCAGCATCACCCGGCAGCCTGCTGCCCGCGCCCAGATCGTGCTCCGTGACGAGGGCACTACGCTGCGTGGAAATACGGGGCCGGTGCCGCTTGGGTCGAAGCTCGCCGTGATGCGGCACGCGCGCCACCCTCGACACCCGAACACTTGATGGTTGTGGTTGGTCTTGGGCACATCCGAAGCGCTCAAACCAGCCACGCGCCGTGCTCCGCGGGCTCTAACCGCGGGCGCCGCCTAAAGCGTCGAGCGCGCGAGCGGTCCACGCCGAACGCTGCGTGACGCGCCGCACCGGCGCCGCTCACTTTGGTCTTCGGATCTCGAGCTGCACCACGTCGACGCGCCGATCATAGCCGGCTCCGACCGCGGGGTCTTGATGTGCCCGCGCGCCGCGCTCACCCGCGGAGTCAACCGAGATGCGTGACGCCGCCACGCCGTGAGCGATCAACAACTCCTTCACACCATTGGCTCGCTCAAGGCCCAGCTGTTGATTGTACTTGGCCGTGCCTTGTGCGTCGGTTCGCCCGACCAACCTGACGTCAGCGTCGCGGTGGGCCGGTGCGTTTAGGCACGCAGCGAGTTCTCTCAGCCGGACGTCGTCTTGGGGCTTAGCCTTGGCCTTATCGAAGTCGAAGAATGGCACTTCCGTAGGGCAGCCTTCCTCTGCAGGACCGATGTCGATGCGGATGTAGCGCGCCTCCATCCGCTTAGGCTGAGGCAAGCTGGGGTCGTACTCGCCGTCTGCCCCAGGCTCTGGCAACTTGGCTTGATCCTGGGACTGCACCGGCTGCTTTTGGTTGGCGCAGCCGGTGAGCGCTAGGGGCGCTATCAAGATCACGCCAGCCACGAGCGCTGCACCCAATCGAGCGCTGGTTCGATGAGCGCGGGCTTTTCCGAGGCGGCGCCGCAGGTCGCGCCTATCTCCCCGCGGCAAATGTGCATTTTGCGTGGTCATGCCCAGGGCCCAAGCACAGGCTATGCCAGCAGCCCAGAGCGACAGTGCCCGCCCGTGGAGCGGGCAAGCGCAGCAGCGCCCGGGCTCACGCCAACGGATCACGGTCGGAGCAGGGAGGCAGCTCGCCACGCGGCGGGGCAATGCTGAGGCACGCCGGGGCGACGGAGACAACCGCAGCGTGCCGAGCGCTACCCCACGCCCCGGCGAGGGGCAGAAATAGGGACGACTCCGCGTTCGCCGAGCGTTTTCCCACGCTGGCTCGGACGTGCTAAGCCAGCCCAGCCTGACCAGCGAACCTGCTTGGAGTATGAAAACCGTGGCAAAAAGCCGACAAAAGCTGCGAGTCGAGATCCCGAACGCCAAAGGCGATAGCCCGCACTTGGGGCGGCTCGGGGGCATCGTCGCCGTCGGCTTCGCTGTGGGCTTGCTCCTGCCCGCGCTAGCCGGCAAGCGCTTCGTCCCTGAACCCCCGGTCGAAGAGCGCGGGGCGGCGGACGTCGCCGACAGCGCGGACATCGAAGACGAGGCGCCGCCCGCCGCCGCTGCGGCGCCTGCCGAGCCGACGGCCGAGGCCGACGTCACCGACACAGCCACCAGCCGGGTAGAACCGGGCAAGCCCTTGGTGCTGAGCTGCCGCGATCAAGCCGGCAAAGCGGTGGACAAGTGCGACGAGCTGGACTTGTCCAGCGTCGTCGACTCCAGGCTGCTAAACCTGGGGACCTGCGCAGGCACTGAGCAAGCGTCCGGCACGCTGTCTATCGGGTTTGAGGTCAATTTCGAGAGCAAGAAGATCGAACGTATCCTGCGCGGCAAGAGCACGACCATCGCCAGCGACCCTGCCAGCAAGCTCTACGCCTGCGCCGAAAAGGAGTTCGCGAGCGCCGCCGTGGATAGCGTCGAGCACAAGCACACGGGCTACACGGTCTTCTACAAGGCCCAGCTGTTTCCGCCAGGCAATAAACCAGGCGCTGACAAGCCCGCCAGCGACAAACCCGAGAACGAAGCCAGCGGGTTGGCGACCGTCACCTGGAACTCCGCGGTCATCCGCGACAAGCCTGGCAAAGACAGCAACCGCGTCGCCAGCATCTTGCGCGGGACGCGGGTGACCGTCGTCGGACGCAGCGACAACTGGTATCGCATCAAGTACGACGCCTCGGGCAGTGAGGGCTGGGTCTACAAAGATGCGATCGGGATGTGAGCCGCCCAGCGTCGCCGCCGAGATCGGGGGTGGAGGGACACGCACCGGGGCGCGTGCGATGCGCTGCCTCACGGCAGCGTTACTGCTGCTAGCGCAGCCCGCCAGCGCGCAGCCGGCTCCCCAGGCGCCGCCCGACCAGGTGCCCGGCGCGGCACAACCCGCGGCGGGCGACCCTGCCCCCACGGACCCTGCCCCCACGGACCCTGTGCCGGGCGACCCCAGCGGCCCGGTCCCCCCGGCTCAGGCCGCTGCAGACACCGAGCCCCCTGCTCAGCCCGAGCAACCTCTGGTGATGGCAGATCCGAGCGAGCCGCCGGCGCCGCCCCAACGCGACAAAGGCCAACGCGGCCACACGTTGCGCGAAGCAAATTACCGCGTGGATACAACTGAAGCCAAAATCAAGCACACGCACCGGCACGGCGTGAGGGCGCCGAATGACTCTCGAGTTGGCCTCACGCTGTCTGGCGGTGGGCTGCTCACGCCAGGCCTGAGCCAGGGTTGGTATGGTCGCATCGACGGCACGGTGCTCAGCGGCTACGCTGGCGACTGGCACCAGGTGTTTGGGGTCTTGGCTGGTGTTGAGTACTGGAGCGCGAGCAACGGGTCAGGTGGCGGCATCCCAGCAGCCCTCCGCATCGGGCTGGTGGGTCCACTCAGCCAGGTCGCCGTCGACTTGGGGGCTGAGACCCTGATCTTCGACGATCGCGACGACGACTTCGGCATCGGGATCTACGCCCCGTTCGCGCGCGCAGTGCTGGGCTTTGACTTCGGCAGCGTGGCGCTGCTCGTCGACTCCCAGGTGCAATATCGCTGGCAGTGGGGCGCGCCTGACTTCACCGACTATCGCCTGGGCGCCAGCCTCTCGCTGCTGGGCGAGCCGCCAGCTGCACCCAAGGCGCGCCCGCGCTGACGCCTTGTGTGCGGTTTCGCGCGGATGATGTGCTACGAGGATTGCATATGGCTGTCCGTCGATCTGGCAACGGGGCACCCCCAAAGGCTGCGCCCCCTGAGGCTGCGCCTCCAAAGGCTGCGCCCCGTAAGGCTGCGCCTCCAACAGCGGCAGCTGTCACGGTACCTGCCAAGGCCAAGCTCGCCGAAGCGCGAGCCGCTGAGCCCGTGACCGCCGATCACGTGAGCGCGCCCCGCGCAGCCAAAGCGACCGGACGCGACATGCTACTCGTGACTGGACCTACCGAGGACGGCAAGGGCCTGAGCGTGTTGCGCGCCAAGGATGACACCGTGCAGATCGGCGCGGTCCACCCGCTAGAAGAGGGCAAGCCGATCCACGGTGAGGTCGTTAAGCTCAAGCAGCGCAGCGAGCTGCCAGGCCTGTTCGACGTGGAGAGCCAGTTCGGGGGTCAAGCAGCCGCCGCTCAGCAGAGCGACGGCGGTCCCTCGGCTCCAGCTCGGCGCCCGATGGCCCAGCCGCGGACGAGGCCCACCAGCGCGGGGCCCGCCCAAGTCGCCACCGATACCTACCGCTCAGGCTGGGACCGCATCTATCGGCGCACCAACAAGCGCGACCTGCCTAACTAGTCGGCCTGAGACGAGCAGGCCACAACCACGCCCAGAGCCGCTCCGGCCCGCCCGGCCTGTGAGCGCCTCCGTACGGATACCATCACCGGCTACAGCGCGTCGAGGATGGGCTGCAGCCGGCCGCGCGCGATCACGAAGCTGCAGTTGATACCGTCGCGGCGCGCGTAGTAGACGCTGGTACCGCGCCACACATCCCCCGCGCCGAAGCTGAGCCGCACGGGCTTTGAGTGCTCGCCGCGCGCTGGTAGGCGCGCAAACTCCACGACCAAGTTGGGCTGGGCGAACCCCTCTTCAGGCCGGGCTGCTCCCAGATGTACCGCGGCTTCGGCGCTCGCGGTGGCTAGCAACTGAACGATTTGACCCACCTTAGCCGCGTCTAGATCTCCCGACTCGAGCACGAAGCGCTCGCCGTCCTTCTTGAACACCCAGCGCTTGCCGTGGCGCTCTAGGGCGACGCGCTCTGTCTCTGCCATGTCCAGCATCAACAAGGATCGATCCAAGACCCAGGTGGTCAGTGTCTCATGCACCCGCTTCGACACGACGAACACGGCGGGATCGCCGGCTAGACTCGCGAAGAAGCCGCCGCTGGTCTCGGAGCCAAAGACCAGGCTGATGCTCTGCTGCTTGACGTCACCGTGGGGATACAAATCGACGCTCAGGCTGGCGCTCGGGGTGCGCAGCCCGAAGCTGCCGTCATCTTCATCACTGACCCAGCGCTCGGCGCTCAAGCTCACCAAGCTGTCAACCAACTCAGACACCAAGAGCGCGTCATGACCGATGCCGGGCGGCTTGGTGAGCTCGTAGGTGCCGTCTTCGGAGCGCGTCAGGATCTGAGAGACAGCGCCCGCTGGCGAATTCGCGTCCAGCTTGACGCGCTTCAGATCGTTGCGTTGAAGCTTCAGCACCTGGCGGCTGCGTACCAGCGTCGAGTCCGGCGCGAGCAGCCGCGCCGACTCGCGGCCTAGCTTGAGCACGCCGCCATCCGCGACTCGCAGCACGTACACCGCGCCGTCCGCGTCCGCCGCGCTGACCTTTACTTCGCTCTCCACTAGGCCCTGCGCGTCCTTACCGACCGTCCTCAGCACGACACGCCCGGCGGGCTTCTCGAGCCCGAGCGCTGCCTTGTCCGGGTCGGTCACTATATCCCCGAGGATCCCCGTGAGCTCCGTCAGCCGCTGGGTGCCGAGCGCGCCGTCTACCTCGCCCTGCTCTGGCCCTCGCAGGACGAAGCCCGCGTCCTTGCGAGCCAGCTCCAAGCGCTTTTTCCCGCGCTCGATCAGCAGCGACTCGACCTCGTCCGGGCGCTCTGCGAACGGGTGGCGATCCACCAGATCTGCAGCGGGGGTCGCCAGCCCTTCAAGCAGGCTGCGAGGCACGCAGCCTGCGATGGGATCGGGCTCACGGCGCAGCGCGACGACGCCGCCCTTTTTATCTGGACAGTCGCCGCCCACTTCCAGCACGGCGACCGGCGTCGTCGCCTTTTTTGGTACCATCCGGATACGTACTGTGTCCGCGCCGGCCAGCGCGGCCTGAGCTTTGTCTACGTCAATGAAGCTCTCGGCGATGATGTCCGCGAACTGGCTCAGCACGTGGTCAAGGTTAGCGCGGTCAACTCGCAGCTCGCCTTGCATGCCGTCGAAGCGCCAACCGTCCGAGGCGTGAGGTCCGCTGGGTCGCACCAATTTCCGGGTACCACCCCGGCCCTCCAGGGTGAGCGCCTTGAGCGCGACAGAGACATAGGGCACTAGATCTCGCGCGCGGAACGCCGCTGCCTTTTGATCGAGCTGCGCCACCAGTTGCTTGCTGATAATGCCCACGCCGGGCTCGGGCGCCGACTTGCCGCGGATCTCGACGTAGGCTCCGCCGGCTGGGCTCACCGTCGCCTTGCCGACCAGGACCTCGTACTCGATCTCGCCCATTTTAATCCGTACGGTAAAACGCGGCGCGTCCAGCCCAAAGCCCGCGCGGTCCACCTCTTCGGGCTTGATGCGCCGAGCATACTCCGCAAAGCCCAGGGTGCTCACGTAGTCGTCCACCTCGATGTCGTCCGCGCGCTCTTGGAACGGCTGCTCAAAGTCCCAGTGGTCGAGGCCAGAGTCTGCCTGCTGTGTGCGCACCAGGGTGAAGGTGCCACCAACGGAGCCTTGATCTGCCGGGCGCTGTAGCTCGAGCCGGCTCACGTCGGGCTCGCGAAAGGCCTTGAGCAGGTTGGCCTCACGGCTGACCTTTTCGCCGGTGGTCACCACGCCCTGGGTGACGATCAGCGTCACCACCAACCCCAGGGCAACGGCCACCAAGATGATGTTCGACAGCTGGCGCCGAAGCAGCCCGCTCATGAGTCCTCATCCTCGCGCCGCCTGGAGCGCCGCTCAGTGCTGCGCCGGCGGTACAGAACGAAGCCACCGAGCAGCAAGCTCGCCAGCGGCATGTAGAGCAGCACGTAGTAGGCGACGTCGCTCTGGGACTCCTCAGTCAGGTTCAAGCCTACGTCGTGGGTCTGCTTCTCGGGGATGTCGACCAGCGGCGGCTTGGCGGCCAACCAACTGAGCGCGCTGGTCACCAGCGCGGCGTTGGGAGCGAGGGCTGGCGTGCGCCAGTTGTCGTTGAGCGCCAAGCTCGCGCTGCCGATCACCACGATGCGTGGCCCGTGGTCGGCCTTAGCGCCCTCAGGCACAGGCAGCTCGGCCGCCAGGGCGACTGGCAGCGGCCCGACCAGCGACGACTCCGCGCGCCGAGGTGGCTCCCCGGCCTTCAAGAAGGCGCCGACGTCCTTGAGCGTGTAGGCGGTGTCGCTGGTGTTGACCAAGATCTGCGCGTTGCTCTCCGGCGTGCGCCCGAGCGACTGAGCGACCTTGAAGATCAGCGGCGTGGTCGTGTCATCCCGCGTGGAAAACAGCCCGCGGGTGATCTCGTGGCGCGCGGCTGCGGCCAGGAAGATCTCGCCGGTCGAGGTCAGCTTCAGCTTGGGCGAGCCCTCGATGATCAAATCGGCGCCCAAGGTGATGCCCGCGCGCTGGACCAATGGCTCCAAGCCGCAGGGTAAAATCTCGGGTGCGTCGTCAGCCAACACCGGGTTCAGCAAGAGCAGCAAGTTGCCCCCCGCCGTGAACCATCCAGTCAGCACCTGCACGTCTTTGGGGGCGATGGGCAGCTCTGGCGCGCTCACCACGACCTGGCACTGCGCGAGCTGTTTGGCCCAATCGGCCTGAGTCATGTCCAGCAGCGTCGGCTCGTAGTTGTCGTGCTTGATGCGGAACTTGAGCTCCGCCATGCCGTCGCCAGCGCCCGACTCGATACTGGCTTCTTGGTGCCCTGCGGTAAAGCACACGCGCGTGACCTCGCTGCCCAAGATGTTGCGCAGGCCCACGGTGAGCGCCTGTTCGAGCTTGGGCTTGACGGCGCCCGTCTCATCGATCGACATGATGTCGTCGGCCGTGACGTACCAGTGCTTCTTGCCGCGGGCCAGCACGATGGCCGTCTCCGAGACCAACCGGCCATCGTCAGTGGCCAGCTGATTGATGTCGTACTGCTTCTGCAGCGCCATGAACTCCGCTGGGTTCTGATCCGGGTCCACGTAGCGCACCCGCAGCTGCCGCGTCTCCGCGGCGTAAGCGCCCAGCATGTGCTCGACGCTCACGCGCATGTTGTCGCTCCGCGACAGAAACACCACCACGTCGACCGGCTCATCCAGCCCCTGCAGCGTGTCGAGGGTGGCTTGGTTCAACGTGTACAGCCCGTCGCTGGTCCAGTCCCAGCGCTTGTAAAAGCGCATCACCAGCACGTTGACCAACACCGCGATCAGCGCCGCCGCCAGCACCCCGACGGCCATGAACACCTGCGCGCCACGCAGCCGCCGGCTGCGCCTCTGCTGCACCGCCTCGGCCTGCGCATCAAGATCGGGGTCTTGGGCCTGGCCCTTCACCACTCCCGCTTTTTTCCGCGCGGTTTTTTTATTGCTGCCCGCGCTGGCCTCGACTTCCGTCGCTTTAGCCTGATCGGCCGCGCCAGCCTGCCGCGCTGGCTTCGCTCCAGCGCTCGAGCTGGACTGAGCTCCGCCGGCCGCGCCCCGCGGCTTGTCGTCTGGGGCTGGCCCGCGCTTACGCTTCGCCATCAGTCCCACCTCCAAGAGTCCACGACCCGCGCCGTCAAAAACAGCGGCAAACCGACCAGCGTCAGGTCGAACGCGATGCGCCGTAGGTCGACGATACCCTTCGAAAAATCGACGAGTTGACTGAACACGGAGACGTGCGCGCACGCGTCGCGCAGCGGCCCCGGCTGAAACACGTACTCACCGATGCCCAAGATGAACAACCCGAAGATGAACAGCAGCGACAGGATCAGCGCGATCAGCTGGCTCTTGGTCAGCGCGCTCATCAACATCCCGAGCGCCAAATAGCCCGCCCCGATGCCAAACAGCCCGAGGTAGCTGCTGGCCACCAGCGGCCAATCTACGGTGCCCGTCTTGCGCAGGATCACCACGTAGAGCAGCGTGGGCGCCCAGATCAAGACGTAGGTGGTGAGCGTCGCCAGGTACTTGCCCAGCACGACCCCCCAAGGCGTGACCGGCGCCGTCATCAGCGTCTCGATGGTCCCCGCGCGGCGCTCTTCGGCGAACAAGCGCATGGTGAGCGCTGGGCACAGGATGATCAGCGAGATGGGGATGAAGATCGACTGGCCAAAGTAAGCCGCGACCGGGCCATAGTCGATGGTCGCGCCGCTGAAGTTGGCGAAGTGCTGGACCATCAAATAAAAGCTCACGCCCTGGATCATCAGGAACACGAACAGCAGCACCCAAGCCAGTGGCGTGACCCACAAGCTTAGCATTTCCCTGCGGTAAATTGCGACGAAGCCGTTCATTCGCTGTCCACCCGCGTAAGCTGCGCGAAGACGTCTTCCAGGCTGGCCTTTTGGGGCGATGATTCGCGCACCCCCACCCCCAAACCCACCAGATCGCTCACGATGGACTCGAGCACCGCGCCGCCTTGCTCCGGTCTTACGAAATCGAACGTCAGGCGCAAGAGCGGCTCGCCGCGGCTCGGGTGACTGCCTTGCTTGAGACCGTTGATGTCCTGACGCGCCTTCAGCGACGCCAGCGCGCGCTTTTCAGGATCACGCAGCACCAGCTGCGCCCCGTCTGCTGAGCGCAACGCGCGCAGCTCTTCGATGCTGCCTTCAGCCACCAAGCGGCCGCGATCGATGACTAGCGCGCGGTCGCAGGTCGACTCGACCTCGGGCAGGATGTGGGTCGAGAGCAGGATGGTGTGCTCGGCGCCTAGACCACGGATCAGATTCCTTACCTCGCGGATTTGATTCGGGTCGAGGCCGGCGGTGGGTTCATCCAAGATCAAGAGCGGGGGGTTGGCCACCAGCGCGTCCGCCAAGCCGACGCGTTGCCGGTAGCCCTTCGACAGGTGCGCGATCAGCGTCTCGCGCATCTCGGTGACGACGGCGAGCTCCATGGCGCGCTCCACCGCTGCCTTGCGGTCCTTGCGCGGGACCCGCTTGAGGTGAGCGCGAAAGCTCAGGTACTCCCGCACCCGCATCTCGGAGTAGAGCGGCGCTGACTCGGGCATGTAGCCGATCTGCGCGCGCGCCTGGTTTGACTCCGCTTGGATGTCATGGCCCGCGATGGACACGCGCCCCTGGGTGGGACCCAAAAAGCCGGCCAGCATGCGCAGCGTGGTGCTCTTGCCTGCGCCGTTGGGGCCCAAGAAACCGACCACCTCGCCCTTACCCACGTGGAAGGTCAGCTGCTTGACCGCGACCACGGTCCCGTAGTCCTTCGTGAGATTTTCGGCCTGAATCATCCGAGGCGGCCATACCACGAGCGGGGCAGCTCGGAGAAATACCGAGCCTCAGGCTTGCCCCAGGAGGCGAAAATCACCTCGGTGTTTTGCCTTCTACAGGCGGTGAGTGCCATAGCGGGGGCATGGCAGGACTGAGTTTCATCGCTCGGCGCGCGATCGGCGCGAGGGGCCGACACCGCGTCGCGCTGCGCCCGCGGCCGTTGGGCGTGGCTGCGAGCTGGCTCGCGCTGTGGGGTTGCTCGTGCTCGGGGGCTAGCGACTCCACGGGCAGTCACAGCCCCGTCGTCCCTCACACGGCCAGCAGCCAAGCCGCCTCCGGGAGCCAAACCGCTAACAGCGGCAAAGTCAGCGCGGCGCCGCGGCCAAGCGCCAGCCCTGCGCTCAGCTCCTCGGCGGCGCCGCTGCCAACGCCACCCGCTGCCCCGCCCGCGCCGCCTCCTGAGATGGCGCGTGTGCCCGCAGGACCGTTCACCATGGGCGCGGACGCGGGAGGTGAGCAAGACGAGCACCCCGACCACGTCGTCACCCTAGGGGCGTACTGGCTGGACAAAACCGAGGTCACCAACGCCGCCTATCGAGAGTGCATGAGCGCTGGGGTGTGCGCGCCGTACAAGGGCGGCACCTGGGCCACCTACGGCGCAGACAAGCAGTTTCGTGGGGATCAGCAGCCGGTGGTCGGGGTCAGCTGGGACCAAGCGAAGACGTTCTGCGAGTGGAAGGGCAAGCGCTTGCCCACGGAAGCCGAGTGGGAAAAGGCAGCCCGCGGCGCGGGGCCAAGCTCTGAGCAGCCCGACAGGACCTATCCTTGGGGCAACGACGCACCCGACGGAGCGCGACATGGCGTGTGGGGACGCCCGGTGACCGAAGACGTGGGCTCTTACCCCGCGGGAGCCGGTCCGTACGGGCACCTCGACATGGCGGGCAATGTCTGGGAGTGGATGGCTGACTACTATGACCCCTACGCCTACCGGCGACCGAGCGCGGCCAGCGGCACGCCTGGCAGCTGTGAGGAGATCTTGGCGACCCAGGACATGTTGCGCCGCGAAGGCATGCAAGGCTTCACGGGCACCAACCCCATCCCTGCGGTGTGCGAGCGCGTGCTACGCGGCGGGGCCTTTAATTATCATCCGCGCGGTCTGCGCGTGACCAATCGGGTCCATCACCCGGGGACCTGGCGCCTGGTGATGGCGGGCTTGCGCTGCGCGAAGACGGAGCCCGTGGCTGACGAGTGAGCGGCCCCTTCGGGGGGCCACCGCTCAGGCAAACAGCGCTAGCTAGGGCTTAATGACCTTAGTGCCAGCGGGTGGCGTGAAATCAAACTCGCCCTTGGGCGCCGGCTTGTTGGCGGTCGCCGAGATGAAATCGAACGTATTTCGGTTCCCCTCGGCATCGATCAACATGACGCGGCGCACCTGGCTGGTCTTGGCGTCGATGTAAAACAGCACCTTGGTGTAGGCCGGGGTGGGCTTGCGGGGCTTGCCCAGCAAGACGTAGCCGCCCTCGAATTTCATGCGCTTGCTGTCCAGCTTGCGCAGCCGAAAGGCCTTACGCAGGCTGCCGCTGCCGGTCAAGAAGGCGAGCGCCGCAGGGTACTGACTCTTGTCGATATCCTGCTCGTACATCTGCTTCTCTTCCGCCTCAAAGACCTTGATCTTCTTAGCGTCAGAGACCACGCGGTTGCCGTTGTTCTTGTAGCGCCAGCTCATCTTGCCGGGCTTCTCAAACACCACCTGGCCGTTGCTGTTCTTGTACTTGTTGTACTTTTTGATCCAGTAGCGCTGCTTGAAGCCAGCCTGGTAGGTCTTGGTCTTGTCGTAAAAGTCTTGGACCCGCTGGGCGATCTCTTTTGAACGCGGGCCTTTGGCTTTCTTGTCTTTTGCCGCGGGCGCAGCAGCCTGGGCGTGGGCCTCGGGGGGGCTGGCCAGGGTGGCAAAACCACCAAGCGCCACCACCGCGGCGAGCGCGATGCACTTCTGCTTCATCGTCTGCATTGCTGAATCGTTCCTCGGGGCTCAGCCCGTAGCTTGTTTCTTCTCGTGAGGCGACCGCAGGCTTGAGGTTGCGCCAGTTGACTCTTGCAGCGTCAGCCGGAGAGACGGTCAACGCCCTGCCTGCATTCGCTCAAAAACACGGCTGAGGTCCAATACTTACACTTCGCGGCAAGGGCTTAACGTGAACCGTCGACGTGGCATTCCCATGGCCCGCGTGTGCCTCAGCGCTTGCTCCGCTGCTCCAGCGCCAGCTTGACCATCGCCGCCCGCCCCGCCCGGCTGCGGCCACGGGTGCTGCTGGTCAGCGCGAGCAGGCGCGCGGCGCCCACATCCCCGTGTGCCAGGGGGCCCAGGCGCAGGTGCGTGATGGCGATGGCTAGGGCGTCGGAGGCATCTGCGGCGGGCAGCTGATCGAGCGCCAACATCGCCTTCACCATCATGCCCACCTGGCGCTTATCCGCCTGACCATTGCCGGTCACCGTGCGCTTGATGCGCGCGGGCGGGTACTCGAACACCTCGACGCCTGCGCGCGCCAGCCCGAGCAAGATCACGCCACGCGCGTGGCCGAGCTTGGCCGCCGCTTGGGGATCTTTATTGAAGAAGATGCTCTCAACCGACCCCACGTCCGGCGAGTGAAGCTCCAACAAGCGGCGGATCCCCTGATCGATGGTCAGCAAGCGCTGCGCCAGATCCTGGGTCGCGTCCATGCGCAGCACACCGTGCCCCACGTGAGTGACGCGGCTGCCTTCGCGCCGCACCAGCCCCCACCCCAAATTGCGGGTGCCTGGATCGAATCCGATGGCTAGCACCCAGCTTGGATACCAGGCCCTGACGGAAAGCGAAAGTTCGGCGCCCTGGGCGGGGCGGAGCGCCAGCGCGAGTCGTGGCTGCAGCGCGCTTCGATCACGGCGCATTGGGCCTTCGACTCGCGCCGATTGCCCCATACAGTCGCCCTGGTGAGCCAGCGTGACCCCGAAGTGATCGTGATCGGCTCGGGCCCGAACGGGTTGGTGGCCGCCTGCGTGCTGGCTGAACACGGCTACCGGGTGCTGCTGCTTGAAGCGAACCCACGCAGGCCAGGCGGAGCGCTTGGCTCAGAAGCTGGCACGCTCCCCGGCTTCGTGCATGACGTGGGAGCGGCCTTCTTTCCCTTCGGCAAGCTAAGCCCTGCGTTTAAGCACTTTGACCTAGCAGGTCACGGGCTCACCTGGCGCCATGCGGAAATAGAGAGCTGTCACCCCGCGCCTGACGGCAGCGTGGCGGCCATCTCACGCGACGCTGAGCAAACCGCCCAGCACTTTGGCAGCGCGCGAGACGGCGAGGCCTGGCGTAAGCTCGCGACCTGGCATCAGGGCGTCGAGCAGCACGTCCTCGGTTTCTTGCTGGGCCCGTTCCCCACGCTCGGGCCGCTGTTCAAGCTGGGGCTGGTCAACCTAGCCAAGCTGACCCGGGTGCTGACCTCAAGCGGGCGCGGGCTCTCGACGCGGCTGTTCCAGACCGAAGCGGCGCGACGTGTGCTGCCGGGCCTGGCGCTCCACGTGGACGTGGGGCCGGACGACGTGTTCGGCGCGGCGCTGGGCTACATGTTGGGGCTGAGCGCGACCACAGGCGGCTACCCTGTGCCCCAAGGCGGCGCGCAGGCGCTGGCCGATACCCTGCTGCGCGTCTTCGAGTCCTACGGGGGCCGCTTGCGGCTAGGCGCTCGGGTCCAAGAAATCATCGTCCGGGGCGGCAAGGCCGCGGCCGTCAAGCTAGCTGACGGCCAAGAAATCCGCGCGGTTCGCATGATCATGGCCAACACGGGGGCGCCAGCCTTGTACCTTGATTTGCTCAAGGGCGCGCACGCATCAGGTCGCGTGCTCAAGCGCATGCGGGCATTTCCGCGCGGCTGGGGTACGTTCAAGGCAGACTGGGCGCTGAGCGGCGCCGTACCCTGGCGCGACGAATTGGCGCGCAAGAGCGCGGTGGTGCACGCGGGTGACAGCTTGGACGACCTAAGTCGGTTCACGCGCGTGGTGCGTGCCGGTCAGATCCCCGACAACCCCTATTTGGTGATCGGCCAGCAGAGCCTGCTGGACCCAAGCCGCGCGCCCCCAGGCAAACAGACCTTGTGGGCCTACTCGCGGGTCCCGCCGCAGGTTGAGGGCGGTTGGGCCGCCGCCAGCGCCGGGTTCATGGACAGCATCGAAGCGCGCATCGAAGCGCAAGCCCCAGGCTTCAGGGACCTAATCCTCGCTCGCCGAGGGGTCACCCCAAGCGATCTTGAAGCCATGGACCAAAACCTGGTCGGGGGGGATCTAGGGGGTGGTTCGAACGCGTGGCATCGTCAGTTCATCTGGCGACCGGTGTTTCCGTACTTCCGCTACCGTACGCCAGTAGCTGGCCTGTACCTGTGCTCGAGCTACGCGCACCCCGGAGCAGGCGTCCACGGCATGTGCGGCTACAACGCGGCGCACAGAGCGCTCCGCGACGACGCCTGAAGCGCCCCAGCCGGCCGTTGAAGAGGCGCAGGGTTGGTCTGCAAGGCGCGCTGCTGAATCCTCTGCGAGGCGCCCTAGTCTGGGTAGCTGCCCATGGACGCTGAGTCCAAGCGCACAGGCCGCGACTCACCGCGCGCGCGGCGCTCGATCAACTCGTCGACCAGCGCAAACAGCATGGCGTTGGACTGACGGGGATAACTCACCAGCGCGGCGGAGTACTCAGCGGTGCGCGCTAGAAAAGCCTCGAGCCTTGAGCGCTCGAAGCGGGTCGCCCAGTCACCGTAGCCGAGGTGCGCCAGGTAGCGAGCGTTCAGCTCTTGTTCAAACTGCTGCTCGACCGGCACCGAGAACACCGGAACGCCCAGGTGGACAGCCTCGCTCATCAGTGAGTAGCCGCCCCCCGCGATCACGGCGCGGGCCGCGCGCAGATCATCCACGAACCCCGTCTCCGAGAAGGCCCGCAGGCTCACGTTAGCCTGGTTGCCCTCGCGCCCCATGCCATACAGACGGAACTCATATGGCAGTTGATTCAACACGGAAATAAGCTGCTCGTTCGCCGCAGCGGTTTGATAGACCAACACATGATCGCCGGGTTCACGCTGCGCCGCCAGCACCTCCGGGCGCAAGATGGGCGGCACCAGCGTGGTGCGCTTCTTGCGCACTGGCGGGAAGAAGAAGCTCGACACCAAGTAGTGATATGCGCCCGGGATCTTGCTCTTGACCGCGAGCTTGGCCAGGCGGTACGGCCGCGAGCGCTTGCCGACCACAGCGAAGTCATGCTGGCAGCGGTTGATCACCTGCATGTTGTCGATGCTGATAACCGGCAGGAAATGATTCAGCGCGTACAGCGCTGCCCACGACTCAAAGTCGCTGATCACCAACTCAGGTTCAAAGCCGGACTCCGCCACCCGGCGGTAGACTTCAAGGTTCTTGCGCACGCCCTTCGCCGCGCCCTTCAAGTTACGGCTGAGGCTCGCGCTCTTATCCACGCGGTTCCCTGAGTAAGCCAGCGACAGCCCATGGATCTCCTCGATGCTCACCGCGGGGTGAAGCGCGAGGCGTTCGGTCAAGAAGCGGTGCGCGCGCCCGGACACCACCACCTTGAGCTGATGCCCCCGACTGACAAGGTGCTCTAGGATCACGCGACTGCGCGTGGCGTGGCCCATGCCCTCGCCGACCACGCCGTAGAGGATTCTCATCTGCTGATGCTACGCCAGTTCAGCCGCGGCCACGACACCTCAGCGGGGCAAGCGGATCGCCGGGTCCTGACGACGCGGGCGATACAGCACCACGGTGCGGCCGATGCGCTGAGCCAGCGCGGCGCCGATCGCCTCCAGCGGCCCGCCCACGGCGTCGGCGTCAATCGGCGCCTCTTTGGCGACCTTGACCTTGATCAGCTCATGGATCTCAAGGGCGCCGTCGATCTGCAGCGCCACGCCGTCCGTCAGGCCTGCCACCCCGATCTGGACCACTGGCTTCAACTCGTGCGCCAGGCCACGCAGAAACGTCTTTTGTTTGCCGGTCAGCTGCACCGCGACCCGAGGTCCCTTGGCGCTGGGCGCCTTGGCGCTGGACGCCTTGGCGCTGGACGCCTTGGCGCTGGGTCCCTTGGCGCTAGGCCTCGCCTGCCGCGCTGACGGGTCAGCGCCCCCAGCGCTACCCGCTGGAGTGTCGCCACTCGCGGCGCCAGCTCGGCCTTGGGCGCCGCGAGGCGCACTTGACTTGGTCGGCCTGCGGCGAGCGCCCTGGGTTTCGCGGGTCATTGCCGCGCGACGCTAGCGCCCGGGGTTGGCGCGCGCCAGCAAGATCGTATTTGCCGCGACCCAGCGGGTGCGCCAGCATGGCGTGGGGCGGCGCACGCTCACGCACGCGCCAGGGCGCTGAAGACCGCTCAGCCTCACCATCGCAAGCCACGACATGCAGCCACCCAGCACCCCAGAAAACGAGCGCCAGCGCATGCAGGCGCTGGCGCAGACGAGCCTGCTCGACACCGAGCCTGAGGAGCAGTTTGACCGCATCACCCGCATCGCGCAGACGCTGTTCCACGTGCCTATCGCCCTGGTGTCGTTGGTCGATACCGAGCGGCAATGGTTTAAGTCGCGCCAGGGGCTCGACGCGCGTGAGACCTCACGGCGCGTGTCATTCTGCGGGCACGTGGTCAGCTCAAACCGCCCGCTGATCGTGACTGACACCACCAAAGACTCGCGCTTCAGCGACAACCCGCTGGTCACTGGGGACCCAGCTATTCGCTTCTACGCTGGCGAGCCGCTCCACGCGCTCGGACAGCCCATCGGGACGCTGTGTCTGATCGATCGGCAGCCGCGTGTGCTCTCCACGCTGCAGCAGGCCATGCTCAAGGACTTGGCGCTGCTCGTCGAGGAGGAGATCGCGCGGCGTATCACCACCCAAAAGCTCAGGGAGCTGCGCGGCGTGCTCTCGAGCCTGGCAGACGACCTGGGCGACGCATTGCCGGTCTCCGCGGGCGGGAACTCAAGCTAGCGCTTAGCGCCGCGCTGCGCGCTGTTAGAACCAGTCACGCTTTGCTAGCGTCACCCAGCATGAGCATCCAAAGCCCAGAGCACTTGGTCTGGCTCGATCTGGAGATGACCGGGCTCGATCCTCAGATCGACGTGATCTTGCAAGCGGCCCTGATCATCACCGACAAGCACCTCACGCCCCTGGCTGAGTACGTGTGCGATGTCTGGCAGCCCGAGTCGGCGCTTGAGCTGATGACGCCCTTCGTGCGCGAGATGCACGCGAAGACCGGGCTCACTGAGCGTGTCCGGACCTCGCGGATCGATCTCGCGCGGGCGGAGTGTGAGTTGTTCGAGCACGTCATGGCCTGGTGTCCGCTGCGCGGCGGGACGTTGGCGGGCAACAGTGTCGGACAGGACAAAAAATTCATCGAGCGCTACATGCCGATGCTCGCGGGCTACCTCAGCTACCGCATCTTGGATGTGTCGAGCATCAAGCTGCTCGCCAAGCTGTGGTACGCCGAAGACGCGCAGTTCGCCAAGCCCGACGAGGGGGCCCACGACGCGCTGGTCGATATCAAGAACTCCATCGCGGAGCTCCAGCACTACCGCCAGCACGTGTTCACGCCGCCGAGCACCTGAGCCATCTGCGACGCCCACGCGCTACCGCCAAATTCTAATGCCCCACGGAATTAACTAGCAGCTGCCGTGGCCCTGAGTCGGGAAGATCTTTCCGGGGTTGAGCAGCAGCGCCGGGTCGAACACCGCCTTGAGGTCGCGCTGGACTTGAATCAGCTCCGCTGACTGCTCAAGCGCGAGGTACGGCGCCTTGAGCACGCCGATGCCGTGCTCTCCGCTCAGCGTACCCCGCAGCTCGATCACGCCTTGGAACAGCTCTTGAATCGACTGGTCAACCTGGGGTAGCTCGTCTGGCTCGTCCCACAAGAAGTTGACGTGCAAGTTGCCGTCGCCTGCGTGACCATAGGTCACCGTCCGAACTCCAGTACGCTCGCTGGTCCGCCGGACACGCGCCAGCAGCTCTCCTATCGACTGCCGCGGCACCACCACGTCCTCGCTCAGCTTGTGCTTTGCCATGCGTCGAACGGCCAGGCTCATCTCACGCCGCGCGGACCACAGGCGGTCACGCTGCGCGGCGTCCTGCGCGACCAAGAGCTCAAGCACGCCCACGTCTTCGCACAGCCCAGCCAAGCGCTCTGCCTGCAGCTCGCAGTGCCGCTCATCGCCGTCGACGTCAATCAGCAGCATCGCAGCGGCCTCCGGGTTGATGGCGTTTCCGCTTTTCCGCATGGCACCTAAGGTGCCAGCGTCGAGCAGCTCGATGCAGCGCGGCACTAGCCCTGCCGCGACGGCCAACGCCACTAAGCTCGAGGCCTGGGCCAGCTCGCGGAACAACACGAGCAGCGTCATCACGTGGCTCGGCTTCGGCACCAGGCGCAAGGTGACGTCGCCGAACACGCCCAAGGTGCCTTCGCTGCCGACGAGCAGCCCCACGACGTCGTACCCTGTGACGCCTTTGCGCGTCCTGCGCCCGCACTCCAGTCGCTGTCCTCCGATCAAGAACGCCTCCAAGCCGAGCACGTAGTCCCGGGTGACCCCGTATTTGAACGCGCGTGGGCCGCCCGCGTTCTCCGCCACGTTGCCGGCGATACAACAACCGGAGAGCGAGTTGGGGTCAGGTGGATAGAACAACCCCTCCGCCTCCACCGCGCGGTGCAAGTCGCCGAGCACCAGGCCGGGCTGCACCACCGCGAGGCCTTCTTTGCGATCGATTTCGATGATCTGACTCATGCGGTTGACGGCCAGCACGATCCCGCCGGCTACGGGTACCGCCCCGCCGGTGCGCCCTGTACCTCCCGCCCGTGGGGTGACAGGCACACCGCACAGGCGCGCCACCTCAAGCGTCGTCAAGATGTCTGATTTTGTTTCCGCAAGGACTACAGCGTCAGGCAGCTCGCCTTGAGCCTCAGACTGATCTACGGCATAGGCTGCACAAGCCTCGGCTCGGTCAAGCAGCTTCGAAAGCCCGAGCCGTTGGCTGAGCTCGATCTTGGCTCGCTCAACGCTCGCAGCGCTGGGCCTCGCGACCTGAGGTTTGAGCAGCAGCATGCAGCGATGCTAGCACCGCGCACACAGCCACACACGATTGGTCTGCCGGCCGCCGCGTGGCGGCGCTGGCCTCGCGGTCCCTAGATCAGGCATCATGCGGCGCATGAACGCAGCCAACGGCCTCCCGCCTCCGCTCGACCCGAGCCGCCCCGAGCGAGTGGCTTTGGTGACGGGCGCGTCAAGTGGGATCGGCACCGAGACAGCCCGTGGGCTGCTTAGGCTGGGCTACCGCGTGGTGGTGGTGGGCCGAGACGCGACGCGGACGCGTGAAGTCCGCGAGCAGCTAAGCCGCGAGTCCGCGGCTGCCGTGGACCACCTGGTCGCTGATTTCTCGAGCTTGAGCGCCGTTGACGCCTTGGCCACAGAGTTCTTGAACCGATAC
The DNA here is from genome assembly GCA_964551615.1 of uncultured Polyangiaceae bacterium. Lineage (GTDB taxonomy): Bacteria > Myxococcota_A > Polyangia > Polyangiales > Polyangiaceae > JAHBVY01. The sequence continues at coordinate 106,269 of CAZKDY010000013.1, forward strand.
CAGCGCTTGGACGCGCTGGTGAACAACGCTGGGCTGTGGCACCCCAAGCGCAGCCTGAGCGTTGACGGCTACGAAGACACCTTCGCGGTCAATCACCTCGCGCCGTTCTTGCTGACATGTCGCTTAGAGCAGCTCCTCCGCGCGACGCCGCGCGCCAGGGTGGTCACTGTTTCCTCGAGGCTACATGTTCGGGTGCCGAGCTTTGATTTCGCCGACGTAATGAGCGAGGCGCGCTATCGCGGGGTCTACGTGTACGCGAAGAGCAAGCTCGCTAACATCCTGTTCGCCAACCAGCTCGCAAAGCGGCTAAAGCCCTTTGGCTGCACCAGCAACAGCGTTCACCCAGGCAGCGTCTCGACCCACGTCGTACGCGACTCCAAGTGGCTGAGCCTCGGCGCGCGCTTGCCGCTGCCGTTCCTCAAGACCCCAGCTCAGGGCGCCGAAACATCGATCTATGTCGCGACCGCGCCGGAGCTGGACGGCGTCACCGGCGTCTACTTCGCAGACGCGCGAGCCCACGTGCCATCCGTCGCCGCGCAGGACACCCAGGCCGCAGCCCAGCTTTGGAAGCTGTCGCAAGGTCTGGTCGCGCCCTTCACTGAAGGCTAGCGGAGAGGGAGGGATTCGAACCCTCGGTAGGTTGCCCTACGCCCGCTTAGCAAGCGGGTACCATCGGCCACTCGGTCACCTCTCCGAGCAGGACTTGGCTGGTGGCCGCGTCCCGCTGCGCAGGCAAAAATGCCCGCGCTTCTGAACTTTGAGAGGCCGCAACCTACTTGTGATTCAGCCGCCGTCAAGCTCAAGCTTCGGATTCCACCAACGCTCCCCAAACTGAGCGCTTGAATTCCGCCCCCGCGCTGGATAGCGGTGAAAATTGGCTGGGCACTGGTGCCGCGCGCGAAGGCAGCCCGCGGACAACCTAGCGCTCACAGCCAGGCCACGAGCAGCGGGGGTGAGTCTGGGCAAGCTCGAGTGGTCCGGGTTGGGCGCCGTGCTCTACCGAACTAGTGCAACACCAGCGCGTACGGCAGCACGGCGAGGGTGTGCTCACCCGCGAGCACCGGCGCGAAGGCTTGGGCATGGGCCAACAGCGGCTCAGCTACCCTGAGCAACCACGACTCACGCTCTCGGATCAGCCGCTCAGCGACCTGAGTCAGCTGCTCAGCGCTGGCGTCGTCGCCGCCGCCCAACATGTCGAACAGCCCGTCAGTCCCGCCTTCAACGCTGACGGCGGAGTCAGGACCGAGCTTCGCGAGCTCGCGCGCGCGCTCGATGGCGTCCCGCAACCCACCCAGCTGATCGACCAGCTTCTTGTCCTTGCCTTGGGTCCCGCTCCAAATCCTGCCCTGAGCGTTGGGTTCAACCTCCGAGACCTTGAGCCCGCGGCCATCTGCGACCCGCTTCACGAACAGATCATAGGTGCCGGACATGAGCTGTCGCATCCGCTCGCGGGTCGCGTCATCCCACGGCTCAAGTGGCGACATGAACGCCGCGCGCTCCTTCGCCCCTGGCTCTTGCCGTGCGGCGATAGTCACGGCGTTGATGCCTTGGCCAGCCAGCGCCTGGTTGAACGTAAATTTGCCACCGACCACGCCGATCGACCCGACGATGCTGCTACGTTCAGCGAAGATCTCACTCGCGGCGCACGCCATGTAGTAGCCGCCGCTCGCCGCCATGGACCCGACCGAAGCGATCAACGGCTTCTTTGCGCGGACCTGCATCAGCTCGTGCCAGAGCAAGTCGCTCGCCAACGCTGACCCGCCAGGCGAGTCGACGCGCAGCACCACCGCCTTGATCGAGTCGTCCTTGGCCACGCGGCGCAGCGTCTTAGTCAGTGAGCTGGCGGCGATGCCACCCCCAAACCCGCCGGATGTCATGGCGATGCCACCCACCGCTGGGACCACCGCGATGCGCTCCCCGCGGCCGCTGCGGTTTGCGCCAGAAATGGAGCGGATCAGCGCAGCCAGGCTGTCTCCACCCCCTGCCCCGGATGCGTGCGGCCCGAACACGACCTTTACTTTATCGGCCTTACCACGCTCTTGGGCGTCGTTGACGGCGTCCGACTCATACCCGATCTCGTCGGCCAGCTTGTGGGCCTTGGCTTGCTCTGGACCCCAAGGGCCGTCTTCAAGGGCCGCCTCGGCGCCGGGACGATATTGCTTCACGGAATCGACCCAGGTCGTGCGGATCGACCTCAAGACCACGAGCAACGACTCACGCGCCTCAGGGCTCGGATCCTCACGGGTGAACTGTTCGGCGAAGCTCTTATACTTTCCCATGTGCAAAAAATCAGCCTGCACACCGAGCTTGTCCAACACGCCCTTCAGGAAGATGACCTGGCCCGCGAGGCCGACGGTCTCCACGCCACCGGCAGGGCTGATCCAGATGCGATCACAGGCCCGCGCGGCGAACAACGAGGTTGAGTTGCCCAGGCCGTGCGCGTGGCACACCACGGGCTTGCCTGAGCTGCGCAGCTCGCCGAACAGCCGCCCGAGCTCTTCTGCTCGAGCCCAGTCCACGTCGCGCGCGCCGAGGTTGACGAACACCGCGCCGACGTCCTTGTTGGCCCTCGCATCTTTCAGCGCGGAAAGAAGACCGACGTAGGTCCGCGACGCCGGCAGGCCAAACAAACCGCCCGCGTCGCTCGCCTCTGGGGCGCCTGCCGTCAGATCAAAGACGAGCGCCGTCTTGTCGCCATAGCTCTTGCTCACGGCCGCCGACGTCCCGCCGTCAGGCGCGTCGTCAGCGGCCTGCCGAGGGCGCGAGCAGGCAATGGCCAGCGCAGCCAACGCGCTAGCGGCGACCAAGAGGGCCGCGGTGCTGACGGTCGTGCGCGGACGTCTCATCGATTACTTCCGTACGGTACAAAATGATGCCGAGGCTGCAGCGCAGCTAACGCGCCGCCGATGTCTAAGCAAACCAGCAGTGAGCAGCTCATTCTGGCAGGTCAGACGTGTCGATGTGCGGCGTTGGATCCGGCGCGGGCTTGTCGGGCGCCGGTTTGTCGGGCGCGGGCTCAGGAGCGGGCGGCGCGCTGCTCGGCGTCGCGGTCGCCGTGGGCGCAGCGGGCTCTGACCCAGCCGCCTTCGCTTTGTTGTACTCTGCCATGCGCGCGGCCGCTCGCTGCCCGTAGCTGCTACTGGCCCCTGCGCTCTCGAGCACGCGCTGGTACAGAGCCGCCGCGCCAGCCTTGTCGCCAGCTGCCCACTTTTGGTCTGCCTTGCCGAGCAACGCGGGGATGTAGTTGGGGTTCTTCTTCAGGACTTCGTCGTAGGCTTCGCTCGCCGCCGCTGGGTCCTTGCGCTTCGCGGCGATGTCGGCGAGGCCAGCCAACGCTTCGGTGTTGCCCGGTTGCTTTACCAATACCGCACGGTAAAGTTGTTCCGCGCGCTCCAGGTTGCTCGCCTTCATCGCGGCGCTCGCCTGCTTTAACAGCGATCTAAAATCGCCATACGTGCCTTCATCGGCGCCCGAGGCAGAGGAGCCCACTGGTCCGTCAGTGATCGCCGGCAACTTACTCGGATCGACTGTGGCCACCTCAGCTACTTTTCCGCCGTCGAGCGCGCCCTCGTGCCGCTTGACGAACTCCCGCAGCTCGTTCACCAGTGGGTGCGGGCGGACCGCGCTAGAGATCTTGTCGAGCTCTGACTTGGCGGCCACCAAATCGCCCTTCTTCACCAGCGCATACACCAAGGCCGCGCTGGCCCGGCCAGGGCCGGTCTCTGCGGACATCGCGGTGTGTAGGCGCTCGACGATCGCCGCCCAGTTTGGCGCCGTGTCTGCCATGTCCAAAGCCGCCAAGACGTAGGCCGTCTCGGGTTGGTTCGACGTGGCGGCGATGGGCGCCACGTGAGCGCGCGCCTTTTGCAGCTCGCCTTGCAACCGCAGGGCATCGACCCGCGCGCGGATCACGCTGGGGTCATCTGGGGCTGCAGCTTCGGCCGCCGCCGCCGCGCTCAGCGCCTTGCGTACCCGCCCCGCCAGCTCTTTGTAGGTGCTCTGCACCAGATCGTTCTCGGCGGGATCGAGCAGCCGTAACTTCAGCCAGACGATGTCAGCGCGCGCTGCCTCTAGGCGCGTCTGCGCGACCAGCACGCTGGCGTCTTTCTCCGATAGCGCGCTGGCCTTGTCGTACTGTTCTTTCGCGCCTTCGAAATCTCCATCCAACAGCAGCTTGTTTCCGCGCTCCACCAGCGTCGCGACACGGGCGTCGGACGCGGCGCCGGCTGGCTTATCCGCGGCGGCGCTCTTCAGGTAGTCACGCCCCACGGTGCTCGCCACTAGGACCAAGCCACCGACCAGCACCACGCCTACGATCCAACGCGAGCGCTGGCGCCGCGACGGTGGCGCGGCGCTCATGAAGCGCACATCGTGAGAGTCGTCGTAGGTACGATAGCCGTCGCTCACGTGGGTCGGCGTAGGCGTATGCTGTAGCGCTTCCTCATGGATTCTGACATTAGACGGCGGCGTGAGGCGCGCCTCTGGATGCGACAACCGGGAGCTGCTCGGGCCAGCGTCGCTGTGCAGCGAGCTGGTCGGGGGGCTCAAGTCCAAGCTGGGGACCCGATTGAAGGGCAACGTCGGCGCGTCGGGCTCATCTGCGTACGGCGGGTCATCTGCGCGCAGCGGCTCAGCACGCGGAGGAGGTTCGCTCTCCAGGCGCCTGCCAGGGACTGGTGGCTTGGATCGACTGGGCTTAGGTGGCGGGACCGACGCGGGACGCGCCGCGGCAGCCGGCGCAGAATCGGTTCCCCGCGGCACTGTTCCGGGCGGCGGCGGCGTGGACGGTGTCTTGGGTAGGCTGGGGAGACGCCCGGGAGGCGGCAGCGCGCCCGGCGGCATAGCAGCGCGAGGAGCTGAAGGTGAACTTGCGCCCAGCCCGCTGGAGGTCGAGCGCTTCCCCGCAGGCGGTGGAACCGTGCTGATGCGCCTAAAGAACGGCTCAAGCTCCGCGATGGAAACTAGGGCGCGCGGCGCGCCGCCGCCTCGCGAGAGCAGATCATCTGGACCGATCTGGCGCTGACTGATCCCCTTCTGGAGATCACGCAGTGAGGTGTAGACCAGCTCGCGGCCGCTGGTGGTGCGCACGACCCAGCGCTCAGGCCCACCCATGCCGCCAGATGGATGCACTTTGAACTGGTGACCACAGTTGGTGCACTTGACCGTGGTGCCTCGGTCACTGACCAAGGCATCGTCAAACTCGTACTCAGTTCCGCAACGCGAACAACTTACGTCCATCGAAGTTAGAGCTGTGAGGGCCTTGAGAAACCAACCTAGGGGCGGGTCGCTGTCCGCTCCACAGCGGCGCTGTGGCGGGAGCTGGCTTGGGTTGGCGGGTTGCGGGGTCGCGGCGAATCGCCGGCACCGAAGAACAGCGAGCTACCGCCCGCAAGGAGCTGAACGCTAGCACGGCCGGCCCAGGTGCAGACGCCTGAAACGCCCCGACGCTGAGCGAGGGCTGCGCTGGTTTCACCCGCGCACCAGCGCGCGACGCGAACTTTCGCCCCAAGACCTCCGTGAACCCTACTTCACCCTGAAACCAGCGCAGGTACGTTCGCGCCGGCACTTCACGAAGCACGCCGGGAGCTAGTCGCTAGAACAACCGCAGCGTTTCGGGGCAGCCAGTCCACTGGTAGTCTGGGCTAGGTTACGCTCGGGAGACCGCTGACTTGTCTGAGGCACGCGGCTTGCTAACCTCAGACCGGCGCGAGTGGCGCCCGATGGCTACGCGGGCCTGAGCCGCGCTGAGCTCCTTGGAGATCGAAACATGAAGCGACTTTGGCTGCTGGGCGTGACCGTGCTGACCTCCCTCACCCTAGGTGGGTGTCCGCTCTATCCGGATGAGGCAGCGCAGTGCTCGTATAACAGCGACTGTTCTGATGGGTACGTCTGTGACTACCCCAGCGGCGCGTGCGTCCCGCGCGAGCGCGACGCCGAGTGCACCAGCCCAAGCCAGTGCGGGGTGAATCAAAGCTGCGGCGCCGACCAACGCTGTCACCCGGGTGACTGCAGCTTCGTCGGCTGCCCAGCGGGCTTCAGCTGCATGCGCTCAGGCATGCGCTTCTCGTGCGAGGACACGCTGAGCAGCTCGGGAGGCAGCGCTGGGACTGGCGCAAGCGGAGCCAGCGGAGGCACGGCAACCGGCGGCGCAGCAGGAGCAGCAACCGGCGGAGCGGCAGGCACGGCAACCGGCGGCGCAGCAGGAGCGGCAGCTGGCGGCGCAGCAGGAGCGGCAGCTGGCGGCGCAGCAACGGGCGGCGCAGCGGGAGCAGCGACCGGCGGAGCCGCAGCTGGCGGAGCGGCAGGCGCGGCAGCTGGCGGCGCAGCAGGAGCAGCGACCGGCGGAGCGGCAGCTGGCGGCGCAGCAGGCAGCGCTACTTGACGATTCTCAGGTAGGGCGGGAGCTTGCGCTTACCATCGTCAGGCTCCATGGGCGCTTCCGCGTGGTCTGCGTCCGGGTTGTCGGGCTCTACAGGGGTCGCCGTGGAGCCAGTCGACGCAGCGGCGAGGCTGTCTGCGGTTCCTGGCTCGGCCCCCGCGGCCCCTCCCGCCATTGAGTCCTTCGCAGCGCCGGGCTTGGCTTCAGCGGAGGCCGCCGCAGCGCTGCTGGTGTCCCCCGCCTGCGCAGCTGGGGCGCTCTCAGGCGTTGGCTTCACCGCGGCTAGCTTCACCCCCGCTGGCTTCGGCGCTGCAGGGGGCACGCTGCGCAGGCCCGCGCGCTTGGGGGCGCGGTCATCAGGGGACGCCGGTACTTTGCCTGGCGCCAGATCTGCGCCAGGCGCGGGGGCTTCTGCTGCGGGCGCCGCGTCGGAGTCAGCCGCTGCTTCGGCCTGCTCGTCGTCGCTGACCGCGCGCAGGTGCGAGCGTTTCCGCGGAGACTCCTGCTGGCTACCCTTGCCATTTGCCTGGGCCGCCACTTCGGGTGGCACGTCGTCTGGCCAGACCATCCCGCGCCCGTCCTCGCCGACCAGCGCGTAGATCGCGCTGAAGGGCATCCAGCAAAAGTGCGGCGAGCGGCTGAAGCTCAGGGTGCAGCTGATGGCCTCGTCATCAACCTCCAGATCTCGGATTGGCACCGCCATGTTGAGGCCAACCTGCAGCACCAGCTGTGCCTGCTTCTTGAACCAAGGCGGCACCCGGACCGCGTCGGATCGCGGATCGAGGTGAATGAACATGCTGGAGCGCTGGAGCAGCGCCAGCGCGACCTCTTTCTTGGGCGGCAGAGCTTGCATCGACCCCGCCCCCATACCGCCCTAGGGCACTGAACGCTAGTGGACTGAGCAGGCGGGCGCTGGGCAACCCACGGCAAAGTACGCGGATCTTTAGAGAAACCCCGCTCCCATCGGGCCTCGCACCAGGCGCCGCGCGTGGATGTTGATAGGGGGCGGCCGGGCTTCCAGCGTATGATGGTCGGATGCCCACCTCCCTCCGCAGCCTCAGCGTTCGCTCTCGCCAAGTCGCCTCCATCCGCGGGGGCTCCGTGCTCCCGCTGTGCCTAGGGGCGCTCCTGAGCGGAGCCCTGACCGGGGCCTGCGCGACTGACAAGACGACCGACAAGGCGACCGGAGGTGCAGCCGGGACCGCAGGGATGGGCGCTACCGCAGGGAATGGTGGCGCGGCAGGCAGCGCAGGCAGCGCAGGCAACGGAGGGACCGCCGGGACCGCAGGCAACGCAGGGGCCGCGGGTAGCGCAGGCGTCAGCGGCAGCGCGGGCAGCGGAGGGACCGCGGGCAACGCAGGGACCGCGGGCAACGCAGGGACCGCGGGCAACGCAGGGATTGGGGGGGTGGGTCCCGACGCGACGATCCAAGACGGCGCCGAAGACCGCATCCTCCTGACCGGGATGATCGTGACGCCGCTGCAGGCGTTCCAGGGTCAAGTCCTGGTCGAGGGTGAAGATATTACTTGCGTGGAAATGGGCACAGGCTGCGAGAGCGCAGCGGGCGCCAGCGGCGCGACGCGGGTTGACACCAACGGCATCATCCTCCCAGGGCTGATCGACACTCACAACCACATCCTGTTCGACGTGTTCGACGAGGACGACTGGGTGCCCACGCTGCCGTCAAGCTGCGGCAGCGCGGCCGACTGCATCAGCGGCTCGAGCTACTGCAGCGCCGCGCGCTGCGACTGCGTGGACTCGGTGTGCCGCTACAAGAACCACAATGACTGGCCCCGTGAGTCCGAGTACGGGTTGATGCTCGACTACAAGCAGTGCTTGGAGGACGCGAGCCAGGGCAAGCCGGTGTGGTGCCCGCTCAAATTTGATGGCAGCGCAGGGAAATTGAACTGCGAGATGAACAAATGGGGCGAGCTCAAGGGCCTGATCGCGGGCACCACCTCCATCGTCGGCCTGCCAGGCACCGGCTATCCTTGCTACGCCAGCCTCTCACGCTCCATCGACCTCAGCCAGAACGACCTCGGCCAAGACAAAATTCAGACCAGCGCGCTGTTTCCGCCGTCGAGCCCCAACGGGGTGTGCGTCAATTTCAGCGACGGCGACACCGAGGCCTACCTCATTCACGTCGGCGAGGGCGTGGATACGGCCGCAAGAAACGAGTGGGGGCAGCTGAACACCATCACCACGCCTGACGGCTGCCTGCTGAGCCATCAGACCGCCGTCACCCACGGCACGGCGTTCACCAAGACCGAGTTCGACGCGATGGCGGCCGCCAAGATGAAGCTCACTTGGTCCCCGGCGTCGAACGTCGCGCTCTACGGCACCACCACTGATATCCCCACGGCACTGAATTCAGGTGTCGTGGTAGCGCTCGGCCCTGACTGGTCGATGGGGGGCAGCCAAAACCTCCTGGATGAGCTGCGCTTCGCCGACCACTGGGACAACACGCGCTGGGGCGACAACATCTCCCCTGAAGAGCTAGTGCGCATGGTCACCACCGAAGCCGCCAAGGTGGTCGCCCTCGAAGCCACCATCGGCAAGCTGGAGGTCGGCTTCAAGGCCGACATCATGGTGATCGGAGGCGACGTGACCAGGCCTTTCGAATCGATCGTCAGCTCCTCGGCGCAGGACGTGCGCTTGGTGATGGTCGGCGGCCGAGTGCTGTTCGGCGACGCCCAGCTAGAGGCGGCTGGTCCGACCGACCCTGGCTGTGAGCCCTTCAGCGCTTGTGGCCACCCCAAGTTCCTGTGCGTGGCCGAAGCTTCGAGCAGCGATCGACTCAACCAGACCGCCGCGCAAATTGAGCAAGCGCTGAACGACGCGTTCACCGACATCGACAACGTCCCCGCGCTGCCGGCCAGCGCCTGCGGCTCATGTAGCGCGGCTGAGTCCTGCTACGCGCGCACCAGCGTCGCCCCGGCTCAGGCCTCAGACTGCCCCACAGCCTGCGCCGCCAACGAGGCGTGCTTCCGCGCGGCGGCGAGCGGCGCCAACCAATTCCGCTGCTTGTCGGTGAACGCCTGCGCGCCGACCAAGAACCACAGCTTCTTCCCGGTCGCGCCGGCGTTGAAGTGCCCCTGACGCCCCGCTAGGTGGGCGGCCTGGCTGGAGCAAGGCGTTTGCACGGTTACGCCCACTAGCGAATACAACCCAGCGTCTTAGCGGGCGGCACCACGAGAGGAGCACGCAGCTCAGCGCCATAAAAGCTGCGGCTCGCACTGAGCATAGGCAGGTGTACACGGCAGACCGCGCTGTCGCTCGCGAACCACAGGTAGTCGCCCTGCAGCGCGAGGGGGCGCTCAGCGGCGCTAGCAGCACCCACAAAGCGCCGCGTGCGCGTGACCCCGTTGGCCTGCAATAAAATCCGTACGGTACCATCTAGCTCAACCTGATAGGCCGCGAGGCGCGACGCCGACGCGACGAGCGCGCGTGGAGCGCCGCTGGGGAAGTGGCCGATCTCACCGGTCAACTTGAACGCGGGCAGGTCGAGGATCTGAATCGTCGCGGCCCCTGCCAACGTGCGCCAGACCCACGCCTGCCCCCCCTCGGCCGTGAGCGCCTCGGCGTGAGGCCATGGGCGGCGTTCGATCTGAGGGGCCCCAGCGTTCAGCGTCGCGAGGGCGATTTCACTGTCTTCTCCCGATCCGAGCAAGGCGATGACGCTGCCGCCCGGCAGCGCGTGCCACGCTCGCGGCGCTGGCCACGCGGCTTGTCCGCTGAGCGGGTTGAGCGCTGAGTCCAGGCGCTGCCAGCTGGGCGCGGGCTCCCCGCTGCTCAACCACAGCGCCTCCACGCCCGGTCGTCCACTGGCTTGAAGCGCGCCGCCCCCTACCCCCAAAATTTGGGTTGGACCCCACAGCTCTTCGCTTGCCCCTTCCAAAGAGAATTCGAGCCGCTGCTGTGAGGTGCGGCGCACCTTGAAGCTAAATATCCGCTGGCTGGCCGCCTGCCCGCGCACCCGCGCCATCAACCGACAGGCCCGTGGCAACCACTGCAGATCGAGTATTTCGTTACCTAGCGGAAGCTCTGCGTGGATCGCGCCGGTCTGGGCTGCGAAGGCGACCAAGCGTCCATCCTGGGTCGTTGAAAAGCCCAGCGGCTCGGCTTCGGGCGTGGGCCGAGGCGCTGGTGGACCCGGGACGCGAGGGTCGGGCGCGGCGGACGGTCCGCTGCTGGCGCTGGACGTGGGGCTCGTGACCCCAGCGTCCATCGGCTGTTCACTGAACGGCTCACCCACCCAGCAACTCGACAGGCCGAGCGCGCCACCCGCCACACTGACGAGCAGCAGACCGCGGAGGCCACGCCAGCTACGCAGCCGGAGCGGGGGGTGGTGGGACCAGAGCTCGGACGGCGGATGCGAGGGCAGCGCGTTGGGCATGGCCCACGCTTCGGGCCTCGGGCCCGCGCGTTGCGCCCCAATCGAAAAAAACTGCCTACCCTGGCGGCGCTGGGCGGCCGCCGCTGGCCGCCAGCTTGGCTGGCAGTGCTCCGCGCGGGTTCAAGGCGAGCGCTGGACAGCTAGACCGCACGGCACGCTTAGGTCGAGAGCTCGCGGGGCCGGTAGATCTGCACCAACTCGGTCGCGATCTCCTGGCGCACCCGGTCGATGTTTGAGCCGCCAAAGGCCCGCCAGGTCCCCACGTTGCAACGCAGCACCGCCAGCGAGCCCGTGGGGAGCCGAGCGTCGACGCCGGTCAGCTCGCTGAGCAGCTCTTCTAAGTCGGGGTTATGCCCGACCAGCATCAGCGTCTCGGCTTCAGCCTGCTCGGGCGCAGGCTGCTCGACTTCAGACCGCCCCGCGGCGGCGTCGGCCGTGGGCGCGCCGGGCAGCAACAGGCAGGCCCCCACGCGAGCCAGCTGGGCGCGGTAGGCGCTGGCGCCGTTCAAATACAGGCTGCGCGTGTAGAGCAGCTCGCCTGTAAAGCCGGCCAGCGGCAACAGCAAATCGAGGGTCTGGACCACGCGGCGAGCGCTAGACGCGATCACCAGCTCGGGGCACAGCTGCAGCCGCGTCAGCAGCGCGCCCATCCGCGGCGCCGTAGCGCGCCCGCGGCGGTTCAGCGGGCGCTCGTGATCCGCGCGGCCCTCAAGCTGCTTCCAGCTGCTCTTGGCGTGACGTAGTAATAGCAGTGTCTTCATGGTCTCTTCGGGGGCAGCCAGGCCTTCTCAGAGGTCAGCGCGCCAGCTACCTCGACCCGCTCCTTGCCGCCCTTCTCGCACAACACCTTGACCTTGGGCATGCCCCCGGCCGACGTGACCACCTTGTCGACCTTGGCGCGCTCCGGGTGCAGCTGGTCCACGCAGAACGCCATCACCTTGAGCCCCGGCATGAGCGTTCCGACGCGGATCTCCGAGAGCTTCACCGTCACTGGCTCGTCGTCCGACAGGCGGCGCACGACCACGTTCTCGGTGCCCACGACCTCTTTGACGATTCCCAGGTGGTAAATCTTGTTGCCACCGCGCAGGGGTCCCCAGACTCGGGTGCCTGACAGCTGATCGAGGGGCGGCAACCACAGCTCGGTGTCCTGGCTCTTCAGCTGGTCTTGGGTCGCCCAACCAGCTGCCAGCTTGTACAGCTCCGCGCCCGTGGCGTTGCCAGGATCTGTGAGCGACACCAGGGCCCAGTCTCTTGATTCGGCGATCACCCACACCTTCTGGGCGTGCTTGGTGCTGCCGCTGGCGTCTAGCTTGACGTCCGAGGGCTGCTTGAACTGGACCTTACCCCAGCTGTAGCGGACCTTGGGCTTGACGACCTTGCACTTGGTGTTCTCGCACTCGATGGCGGTCGAGAGCAAGGCATACAGCTCGCTCAGCTCGTCGGGCGTGCGCTTCCAGCGCGCGAGTTTCTCTGCGGCATCGATCTCTACGAACAGCGTCGCCGGCGACTTGCTGACCAGCGCCTCGTTGGTGCGCTGCAACAGATACTTCAGCATCGCGTCCTGAATGATGCTGATGGCCGCCTCATACTCCTTGCCTTCAAGGGTCTTGGCGGCCTTTAGCTTGTCGATCTCTGCCAGGGCGGGCTCCCACTCGTGCCGCTCGATCAGCGGCTGAATACTGGTCAGGCTGCGCTTGACGATGCTCTTGGCCAGGGCGCGCTCGGCGGCGTCCTGACCTTGCTTGTCCAACGCGATGCGCACCTCGGCTTGATCTAACAGCGAGCGCGCGCCAGCGATGTTGGCGGCCTTTACTTCATCCTCAATTTTTTCCGCAAGGCAAGAAACAATGGCGTCCCGCGACGCAGCTAGCACTTGCTTACGGTAGCGATCGCGCGCCCGCTTGCCGAGGGTCCCGGCGATGCGCTTGAGGGCGCTGGCGCACTTGCCGGCCGCGGCGGCCTCGCTGGCCTCTTTGCTGACGATCTGCGAGCGCTTGTCATCTAGCTGATCGAGCTGCTCCTGAGCTCGCCGGGTGGTGGCCAAGTCGCCATACACCTTGGCCTCGAGCGCCTTTTGCTCAGCCTGCTCTAGGTCGCCAGCCTTGAGCGCCTCTCCGGCTTGATTGGCCAGCAGCACGCCCAGATCAGCGCGCGCTGCGTCGGCTGCCCGAGTGCTGCTAAAGCGCGCGATGATCCGCCTAAGCTGCTCCTCAGAGTGCGCCTCCCGCGCGCGATCGAGCAAGCGCTGCGCCTTGGCTTCGTCTTCTTTCGATGCCCCGGCGGACTCCGCCGGCTTGTCCTGCGCGGCAGCGCCGCCCCCACAGCCGCTCAGCCCAACGGCGCTCGACGCGACCCAGGCTAGGCCAAGCACGCTCGCGGCGCTCAGCGCCCGCAGCCGCTGACCGCTGGTCGGCTTGGCTTCCATCCGACCTCCCCGCATTCCCTTCTGTAGCTGTGACACACCCCGGTTCGTGCCTTGAGCGCCGACCTGAGTCAAGGCGCAGCACAACCGCGCATTCAGGGATACAGTTCGCCGATGACTCAGCCGCAGCTCCCCGCAGGCTCCGACCGCGTCGCGTATTGGGCGCGGATGCGAGGCCTGGTGTTGCAGCCGCTGCCCAATCTTGACTGGTTCCGTGAGTGGGAACCCTTCGACACCATGGTCAGCGGCACCACCTACTTCAACGCGGTGTCCTTCGCCCAGGGCAAGACCCAAATCACGCTGGCAGAGCCGTGGATCGCGATGGAGGACAGCGAGCCGCTAGATCGCACAGTGCTCGCGTTCATCAGCGACCCGAGGTTCAAGCTGCGAGCAGCGGCTCGCGGCGGCGAGCACTTCATCACCCGGGTCAGCTTCTTAGAGAACGCCAAGATGCCCACCGTGCTAATCGGGGACGCGTATTGGGACGCCCATGTCGTGACCTTCGCCGCGTCGCCGCGCGAAGCCGAGCAGGCGTTCCCACCCAGCGCGCGGCAGGCGCTGGCTGCCCTGGGGTTCGCAGGTCACATTGAGATCCGCCCCGGCGGTATGGTGCTGCACTTCGCGGGCACCAAGCCCATCCCCGAACACTACGAGAACCTGGCCGGTGTGATCCCCAGGGTACTACAAGGCTTCCGTTGAGCGCGGCGCAGCCTGGGAGGATGCTGGCGCGCTGGCTTTGGCCGGGGCTCGTGACATCCCTGGCTTGCAGCTGTCAGTCACCTCCGCCCCAGGCGGAGGTCGCGAGATCGACCCCCACCGCAGCGGCGGCAGCGTCGGCCGGCGCATCACCCGAGCGCAAGCCGAATAGACCAGCTGAACCAAGCGTCCCACTCAGTGGTTCCCCACGGTTTATCGTAGCGAGCCATGAAGACAGCGCCATCGCGCTGCGCGAGCTCACCATCGTCGATGAGGCTGGCGAGCGAGGCACGCAGTCACTGTGGCCCGACCGCTACGCTTGCCCCAAGCAGGCAGCGACTGAGCAGAGCGTCCCAGCGCGAGGCTCGCTCGCGCTGCCTGCGCCGACGCACAGCTTCAGCGACGGCGAGTGCACCCCCACCACCCCCTTGCCCCCTGGACGCTACGTGGTTCGCGTCAGCTCTGGCTATGACTCGATCTACGCCGCGGCGGTGATCGCGCTGCCGCTCAGCGCTGTCGTGCAGCTCGAGCTCCGTGACCACCACGCCGAGGCGGGCGAGTGCGACACGGTCAAGGCCCAGCGAGCCGCGCGCCTTGGCTTTGCCGCAGTGAAACAGCAACCTGGGCTACCGAGCAACTTTCTCCAGGGTTGTGACGTGGCGAGGGCCAGCTGCGGCGGGTTACCGCTGCCTGAAGGGCCGCCTCCTGCGGCGTGCACGGTGACGCTCCACGATGACCTGCTGGTGGTCTCTCGGCCCGCTGGCGATGACGAGCTCCACGGCTTCAGGGCTTGGACCGACGCCCCGGTCAGCTTCGTGCGACGCCCCGAGGTATCTCGCAGCAGCGCCAGCCAAGTCACCATCGAGGGTCAAGCCGTGGTGGTCGAGGGCACAGACCAACGCCACCTACACACCCACGGTGGCGATGCCGCACGGATTGGCTCCATGCGGCTCCGGGCCTACAACCCATTGGCGCGGGCGCTAGCCTACAGCGTCCAGGCGGTCGAGTGGCTCACTAGCCACGACTGCGGACTACCTGGCGCGGTCGCGGGCCGGCCGAAGCTGCGAGGCGTGACGCGAGGCGCGCTGCCCTCGGGCCAGAGCGACATCGACGTCAGCTTCGCCACCCAACACGCCTACCAGGCGTACTGCGATCGCTTTGCTTCCCGCGTCGTGCTGCGGGTGGAGGGCAAATCCATGGCGATCACCGTCGAGCATCAGGTGACCCGCGTCAATCCGCTGCGGCGGTAGCACCAAGTGCCAGTTGGCGCGCTTGGCAGGCGCTGACCCGCCGCAGAATCGGACCAAACCTGCGGCGCGCTCATTTGACCCTCGAAGACCTCGCCGCGGGAGACTAGGGTGCCGCGACGGAGACCAAGACATGTTCCAAGCGACGACGATCATCGAACCCTTCAAAGCCAAAGTGATCGAGGCTTTGCCCCTGCCTAGCCGAGGCGAGCGCGTCGAGGCGGCGGCCGCTGCTGCGTACAATCTGTTCGCGGTCCCGGCTGATCGCGTGATCATCGACCTGATGACTGACTCGGGGACGGGGGCCATGAGTCAAGAGCAGTGGGCCGGCGTCATGCGCGGAGACGAGTCCTACGCGGGCGCCAAGTCCTACTATCGTTTCCGTGACGCGGTCCACGATTTGACCGGCATGACGCATATCATCCCGACTCATCAGGGGCGCGCCGCCGAGAAGATCCTGTTCAGCGCGGTCACCAACGCTGACAGCGCGGTGCCCGCGAACACCCACTTTGACACCACCCGGGCCAACATCGAGCACACCGGCGCGCGCGCCCTCGACTTCGTGATCCCGGAGGGCACCGACCCCAGCGCCGAGCACCCGTTCAAGGGCAACGTGGACATCGCGCGCCTCGCGGCATTCCTTGAGGAAAATCACGCCCAGGTCCCGCTGGTGCTGGTCACGGTGACCAACAACAGCGGCGGCGGTCAACCCGTGAGCTTAGAGAACCTGCGCGCCGTGCGGGCGCTGGTCGACCGCTACAAAATCCCGCTGTTCCTCGACTGCGCGCGCTTCGCTGAGAACGCTTGGTTCATCAAGCAGCGTGAGCCTGGGCAGGCCGACCGCAGCCCCAAAGACATCGCCCACGAGATGTTTCGCCTGTCCGACGGCGCCATGATGTCGATGAAGAAGGACGCCTTCGGTAACATCGGCGGGTTCTTGGCGCTGAACGACGACCGCTGGGCTGAGCAGTGCCGCAACCTGCTGATCCTGACCGAGGGTTTCCCGACCTACGGCGGGCTGGCAGGTCGCGATCTGGAGGCCCTGGCCACGGGCCTGGAGGAAGTGTTGGATCCGAACTACCTGGCTTACCGAATCGCCAGCACAGCGTACCTGTGGCGCAAGCTGGACGCCCAAGGGGTCCCGCTGTTGCGGCCGGCTGGAGGCCACGCGGTCTACCTAGACGCGCGGCGTTTCTTGCCCGACGTCTCAGCCCTGGACCTGCCTGGCCAGGCGTTGAGTGTTGCCCTGTACGTGGAGGCCGGCGTGCGCTCGGTGGAGATTGGAACGGTGATGTTCGGGGTTCGAGACGCGAGCGGCGTGCTGCAGCCCGCTTCCATGGATCTCGTGCGCCTGGCCATCCCAAGGCGCGTCTACACCCAGAGCCACATCGACTACGTGGCCGAGGCGGTGGGCTACCTGTACGAGATGCGCAGTCGCATCGGCGGCATGCGCATCGTGCATGAGCCGCCAGCCTTGAGGCACTTTACGTGTCGCTTCGAGCCGGTAGGCTGGAAAGTCAGCTAAGCCTGCTCCGCCAGCCAGGTTGGGGGTGGGGGGGCGCACAACCGGCGGCGCCAAACGCCGCCGAAAACGCCACAAACCAGCCGTGTCGAGGCGCCGTCCAAGACGCGAGGCCCCGCTGTGTGCAAACTCCACCAAGGCTCCTTCTGCCTGCAGGGTTTTGCGTGCAGGCTGAGCTTGGCAGAGGGCGCGAACTCACAGCGACCCGCGCCGCGTTGGGTTGAGAGGCACATGGCACAGCACATCCTGGTCGTTGAAGACGAGCCCGCGATCAGCGAATCGGTGGCCTACGCCCTGAAGCGCGACGGCTTCAGCGTGGCGACCGCCGGCACCATCGGTGAGGCTGAGGGCCTGCTCGGCGCAGATCTGATCGTGCTGGATCTCATGCTTCCCGACGGCAGCGGCTTCGACCTGATCGGCAAGCTGAGGCGCGACGGCGATCTGACGCCCATCATCGTGCTCAGCAGCCGCGACGCCGAGGCCGATCGCGTCGCAGCCCTGGAGACCGGCGCCGACGACTACGTGCCTAAGCCCTTCTCGCCCAGGGAGGTCGTGGCGCGCGTGCGCGCGGTGCTGCGCCGTACGCGCCCGGAGCCGTCCGCGCCCAGCGCGGCGTCACCGCTCAGCGTCGACGAGGACTCACGCCGCGCGGAAGTGAACGGCTGCACGGTCGAGCTGACGCGCGTCGAGTTCGACCTCCTGGTCGCCCTGCTAGAGAGCCCGGGCCGGGTCTACACCCGCGCTCAGCTGATCGATCGGGTGTGGGGGGATGGCTTCGCGATCACCGACCGCACCGTCGATTCTCACGTCAAATCGCTGCGCCGCAAGCTGGGCGACGCGGGCGGTGAGCCGAGCCTGATCGAGACGGTGCGCGGCGTCGGCTACCGCGTCGGAGACGGCTCCCGTTGAGCGCGGACCCGCACAGCTCAGAGCTGCTGCGGCTGGTGGTGGTCGCTGCGTCTGCGGTCGCCATCATCCTGTTCGTCGCGTTCGTGACCAGCCGCTTGCTCAAGAGCCTGAGCCGCGGCATGTCGGTGCGCATGCAGGTGTTCTTGGCGCTGTCCGCCATCGTCGGCACCTTCGCCTTCGGCCTGGGCTTGATGGTGATCGACCGCATCGAAGCCCGCGCCGTGCGCTTCGCCAAACAGGCCGCAGAAGACGAGGCCAAGCTCGCGGCGGGCATGCTCGAAGGCGACATGATCCGCATGGGCATCGGCCTGGACGACGTCATCAAGCGGCTCGAGCAAGAGCGCGCGCGCGGCGCAGACTTGCGCCTGGAGATCTTAGACCCTCGAGGTCACCTACTTTTTCCGCCTGGTAAAGTGAGTGAGGCCGCGGCGCCGGGCACCGTCCACGTCGACGTACCCATCCGCTCCGGCGACGCCGTCGTGGGCGCGGTGCGCATCGTCAAGCCCAGCGTGGTCATCCAGCGCATGCTGGCTGACTTCGCGCCCACGGTGCTGGTCATCAGCCTGGTGCTCGGCGCCGCCGCCGCCGCCGCCGCGGTCTGGATCGGCCACACCATCGCCCGGCCCATCGTCGCGCTGACCGAGTTCAGCGAGCGGGTGAGCGCTGGAGAGCGCACCGCCGTCCCACCGCCTGCCTTCGGGCGTGAAGTGACCAAGCTCACCCAGTCGATTGATTCCATGCGGAGACAGTTGGAGGGCCGACCGTTCGTCGAGGCCTTCGCGGCTGATCTCAGCCATGAGCTCAAGAACCCAGTCGCCGCCATCCGCGCCAGCGCCGAGGTGCTAGACGAAGGCGGCGCCCTGGAAGAGCCCGAGGAAGCGCGGCGCTTCGTCAAGCGCATCCGCGAGTCGACGGCGCGCATCGAGCGCCTGCTCGGCGATCTGCTGAACCTCGCGCAGATCGAGGCGCGGGGTATCGACCAGTTCGACGTGCTGGACATGGCCAGCCTGCTGACCAGCGCCGCCAAGGGCATGGAGCAGGCTGAGCGCTTTGAGCTCAGCCTGAAGTCAGACGCCCGAGTGCGCGGCGACAGCATCTGGCTCACCCGCGCCGTGGGCAACCTGTTGGAGAACGCCCTGGTGCACTCGCCCAAAGGCTCGGCTGTCTCGGTGAGCCTGGAGCGCAAGAAGGATGAGGTCATCCTGCGCGTCTCCAACCAGGGCGAAGTCCCCAAGCGCTTAGTGCGGCGCGTGTTCGCTCGTTTCGTGACCACACGGCAAGATAAAGGCGGCACCGGGCTCGGCCTCGGCATCGCGCGGGCGGTCGCGGAGGCGCACAGCGGGCAAGTCGAGCTGGTCGAGCCTGGCCCGCCGAAGGTCGAGTTTCGCCTCACGCTGCCCCACGCCAGCCTGCGCGACGTGGCGGTGAAGGTGGGCGGGAGCATCGCGCGCGGCTGACGGAGCGCCTGGCTTGTCGCGACTACCTGCCGCAGCCAGGCGCACCGACGACGCCATCGGCGGCCATGCTGGGCTGCCCACCCCCAAGCTAAGCACTTGAAATGCTTATGGTTTATTGAAGGCTGCGGCTCGCGTTGGCTTCTCCTCGAAACCTCCACACTCGCTCCCGACGATCCGCGCAAAGGTCCCCTAGCTTACTTGGCAGCTGGGGCTGTTGAGCTTTCAAGCGGCGCGCTCTGACGGAGCGGCATTTCGCTAACCCAACCCCAACTCGCTGACAGCTGAGCATCTTAATTCCAGGCACCTGAGGTATTCGTGAAACAAGCCAATCCGCGATTCGACAAGTCTGTTCGCCCTCGCCACGTAGCCATCATCATGGACGGCAACGGCCGCTGGGCAGAGGCTCGAGGCCTCGACCGGGCCGAGGGGCACGCTGAGGGCGCGGGCGCGGTGCGCGAAGCCGTGCGCACCTGCCGCGAGCAAGAGATCGAGTACCTGACGCTGTACGCGTTCAGCAACGCCAACTGGGCGCGGCCATCGATTGAGGTTGAGGCGCTGATGCGCTTGTTGGTGGAGTTCGCAGAGCAAGAAAAGGCCGAGCTGCGCGAGAACGGGATCCGCGTGAACGTGGTGGGTGAGATCGAGGACTTGCCGAGCCACACGCGCCGCGCGGTTGAGCACGTGATCGACTACTGCGCCGACGGCGAGCGCATGACGCTCAGCCTGGCCCTGAGCTACGGCGGGCGGCAGGACATCGTCAACGCAGCGCGGGCGCTGGCTGTGCGCGCCCGAGCGGGCTTGGTGCTGCCAGAGGAGATCGACGAGAACTTTTTCCACCGGGAAATGTCGACGCACTCCCTGCCTGACGTAGATCTGTTGATCCGCACCGGCGGCGAGGCGCGGCTCAGCGATTTTCTGTTGTTTGAAGCCGCCTACGCTGAGCTGGCGTTTTTGCCGCTGATGTGGCCCGACTTCAAGGAAGAGGCGCTGCTCGGCTGCATCGAGCAGTACGTCAACAAAGAGCGCCGCTACGGCCGCACCTCGGCGCAAGTTCGGCAAGAGGGCGCGACTGCGTTTCAGCCGCTGCGGGTCAGCGTCGAAGGCTGAGGCAGCTGAGGCTGAGGCGAGGACAAGAAACGACTCACCGACGCCCCTAACGAGCGCACCCAGATCGCGCTCAGCGTGACCGACTCCCCAGAAGAGTACGAGCTGCCCATCGGCGCCTAGCCCAAGAAGCCGCCTAGCCTAGTCCGAGCGGCTGCCCCATCGCCGCCACAAAGCCGCTAGTCTAGGTAACGGCTGAGCGACTCGATCACGCACGCTGGCTTGTCCTGGCCTTCAACCTCGAGGGTCAGGGCAAGGCCCACCTGCACGCCGCCCTTCACCTCTTCAACCGAGGCGATCTTGCCTCGCGCGCGGAGGCGCGAGCCGGTGCGCACCGGCGCCGGGAAGCGGACCTTGTTGACGCCATAGTTGATGCCCATGCTGATGTTTTCCACACGGATTAACTGAGGCATGAAGTTGCTGGACAGCGCCAGCGTGAGGTAGCCGTGGGCGATGGTGCCGCCAAACGGGCCTGACTTGGCGCGCTCTTCATCCACATGGATCCACTGGTGGTCGCCGGCGGCCTCAGCGAACAAGTTGACGCGCGCTTGGTCTACCAGCAGCCACTCGGTCGGTCCAAGGCTCTGCCCGACAGCAGCTCTTAGTTCGGCGGTGGAGGCGAAGACGGTGGCGCTCATGGGCCGCAACTTAGCCTAGTAGGGCGCGCCGGCTCAACCACGCATCAACCTAGGCCGCAGCTCGCTACCCTGGCGCGCCATTCAGCAAAATTCAGCGACGGCCGCGCCGCACCGCGCGCCGCAGGCGACGAGCCAGCGAGCCAGACTCCAACGGCTGGGTCACCACCTCTCGCGCGCCGGCCGCGATCAGCGAGTTGATGCCCGCGGTATCTACCGTGGGCAAGCTCACCACCACCGGCAGCGTGGGGGGGTGGTGGGACAGCCACTCGACGGCTTGGGTCGCGCGCTGCGCGTCGAGCAGCACCAGCTCGGCGGCTCCAAACTCTGACGGCCGGTCGGTCAAGCTCACGGCCTGCGCAGTCAGCCCCATGCGCAGCGCGGCGTCGCAGCCGCTTCCCTGTGGTAATTGCACTAGCGCCACCAGCAGCTGGGGTTGCTCGGCGCCGGCTGCTTCGGCTGAGCCAGTTTCAGCGGGCTGGTCGCCCACGCTCAAGCCAGCGCGCTCAGCGCGAGCGCCCAGCGGCACCTCGCCTTTGCGATCGGGCACCAGCGCGCGGTTGGTGTCGGCGTTGAGCGCAGCCTTCAGGCGCCTGCGCGTCTCAGCCGCGGTCGCCGGGCGCTTGTGGGCCTTCTTTGCCAAGAGCTCCAAGCGCAGACGCTCAAGCAGCGGCGGCACCGGCTCGAGCTCAGCCGGGCGCTCGAGCGGTGGTGGCTCGGCGAACATCTGCTTGGAGATCACGTCGATGGGGCTCGACCCTTCAAACGGCGGACCGCCCTGCAGCATGCAGGTGAGCAAGCAGCCAAAGGCGTACAGATCGGTGGATGGCCCGACCGCGAGGGACCGACACTGCTCCGGGCTCATGAAGCTCGGCGTCCCGGCCACCGCGTCGCGCTGGGTCAGCGTGGGCAAGTTGTCTCGCGGATCCTCGACGTGGGCTAGCCCAAAGTCGCTCACCTTGGCGCACAGATCCAGATCTTGCTCCGAAGCCGCCGCGGCGCCGCGGCACAGCATCACGTTCTCTGGTTTCAGATCGCGGTGGACGATGCCGAGGTCGTGAGCTGCCTGCAGCGCGCTCAAGATCTGATCGGCGATGAACCCAACTAGCTTGAGGCTCGGTAGGCTGACGCTGGCGCTGAGCCAGGTGTCGAGATCTTGCCCCTCGACGAACTCCATCACGATGAACGGCATGCCGGAGTCTTCTCCGTAGTCGAGCACGCGCACCGCGTTTGGGTGAGCCAGCATCGACGCCGCCCGCGCCTCGCGAGAGAATCGGCGCCGGTACACTGGGTCGCCCGCCACGCTGCGCCGCATGACCTTGACCGCGATGGGCGTGCCCAGCGCCTCGTGGACGCCGCGATACACCTGCCCCATCGCGCCTTGGCCGAGCAGCTTAGTGAGCGTATACTTTTCCGCAAGGCAGCGTCCGAGCAGCGGGTCTGTACGGTCTACGCCACGCAGCGACTCAGCCGCCGCGTCCTTTGAGCGCTGGGTCGGGACGCGCGAGATGCGGGGCCTGAGCGCCTCGGGCGGCGCGCTCGCGAAGCCCCCGAAGAGCCCCGAGTCTCCGTCAGTAGGCGGGACGGACGCGGGCTTTGGCGGCTCCAACACCAAGGTGTGAGCGGGGAGCGCAGCCGCTGGCGCCCTCACGCCGGCGGCGAGCTCGGCCGCGCGCAGCGACGGCACGGTGTTGCCGTAGACCAGCTCGCTGGAGTGCGCCGCGAGCGTCTCGAAGGGAGACTGGGCGGCGTCAACTGACGCGGCGGCAGCGCCAGGGCTCGCGTCAGCGTCAGGGTCGGCTTCAGCGCTAGCAGCGTCGGACTGCGCTGGAGCTTCAACGCCCTGTTTGGGCTGCGCGAGCAGGGTCTCTGCCCGCTCACGATCAGAAGCCACGATAGCCCGCGCCCAGCTGCACTAGCAGCTGGTCGTCCAGTTCATCCCATGCGGAAACTCGAGCAGCCAGGTTGGCAAATAAGTCACCGCCCGCTTCCAAGCCGAGGGCGATCCCGCCCCGGGGCGCTAAGCCGTCAGGCACGACCGACTCGTCGCCGACGATCAGCCGCACGTCCAGGGCTGCGTAGGCCCGAGCCCAATCTAGCGCCTGAAAGCCAAGCTGCGCCGCGATGAAGCCAGAGCCATCGCCGCCCGCAGGAGCATCGCCGAGCGCCGCGCGGACGCCCAGGTTAAAGAGCCAGTCGAGCTTGAGGTGCTGACGGCCGTAAGCCGCCGACACCTCGCCCACCCCAGCTGCTCCTTCACGCGTCGGCAAGCCAATCCTCGCGGCAATACCCATTGAGCCCCAGCCAGCGTACGGCTGCCACAGCTCAGCGCTCGTCCCAAGCCAGGCTGCGGTGTCGACGGGCCGCCCCTCACCGCTCAGGTCGTCGCTCGGTACCAGCGCGTCAAAGCCGATCTCGGGGAGTCGCCCGCGGCCAGTGCTACCTTGAACCCGCGCGGTCAGCTGTGCCGAATGTCGCGGGCTGAGCGACGCCGTCAGGCCAGCGCTGGCGCGACGATGTGGCGCCCACATCCGGGTGCTGCTCGCTGGATGCAGGGAGTTCAGCGCTAAGCTCGCGCCGATCCGGGGGTCGGCCAGCTTGAGCCTGTGTGAGCCCGGCGTGACGCCAGCGTCCCAGCGCGCGTCACCTAGCAGCCGCCCTTGGGCGTCGACCACCACCACGTCCAAGTGATCCGCCTGGAGCGCAGGCAGCGCGGCGGTATACACCGCCGTGATCGCGGAGGGCGCACCTCCACCGGGCGCAGCTGAGCTGCCCGCTGACGCCGCCAGATCGACGGGGGCGGGTAGACTTGAGAGCGCTGCGCCTTGCTGGGTGGCAGCCAGCACACGCAGCCGAGGCTGCATCCGAGCGCTCACCGACTCTGGGTCGATCCCCGGGAAGGTCGCCGAAATCTGAAAACGACCGTCGGGCATGCGCTCGATCTGTGCTTCCGCGCGGGGCACGACATACTCCACGTCGAAGGTTTGTTGAGCTTGCTCCCCCACCCCCCGAAAGCTCAGGTGCTTTGGGGTGGTCAGCCCAAAGTCGATCAGCTTCGGCGCCGGACCGTAGCCTTTGCCATCGACGTTGACCTCGACGCCAGCGGGGACGTCGAACGCGATCCGCCGGTAGCGGTGCACCAACAGCTTTGAACCGCCGGGCAGCCCGCCCGCCCCAGCGCCCTGCACCGCGACGATGTTGACTGAGCGCTGGACGCTGGCGATGCCGAGGAAGTCCTCGTCGTCGATGGCCCTCACCCGCAGGTAGTAGCGGCCCACCGGCATTTTTTCTGCGCGGAATGACTTGATGTCTGCGCCCACCTCCTCGCGCACCACCAGGTCCTGGAACGCAGAGTCGGTCGCGAGCTCGACGCGATAGGAGACCGCGTCGGGGATCCCCAGCCACGCGGCGCGGATCACGCCGACGCCGGCGGCGGCTCCGACTCGCGACGCGAGCACGACTAGCGGCGACGTGGCCGCGTCCCAAGCCGGCGGAGGTGGCAGAGGCCGCGCGGCACTAGGAGCTTGACTGTCAACGAACGCAGAGCCGTGACCCTTGGCTACGTCGACGGCTTTTCCTGCGGACGTGACCCTAGCCTCACCGTCGAAGACGCTGACCGTCGTGCGCTTCTTCGCCTGGTTCTTGCGCAGCACGGTGTCGCGGCTCGCAGCGGACACGCGGCCACCACCGGCGACGCCAAGCTCGGTGGTGCGCCCTGAAATGGCCGCCAGGCCAGCTTGCAGCTCGCCCGATTCGAGCTCGGCCACCACCTCACGCTGGCGTGCCACTTGGCTTTGCCGTGCGGTTCCATAAATTACGACCAGCGTCTTCTCAGACAAAAAGATGCGCGTGCGGTCTAAAAAGCGGATATCTGCTCGCGCGTCTTCCCGCGTGTTGACGCTGTAGCGCTGGTGCAGCGGCGCGCCCGGCCCAGCAGCCTCCCAGCCACCACCGGGAGGCTTGGTGCGCACCTCTGGCTTCACCGAGCGCAGCTCTGCGGTCGCGAGCGACGTGACCTCCGCTGGCACGACCAACGTCGTGCCCTGCTTGAGCACCAAGCTGCCGCCGCGACACTGGATGTTGGAATAGCGCTCGATCAACGCGGCGTGGCGCGACGAGCCGTACAGGGCGAGCGCGATGTCACCACACGTCTCACCTTCGCCGACGGTCCACTGCACCACCTGCTCGGGGTAGCCTGGTGTCTTAGGCTTGGCATGTAGAGTGCTTACGCAGAGCAGCGCGCTGACCAGGGCGCCAAGCCCCAAGTGTCGCGATGTGTGACGCTGCGAGTTTGTGTCGAGCAGCTTCAATCTCGCCGCCGCGCGCACTAAGGTCTGCGCGGGGCGCGCTCCAACTTCCTTCAAGCTAAGACTCATGAGTTACCGTTCTGACGTTCTAACAGCGAAAACGCTACAGCGCCGCCTACTCGCGCCGAGACCACTCAGCCTAGCGCGTCGTGCCAGCATTATGGCGAGCGTGTGTGCGCTGGTGCTCATCCCGAGACAAGCCGCGGCCCAGGAGTTGGGCGCAGGGCTCGCCCTGGATCGTTTCGAGCCAGCGCCGGTGGGGCAGACAGGTTTCGCGAGCATTGAGCCGTTGGTCCTTGGGCACCTGCGGCCCGCCTTCGGCGCCTCACTCTCGTACGCACGACGCCCGCTGGAGTTGGTGGGGCAGGACAACGGAGTCGGGCTGGTGGTCGATCATCAACTCCAGCTGCACCTCGGCGCGTCGCTCGCGCTGTTCCACCGCTTGGAGCTAGATTTTGACGCCCCCGCGACCCTCAGCCAGGGTGGCGAGAGCCCGAGCGCCGGAGCGCTAGCCGTCAGCTCGCCAAACAGCGCCAGCTTCAACGATCTGCGCCTGGGCGCGCGCGTTTCCGTGTTTGGAGATCCGCGCTCAGCGTTCGCCGCGGGCATTGGCTTGCGCGCGTGGTTACCGACCGGCGACAGCGGCGCGTTCACCAGCGCCGGCGAGCTGCGCTACGAGCCGTACGTCAGCGTCGGCGGGCGGCATGCCCAGGTACACTGGGCCGCGAACCTGGGCCGCAAGCGGCAGCCCGACGGCGCTGGGCTACAGCGCGCCAGCGGCAGTGAATTCACCGCGCGCGGCGGGGTGTGGTGGGTGCAAGCGGGTTGGTCCGTCGGGCCCGAGCTGATCTTCGCTACGGCTACAGGTGCTCAGGTCGACGTATTTTCCCGCACGGGAACCGCGATGGAGGCGCTGCTCGGTGCACGCGTCGAGCCCGTCCCGGATTTTGAGCTGGGCGCCGCGCTTGGCCCGGGCCTGACCCGCGGGCTAGGCACGCCCCAATACCGCGGCGTCCTCGCCATCACCTGGGCACCTGGCAGGGCCGCCGCCAACGCGGCGTGGGAGCGCGCGCGCGTCGCTGAAACCGCGGATCCAGCAGCTCCTGCTGAGATCCCCGAGGCAACGCCAGCGCGCGATCCAGCGCGCAGCGACCGCGACCTAGACGGTGTGTTTGACGCCGCAGACGCCTGCCCGGACGAGCCTGGGGAGCGTGCTCCCAAGGGCGCGAAGCCTGGCTGTCCGCCCGACCGCGATCTAGACAGCATCATCGACCGCGACGACGCCTGCCCGGACGTGAGCGGCGTGCAGAGCCTCGATCCAGCGAAGCACGGTTGCCCCCCTGATCGCGATCAAGACAGCATCATCGACGCTCAGGACGCTTGCCCCGAGGAAGCTGGGCCAGCTAACGCCGATCCCAAGCTGCACGGCTGCCCGCCGTCGGTCAGGGTCGAAGGCAAGCAAATCGTGATCCTGGAGCAGGTGCGCTTCGAGACCGGCAGCCACGTGCTCCTCAAGCAGAGCGACGACCTGCTCGGCCAAGTCGCGGCGGTGCTAAACGGCCACCCCGAGATCACTCGCGTCGCGATCGACGGACACACCGACACCGTGGGTCAGCTCAAGAACAACCTGGCGCTGTCGCGGCGCCGCGCGGTGTCAGTGCTGCGTTGGTTGGTTGAGCATGGCGTCGACGAGCGCCGCCTCGAGGCGCGCGGCTTCGGTCCACGGCGCCCCATCGCGCCAAACACCAGCGCCGAGGGCCGCGCTAAGAACCGCCGCGTCGAGTTTCAGATCTTGGCGCGCAGCCCCAAGGGCGCCCAAGACTGGACCGACGGCGCAGTGAAGGACAGCGCAGCGAAAGACAGCGCGGCTGAGACTGAGAAGTGAACCAACAGCCCGCTCCTGACCCTGCGCTGCCTCCCGGTAAGAGCGGCGCAAGACGGGCTCCCAGCTCAGGCGCGCGCGGCGTCTCGCTGCGCGTCAAGCTGGCGCTGCTGTTGGCGCTGGTCGCGCTGGTGCCGTCGAGCGTCGCGAGCCAGCTGCTGTTGGAGGTCAACCGCGAGGCGGTCCAGAGCAGCGAGCGCCAACTCCAGAGCGCGGTCGCGGCGGAGGTGACCGGGCTCACCACGCGCTCTCTAGAGCGGGGCGAGCAAGAGCTGCGCACCATCGCCCGCGTGGTCGCGAGTACCGCTCACGATCCGACGCTGCTGGAGCCGAGCCTACGGCCGGTGTTGGAGAGCGCGCGTAACGTGTCTGGCGTGCGCCTCGAGATCCCGAGCACCGGCTTGAGCCACGTGCTGTCCCGAGTGAAGGGCGACAGCACGCCGCCTCCCGAGTCCACGCCAGCGCTGCGCGAGCTGGCCGAAGCCAGCGGCGTGGCGTTTAGCGCTGAAGCCGGCGACCCAGTGATGGTGGTGCTAGTCCCTAAACCCACCCTGACCCCGCATGATGACTCAGGCGCGGCGCCCCCCGCCGAGCCAACTCCCGAGCCCGCTGCCAAGCCCGGCGCGACCGCGTTCATAACCGGCCGCATCTCGCTGGGTGCGCTGCGCGAGCAGGTGTCCATCCTCGCGGAGATGCGCTTTGAAGGCGCCGGGACCCGCATTCTGTTGGTCGACCAAAGCAACCGCGTGATCGCCGAGCACGGCGTGGGGCTCGCGCCGGGGGCCGACGCGTCGGGGCTACCGCTCTGGAAGCCCCTCAACCACTACGGCGCGAGTCAGCAGCACAGCGGCGGCACCCGGGTCGGCGTGGTAGAGGAGTTCGAGGCAGACGGAGACGCCTGGGTCGGCGGACTGGAGACGGTGCCTGACATCGGCTGGACGGCGGCGGTCTGGCGCCCTCAGGCCGAGGCCTACGCGAGCCTCACTCGCATGCGGCGACGCGGGTTGCTGGTCGTGGCCATCTCCGCCGGCCTCGCGCTGCTGCTCGGCTTCATCGGTGGCAGCGCCCTAGCGCGCCCCATCCTCAGGCTGGCGGGGGAGACGCGCCTGATCGCGCGCCGAGCCTGGGGTGAGCTCGCGCCATTGAATCCTCGGGGAGATGAGCTCGGTCAGCTGGCGCGCTCCATCCGCGACATGGCGCATGATTTGAAGAGCGGCGAGGAGCAGATCGCCAACGAAGCCAAGCTGCGCGGCGATCTCGGGCGCTTCTTGAGCGCCGAGTTGGTCGACGCCATCGTCAGCGGCGAGCACTCCCTGACCCTGGGTGGGCAGCGCCGCGAGGTCAGCGTGGCGTTCGCCGACGTGGTCGCCTTCACGCCGCTGGCCGAGAGCCGCCAGGCCGAGGAGGTGGTGGCGCTGCTGAACGAGTTATTCAGCGTGCTCACCGAGATCGTGTTTCGTCACCACGGCACCGTCGATAAGTTCATCGGCGACTGCATCATGGCGGTCTGGGGCGCGCCAGTTGAGCAGGCCGATCACGCGGATCGCGCGCTGGCCGCGGCAGAAGACATGCTGCACTTCCTCGAGACCGCGAACGTCGGCTGGCGCGAGCGCTTCGGTGTCGAGGTCAGGATCGGCGTCGGGATTAACTCCGGCGAAGCCATCGTGGGCAACATCGGCAGCGA
Source organism: uncultured Polyangiaceae bacterium (assembly GCA_964551615.1). Classification (GTDB taxonomy): domain Bacteria; phylum Myxococcota_A; class Polyangia; order Polyangiales; family Polyangiaceae; genus JAHBVY01. The sequence continues at coordinate 134,909 of CAZKDY010000013.1, forward strand.
CAAGCGCATGGAGTACACGGTGATCGGTGACGTCGTAAACGTCGCCGCACGGCTCGAGTCCATCGCACAGCCCAACCAGATCTTGGTCGCCGAGCCGACCCACGCTCGCTGCTCTGACAGCTCCAACTTGCGCGCCCTCGGCGAGCACAACCTCACGGGGCGAGATCGCGCCGTTCAAGTCTTCGAGCTCGATTGGCGGTAGCGGTGGTTACAGCTCCAGCCGAGAGTCCAACACGCTAGCGATCCGCCAGTAGCCTTCGCTGAGGGTCAGGGCGACCATCGCCGCCGGAGCCAAACCTCGCGGCAACGTCGCCTCAGTTGGGCTGCGCCTGCGCCCTGATCTGTGAGAGCACAAGCCACACACGATGAGCTCAACCTCGAGGGGACAAGTCACCACCAACACCGGCTCTCGCCACCGGGTGAGCTCCGCGGCGACGCGCATCAGCGCGGCAGGACCAACGTCTTGGTCTAGGTCGAGTCGCGAGTCGACACGGACAGGCAGCGGGCGCTCACCCAGCATGCGGCTCACGATCTCAGCGGTCTCGGTCGCGCGCCGTAGCGGGCTGCAGACGATGCTGGTCGGCGTCTGACTCCAGCGCGCGAGGTTCGCTGCGGCGCGGGCGCTCTGCAGCCGACCCTGGCTGCTGAGCCGACGCTCTCCACCATTTTCGGCCTCAGCGTGGGCCATGACCACCAGGCGCGGGCCACGGAGCGGTCGTAGGTCCCGCACGGTCGGATGGGTTGCCAGGATCATGGGCCGGCCGTAGCAAGCAGCGTGCCCGTCGCACCCAGCACGCAATCCGCTCAAATAGCGGGCTTTCTGCGTGGCACGAGCGAGTAGGCTGGAGGGCACAGCCAACAGCGTCGTCTATCGCCTGCAGGGTCGTGATATATCCCGGGGCACATGCCCCTCCATCGCACCTCCCGGCTGGACCGCTCCGATCGCGTCGAGATTGACACCCTCGCTGTGGAGGTCACCGAGGGCGTCGACGCGGGCTTGAAGGTCGAAGCCGAGTCAGAAGATCTGACCATCGGCACCGCCGCCAACAACGATCTGGAGCTGACCGACCCAACCGTCTCCGGCTACCACCTGGAGCTGACCCACCACGAGGACGGCATTCACCTGGTTGATCTCGGCTCCACCAACGGCACCTTCGTAGGCGGCATCCGACTCCGCAATGGCGTCATTCCTCCGGGAACGACCCTGAGCATCGGCCGCACCAGCATCCGAGTGTTCGACGGTACGAGCACGTTGGTGGAGGTCCACGATCAGAACCACTTGGGAGATCTCTTCGGCCAAAACGCGTCGATGCGCCGCGTGATGGCCAAGGTGCAGAAGGTCGCCCGCGCCCAGGTCCCGGTCTTGGTGATCGGCGAGTCGGGCACCGGAAAAGAGCTGGTCGCCCGCGCGCTACATGACGAGAGTGATCGCCACGCTGGACCGTTCATCACCGTGGACTGCGGCGCCCTAGCGCCCAACCTGGTGGCCAGCGAGTTGTTCGGTCACGAGCGCGGCGCGTTTACTGGCGCCGAACGCCAGCACATCGGCGCCTTCGAGCGCGCGAACGGCGGCACATTGTTCCTGGACGAGATCGGCGAGCTGCCCCTCGATCTTCAGCCGCAGCTGCTCGGCGCGCTAGAGCGGCGCCGCTTCAACCGCGTGGGCGGGCGGCAAGAGGTCAGCGTGGACGTGCGCGTGGTGTGCGCGACCAACCGCGATCTCCGCGAAGAGGTAAACGCCGGTAATTTCCGCATGGATCTCTATTATCGGGTGGGGGTGGTGGTCCTGCGCTTGCCGGCGCTGCGTGAGCGCCTCGACGATCTAAAGCTCTTGATCGAGCACTTCCTCCGTGAAGCAGGGCACACAGGCCCCGTCGACGAGGTCGCGCCGGAGAAGCTGCTGAGCGAGCTAAGACGCCACACCTGGCCAGGCAACGTGCGCGAGCTGCGCAACTGGGTTGAAGCGACCCTCGCCATGGGTGAGGCGCCAGAGCTGTTTCGCAGCGGCGACGAGCCTGGGCATGCCTCGGAGCACCTAGAACAGGTCATGGGCCTGCCCTACAAAGAGGCGCGGGGCTTGGTGCTACACGACTTCGAAGGTCGGTACCTGCGCGAGCTGTTCAAGCGCTCCGGCGGAAACGTGACCCACGCCGCCCGCGACGCGCGCATGGATCGCTCGTACCTGATCAAGCTCTTGCAGCGCCACGGCGTAAAGTAGGTCAAAGCCACTGCGCTTCGGCACCACGCAAAACGGCCACCCTCGCGGGTGGCCGTCTCACGTTGCCCGAGCTTAGCGGGCTAGCTTGCCTAACAGGCTACTGGCGACGCCGGCGACGCAGCGCCGCCAAGCCGATCGCGCCGAGCGCTAGCGCCAAGGGCGCCTGGCTTGTGTTTCCGCCGGGCATCTGGCACGAGCAGCCGCCACCCTCGAGGGCGAAGCCATCTGGGTTGGTGTTACCGGTACCGCCGGCGGACGTGCCGCCAGTGGACGTGCCGCCAGTGGACGTGCCACCTGCGCCAGCGCCCGACGTGCCACCAGTGGAGCTGCCGCCAGTCGAGGTGCCCGCCGATCCCGCAGCACCCGCAGCACCCGCAGCACCCGCAGCGCCTGCAGTACCCGCAGCGCCGCCCGTACCCGGGATGTTGGAGTCGTCCGTCGGGTCGTTCGGATCGCGCTCGCCGGTGTCGAATACGCCGTTCTTATTCGTGTCTTCGTCACCGTCGATCGCGCCACCCCCGTCGGTGTCACGCTGGAGCACGCCGGTCGTGGTTGCGCCAGCGTCTCCGTCAGCGGTGCAGTTCCCGGCGGAGACGTCTGTCGCGCTGTTAGCGCAGTCCCGGCCGGCTTCCAAACCGTCGGTCAGGCCGTCTCCGTCGCTGTCTGGATCGAGGGCGTTGATCAGCCCGTCGCCGTCATGGTCGTCGTTGGGGTTTGGCTCTTGGCCATCCAGCAGGCCATCGTTATCAGAGTCAGCGTCGTTCGGATCCGTCTTGAGCGTCGCTTCGAGCCCGTCGCTGAGCCCATCGCCGTCAGCGTCAGCGACGCTGCCGTCGTCTGCGCCGTGGCCCAGCGTCGGGTCGGTCTCGCCGCTGTCGATCGCGCCGTCGAGGTTGAAGTCCTCGGACCCATCGGTCGCGCCACCACCATCCGTATCCGCGAGGAGTGGGGAGGTGGTCGTCGCCGAGTCCGCGTCTGCCCTGCAGTGGCCAAGCGCCTTATCGGTCGCCGGGTTCTCGCAATCCAGGCCGCGCTCGGTGCCGTCGAACAACGCGTCGTTGTCGCTGTCGACATCCAGCACGTTGATCAACCCGTCCCGATCAGTGTCGTCAGATGGGTTGTTCTCCGCCCCATCCAACACGCCGTCGTTGTCGGTGTCGGCGTCGCTCGGATCGCTCCCTAGGAAGGTCTCCAAGTTGTCGCTGAGCCCGTCGCCATCGGTGTCCACGACGCCCGCGTCATCGGCGCCGTTCCCGACGGTCGGGTCCGTCTCATCGACATCAACCGCGCCGTTGAGGTTCGCGTCCTCCGATCCGTCACTGACGCCGCCACCATCGGTGTCGGCGTTCAAGGGGTCGGTGACCGTCGCCCCGGCGTCCGCATCCGCGCGGCAATGACCAGCGCTGACGTCAGTCGCGGCGTTGGAGCAGTCGCGACCCATTTCGGTGCCATCGAACAGCCCGTCGTCGTCACTGTCCGGGTCCAGGGCGTTGATCAGCCCGTCACCGTCAGTGTCTTGGTCGTAGTCGGGCTCTGCGCCGTCAGGCACGCCGTCGTCGTCGCTGTCTGCGTCGTTGGGGTCGGTGCCGATGGCGTCCTCTTCGGCGTCGCTCAGCCCATCGTTGTCGGTGTCGGTGCAAGCGCCGGGCCCAGCCAAGCAGATGCAGACGTTGTTCGCGGTGTCGCAGTTGGGGGTGGACCCGCTGCAGTCACCATCATCGACGCACTGCACGCAGATCATCGGATCATGCGTGGTGTCGCAGATGGGCGTAGACCCGGAGCAATCGGAGTCAGAGCCGCACTCATCGACGGTGATATCCGTCGGCTGCGAACCCGGGTCCGAAGAGCCGTCGGTGGGCTGGGTGGTCTCTGGCGCGCCCTGTTCACCTTCAAACGTGATGGATGCTTGATTCGACAGCGTCCCCGTCGCGCTGGCCTCGACCTTCACGCGGAACACCACGCTGGTTGACTGACCCACCGTCAGCTCGCCGCCCGCCGCCCCCGTGGCCCCGGTGCCCAGGCGAACGGTGAGCGTGCCGCCTACGAACTCGGCTTGGTCGATGTCCACGATGTCGGTCTTCGACCCGTTATTTGGGCCCGTAGCGACGCGGATCGAGCCGGGCACGAAGGTCGTTCCCGTGGGGATCACATCGGTTAAAATGGTGTTGACCGAGGTGTCGTTACCCGTGTTCTGCACCGCGATGGTGTACTCAAGCTCATCCCCTGGCCGCAGGCCACCACCGTTGACATCCACCACGTCCTTGGTGGAGCTCGAGAAGTCGGGCTTAAAGGTTGAGATCGAGGTGATGAAGGCGCCCAGGTAGTACTGGTCACTGCTGCTGGTCGCCTGAATGTCAGCAGATGTTTGCCCCGCGGTAACGCGTGACCTGATGTCCACGATGTCGAGGTCGAAGCTGCTGAGGCTACCAGCAGCGCCTGTGGTCTGGGGCAAGTCGCCCGCCACGCTGACCAAGGCACCGCGGTTGGACCGGGTCGAGTTGAAGAAGTTGTCGACGGGGTTCGCAGCATCTGAGAGGCGATCGCTGTTGGCTAACGGCGCCAGGCCGAAGAGCAGCGAGTCGCCGGTTGCGGTTCGATCTCCCTCGTAGGTGATCACGCCGAGCTTGGCCGTGAAGCCCGCGTTAGGCACCAAGAACCCTGCGAGGGTGGCAGACGCAGGGTTGCCGTTGGTGACTTCATCCAAGCCGTCGAACAGGGCCAGGTTGCGCGGCGGATCCGACGCTAGGCGATAGAAGACCACCAGCGACCAGGCCCCGAAGTTGACTTCCCGATTTCGATCGCGGAAATCCTCCATCGCCACGCCGCTGACCCGGTAGGCGCCGTTGCCGTTGGTCTGCACCACCGAGGTCACGTCGGCTACCGATTGGTAGTAGCCGCTTGAGGTGAAGCTCTGGGTCGCGGTGACGGCGGCGGTGAAGCCGCCTGGGCGATCCAGGGTCGCCTCGGAGTCCGCGCTCGCGCGCCCAGCCCAGTACATGTACGCGTGGGTGACGACCGCGCCGGTCGGCAAACTGAGCATTGCCGTCGAGCGGGCCTCGGCTGGCGAGATCAAGCGATCCGCCAAGGCGGGGATGTCAGGCCCGACCAACTGGTTAGCCTGTGAGCGCCAATGCAGGTCCGGCGCGGTGTCGCCCTGACTGGTGCCGCACGCACGTACCGTCCCGACCACGGGCGCCGGCGTGCTGTTGCCACAGTCGTGGCCGAGGGTGTTGCCGATCATCGCGAAGTCACCGCGCTGATCCACCTGGACGCGCAGCGTGGGCGCCGCGGCGGCCTGTCCGGCCGCCAGTAGGGTGCCACCCGCGACCACTGAGCCCAGCAGCCGCGAGAGGTTGAGAGCAGTGCCTCTAAACACGTTAAGCTTGCGCATCAGCGTTCCTCCACTTTCAGTTTGGAGCCAGCCTTCACCTTGACGATGTGGAACTCCACGCGGCGGTTGTTCTGGCGTCCTTCGTCGGTCTCGTTGGTGTCGATGGGTTTGTCGGGACCGAAGCCCTGCGACGTGAAGCGCGACTTGTCGATGCCGGCCTTGACCAGCCAGCGCACGACGGATGCCGCGCGGCGCTTGCTCAGCGCGCGGTTGTAGCCTGGGGCACCTCGTGAGTCGGTGTGGCCTTCCACGCTGATCAGCTCGATGTCCGGGTTGTCGGTCATGATCTTCTGGACGGCCTCTAGGATCTCATTGCTTTCCGGGAGGATCGCGTCGCTGGCGGTCTTGAACTTGACCTGCTCTAGGATCTTGATCTGACCCTTCTCGATCTGCGCTTTCGGGCAGCCGTGCTTCTTCGGGTCCGTGTTGGGCAGACCGGCCACGTCGGGGCAAGCGTCTTCAGGGTTCATGATGCCGTCGCCGTCGTTGTCCTTAGGCGCCGGGCAGCCGTTCTTGGCAGGGTCGTCGTTGGCGACGCCCGGCTCATCGGGACACGCGTCTACCTCGTCCAAGATGCCGTCCTTGTCCCGGTCCTTGGGCAGCGGACAGCCGTTCTTGGCTGGATCGTCGCTCTTCACGCCCGGCTCGTCTGGGCAGGCGTCTTCAGCATCGATGATGCCGTCGTTGTCGCGATCGCCAGGCAGCGGGCAGCCGTGCTTCTTCGGGTCTTCGCTGGCCACGCCAGGCACGGTCACGCACGCGTCCACGTCATCGAAGATGCCGTCGCCGTCGGTGTCTTTTGGCGCCTCAGGTTTGGCTTCCTCGACCTGCTGGCGATACTCGATGCTCGCCAGCACGCGCAGCGCGGGGCTGCCAAAGCCGCGGGTCAGACCCGGGCCGACGCCAGCCCCCAAGGTCCACTCTGGCGCGACCTGATAGTGGCCGCCGAGCACGACCTCGAACGGAGTGCTGCGACGACCAAAGAAGTTGTCGACCCCGGTGGTGCCGTAGATCTCAGGTCCGAGCAGCAGCTTGTCGTCAACTAGCTTGACGCCCACAGCGCCAGCGAAGCCGACCTCGGTGCCGACCGCCTCGCCGTCGAGCTCCTGGTCTGCCGTGCGGATATTCGTGCTGAGGCGAGCAGCGTACGCCATCTGCCCGACGTCACCCGCGACGCCAAGCCGCGGCTGAACCCGCGTCGATCCATCGCCGGTGAACTTATCGGGGTCACCAGTGGGCAGGTACACCCCAACACCCAACCCGAGGCGTAGTGCGCCGCCTGGCGTGCCCAGCAGACGCACGTCGCCGCCCACGCGGACATCGCCGATCCCGGCGCCGTCTTGGCTAGAGAACGACGTGTTCGTCTCGCCGCCGTTGACCACAGCGAGGGGCACGTTCACGCCGAGCTTGAGGCGATCCCACAACGTGAGGCTGCCGCCTAGATGCGCGAACAGCTGGTGTTCAACGACCGCGCTCACCTCCTCGCCGTCGGCATCGTAAAGCACCAGGGGCTTGTAGGCGTAGTCACCCACTAGGCCGAGGGCGGCCATCATGTGCCCGTCAAAGTCCAGGGACTCCAGCGCGAACCAAGCCGAGCCGCGATCCGATGGATCAAACCTATCCAACGCGAAGCCTGTGCTCTGCGCCGAGGCCGCTGATGCTCCGAAGACCGAAGCCAATACGAGGGGTAGTGCTGTCCAGTGTCTCAACTTCATGAATGCTCCGTAATGAACGCCGTTCCGCGTTCACGCCTGGCGCCCTAGGGCGCCTCCAAGTTCCGTCTCGCATCCGTGGGGATAACCACGCTGCGCTCGCTCAATTCGTACCCGCGGAGGCGAACGACCAAGTTCAGCGCTCACCAGCGGGCTGTCCCGGGTGCACTTCAACCACGAAATACCCTCGGAAGGATCTGTGGCTCCGCCGCTGGCGGGCGCCTAATTGCTGATCGTCGATGTGCGCCCTGCGACGCTAAGTAAGTTCTCCAAACCGAGCACGCGATCGCGTGCGTTGAACCGTTCCAAGAAACCAAGTGCCAAGCCTGCGGGCTAACGCAATCACCGTGCCGACCCGCAGACACCCCAATACCAAACAGGGTGCGTGCGGTTACCACCAAATCGGACGCCGGCCAGGGCAATCGATCCAGTAGGGTACGGAAACATCGGGCGCACTAAAAGCCCAAACGGCGAGCCCCTGGGCAAGACCAGCAAAAACCCCGGGAACTCCCCTGCGACTAGACTGCTCGAGCGGCGCTGGATGTCCCACGTTGAGGCGCAGCGTCCCACGTTGAGGTGCAGCGTCCCACCTTGAGGCGCAGCGTCCCACCTTAAAGCGCAGCGTTTCGCGTTGAGGCGCAGCGTTTCGCGTTGAGGCGCAGCGTTTCGCGTTGAGGCGCAGCGTTTCGCG
>CAZKDY010000013.1:143020-173155 GCA_964551615.1 uncultured Polyangiaceae bacterium
TCGACGTAACGCGGACGCGCGAGCCACACCGGCCATCTCAGCCGCCAACAGGCTGACGGTTATGCCAAGCCCTCAGCCGCATGCGAGCGGATGACCGTTGGCGGGAGGCCGCAGTGTTGGCTACAACCAACAGCGCAAGCTGCCTGTTCGGCGCAAGCTGCCTGTTCGGCGTAAGCTGCAAGCTCGTTCTCAGGCTCGGGGTTTCGGGACAGCCAGCTCAAGGCACAGCAGAGCCGCGCCAGTCCAAGCCGCGCCAAGTCCGGCCTCAACCATCGCCTCAGCCAAAGGATCTAGAATGAAAACCCGCGCTGCCGTGGCGCTCTCGCCATCCCCTATCGAAGCGGCGAACCCGCTGACCCTTGTCGATCTGGAGCTTGAAGGCCCCAAGGCAGGCGAAGTCCTGGTCGAGATCCGCGCCACCGGGATTTGTCACACCGACGCTTTCACGCTGTCTGGTGCGGATCCGGAAGGGCTCTTCCCTTCAGTCTTAGGGCACGAGGGAGCGGGGGTGGTGGTCGACGTCGGCCCCGGCGTCAAATCCGTCAAGAAGGGCGACCACGTCGTCCCCCTGTACACGCCGGAGTGCCGTGAGTGCGGCTTTTGCCTCTCGGAAAAGACCAACCTCTGCCAAGCGATCCGCGAGACCCAAGGCAAGGGGCTGATGCCAGACGGCACGAGCCGCTTCAGCTTGGACGGCAAGCCGGTGTACCACTACATGGGCACCTCCACGTTCTCAAACTACACCGTGCTGCCTGAGATCGCGGTCGCCAAAATCCGCGAGGATGCGCCCTTCGACAAGGTTTGTTACATCGGCTGCGGAGTGACCACGGGCATCGGCGCCGTCATCAACACGGCGAAGGTCGAGCCAGGGGCCAACGTGGTGATCTTTGGCCTGGGAGGGATCGGTTTGAACGTCGCCCAGGGCGCGCGGCTGGTGGGCGCCAACATGATCGTCGGGGTCGATCTGAACAACGATCGCAAGGCCATGGCCGAGCGCTTCGGCGTCACGCACTTCGTCAACCCCAACGAAGTGGAAGGCGATCTCGTCGCCTACTTGGTCAACCTGACCGGCGGCGGCGCTGACTACTCGTTCGAGTGCATCGGCAACGTCAACGTCATGCGCCAGGCCCTGGAGTGCTGCCACAAGGGCTGGGGCGAGAGCATCATCATCGGCGTGGCTGGAGCGGGTCAGGAGATCTCGACGCGGCCATTTCAGCTGGTGACCGGGCGCGTGTGGCGCGGCTCGGCGTTTGGTGGCGCGAAGGGGCGCCGCGACGTGCCCAAGATCGTCGATTGGTACATGGATAAAAAGATCGAGATCGATCCGTTGATCACCCACGTGCTCCCGCTCGATCAGATCAATCAAGCGCTGCACCTGATGCACGAAGGTAAGTCCATCCGCGGCGTCGTGACCTTCTAGTCAGTGCCAGCCTCTCCACGCTCATACCCTGGGTCGCGCCCGCGCCAGCTCGCGCGGCGCGCGCCGTGGCGGCGCAGCCCGCTTGGGCTGCTGCTGGTGGCCGCGGCCACGCTGTGTGCCTGCAAGTCGCCTCCCAAGTGGGAGCAAGGCAAGCGCTACTTCCACTTCTCGGCGCGCGCCAAGATCGGCACGTTTGATCCCGTGCGCAACTCGAGCAGCTACGACAACCTGGCCCAGGCCCAGGTGTACGAGGCGTTGTTCGAATACGAGTACCTGGCGCGGCCGTTCGAACTCAAGCCGCTGTTGCTGCGCGAAATGCCCCAAGTGTCCGACGACGCGCTGGTGTATCGCTTCAAGCTCAAGCCAGGGGTTCGCTTCCAGGCCGATCCTTGCTTCCACCCGGATCCAAAACTCGGGGTCGCGCAGCCGGGGCGTGAGCTGGTCGCGCGCGACGTGATCTGGTCACTGATGCGCATGGCAGATCGCGCCAACTCTGCCACAGGTTGGTGGCTCTACCGCGGGCGCATTCAGGGCTTCGACGCCTTCAAGGCCAAGATGGACAAGCGGTCGCCAGGGGCGCCGTTTGACTGGGACGCCAGCATAGCGGGCCTCCGAGAGACGGGGCGCCACAGCTTCGAGATCCGTCTGACCAAGCCGTTTCCGCAGCTGCTCAACGTGCTGGCCATGGGGACCACCGCGGTCGTGCCTAGAGAGTGCGCCGAGTTCTACGGCGACGAGTTCAGCTCGCACCCAGTGGGCACTGGGCCGTTCAAGCTGGACGAGTGGGTGCGGGGCAGCTTCTTGCGCTACAGCCGTAACCCTGATTATCGCGAAGAATACTACCCGACCAAGGCGTCGGACGAGATGCGCGCGCGCGGGCTACTCGCTGCCGCTGGGAAGCGCATTCCGTTCCTGGACGGGATCATGATCCACGTGTTCGAGCAAGATCAGCCGATGTGGCTCAAGTTTCGCGTGGGCGACCTAGACGCCACCCAAACCCCAGCCGAGTACCATGAGCTGATCTTCAACGCCGACAAGACGCTGAAGCCCAAGTTCGCAGAAGAGGGGGTGGGCTACTATCACCTGCCGCTGCTCGACTTCATCTACCGCGGCTTCAACATGGAGGACCCCATCGTCGGCGGCGCGGGGCCCGAGGCGACGCCCGAGCAGGCCACCCGCGCGAAGAAGCTGCGACAAGCCATCAGCCTCGCCCTCGACACCCGTGAGCTGAACCACGCCTTCTACAACGACAACAACATCCTGTACGACGGGCCGATTCCGCCCAGTTTAGGCGGTCACCAAGCGGGGCCTCCGGGACGCTACCGAGGTCCAGACCTCGAGCGAGCGCAGCTGCTGCTCGCTGAGGCAGGTTATCCGGGCGGCAAAGGCCTGCCGACGTTGGTCTTGGACACCACTCGGGGCAGCAACTCCGAAGAGCAGGGTGAGATGTTCACGCGGCAAGTCCGCAGGATCGGCGTAAGCCTTGAAGTTCGCCTGTCGAGCTTCCCCGAGCTGCAAGACAAGATGCGGCGCAAGAAGGCTCAAATGTTTAGCCTAGCTTGGGGCGCCGACTACCCCGACGCCGAGAACTTCTTGCAGCTGTTCTACGGCGGCAACAAGACGCCGGGCTCGAACAAGTTCAACTACGACAACCCGACCTACAACCAGCTGTTCGAGCGAGCCGCCGTGATGAGCCCAAGCCCCGAACGCGCCGCGCTCTACGCGCAGCTGCGGGACATCGTGATCGAGGACTGCCCAGCCATCGGTAGCATGGCGCGCACCCGCTCCTACGTGTGGAACTCGAGGGTGAAGAACTTCGCGCCGACGGAGGTCTGGGACACTTGGTTCAAATTCCTGGACGTGGACCCTAAATGACACCGTGGGGCAATAGCTAGTGTGGGGCTTCGTACTTCGGCGGCTGCTCGGCGGTGTCCCGATCATCCTGGGCGTGACCCTGATCACCTTCCTGCTGCTCAACGTCGTCGGCGGAGATCCGGCGCTGCAGATGGCGGGCAAGAACGCCACCGAGCAAGACCTCAAGGCGCTCCGCGCGGAATACGGCTTAGATAAGCCGCTGGTCTTCCAGTACACGGACTACCTAAAGCAGATCGTCACCCTCGATTTTGGCAAGAGCTTCAAGACCAAAGAGCCCGTCACCGAGATCATCAAGAGCCGAGCGGGCCCGTCGATCAGCCTGACCCTGCCAGCCCTCGCCGCCACCTCACTCCTGGCGCTCTCCATCGGCCTGATCGCGGCCAACTTTCGACAGCGCTTCTTGGATCGCGGCCTGATGGCCCTCGCGGTCACCGGCATGAGCGTGAGCTTCCTGGTCTACATCGTGGTCGGGCAGTACCTGTTAGCCTTTCAGCTGCGCGCATTTCAGATCCACGGCTACGACAGCGACCCGTTCGGGCGGTGGCAGTACTTGGCGCTGCCCATCATCGTGCTGGTGATCGTCGGTCTCGGCTACGACACGCGCTTCTATCGCTCGGTCTTCGTGGAGGAGGTCGGTCGCGACCACGTGACGACCGCTATCGCCAAGGGAGCCGGCCCGGCGCGGGTGCTCACACGACACGTGCTGCGCAACGCCCTGATCCCGATCATCACCCGCATCATGATTTCGCTGCCGTTTCTGGTCACTGGCTCTCTGCTGCTCGAGAGCTTCTTCGGGATCCCTGGCCTCGGAGCGCAGCTGCTGGACGCCATCGAGTCCGCCGATTTCCCCGTGATCCGCGCGCTGACGCTGATGATCTCGGTGTTGTTCGTGATCACCACGGTGCTGAACGACGTGCTGTACGCCTTCGTTGATCCACGAGTGAGGCTCGAATGACGGACACCACCGCCGGCTCCCCCAACCGGTTCGCGCTGTGGCTTGGCGACGTCTGGCGCTCGCGACCTAGCCTCAAGCTGCGCCGCGACCGCTTCGCGCTGGTGTGCATGGCCGTGATCGGCGTGTACGCCGCGGCGGCGCTGTTGGTGAGCCTCGGCGTACTTGGCTCCGACTTCGCCGATCGCATCGGCGCAAACTACGCGAGCCCCACAGGTGAGAGTTGGAAGCACTGGCTCGGCACTGACCGCCAGGGCCGCAGCATCATCGTGCGCATGCTGTACTCGACCAAGGTGGCGTTTGGCGTGGGCTTCGTCTCTGCGCTGATCGGCGCGACCACCGGCTCGCTGCTCGGAGGTATCGCCGGCTACTACGGCAAGCGCACCGACACCTTCGTGGTCTGGCTGTACTCCACCGTCCAGTCTATCCCCAACCTGCTGCTGCTGATCGCGCTCAGCTACGCGGTCAGCCGCTGGCTCGGGCGCGGGCTGTTCGTGGTCTACGTCGCGTTCGGTGCCACCTTCTGGGTGGGTCCGTGCCGCGTGGTCCGCGGGGAAGTACTGAAGCTACGCGAGAGCGACTACGTGCAGGCGGCGCGCGCGATGGGCTACAGCGACGCGCGCATCTTGCTGCTCCACGTGCTCCCCAACACGCTGCACCTCGTGCTGGTGTACTTCGCGCTGCTGTTCGTAGCCGCCATCAAGAGCGAGGTGATCTTGAGTTATCTCGGGCTCGGCGTGCAAGGCGAGCCGAGCTGGGGCGTGATGATCAACCAGTCGCGGGCGGAGCTGATCAACGGCTACTACTGGCAGATCGGCGCCGCCACCGCGGCCATGCTTGGCCTCGTGCTGTGTTTCAACGTGTTCGCCGACGCGCTGCAAGACGCGCTGGATCCGAAGAGCCTATGAGCGCGCCCTCACAGCCCAAAGAGGCGCTGTTGAGCGTGCAGCACCTGGAGACAACCTTCTCCACGGAGACGGGCAAGCTGGTCGCCGTTGACGACGTGAGCTTCGACATCCGCCCAGGCGAGGTCCTAGGGCTGGTCGGCGAGTCGGGCTGTGGGAAGACGGTGACCAGCAAGAGCATCCTGCGCCTGATCCCCGACCCCCCAGGGCGCATCAGCGGCGGCAAGGTGCTGTTCGAGGGTCAGGATTTGGTCTCGCTGAGCGAGCGCGCGATGCGCTCGGTCCGCGGCAACCGCATCGCCATGATCTTCCAAGAGCCGATGACCGCGCTGAACCCAGTCTTGCGGGTCGGCGACCAGGTCGCCGAGACGTTGGTCTTGCACCAGCCAGCGCTGAGCAAGTCGGCGCGGCGCGAGCGCGTCTTGGAGCTGCTGATCCAAGTTGGGATCCCGTCCCCGACCACTCGCATCGACGAGTACCCACACCAGCTCTCAGGGGGGATGCGCCAGCGCGTGATGATCGCGATGGCGCTCGCCTGCAAGCCCAAGCTGCTGATCGCAGATGAGCCCACCACCGCGCTCGACGTCACCATCCAGGCCCAGGTGCTGCGCCTGATGCTCAGGCTGCGCAGCGAGCTCGGCACCTCTATCCTGCTCATCACCCACGATCTCGGCGTGATCGCGGAGGTTTGCGACCGCGTGGTGGTGATGTACGCGGGGCGCGTGGTCGAGGAGGCCAGCGTAGACGATCTATTTCACCGCCCGCAGCACCCCTACACCGAGGCGCTGTTGCGCTCGATCCCCAAGCGCGGACGAAAGACCAGCGCGCGCCTCGCGACCATCGCCGGGCTCGTGCCCGACCTACGCAAATTGCCACCTGGCTGCCGCTTTCAAGACCGCTGTGATCGCGCCCAGGCGCGCTGTCGGGACCAAGAACCGCAGCTCACCACTCAGGCTGATGGCTCGAGCGTGCGCTGCTTCTTCCCTGTCACACAGCTCACCACAGAGCATTTCCCTGAGGTACCCACAGCATGAGCCTGCTAAGGGCCAAGCAGCTCGTCAAGCACTTCCCAAAGCACGGCGGCTTCTTGGGGCGTGAGCTGTCGCGGGTCCACGCGGTCAACGGCGTCGATCTAGAGATCGAGCGCGGCGAGAGCTTTGGCCTAGTGGGTGAGTCGGGCTGCGGCAAGTCCACCTTGGGCAAGGTGCTGGTGCGGCTGCTGGAGCCGACCGCTGGCAGCATCGAGTTCGACGGCGTGGACATCACCCAGCTCGCGTATCGTGAGCTGCGGCCCTTCAAGCGGCGCATGCAGATCGTGTTTCAGGATCCGTACGCTTCGCTCAACCCGCGCATGACGGTGGAGGCGATGCTGAGCGAGGCGCTCAAGTTTCATCGCGTCGTGCCTGCGCAAGACATCTCCGCACGGATCGACGACCTGCTTGAGCGCTGCGGGCTCCGCCCAGACGTGCGCCGCAAGTACCCCCACGAGTTCTCGGGTGGTCAGCGCCAGCGCGTCGGGATCGCCCGGGCGTTGTCCGTCGAGCCAGAGTTCGTGCTGGCCGACGAGCCTGTCTCGGCGTTGGACGTCTCAGTACAGGCCCAGCTGCTCAACCTGATGAGCGATCTGAAGCAAGATCTAGGGCTCACGTTCCTGTTCATCTCCCACGACCTCAAGGTCGTGCAGCACTTTTGCGACCGCGTCGCGGTGATGTACTTGGGGTCCATCGTCGAGGAGCTCAGCGCCCAGGACCTCGATACGGCTGCCCGCCACCCCTACTCCCGAGCCCTGCTCAGCGCGATCCCCATCGATGATCCACGAGATCGCCAGGACACCGAGGTGCTCGAAGGCGACGTGCCGTCACCGCTGAATTTGCCCCGGGGGTGCGCCTTCGCCGGGCGCTGCCCGCTGGTGAACGAGCGCTGTAAGGTGGAGCGCCCTAAATTGATTCCGCTAGGTAATATGAGCAGCGCGGCAGAGGGCGGCCCAGCTGCGCATAACCCAGCTGCGCATAACCCAGCTGCGCATAACCCAGCTGCGCATAACCCAGCTACGGCCAAGCCCGCTGCCATCAGCCACGCTGGAGCCAACCCAAAGCGCCACCTGGTCGCCTGCCACGCCGTTGAAGAGGGCCGCGACTAGCTCGGGCGTGCTGAGCCGCAGCGCTGTTCACTACGAAGCGTCGAGCAGCCGCTTGAGCAAGCTGTTGACCCGCTGCGGGTTGGCCTTGCCGCCCGTGGCGCGCATGATTTGGCCCACGAACGCGCCGAGCAGGTTGTGATTTCCCTCGCGGTAACGCCGTAGATGATCCGGGTTGTCCGCCAGCACCTGCGCCACGACGGGCTCCAGGCTGTCTTCATCGTCGATCTGACCACCACCCAGCCGCTCCACGATTTCCGCAGGAGGATCTCCCGTGCTCGCCAACTCGGCGAACACGTCCTTGGCTAGGCGCCCCGACAGCGTGCCCGACGACTGCAGCGCGATCAGCTCCACCAACTCTGGCGCGCCGAACAACAGCTGCTCCGGGTGAGCCTTGGCCCAAGACGCCACGTCGTTCACCAGCCAGCGGGTGACCGCCTTCAGATCAGCTTCTAGGCCCAGCGCGCCGACCAGCAGCATCCCCAGGCGCGGCTCAGCGCCGATCACCTGGGCCTCATGCGGCGATAGGCCGTGCACGTCGACCAACATCTGAGCCGCGGCGTCCAGCACGAGCTCCTTCTTCGGCGCCCCTGACGTCCCTGGCTGGCGCCGCCGCCGCTCCTCCGCTGGAGCGGCGCGCTGGGTCTGCTTTGCCCAGCTGTCCTTCAACGAGACCGTACGGTTATATACCAGCGCGCCGGGCTTCGAGTCCGAGTCCGCATAAAAGAACCCTTGGCGCTCAAACTGCACGCGGTCAAGTTGCTCCGCGGCGGCCGCAGGCTCGAGCTTGCAGCCAGTCAGCGTCACCAGGCTGTTCGGGTTCAGGTAGCTGATGAAGTCGACCCCCTCCTCGGTGACGTCGGGCTCTAGCACCTGGAACAGCCGATCATACAGCCGCACCTCGCAGTCGACAGCGTGGGCCGCGCTCACCCAGTGAATCGTACCCTTGACCTTGAGCGCCTGAGCCTCCTCCGGCGTGGCCAGCCGCGCGTGGACTTCACTCACCTGGCCTCGCTCATCGCGCACCACTGACTCGCAGGTCACGACGTGGGCGTAGCGCAGGCGCACCGACGCGCCTGGCGCCAACCGATGCCACTTGGCCGGCGGCTCAAGGGCGAAGTCTTCTCGTTCGATCCACAGCTCCCTCGAGAACGGCAGCTCACGCTCTCCCGGCTTGCCAACATCCGGGGGGAAATAGGGCGCGCGCAGCTGTTCGACCTGAGCGCCGGGGTAGTTGGTGATCACCAGCTTGAGCGGGCGCAGCACGCACTGCACCCGCGGCGAGCGCTGGTTTAGGTCTTCGCGCAGGGTGTGCTCGAGCAGCGCGACGTCCACTAGGCTGTTGTTCTTGGCGACGCCTACCCGCTCCGCGAACGCACGGATCGCCTCGGGGGTGTAGCCTCGGCGCCTGAGCCCCGCCAACGTGGTCATGCGTGGATCATCCCAGCCGCTGACGTGCTTCTCCTCTACCAGGCGCAGGAACTTGCGCTTGCTCATCACCGTGTGGCTCAAGCGCAGCCGCGCAAACTCGGTCTGCTCCGGCGGCGCGCCAGCGCCCTCTGGGGTGGCGTCGAGGCGAGTCACGAACCAGTCGTAGAGCGGCCGATTGTTCTCGAACTCTAGCGTGCACAGCGAGTGCGTGACGCCCTCCAAGGCGTCGCTCAGCCCATGCGTAAAATCGTACAGCGGGTAGATGCACCAGGTGTCCCCCGTGCGATAGTGGTGGGCGTGGCGGATGCGGTAGATCGGCGGATCTCTCAGCTTCATGTTGGGCGAGGCCATGTCGATCTTGGCCCGCAACACATGTGTTCCGTCGGGAAACTTGCCGGCTCGCATCTCGCGGAACAGCTCAAGGTTCTCTCTCACGCTGCGCTCACGGTACGGGCTCGGCCGCCCCGGCTCGGTGATCGTGCCGCGGTACTCGCGGATCTCCGCGTCACTCAGGCTGCACACGTAAGCATTTTCCGCCCGGATTAGATCTTCGGCGAAGTTGTACAGCTGCTCGAAGTAGTCCGACGCAAAGAACAGGTGCTCGCCCCAGTCAAAGCCAAGCCAGCGGATGTCGCTCTGGATCGACTCGACATACTCCATGTCCTCCTTGGTGGGGTTGGTGTCATCGAAGCGCAGATGACAGCGCCCCTTGTACTCCCGCGCCAGACCAAAGTTCAGGCAGATGCTCTTCGAGTGCCCAATGTGCAGGTAGCCGTTGGGCTCCGGCGGAAACCGGGTGACCACCCGGCCGTTGTATTTACCGCTGGCTAGATCTCGCTCGATCAGCTCCCGGATGAAGCCCTTGCCCTCGGTCTGACTCAACAGCTGCGAATCGTGCTCACTCATGGCGAGCCGGCGTTATAGCCCGCCAAGGGCGAAAGAAAACCAGCCTCGCGCCGCGCAGCCATTGTCCGCGGGGGTTTTGGGGCGGCGCTGAGCGGCGCCGGAGCGGCGCGCTTGGGCGCCGCCGACCAGGTCGCCTCGGCTGCGCGGCGGCTGCCGCCCGACTAGCGCAGCTCGCTCGACTTCTTGCCGAGCAGACGTCGGGCCACGATCAGCATCTGGATCTGCTGCGTGCCCTCGAAAATATCGAGGATCTTCGAGTCACGCGCCCACTTCTCCAGCAGGTCGCGCTCGCTGTAGCCGGCCCCGCCACATAGCTCGACGCAGCGCAGCGTCACATCCGTCGCCATGCGGCCCGCCTTGGCCTTGGACATCGAGGCCTCCATGCTGTTCGGGATCCCGTTGTCGGCCATCCAAGCCGCCCGCAGCGTGAGCAGGCGCGCCGCCTCCCACTCTGCTTCCATACGGCAAAGCTCAGCCTCCGCCGCGCTACACGTCCAGATCGAGCCTCGATAGCTGGGCTTGATACCCTCCTTCGCCAGGATCTCCCGGGTCAGCTCGAGGGACGCGCGCGCCAGGCCGATGGCCATGGCCGCGACCACCGGGCGAGTGTTGTCGAAGGTCTGCATCACGCCGGCGAAGCTCTTCTGAGTATCGACCTCAGGGGAGCCGAGGATGTTCGCCAGCGGGATACGGCAGTCCGAGAACATGATGGTCGCCGTATCCGACGCCCGGATCCCGAGCTTCTTCTCCAGCCTCAGCACCTGCATGCCCGGCGCGCCCTTCGGCACGATAAAGGACTTGATCGCCGCGCGCCCAAGCTCGAGGTTCAAGCTCGCCCACACCACGACGCTGTCGCAACGCTCCCCCGCGGTAACAAAAATCTTCTCTCCGTTGATCACCCACTCGTCGCCGTCGCGCACCGCGGTGGCGCGGATCGCCCCGGAGTCGGAGCCAGCAGCGGGCTCGGTGATGGCCATGGCGGCCCAAGTGCCGTTGAACTCTCGCTTTTGCTCTGGCGTCGCCACCGCGGCGATGGCCGAGTTGCCCAAGCCCTGACGTGGGATAGAGAGGGCCAGGCCGACGTCGCCCCAGCACAGCTCCATCATGGCGAGGGCGGTCGCCATGTTGGTCCCGTTGCGCACGCCTGCTTCAGAGCCTTGCTTGCGACTCAGCTCACCGGCGCCCGCGCCTACGCCGCCTGAAGCGTTCATGCCGTCCATGGCCGCCGCGAGCAGATCGAGCTCCTTGGGGTAGGCGTGCTCCGCGAGATCGTACTTACGTGAAATGGGCCGAAAGACGTGGATCGCCACCTGCTCGGCTTGGTCGATCAGAGGCTTCAGCTTCTTGGGTATTTCTAAGTTCATCATGCTGTCCTCCTCAAACGTAGAGCGCGCCTTCAACCAGCGAGATGGCGCGCATGTGCCGGTACCAAAGCTCGACTGGGTACTCCTTGACGAAGCCATGACCACCCAGCAGTTGCACGCCGTCGCTGCCGATCTTCATGCCCTTCTCGGCTGCCTGGAGCTTCGCGAGGTACGCCTCACGCTGAAAGCTCAAGCCCTGTTCCGCGCGGCTCGCAGCGCGCTGTACCAGCAGCCGCATGCCGTGCAGCTCGACCCCGATGTCCGCCACCAAGAAGGCGATCGACTGGCGGTTACTGATCGGCTCGCCGAACGCGTGGCGCTCGTTGGTGTACGGGATCACGTAGTCGAGCACCGCCTCCGCGCAGCCGACCCCCATCGCCGCCCAGGCGATCCGCGCGCGATCGATGATCTCCTGGTAGCGCAGCTCTTGCTGCTCCTCGCCGACCACGGCGTCGTGCCCGACGCGGACGTCCTTCAGCTCCAAACGCGCCAGCTCTGCGGCTCTCAGGCCCATGGATGGGTCTTCTATGATCTCCAGGCCTCTAGCGTCACGCTCGATGATGAACAGCCGCGGCACGCCCGCGTCTGTCTGCGCCGCTACGATGAACAGCTCTGCTCTGCTTCCGAGCGGCACCATGCTCTTCACGCCATTCAGCACATAGCCAGCCTGAGTTCGCTGTGCTCGCGTACGCAAACGGAACGGATCAAACAGCGGGGTCGCCTCAGTGATGGCCAGGGCCCCACCCACGAAGCCCGCCTCGGCGAGCGGTGAGAGATACTTCGACTGCTGCTCGGCGCTGCCGTAGTCTACCAGCAGGTTAACGACCGCCAGCGGCGCCAAGATCGCCAAGGCGACCCCCATGTCACCGTAAGCTAGCGCCTCCGTGATCAAGGCGTTGGAGGTAGCCGAGCGCTCGGTACCCGCGCCCCCTAGGGCTTCGGGCAGAGCCGTGAGCGTGAGGCCCAGGTCCGTGGACTCGTCTAGCAACGCCTGGGGGGTTAGGCAGCGGTCGTCCGCCGAGCGCGCTGCCGGGCGGATCACGTCCTCGGAGAAGCGACGCAGCGTGTCCCGCGTCATCTGTTGCTCGTCGCTGATGTTCAGGTCAAACAGCGCGGGCTTAGCTGTCGACGGCCCCAAACGGCTGGGCGAGACCAGCTTCAAGATCGGCTTGAAGCGCTGGCCTGCGTCTTGAGCCGCGGAAAAGCCGACTCGGGCTCCCTGTTCCACCAGCCGCTTTGCTTGGGGGCGGATCCCCCAGCGATCGATCCACTCCGCGCCGCCGAGATCGCCTAACAGTCGTAGACCGCGACCCATCGCCCTATTCGCTACGTTTTTCATGTTGTCTCTCCTGGGGTGGGCGCCCTCGACGGGTCGCCCCCTGGCTGATCCGAGCACCCATGCCAGCGTCGGATGCTGCGGTATACAGCGCGTATACTTCGTGCGCCAGCTATTTCAGCCCCCGGGCCGACGCTGCTGGGATGAGGCTGCCGAGCACGGGCGGAGCGGTGCGCATCAGCTGCCTAGCTGGAGGCTAGAGCCGCACGAAATCGTTCGCCAAAATCAGACTGAGCCTGATCGTACGAGCCCACTTCAGCGAGCAGCGCTGCTGCCCCACCGAGCTCGGACCGTAGAAACGCCGCCCCCTGCCTACCCCACTCGCGCTCGACCCAGCGCCCATAGAAATAGGCCTCCCGCGCCGTGCGCCGACTCTCGACTTCACCGCGACCTTGCGCGCCTAGCTGACGCATCCGCTCGCCCAAGAGCAGCGCGAGCTCGTCGAGGCCTTCTCCGCTGGTGCAGCTGGTGCGCAGGATCGTGACGCGCTCTGCGTCGAAGGGCCTGGCCAGCGCCAAGCTCGCCTTCAGCGCGTAGTAGGCCCTGCGCGCGGCCTGCTTGGCGTCGCTCTTGTTGAGGACGACGGTGTCTGGGATCTCCATCACACCTGCCTTGAGGAACTGCACCTCATCCCCGCCGAGCGGTGTCATCACCAGGCACACGTGATCCGCGAGGAATCGGATATCCACCTCACTCTGGCCGACGCCGACCGTCTCTACGAAGATACAGTCGTAGATCTGGCAAAGCAGCCTGCACACGTCGAAGCTGGCTGGGCTGAGGCCGCCGAGCTGGGTCTGAGAGGCTTGGGAGCGGAAGAAGAAGCGGGGCTCGCGGCTGTCTACCCGCACCCGCGTGCGATCCCCGAGCAGCGCGCCTCCAGAGACGTGACTTGACGGATCCACCGCGAGCACCGCGATGCGTAGGGCGGCGTCCGACTTGAGCAGCCGCTTTGCGACCTCACCGAGCAACGTGCTCTTGCCTGACCCCGGGGTCCCGGTCACCCCGATGAAGACCCCAGCGCGGCGAGCGGGGTGCGCTGTAAGCTCGGCGAGCACCCGCGCCCGCACGGCGCGCGCGACGACTCGTTGATCTTCAAACTCGGAGATCAGCCCCGCCACGCTGAACCTGTCTAGGTCGACCAACGCGCGCTCTAGGTTGGATGTCGCCACAAGTGCCCTACTCAACCGCCGGCGCCGGCGCCTCGATCATGCTAAAGATGCGCTCCATGATGTCGATCAGCTCGTAGTCTTTTGGGGTGAACACCTCGCGGATACCGAGGGCTTTGAGGGCGGGGAGATCGCCCTCGGGGATGATGCCACCGATCACCACTTGCACGCGGCCCTCGGCTCGCGCCTCCTTCAAGAGCCGCATCACCTGCGCCGCCAACTCCAGGTGCGAGCCGCTGAGCAGCGAGGCGCCGATCACATCGGCGCCTTCTTCGATGGCGCTGGTCACGATCTCGTCTGGGCTGAGGCGGATCCCCGAATAGACCACGTCAAAGCCGACGTGCCGGGCGGATACAGCGATCATCTCGGCGCCGTTCGAGTGGCCGTCCAAGCCTGGCTTGCCCACGACGATCCGAGGGCGGCGACCGCGCTCATCGGTGAAGCGTTGGATGCGCTCGCGCAGCGCCGCCACGCGCTCGCCCTCCAACCCGAGGCGCTGGCCTTCGATGCCGGTCACGGGCCGGTACTCGCCGAACACCTCCCTCAGCGCGCCAGCCCACTCGCCGGTGGTGACCCGCGCCAACGCGCACTCGATGCTGGCTTCCATCATGCTAGTGCCGTCGCGAGCGGCCCGCTGCAGCGCGACCAAGGCTGCGCTAGACCGCGCGGTGTCGCGCTTGGCGCGTACGGCGCTCAGCGCCTCTAGCGTCTCTTTGACGCTCTCGCTATCGAGCTTGAACAGGCCGCCGTCGTCGCCGCTCACCAGCGGGGACTCGATGCCCTCTTGCCAGCGGTTGACCCCGACCACCACCACCTCACCCTGGGCGATGCGTGTCACCCGCTCGGACATCGACCGCACCAGCGCGGTCTTCATGTAGCCGTTCTCGATGGCGGAGCGCACCCCGCCCATGCCGTCGATCTTCGCGATCTCGGCGCGGGCTAGGGCCTTCAGCTCACCCACCTTGGACTCGACCACCGGGCTGCCCGCGAACAGGTCCGGATACTCCAACAGATCGGTCTCATAGGCCAGGATCTGCTGTAGGCGGAGCGACCACTGTTGGTCCCAAGGACGCGGCAGGCTGAGCGCCTCATTCCACGCCGGGAGCTGCAGCGCCCGGCAGCGGGCGTCGCGGCTCAAGGTGACCCCCAATGTTTCCATAAGGATACGCCAGGCGTTGTTCTCGGGTTGGTTCGCGGTCAAACCGAGCGAGTTGACCTGCACGCCATAACGGAAGCGCCGATACTTGGGGTTCGTCACCGCGTAGCGCTGAGACGTGATCTCGTCCCACAGCTCCACGAACGCGCGCATCTTGCACATCTCTTCTACGAAGCGAATGCCCGAGTTCACGAAGAAGCTGATGCGCCCGACCGCGCGCTCGAACTGCTCTTGACTGAACTTGCCCCGCGCCTTCAGCGAGTCGAGGATGCCGATGGCGGTCGAGAGCGCGAACGCCAACTCTTGCGCGGGGGTCGCGCCAGCCTCTTGCAGGTGATAAGAGCACACGTTCGACGCGTTCCAGTTGGGGATGCGCTCCAAGCAATACTCGTACATCTCCGAGATGATGCGTAGGCTCTGTTCCGGGGGGAAAATGTAAGTGCCACGCGCCAGGTACTCTTTGATGATGTCGTTCTGAGTGGTCCCGATCAGCTTGCTCTCGTCTTCGCCGCGCTCGCGCGCCAACCCAACATACAGCGCGAGCAGCCACATCGACGTGCCATTGATGGTCATCGAGGTGTTCATCTTCTCTAGGGGGATCTGATCGAACAGCAGGTGGAAGTCGTCCAGCGAGTTGATGGGCACACCGACCTTACCGACCTCAGGCAGCGCGATCGGGTCGTCCGAGTCGTATCCGCACTGAGTCGGTAGATCGAAGGCGATGGACAGGCCCGTTTGCCCCGTCTCCAGGTTTGCCCGATACAGCTCGTTGGACGCGCGAGCGCTGGTGTGGCCGGCGTAGGTGCGGAAAATCCAGGGCCGGTCACGGATGATCGCGCCGTCTTTATCGGTCAACTGGTGTGCCTTGTGCTCCGCCATGCTTGTTTCCTTATTGCTACGCCGAGGCTAGGTCGAGGCCGAAGGCGCTCAGCACTCGCTCGGCCGCCACGGTCGCGGTCAGTGTTCCGCCGAGGATCCCAGCCTCGAGCTCTGGGACGAGCGCGCGCACGCGCTCGTGATCGTGCAGCGCGCGCTTCAAGCGGTCTTCCACCATGCTCCACATCCAACGCAGGAGTTGGCTACGTCGAGTGGCCTCCAAGCTCCCGCTCTCGGTCAGCAGCGTGCGATGGCGCTCGATCTCGGCCCACAGCTCCTCGAGACCGCTAGCGTTTAGTGCGCTGACCGTGGTGACCGGAGGCTGCCATTCGGGGTGCCGAGGCTGCACGATACGCAGTGCCGCACGGTAATCTCTGGCGGCGGACCGGGCGCGCTCCACGTTGTCGCCGTCGGCCTTATTGACGGCGATCATGTCGGCCAGCTCAAGCACGCCCTTCTTGATGCCCTGGAGCTCATCGCCGGCGCCGGGCAACATCAACACCAGGAAAAAATCGACCATCTCAGCGACCACCGTCTCGCTCTGCCCGACGCCGACGGTCTCGACCAACACCACGTCAAAGCCCGCGGCTTCACACAGCAGCAACGTCTCGCGGGTGGTGCGGGTGACGCCGCCTAGTGTTTGTCCGGCAGGCGACGGCCTGATGAAGGCGCCGTCCGCGACGCTCAGCCGTGGCATGCGCGTCTTGTCGCCGAGGATGCTGCCGCCGCTGCGACCGCTGGTCGGGTCCACCGCCAGCACCGCCACCGAGAGACCGCGGTCGAGCAGCTGACAACCCAGGGCTTCAATGAACGTGCTCTTACCTACGCCTGGCACGCCCGTGATCCCGATCCGCCGCGCGCCGCCGGTGTGCGGCAGGAGCCGCCCAAGGAGCTGCTGCGCCACGCGCTGGTGCGCGAGCTTGCGGCTCTCGACCAGGGTGATGGCGCGAGCAAAGCGCGCCACGTCTCGCTCCAGCACTCCGCTGACGTAGTCGTCCAGGCTGAGTTCAGGCCGGCGCGTTGGAGTCCACGAGCTCATGGCGCGCTCCTAGGCGTAGCCGAGCGCCTGGTTCAGCTTCGCGATCAGCTCGAGCGCGGCTTCGCCAATATTAGTGCCCGGCGGAAATATAGCTGCCGCGCCGGCTTGACGGAGCGCCTCAAAGTCTTGGGGTGGTACCACCCCCCCGACCACGATCAGGATGTCCTCGCGACCTAACGCCGCGAGCTCCCGCTTTAGCTCGGGCACCAACGTCAGGTGCCCCGCAGCCAGGGAGCTGGCGCCCACGATGTGAACGTCGTTCTCGATGGCTTGGCGCGCGACTTCGCCGGGCGTCTGAAACAGGGGACCAATGTCTACGTCGAAGCCGAGGTCGGCGAACGCGGTAGCGATCACCTTCTGGCCGCGATCGTGTCCGTCTTGGCCCATCTTGGCGACCAAGATGCGGGGACGCCGACCTTCTTGCTGCTCAAAGGCAGAGACCGCGGCGCTGACGCGGGTGATGGTGTCGCTAGATTGGCTCACTTCGCTCTTGTAGACGCCGCTGATGGCTCGGATCTGGGCGGTGTGGCGGCCCCACACCTGCTCCAGAGCGTAGCTGATTTCCCCGACGCTGGCTCGCGCTCGCGCCGCGTTGATGGACAGCTCAAGCAGGTTGCCGGACCCAGCCTCGGCGGCTTGGGTCAGCGCGCTGAGGGTCGCCTTGAGCGCGGCGTCGTCACGGCCGGCGCGCAGCCGCTCGAGCTTCGCGATCTGCGCTTGGCGCACGGCGCTGTTGTCGACCTTGAGCACGTCGACCTTGTCGATCGTTTCCGGGCGGTATTTGTTGACGCCGACCAGGGTCTGGGCGCCAGAGTCGAGGCGAGCTTGGGTGCGGGCGGCTGCCTCCTCGATGCGCATCTTGGGGATCCCCGCCTCGATCGCCTTGGCCATGCCGCCGCTCTGCTCGACCTCCTGAATGTGCTGCCAGGCGCGCCGCGCCAGATCGTAGGTCAAGCGCTCGACGTAGTAGCTGCCGCCCCACACGTCGATGACCTCGGTCGTGCCGGACTCTTGCTGCAAGAACAACTGCGTGTTGCGGGCGATGCGGGCGCTGAAGTCCGTCGGCAGCGCGAGCGCTTCATCAAACGCGTTGGTGTGTAAGCTCTGGGTGTGGCCTTGGCTCGCTGCCATGGCCTCCACGCAGGTGCGCGCGACGTTGTTGTACACATCTTGGGCCGCCAAGCTCCAGCCAGAGGTCTGGCAATGCGCGCGTAGGCTCAGGCTCTTGTCGCTCTTGGGATCGAACTGCTTGACCAGCTTCGCCCACAAAAGGCGCGCGGCGCGCAGCTTGGCGACCTCCATGAAGAAGTTCATGCCCGTCGCCCAGAAGAACGACAGCCGCGGCGCGAAGGCGTCGACCTTCAGCCCTGCGGCAATACCCGCACGGATATATTCCACCCCGTCCGCCAGCGTATAGGCTAGCTCTAGGTCCGCCGTCGCCCCGGCCTCTTGCATGTGATAGCCGGAGATGCTGATGCTGTTGAACTTAGGCATCCGCTGCGAGCTAAAGGCGAAGATGTCGCTGATGATGCGCATCGACGGCGCTGGCGGGTAGATGTAGGTGTTGCGGACCATGAACTCCTTCAGGATATCGTTCTGAATGGTCCCGCTCAGCTTCTCTGGGCTGACGCCTTGTTCTTCCGCGGCGAGCACGTAGAGCGCCAAGATGGGCAGCACCGCGCCGTTCATGGTCATCGAGACGCTCATCTGATCCAGGGGGATACCGCCGAACAGCACCTCCATGTCCAGGATGGAGTCGATGGCCACGCCGGCCATACCGACGTCTCCGGTCACCCTCGGATGGTCCGAGTCGTAGCCGCGATGGGTCGCCAGATCAAAGGCGACGCTCAGGCCCTTTTGACCCGCGGCGAGGTTCCTGCGGTAGAAGGCGTTGGAGTCTTCTGCCGTGGAGAACCCTGCGTATTGCCGTATGGTCCAAGGCCGGCTCACGTACATGGTGGGGTACGGTCCGCGCAAATACGGGGGCGCGCCGGGCCAGCCGTCGAGGAAGTCGAGGCCGGCCAGATCGCTGGCTGTGTACAGCGGCGCGACCTGGACGCCTTCAGGGGTCAGCCAACCCTCAGCGACCTGAGCCGCGGCGTCTGCTGAGGCTGCGCTGTTGGACGAAGCAGCGCCAGAGGGCGCTGGATGCAGCGCGAGCTTGGAAAAATCAGGCAGCATCAGGACTTCGCTCCGATCAGGTCGTGGGCTGCGCTGAGCACCTCGAGCAGGTCAGCGCCAACGTAAATGAACCCGTCCACTTGGCCTGGCGCTGGCAGCGCGGCGTAGTCGCGCTTTTGAGCCTTGGGGTGGCCCGCCAGGTACACGCGCTTGGCACCTGCCGCGTGCAGCGCGCTTGCATATTTTTCCGCATGGCTTTCATAAAGCGCGTCGGTCGAGCACAGCACAGCCAGCTCGGCCCCGCTGCGCTTGAGCGCGGCTGCGGCTTGCGCCGGATCAAACACATCAGACACCTGCTCAGCGCTGCTAACCGCCTCAATGCCACCGGCCTCGAAGAAGTTCTTGCTGAAGCTGGCGCGCGCTGTGTGCTCGGCGATTGGTCCAATACAAGCCAGCAGGATCTTCGGTCGACTGCCCCGCAGCCGAAGCCGTGTGTCGCCGCGCTCACGCAGCTCGTCAAAGGGCGCGGAGAAGCGCTCGCGCTTGAGCGGCTCGATGCGCGCCCGTTGACCACCGGCGGCGGCGGCGAGCGCGCCAGCGAGCTGACCCAAGCTAGCGCCCTGCTGCGCCGAACGGATCCAGCCTCGCGCCCCGGACTCAGTGTCTACTTCAAGATCTGGCTGCCGCTCACAGCGCCGAATCACCGCCAAGTTTAGCTCAGCCAAATCAACTTTGCGGAGCTGCACCGGGCGCTCGTGGATGTTAGGGAACTCGCTCACGCCAGTGATCACCTGCTTGCGGCGCGCGATGGCCGCCCTGCGCGCAGCCCGGGCCTGGCTCAGCTGCTCGGCGATGGCGCCGGACTCGAGCTGAGACCGCAGCCCCCCCGCCGCCTCGATCTGCTGAAAATGCTTCCATGCGGCATCGGCCAGACCGCGGGTCAACGCCTCGACCGCGTAGGAGCCGCCCGCTGGATCGGAGACCCGCGCCAAATGAGCCTCTTCCATCAGCACCAGCTGGGTGTTGCGAGCGATGCGCTGCGCCAGCTCGCCCCCGTCGCCGAGCGCCGCGGTGTACGGCAGCAGGCTGATACTGCTCGCCCCGCCTACCGCCGCGCTGAAGCAGCCCATGGTCGCGCGCAGCATGTTCACCCACGGATCGCGGCGCGTGACGCCGCGCCAGGCGACGCTGGCCCCCAGCTGGATACTGGGCAGCTCAGCCGGCGGGGCGTCGCTAGCGGCCAGGTGGGTCGCGCTCGCCTGACACACCCGCGCCCAGAGCAGGCGCATCGCCCGCAACTTGGCGATGTCCTCCAGCTGCCGCGTGCCGACGCTGAGCTCAAACACCAGCTCACCCAAAGCTACGGGCAGGCTCAGCCCAGCGCCGAGCAGCGCGCGCAGGTAGCACACGCCCGTGGCCAGGGCGATGCCCAGCTCTTGCGCGTCAGTCGCGCCTGCGTCGGAATAAATCCGTGTGGATATTTGTACGCTGCGCAGCCGAGGGTAGTGCTCGGCGCTGAACGCGGACAGCGCCACCATCTGGCTGAACGCGGTGTCGGCGCTGTTGTGGAGCCAGCCCTCGGTCGCCAGCGCCGCCAGCGGATCTATCCCGAGCTCGCCCTGGACCGCGCGCTTGTCGACGCCGCGGGACTCCAAGAGCGCCAGAAACAAGCTGGCTACGCTGGCAAACGCAGGCCCTGCGTCCAGCACGATGGGCGCCAGTTCAAGATCCACGCCAGCCAGTGCCGAATCAAGGTCGCTGACGGAGTACAGCGCCACCCCGTCCACCCCCACGTCCCCGCCCGGGACATCTGGATCCAAGCCTGCGCGTCCTGCGCGATCCCAGCACAGCTCTAGCGAGCCTGCGCCACGCTCAAGCTCGCTCAAGATCTGGCGATTCAGCGCCGCCAGGTCAGCCTCCAGCACGCGCTGGCGCACGTCCCAGCCTGGCTTTCGATTTCCACGAGGCAACTCTGCACCGCGGGTGTAGGGGAACTCGCCAGGCAGGCCGATGCTGCGCTCGTCCACCGGGTGTGTCTCGCGAGCGTAGATGGGGAGGAGCGGGACGCCGTCGGCGGTCTGCCCCGACAGCTTGCCCAGGGACTGCCCCTTCAGACTCGACTCAGCCAAGCGCCGCCAGGCTTCAGCGTCGAGGCGCGGAAAACCGCTGGCCAGGGATAGCTCGGCTTCACTCATGCTTGCCTCTCACGGCCGCCTAAAGGCAGCCTGCTGATTGCCTGGTCGCTCATCTGCTTGCCTCGTAGCAAACTGCGCGCGTCGACGCCGCAGCGCAGCGCGCTTTCGTGGGTGAAAACCGGCTCGTGCGAACGCAGGCGGCTCACCTCGGAGCCTCGTCCGCCGGCCCTAGCGCCGGCAGGCGGCGATTGGCGCGCGCCAGTGAAGGACGCGATGTATAGCACGCTATGCCGCATCGCGTCAAGAGCCCTCGGCTCACCCGCGATCCGCGCACAACCTGCTAGCTCACGCGGTTGCGCCATGCTTCACTCCAGCTCTCTAAAGCGCCCGCGAGCCGCCTCGCGGGGTGCGCTGTTCAGCCGAGCAGCGCACAAGGGAAGCTGGTGACTCGAGGGTTTGTTGGTCGTGCTCCTGCCTGGGCGCACACCGAACAAGGCATCGAGGAGTCCAGCGCGGAGCCGCCGCCGTAACTCCAAGAACAAGACTCAAGCAGCCACTGGGTACCCAACCTGGGAAGGCGAGTCAGCGTGTGAGGAGGAGCCGGAAGACCTGCTTGGAGCTCCACGCGCGTGCGTGGGGTCACCCCGTCGAAGCGCGAGCTCGCTTCTGGAGGTCCGCAGTGTCCGACCCGTCTCTCCTCTCGCGTCCCAACCCCCTCACCCCTGCTCAGACCGCCGACGCCCAGCGTGGTGGCATCCCACGCGCCTTCGGCCCGGCAATTTCGGCCCTGCTGGCTGTGTCTTGCGCGCTGCTCAGCGCCGCCTGCGGCGTCCCCGAGCCCCCAAGCTCCACCGGCGGCGTCGACCCCAGCGCTGGAGAGTGCGGTCGGGGCTTGGTGGTGGTGAGCTCTGACTACCAGTCGAGCAACATCTCGCTCTTAGATCCCTACGGTGATGTCCTATCTAGCTCCTTCATCTCGTCCGCCAGCTCCAGCGTCGGCCTCAGCGCGCCGCTGAGTGGTGACGTCGTCCCACCTGGCTCCGTGGTCACAGGCGACCAGTTGGTCCTGCTCGATCGCTACCCTGCGGCAGTGATTACCTGGGTAGATCTGAGCAGCGCGCGGGTCACCGCGCAGCTGAACGTCGGCACAGGCTTCAACGCCAACCCACACGACTACGTGGAAGCAGGGCCGCAGCTAGCCTACATCTCGCGCTTTGAGCCCAACCCAAGGCCCGGACGCCAGGCCTTCGACGCGGGCAACGACCTGTTGCTGGTTGATCCCACGGGGCCGTCCATCATCGGCCGCGTGGACCTAACGCCCGCCTTCACTGACTCCCCCGAAGCCTACTACCCGCGGGCGGACAAACTGAAGCTGGTGGGTGACTCGCTGTACGTGCTGGCCAGCGGCTACTCTGCTGACTTCCAGGACAGCATCGAGTCCAGGCTGCTACGCATCAACACCCACAGCCAGCTGATCGAAGATGTGGTCTTGCTCAGCGGGCTCCACGGCTGCGGCGGCCTGGCGCTGGCGCCCAGCGCGAACCAGCTCGCGATCAGCTGCGCTGGACCGTTCAACAGCGAGCTATTGCTTCCATACGGCAGTGGCATCGCGCTGGTAGACATCACAGGGTCGCCCAAGCTCAGCCGCGTGATCTTGGCGGGTGAAGTGGCTGAAGACGCCGTGGCCTACGCCATCACCTACGCCAGCGACCGCAGCCTGCTGTTCACCACCTTTGGGCGCTTCCCCAGCAGCGGCAGCGCGCGCATGGACGGGCTGTACCAGCTCGATCTGACCAGCTTTGAGTCTCAGCGCCTGCTCAGCTCTGAGTCGCTGCCTTTCAGCTTTGGTGATCTGCGCTGCGAGCCCACCTGCGGCTATTGCTTCCTGGCCGACGCAGCTCGGGGGGGTGGGGTGGTGCACCGGTTCGCGCTGGAAGAGCCGCCGACAAGTAGCGGCGAGCAACCGGGCGCGCAGCGGCTGGGGGTGGTACAGCTGACTCTCGATCGAGCGATCCGTCCGGATACACTGATCGGCCTCCCACCGCGCTATCTGGGGAGCTACTAGCCCGCGCCCTATGGCTGACAGCGCCGAGAGCCTGCCGACCGTGAAGCCTGGGCCCAGGCGCTCGGCTGAGGTGCTGTTTCAGGACGCCGACCTGCTGGTCATCGACAAGCCAGCGGGGCTCTTGGTCCACACTGGCTGGGCGCGGGAGCGCGACACCGCGCTACGTCTGGCCCGGGGGCTGGCCGGACGTCACGTCTACCCCGCGCACCGCTTGGATCGCGCGACCAGCGGCGTGCTGGTGTTCGCCCTCAGCGCTCAGGTCGCCGGCGCCGTCGGCGAGCAGTTCGCGAGCGGCAGCGTGCGCAAGCGCTATGTGGCCGCCGTTCGTGGCGAGATCGCCGCTGAGCTCTTGATCGATCATGCGTTACCGCGCGGTGAAGACAAGGCGGGGCCCCGCGTGCAGGCTCGCACGCTGGTGCGCCGGCTCTGCAGCGTGACCCTGGCGGCGAGCGTACAGAACGCCGCCGTCAGCAACGGGCACCCGCTGCGCTACTCATGGCTCGAGGCGCTGCCAGAGACGGGGCGCCTGCACCAGATCAGGCGGCACCTAAAGCACGCCGGGCACCCGCTGCTAGGCGACGTGCGCTACGGTCGCGGCGAGCACAATCGACTGTGCCGAGAGCTGTACGGGCTGACTCGTCTGGCGCTCCATGCGGAAGCGCTAGAGCTCACGCACCCGCGCAGCGGCCAGCGCCTGCTGCTGCGTGCTGCGCTGCCGCACGATCTGAGTCAGCCGCTGAGCGCGCTCGGGCTGTTGTCGCCAGCGGGTTGAGCCGCCTGTCACTGGCGCACCGTCTGGCGCAGGCTGAGTGACGGCGTTCAGCCCTCGCCAGCGGCGCGCAGCACTGGGAACTTCACGGGGCTGGGCCCGACGGGCGTGCTGGTGCACTTGCTCACGCTTGGCCCGACTAAGCCGGGCATGTTGCCCACCAAGGCCAAGAACTCATCCCGCGCCGCGCCGGTCAGCCGCTCCGAGCAGATGCGCGCCAGGTGTGGGTTGCGCCGCGCTTGGTGCACGAGCTGGGCGACGCGCGGGCTGACTTGGCTCGCGCAGCGGGCGCACACCTCACGCTCAAGGTGCCTAGTTGCCAAGCAGACCGTGCAGCGGCCGACCTGCTCAAACGGAGAGTTGCGGTCGAATTCAGGCATGAGAGGCTCCTGACACGGGCCACACCACGCGGCCAAGGTTTCGACTTCATTGAAGAATCTGCGGCATGGCCCGGGCTTCCATAAGTGCCCAACATGTTGGGGTCGCCCCTCCACCCACCCCCATGATCCCCGACACTGAAGCGGCGCACTCCAGGTTGCGATTAATTTTTTGCCCTGGCTAAAACGCCGCGCGGGGCCCACGTCCCGCGTGGAAACGCAGTTCTGAGCGCACTGGAATCTCCCCGCGGAATGCCACGGCGGCTACAGGCGCAGGGAACCCAGCACCTCGTGGATCACGATATCCATACGGCGGAGCGCGTCGCTCGAGGGCAGCAGCTTGAGGCTGAGGCCGGTCTCGTAGGCGACGGGGAACGGCGTGACCGGAAAATTTGCCGCACGGAATGTTGCTTCGGCCCGGGGCATATGGGCGGCGCTGGTGACCAGCACCACGCGCTTGATTTCGGGGCGCTCCGCCAAGATGCGCCGAGAGTGTTCGGCGTTGTCGCGAGTCGTCTGGGCGTTCGGATCTTGCAGAATGCGCTCACGGGGTACGCCAAGCTGCACCAACAGCTGCGCCATGCCGTCGACGTACTCTTGATCGATGCCTGTGACGACCACGAGGGCGAAGCCTTGGTCCCGATACGCCCGCGCCGCGCCGATGACGCGAGCCTGAGCGTCGCCGTCTAGCTTCTCGCTGGCTGGCAGCCACCCGTACGCGTTGCGTGAGCCGCCAGCGAGCACCACCAGCGCGCGCTCAGCCTCTGGTTCACCGGCGAGCAACGCGCTGAGATCCGTCACGGCGGGTTGAAGCCGCCGCAGACACAGGCTCGCGAGCCACGGGCTGCTGCACAGCCACAAGCAGCTAAAGCCAATCCACGCGGCAAGCAGCGGACGCCGCGCGGTGCGCCCGCTGCGCCACAGGAGCCGCGTCAGCCAGATCAGGCTAGCCAGGCAGATCAGCAGGCTGAAGCACACGGGGTCCAGCAGGCGGGCTAGCACCCGGAGAGCCTTGCCCTGAGCCGCGCAGCGCGCAAGCCTTTGCCGACAAAGCCGCCCTAGAAGGTGCTCTTGTTGACCAGCAAATGCACGACGATGGCCAAGGCATAGCCGACCGCGATCACCGGCGTCCAGCGCAGGTGCGAAGAGAAGGTGTAGCAGCTACGGCTCTGGCCCATCAGCGCCACGCCGGCAGCTGAGCCCACGCTCAGCAGCGAGCCGCCGATGCCAGCCGTCAGCGTCACCAGCAGCCACTGCCCGATGCTCATGTCAGGG
This sequence comes from uncultured Polyangiaceae bacterium, assembly GCA_964551615.1. Lineage (GTDB taxonomy): Bacteria > Myxococcota_A > Polyangia > Polyangiales > Polyangiaceae > JAHBVY01. Next base: position 168,326 of record CAZKDY010000013.1, read on the forward strand.
TGCATCGACAGCACCGCGAACATCACCGGGATGTTGTCGATCACGGAGCTGAGCACGCCCACGCCGACGTTGGCGGTGGTGGCCCCGAGGTGGGTGTACATTAGCGTGCTCATCACGCCCAGGTAGCCCATCAGGCTGAGCGCGCCGACGCACATCACCACGCCATAGAAGAAGATCAGCGTGTCCCACTCAGAGCGCGCCAGGTGGCTGTACACGTTGAAGGGCCCGAGCCCCATGCGCTGGTCGCGCTCCATTTCGTCGCCGCTGAGCGCGCCGTTGGTCGCGGTAAACTCAGCTGCGTAGGTGCGCTTCAGGTAGTGCCCCAAGAACCCGAGGTACGCCATGCCTGCGAGCATGCCCATCACCGGAGGCAAATGAAATACCGTATGGAATATTACTGCGGTGATGATCGTCAAGATGAAGAAGCCAACGATGCGCAGCGCGCCGCGCTTCATCATGACGTCGTCACCCTGGGCCTCAGGCACGCGCTTTGACACCGTAAACGCCATCACCAGAGCGGGCAGCAGCCAAGCGACCAGCGCCGGACCGAACAGCCTGGGAAAGTCGTAGATGTGCACTACGCCCTTTTGCCAAACCATCAGCGTGGTGATGTCGCCGAACGGGCTAAACGCTCCGCCGGCGTTCGCCGCGACCACGATGTTGGTGCAGGCGGTGGAGACGAAGCGCTTGTCGTCACCGCCAGTAGCCAACACCACCGCGCACATCAGCAGCGCGGTGGTCAGGTTGTCGGCCACTGGCGAGATACAAAACGCGAGGCCGCCGGTCAGCCAAAACACTTGCCGCAGGGTAAAGTGCCGCCGAGACATCCAAGAGCGCAGCGCCTCGAACACCCTGCGCTCTTCCATGGCGTTGACGTAGGTCATCGCCACCATCAGAAACAGCATCAGCTCGGCGTACTCGAGCAGGTTGTGCCGCGCGGCCTGGGTAACCACGTCCGCCTTGCCGAGCCCATGATAGGCCACCGCGACCAGCACCCACATGATGGCCGCGGCTGCGAGCACCGGCTTGCTCTTGAGCAAATGGGTGCGCTCTTCGAGCACCACCAGCAGATAGGCCAGCACAAAGACCGCCAGGCCGGCGTAGCCAACCCAGTGTTGGGTCAGGTCCATTTGATCGGCAGCGTTCACAGACGCCAAGAGCACGAGTGACATAAGCGGTAAGTGTCGAGGCCGGAGCCGTATCACATCGGAGGCCGCTTGCGATGCGCCATGTTTCGCCCCCAAAACCCAGCCAAAACTCCGGGGGTTGTTGGTTTCCGCTCGCTGCACGAGGGCAGCCACGACGGCATCCTCGCGAGGCTCCAGGCGTAGATCTGCCTAGCCAAGCCCAAGGTCAGGGGGTGGAGGGCGAGCGCCTCGCGGCTCTGAGCGTGTGTACAGCGCGCGTTGGAGCGTCGGTTGATGCCGCCGTGAGCGCTGGCAGCGGCGCTGGGGCTGTGGGCTGTTCAGCCTCGAGCGACTCACGGAAGCGCCGCGTGCCAGGCTCCCGGCGGCGCACGGCGACTCGTCCTATATTTTCCGCGTGGCATTTACTGGTCTGCTGAGTCGCCCTGTGAGGGCCTTTCGGCTAGGTGACACCGGCGCCAGCTCGGGCGCGATCAAGCCCCCAGCCGCGCCAGCCCCGCCGAAGCGGTTAAAGGTGCGTTGGCTTCTCCCCCGATACCCCGAAACAAGCTGCGCGAAGCTGAGTTGCGCGGCCCGGAAGCCTCTGGTAGGCGTCCGCCATGCTGCGACGTGTATTGGGTGGGGCGTGTGTTGGGCTGGTGGGCTGGCTGTCGATTCAAGGCTGCGCGGCGGGTGACAGCGACGCGAGCACTGGCCCGGCCGCGACCGGAGGCAACGGCGCCGGCGGCGGTGCTGCAGCAGCCGGGGGCAGCGGCGCGGCTGGTGGAAACGGCGCAAGCGGTGGCAGCGGCGCGACCGCTGGCGCGGGCGCAAGCGGCGGAGACGGGGCGACCGCCGGCAGTGGCGGCGCGGGTGGTGCGGCGACTGGTGGCACGGCGACGGGGGGCAGCGGCGGCGCAGCGACGGGGGGAACGGCTGGCGCGAGTGGCGCAGCGACCGGGGGCAGCGCCGGCGCAACGACCGGGGGCAGCGCGGGCGCGTCGACGGGTGGCAGCGCGGGCGCGTCGACGGGCGGCACCGGCGGCGGGGCGGGCATCACCCCGGGCGAAACCTGCGCCGACGCGCCGGACCTGACCTTGGGCGGCACGGTGATGGGTGACACCACCGGCGCAGTGGATGACTTCGACCCAGGCGGTGGTTCCACCTGCCCGGCGGGCATCATCAGCGGTAAGGATCACGTGTTTCGCTTCAGCCCAGCCGCTCCTCAGAGCTACCACGTGGTCATCACCCCAGACAGCAACTTCGATCCGTCGCTCTACGTGCGCGCGGCCTGCACCGATAGCTCATGTATCGCGGGCACCGTGTTCAACGGCAAGGGCGAGATCGAGACCCTCGACTTCACAGTGGGCGGCGGCGACACGGCCTATTTGATCGTCGATGGCGAAATCAGCGGTGGGTCGGGCTCACGGGACGAGGGCAGCTACACCCTGGTCGTCACGCTCAATTAGACCCAAGTCTAGCGCTAACGCAGCCTAGATTTGTGGCGCGGTCGCCCTGCCGCCCAGGACAGGCAAGCAGCACCGGCGCTCACTGCTTTACGCGGAAGGTCGCGGAGAGTGGCAGCGCTCGCGAGCTGTTCCCTACTTCCACGCGGTAATCAAGATCTTCCAAGACCCAGCCGTGCTCCGCCTCGCTCCAGTAGCGTAGGCTGGCCACAGGCACACGCAGCTCCACGCTCTCGCTCGCCTGGGGGGCGAGGGTGACCCGCTGAAAGGCCTTGAGCTCGCGCACTGGGCGCTCCACCGACGATCCTGGGTAGCTCACGTACAGCTGGACGACCTCAGCCGCGTCCACGGCGCCGGTGTTGGTCAACACAGCCGTGACCCTGACTTCTCCCTCAGCGGTCGCGCTGCTCGCGTCGACGACGACGGAGGCCAGCGCGAACTGCGAATAGCTGAGGCCGTATCCGAACGGATACTGCACAGGGATCTGATCGTGGTCTAGCTGGCGGTAGCCGTGGAAGTAGCCGTAGCTCACCTCGTCGCTGGTGTGGTCGAAGGGCACCAAGTCTGCCTCGGCCACCGGGATGCTCAGCGGCAGCTTGCCTGACGGGCTGATGTCTCCAAACAGCACCTCGGCCAGCGCGGCGCCGCCGTTCATGCCGCCGTACCAGCTCATCACCAGAGCATCCACCCCCGAGACCCACTCACTCACCGTGATGGCGGAGCCTCCCTCCAGCACGACGATGGTGGTCGGCACCAGCTGACTCACGCGCTGGATGAGCGCCTGGTGCTCTGCGGACAGCGCTAGGGTGTCGCGGTCGCCGCCTGGCCTGCCCGGGATGGACTCACCTTCGTCTGCTTTGGTCAGGCCGACCACCACGACAGCGACGCTGCGCCCAGCGAGCGAGAGCTCGTCGTCAGCGCTCAGGGCGTCGTGATCGATGTGCAGCGGCGTGCCAGCTGTGAGCCGCGCGGCAATGCCGGCCAGTGGTGTCACGACGTCGAGCGGTTCGCTGTTGCTGCTGCCCGCGTCACCCAAATTGATGGCGTCGCTGAGCGAACCGATCACAGCTAGGTCCGCGCCGTTAGCGTTGCCGAGAGGCAGCGCGCCGTGGTTCTCTAGCAGCACCAGGCTCTCGCGCGCGACCTGCAGCGCGAGCTGTCGGTGCTCTGGGCTGGCGACCACGCTGGCGGGGACTTCGGCCGGTTGATCGAGGTGAAAGCGCAGCTTGGTGCGCAAAATGCGGCGCACGGACTCGTCTAGCACCGCCTCATCCACGCTGCCCTCGTTCACCGCGGCGATTAACTTATCACCAAAGATGTTTCCGAGCGGCATTTCGATGTCTAGGCCAGCCTGAGCCGAGCGCAGCGTGTCGTGGGTGCCAAAGATCCAATCAGACTCGACGAAGCCTTTGAAGCCCCACTCGGTCTTTAGGATCTGAGTCAGCAGCTGATTACTCTCGGAGCAGTACACGCCGTTGACCCGGTTATAGGCGCTCATCACGCTGCCCGCCTGAGCCTCTTTCACCGCCGCCTCGAAGTGCGGCAGGTAGATCTCGCGCAGCGCGCGCTGATCGAGGTTGGCCGACACATCGAAGCGCGTGTCCTCGATGCTGTTGGCGGCGAAGTGCTTCACGCTGGCGATGGCGTGCTCTTGCACCCCCTCGATGAACGCCACGCCCATGCGCGAGAGGTGGTGGACGTCTTCACCGTAGGTCTCTTGAGCGCGACCCCAGGCCGGGTGGCGCAAGATATTGATCGTGGGCGCCAAGAGCACGTTGGCGCCGCGCGCCCGTGTCTCTAGGCCCATGGCGGCGCCCACTTTGCGCTCGAGCTCGGGATCCCAAGTGGCGCCCCGCGCCATGCCGACCGGAAACGTCGTCGTCGCGCCGACCGCCACGCCGCGCGGCCCGTCCACCATACGAAAGCCAGGGATCCCCAGGCGCTGGTTGTCCGCGGTGGGATAAATGCGATCCGCAGGGAAAAGCTCGGTGCCATGCATCTGCGCGGCCTTCTCCTCCAGGGTCATCTGCGTCAGCCAAGCGTCGACCTTGGCCTCGATCACCGGATCGAGCCCGTTGTCATCAGGACTGGAGACGACCTCCGCGTCTTCACCACAGCCAGCAACCGCGCCGAGGGCCAACAAGCCGCTCACCCACGCGCCGCGCAGGGCGCGCGGCCCAGGCTTTGATCCTCCCCCGCTTTCGTGGACACCCCAACAAGCGCGAGAATGCGCCAGGAGT
>CAZKDY010000014.1:0-9350 GCA_964551615.1 uncultured Polyangiaceae bacterium
GCGGCGTGGCGGATCGGTGCCGGCGGTGAGGGTTCAGGAGCGCATCTCGACCCGAACCGACAGAGCGCGTACTCTCGGCTTGGTGGATTTTGGCAGTTCGATTTTACTATGCGCCCCGGCTCTGCACAGCGAACAAAATTTACTCCGTGGCCGCATCAGCGCAGCAGCGAAAGCCGATGTCATCCCGGGTGGTGACGATGTGCAGCGATTTGTTGGTTTGACAATCTCCAGCGTCGTCGTCGGACTCGTGCTCGCGCCTTGGTCCGGCCCAGTAGCCGCCTTGCACACGACAATGCAGTGTTACGGGGTCACGAAAGTCGCACCAGCCCACCCACTCACGTTGGTTTCCGCCCAGGTCGTACACGCCTTCAACACCGCCCTGGCAGACGCCGCGAGTCCCGACCTTTTCACGAAGGTCGCGGTCGCAGGTGTCCGAGCAGCGCGCGTTGCACGCCAACGGCTGGGGATCATTCCCCCATGGAAACCTTCGTGTGCCGCCGGCCGAGCACGCATAGTACCACTCGGAGTTCTGGGCGGTGATCGGCGCGGAATCATAAACGGGCTCCCCAACTGGCTGGCATAGCCGCTTGCCCGCCCACGCGCAGAACGCCGCCGCGTCGCACCAGTCCACGCGGCGCATGGGCAAAATGGAGCTGCTGCGAAAGTTGACAGGGCCGAAGCGCTGCTTGAAGTCGCACACCGCAGGCAGCAGATCAGGGGCAGCGCTCGGGTCGCCCACGTCACGAAGAAAGCCATCAAACTGCTCTTCAGTCACCTCGGTGCGGTCGATGCAGAAGTCCTTGCCAGCGATGATTCCCGACGGAATCGAGTCCGGGCCGCGAGTGGTGTTGGGGCACACCACCTGACTGCTCGCGCCCGAACTCCCGCCGTTTGAAGCGCCCGCGCCGCCGCCGTTTGAACTGCCACCAAACCCACTCCCCCCCGCTGCAGCGCCGCCCGCTGCAGTGCCGCCGAACCCGCCGGCGGCGCTGCCGCCCTGTCCATTCCCGCCGGCTGCGCTGCCGCCGAACCCACCGCCTGCTGCGCCACTGGCCGAGCTGCCGCCAAACGAATTCCCCGCGGAGCTGCCACCGGCGCCCTCACCGCCTCGCCCGCCCGCTTCGCCTGGACCGCCGCTGACCAACCCGCCGCAAGCGCTGGTTAAAAATAGCAGGGCCAGCGTGCTGCGCATCGGTAGCTACCCCCAGAAAAGTCAGTCCACGCGGTATCGAAGTAGCGCTTGGCGTAGCTGGCCGCGACGCTGCGGGCGCGTTGGCAGGACGCGTTTGAAGGACCTCCTTTAATCTCACCAGATTGGCGGGAGCTGTCCTGGCCCATCAGGTGCATCTTGGCGCCCGAGCAGGCAACGGCGCTAGACGCAATATCGTCCAATCCCAGCACGTGACCCAGCTCGTGGGAGATGACGTAGGGGTGCAGATCCAGCACGTGAAACGAGTCAATCGCGGCCCAGTTCGCGCCGCCGCAAGTCCCGTTGTAGGCCTGCTCCAGCACCGTGTCGTAGTTGCCGCACTTCTCGTTCATCAGCCTGCGCACGTACATGACGATCGGCAGATCACGTCGCAGCCCTGCCTGCACCCACGCTGGCGTCGCGCATGGATTGAAGCCGTCCTTCGGCGACGATACCGCAAGCAGGGGCGGTCCCGTCGGCCATCTCCCACCACCTCTTATTCGCCGGCACCTCAATGTGCTTGACCATGCGGAACGGAATGCCGCACTGTTGGAAGGTGCTGTCGGCCGTGTAGTTCTGAGCTGGCTCGAAGAAGTTGCCTTGGTTCTTGGTTTTCCACTGGCCCACCACATCGCTAAGTCCACCTACGTCAGAGCTGCGGAGCACGCTCGGTACCCAGGCTTCGTCGAAGAGCAGGCGCGATTGGGCCTCATTCAGCTGTGTCGCCGCCACAACCCGCCCCCGCCAGACCAACCAATAACGTGCACGAAAGGACCGCTGTTTTCATCGTGCCATCGCTTTGGCAATACCCTTCACGCGACGGGTGTTGAGTAGCACAGCGCTCCCTTCCCGCGCGGTCTATTTTGCCATTTTCCGGTACTATTTTGTACCGGACGGTCATGAATCAGAGCGCTTGCGCACTGGTGAGCAGGCACTTCGCAGCCTGAACAGAAGCGCACCACCGCAGCGCCAACTCAGAGCAGCGCCGAGTCAGCGCGCGCGGCTGAGCCGCCGAAGCAGCGGCCCACCGATGGCCGTCAGCTCTTCCAGCGCAGCGCGCCACCCTCTGGCGCCAGCGCGATGCAGGCGTGCGTAGCCAGCTCCTGAGGGCGCCGCGGCGCCCCGGCCCGAGCCAGGTACTCTGTTTGGCCGGAAATGACCACGAGGTGTCCGGACTAGACAGGCGCTCTCGACGCTGGGCGGCGATAGTGGACGCACTCAGGGTCTCTGCTGCGCGGGATCCACTGAGGTCTTCGGCACAAGCAGGCCAGACCGCGAGCGCGCATTCACCAAGGAACCGCAGATGTTGAGCTTTCCACTCGGCGACTGGACCATCGCCTACGAGCGCCAGGGGAGCGGTTCGCCGATCCTCTTCTTTCACAACGGTGGCACCTCCCACGCGATTTGGCTTGAGGTGATGGCTCGCCTCGCGCCGCGGCACACCGTCGTCGCGGTCGATCTGCTGGGCTACGGCGCGTCGTCCAAGCCGGGGACCGGCTACACGATGACGAACTACGTCGAGCTCGTGGGGGCGCTGTACACGGAACTGGAGCTTGAGCGGGCGACGCTGGTCGGCAACTGCATGGGCAGCGCCATCGCGCTGAGCTTTGCCCGGCTCCACCCTGAGCGCGTGTCGTCGCTTGTGCTGATCAACCCGCTGACCGAGGCGACGTTCTCCGCAGGCTGGCTCGGCGCGGCGTTGAAGCTCCGCCAGGCCTCGCCGAAGGTCATCGGGGGTGTGTACAAGCGCCTGGGCGCGCTGACGCTACCAGCCTGGACGGCGCGCACGACGCTGGCCTTTCAGCTCGGATCCCTCGGCAGAGACCTCGCGGTCCACAACAACTCATCGCTGCGAGCCTGCCACAGCAGCCAGGGTCAGCTGCGGTCGATGCTCGAGGTGCTCGCCGACATCGACTCCTACGCAGCGCTTGACCGCTTCGTGCCGCCTGCCGGCTTCCCAGAGCGCATGACGATCTGGGGCGCTGAGAACCGGATCCTGTCGGCGCGAGCCGGCGAAGAGCTAAATCAATCGCTGCGTCCCACGAGGCACGAGCGCCTAAACCGCTGCGGGCACCTGCTGATGCTGGAGCGACCGGCTGAGGTGGCGGGTTTAATCCAGCGCTTCGTCGAGTCGCAGCCCACACCTGGCACGAGCGCCACCGAAGGAGCCCCAACATGAGCCTGTTCCCCAAGGACATATTCGATCTGGCTACCGAGATCCGTGAGACCGCACGGCAGTTCCCGAACCGCGTCGCGGTCATCGAACCAAACGGCAAGCAGCACGGGCGCCGCGCCTACAAGCGCTTCACCTACGCCGAGTTGAGCGCGGACGTGGAGGCGGTGGCGGTCGGCCTGCGCGAGATGGGGATCCACGAAGGGACCCGCACGGTCTTTATGGCGCCGCCGTCATACCAGGCTTGCGTGATGGGCGCCGCTTTGACGCGCGTAGGGGCCATGCTGATCTGGATTGATCCGTCTGTTGGCTATCGCAACGTCGCCGAGCGCTTGGGCAGAGTCGAGCCGGAGGCGTTCGTTGGCTTGCCCATCGTCCACGTCGGCCGCCTGGCGTTCGGCTGGGGCTCTCGTCTGCTGCGCAAGCTGATCGTCCTGAACGGCGTGTTCCCGGGCGCGCGCACCATCGCCTCGCTGCGCCGCACGGCGCCCAAAGAGCCGAGCAGCCCGGACGTCACGCCGGACGACCCCGCCACCATCCTGTACACCACGGGCAGCACCGGCCCCGCCAAGCCCGCCGTGTATCTACATCGCAACTTCTGCAACGTGTACCGGACCGCGCACTACAGCTGGCGCTTCCACGCGGACGATAAACTGCCGGTCGATTTGGCTGCGTTCCCAGCCTTTTTGTTCATCGCGCTCAGCGCAGGCGGCACCGTGGTGGTCCCGCCCATCGACTTCGTGCGCCAAGGCCCGGCAGACGTCGATCCTCAGGCGATCATCGAGGTCATCAACGACTGTGGCGTGCGTTCGTTCTTCGCGTCGCCTGCGCTGCTTGAGCGGGTGGCGAACCACGCCACAGCCAAGCGCCTGACCATGCCGACCTTGATGCGGGTGATCGGCGGTGGGGCGCCGCTGTTCGCGCCGCTGATGCGCAGCCTGCTCCCAGTGATGGGTGAGGGCGCTGAGGTTTGGTCCAACTACGGCGCCACGGAGGCCTTACCCTCCACCGAGATCGGCGCCGCAGAGGTGCTGGCGTCCACCGCCCAGGGCACGGACGAGGGGCTAGGCATCTGCGTCGGTCGGCCGTTCCCCGGCATTACCGCGCGGGTAGTAAAGCTCAGCGATGAGCCGCTTGATTCGCTAGAGGACCTCGAAGAGCTGCCGCGCGGCGAAGTAGGAGAGCTGATCGTCCAAGGGCCGAACATCAGCCCGCACTACTATCAAGATGAGCTCAGCACCCGCAAGAACAAGATCGTGGACGCGGCAGGTGGAGTGTGGCACCGCCTCGGCGACGCGGGCCACATGGACGAGGAAGGGCGGCTGTGGGTCGCGGGCCGCCTCGGTCAGCGCGTTCAAACCAGCGCAGGGCCGCTGTTTCCGCTGCACATCGAGCCCATCTTCGACGCGCACCCGTTGGTCTACCGTAGCGGTCTAGTCGCCAGCGGCGCCGCGAAGCGCGCTCACCCGGTGATCTGTGTCGAGCCGACGCGGACGCTCTCCGCTTCGGAGCGCGACAAATTGCACGACGAGCTGCTCGCCATGGCCGCGACGCACCTGTCTACCCGCGCGGTAAAAGATCTGCTGTTCTCGGCCGGCTTGCCCGTCGACCCGCGGCACAACGCCAAGATTGAACGCAACTCGCTAGCCAAGTGGGCGGCGGCCCAGCCAGCTAGGAGAGCCTGAACATGACGAATATACAGACGAGCGCTGAGTCGTTTGCTGATGCGACGAAGCCCGCGGCGCGATCGACAATTCCCATGCAGAATGTCTTAGGCCTCGGCCGCTGGGTGACCTTCGGGGTGGTCGTTGGGCTGAGCGGCTGCTCCGGCGTCGATTCCGGAGGGTCTGGGTCGGCGGACGCCGGATCGGATACTGCGGGGCACAACGCAGGTGGCAGCGGCGCGACCAGGGGCATGGCCGGCGCGGGCAGCATGGGGGGTGTGGGCGGCGCAGGCAGCGTGGGCGGCGTGGCTGGCGCCGCTGGAGTGGGCGGCGCGGCCGGGAGCACCGCAGGCTCGGGATCAGGGGGTGTTGGGGGCGACTCGGGCGTGCCCATGTGCCTGGAAGAGACCGCTGCTTGCGCCGACAGTTCGGAGTGCTGTGAGGGACTGGCCTGCGGAAACACCACCCTCGGGCAGGTGTGCTGCGGCATGTCCGGGGCGCCCTGCGCCACCGCGAACGGAGAAGAGTGCTGCGGCGACCTGCTGTGTATTGGTGGGCAGTGCGGCCACCCCGTCGTTTGCGAAGGCCCGTGCACAGCGCCGGTGGGGTTGAACATTGAACACGACCGCCTGGACGTGATCGGCGGGACCTTCCTGGGTATTTGCGGCGATCAGAACCACACCTTCGGCTACCACGTCGCCGCCGCGAACCTGCCGGCGTCCGACGCGTCCTTGCAGGGCGCGGCGAACACCCCAGTGTGCGTGTGGGACGCCGCGGCCATCGACATCGGGATGGACTGGCCGGCGTCACGCGAGTGGCTGAAGTGGCTGATCGAACAAATCCGTACGGATGCGATCCAGGGCATCGCCGAGGTGATCGGCTCCTACGACGGTTCGTACGTGCGCTACTGGTCGGACTCATCAGGCTGGAGCTACGACGGCGTGCCCTACCAGGGCAGCGGCCACGACAGCCACACCCACGTCTCGATCTACCGCTCGACGACCCAGCAAGATCACGGAATCCTGAAGGGCTGGACAGGCACATCGGGCCCGTAGGCTACGCCGCGACCAGCAACGTCTCCCGTATTTCACGCTGTTAACCACGCGACCTGCAGTTTGTTGCAGACGCAGCCGACGCCTTTGAGCGCTCCGTGCACCAGCTCTTTCGGCGCTTGTCCCTCCACCCCCGGACCTGGAAGCTCCTGGATTTGTAGGTTTTTTTTCGGGAGATCTGAATTCTGGGGCGAGCTGCTCGTTTAAGACCAGGGTTGAAAATAGCCGGGCTTCGCTTCAAGGTTGGCCCTTGCCCTTCATGTCTGGCACAGCGGGGTGGCAACGAGTATGCGCATTCGAACCTGGATCACGCTGATTTTGATGGCGCTGCTGATGAGCGGCAGCAGCTTGGCCGCGCCCAAAGTCCACGTGGTGGAGAAGGGCCACTCGCTGTGGTCCATCGCGCGCCGTTATGGCGTGACCGTCACCGCGCTGCGCGCCAAGAACGACCTGACCAAGGGCAAGGCGCTGCAAGTTGGGCAGCGCCTGGAGATCCCGCCCAAAGGCTGGAAACCCAAGGGCGACGGCGGCGAAAAGGGCTCGGGTAAGAACGCCAAGTCCAAAGACGCAGATAAAGAGTCAGAGAAGGCGGAGTCCGCCAAGGCTGATCAGGTCGCCTGGTTCAACGCCAAGCCGGACGCCTCGACCCAGACTCAGAAGAGCGCCAAAGAGCGCGGCGTCAACCCCTGCAACACGCCGGACCCGGGCTGGGGCACCTACACTCACTGGGATCGCGCGCCGAGCATCGGTCAGATGATCATGCCTGAGCGCGGCGGCGTGACCCGCGGCGGCGGCTTTGACGTGATGTTCCACTTCCACGGCCATGAACCCGTGCGGAAAGAGTGGGTCAAGGTCATGAACGGCACCGTGCTAGTCGGCATCGACTTGGGTATCGGGTCAGGCCCTTACGAGGCGACCTTCCGCTCGCCCGCGGCGTTCCGCGCGCTGGTCGCATCCGTAGAGAAACGAGTTGCGGAGCGCACCGGCAAGAAGAAGGCCTACGTGCGCAAGCTTGGGCTGTCGGCTTGGAGCGCCGGGTATGGCGCGGTGGAGTCGATCTTGCGCGACCCCGAGATGGCCAAGAAGGTCGACGTCGTGGTGCTGCTAGACGGCCTCCACGCCGCCACCACAGAGCCGATGAAGAGCGCGCAGCTAGCGCCGTTTTTGGCTTACGCGCGCACCGCGGTCAAGCGCCAGAACCTGATGTTCGTGTCGCACTCGTCAATTATTCCGCCAGGATATGCGTCCACGACCGAGACGGCGAACTACCTGATCCACGAAATGGGCGGCAAGCCTCGCTCTGTACGTCCGCGCGGCAATGACCCTATGGGTCTAGAGCTGATCGCCAAGTACGACCGTGGCAACTTCCATGTGCGCGGCTACCGCGGCAACGACAAGATGGACCACTGCGCCCACATTGGCCTGTTCAAGGACGTGCTCAAAGTGCACGTGAAGCGCCGCTGGAACAGCCCCAAGGGCTACGCCGCGAAGAAGTAGCCAGCTGTCGCCGACAGCCCGCCGTGGTATTGGTGGCTCGTGGACTCAACGGACATTGAGCGGCGAAACCCGGAGCGCATCGCCAGGGCCGTGAGCCGGGTGGGGCTGCTCTACGATCGGTACTTCCGTTGTCAGACCCAGGGGCTCGACCATGTGCCCTCGGACGGGCCGGCCATTTTGTTCGGAAACCACTGTGGCAGCACCTACACGCTGGAGGGGCCGCTGCTCAGCGTGGCCATCCTGCGGCGCTATGGCCCCGCGCACCCGCTGTACTACATGGCGCACCGCGCCTTCTTCGACGTCCCGTGGCTGCGCGACTTGCTGCTCGACGTGGGGGTGGTGAACGCGGACGCTGAGACGGCGGCGCGGGTGTTGAGGGCTGGCGGTCAGCTGATGACGTTTCCTGGCGGAGACCGCGACTCGCACAAGCCGTTCACCGAGCGCCACCGGGTCGATTTCTTCGGGCACACGGGCTTTCTGCGGCTCTCGATCAGCGAGCGCGTCCCGCTGGTGCCGTTTGTCCACGTGGGCACCCACGAGGGCTTGTTCGTGATCGCCCGAGGCGAACGTTTGGCCAGGGCCCTCTCGCTGAAGAAGTTGCTGGGGCTCAACGTGTTTCCGCTGGCGCTGAGCTTTCCCTTCGGGCTCTCGCTCGGGCCTTATTTTATGGCGCTCCCGCTGCCCACCAAGGTGCGCATCCAGGTGCTGCCCCCAATTCGCCTATGGGAAATGGGCTTCGACGATCCGAGCGACAGCGCGCAGTGCGCGGAGGCTTTGGCGCTGCTCACCCAGCGGCTCCAGGCTGCGCTCGACGAGCTGGCGCGGCAGCGCAAGCACGTCGTGTTCGGCTGAGTTCGCGTGGCTGGGTTGTCAGCCGAGCCGCGCTCAAGACTTGGAGCCGCGCGCTAGAACGTTTCGAATAGCGCGCAACTCAGCTTCCATCGCCCGATCCTTCGGTCGACCTACGTGAGCTTTGACCTCGATCAAGGCGTCGAGGGACAGGACTTGAAACAGCAGACCATCGCCAAACTTGCGTTCCACGCTGGGGAGTGTTCGAACATCCTCCAGAGGTGGCAACTCTCCGAGCACGTCGAGGCGTCCCAGATCGGTCTCGAAGAGCAGTAAGCGAAAACCTTTGAGCTTCAAGGGGTCGTCAACCACGCCGAGGTCGAGCCGCGTCGCATGCCGGGGTGAACCGGGGCTAGCGCGCGGACGAGCCGCGGCAGGGTCACGTCATCTAGGGGCATCGCGACATCCACGTCGCGAGTGAACGTTGATGCACCATGAGAGATCGCGGCGAGCCCACCTACCAGAGTGAACGGTAGCCCGGCATCGAGCAGCAATCGGAGCAGCCTCTCAGCTTCGGCTTCTCTCACAGCGCGTCGAGTTCCGCGAGCCACTCGCCCCAATCGGCTCGTGTCCGTTCGCGCTCCAGCTGGTCGAGCAGCTCAAGCTGCGCTGGCGTGAAGTTGGCGTGCCGCGTCCGCTCGAGCAGCCGGATCGCCTCTACGTTGCGTTGAAAGCGCTCCGCCACGCTGAGCTCTAGGTTGCTCAAGATCAGCGCAACGTCGACTCCCGCGTCCCGAGGTCGAGCGCCGGCGGCATTATAGCTACGCGGAAACAAAGATGCTGAAGGTGACCGGGTGAGATACCGCCTGGGCGGCCTCGCCGGAAGATCGCGATGTCCACAGCCTCCCGCCGCCCCGTTCCTACCCCCGCGCGCCAGTACGTCTCAGGACTTGGACGGTCACTTCATCGCGCTCAGCGTCTCGAGT
>CAZKDY010000014.1:9450-172992 GCA_964551615.1 uncultured Polyangiaceae bacterium
GCACTGTCTGCAACAGGCTCAAGTCCCCCACCGCCCACCGCGAGCACGCAGCGCCAAGTGCCTCCGCGCTACGCTCCCCAACCAAACCCCACGGCAACAGCCCCCACCCAACGGCGCTGCCCTCCCATCACCTCCGGTCGCCAGTACGTCTCAGGACTTGGACGGTCACTTCATCGCGCTCAGCGTCTCGAGTCGCTGGACGGCTGCCGGCACTGTCTGCAACAGGCTCAAGTCCCCCACCGCCCACCGCGAGCACGCAGCGCCTCGTGACCCCCGTAAATCGCCTAGACCAGCCGTAAGCTGCCACTCACCCCACAAGCGTTGACTCACCGAGCGACGCTGAGCGGCCGAACAGGCGAGGGACTTGCTCCCGGCTCTTCAGCGCTTCGCAGCGTCACTCGGAGACTGTGCTGCCACTCCAAGGAATCTCCGGTTAGGCCAAGTCCCGGTCTTCGCAGCGCCTCAGGTCAGCGATATCGCCGCCACATTTTCTAACGTTGTGCACGAGGAGGGACTTGCTCCCGGCTCTTCAGCGCTTCGCAGCGTCACTCGGAGACTGTGCTGCCACTCCAAGGAATCTCCGGTTAGGCCAAGTCCCGGTCTTCGCAGCGCCTCAGGTCAGCGATATCGCCGCCACATTTTCTAACGTTGTGCACGAGGAGGGACTTGCTCCCGGCTCTTCAGCGCTTCGCAGCGTCACTCGGAGACTGTGCTGCCACTCCAAGGAATCTCCGGTTAGGCCAAGTCCCGGTCTTCGCAGCGCCTCAGGTCAGCGATATCGCCGCCACATTTTCTAACGTTGTGCACGAGGAGGGACTTGAACCCCCACGCCTTGCGGCACCGGAACCTAAATCCGGCGCGTCTGCCAATTCCGCCACTCGTGCGAGGGCCGGGAACCTAGCCGCAGATCGCCTGCTGCTCAAGGCGCGAGTTGAGGCTAGGCCCTCCACCCCCGAAAAATGCGGCGAGATGTGCGCTGGACCCGGGTGATGTGCCACGGCGCGGGCCCGGACTACGGCAAGAGGCGCTCGCCGCTGGCGATGGGGCTGCCGCCGTTGGCCTGGCTGCCGCCACCCCACAGCACGAACTGACCGCCGGCGAAGGCCGCGGCGCCGAAGCTGTGAGCGTGGCCTGATGGCCAGCTGCTCACGCTGGTCCAGCTGTTGGTGGTCGCGCGGTAGATCGCGCCGTTGGTCAGGAAGCTGTTGCCAACCGACGAGCGTCCGCCGAGGAACAGTAGCTCGCCATTGCGTATCCGTGCGGACCAGCCGGTCTCGCGGTGGGGTGCCCAACGCGCGCTGGGCGCGCCGCTCTCGGCCATACTCCCCCAGCCGCTGGTGGGGTGATAGCGCTCACCGTCGTCTTGGATCTCGTCCTTGTCGAGCCCGCTCCAAAAAATGAACTCGCTCCCGCTCCAGCCACCGAAGGCGCCCCCGCGCTTCTCTTCGGCGTCCGCCAATTGTGTCCAGAGATCTGGCGTGTAGCGATACAGCTGCTTGCTGTTACCGCCGCCTAGGTACAGGCGTGAGCCGTCCCAGCCCCACGTCCAGTCGAGCCTAGCAGGTGGTGCGTTGGCGGCGCTAACGGGGGCCCAGGTATTTGAACCAGGTTCATAGCTAGCCATGCCCGCGCGCGCCTTCTTTTTTGAATCGATGCCGCCCCAAATCAGCATGCGCGTGCCGGTCCACACGGCGTATGCGTCGCGGCGCGAACTTAGCGTGCCGCCCGGATCTGCGATGGCCGACCAGGCGCCGACTACCGGGTCATATGTTGCGCCGTTTCCGTAGAGCGTCGAGGTTCCCCCGTCATAGCCACCCCACACGATGACTCGGGAGCCGGTCCACACGGCTACAGCGCCTTCACGCGCAGCGGGGGTGTTGGGGCCGCCACCGACGCTCTGCCAGCTGTCGTTGGCTACGTCGTACACCGCGCCGTCGGCCAACGCCTGGCCGGCTGCGCTGCTGCCTCCCCAGATGAACACTTGAACGTCGTTGATTACCGTTACCGCAGGGTTGGTGCGTGCGACGAAGCCGCTGGGGGCTGCCGCCAGCGTCACCCACTTAGGGCTACACTGGCCAGCGCTGCACGTCCGACCATTGCCACACGATAAACTGCACCCGCCACAGTTGAGCGGGTCGCTCTGGGTGTTGACGCAAGCGCCGCCGCACAAGCTCTGCGGGGCGATGCACCCAGCCACGCATTGGCCACCGCTGCACAGCTTTCCGCTAGCGCAGTCGCCGCTATTGCAGCAGGTAGCGCAGCCGGCGCCCGCGCAGCACAGCGTACCGCCGCTGCAGCCAGCAGAGAACTCGCAGCTCCCACTGCCTGAGCAGCTGTCGGTCGTGCACAGGTCTGCGTCACTGCAGTCGCTCGCTCCACAGCAGGTGCGACACGCGGCGCCACAATCTTTGGGGGTGGAGGGAGCGCACTGACAGACCGAAGCCGCGCACAACGCGCCTGGCTTGCAGGCCGTGACGCAGTCACCACAGCGCGTCGGGTCGTTGGTGGTGTTGACTTCGCAGCCGTCACCAGGCTGACCATTGCAGTCGCTGAAGCCGGGATCGCAGGTTGGGCTGCCGCCGACGCACGATTGATGTGCTCCCACCGCCTGTGCACAGCCACCGCAGTGCGCCGCGCTGGTGCTGGTGTCCACGCAAGACTGGCCACACAGCGTGAGGTTGCCGGCGCAACCCGAAGCGCAGGCGTTTCCATCGCACACATCGCCGCCGCTGCACTTTGTTGTGCAATTTCCGCAGCGAAACGGATCGCTCGTGGTGGCTTCGCAGCCTTTGGTGCTATCACAGTCTTGGAAGTCTGGCTGGCAGCCGCAGGTCCCCGCGCTGCAGGTGCTGTGCTCGCCGCAGTCGTTGCTGCAACTGCCGCAGCTACTGGGCGCTCCGAGCGAAGCTTCACAACCGTTCTCCGGTGATCCATCGCAGTCATCAAAGGCCGGCGCGCAGCTGCACTGGCCGCCTTCACACAGCTGATTCGGGCCGCAGGCCGTGCCGCAGCCGCCGCAGTTGAGGGGGTCGCTGTCGCGTGCCACTTCACAACCGGTGCTGGGCAGGCCGTCGCAATCCAGCGTGCCTTCGGCGCACTTGCAGACTCCTGCCACACACGTCGCCCCCACCGGGCACGCGACTTCGCAATTTCCGCAATGCATCGGATCGATCGCGGCGTTTACCTCGCAGCCGGTCACGATGTTCAGATCGCAGTCGAGGAAGCCCTGCGCGCAGGTGCTGGTGCAGGTGCCGCCGAGACAGGTCGTGCCAGGGCAGCCGGTGCCGCAGCTCCCGCAGTGCCGCACGGAGTTGCTCCGGTCAGTGCACGTGCCATCGCAGCAGTCAACGGCGCCGCATCCGCTGCACACCGCGGCGTCACCGGCGTCGTTCGCGTCAGCTCCCGCGTCGGACTGCCCACCGGCGCCGGCGGCCCCACCGCTGCCTCCGTTGCCTCCGCTAGCATCACCCCCAACGCCGCCGTTGCCAGCGCTGGCGTCGGCAGCTGGGTCAACGACTTGAAAATCATCGCTCTGCAGCTGGGGGCAACCTGGCAGGCTGACAGCTGCGGCGAGCGCAAAGAACGTGGCGAGCAGCGCGCGTGAACCAAATCCATACGGCATCAAAAATCGCCCCTGAGGCCGGCGCTCGCGGCCGTGAAGTATGCGCCCAGCCGCGGCGTTCGTCGCGCGTCCTGCGGCTGCCCGTCACCCGAGTCGGCGAGGGTCAGCCACAGCACGCCGCCCGCCGCGACGCCGACCGCCCCCACGACGTAGCCGATGCTCGACAGCGTGCGTAGATCGCGGAAGGCGTTCATGTCTGCTTCAGCGTCGGAGCCCCGCGCGCAGCGCGAGTCAGGGCACCCGCCCTCGGCGTCTGAACGACGACCGCTAGCCATCAGCCCAGTGACGACCCCGAGCCCCAACCCCAACCCCCCGATCCCCATGGCGACGTAGGGCAGCATCGATCCGGTGGCGGCCTGCTTCGTGTCCTGGGGCTCGCTGGGGGCACCCGGCTCTGGCGTGGTGGGTGCGGGTTTGGCGTTTGGATCGGCCTTCAAGACTAAGCGCAGTTGTTCACGAGCGCGCTCCCTGATGTGTACTCTTGCTTCTGTGGGGATACTTCCCGGTGCTTCTGCGCGGATCATGTAGGTGCCGGGATCAACCTTGCGCGAAACCCCAACCAGCGCGGGCTCGAGCAACTTACCGTCAACCATCACGCTCGGTTGCCCGCCGCCCACCACCTCAACTTTGAGCCGCGGCACCCGCGGCGCGAGCTCCGCGAGGTCAGACTTGGCGACCACGACTGCCTGTTTGAATGCGTCTGGGGCGTCGTCTGTCAGCTGGTAGCGCAGCGTCTGAATATAGGCTTCTTCAGCCTCGACCAAGCGGCCCAGCTTGACTAGCGAGCGACCTAGCCGCACGGAAAGCGTAGGCACTGGATACAAAGTCGAAGCGCGACGGTAGAGGTCGAGGGCTGTGCTGTAGTCACCTCGCTCGAAGGCGAGGTTGCCCTTCTGGCCCAAATCGCGGGCCGCGTTGCGCCGCTCGTCTTGCGACGTCTGGGCAGCGGCGACGCTGGGCAGGAGGCCCAGCGCCAGCACCAAGGCTTGGAGTGATCGCATGCGGGTCGTTCGATCCTGGACCTAGAAGCCCAGATCGTCGCCGAGCTTCGGCTTGGACGGCTTCGGCTTGACTGGCTTTGGGTTGGGTGGCTTTGGGTTGGCGGGTTGGGGAGGCTTGGTGCTAGGCGCGGCAGGCAGGCCTTGAGCGCGGGACGGATCCTGCGAAGATCTAGCTCGCGGCGCGGCTGCAGCTCTGCTACCGGCGCTGAGTTGCTTCGATGGCTGAGCCGTAGTGTCTTGCCTTGGGGTAACGCCTGAGGGGGCGCCGGCAGCTGATGGCGCGGGGTCCGGTCCTGCCGGGTCGTGCTCAACCTCTGACTCCTGCTCCGACGCTGGCAGCGCGCCGGGCGCGCCCGCATTGGGTGAAGCTCGTGGGCCGCTGATTGACACCCCAAAACCCAATACCACCACGCCGAACATGGCAGCGAGCAGCACGCCAGCGAACAGCCAGCGTCTGCGGCCAGCGGGAGTCGAGGTTGGTGGGCGCAGGGTCGAGGCCAACGTCGTGTGCGCCGCGCTAAAGACACCCTCGCCGGGTAGCTGACCGCTAGTCAGCCCAGCAACGGCAGATGGACCTCCGCTTGGGCGATCGGCCGTGCGACGCAGCGCGCCTGATATCCTTGCGGAAGCAGGTGGGAGATCGGTGAGTGAGCCCCCACGACCGTCGGAGTCCGGGGCGAGCCAGGTCGACTGGAGGCCCTGCCCTAGGATGTCTTCAGCCACGTCGTGACTCTCAAGCCACATCGCGAGGGCGACGCCTAAGCTGTGCATGCTTGGCCAGCGTGCGTCGGCGTGCTTTTGCAAGCCGCGCGCGAGGATCTGCCACAGCACCTGGTCACCGGCCCCGTGATCGGTGGTGGGCGTGGGTGGCGCCTTCACGATGCGGTCGAGCAGCACGTAGTAGTTGCCATCATCGCCGAAGGGCGTCTCTGCCGTCAGCGTCTCGTACAGCGACACGCAGAACGACCAAATGTCGGTGCGGTGGTCGAGGGTCACGTCGCCGCGGGCCTGCTCCGGTGACATATATGCGGGGCTGCCCAGCAGCGTCCCGGCTTGGGTGATGCGGTGGGCGTCCAGGTTGAGATCCATAGCCACCCCAAAGTCCAGCACTTTGGGGCGCAAGTGACCTGATGTTTCTGCGAGGAAAATATTATCAGGCTTTAGATCGCGGTGAATGATGCCGCTGGCGTGGGCGCTCTCCAGCGCCTCGGCCAGTGGCAGAAACAGCTGCACCGCGCGCACAGCCGCGAGGCGCCCATCGCTGACTAGTCGATCGGCGAGGCTCGTGCCCCGCAGCAGTTCCATCACCAGGTACGCGTCACCGTGCGGTGTCTGGCCGACGTCGAAGACGCGCACGATCCCTGGATGATTCAAGCGCGCGCTCGCCCGGGCTTCGCGGACTAACCGATCGGCGAGCTGAGCCTGACGTCCGTCGTTCAGGATGATCTTGATGGCCACGTCGGAGTCCAACGCGAGGTTCCGCGCCTGCCAGACCGCGCCCATTCCGCCGCGCCCCAGCGGCTTAGTCAGCCGATACTTGTCTTGAATTAGCTCACCCGAGGCATACTGGTGCACCACGTCCTGACAGACGTCAGACGTGACCAAGATGCTGGGGACGGAGCTAGGGCTAGGCACCAAAGAACTCAGTGGGGTCAAAACCCGACGGTTATGATGGTTTGTGAGGTCGCACGCCGGGCGGGGAGAGAAGCAGGCGGAGCGCTCAAGTAGGGCGACCTTGGAATCGCCGGGTTGAAACTTACCATTGAAACTCGGCTTGCAGTAGGCCGTTAGAGCCAAATCACCTACATCGGCGCCTTGTCGGCTTTCCTCGGCTGGCGCTGCATCCGCTCGGCGCCGGCGCGGCGCACTTGGCGCCATGCAATGCGCGGGCCGTGGGCTGGCGCTGTGACAGCTGCTCCCTCCTGGCAGTGGACCGCCGAAGCAAGCCCGGAGAGCCCGCGGCCAGCGGCCCAAGGAACGCAACGCCGTGGCGCAGCGTACCAGGACAGCATGCGGGCACGGGTTGCGATTTGGTTGGGGCTGGTCGGTGGGTTGTTGCTGGCGTGCTCGAGCGGCGGTGGGAGCGGCAGCGCTTCAGGAGACTTGGGTGAGCGCTACTGCGCGCTGTTTGCCCCTTGCTGCACCGATCCGATGTTCAGCGGCGAGCAGCAGGGCTGCAAGCTGCTGTTCAGCGCTAGCGCCTCCCGGAACCCAGGGGCGGCGGAGGCCTGCATCTCCCAGTATGAGGCGTATGCTCAGCAAGCGGATTGGTGCGCCAATTTCGGCAACCTCGCCAAGTACCCGCGGCCCGCGAGCTGCGATGTTGCATATCCCCAGGGAACTGGTGGTGGGGGTGGACAGGAAGGGACCAAGAGGCCCGGTGAGGCCTGCGATTCTAGCGGTGATTGCGCCCCGAGCGCCAAGGGCGGCGTCGCCTGCTATCACGACTTCGACACCGATGAGGACTTCTGTCAGCTGCGCGTCCCAGTAGCGGCAGGCCAGAGCTGCGCGGCGACCGTGGACGGCGACGTCACGTACTTGGGCGACGTCCCGGAGGGCGCGACGGAGATCAACATCTGCGACCACGAGCAGGGGGTAAACTGCGAGGGCGGGGTGTGCGTCGCGCTCAGCGCCTTGGGCGAGCCGTGCGCGGACTACATGAGCTGCGCCAGCGAAGATCACTTCTGTTCCGGCACCTGCCAAGCGCGCTTGCCGCCAGGCTCGGACTGCTCGTCGTCCACGCGGGCCTGTGACGAACAGGGCTATTGCGATATCAATCGTGTGTGCATCCCGGTCAAGCCCGATGGGACTACGTGCCAGACGCACAAGGAGTGCTCGAGCGGCTACTGCGACGAGGACTCCGTTTGTGGCGTGTTCAACCCGAACCCCAGCGCGCTCTCGCTGCTCCTGTTCTGTAATTAACCGCGCGGAAAATTGAGCAGCGGCGTCACGCCTGAGAGACAGCGAACCGGTCAGCGAAACCTTGGGATCGGCTTGGCCTCTGGCGCTCTGCGGGGCGCCAGAGGCCTGAGCGTGATGGACAAGCGCTGGCTCACGTTTGCCGTGAGCGCCTCTTCGTGGGGTTGATACCCGGGCAGGCTCAGCTTGAGCGCCTGCGCTTGATCGGAGCGCGGCGTGCTGAAGGTGCTGGGCGTCTTGCCCTGGTTCGTCGTGCCCAGCAGGATGTGCGCGCCGGGTGGCGACGTCTCTACACGGATCGATACTGACGCGGCGTCGGGCGCAGGGGCCGGCGTCGAGCCCGCGGCCAGAGCGCCTGGACTGGCCGGGCTGGTGCCGGGATGGATGGTCGCAGCGGCTCCGCTCGCTGCCGCATGGTTACCCGATGCCGCGAGGTTACTCGCTGCCGATGGGGCGCTGCTTGTCGCGCTGTGTAGACCCCAGGCTGCTACGCCGACGAAGCCCGCGAGCGCCACAGCCAGCGCTGCGCGGGCCATGTTGCTTGGCCTGCTGCCCGCGGGCGCAGCCGACTCCTCGTGGAGCGCTGTATCTTCCAGCGGAGCAGCGTCCTCGGGCGCAGCGTCCTCGGGCACCATGGCGGCCAGGTCGAGGCTCGGCAGCTCCACCGCTTGATCGACCTCAGCCGCGGGCACACTGCTCGGCAGCCCCCCAGCCTGAAACTGCAGCAGCATCTCCTGTTTGGCCTCCACCCGCTCTGCGAACAGCGCTCGCATCAGCTGTCCAAGGCGGGTCTCGCCGTCGTCGCCTAGGCCGAGCTCGCGCGCCACGGGGAGCAACGCCGCGCGCAGCTCGAGCGCCGTCGCGTAGCGCCGACCGCGCACCCGCTCTAGGGCGCGCATGCACACCTGCTCGAGCTGGGGTGGGTAACCCGCGCACGCCGCGCTCGGGCGCAAGACCGGGGCTTCGCAGATGGCTTGAAACGTCAATAGCTCGGTGCCGCGGTGAAACAAACGCGTGCCCAGGCTGGTCTCCCACAGCACGATGCCCATGGAGAAAAGGTCTGAGCGCCGGTCCAGCGGCTGGCCCTGGCATTGCTCCGGCGACATGTAGGCGAACTTGCCCTTCACCTGGCCGGCTTCGGTCTCGGTAGAGCGGTTCGCGGCCTTGGCGATGCCGAAATCCAGCAGCTTTACCTGCCCAGAGTACGTAATAAAGATATTCTGCGGAGAAATGTCGCGGTGTACGAGGTCGCGTGGAAAGCCCTGTTCGTCGCTGAGCTCGTGCGCTGCGTGCAGCCCCGTGCAGGCCTCTGCGATCACGTAGGCGGCGAGGGCGGGGTCCAGCGTGCGGCCTTGCTTGCTGAGTCGTCGATTGAGCCCGGCGAGGCTCTCTCCAGCCAGGTACTCCATGACCAAGAACAGCTCGCCTGCGTCGTGTACGAGCTCGAACACCAGCGCGACGTTTGGGTGCTTGATCCCGGCGGTAATGCGAGCCTCGTCGACGAACATCGAGACGAACTCAGGCACGCGGGCCAGGTGCGGCAAGATGCGCTTCAGCACCACGGGGTGCTCAAAGCCCATGGGGCCTACCAGCCGGCCAAGCCAAATCTCAGCCATGCCTCCCGTGGCGAGCAGGCCGGCGATCTCATACCGCCCCAGGCGTGGCTTCGCCTGCGCGCGCGCCGTTGGGACAGCCGCCGCCGAATGGTCTGCCTGCTCGGGGTTCGGGTCAGGGGGTGGGGTCGTCACGAAATTACGCGCCGCGGCGGGTTCAAGGCTGTGCGGCGTCCATGCTAGGTTCTAGCGCGATGGCCGTGAACCGTGCGCGTAGAGTGCAGCGGCTAGCTTGCTTTAAGTTGCAGCGGCTGAGCTGCGTGGCGCTCCTGTCTAGCGTGACGCTGTGCTTGACCAGCCTCGCGCCGGCCACCGCCAGCGGGCAACCCACCCAACAGCAGGGCGCGGACCGCCCCCGCAGCGTCCACGCTCACGTGGTGGAGCTGGTCACTCAAAGCGCAGCGCACTACGAAGCTGGGCGCTTCGCGGAGGCCATCGAGCTGCTCGAGCAAGCGCTCCAGCTGAAGCAGGATCCGACCATCCAGTACAACCTCGCGCGCGCGAAGGAGGGTAGGGGCGATCTCGCCGGCGCGGCCGCAGCCTACGCGGCCTATCTCGCCCTCGCGCCCGAAGCTGAGGATCGCGGCGCTATCCAGCAGCGCGTCCTGACCTTGAAGCGTCAAATCGAGGAGCGCGCGGCGCTGGAGCGCTCGGCGAGCGCTCCTGGGTCAGATAATGCCGCACGGCAACCGGACGTCGCGCCACCTGACCCCCCGGCCAGCAGGCCGCCGTCTTGGGCGCCTTGGGTCTTGGCGGGCGTGGGAGCTACCGCGCTGGTCGTCGGCGCGGTGTTCGGCCTGCGCTCCCAGTCCGCCCAGCAGTCTGCGGTGGACGCGGAGTACGCCAGCGACGCGGCGGCCTCCAACGACGACGCCAAGCGCTACGCGCTGGTCGCCAACGTCGGCTGGATCTTCGGAGCTTCGCTGACGCTCGGCGGCCTCAGCTGGGGCTTGGTCAGCCTGGCGTCAGCTGGCGATCCGTCGACGCCGTCTGCTCCCGACGCGTCGCGTACGACTCGACCGGTGCGCGCCGCGGGCGCCGTCTGGCGGAGCCTAGCCTCACCGGGGGTTGGCCTGCGCGGTGAGTTCTAGCGTTTGCGGGCGCCTGCCTTTAGCATGTGCAAATAGCGCTTTCCTACCCCGAGGGATCTGGCCGCGGCGTCGATGGACCCGCCGTGCTCGAGCAGCGCGCGCTCAACGTGGGCTCGCTGCAATACATCCAGCGCGGTCACGCGGGTGATGGGGATCGGCGAGTGGGACCACAACAGGTCGCGCAGCTGGGCTTCAGCGCGCTGTAGGACCGCGCGCACCTCCGGGGTCGCTGTGACCTGGTCAGCGGGCGCGGGGCTCTGCTGCTCCAACCCCCCGGTGGCGATTTGGCGGGCGATGGTGTTCCTCAGCTCGCGCACGTTGCCTGGCCAGGCGTACGCCTCCCAGCGCGCCAGGAGGGCGGCGGGCAGCGGTTGGCTAGGCGCGAGCTCGCGCCAGAAGTGTTGGGCCAAGAACGCGATGTCGCCCTGGCGTTTTCTGAGCGGCGGCAGCGTGAGGCGGCCGACCGCCAGCCGGTGGAACAGGTCGTCCCGGAACGCGCCGGTCTCTACCGCTTGATCGAGATCCCGGCGCGTCGCCGCGATCACACGAACATCCACACGGATACGCTGAGCGCCGCCGACCCGGCGCAGCTCGCCCCGCTCCAGGACGCGCAGCAGCTTGGGCTGCAAGCTGATATCGAGATCGCCGATCTCGTCGATGAACAGCGTGCCCCCGTCGGCTTCCTCGAACACGCCGCGCCGCTGGCCTACCGCGCCGGTGAACGATCCCCGCTCGTGGCCGAACAGCTCGGCCTCGATCAGGTTGGCGGGGAGTGTCGTGCAGTCCAGGATGACGTAGGGCTTTGAGGCGCGGGGGCTGTGCTCATGCATGGCCTCGGCGAGCACCTCCTTGCCGGTGCCGGTCTCGCCTTCGATGACCACCGGCACGTCGCTTGACGCTAGCCGCTCTATCAGCGGGTACACCCGCTGCAGCTCGGGGCTCTGTCCCAAGAACCCCCCGAACGTCGCGCGGGGAGGCCCCAGCGGCGCCAGGTCGGCGCGGCTGGGAGCGTCAAGAATTATCGCGCGGAATATAGTGGAGCCGACGCTGACGGTCTCGCCGCCCAGCAGCCAAGCGTCGGCCACCTGCACGCCGTTGATGCGGGTGCCATTGGTTGACTGCAGGTCGCTGGCGCGGAGCCGCGAGCCCTCGATCTCCAGCGCCAAGTGTCGCCGAGACACCTCGCGGTCCGTCAGCCTGAGCGCGCACGCGCTGCTCGTGCCGACCAAGACTGGCCCAGGCTCGTCGCCGCGTAACACCAGGCAGGTCCCGGTGTCTTCGCCCGAGACCACCTCGAGCTTGAAGCTCGCCGTAGGCGTCGCGCGCGCTTCATAGCGCTGGCTGCTGCGAGTCGCCGCTTCGTCTGCACCCAGTTGGCTCACGCGGCGAGCCTACCACCGCCGCTGATTTTCGCTCGGCGCGCGACCTAGTTCGGCGCCCAATCGCCTACGAACGCATTGCCGTCGGCGTCACGGTTTGGGGGCGGGCTTGAACCTGTGGCGATCACCAGATCATCAACGTAGCAGTGGTTATTGGGTGGAGCTTCGTTGTTCCAGTAGGTGAAGAGGTAGAAGTAGTCGACGGTGCTCTCGGCAGCCACGATGGTCGGCACGTCGGTGCGGTTGAAGATCAGCGCGTTGTCTCGCCAAATCCTGACTCGTCCCGCGCCGCCAGCGTCCACCGACTCGTTGTCGATGAAGAGGTACATCTCGTAGCTCTCCCAGGTGTCCCGCGGGATCTTGGGGCCGTCGAAGACCGCCCAGACGTCGTGGATCTCCTTGATGGTTCTCAGGACTGACGTCGTGCTGTCGGCCTGGTCAACGTACAGGTCGTTGTAGCCCGCGTTCGAGCCGTCTGCTTGGGTGGTGTGCAGGCGCAAGAACTTCATCCAAGGCGAAGCGGTGAACTGAAAGCTCGCCGGCCAGCGCACGCGCAGGCGCACCCACACTTCTTGGCCCTTGGTCAGCGCGGGGTTGATGGGCAAGACGCCGCCCCACTTGCCGAAGCCTCCTTGATCTGTGTCTCGGATCTCCATCCGCGCGGATTGGCTCCCGCTAAACGCCGCCTCGCTACTGGCGGTCGTGTGCCCCGCGGCATCGAATGGTTTGTTGTCGCTGAGCGACGCGCCGTCGCTGTAGCCGTCGAAGTCGTCGAAGAAATAGGGCTCAAAGTTCGCCCCGGCTTGTCCACCCCCACCGGCGTTCCCGCTCCCCCCTAGGCCGCCGCCTTCGCCCCCAGAGTTGTTGCCAGCGCTGCCCCCGCTTGAGCTTCCAGCCGTGGCGCTGCCGCCGCTACCCGCGGCGCTCCCTGCGCTGCCTGCAGCGGCTGCGCTCCCTGCGCTGCCTGCAGCGGCTGCGCTCCCTCCGGCGCCGCCAGCTGGGGTCGACGTTGGATCTGAGCAGCCGGCGAGGAAGCTGGCGGCGATGAGCAAGGAAGTGAGAGCGCGCATGGCGCGACCTGAGCAGCATTCATGCCAGCCGCTCCACCCGCGGGCTTGATCCACGTGGCGACGATCTCCAGGGGCGGCGCGGTCCATGGGCCGACGCGGCTGAGCCGTAGCCAGCGGCCGCGCTGCCCACACGAAACTTGGTGTCGGGTGCAGCGTTGGTTCATCGGGTTGTCCGCGGGGTGAACCAACGCTTCACTCCCCAAGCTGCTCGTTGGCGCGTTGAGTCGCCACGCCGCGCCTGGCGGGGTGGCACGCATTCTGCTTTACGCGTGCTCGATGAAGTACCTGAACCACGTGTCGTTCGCTGGGTTGTTGAGGTTGGGCTGCGCAGCGTTGGTCGTTGGCGTGGCAGGTTGCGGAGGGGAAGACGGCGGCGCGGCCAGTGGCGGCGCCGCAGGAGCGGCCGGCGGGAACGGCGCAAACGGCGGCTCGGGCAATGGCTCGGGCAACGGCGGCAGCGCCGGAGACGGCGGCTCGGGCAACGCCAGCAGCGGCGGCTCGGGCAACGGCAGCAGCGGCGGTTCCTCTGGGTCGGGTGGTGGCGGCGGCTCCTCAGCCTCGGGCGGCTCCTCCGCCTCGGGCGGCAGCGGCGGCTCGGCGGGGGGAGGCGCGGGCCTGAGCTCCAAGTACCCCGGCGACGTGGGGATCGCTGGCGACCCCGATGTAATTTTCCACTCGGATTTTGAGAGTGACATGCGAGGCTGGACCTCGTTCACTCAGAACACGCAGCGGCTGAGCGTCAAGAGCGGCTCCGGGCAAGCTAACGGCGGCAGCAAGTACATGGAGGCGAAGGTCACGCGCAGCATGCTCGCGGCAGACCAGTATATTTCAACCCAAGCGCGCTTCATGTTCCCGGCGCGGGAAGAGCAGATCTACTGGCGCTACTACACCCAGTTTGTTGGAGAGACCGCCGTGCCTCATCACTGGGTGCGGGTCGGCGCCGGCAACGACACCTTCAACCTGGACGGCCTGGCTGGTAAGGTGCCACAGGGAAACGAAGGGTTCTGGTTTGACCTCGACGCGCGCGACGATGGCTCCTTCAGCTTCTATGCTTACTGGCACGAGATGCACAGCTGGATGTGCAACGACGGCTCGACCGATCCCGGCTGCGCTGGCTACAACGGCCCCGCCAGCACGCCGTACTACGGCAACAACTTCCACCCCGCCGCGCAGCAGCCTTTCCCCCGGGATCAATGGTTCTGCGTCGAGATCATGGCCAAAGCCAACACACCCGGTAACTATGACGGGGAGCTCGCGCTGTGGGTTGACGACGAGCTCGTGGGCGAATACCGCACCGGGACACCGCGCGGCCGCTGGCTGCGGGACAACTTCTACTCACACGGTCAATACTTTCAGGACGTGCAAGCGTTCGAGGGCTTTAATTTCCGTACGGCAGCTAACGTGGGGCTGAAAGCGATCACGCTGGACGCCTACTACGAGCGAGGGACACTGGACGCGAAGGAGCAGCGCGGCATCACCGTCCCGGAAGAGCAGATCAGCCTGTACGACGACGTGGTGCTGGCGCGGCAGCGTGTCGGCTGCAAGGTAGGGGGCTGAGATGGGCGAGCTTCGACGGGCCTTGGCCCTCGGTGGCGTGTGTGGGTCGCTGCTCCTCGGCGCGGCGGCGTGTGGCTCTGACTCAAGCGCAGGCGGCGCGGCAGCTGGCGGCGCGTCAGGCGGCGGCGCTGGGGCGGGCGGGGCTGCTACCGGTGGCAGCGCTGGGAGCGCTGGGAGCGCTGGAGCTGCAGGGGTCGGCGCAGGTGGCGCGGCTGGCGCGGCTGGGGCGGCTGGGTCCGGCGGTGACGACTGGCCGCTGCCTCGACCCGGAAGCCCAGGTGCCGGGCCAGCCTGCCCAGCGCCCCAGCAGGGGCCTATCGGGACTGATTGGCCCGAGGTGTTCGTGGGGGAGGCTGGCTGCGATGACGCAGCGAGCGGATCCTTGGGGCAGCCAGTGTGCACGCTGAAGCGCGCCCTCGAGCTCATCCCGGCGGCGCCGGGCATCGTGACCCTGCTTGACGGCACCTATCGCGGCGGCGCGACCGTGAACCGTCGCGGCAGCGCAGCCGAATATTTCGTAATCCGTGCGGCACCGGGCGCTAAACCGGTGGTGCTCGGGTCCAGCGCGATCTCTGGAGCCAGCTTTGAGGCGGTGGGCGGTGGGCTCATGCGCGCAGCCGTGAGCGCGCTAGAGAAGGACCCCGCAGGGCTCTGGCTGGCGGACGGCACGCGGATGATCCACGTGATGGAGACGCGGTCGGGTGTGCGGAGCCACGCGCCTAGCAGCGCGGTGGTTGAGGCCGGGACCTGGACCAAGGCAGACGCCGACGGAAACGGGTGCGGTGACGACAACGCCGCCTGCTTCATCTACTTGCGTCCGCCGGCAGGGCTGGACGTCGCCGCGGCGAGCTTCGAGGCCTCGCAGCACGGGTTCGTCTACTCCAACGGCGGAGACTTCTTGGTGATCGACGGCATCAGCACGCGGTTCACCCAGTCGGCGGCGGTCTTCACGGAGAGCGCCACCAACCTCTTGATCCAGAACTGCGACTTCGCGCACAACGCCAACAGCAACGACAACTCGTACAACCTGCGGCTGTGGGGCTCCGACGGCAGTATCGTGCGGAACAACAAGGTCTCCGACTCGCGCTACTGGGGCGGCGCCGTCAACTCTCATGGCATCACGTTCATGGTCGCGGGCAACCACCAGGACATCTGGGTGTGTGAGAACGAGATCTTCGATGGCGTGGGCACCGGCGTGAGCACCAAGGACGGCTCATCAAACATCCACGTGGTCGGTAACTACATCCACGATATGGGCAGCGGGGTCCGCACGTCGGATCACCGCTGCGACTGGCGTGGCTGCGACACCGAGGATTTCGGGGGTGGGGGATACGACATCCGCGAGAACCTGTTCGTGCGCTGTGGCGACGGCGTGAAGGTCGATGACCGCGCCCTAGAGCGGCCCAGCGCGGAGCGTCAAGTCTCCCTCAGCCGGATCTACAACAACCTGTTCGTCGACACCGAGCGCGGCGTGAGCGTCCAGCGGGTCGCGACCCAGCCCTTCCTGCGCAATAATTTATTTCTGTCTGGAAATGCAGGGATCTACTTCTCGGCGGGGGGTCAGACCACTTGGCCCGACTACTACCTTGGCCAAGGCTTCAACTCGGATTTCAATTTCTTCGCCCTCGAGACAGCGGTGTATGTGTACGCGAACTGGTCTGGTACCGAGCGCGGCCTCTCCCTCGCGGAGTACCAGGCGGAGTTCGCGGGGGATCCTGGCTCACTTGGGGGCCAGCCGGACCTGCAGGCTGACTATCGGCCGCAGGCTGGCTCACCTGTCGTCGGCGCCGGCGATCCCAGCGTCTTCCCTGGTCAAAGCCAGGTGAACATCGGGCTGTACCCGCTGCTGACGCCCTGAGCCTCGGTGTCGCCAGAGGTACCTTTTGCTCCCGAGCTGTGCCACCCTCGGGCGGCGTGCATCGGTACCAGCGTCACCTGAACGGGCTGCTGCTAGGCGTGCTGTGCGGCGCCGGTAGCGTCAGCGGGTGCAGCGTAGACGACCTGGATTTTGCCGGCAAGCGCTGCTCAGCCAGTGAACCCTGCCCGTCCACGCTGTCTTGCGTCAGCGGTGTCTGTGAACGCTGTGCTGGTGACGCCTGCCCTGCGACTTGCTCCGGTAAATTCCCGGTGGAAAATTTCGGGGTCGCCTGGCAGACGCCCAACAGCGTCCACTGGCGCTGGTCTCCCGGGGGCACGGCGGCGGACTTCGTGCAGT
Organism: uncultured Polyangiaceae bacterium; assembly: GCA_964551615.1. Taxonomy (GTDB): domain Bacteria; phylum Myxococcota_A; class Polyangia; order Polyangiales; family Polyangiaceae; genus JAHBVY01. The sequence goes on from CAZKDY010000014.1 coordinate 25,918, forward strand.
ACAAGCTGGTGCTTGGCCGGACCCAACAAGACCTCGAGCAGGCGCGGTCGCTCGCTCTCGCAGGGGAGCCCGAGGTTCAGCCACACAGCATCTGGACCCAGCTCGAGAACCCCGAGCTGGGTCAGTACGAGCTCCGACTGTCGGGCGGCACCGACGCGGTGAGCACCACCACCACCGACTCGCTCGAGCCAGCGACTGAGTACCGAGCTAGGTTGCTCGCCTACGACAGCTCAGGCTGCGTCTTCGAGTCAACAGACGCCGTCGCGCGGACGCCAGCGCTCACCAGCCTGAGCTTTGCCCTGTTCGACGACGCGCCGCAGCCCGCGGGGCGACCGCGGCCCGATGGTGCCGCACGGTTTGAGACGGACCCAGGCGCCGCGTACCAGGGCGATACGTTCGTGCTCTGGCCTGGTTGGGGCGCTGAGGCCGGCTCCGCTGGGTATGAGAACGTCGGGGTGTACCAGCTGGGCACCACGCCGGAGCTCCACTACCCCAGCCTCGATTTCAGCGCCGGCTACCTGGAGCTCGCGGTCGCCGTGGAGGGCTCTGGCATCGCGGCTTGGGGCGAGGTGCGCTTGGTGGTTGGCCCCAGCGGCGGCGGTTGCAGTGGGATTGAGGCCGCGGCGGTCAAGCCCTACGCGCTCAGGCCAGGCGGCTATCAACTGCTGCAGCTCCCGCTCTCGGCCTTTCAGCTCGCCGGAGCGCCGCTTGGCGCGGCGGCGCTGCAAGATCGCGCGATCTGTGAAGTCAGCGTTGGGCGAACGTGGGCACCGGGCGAAGCCGTGCGCGTCGACGCGATCCGCCTGCGCTGGTAGTCAGCGGCGAGGAGCCTACGACGCAGCAGCTCCTTGAGCAGCTGAGCTCCCCACCGTGGCTGACGTTAGCGCGCGCTTTGGCCGAAGCCGAGGCGCACGTAGTTGTTCGCGGCGGCCGCCATCAACTCCGGGCGGAAACGATGGCGTGACTGAGACCGAGCCTCTCGAGCGAAGTCGGGGAGCGTCGCGCCAAGCCCCAAGGACGAGACGTAGCTCTCTAGGTTTCGCCCAGGGTTCGGGGCGACGAAGCTGCTCTGGCTGGCCCCGGTCTCGCCGGAGGCGGCGGTCCACTGGGCCAGGGAGTTGCGCGCGCCAGCGATGCAGAACCACGTGTCTGCCGGCGCGCCGCTTCGATACTCGTTGCCTGAGTAGCTGAGCGCCGCGAAGCCGCCGTTGTGATCGATCAGGCACTCGAGGGTGCTGGTTGTGGCGAGCACGTTGTCCGCGAAGCCGACGTTGGACCACGCGCCCAGGGAGTCGACCACTAGCGCGCGGCGGAGCAAGTCGTAGAAGACGTTGCCGCTGATGTTGATGTCGCGGTTGGTGCCGCCTGTGAGGTGGATCCCCGAGGCATTAGTCGTGATAGCAGGCTGGTTGACCAGGAGGTTGCCGGTGATCTGGGTGCGATCGTTGTCGATGATATCCATGTACCAGCTGAGGGTGCGGGTAGTTGGCTGCCCGCGACCAATGTCGGTGAAGACGTTGTCGCGGATTTGGGCGTCAACGAAGCGGTAGGGCGTGTCGGCGTTACCACCCATGCTGACGCCGATCTCGCCCTCGGCGAACAGGTTGTTCTCGATCAAGATGTCTGTCGAGTCACCCGCTTGGCCCGATGAGAGCTTGACGCCGATGCTGGACGCGCGCAGCACCAAGTTGTCGCGGATCGTCAGCTGTTCGTTTCCTGACAGATACATGTTGTGGTTGTAAATCGTCGCGCACGCTCCGGGGACGTCAGGGTTCCAGCCGTTCTCATCGAACACGTTGCCTTCAATCAACAGCCCGCCGACACCCCCTGCAAAGATCCCCGACGGGCGGTAGGTCGAGTCGCCGTTGGGGTTGCGGGAGCCGTCGCTGTTGTAGGCGCAAGTGCCGACGTGGTAGCTGCGGTAGATCACGTTGCGGCGCACCTCGACCTGGCTGACGTTCTGAACCGTGAACTCGCCGTACTCAAGGTAGTTGTCCTCGAACAGCAAGCCGCGGCCGCTGCCTACGAAGCGGACCGCGCCGCCGTCCGCGCCATTGAACTCAACGTCGCCCGGTGCCTTACGGTAAGAGATAAAGGCCAGGCCGACCACCGCGAGGAAGCTCTTCTGCTTGCCGTCGTCGTCGATGAAGTCTTTGTCGATCTCCAGCCTCGGCCGCTCTGTCGAGTCACCGTAGCTTGAAACGACCATGCGGTGCTCGGCGTCTTGTCCAGACTTGAAGCGCCGCACCACGCGATCGGCACCGATGTCCTGGGCGCGCCACGTATCTCCGCGGCGAAACAACAGAAAGTCTGGTTTACCATCGCGCACTAACTCCGCGCCCTTCGCGGGGGTAGCCACCGCGGTCGCGGGAGTCAGCCCGTCGTTAGCATCGTCACCTGATGAGCTCACGTAGATGGTGCGCGAGTCTGGGCTGAGATCGAAGGTGGTCCAGCCAGCTTCGGCGTCACGGTCCCCGCTCCGCTCAGTGACGTCGTCCTGGCCCCAGCAGCCGACGTCCAGCTGCCAGTCCACTAGGCCATCGCCGTCGTTGTCGATGCCATCGTTACACTCGGTGATGGCGGGCGCGCCACCGGACCCGGCGTCTCCGCCGCTGGCCCCGCTGCCCGCGGCTCCGCCGGCGCCTCCACTCGCCGCGCTGCCAGCGCTGCCCCCGCCGCCAGCGTTGCCTCCCGTCGCCGCGCTCCCGCCGCTAGCTCCAGCCCCAGCGGCCCCCGAGTCGCTCCCGCCGCAGCTGAACGCAGCAGGGGCGAAGATGAGAGAACCGAGCAACCATGGATAAAGACGTCCCATGCAAACCTCCGTGCGGCGCAGAGCCTAACACCGCTGGGGGTCGTATGGATGCGCGGCGTGGCTTGCCGGCTCTCCCGTCACCGTGGACAGCGCGGTGAGCCTAGTGCGCCACCAGCTCGAGCAAATGAGCCATGCGGTCGCGCTTTGTCTCCAAGTAGCGGTGGCTTAGGCTGTGGGACGAGACGACGATCGGGACCCGCTCGGTGACGCTGACCCCCAGGGCGCGCAGCCCGTCGATTTTTGCGGGGTTGTTCGTCATCAGCCTGACGCTCCGGATCCCGAGTTGCTCCAGCATGGCCGCGGCGGCGTCGTAGCGGCGCGCGTCATCGGGGAGCCCCAGCGCGCGGTTCGCGTCCACCGTATCAACGCCGGTTGACTGCAGCGCGTACGCTCGAATTTTGTTGACCAGCCCGATGCCGCGCCCCTCCTGACGCATGTACAGCACCGCGCCACAGCCCTGCTGGCCGATGCTCTGGAGCGCGCGTTCGAGCTGCTCTCGACAGTCGCACTTGAGCGAGCCGAACACCTCGCTGGTCATGCACTCGGAGTGAATGCGCACCAGGGCGTCCGCGCCTCGCACGTCGCCGGCGACTACCGCCACGTGCTGCTTTGCCTGGTCCCAGGTATCTTGGAAGACGATGAATCGAAACGTGCCATGGCGCGTTGGGATGATCGCCTCGGCCTCCGCCGAGACGAGTTGCTCTGGTAGCGCTCGCTGCAGCGCGTGTGCTTCTCTGCCTAGGGTCATAGTGCCTCAATCCGCTGTAGTACGGCTGAAACCACGCGGTCGCAGCGTGACAAATGGAACTCGTAGACCGCCCCGAAGGCAGGCTCTAGGGTCTCGAGGATTAGCTCACGCAAGCGCCGCCGCGCTCGTGACAGCCGCGCCTTGACCACGTCCTCTGAGACCCCCAGGCACCGCGCCGCCTCGGCGCCGCTGAGCCCTTCTATACTGCGCAGCACAAAGACCGCGTGAAAATCGTCGTTGAGCTTGCCGAGCGCGGCCTCGAGCAGCGCGCGCGTCTCGGTGTCGCTGGTCTGCTGCTCGGGGTTGGAACCAGTCGTCATCAAAGACTCCTCCTGCGCTCCCTCTAGGGGAGCCATACGGCTGCCCTGTCGCTTGCGCGAGAGCGCTTCATTCACCGCGATGCGGGTCAGCCAGGTCGAGAACTGCGAGCGGCCTTCGAACTGATCGAGGTGCTGAAACGCGCGCACGTAAGCGTCTTGCATCACGTCTTCCGCTTCGGTGTCATCGCGCAGGATGGCGCGGGCGGTGCGGTACACGCGCTGATTGTGGCGACGCATGAGCACCTCAAACAGCGCCTTCTCCCCGGCACGGACCCTGGAGACGACCTCTTCGTCGGACAGCAAATGGTTGGCGTGGTTCATATCAAGGGCTCTGCCTGGGTCAGGCGGGGCGGGGGGCTCTACCTGTGCCCGAGGGCGTGCGCTCAGGCATCGACGCTGGGTGGTGGGACAAGCTTGTGCAAGGCTGCTTCGTCTCCTTGCTCCATCGCTGTTTCCGCTTGGAGACTCAGTTGATCGCGGCCGAGCGTGGCGACCGCCAAGGTTTGCGTGCCGCGGCGGAACGCGACCGCGCAATCGTGGGCAGCGATGCTGCCGTCGATGTCCACCCGCTCCCAGCCTACTGCGTGGCCAACGAATGAGACCGTAAGGTCGTATTGTACGCTCCAAAAGAACGGCACCGCGTCGAAGACCTGCTCCCGCCCCAAGATGTTGAGCGCGGCGACCTGGCCTTGTCGCTGGGCGACCACCCAGTGTTCGACCCGGCGCTGCTCGCCGCGCTGCAAATCTGTCCAGCGGGCGATGTCGCCCGCTGCGTAGACACAGGGATCGCTGGTGCACAGGAACTCGTCCACCTGGACGCCGTGGTCGACCTTCAGGCCGGCGGCCTCCGCGAGCGCCACGTCGGGCCGCACGCCGATCCCGACCACCACGAGATCCGCAGGGAGTCGGGTCCCGTCCTCGAGCACCACGGCGTCTTGATCGATAGCCGTAGGCTTCGTGCCGAGGTGGAACACCACCCCGTGACCTTCGTGGAGGCGCTTGAGCTCAGCGCCAAGCTCAGCGCCCAAGACGCGCTCGAGGGGCAGCTGCTCCGGCGCGACGATGCTGACCTCGATCTCGCGGGCGCGCAGCGCCGCGGCCACCTCCAACGAGATGAAGCCCGCGCCCACCAAGACCGCTCGCTTTACAGCCGGCAGTGAAGCGATGAGCCTTCGGCTATCGGCGAGGCTGCGCAGCGCGTGAACGTGCGCTAGGCGAGCGCCAGGGATGCTCAGCTCATTCGGTCGGGCGCCAGTGGCCAGCAGGAGCGCGTCATAGGCGAGCACCGCTCCGTTGGCCAGGCTCACGCTGCGCCGCTGGGTATCGATGCGGGTGACTCGTGAGCCGAGCAGCAGATTGATGTCTTTTTCCGTGTAGTATTCGGGGGGGTGGAGGGGCAGCCACTCTTCGGGGGCGGTGCCGGCCAAGTAGTCCTTAGACAGGTTTGGGCGATCGTAGGGTGCCGCGTCTTCGGCGCCGATCAGCGTGATTTCGCCGACGTAGCCCGCGCCACGCAACGTCTCAGCAGCGCTGCTGCCAGCGGCCCCTGCGCCGACGATCACCACCGACCTCAACTTTGACGCGACGGGCGGCGTCCTAGGCTCAGCGTGTTGGTCGAGGACACGCAGTTTGCCTTGCCGTTCGGAAACTGAGTAGCAGGCGAGTGGGCTCAGCGCCGGCGGCCTGTCGACGCGGCCGTTGCGCAGCGAGAAACACGCGTGATGCCAGGGGCAGCGGATGCTGTCGCCGACGATCAGGCCGTCTGCCAGCGGCGCCCCATAGTGGGTACAGCGCGCGTCCAGGGCGAACACCTGTCCGCCATGCCGCGCCAGCAGGATCTGCTTTCCATGGGCGTGGCCTTCGATCAGGCCCCCTTCCTTCAAATCTGTGCCGTCAATCCCCTGTTCGAGATCTGGACCGCTGAGCGTGGCTGCTTCATTGGACATCAGTCTTGCCAATCTTTGGTGCTGGGTCTTGGAGGTCACGTTCTGGTGGCCCGCCTCACCCAATTGAGTTCGGTGCGAGTAAAACGTGACAGGTTTCGTGATCTTCGTTGCTAAATAGGTCCCCGCAGGCGGTCTAGGCCGCGATCGCCGCAGAGCAAGGTGGATCTATGACCAATCCGTTCCCCCTCGAACCCAACAGCGCGGAGATGCAGCGCCTGGCACGTCACGCGCTGGAGCTCCTAGTGGCCGCCAATGACGAGCGTAACGCGAGCCCAGCAGGGGGCAGCCCGCTCGATCCTGAGCTGCTGCGGTCGGCGCTCACGCCACCTCCCGAACACCCAAGGGACATCGCAGCGTTACTCGAGCTGTTGGGGCGCGCGGCAGAACAGAGCTACCAGACGAGCGGGCCGAGCTACCTGGCGTATATCCCGGGCGGCGGGATCTTCTCGGCGGCGCTGGCGGCGTTCATGGCGGCGGGGCTCAACCGCTACACCGGGAAGGTCGCCACCGCGCCGGTGCTGGTCGCGATGGAGGAGAGCATCCTGCGCTGGATGTGCGATCTGTTCAACTTCCCGGCGGAATCACAGGCGCTGCTGACGACCGGCGGCTCGATGTCGAACCTGATCGCCATCGCGGCTGCGCGCACAGCGCACGCCAAAGGCAGCGTGGACCGGGCGACGGTGTATGTAGGTCAACAAGGCCACGGGTCGGTCGCAAAAGCAGCGTGGACCGCGGGGATCGCACCCGAACATGTCCGCGTGGTGCCCTCGACGAGTGAGCTGCGCCTCGACGTGGGGGCGCTGCGCGCGCTGCTGCGCAGCGATCGCGACGCAGGCCTGACCCCGGTGTGCGTGGTCGCGACGGCGGGGACGACCAACACCGGCACCATCGATCCGCTGGAGGACATCGCGGCGGTCACGCGCAGCGCGGGCGCTTGGCTGCATGTTGATGGCGCGTACGGCGGCCTCTTCCAGCTCACCGAGCGAGGTAGAGCGCGGCTGGCGGGGATCGGCCTAGCTGACTCGATCACCCTCGACCCCCACAAGGCTCTGTTCCTTCCGTTCGGAACTGGTGCGATCGTGGTCCGCGCGAAGCAGTCGCTGCACCGCACGTTCGCGACCCAAGCGGACTACATGCAAGATCTCGACGACGCGGCCGCGCTGCCCGACTTTGACCTGCTCTCGCCTGAGCTCACGCGGGACTTTCGCGGCTTGCGTGTGTGGCTGCCGCTGCACCTGCACGGCGTCGGCGCGTTCCGCGAGCAGCTTGACGAAAAGCTGAGCCTAGCAGCCAGCGCCTACCAAGCGCTGCGTGAAGATCCGCGGCTCGAGCTGCCCTGGGCGCCTGACTTGAGCGTCGTCGTGTTTCGCTTGAGAGGCCGAGACGACGCGGCTCAGCTGAGCTTTCTTGAGCGCATCAACCACAGCCAGCGCGTGCTGCTCTCCAGCACGCGCATCGACGGCCGAGTGTACCTGCGCTTAGCCATCCTGTGTTTCCGCACCCACGCAGACCGGGTCGAAGAGGCGCTCCAGATCATTCAGCGCGCGGCCGGCGAAGGCTGACCTTACACATCGCGCTGTCCCGGCGCGCCCGGCAGGTTGGCGTAGCGGGCCCCAAGCCTCCGGCGCGCCTACTCGAAGCGCACGCTATAGATAGGCGGCAGGTTGTTGGCGACGGTGTGCCAGGTCTCGCCGCGATCTTCACTCACGTAGAGGTTGCCGGTGGTGCTGCCGAACGCCAACAGGTCGCCCTTGTTGCTTAGGGCGTGGCGGTACACGACGTCGTAGGCGTTTTCCTGCGGAAGCCCGTTTCGCAGCTCTTGCCAGGTCTCACCGCCGTCCTGGGTGCGCGCCACAAACAGCCGGCCGTCGACGGTGGTGCGGTGGTTGTCGCTCTTGCCCGGCACCAGCCACGCGGTGCGCCCGTCTCGCTGGTCTACCGCGACCGGGAAACCAAAGTGTACGCCCTGGTCTGGGCTGCTCACCTTCTTCCAGGTGGCCGCGCCGTCTGCGCTGTAGAACACGCCACAATGATTCTGCTGCCACACGTGATCGGGCTGACCAGCGCAACGCTCCACGCAGTGCGGATCATGACCCCACTCGGCAGCCGGATCTGGGAGGTAATCCATGAGCATACCCTTGTTGCGACCTTGCCAGGTCTCGCCGCCGTCCTGGCTCTCGAGCACCCCAGCTGTAGAGATGGCGACCATGACTCGGTTTGGATCCGTGGGGTGTACTACGATTGAGTGGATGCCGGGCGCGAACTCGCCTTCGGACGCGGGGGTGCCGAACCAGTGGGTCGTCCCGCTGCCTTCACCCGTGAACAGGTCACCGCCCCGCGACTCGTGGTTCCAGAGGCCCATATTCAGCTCAAACGTCTCGCCGCCGTCAGCGCTCACAAAAAGACCGCCAGGAATCGTACCCACGTAAATGCGACCGTCGGGGCCAAACGCGATGGCCCACAGCTTGAGCAGAGTGGCGGGCCGCGTCGTAAAGCGCTGCGGCGCCGCGGCGAGGTCGTCGTCAGGTGAAGGATCTGGCGCCGCCAGGTAGCGCGCGCCCGCGGGGTACTTGATTTGAGGCGCGTCCTGCCAGGTCTGTCCGCCGTCGCTAGAGCGTGACAACTTCGCGCCCCAGTGGCCGTGACCGAGCGCCGCCCACAGCGTCCCAGTGTGGGGATCGCGGGCGACAAAGTTCGCGCCGGCGCCGAGGTGGCCGCTCGGCCTGGCTTGGTAGCCAGCGCGGCCCTTGTCTACGATGAACGTCCCCTTACGGGTGCCTACGAGGATTCGACTTGTCATGTTCTCTTCAACCACCACTGAGCGCTTGTAGAATTAGCACACGGGAATCGTTGCCAACAGCATCCGTAAGGAAGCGTCTGTCGCAGATGCGCTCTTCTCCGATGAAAATGTTGACGTGCTGCCGCACGCGGCCGAGCTCATCGCAGACATAGAACGCGAAGCCAGGCGCGAGCTTCTCCAGCTCTGCCACGACGTCGGCGACCGTCGCCCCGTTCACCGCCAAATCTACCTCGGCGAGACGTGGGAACAGCTCCAGCAAATGTCGCGTGACTTCGACCTGGGCCATGCGCCGCGATCATCGGCGATCTCGCGGCAATCGACGAGCCATCTTCACAAAACGCGAAAATATTGCGTATGAGGATTGTCCCACTGGTGGGATAGTCATTCTATTTTTACTGGTCTAATGCTGAGGACGGGACAGTTGTAGGCTGCTCTCGACCTCAACGAAAGGCACTCACTATGAAACTCAGCACTTGGGAAATCGACACCACCCACTCCAGCATCACCTTCTCCGTCCGCCATATGGTGTTCGCCAAGGTGCGGGGTCGCTTCAGCGCCTGGACTGGCAGCGTCCAGTTTGATGGCGCGGATCCCACTAAGGGCTCTGTGAGCGTGGTGATCGACGCCAGCAGCATCGACACCGGCACGGCGGATCGGGACACTCACCTGCGGTCAGGGGATTTCTTGGACGTGGCCAATTTCCCGGAGCTGCGCTTCACTAGCCAGAGCCTAGAGAGCCTGGGCTCCGACCGCTATCGACTCCATGGGGAACTAACCATCCGCGACACGACGCGCCCCGTCGCCCTCGAGGTGACGTACAACGGCCAGGCCCAAGACCCCTGGGGTAAGCAGCGCGCGGGCTTTACGGCGACCACCTCCCTTGACCGCCGCGAGTTTGGCCTAGCGTGGAACCAAGTGTTGGAGGCGGGCGGCGTGTTGGTCGGCGAGAAGATCGAGATTGAGATCGAGATCCAGGCAGTGAACAGCGCAGCGGCCCCGGCTGCCTGAGGGAGGCCCAGCTTGAGGTCAGCCCGTGACGACTAGCAAGCGGGGCATTCGCAGCTCACGCCGTGGCTCCCCGAGTTCTCGCTGCACACGTTGAAGCCGCCCACACAGGTGGTCGGCCCAAGGCACCCGCAGGTCGCGTCAGCACCGCAGGACTCTGGGATCTTAACGCAGTGGTGTTCCTGTCCGAGCTGCGTTTGGTAGCTGGCACACGCGACGTTCTCGCCGCTGCATGCGCTGCAGTCCTTGACGCTGGCGCATTGGGTCGCCGGAGTGCAGCCGCCCTGCCAACACGCGCCGCTCACGATGGGCAGCTCCCCGCTCGGACACACTGGCGTGGGTCGCAGGCAGAGGACTCCGCTGTCGTCGCAGCTGACCTGGGCGACGCAGCGACCTGCGACGCAGGCCGCTTCCTTGAGCCCCAGCTCGGTGCACCGATCGACCTTGCACACTGAATCGCAGCCACCTGGTGCGTCTCCGCTCGCCGGGTACCCCACGCAGTTGCAGCAATCAGAGAACAGCTTGCAGTCCGCGGCGGACTCGCACTCCGGACCCGCCGCGGCGCCGCCGCTGCCCGCTGAGCCACCGCTCGCGCTGCTGCCACCGTTGCCGCCGCTCGCCCCCGCCCCTCCATTCCCCGAGGAACCTGCGTTTGCGCCCACGCCGCCGTTGCCCGCTAAGCCGCCATTCCCTGCGGAGCCGCCGCCACTGCCGCCGCTCGCCGCTGAACCTGCTGAACCTGCTGAACCTGCTGAACCTGCTGAACCTGCTGAACCTGCTGAACCTGCGTTGGAGCCATCAGCAGTGGTTGATTCACCACAGGCTGCTGTCAGTGTGGCAAATGCAGCGATGAATACGGTCTTCTTAAGCATTGGTATTCCCTCCACCCCCCGTCCAAAGCGAACGCGGGCCACAAGTATAGTACACGCGCTAGCAGGTGGGGCAGCCGCAGCTGATCCCGCCGGCAGAGTCAGCGTTGCAGGAGTCGAACATCCCCGTGCACACACTCGCGCCCATGCACTCACAGCTCGCGCCGCTGGTGCACTCTGTTGGTAGCTCGACGCAGTGGTACCTATGCGGCGGGCGTGCTTCGTACGCGACGCGCACCCGGTTCTTACCACATGGCGTGTCGTCAGCGACGCTGCTGCACTGGGTCGGATCCATACACGTGCCTGTCCAACAGTTGCCCTCCACCCCGGGCACCTGGCCCTTGGGGCAGGTGGGGGGCAATCGCCGACATTTCACGTCGCGGGAGTCACAGGAGACGGGCAGCACGCAGCGTCCAGCCGCGCACTCTACCGTCGAGATCCCTGCGGACCCGCACTGATCGATCCCGCACAGCTGCGGGCAACTCGCCGGCGCAGTGCCTGAAGCGGGGTACGCCTCACAGCTGCAGCAGTCTGAGTGGAGCTTGCAGTCGCTGGCCGTGGTGCACTCGGCGGTCGCAGTCGAGCCGCCGGTGCCGCCGGTGCCGCCGGTGCCTGCGCTGCCAGCAGAGCCAGCGCTTCCAGCTGATCCGCCAGAGCTCCCGCCGCTGCCAGCGCTTCCAGCCGATCCGCCAGAGCTCCCGCCGCTGCCAGCGCTCCCAGCCGATCCAGCGGTGCCGCCAGAGCCGCTGCTGCCAGCTGAGCCGCTGCTGCCAGCTGAGCCAGCGCTCCCCCCTAGACCCGCGCTGCCCGAGGTCCCGCCGGCTCCGCCGCTGCCCGCGCTGCCTCCAGAGCTAGCGCCGTCGGACGACGACTCGCCACAGCCCATGGCGAGCAAACCCATCGCAGCGAGCGCGACGATACCGGTGTGGATGGACCTCATGTTCAACTCCAAGTGTGAAAAGAAAGCAGGTAAGGTGAGCCACACGATTATGCGGGGGCCGCGATGAATCACCAAGCCGAGGGGCGCCTCAAATCATGGGTTGTACGCTTCAGCGCCCTGCTGCTGTCGCTGCCGCTCTTCGCCTGCAGCGATCCAGGTCCTGCAAACGCGAGCGGGCCAGACGCCGCCAAGGCGGATTCAGGGCTGGATTCGGGGGTGGGGGACGCCCACTTCACGGACGCAGCGGACGCGGCGGACGCGGCGGACGCGGCGGACGCGGTGGACGCCAGCCTGATCGAAGCGCTCGATCCGGCGCGCTGCCCAGCCTTTCAGGCTCAAGATTTTCGCGGCTTTGAACCGAGCTACACGCGAGTTAGCAGCGGCTCCGCCCTCGTCGACAAGCTGTTCTACAGCTTCGCCGCGATTGATTCTGATGCAGGCGCGGCCAGCGCCATCGACGGCGACGCGGCCTTGGTCAGCCTCGCCGCCGCGCGCAGCCAGGCGTTCGTGACTGGGCTCGCGGCCTGCGATCGAGACGCTGCGTGCCTGCGCCCGAGCTTTACCTGGACCGGTGACGAGATCGCCCAGGTGAGCGCGCGGCTCCAGGCGCTCGTGGCCTCATCACCCGCGCTGGCGGCGGTGGTCTCTGGTCACCTGCGTAAGAGCGGCGTCGGCGTGCGCCACGCCGCGGGGACAGACGCGCAGCTGCTGGTCGCGGTGTGGGAAGATACCGCGCGGATTTCTAACAAAGCGTGGGACGACTACGCTGGGGCGGCGCCTGCCGCGGCGCTCGAGCTGCTGCTCACAGGTATTAGTAATGATGCCACGGGGAAGCGCTTCTACGAACCAACGCTGGCGTTGGTCGATGAGCTGCTGCGCGCGGTCGACCGACCGGAGGCGACTCGCTATGAGCCGCTAGAGGCTGGTGAGAACCGCGCGGCGGTGCAGCACATCCCGAGCATCGACTTCAGCGGCTTCCCGTACAGCGTGATCGTCGTCCCAGGCAAGGGGCCGAGCAACCTCGATCAGCCGCTAGATCCAAACGGGCAGGTGCGGGCCGATCAGGCCGCGCAGCGCTTCCGCGCCGGGCTCGCGCCGTTGATCGCGCTGAGCGGGGGTCACGTCCACCCCGACCGCACGCCCTACTCTGAAGCGCTTGAAATGAAGAAGTACTTGATGACCGCGCTCCAGATCCCCGAGGAGGTGATCGTGGTCGATCCGCACGCGCGGCACACCACGACCAACCTGCGCAACGTCGCCCGCCTGCTCTACCGCTACGGCGTCCCCTTTGATCGCCCGTCGCTGATCACCAGCGATTTTCTGCAGGTCGCGTACATGGCGGCATCTGACACCCAGAGCATCTACGGAAAACGCAACCTGGACGAGCTCGGCTATCTGCCGTACCAAGGGCTGACGCAGCTCGGGTTGCTCGACGACTGCTGGCTGCCGTCGGTGAGCAGCATGTACATCGACGGAAACGATCTGCTCGATCCGTAGCCTCGGCTGCTCGCAGCTCAGCGGTCGCTCGCGGCGCGGCCGCGCGACGTGGCTTGGCTACCCCTCGCGCGGGTCGAGCAGCTCGCGGATGCGGTCGGCCAGCACGCCGGGCGTGAACGGTTTGCGCAAGAAGCAGAACGCCTCAGCGTTAGCGTCCTCCGGGCCCGCTTCGGCGAAGCCACTGACCAGCAACACCGCGAGGTTCGGATAGCGTCTAGACAGCTCGACGGCCAGGGCGGTGCCCGGCACGCCAGGCAGCCGCACGTCGCTGATCAACAAGGAAAACTGGTCGAGCGCGTCCAGGGCGAGGGCCGCTTCAGAGCTCTCGACGCTGGTCACCGCGTAGCCAAGCGCGACCAGCGCGCGATGGTTGGCTCGGCGAACTAAGGGGTCGTCCTCCACCAATAGGACGCGCTCGCGTCCGCCGACGCTCTTACCTGGTGGTGGGGCGCTCCGCGTGGCGTGGCCCTCGCTGCACAGGGGCAGCCAAATGCTGAAGCGTGTTCCGCTGCTGCTTGTATCCACGAGGATAGTTCCGTCGGCCTGTGAGATAACCCCGTGGGCGGTGGCGAGGCCGAGCCCGGTGCCGCTGCCTTCTGCTTTGGTGGTGAAGAACGCGTCGAAGATGCTCGGCAATACATCCGCCGGGATCCCGTGACCCGTGTCGCTGACTTCGATCAGCACCGCGGGCCGTCCGGTGCTTTGAGTGAGCTTGGGCGCCACGCCCACCTGGGTGCGGATCGTGACGCGCCCGCCCGTCGGCATCGCGTCCCTGGCGTTGACCGTCAAGTTGAGCAGGACTAACTGCAGCTGACCGGGATCGGCGATCACCACGGCGCCGCTGGCGTTGAGTAAGAGCTTGACCTCGACCGCTTCACCTGCCGCGCGGCGCAGCAAGGCTGCCTCGCGCTCCACCACGACGTCGATTTCTACCCGCTGGGAGCCACCGACTTGCTTGCGGCCAAACGCCAAGAGCGAGCTGCTCAGCTCCGCCGCCCGAGCCATGGCGAAGGTCAAATCTGCCTTGGCTTCGACCAGCTCCGGATCGGTCCCAGGGTCCCACGCGTCGCTCGCGGCGAGCATCACCGTGAGCAAGTTGCCAAAGTCGTGAGCCACCGATCCAGCCAAGCGGGCGATCGCCTCCACCCGCTGCGAGTGCAGGAGTTGCTGCTCAAGCTGCCTGATCTCGGTGATGTTCTGCACGCCGCCGGCCATCCCGAGCAGCGCCCCGGTGCGCTCGTCCCGCCGTGGAACCGCGCGGTCTTTTAACCATCGCACCTCTCCTTCGGGATCGATGATGCGGTACTCGAGCACGAAGCCTTTGCCCTCGCCCAGCGCCTTGAGCGCGAGCCTCAAGCGGTCTAGGTCCTCGGGGTGTACGCAGGTGAGCCAGCCTCCACGGTCGTCGATGGCTTGTGTGGAGTAGCCCGTCGCCCGCTCGATCGAGCCGGCTAAAATCGAGATCTTGGGCAGGCGGCTCCCAAGCTCGAGCGAGTACACGTAGTCCGTGGCCAGCTCAGAGACTATTTTGAGGTTTGCTTCGTTCTCGCGCAGCTTGAGGTCGGAGGTCTTTTGCGCGGTGATGTCGCGCATGGAACCCAGCAGGCCGATGAGCCTGCCGTCCGGTTCGAAGACGGGGCCCCCGCGGCCTTCTATCCAACGCACCTTGTTATCCCACGTGACCACGCGGTAGCGCATGGACCCAAGCTGGGGCGGGCTGGTCAGGGCCGCGAGCATGGCGTCGCGCACGCGCTCGCGATCGTCGGGGTGAATGAGTTGATAGAACGCCTCCGCCGTCGAGTGCCGATCTTCGGGGATAGAGAGGATCCTCGCCGCCTCGGCGGACCAGCGCACATCGTCGGTGCGCGGGTCCCACTCCCACAGCGCGACGCCCGACGCGGCCAAGGCAGCGTCGATCTCCGCCTCACTGAACCGCTTGGGCCGCTTGGGTGTGCGCATGGGTCTCTCGACCCCTCAGGCTACTCGACTGGCTGTGGACCGGCCACGCAAAAGCAAAGCTCGCCGCTGTGACCTCCGCCGCGCTGTCTTTGCGCTGTCGTCGCCTTGCGGCCTAAGCGTCGCCGGACCCCCTGCTGGCGAGCGCGCGCCGGCCTACGCCCTAAGCCAAAGCCACAGCACCACGCCGACGAAGGCGAGCAGCAGGCCCGCCAGCTTGAGCTTGGCTTTCTTGAGCTCGTCTGCGTTGCGGGCTGCTCGGGCTGCGATGCGTCGCTCCAGATCGCTGTCTGGGTCGTCGGTGACATCGGCGACGGCGGGGTCGCGTGGGTCGTTTGGGTCGCCTGGGTCTGGGTGCTTCATTTGACTCCGAAGACGCGATTCATTTCAAAGCGGCAATTCATGCCAACGCCGCAATTCATGCCAACGCCGCAACTGATGCCAACGCCGCAACTGATGCCAACGCCGCAACTGATGCTAACGCCGCAACGGATTCCAAAGCCGTGCTGGCTACGCCCCAGGGAGCGGCACGAAGTCGACGTCATCTCCAGGTACCTTGCGGAAGCGCAGCTCCTCGGCGGTCGCTGCTGGCCACGCGCGCCACTCCGCCCTCGCGTCGGCGAGGCGCTGCTTTGAGCTGCTCGCGAAGTTCCACCACATGTGGCGCGGGCCGTCCAGCGGCTCTCCACCGAGCAGCATCACGCGCGCGGCGCTGAGGGCGACGAGCTGCGGCTGCCCACCACCCGAGAAGACGGCCATCTCTGAGACGTCTAACTCGCGGCCGCGTATGCCGCTTGTGCCGGCCCTGTCCCGCGCCCTGGCCCGACCTGTAGCCACGTAAGCCGCTCGCTCGCTGAAGCCGCAAGGCAGATCGAGCACCGCGCCGGCTTCGAGCTGCGCGTCGACATAGAACAGACGCGAGCGCGTCCGAACAGGCGAACTCAGACCATATACCTCGCCTGCGAGCACCCGCAAGCTGACCCCGGGCAGCTGCGTGGTGCCTATAGATTCCGCAGGGTAATGTTCAAAGCTAGGCTCGGCCTCCTCGTGCTCTGTCGGCAGCCCGAGCCAGACCTGGACTCCGTGTAGCCCGCCCAGCGGCTCGTCCGGGTTGCGCTCGGAGTGGACGATACCGCGACCTGCGGTCATCCAGTTGACCGCGCCAGGTCGGATGACTTGGTCAGAGCCCAGGCTGTCGCGATGCCGCACGGCTCCTTCGAACAGGTAGGTCAGCGTCGCCAGGTTGATGTGGGGGTGGGGGGGCACCTGGATGCCTGCGCCTGCGGGCACGCCCGCGTCGCCGAAATGGTCAAAGAAGATGAAGGGTCCTACGCTGCGCTTCGCGATGGCCGGGAGCACGCGTCGCACGACGGCCCCGCCCAAGGCCCGGTCGCGGCCCTTGACGACGGTCTCGAGGCAAGCGTGGTCGCTGGCGTCGAGGCACCGAGCGAGGCCTTCGCTGGCGAACTCGCCTTGAGCCGCCTCTGGTTGTTCGTTTACGAAACTCACGGAAACACCTAGCCGTTTGGAGGGCTGCGAGGACCATAACAGCGCCTGAGCGCGCGGCCAAGCCAACGCCCGCGCCAGCGCGCAGCAGCGACCCACCTCGAAACTAGCGGCGGTTCGAGGTAGGAAGGCCCATGGCCAGCAAAGGGCGCCCGTACCGCACGCTCCATTTTCAGGGCTTCGAGATCTTGGTTGGGCGAGGCGACGCCGAGAACGACGAGCTGAGCTTTCGCGTCGCGGCGCAGCGCGATACTTGGCTGCACGTCGGGGGCGGGACGCCTGGCAGTCACGTGGTGATCCGTCGGCCTGATGGTGTTGAGGTGCCGAGAGCCGTCTTGGAGTACGCCGCCGGCCTGGCTGCCTGGTTCTCTAAAGCGCGCAACGCGGGCCGCGTCGACGTGCACTACTGCCCGGCGAGCCAGGTCAAGAAGCCGCGCGGCGCCCCGCGCGGCTTAGTGCAGCTGTCTAGCTTCAAGAGTATCCGTGTGGCACCGCGACCGCCCGAGACAGCTGAAGAGCCTGAGGCGGACTGAGCGCCTGTGAACACGGGCAGCGCGCCGCGCCGCTCGCCTAGGGGCCGCAGGGCTGCCGAGGCGCGAGCTAGTGGCTGATGCCCTGGGCTCGGACCACTAGGCCGTGGAACTCGGCGCGCAGGGGGTCGTCGCCTTGAGTCGCCTCCACGATGCTCAGCACGTCCTCGAAGCGCTGCCCCGTCGAGTGCTTGGAGCCGCGTAAGATCTCCGCGAACTCAACCACGCCGGCCGCGAAGCGGAAATCTGCGCTGGCCTCGCTGAAGCTCGCCCGCGCCGCGCTGAGATCGAAGTCGAAGAGCAGCTCTTGGCTGACGGCAGACGTGGGCTCCTTGTAGCGCAGGCGCACCGTGGCCATCAGGCCTTCGGTCGCGTCCGCGTGGCGCTCGATCTCGTAGAACGAGGTCACGAAGTGACCTGCCCCCATGTCACCTGCGTCCTTGGTGTCATCGATGAAGTCTTCGTTGGCGAGCAGGCGGTTCTCGTAGCCGATCAGCCGGTAGCGATCGACGCTGTCAGCGCTAAATTCCACCTGGATTTTTACGTCTTTCGCGATCACCTGCAGCGTGCTGACCAGGTTGTCGCCGAGCACCTTGAGCGCCTCGTTTTGGGTGTCGATGTAGGCGTAGTTGCCGTCTCCGTGGTCGGCCAGCGACTCCATCAACGAGTCGTTGTTGCCGATGCCAAAGCCGAGCACTGAGAGGTTGATCCCCTTGGCGCGGTAGGCTTCGATTTCGCTCACCAGCGGCGCGCCGGTGAGACCTACGTTGAAGTCGCCGTCGGTACACAACACCACGCGGTTGATGCCGTTGCTGCGGTAGGCGCTCTCGGCCATTCGATACGCGCGCTGGATGCCTGCAGCGCCGTTCGTGCCACCTCCGGCTGTCAGTGAGTAGATGGCGTCGAGCACCTGGCTCTGATCTTCGACGGGGGTGGGTTCGAGCAACACGGCGTCACGGCCGGCGTACACCACGATGCCCAAGCGGTCGGTGGGCTCGAGCTTCTTGACCAACTGTTGCAGTGACCACTGCACCAAGGGCAGCTTGTTGGGCGCGCCCATGGAGCCCGACACATCGACCAAGAACACCAGGTTCGCCGGCTTGCGCTCGGAGAGCGGGACTTGTTTGCCCTTTAGGCCGACGCGGAACAGCTCTTGCCCTGCGGCACCGAATTCAGAAGGGGCCAGCTCAAAGTTGACGCTGAACGGCGTGTCGGTCGCCTCGGGATAGTCGTAGCGGAAGTAGTTTACGTACTCTTCAACGCGTACGCCGGGCGCCGGCGGCCATGAGCCTTGGGCCAGGCTTGAACGCATCTGAGAGTAGCTCGCGGTGTCGACGTCAGCGCCGAAGGTCGAGGTGTTCTGTGTGGCGGTCTCAACCCAGTCGTTCTCGGTGATCGCCTGCGCGCCTGCGGCGCCACCGCTCGTGGCACCTGTTTCTCCATTGTTCGCGCCGCCCGAGCCCTGATAGCCGCCGCCACTGCCGCTACCGCCGTTCGCGCTGCCGCCGTTTGCGCTGCCGGCGCTGCCGCCGCTTCCAACACTGGCGCCGCTGCCGCCGCCACTGCCGCTACCGCCGTTCGCGCTGCCGCCGCTAGCGCTGCCGCCGCTGGCGCTTGAGTCCCCAGCGCTCGAGCTGCACGCGACACCCAGGCTGAGGCTCAGCAGGCAGACCAGGTTTGCAGCGAGTGTGTGGGTTCGAGCGGGGTACTTGAGCATGGGATCTCCGAGCTGCGCCGTGGGCGGGAAAACGAGTGGCCTGCGCTTGCTGCGCGCCAGCCGCTATTCAAGTCCTGTGCCGGCGCCAAAGACCCCTGAAAACCAGGGTGGAATCGGCGCTGGCACAAGCTGGCACGGGGCTGCGCGTGGTGCGCTGCAGCGAAGCCCGAGGAGTGGCTCAACTTCGGTCATGGCGCGCGCGGAGCGTCGCTTGCTACCCGCTGAGCCAGTCTCTTCGCTGCTACCCGCCGTGTCGGTCTTTCCGCGTGACACCGGCGGCGCCGGCCTTCTAGCCTGGGCCGTGGGTCGCGAGCGTCTCGGGGCTGGTGGAGTGGCTTGGGCCTGGCTGGCGCTCGCGCTGGTAGGGTGCGCGGTCGCGACGCCTCAGCCGAGCGGGGCGCAGCCTTCGGAGACGAGCAGCCAGCGGGTCACGCCGCGGGCGGCTGCGCCTCAGGCGAACGTGGCGGCAGAGCAGCGGCTGGCGTCGGTCGCCCTGGCCACACCTGAGAAGGAAGCCTACTGCCGCTGGAGGGGAGTCGAGGCGTCGCAAGTTCAAGCCGCCAACGCCGCCCTGGTGTTGACCCCGGCCGCGCGAGCGCACGCCATCGCGACCCAATTGCCGTGGGGTGTGCCCACCCCCAAACCCCTGCAAGGGCAGCAGCAGCTGCGAGCGCTGCGGGAATTTGTGCTGCTATACGACGCGCACCTGCGCGCCCCGCTGTGGACCGCGTACCGCCTGGGCCCGCTGGACGTGCTGCCGGCTAAGCGCCTTGAGGCATTCCGTACGGATCCATTGATCGATGTAGCCGCCCAAGCTAGCTGTAAAGACTACGTAGAGCCGATCTTTGACATGGGGCATCTGGTGCCGCGGGCAGACATGAACCGCAGCGTCGACGCGATGCTCAACAGCTTTTTGTTGTCGAACATGACCCCTCAACACTGCGCGACCAACCGCGGTCCGTGGCAGGTGCTGGAGGGCCTAGTGCGCGACTGGGCTAGCAGCGGCACGTTGCTGATTTACAGCGGTGTACTGCATGACTGGCAGCCGCCCGCGGGTCAGGACCCTGACGAGACGATCCCGCGCATGTACTCTGAGCGGCTGGACGAGCGGCGGGTCGCGGTGCCCTCCCACCTGTATAAGATCATCGTGCGCATTGACCCTGAGGAAGCGCCTGGCCCAGCCGGGCCGCTGCCCCACGCGGTGCTCGCGTGGCTGATCCCAAACGCGCCGCAGGTGGTGCCGAGCGCCGACATGGAAGGCTACTTGACCCGCGCGCTGGTCAGCGTCGAGCAGCTGCAACAGCTGACGCGCAGGCGTTTTTTTCCGAAGCTGATGCGCGCGAGCCCAGCCACGGCTAACCGTATGCTGCGGGCGCGCCCGACCAGCCTGTGGCCAGTCCAAGGCGAGTGGCCGCGACCGTTGACCGCGCGTTGCAACTCAGACGCGGCCGCGTACTGACGCGCGCCGATGGATGCGCGCGCAGACCAAACGAAGCCAGCGGCCGGGATCGACAGGCGTCGTGACGGATAAGCTACCGGGGATGGGCAGCGTGGGCGGTGAGCTATTTCACGATGTCGGGGACACACACGCCCTCGCGACACTTCTCACCGTTTTCGCACTCAGCGCTATCTGAGCACGGTCGGCGTACGATCTCCGCCACCCACTGCGCGATGTGGTTGCCCGTGGTGGGGTCCTGAAACGGCAGCCTAAAGGCCGGCGCCGCGGGGTCACCGTTGCCCACCTTTGAGGGATCGAAGGCTGCCATCCAGAGCTGAGCCTTGCCCCCGCTGGTCGTGCGCAGGCCGTAGGCGCGGGAGCTGGAGAAGGTGAAGTACATCACTGTATTCCCCGCGGATGTGTGCTCACCGGGCGCCCACTTGGGCCAAGAGGTCGAGCCGGGCTCTGACACGGCGCCCAGGCGCTGCGGTGCCCCGCCCATGCGCGACACGACCCACAGCTCGCCGTCGACGGTGTTGGAGTACGAATCTGTGTTGCTGGCGGAGCGGTTGTAGAGCACCCACTGGCTGTCAGGCGAGAAGGCGGGGTAGTAGTTGTTCTCTCCCTGTGATTGGACCAGCGGGGTCGGCGCGCCGAACTTTCCCGCGGAGAAAATACGGGTCTCCAGGGAGCCTCCGCTGACGCCGGTCGACGCCAGGGGCGGCGGGGTGGCGGGGCGTGAGTAGACCAGCGTCGTGCCGTCGGGAGACCAGTCTGGCATGGTGCCGTTGGGCACGACTTGGGCGTCGACTACGTTGCCGCTGTTCGCGTCGCGCCAGCCGATGCGGCTGCCGTTGGAGTACAGCAGCTGCCCACCGTCTGGCGAGAACGCGAAGAAGTTGCCGGCGCCTGCCACGGGGCCGCTGGGGCCTTGGACCGCCTGCTTGGTGGCGATGTTGAACACCGTGTAGGGGGCGGGCGCTGGGATGTCTTTGCCGACCACCATCTTGTGGCCATCAGGTGATACCGCGTGGCAACCCACACAAACGCCAGCGCCTGCCTGCGCTGGGGTCATGTACAACTCAGAGGTGGCCAGGGCGAAGCCGAAGTCGTAGCGCTGGATGACCCCCGCGTCGTTCCAGTAGTACAGGCCTCCCACGATGTCTTCTGCGCTGAATGAGATCTCACGCTCGGCGCTCTCGCCCACCGTGCCAGGGTTCGCGCCGTCGACGCCGCGCACTTTGTAGCGGACCGCCTGCTCGCCGCGCGAGCCCGAGGCTAGCTGCTCCCAAAAAGTCTGGTCCGGTTGATACAGGCAGCCAGACCCCAGGGGGTTACAACCGAGGTAGACGATCAACTCCAGTTTTTCCGCCTGGAATGTGAATTCAAAGAGCGTCTGGCCAGCGCCTGGGACAAAGTGCAGCTCCAAGCTGTTCATGTTGGGCGGCACGATGACGCCGCTCTCGGGGTAGACCAGCTCAGGCGCCGCGGCCACGGCCTCTCCACCGAACTTAGTCGGCGCGTCCGCGTCGGCGCCTGGCCCGATGATGACCACCGTCTGGCGCTCGACCCCGGCGTCGGATCCACCGGTGTTAATCAGGCCGCCAGTGGCGCCCATGGCACCACTGCCACCCGAGGCGCCGTTGCCGGACCCGCCTTGGGCGCCGACTTTACTGCCGGGATCGGAGTTGGCAGAGCAGGCGGCCGCGGCGAGTAGGCTCAGACCCAACAAATAAGACAGGCTGCGCGGGGTAGGCATACCTAGGGTTTCGCCGGCCTTTTGGCCGGGGTCAAGTCCTGTGCGCTGGTTCGCGCTAGACCGTGGTCAGAATCGCGCGGAAAGCGGCGCTCGCGTCTTGCGGGGCACCCCTGTGATGGCGTCGACTCGCGCCGCGTCACGCCGAGGCGCGCGTCAGTTAGCGTGTGGATTCGCGCGAGCCTCGAAAATTAAGGGGGTCGTGGGCCGGGTGATGCAGCGCGCCGTTTGTCTCGACGCCGCTGGCGAAATTGCTTGAACGCGACCACGACGTGCGCGCTGAAGCGTACCAGCGGCTCCGCGACCAGCGCGCCGCAGCTGACGAACGCTACCCAGCCTGCTGGCAAGACCACGACTTTGCTGAACAGCTGGAACGTGGCGCCGAGCACCACCAGGCCGGCGAGCATCAGGTTGATTAGCAGCGCCGCGCCGGAGAAGAACACGCGCCAGGTCGGGTTCCTGTAGGCCCCCCACAGCAAGATCAAGCTCATCACCGCGAGCGCGATGATCAGGCCACCAACGTCGCTGCGCACGAACAGGTGTTCGTAGCCTGTTTGGATGCGCACGTCCGTGGGGGCGCCGCACCCACTTGCTTCCGTGCGGGTCCAGTCCAAGGGCATGACGAACACCAGGATCAGCAGCGCGAGCGGGCGCACCCACGCGACGCGGAGCGGAGGGCGCGGCGCTCGGCTGTGTGGCGGATCGCCGGCAGCGGGCGGCTCGCTGGGTGACTCTGTCGCGGCGGGCCGTGCGGGTCTGGGGTCGGCAGGGTCGCTCACCCAGGCAGGGTCGCTCACGTCGGCAGGGTTGCTCACCCAGGCAGGGTAGCTCGCGGCTCGCCCGACCAACGCAGTCCAATCCAAATGACGCAGGCCGCCAGGGCGAACCCGCGGGCTAAGCGCAGCCAAACTCCAATTAAACTTGAGTCAGTAGCAAAAGTGGCCGAGCGGTCAGCTTCCGTTCAAGTTGCTGAAAATACTAGGGTTGAGCGCGAGTCACGAGCGGCGCATCAGCGGCGTGGGTCATGCGATGCCGTGCGGCATAGCGAATGACCTGGGCTGAGACGGGTGGTCGCGCTGGGGTGCGGGTGCTCGCTTCTGAGCGGGTCTGTGAGCCAGCGCTGAATCCCCGACGGGTTTCGGCCTATACTGGCCAGGTGAAACGACTTGGACTGGGTGTGTTGGCGGCGCTTTGCCTTCCGAGCTTCTTGCTTGGGGCGTGTGGTTCGGAATCTGGCAGCACGGTGGGTGGCAACACCAACTTCGGCGGCAGCGCGGGTAGTGGTGGAGGCGCCGCGGCCGCGGGCGCTGCCGGGTTCGGTAACGCTGGCTCGTCTGGCTCGGGCTTCTTGGACGGCGGGGGTGAGGTGATCACGGCCCTCGCCATCGACCCGCCGACGGCGACGCTCACCTCTGTTGACGGGTCGAAGCCGACTCAAGTTTTCCGTGTGGTCGCCACGCTGCAGGGCGGCGGGGAGCGCGACCTGAGCGACGCCGATCTGGTCTTGACCCCGCTCTCCGTGGGAGAGATCAACGCCTCAACCGGGCTGTTCACCGCGAACGGGATCGTCGGCGGCAGCGCCGTGTTGACGGCGACGTTGCCCTCCAACACCAGCGTGTCGGCGACGGCGACGCTGACCGTGAACCTCGAGCGCACGCTGCTCGAAGGCGGCGCCCCCGCCGACTCGGCGACGCGCTTCGGCACGTTGATCCAAGACACGGCGCGCGCCGCGGGCCTGGTGTACCCGTTGGACGGCGCGGTGATGCCACAGAATGTTTACCCTGCGGATATGCAGTGGCTGAACGGCGCGGCCGGCGACATCTTCCGCGTGAGCATAGAGAAGCCCCACGTCAAGGTCTCTGCCTTCATTCAGGCCGGGGCAGGCTTCACGAATAACTACTTGGTCGACGTCGGGGCCTGGCGCGCCGTCGCCCAGACCGACCCGGACTCCCCAGCGGTGTTCAAGGTGGACCGCTGGGTCGCCGCGTCGAACGAGGCCATTGAGTCAGCCACGCCGATCTCGGTGACCTTCGCTAAGGCGGCCATCACCGGCAGCGTCTACTACTGGGACATCGCCGACACGCGCATCAAGCGCATCGACGACGGCACCGGCGTCTCGGTCTCGTTCATGCCCACCCCGCCAGCCAGCTTTGGCGGGGGACAGAACTGCATTGGCTGCCACTCGGTGTCCAACAGCGGGCGCTACATGGCCGGTCGCCTCGGACCAGGCAACAACATCGGCGGCGTGTTCGACCTGACCGCGGATCTCACCGGCAACCCGCCGCCGTCAGAGTTCCCCATCAACGACTCGACCCTGAAGTGGTGGGACAGTTCCTGGAACCCCGAGGATACGCGGCTGGTGGTCAGCTTCCAGGCAGACACGACCCGCGAGCTCAAGATCTACGATCCGTTCTTAGGCACAGAGGTGGCCATCACGGGCACGCTGCCCAGGGGCGTTCAGCCGTCGTGGTCGCCTGACGGCACCAAGATCGCCTACGTGTCTGAGCCCAACAGCTGGGGCGGTCAGATGACCGCCGGCAATATCTCTACCGTCGAGGTCACGGGCCCGGACAGCTTTGGGGCGGTAGCTCAGATCCATGCAGCGGCCAACCTGATCGGTCAGCCCGAGGGCGGGGTCGCGGACAGCTACCCCACGTGGACGCCGGACTCTAAGCGCATCGTGTTCGCCCATGGCACCGGCTCGCGCAGCGACGCGCCGGACGGTATGGTCTCGGCGCTGTACGTGATGAACGCCGATGGCACTGGTGTTATCCGCCTGGATAAAGCCTGCGGCGCCGGAGTGGATAACTTTCAGCCGAACTTCTCGCCGTTCGACGAAGGCGGCTACCACTGGGTGGTGTTCCTGTCTCGCCGCGACTATGGCAACAGCCTAGTCGGCACGCGCGGCACTCAGCGCCAGCAGCTGTGGGTCTCGGCGATCAGCAAGACCGCGACGGGCGACCCGAGTGAGGTCGGCTACTGGCTGCCGGGTCAGGACCCGACCCACAAGAACATCGCGGCGTTCTACGCGCCCCGGGCCTGCCGACAAGACGGTGACGGCTGCTCTGTCAACAGCGAGTGCTGCGGCGGCGACTGCAGGCCAGACAGCACAGGCGCCTTGGTCTGCGCGCCGCCACCGCCCGAGCGCTGTCGCAACCTGAACGAGACCTGCAGCACGTCTGCTGACTGCTGCGACGGCCGCGACTGCGTGAACAACGTGTGCGTGGACGAGATCCCGAAGTAGCCGCCAGCTGCTAGAGCTGGCACCCTGCGCCCCATGACTTCAAGCGTGACGACGCGAGTGGGCTTGGCGGTGCTGGTTTTTGCTGGGGTGGTGGCCGCGCCCCAGCTCGCCCACGCACAAGTAGAAGTAGAGGGCTCCGTCGGCGCGAAGGCGCTGCTCGGTGGCAGCGTGTGGTCAACCCCCAAGGACGTCCCGGGTGGCTACGAAGGCATCGGGTTCGCCGGCTCTGGCGGAGGCTTCGGTGGGGGTGGCGCGTTGTACGGCGAGCTACGCATCGCACAGTACCTCGGCCTGGAGCTTGACCTAGGCTACGACCACACCACGCTGCGGCGTCAGGTGACTTACAACGGCGTGGTTGACGTCGACGAGAAGGTGACCCTCGCTGGTTTCCGTGGGGCATTGTTAGTCAAGGGCGTCGTGCCGACGTCCTTCGGGCGCTTTTGGCTGGGGGTTGGGCTGGAGCAGGTCAGCGGCTCGGACACCTCCGCGAGCCTGGACGCGGAGGCCGGCACGGTTCAGACCGAGATCCGGACCGACAGCAAGTCATCGCGGATGCTGGCGATGGGGCTAGGCGTCGTCGCCCACGCAGGTGACGTCATCGAGATCCCCGTGGAGCTACGGGCCAGCAAGAACCTAAGTCAAGACGCCAGCTGGGAGGACCGCGTCTCGCTGGATCTCGTGGGCGGCAACTTGCGCTCGTACACCGTCACCGCCCAAAGCTCATGGGACTTTCGCTTGGGCGTAGGCATCGGCGCCCGCTTCTGACGGGTCAGCTGGCCAGCGCGCGTAAAGACTACGCGCGCTCATTCGATGCCGCGGTGACATCGGCGATGGCGGCGGCCAGCGCCGGCAGGTTGGAGCTGGTGATGCCAGCGACGTTGATGCGGCCCGAGCGCACCAGGTACACGCCGTGCTGCTGAGTCAGCGCGTCTACCTCCGTGGGGGAGAGCGCGGTGTAAGAGAACATGCCCTTTTGCCTGAGCAAGAAGCTGAAGTCGCGCGTCACGCCGGCGGCCGAGAGCGCGTCGACCAGGCGCACGCGCAGGTCGCGCAGGCGACCGCGCATCTCAGCCACCTCTGCTCGCCACTGCGCGCTGAGGTCTTGGCTGCTGAGCACCGTGGTGACCAGGGCGCCGCCGTGCCGCGGCGGGTTCGAATAGTTGGTCCGAATAGACACCTTGAGGTGGCTCAGCACGCGCGCCGCCTGGTCAGCGCTGCCCCCGACGAAGGTCAGCGCGCCGACGCGCTCGTTGTACAGGCTGAAGTTCTTGGAGAATGAGCTGGCGACGAAGAACGGCGCGTTGCCGCGCGCGAACGCGCGGATGCTCGCGACGTCTTCGTCCAGGCCATCGCCGAAGCCTTGGTAGGCGGTGTCGAACAGGGTGAGGAAGCCGCGCTCAGCCTGGATGTTAGCCAGCGCTGCCCACTGCTCAGCGCTGGGATCAAACCCAGTCGGGTTGTGGCAGCTGGCGTGAAATAGCACCGTGTCTTGCTCGCCGACGCCTCGCAGATCGGCGTGCATGCCCGCGAAGTCGAGCCCGCGCTGCGCCGCGTCGTAGTAGCGGTAGCCCTGCACCTCGAGGCCCGCCGCGTTGAAGATCGCGTTGTGGTTCGCCCAGGTCGGGTCGCTGAGCCACACCTTGCCGGGGCGGTGCTTGGCGATGAAGTCCGCCGCGACCCGCAGCGCGCCGGTGCCGCCCGGGGTCTGCGCGGTGACGGCGCGCGCCTCGAGCTCCTGAGCGGTCGGGCCGAGCAGGAGTTGCCGTACCAGCTGGCCGTACTTGGCGGGCCCGGTGATGGGCAGGTAGCTGCGATCTGCCTCGCTTGCCGCGAGGATGCGCTCTGCTTGCTCGACGCACTTGAGTGACGGCGTCTTGCCTTGGTCGTCCATGAACACCCCGACGCCGAGGTTGATCTTGGTGTCTCTTGGGTCGGCGCGGAACGCCTCGGTCAGGCCAAGGATCGGGTCGGCGGGGGCGGTCTCGAGACGTTCAAACATGGTTTCCTCTAAGGGCCTGCGAGTGGATCACTCAGCGCAGCGTGGGCGGCTCAAAGCTGGCAGATCGGCTGGGTGTGTGCCAGCGCACGGCCGGCGACGGTGAAGCTGCGTCCGGTCGTGGTCAAGAGCCAAACGGAGCTGCCGCGCAAGAACCTTCCCCCCACCCGATCCCCGGTCTCGCGATACAGCCAGGTGTTGGCCCGTGGCTACACGTCGATCGCGTCGGGCAGCAGCCGCGCTCGGACGCGTTGTGCGACCTCTGGCGTGCAGTACCGAGACACGTCCTCGCCTTGCAGCACGAGCTCTTTTAGGCGGCTGCTGCTCACGTCGCTGAGCTCGGGTTCGGCGGCCAGCAAGACCGTGGCGAGCTCGGGGGCTAGCCTGCGGTTCTCACCCGCCATGTCGGCCTCATAGGCGGCGTCTGATGCCCCACGGATCCCGCGGACGAGCACGTTCGCGCACACGCTGCGGGCGTAGTTGACCACCAGGCCACGGGTGTGCCCGGTGCTCACGTTGGGTATCGGGCCGAGCACCTCGTCGAGCATCTCTAGCCGCTCGGCGACGCTGAAGGTCGACTGCTTGTCCGGGTTGTCAGCGACCAAGACCCGCACGTGAGTGAACAAGCGCGCCGCCTGCTGGACGACAGAGCGGTGCCCTTCGGTGATGGGATCAAAGGTCCCCGCGTAGACGGCGATGGTCATGGCGCAGACCGTAGCCTGCCTAGGCGTCGACTTGGCCGCAAGGACCGCGACAAAAATTACCTTGGCCCGTCGCCTGGCTCAGCCCGCCAGCACCCGGGCGCGCTGTTCGCGGCTCAGGTTGACCCACTTGCCGTCGATGCGAAAGCGCCCGTCCGGCTGCTTTTTGCAGTGCTTGACCTTGAGCGCGAACAGCTGAGGAAAGTCGCTGGCGCGGCCCTCGAGAGTGGATCCGGGGGGAGAAGGAACGCTGCTGCTGATCGCCGCCAACGCGCCGTCGCTCGACAGCAGCTCGGCGTCGCCGCCGCGCGATAGCTCAAGCCTCAGGCTCACCTGGCGGCGCCTCCGCGCTTGCCCTCACGGATGGCGGCGTGGGTCTCGCGCTTGGCGTCGCGCTCTTTCAGGCTCTGGCGTTTGTCGTACTGCTTTTTTCCGCGCGCTAACGCGATCTCCAGCTTGGCGCGGCCGTTCTTGAAATAGCAGCTGAGCGCCACCACCGTCATGCGCTCGCGCTCGATCATCGACCCCAGGCGCTCGATCTCGGCGGTGTGCAACAGCAGGTTGCGTGGCCTCGCTTCGGCGTGGGCGAAGGCAGCGTGGGTCAGGCTTGGGATGCGCATGCCGCGCACGATGGCTTGCTTGGTGCGCGTGATGTCGACCCAGGCGTCGCTGAGATCCGCGCCGTGGACGCGCAGCGCCCGCACCTCGCTGCCGATCAGCTGGAGCCCCGCCTCGTACTTGTCGCCGAGCTCATACTCGAAGCGAGCGCGGCGATTCACGGCGACCACGCGATCGCCAAACAGCTTGTCCTTCGCAGCCACCATGGTGAACCCAGCCGCAGGGTCTGCGCAAAAGCGCGCGCTGCTGCGGAGGGGGCACTATGCACGCAAAGTCGGGCGCCGCAAGCTCCAGCCAAGGGGCGCTGCGACACTCGCCGGGGCGCGAGGAGCCTGAGGTTTGGCGCCGCGACGCAGTAATCCACCCGCGGCGCTTTACTGCCGCAGGGCGGGGTCGCATATGACGGCTACCCATGCTGCCCACCGAGCTGCGCGGAGCGCGCACGCACAACCTCAAATCCGTCGATCTCACCCTGCTGCCGGGGGAGATCGTGGTGCTCACCGGCGTGTCGGGATCCGGCAAGAGCAGCCTGGCCTTAGACACGCTGTACGCCGAGGGCCAGCGCCGCTTCGTGGAGAGCTTCAGCCCTTACGCGCGGCAGTTCCTAGAGCGCCTGGAGCGGCCGCCCATGGACTCCCTCGAGCCGGTGCCCGCCGCCGTGGCGGTAGATCGCAGCGCGCCGGTGAAGAGCTCGCGCTCGTCCGTCGCCACCATGGCGGACCTTGAGCCTTACCTGTCGGCGTTGTTCACCCGCGAGTCGGTGCCCATCTGTCCAGAGCACGACGTGCCCGCCCGCGAGCTGACGGCGCGTGGCGCCGCCGAGCTGCTGATCGCCAGGGCCAAGCCTGAAGGCAACACCGAACACGCGCTGATCGGCTACGCGCTGAGCGTCACCGACGCCGATCACTACCTTCAGCTGCGCGAAGAGCTAGTGCAGGCGGGCCTAGCTCGTTTGTGGGTGGAGGGGGTGGTCCATAAGATCGACACCGTGCGGCCGAGCGACGTCGCCGGAAAGCTGATCGCGGTGGTGATCGACCGCGTGCGGCTCAGCCAAGCCAACATCGCGCGCGTCACCGAGGCCATCGAGTTAGCGTTTGCACGGGGAAACGAAAAGGCTTGGGTCCAGCTGGGCGCTGACCGCGTGGTGGTGTTGAGCCACGGCCTCAGCTGTCCGGTGTGCGAAGACGCGGGCACCCCGCGTCAGCTCGAGCCGCCGCGCGCGGGGCTGTTCTCGTATCAATCGCCGCTGGGCGCCTGCGCCGAGTGCCGCGGCTTTGGCCGCATGATCGGCATGGATCTCGACAAGGTGATCCCAAACCCGAGCCTTAGCCTGGGCAAGGGCGCGATCCGCCCCTGGATGCGGGGTAAGTCCACCACCTGGGAGCGGCGCGAGCTCAAGCGCTACTGCGAGCAGGTCGGGGTGCCCCTAGATGTGCCCTGGAACGAGCTGAGCCAGGCCCAGCAGACCCAGGTGCTAGAGGGCGACGGCGACTGGGACAAAGGTCATTTCCCTGGGGTTCTTGGCTGGTTTCGCTGGCTCGAGACGCGCACCTACAAGATGCACGTGCGGGTCTTTTTGTCGCGCTACCGCGCCTACGAGATCTGCACCGCCTGCGCCGGCAAGCGCCTGAACCAGCGCGCCCTGGGCTACCAAGTCGACGGGCTGAACCTGGCCGAGTGGCACGCGCTCGAGATTAAAGCCGCACGGAAGCGATGCGCCGAGCTGAAAGCCCACACCGGGCAAGGTGAGCTAGCGCGCGCGGAGCTCGAGAGCCGGCTCACTTACCTTGAGCGCGTGGGCCTCGGGTACCTGACCCTAGACCGCCAAGCGCGCAGCCTGAGCGGCGGTGAGACCCAGCGCGTGACGCTCACGGCGGCCCTGGGCACGTCGCTGCACAACGCGCTGTTCGTGCTGGATGAGCCGACGGTGGGCTTGCACCCGAGCGACATCGCGCCGCTGGCGCTGCTGCTGCGCGAGCTGGCAGATCGAGGCAACCTGGTCGTGGTGGTGGAGCACGATCCGTCGCTGATCGCGGCGGCGGACCGCGTGATCGAGATGGGGCCTGGGGCGGGGGACGCAGGCGGGCAGATTTGTAGTGACACCCGTCCACCCCCTGGTCCCACGTCGAAGGCGCGCTGCGGTGCCGCTAAGCTAGCCAAGAAAAAATCCGTAGGGAAAAAGGGTTCTGCGGCCACTACGCGGCCCACTGCTAGCGCAGGGCCCGGGTCCGCGGCGTCGCCTGAGGCCGCCGCGGCGCAGCTGTCGCGGGTGGCTGACGCTGCGTCAGCTACCAGCGCGCTCAGCCGAGGCAGCGCTGGGGCGCGGCGTAAGCCGACGGGCTGGCTCGAGCTCAAGGGCGCCGCCGAGCACAACCTGCGGGGCATCGACGTGCGCTTTCCGTTGGGGGTGGTGTGCGCCGTCACGGGACCGAGCGGCTCTGGCAAGAGCACGCTGGTCGACGACGTGTTGTGCCGCAGCTTGGCGCGCGCGCTGGGCGACTTTGACGCGCCCCGCGCAGGCGCGCACGCCGCGCTGGTGGGCGCGGAGCAGCTGAAGCGCGTGGTGTTGGTGGATCAGTCAGCCCTGGGCCGTACTTCGCGAGGAAACGCCGCGACCTACACCAAGGCCTGGGACCGCGTGCGGGTGCTGTACGCGGCCCAGCCGCTGGCCAAGGCCAACGGCATCCCGCCGGGCGCGTTCTCTTTCAACGTCGATGGTGGCCGCTGCGAGGCGTGCAAGGGCGAGGGCTTCGAGACCATCGAGATGCAATTCCTCGCGGATGTGCGGCTGTCGTGCCCGGTCTGCGGCGGCAAGCGCTTTCAGCCGCACGTGCTGGCCGTGGACTACCGGGGGGTCGACATCGCGGCGCTGCTCGACACTACGGTAGACGCAGCGCTGGAGCTGTTCGCCGCGCAGAAGGAGGTGCAGCGCACGCTGGGGCCGGTCTCGAGGCTTGGCCTTGGCTACCTGCGCCTGGGGCAGCCGTTGTCGACGCTGAGCGGTGGTGAGGCCCAGCGCCTGAAGCTCGCCCGCGCGCTGTGCGAGAAGCTAAAGGGCACGCTGCTGGTGCTAGATGAGCCCAGCGCGGGCTTGCACCAGAGCGAGGTGAAGCTCTTGATGCGGGCCTTGGACGACGTGCTGCGCGCGGGGGGCAGCGTGCTGGTGGTGGAGCACGACTTGGAGATCGTGCGCGGCGCCGACTGGGTGATCGACTTGGGCCCTGGCGGCGGGGCTGGTGGTGGAGCGCTGGTAGCCGCTGGGACGCCAGAGCAGCTGGCTCAGGCTGACGGCGCCACCGCGCGGGCGCTGCGCGAGCCGCCGGACCTACGCCAGCTGCGCGTGCCGCCCAAGCCCAGCGCCGCGGTGCTGCGCGTGGTGCGGGCGCGGGAGCACAACCTGCGCGACGTGTCGGTGGATATTCCGCACGGGAAATTAACCGTGGTCACGGGGCCCAGCGGCTCAGGCAAGAGCAGCCTGGCGTTTGACGTGGTGTTCGCCGAAGGTCAGCGGCGCTTCTTAGAGACGCTCACGCCGTACGCGCGGCAGTTCTTGCCCACGCTGCCTCGGCCTGACGTCAGCCGCGTTGAGGGTGTCCCGCCCGCCGTGGCGCTGGAGCAGCGCATGACCCGCGCGGGCTCCAAGTCGACCGTCGCGACGGTGACGGAGGTCGCGCACTACCTGCGCTTGTTGTACGCCAAGCTCGGGGTGCCGCACTGCCCCGACCACGATCTGCCGATCCAGAACCTGAGCTTTGAGCAGGTTCGGCGCGCCTTAGAGCCGCTGCGAAAACCAGGCTTTGAGCTGCTGGCGCCGGTGGTGCGAGCGCGCAAGGGCACCTACCTGGACGTGTTCAGCACCGCGGCGCGCTATGGCATCGCCACCGCTTATGCGGACGGAAAACAGGTGCAGACCGACGCGCCCCCCAAGCTCAGCCGCAGCAAAGAGCACGACATCGACCTGCAGATCGCGGTGCTCGAGCCTGGCGCTGAGCTAACTGACGAGCGGCTACGTGAGGCCCTGCGGTGGGGCAAGGGCGCTGTCCGGTTGCGTGTCGCGCATAAAAACCGCAAGGAAATAGAGTTCAAATTAATTTCTCAGCACGCAGCCTGCCCTGCCTGCAGCCTGGCCGTGCCAGACCTCGATCCGCGGTTCTTCTCGTTTAACACCAAGCAGGGGCGCTGTGAGACCTGCGACGGCGACGGGGTGCTGAGCACGCTAGTCAAGGCTGAGCGTAAGAAGCGTCGCGGGCGCAAACCCAAGACCCCCGCTCAACCCAAGCCTAAGGTCGAGCGCGAAGCAGAGACGTTCGTGCCGTGCGAGGCGTGCGGCGGAGAGCGCTTGGGGCCGGTGCCCCGGGCGGTGCGCTATGGAGGCTCCGGGGTAGACGGCGCCGAGGCTCAGGCAGCGAAAAAACGGGGGCTGCGCTATCCGGAGCTGACGGCGCTCTCCGTGCGGCGGGCTTTGGAGGTGGTGCGAGGCTGGCGCGCTGGGCTGGGTGCGCTGCCGGCCCGAGCGCAGATCGCCGCCCCGATCATGCAAGAGCTGGAGCGCCGCTTGGGTTTCCTAGAGGAAGTAGGGCTAGACTACCTGAGCTTGGATCGCAGCGCGCGCTCGCTGAGCGGCGGAGAGCTGCAGCGGCTGCGCTTGGCGGCGCAGCTGGGCTCTGGCCTCACCGGCGCGCTGTATGTGCTGGACGAGCCGACCGTGGGGTTGCACCCACGAGACACCCAACGCCTGATCGGTAACCTGAAGAGCCTGGTCGCGCAGGGCTCGACGGTGCTGGTGGTGGAGCACGACGAAGACACCATCCGCGCCGCTGACCACCTGATCGACGTCGGCCCAGGCGGCGGCACAGGGGGCGGAGAAATCGTGGCGGAGGGCCCGCCAGGGGTTGTGCTGCGACACCCGACGTCGCTGACGGCGACTAGCCTTAGCCAGGCGCCGTACTCTCGACAGAAAAACCTTGTGGAAAATATACCCGGCAGCTTGGGCGCGGGGCGTGATCGCGCTGAGGCTAGGGCCAAGGCGCAGGCTAGCGCTGAGGCGCGCGGCGCCCCCAGCGAGTGGCTCACCCTGCGTGGCGCTCGCGAGAACAACCTGAAGCAGGTGGATCTTTGCCTGCCCGTCGGGCGCTTCAACGTGATCGCCGGGGTCAGTGGCTCGGGCAAGAGCACGCTTGTCCGGCGCATTTTGTTGCCCGCCGTGCGACGACAGCTCGAGCTGGTCACCGACGCCCCCGGCAGCTTCGACAGCTTGGCTGGCTTGGGCGGGATCCAGCGCGCGTTGAGCGTCGATCAGTCGCCCATCGGCCGCACGCCGCGCTCCGTCCCCGCCACGTTCCTAGGGATCTTTGATGATCTACGGCGCTTGTACGCTGCTACGCCGGAGGCGCAGGTGCGCGGGTTTGGGCCGAGCCGCTTCTCGTTCAATACGCCCCGGGGTGGGCGCTGCGAGAGCTGCGCTGGCCAGGGCTCGATCACCCACGAGATGAGCTTCCTCCCGGATGTGATCACCACCTGCCCCACGTGCAGCGGGCAGCGCTTTGAGCCGAGCACGCTGGAGATCCGCTATCGAGGCCTGAGCATCGGCGACGTGCTCGCGCTGTCTGCCGAGCAGGCGGCGCTGGTGTTCGTGAACCACCCACGCGTCGCGCAGCCGCTGCGCACGCTGGTGGAGCTTGGCGCGGGCTACATCCGCCTGGGGCAAGGCTCTCACACCCTGAGCGGTGGTGAAGCCCAGCGCCTGAAGCTGGCGGCTGAGCTGACTGAAGGCGCGCGCCACGCGCCGACGCTCTACGTCTTGGACGAGCCCACCACCGGGCTTCACCTGAGTGACGTGGGGCGCTTGATCAGCGTGCTCGATCGCCTGGTGCAGCGCGGCGATACGCTGGTGGTGATCGAGCACCACCCGCACGTGATCGCCAACGCCGACTGGGTGGTCGAGCTGGGGCCCGAGGGTGGTGAAGGTGGCGGCGCCATCGTCGCCGCCGTGACGCCGGGCGAGCTGCGCTCGTTGAAGACGGCGACCGGCAAGGTGCTGCGCCAACTCAAGCTGGGAGGGCGCGCGGGCAATCCAA
Organism: uncultured Polyangiaceae bacterium; assembly: GCA_964551615.1. Taxonomy (GTDB): domain Bacteria; phylum Myxococcota_A; class Polyangia; order Polyangiales; family Polyangiaceae; genus JAHBVY01. The sequence continues at coordinate 60,394 of CAZKDY010000014.1, forward strand.
AAACCGCACGGAACCAATCAACGGTTTAGGCGCGGCCGCGTGCTGGTCGGCGCGGGGGTCGTCGGGGCAGGCTTTGGCTGGCCTAAGCCCGGCAAGCGCAAGCGCGGTGTGGTGGGTGTTGGAGCCGGCGTGGGAGCCGGGGTTGGCGTGGGAGCCGGGGTCGGCGTTGGAGCCGGGGTCGGTGCGGCGGTGGCCGTGGGCTTGGTAGTCGCCGTCGGGCGAGGCTGGGGTGGCGGCGTGTAGGTCGCCGCGGGCGCCTCTGGCGTGGGGTCTGCCGGGGCTGCCGCCGCGGTGTCGGCGCCTGTTGGTGTCTCAGCGGTGACCACGGCGGGCGGGGGTTGGTCGAGGATCAGCGGGGAAGTCGGTTCATCGCTGCCCCCGCTAGAGCTGACCACGAGGGCGATGGCCAGCCCCGCACCGCTCAGGCCGAGGATGACGAGCAACGCTGGGACCAACCAGCCACCACGCCGAGGGGCCGCGTAGTTTGCCCCGGGCGCGCCGGGCAGGTAGGCGCCGCCCACCTGGGGCGCCGGGTACGCCCCGGGTTGCGCGCCGGGCCCGCCGTACGGCGCTATGCCGTGCGGCATGACCTGCCCCCCAGGTTGAGGTCCACCGAACTGGGGCGCGCCCATGGGCGCGTAGTTACCAGGGCCGTTGGGTAGGCCAGGAGCATTGCCGTACGGTACCGGCTGGAGCGCCGGGCCCGCGCCCATTGGGTTGACGGCCCCCATGTTAGGGGCCAGCGCCCCGGGGCCGGGCCCGCCCAAGTGCGCTCCGCCCAAGTGCACTCCGCCCAAGTGCGCTCCGCCCAAGTGCATCGGGTCGCCCCCCGGAGGCGCGGGGAAGGAACCAATGGACTCGTCGAACAGCGGCGGCTCGCCGGGCTGGGTGGCGCCAGGTCTGTTCCACGCCGCGCTCTCCGCGAGCTCCGCCGCGAGCGGCGGAGCCGCCGCAGGATCGTAAACGGGGCTGTCCTCGGTTGGCTCGAGTAGCTTGGTCTTGTTCGGTCCCTGTCGGTCCATGGCGCCCAGCTGAGCTTCGGCACCTGGCGCTGACGTCGCTGACCCGGGACCGAAGTCGATGGGGAGCGGGTCTTGTTGGGTGGGTTCTTCGCCAGCGCCGTGCTCAGGCGGCGGACCCGGCGGGGTTGCGGCCACCGTGGACATGTCTGGGCGGCGCGGGGTGTCAGCCATGACTCCGCCAGTGGTAGCTGAATATGGCTCGTGCCGCTAGTGTCGCGGCTACCGAACACCAGCTGAGCTCACCGCGTCGCGTCGCCGCGGCCCTTTAGCGCTGCCTGGCGGTGTCCACTGCGCTCAGCACAGCCACCTGAATGTCTAGGCGGCGCGCTGAGTCGATGGGTGAGCCGTCGAGCTCGACCACGCTGAAGCGGTCATGCACCTCGCCGTTGCGGGTCCGCACCTGCGCCTCAACGATCTGCACGTCTTTCTCGAACAGGGCGCTGGCCAAGGCAGAGAGCAGCCCCGAGCGATCGCGGGTCTCTACCTCGAGCACGGTGAGGGCGCCCTCCTTGCTCTCAACGAAGCGTACGCGGGTCTCGCTGCCGGGCGCGGCCGCCGTGGCGGTTCCGTGCGGTGTTGAGAGACGCCCTTCTAGGAGCGCTGTGAGCAGCTCCTGGATCTCGTCCGCTCGGGCAGCGTCGACGGAGCGGCCGTCCTCAGCGTGCACCTTGAAGATGCCAAGCGTCTCCTGGCGGCCGGTGGGCGTGTTGCGCAGCCAGATCTCACCGTCGTCGATGGACAGCTGAGTCTGCGCCAAGGCTGTGCTGGCGCGGGCGAGCAGGCCCGCGCGATCATCGGCGACGAAATAGACCGTGCCGGCCTCGCCAGCTGAGTCGACCTCGACGCGCACCAGCTCCGCGCGGCGCGCTGCCGCGACGCTCGCGTGGCGCACCACCTCAGCATGGGGGTGCTTTCGGAGGTACTCAGGCGGCATGCCTGCGGCGTACTCACGCACGAAGTCGGCGGACGGTTGGTGCTGCTGCATTGCGGGTGAGAGACGGAAATCGACGCCGAGAAACGCGCCGCTGAGGGGCGCGCGCGAAGTAGCGACGCTCAGCGTCACGACGCCCGGGGTGTATCATTCACCCTAGCGCTTCGCTAGCGCACGTTCATTGGCTCGGCGACGGCGCTGGCTGCACTGGAGGAAAGCCAGGGATCTGCGGCAGCGTCGTGGGGAACGGGGGAAACGTCGATGGCAGCGGCGGCAGGCTGCTGGGCAGCACGAAGGGCGGGAACTGCGGCGCACCTGCGTCGGCGCCCGCGTCGGCTTTGGGGCGCGCGGTGCCTGTAGGGCGAGTGGTCGGTGTGGTGGTCCCCGTCGGAGTTGCGGTGGGGTCCGTCGCCAGGGGTGGCTCTGGAGCGCTGGGCCCGCTGGTGTTCTCTGCGGTCACCGCGGTCGGGGGAGGATCGAGCAGCGACGGCAGCGGTGGCGCGTCATCGTCCTGCTGCTGGGTCACGACGATCACCGCCGCCGCGACGCCAGCCCCCAGCATCACCGTGACCAGTAGCCAGATGATGCCCCTGCCAGAGCGCCGTGGCGCAGGGGGCGGAGGGCCATAATTTCCCCCGCCGGGCGCCCCGTGCATCCCGGGCGCCCCGTGCATCCCGGGCGCCCCGTGCATCCCAGGCGCCCCGTGCATCCCAGGCGCCCCGTGCATCCCAGGCGCCCCGTGCATCCCAGGCGCGCCGTGCATCCCAGGCGCGCCGTGCATCCCAGGCGCCCCGTGCATGCCCACAGGCATGCCGCCCGCAACGGTGCCGTGAGGAAATGTAGCAGCGCCCGGAGCGGGTGTCGCGGCCTGCATCCCCGTCATCCGGATCTGCTCTTGAACGACCAGCGGCGCGACCTCTTGCGTGCCGCCCTTCTCGCCCGCGTTGGGCGTGAAGACCGGCTCTGCGGGGGTCCCAGCAGGCAGGGGAGCGTCTTCGGGAGGGAGCGTCTTTGGGACGCTGCTCAGCCCGGCTGGCTGATTGATGCGCTCGGTCGTGGGGTATTCGCCTGACGGTGGTGCGGGGGTCGCCGCCAGACGTCCAGCGTGGCTGAGCTCGCCAGCGTAGCGCGCCAGGGCTAACCGCATCTCCGTCGCGGAGCTGAAGCGGTCCTCGGGGCGCGGCGCCATGGCCTTGTGAATGACCTGTGCGAGCGCCTGGGGGATCGACTGGTCGTGCTCAGTGATGTGCTTCACGCGCCCCGTCGTGACCTGCGAGATGATGATGTGCGCGTCTTCGCCGTACGCGGGTCGCTTGCCGACCAACATCTCGTACAGCATGGCGCCCATCGAGTAGATATCCGCGCGGTGATCGACCTGGTCCGCCGAGTAGGCCTGCTCGGGGGCCATGTACTCGGGGGTGCCCATGATGGCCCCGGGGCGGGTGAGCCCCTTCTTGAAGTCGTTGGTCTCGCGTAGCTTGGCGATCCCGAAGTCGAGCAGGCGGATCAGCGGGCCACCGCTGGTCCGCGTGACGAACACGTTGTCCGGCTTTAGGTCCCGGTGCACCACGCCCAGGGCGTGAGCCGCCTCTAAGCCGCTCAGCATCTGGAGCGCGAAGTCGATGGCGCGATCGCGCGGCAGCTTTTGGTCGCGATCGAGGATGTTCTGTAGGGGCTCCCCGCTGAGCAGCTCCATCACGATGAACGCCGCGCCCTCTTCAGTTTGATCGACATCTGTCACGCGCGTGACGTGCGGGCTCTGGATGCTAGCAGATACCCGTGCTTCCTGGAGGAACCGAGAGACTAAGCCCGAGCGCTTGGCGAGCTCCGGGTGCAGGAATTTCAGCGCGACGGGTGTGCCGAGCACTTCGTGCTTGGCTTCGAACACCGAGCCCATGCCACCGTCGCCGATCAGGCGAATGATCCGGTACTTGCCCCGGATCACGTCGCCGGGTTGGGGTCGCTTGCTCATGCGCTCAGTGCTCTCTCACGGTGATCAGATCTGCGTTCGCGGGATCGCGGTAGCGCAGGCGGGCCGGGACGTGGCGGCCGAACTCGCGTAAGAAGCACAGGCTTCGAGAGTCCGCGCGGTCTACGAACAGCACCCCGTCGAGGTGATCGGTCTCGTGCTGGATCACCGCGGCGTGCAGCCCCTCAAACTCCCCTTGAATTGGCTGCCCCGCGCGATCGAGCGCGCTGAAGCCCACCTTGCGCGGCCTGCGCACGTTGCCGCGGATGCCCTGCACTGAGAGGCACCCCTCGTACATCTCGATCGCGTCCTTGTCAGCCACCGGCTCAGCCACCAGACAGGTCACGACGGGGTTGATCAGCACCAGCAACGGCTGCTCTGGGAGCTCGGGATAGCGCGGGTTGTTGTCGAGCTCGATCACGCACAGGCGGATGGATTGGTACACCTGCGGCGCAGCCAGCCCAGCGCCGTCCGAGTCGCGCATGGTCTCGACCATGTCGTCGATCAGGCGCTCTAGCGCCGCGCTCCCGATCTCATGTGGCACGACCTCGCGGGCGCGGGCTCGTAGCACCGGCTCGCCGAGCTGCGCGATCTTCAGGATGCTCATGTCGCGCTCTCCGGCTTGGCTCGTGGGGCCCACGGGACGTCGGGCACGCCGTGGTGTTGGTTCGCCGTCCGCGCCTGGACGAACAGCAAGTCACTCAAGCGGTTTAGGTAGCGGACGATCTCGCCGCGGACTGGCGACAGCTCCCTAGCTTCCAAGGTTCGGCGCTCCGCTCGGCGGCACACGCAGCGCGCTTGGTGCAGCAGCGCCCCGGCTTGAGATCCGCCTGGCAGGATGAAGTTCTTCAGCGGCTCTAGGTTCGCCTCTAGGCGATCGATCTCCGCCTCAAGCTCAGCGATGTGCGCCGCTTCAATGCGCTCGAGCGTGAGCTTATTTTCTTTCCCTGGGGTACAAGCGAGCTCAGCGCCGAGCACAAACAGCTCGACTTGGATGCGGCCGAGCGACGTGTCGAGGCTCTCCCCCACCCCCGCTGCCCGGGCCAGCCCAAGGATGGTGTTCGTCTCGTCCACGGTGCCGTAGGCTTCGACTCGTGGGTCCATCTTCGGCACCCGCGCTCCGCCGAACAAGCCCGTGGTGCCATCGTCGCCAGTGCGAGTGTAGATCTTCATGCGGCGAAACATAGCAGGCTTGTGGCCGACCTCGCCGCGTCGGGTGACTAACCGAACCTTAAATCGGCTGAACGCCGGGCGCCCTCAGGCGCTGAGGATCAGCTTGATTTGGCCTTCAATGCTGTCGGGCGCGACGCCCTTGGCGAGGGCCAGCTCTTGCACCAGCAGGCTGCGCGCTTGGTCAAGCAGGCGACGCTCGCCAAAGCTCAGATCTTTGTCGAACTTCAGGCGATACATGTCGCGGAGCACCTTGGCGATCTCGGTTGGGAGGCCGCTCTTCAGCATCTCGGTGTACGCGCGAAAGCGCCGGCTCCAGGGCTGGACATCGACCGCCACCTCTGGCGCCTTGAGGATCTCAAAGATCTCCTCGGCTTGATCGGCTTGCATCACACGACGCAGCCCGACGCGCGCCGCGGCCTCCATCGGCACCATGACCTTGAGGCCAGTATCGATGATCTTGAGCACGTAAATCGTGGCTGCGCGACCGCTCAACTCACGCTCTTCAAGCCCCGTGACCTCACCCACGCCGTGGGAAGGATGCACCGCTTTGTCACCGACACTGAAGATCGGGGCGGGTGCTGTGGTTCCGTCTGAACCATTGGTTGACGCCATCACAGGCTTTGTGCTCCTTGCTCAGAGGGACACCCCCCGAGGCGGCGCGCTTCATACACGCTTGATTGCTCTGGGTCAATCGCACCAACCAACTGAGACCGCGAGGATAAGTCTCGGGAATGTCTAAGAAATCTGGGACGGTTGGGCGCGCGCGCAGGGGGCGTCGCTGCGGCAGGGCGTCGCTATGGCAGGGCGTCGGGCTCGCTGCTTGGCGTGGGCTCGAGCTGCATCAGCTCGTTCACGTCTGCGGCCACCGCCGCGTGCAACCCACTCAACAAGCGCCCGAGGTGGATGTCGATCTCCAGCTTGAGCAGGTCCTTGCCGCCGCTGACGACCGGCTTTGAGGTGAGCCGATCGAGGCCAAACAGGGCGCCGGTCGAGCTCGACGACAGCTCGTCCCAGGCGTCCATCAGGCGCGCGGTTGAGTCAGGTCCCACCGCCGCCCAGTCTCCGCTCAAGTACAGGGTAAAGCGCCCGACGCCAGCGTTTGAGCCAGCCAGCGGTCGCATGCTGATCCCGACGGCGACGGCGTTAGCGAGCAAGCCCCGCGCGCCCTGCGTCCACTCACCGTTGAATGGCCCGGGCGCATAGAAGCAGAGCGGCGCCGCGGCCAGCTCTGCTGGCAGTTGCTTGAGCGCAGCGCCCTTGAGCGCAGGCGGGGACTTCTTGAGCTTGCGGCGCGCGAACGCGTCGACCACCTTCGCAGGGGTCGGATCTCCCACGGAAACACCGATCAAGTACTGATCGAGGCGCACTAGGGTCTGAGGGGTCTGGCCGATGACGCCGGTGACGCGCCACAGCTCCGGGTGCGGGTGCTGACGCTTCTTCGCGCTGAGCAGGCGCTTGCTGAACTTTTCTTCGATCAAGGCGTCTTCTTCGCCGACCAGCGCGAGGTACAACGTCGCGTAGTCGAAGCCGGCGATGGCCGCGGCGGACACCGCGCTCGGATTGACCCCGCTCGACGTCATGAAGTGGTTCAGCCGAGCGTCGGGGATCAGCGTCTTGAGCGCGTCGCGCACGGCTTGATCCGCGAGCAGCTCAGCGGGTCGCGCGACCACCATCCAGCGTAACCCCGCGGCGGGGATGTAGTCTGCGGGCTGGCCTCGAAACAGCGGCGCGGCCTGGGCGGTTGGCGTAGCGCTCGGCGCTGGCGCCTTGGCAGGCGTCGCGCTGGGCGCACAGCCGCTGAGGGTCAGCGCCGCCGCGACCACGCCTGCTGCGACCGCGGCTGCTGCGGCTGCGGACCCGCTGCGGCGCGGCCGTCGCGCGCTTTCAAGACCGCGCGGCGACGTCATGCAGGCACGCTGATGTAGGCGAAGCGCCGCTTCTTTGAGCCCACCTTGATTAGGTAGCGCCCGGCGCGGCGGAGCTGGTGCTTGGGGTCGGTGACGCGCGCGCCGTCCACCTCGACCCCGCCCTGCTCGATCATGCGTCGACCTTCGCTGGTCGACTTGACCAGCTGCGCCTCGCTCAGCGCCTTGCTCAAGGCCAAGCCGCCGCCCTCGGTGGCGATGGTCAGCTCTGCCACGTCGTCAGGCACGCCGTCTGTGAGGTAGGTCGCCTCAAACTCGGCGCGCGCGCTGGTCGCGGCCGCTTGGTCGTGGAAGCGCGTGATCAGCTCTTCGGCGAACAGCTTCTTCGCGTCCAGCGGGCCAGATTCTGCACGGATTTTCTGGATCTCGACCGTGGCGCGCGCGCTGAGCAGCTCGTAAAAGCGCCAGATCACGCTGTCGTCGATCTGCATGCACTTGCGAAACATCTCTAGCGGCGCCTCGGTGACGCCGATAAAATTGTTGGTCGTCTTGCTCATCTTGTCGCCGACCACCTTGCCGTCGATGATGCGCGCGTCGATGCCCTCCAAGATGGGCGTGGTCATCACGATCTGCGGGCGCTTGCCGTAGCCCTTCATCAGGTCGCGGCCGACCATCAGGTTGAACAGCTGGTCAGTGCCACCCAGTTCAATGTCGCTCTCGAGGGCCACCGAGTCGTATCCCTGGAGCAACGGGTAGAGCAACTCGTGCAGGTAAATGTCGCGGTTTTGCTCGGAGCGCTCGCGAAAATCTCGACGCTCCATGGTGCGCGCGACCGTGCGCTTGGCGGCCAGCTCAATCGTCTGGCTAAGCGAGAGCGCGCTCAGCCACTCGCTGTTGTAGCGGACCTCAGTCAGCTTGGGGTCGAGGACCTTGAAGGCCTGCGCCTTGTAGGTCTCCGCCGCTTCCATCACCTGGTCGCGGGTCAACCTGGGGCGCGCGCTGCTCTTGCCCGTCGGATCACCGACCATGGCGGTGAAGTCGCCGATCAAGAACACCACCTGGTGACCCAGCTCTTGAAACTGACGCATCTTCTGCATCAGCACCGTGTGACCCACGTGCAGATCTGGCCGAGTCGGATCGAAGCCCGTCTTCACTTTGAGCGGGCGCCCCGACTCGAGCCGCTCGGCTAGATCGTCCCGCTCGTGCAGTTCAACGACTCCACGGGTCAACAGCTCTAGCTGCTCCTCCACGCTGCTCGAAGTGCTCATCAAGACGGGGCTATTACACGCTCAGCCCGGCGCAACCTAGACACAGGTGGTTTTGTCTCCCGCGCGGTTGCGACGTCAGTCGTCGTCGTCATCGTCGTCGTAGACAGGTAGCTCGCCGGCTTCGCCCGCCTGGCGTCTCGCTTCTAGCTCCCGCTCGCGGCTGTTGTTCACCAGCTCTTTCAGCTCTTTGCCGACCTTAAAGAAGGGCAGCCGCTTGGCCGGAACTGGAACCGGCTGACCCGTGCGCGGGTTGCGTCCGTCGTAGGGCTTGTAGGGTCGCACCGTGAAGCTCCCAAAGCCTCTGATTTCGATACCTTCGCCGCGTTGCAACGCTTGGGTCATGGCGTCGAACACGCAGTTCACCACCATCTCCGCCCGCGCTTTGGTCAGGTCGGAGCGGGCTGCAATGGCCTCGATGAGCTCGCTCTTCGTCATTCCCCGCTCCCCTGGGTCAGCGCATGAGTTCCGCGGCCCGCCCAGGTTCGCAAAGCGTCCCCGCCGGGCGGGGAATTGTCAACGATTTCAATGAGTCAACTCCGCATGAGCGCCCGCGCGCTGACGCGCCACGCCGCCGCTGGCGCCAATCGCTCGGGCTAGCGCGGGTCAGCCGAGCTGGCGCTGATCGCGGTTCGCCCGCTCAGAGGGCCTTGAGTTGAACCCAGTCCAGAACAAAATCTTCTTGAGTTACGGCTACTTGCAGCCATGCCGTGGGCAGGCGTCCGGGCGCACTGGCAGCGGCCAGATCGACCGTTGGCCCGGCTAGCTCCAGGCAGCGACCTGGCGCCAAGTCCAAGACGTGCCGTAGCGTCGCGTCTTGGCTCGCGGCGGGCGTGGTCAGCTCCACTCGACCCGGGACCAGCGCGCTCGGGGTCGCGCCTTCCATCCGCGCCCAGTGGGTCACCACCGCGTAGCGCCCCGGCGTGGGCGCCACCAACTCAAGCCGTACCCGGACCATGCCGTCGCTGGGAGTAGCCCGCAGGCGCAGCCCGCGGCGCAACCCGACGCACGCGCCTGGCGGCCAGTCGGGGTGCGCCCAGCCACCGCTCACCTCAGTCGGAGGCCAGTCGTACTCAGCCTCGAGCCGGATGGTTTGTGAGAGGGGGGGTGTTGGGAAGTCACTCCAAGTGCCGCGTGCTTTTCCCCGTGGATCCCAGACGTAGTTGAAGCCGGGCGGCTGCCCTAAGGCTGCTAAGAGCAGCGCTTCGCGTGAGTCGTACGTCCTACGCGCGACCAGCAGGTTGTCCATGAGCGGTGGCGCTCCGGAGGCTCCAGCTGAGGCGGCGCCCGCGCTTTGGAGGCGCTGAAAGACCCGCGGCGAGTGGCCCAGGCTGAAGCCATGATCGGTGTCAACGAACACTACGGCGCCGGGGACCGCGGGGCTGCCCTTTGCCTCGCGGAGCTGCGCCACGTGCTCCGCGAAGCTGACCTGGAGGTCGCTCCCCGGCGCCTGCAGCGGCGCGCCGAACGCCCGGTCCTGAAACATGGGCGCGCCGCCTTCACGGTTTGAGAGGTCTCGGTGCTCGTAGCTAGCGTGGAGCGCGAAGCCTAGCAGGCTGAGGCCGGGGATGAGCCACCTCCAAGACCACGCGGCCGCTCCAAAGCCAAGCAGCGCGAACTCCAGCGGCAGCGTGTCCACCAACAAGCGCGCTCCGCCTCCGGGGTAGTTGCCGTCAAAGTAAAACGGCGCGTAGGCGGCTAGCTGGAGCAGCAAGCCGGCGCCAAGCCAGCGCACCGCCCAGCGCTTTCGCCCGCGCCAGGCGATGATCGGGAGCGCGAGGCAGAACAACTCCAGGTTGCCAGCGTCGAGCAGGTGAGCCTTCAGCCTCCTGGCGCTGGTGCCCAGCGCTTGCCAGAGACCATAACCGTGCGGCATCTGTGCCCGCACGAAGTCTCCGTGTTCGTACATGCAGCCGCGGGGGCCGAAGCCGTAGCCAAAACAACCAGGCGGCCCGTCGGCCAGGGCGTAGTACGCCAACTGGGTTGCGCCAGCGAAGCTGCCAGTGGTCGCGGACTGGTACCAGACCAGGAGCACGACGCCTGGCATGCTGCCGAGCAGCAGCGCGAGGGCGGACACCGCGCGCCCAGGCGCTGCGCTGGAGCCGTGGCTAGCTGCCTGGGGCGAGTGTGCGCCGCCGCGCGCCAACAGGCTGCCCAGCAGCACCAACAACACACCGCCCGTCACCGGCCGCGTCGCCAGCAAGAGACCGAGGCAAAGCCCCGCGCCCAGCCAGCGCGCTCCACGCGCGCCGGGCCAGCGGGTCGACGACTGGGCCGCGGCTGTAGCTGGAGCCAGCGCGCTCAGCGCGAGCCAGAGCGCCGCGCTCAGCAGGGCCGCGCACAGCCCGTGGCTCATGGTGTCCGCCGTGTGGTAGCGCAGCGTCGCGGAAAAAGTCGCAAAAATAGCCGCGAACCAGGGCGCAGAGCGACTATGTGGAAACAACTGGTGGCAGCAGCCGAAGCTCGTCAGCACCAGCGCGCTAGCTAGCAAAGGGCCCAGCACGAGCGGCGCGCCAAGACGCTGAAACAGCGCCAAAGTGGTAGGATAACCAGGTGGAAATATTGGCGAGAGGTGCGCGCCGTCCGGGCTCGGCAGCAAGAAGCGGCCGCTGAAGCTCGCCGTCGGGCTGGGGACGGCGATGGACCACTGGCCGCTGGCGATGGCGCGCGACTCGAGCCAATAGCTGGTGGCGTCGATGATCCGCGGCCCACCCCTGAGGTAGAACGCGATATAGCCCCAAGACAGCAGCGCCGCGCCCATTGCAATTGCCGCGAGGTACCAGCGCTGGCGTGGGCTCAGCGGGCTGAGCTGCGTCACCAAGCTCAGCCCGGCTCGGGCTGGCGACTCCACGCCGGGTCGGCTGCCGGGCGGGCTCTGGGAGGCGGCTCGCTTACGCCACTCGTAGCCCACGCCCAGCAGCACCAGGCCGAGCACCAGCGCTCCCAGCGCGACCGCGTCCGGAGGCGCGCCGAAGCTCCCGAAGCTGGTCTGGAGGGCGTGTTCTCGCACGGGTCGACCGCGCCCTCACTCCGCCTGCAGCAGCCACAAATGGTACACGATGCCCTCGCCGCTGAGCTGGCGTAGCCGGACCTGCATGCGGCCTGACACCAGCTGGCTCGGGATCTTTACGCGGTCTTCGCGCCAGACGTCGCTCTGGGGCAGCGTAAGCTTCCCTATGGATTCAGTGCCGATGAACGCCTCGAGCTCAGAGCTCGCGCTCTGCGCCGTGCGCAGCACTAGGCTCGCGGCGCGGCCAGGCGCGCCGCGCAGCACGAACTCGGTCTCTGAGCCTTGCGGCACGATGCGGCCGCCGTCCCATAGATCTTGATCGGGCTTGCTGGGGTTGGCGAGCAACTTCATGGTCACGTAGCCGAGCGCCCCGCGGATCACGAAGTCGTGCTGCTTTTCGCTGACTATGTCGGCCAAATCTAAGCTGTCGACGACCCTCGCTTGGTCCGCCTCCGCCTGGGGCGAGCCGCTGCCTTCGAAGCTCGTCCAGTTCGCTCGATAGATCACCTTGTCCGCGCCGCCGCAGATCACGTTTCCGCGCACCGGGACGTGGATCAGCGGATCCCCAAACCAGAGCGGGAGGGTGCCCCACCAGCTAGGGTAAATAGCTAGGGCCTGAGGTCGCGCCTGGGGGGGCATGCGCTCGATCAGCTCGAGCGCGCTCGGCACGCCCCACTGGGTGGCGCGGGCGAAGGGCAAGTCGTGGTAGCCGCCGAGGCCGATGATGTCGAGCCCGGGCAGGTCGGACTGGTAGGTGAGGGCGCCCGCGTCGCCGACCAGGACGCGGTTGGGCTTCAGCTGAGCGAGCAGCGCGCCAGCGGTCAGGTGCTGATCTCTAATGTTGCGCGAGGCCCTGGCGAAGAACCAGACCTGCTCGCGGAAACGCGGCAGCTGGTTGTAGACGAACAAGCCCGCGAGGCTGACGCCCAGCGCGAGCTGCGCGACATATAGCTTTCGGCCTCGCGCTCCGCGAGCCACCGGCGTGGATAAGATCGCGCCTAACCCGAGCGCCGCGAGCATCAACAGCCAGGCCAGCGCGGGCATGGTGTAGCGCTCGTTTTGCCAACGCACTTGGCCGTTCAGCGCCACCACCAGCACCCAGCTGATACAGCTGGCCCAGAGCAGCAGCGCGTAGCGCCTGGTGCCGCGTGGAATGACTGCTACCACCCCCAAACCCCAGAGGATCCAGCCCCAGCCAGGTTGCTCTGAGAGGTGGTAGTGGGTCACCCGCATCACTTGATAGCGGACGTGAAACAGCCAAGCGTCCCAGACTTGTTGGCTGCTCAGCAGCGGGTGATGCATCTCGAGCTTGACCAGGGCGCCTGCCGCGGTGCTGTCGCCGGTGAACACCTTGTTGGCGATGGCGTGACCGATCAGGATCAGCGCCCCAGGGGTGCCTACCCAGAGCAACACGCTCAGCCCAGCGGCGCGACCTTGACGGCGCAGCAGGACCAGCGCAGCGCTGATCCCAAACAGCGCGACTAGCAGCGCAGACTCAGGCCGAGTGGCGGTCATCAACGCACAGCTCAGCCCCAGGCGGGCGGCCGCTGGCCAGACGCGGGGCACTATCTGATTTGTTGCCGCAGGGTCATTGAATGAGCCCTTGAGCAGATCGTCCCAGCACACCAGGGCGGCGGCCCACAAGGCTAAGAAGAGCGCCACTTCCATGCCGCTGAACAACGTCCAGTCGAGGGCGCCAACGCACAAAAAGGCCGGCGGCGCGAGCCAAGCTGCCCCGCGGGGGAGGCCCGAGAACAAGCGCCGCGCGCCCAGCAAGAAGCCAAGGCAGCACACGCACGCCACGATGGCCGCCCAGAGCATCAAGCTCAGCTTGCGGAAACCTGCCCAGTAACCCAGAGCGAGGACGAACGGATACAGCAGGCTGGTGCCGCCGCTGGAGTAGCCGTTGCCCTCGGACCACTGCATGGGATAGCCGCGGGCAGTGGCGCGCGCGAAGTCGAAGTGAATGAACACGTCGTCCAGCGGCGCAGACCAGCTGGCCGCGACGCTCGAGAAGTCACCGCTGGCGTAGGTCTGGGCGTAGCCGAGCTGCAGCTTCATTTGACCGTAGAACAGCAGCGCGGCGTGCAGCACCAAGAGCCCCGCGTAGACGCTGTACAGCGCGTACTCCCAGCGATCACGTAGCGCGCTCGCCGAGGCTGGCGTCGTCGTTTTGTTTCCGCCTGCGCCGCGCGAGCGCGCAAGACTAAAGCGAGCCATCCAAGCCATGAGTCTCAAGAGGGTACAGTCGCGCCGACCGTCCGGCGCTCGCTCGCCGGAAAGCCGCGGCGCAGCGGGGCGATGTAACACGTAGGGCAGCGCGGTACAGCTCAGGCTGACGTTAGTCCTCGGGTCATCGGTTCGACCCGTTGGGTCGCTCCAGATCGCCGCTGCGCTACGCATCACAGCCCTTTTCGGCGCTGTTTCGCGATGCTGTGGGCGCGACTCCCGAAGATCGCTCGAGTCCACTGAACGCGCGATACGCTAGGCGGGAGCCATGGTAGAGGCGGAGCCAGCTCTGGGCTGCAGCGGCTGGTCGTTCCGCCCGCTCGGTCAAGTTCTCCTACCGCACGATCCGGGGCATCACATGGCCCCTGTGCGGGCGGCTTCAGGCTTGCTAGAGCGCGGGGTAGGCGTTCTACTACGGGCCCGCGGCCCATCCGGGACGGGAAGTGTGCAGGTTCAATGCGTTGGTTCGTAGAGGTCTCGCCGGCGGGCGATAGCAGCCAAAACACTCGATACTGCATCGAGGCCAAGCAGTGGCAGGCCGCCCTTCAAGAGACGCGCAAGCAGCTCGGCGACTCCGGGCCGCTGTCGAAGTTCGCCATTGAGCTGCTCGACAACGGCTATCGCGCGGTCGATCCGGTGAACAAGACACGCTTTGTCGTGGCCAAGGCACCCGACGACGCAGAGCTCACGCCGGCGTGCAACGGCAACGTGATCGCACAGGCCAAGCCCGCCCAGGCTTTGGTGCTGCCGCCCATCGACGGCGACGACACCGCGGAGAAGCCGCCCAGCGCCGCTGCGGCGAGCAAGCCGGCTCAGGCCGCCGCTGAAGCCCAACCTCAGGCCGCCGCTGAAGCCCAACCTCAGGCGCCGGCAACGACCGCGCAGCCCGCGGCTCAGGCCGAGGCGAGCGCCGCGGCAGCTGAGCTGCCGGATTATCAGGTGGTGCGCAAGCGCGCAGAAGATCCGTCGGAGCGCACGCCGATCACCTACCGCGAGTTCGCCTACGCGGTGAGGCCAGACACCAGCCCTGAGGCTGCCACGGCGCTGATCATTTCGCGATTCCGCGAGGTTAGTTCGTCGCTCGCCACGCGACCGCCAGGCAAGTTCGTTCAGTTGGCGGTCTTTGACCACGTGTTCGAGGAGCGCCCGGCCAGCAAGCCCCTGGTGACGTTGGCTTGGAAAGACTGGCGCGGCGACCCGGTTTTACAATATCCAGGCGGCAAACAAGCCGGGCCGGCCAGTGAGCCTCCTCCGCAGTCGATACCTCCGTACAGCGGCCCCGGCATCGAAGCCGTCCCCGCGTCGCTCAGCGATCCGGAGGTGGCAGACGCGCTGAGTGGTGAGGTTGAGGTGGCAGTCGAGGCGACAGAGCCTGAGCTGCTCTCGGACGCATCTGCTGTCAGCGCGCCTGATTCCAGCGCGGCCAGCGCCAGCGCGCCGGACGCAAGCGCGCCGGATGCAAGCGCGTCCGCGGTGAGCGCACCGGATTCAAGCGCGAGCGCGCCAGACGCAAGCGCGCCGCACGGTCGTGGCAAGTCGAAGCGCAAGGGGCGCAAGTCAAAGCCAGGGTCCAAGCGCGCAGAGCACCTGACGACCCAGCCCGACACGCCGTCGCAAAAGCTCCAGCCCAAGGTCAGCAAGCGTGACGGTAAGAACGATCTGATCAGCGACCTGTTCGAGACGATGCACAACCTGCACTTCGCCGCGGACGTGATGAGCGGCGCCGATTTCACCCTCGACGTGATCTTGAAGAGCCTGCCCTGCGACGCCGCGTTGGTGCACATCTTCGACATCAACACGCGGCGCTTCGTGGTGGTTCGGGTCAGCGGCAGCGTCCCCAAAGAGCTGCTGCTGCACGCCACCCCTGACCTCGATCCGCTCTTCCGCGACGTGCTGCGCGCCCCGCGCAGCCGGCGCGTGGGCGATTTCAAGAAGCAGGCCGGCGACCACTGGAGCAAGCTGGGCCTCGAGCCGCAGGCCGCGTTGCTCGGCCCCGTGCGCCAAGGCGGCCGCTATCTGGGGGTGATCGAGCTGTTCAACCCGAGCGACGGCGGCGCGTTCTTCGAGAACGAAGCCAACGCGCTGGACTACATTTGCGAGCAGTTCGCTGAGTTCCTGTCGCAGCGCCCCCTCGTGCTAGACGCCGACGTCGTCCTCGCCAAGCCTAAATGAGTGGCTGACGGTTCGCGCCGCGCGCGGCTCCTGATCTTCTTGCTGCTGCCTGCCGTGGTCTTGGCGGTGGTCGTGCTGGCCACGGTGACGTTTCGGACCAGCTTTCAGCTTGAAAAGCTGCGTGAGCAGTCGGTGGTCGAGGCGACGCTGTCGGTCGCCAATGAAAAGGCAGACCGCCTCGACAAGCTGATCGTCGAGCAAGACGACGCGGTCGCCAACGACGTCAACGTGGCAGATTTCTCCACGCTGACCTCGCGTTGGCTCAAGGGTGCCGCGCGGCAAACACCCACGGTGCGCGCGGTGCTCGTCGTTCACCTGCGCCGTCCACTGCGAGACGTGGTGGCCTTCGCGTCCCGCGCTCCCGGCCCCGAGGACGAGGCCTTTAGGCGGTTGCTGACTCAGCGCATGCTGTCAGACATGGTGCTGGAAGAAGAGCCGAAGACCGGGCTCCGCCACCTGCACAAGAGCTACGACGGCGTGAACTACCTAGTCAGTTACTGGCAGCGCCGCTTCGAGGGCAGCGACTACTTGGTGCTCGCGTGGCACGACGTGCCGCGCATCGTGCATGACATATTTCCGCGCGTTTATTTGGATCGCGACGCCCAGAGCCGCATCAACGTGGTCGACGCGCAGGGCCGCATCGTCTACGGGCCGCCGCTGTACGGGGGCGAGTTCACCGTCGGTCGGCCGTTCGCGACGACGCTGTACAAGTGGCGCGTGAACGTGACCTTGACCTCCGCCGAGGAGCTCGCCGAAAACGTCGCCAGGCGCCGCGTGCTGGAGATGGTGCTGGTCGCCTTGAGCGGAGTGGTGGTGGTCGCCGGCATCATCGTGGTGCTGGTCGCCGCGGCGCGTGAACGTCGCCTGAGCCAGCTAAAGAGCGAGTTTGTGGCCAACGTCTCCCACGAGCTCAAGACACCCTTGTCGCTGGTGCGGATGTTCGGAGAGCTGCTCCAGACGGGCCGCGTGGAGAGCGAAGAGAAGCGCGCTCAGTACCTCCAAATCATCGTCGACGAGAGCGACCGCCTGGGCCAGCTGATCGAGAACGTGCTCGATTTCGCCCGCGTTGAGCGCGGTAAGGTGGCGTACGAGATGACCGAAGGCGACGTCACAGAGGTCGTCAGCCGCGCCGTAGACGCGTGCCGCGCGCGCGCCGACCGTGAACAGAGCGAGCTCACCTGTGTGATTCCGTCCGGAATCCCTCGTGTGATGCTTGACGCGGGGTCCCTGGAGATCGCGATCATCAACCTGGTAGACAACGCGCTCAAGTACGCCAAGTCTGGGCGCGTGGTGTTGGTCGAGCTGCGTCACGTCGGGGCGACCGTCGAGCTGCGGGTCAGCGATTCAGGCCCGGGGATCCCGGCGGAGGATCGCAAGCGCATCTTCGAGCGCTTCGAGCGGGGCCGGACGGCCAGTGAGCAAAAGATCCGCGGCAGCGGGATCGGCCTGGCGCTGGTCAAGAACATCGCTGAGGCCCATGGTGGTCGGGCGTGGGTGGAGGGCAACGCAGATCAAGGCAGCACCTTCGTGCTCAGCATCGCAGCGCCCAAGGCTTGACACGAGTGATACCGGAGTGTCTATGGGCCAACTGAACACCGACTTCATCCCCGATTTGAGCGCGCTGCGAGCGGTGGTTACCGGCGCCAACAGCGGGGTTGGCTTCGAAGCGGCGCGGGAGCTGCTGCGCCACGGCGCGCAGGTGATCCTGGCCTGCCGCAGCCCCGAAAAGGCCGAGGCGGCCCGCGCGGTGTTGCAGCGAGACATGCCATGCTGCCGTGCGGATGTGCGGCTGTTAGACTTAGCGAGCCTCGCCTCGGTGCGCGAGTTCGCGGCGGCTGTCGAGGGGCCGCTCCAGCTGCTGATCAACAACGCGGGCGTGATGGCCATCCCGCGCCGCACCACACAAGACGGCTTTGAGATGCAGATCGGCACCAACCACCTGGGCCATTTTGCCCTGACAGGGTTGTTGTTGCCTAACGTGCTTGAAGCGGCGCAGCAGGCGAGGGCGGGCAGCGACGGTTGGCCGCCCCGGATCGTGACGGTGAGCAGCCAGGCGCACCGCATCGGACGGCTCAACCTCACAGACATCAACTCCGAGCGCAGCTACGACAAGTGGGCGGCGTACGGACAGAGCAAGCTCGCCAACTTGTTGTTCATGCACGAGCTGGACGCGCGCTTGCGGGCCGCGGGTGTTTCCGCGCTGAGCGTCGCCTGCCATCCAGGCTACGCAGCCACCAACCTCCAGGCTGTCGGCCCGCAAATGGAGGGCGCCGGGTTCACCGGCTGGGTCATCGACCTCGGGAACCAGCTGCTGGCTCAGTCAGCCGCCGCGGGCGCGTTGCCTACGCTGTTCGCCGCCTGCGCACCGGCGGTGCACAGCGGAGAGTACTTTGGACCGAGCGGGCTCCTAGGCATGCGAGGCAGACCAACCCGCGCGGGCTGTACCAAGGCAGCGAAGGACCAGGCCAGCATGCGGCGGCTGTGGGAGTTGTCAGAGCAACTCACCGGCGTGCGCTACGACTTTGCTGGCTAGCCAGGGCGATTCACGGGGACCCGCCGCATGGCTGTCCCGGCTTTTTCAAGGATGCCGCTAGTCACTCACGGCGGCTTCGGCGATACTGCTAGGCGGCGGGCGAGGTGAACGTACAGGTGGTGTTGCAGTGAGCCAATCAGGTTCTGGGCCTAAGGGGACACAGCTCATACCGGTGTTTCCTGACGGAGCACCCGCTCAAGCCCCGCAAGGCGGACCCGCGGCTGCGCCCGGGCACGCCCCCGCTGAGCTGGGCGCGTCAGCCTACGCACCCACTGGGGCAGCAGGCTTCGGCCAGCAGCCGCCAGGCGCGGAGCAACCCCAGGCAGGCTACGGGCAGCCGCAGCAAGGCGCTTACGGCCAGCAGCCGCAAGCAGGCTACGGCCCGCCGCAAGCAGGCTACGGCCAACCGGCGCAAGCAGGCTACGGCCAACCGCCGCAAGCAGGCTACGGCCAGCAGCCGCAGGGATACGCGCAACCACAAGGATACCCGCAGCAGCCGCAGGTCGGGCAAGCGCAGCAGGGCTACCCTGGCCCCAACGCGGGTCAGGTCGCAGCCTACGGCGGCGCGGCGTTCGCTGGCGCTGCGGCCTTAGCTGGCGCTGGCGGGCAGCCTCAACCCGCCGGCGGCGGGCACGCTCAATCCGCAGGGCAAGCTCAACCCGCCCAGGCCTACCCGCCCGCGCAGATCGGTCCGCTGCCCACGCTGCCGGTCGTCGTCGAGAAGGAGCCCAAGCACGCGGCGGTCCAGCTCAACGTCGACCTCCCGGTCGATCACGTGCTGGCTCAAGTGAGTCAGTTATTCCAGGCAGATAAAATCGCCGAAGAGCGCAAGCGCAAGCTGATGATCTGGGCGATGGTCTGCTTCTTCGTCGGTGTGTTCACGGCGTGGATGCTGATTGGTTTCCCCATCTTGGTCCTAGCGGGTGTGCTGTTCTACATGCGCTACAAGAGCGGGGCTGCCGACGTCGAAGACCGCAAGCTGGAGGTGATAGCTGGTGTGCTCAGCGGGCTGCGCGGTGAGGTGCGCGCCAACAAGTTGGTCCACGTGGGGGCGGACTTTGGTTCCTACGCCAACACCGCTCCCAAGCAGTACAGCGAGGCAGGGACGGGGCTCTTCGAGTCTAAGACCACTCAGTCGGCGTTCAGCCTCTGGTGGCTCAACCTGCGCTTCATCTTGCTTGACGGTACGGGCGTCACCTGCGACGTGATCCAGAACGCCAAGCGCAAGACGGCGCAGAAGCGCAAATACAACAAAGTCAAAGATCGCTCGAATGAGCGCGTCACCGTCAAGATTAGTCTGCCACGCGGAAAAGCCTTCAGCCAAGAGGCGCAGAACCGCCGCTGGAAGCCTGAGCGCTTCAGCGGTCTCGGCTTAAAGCGCGTCATCGTGCGACCTCGCTACGCGGTCTTTCAGTACGAGACCATGCCGACGACGCGTACCCGCTCGCGGGGCGGCTGGTACGCCAACAACGCCGAGAATGAGCTCAACTCACTGATGGCTCTGGCAGCCATCGTCAACTCATACAAGACCGCCGCGAGCCTGCAGCAAGCCGGCTGAACGCTCAGCCAAGAAGTATCAAGTGGAAAACTCAGTGCGTTGTCGTGAATCAGCAGGGATCCTGTTCAAGCATCGCTGCGAGGAGCCGCCGTCGGCGCAGTGCATCCGCTGCCAGAAGCCAGTGTGCCAGCGCCACTGTCGTTGGGAGGGGCACTCTGCGGTCTGCGTCACCTGCATGCGAGAGGGCTTCAAGGACCCGTACAAGCGCCACAGCTACGCGCACCTGCGGGACGACCCCTACTTCTTCTGGTATTTCCGCGAGGGGAGCTGGATGAAGGACCCCTACGGTGACGAGGATTACTCGCTGTTCGACGCCGGGGACGCTGATTTTGGCGGTGATGCACCGGACGACTGGGCCGGCAGCTGAGCTGGCCGCGCGCGGCCAGCGTGCAGCGCCCCGCAGCGGCAGCGAGGCGTGTCCCTGGCGTCTTAATGCAACCGTACGGATGTAGGACCGGTTAGCGACGTGGGCAAACACTGGGTGATCTATGCCCTGGGCGGCGGCGCTGGGCACGCGGTGCGCGGCGCGCACCTCAGCGCCGCGCTGGCAGACCTGGGCGTGGCCTCGACCGTGTTGTGTGCGGCGCACGCTGCCCGCTGGGCTCGCGGTGTCGCGTCCAGGGTGGTGGCGCTGGGTCCCGAGCCTCCTGAAGCGGCTCGCGGCTCCGCGGTGGCTCCGTGCGCTGCTGTAGCTCCGTGCGCTGCTGGTGTACCGCGGCGTCACGTGGCGCTGGAGCGGGCGGCGCTGCGTCGCGAGGTTGAGCAGGTGTTGGATGAGACCCAGGCCGACGTCCTGCTCGTAGATACATTTCCGAATGGAATATTAAGTGAGCTGACCCCGCTGCCGCGGGTCGCGCGCCGCGTGTTGATGACTCGGCTCAGGCGCGTGGACCCGGCGTTCACGGCTGGCCGCGCGGCCTTTGATCTGGTCTTGGATCTCGAGCCGAACTTGGGCTGGTTGACTGGGCAGGCCGTGGCCTGCGGCCCCGTCGCGCGGGCCCTTGCCTCGGCCGCCGGCCCTGGCATCGCGGCGGCCGCTCCCAGCGCGGACGTCCTGATCGTCGCGAGTGAGCCGAGCCAGCGCTCGGCGCTAGCCCGCTTCCGCGGCCGCTTGGGCGACCTGCGCACGGAGTGGGTAGCGCCGGCTGAGGGCCTGCTCGCGAGCTACCCCGCGCGACTGGTTATCGGACCTTGCGGATACAACCTGTGCTATGAGCTGGCCGCGGCCGGGATCTGGCACGTCGCGGTGCCGGCGAAGCGGCGCTACGACGATCAGCGCGCGCGCGCCGAGCGCCTGGGGCTCAACGTGCTGGGCCCGGAGGCCCTAGAGCGCCGGGTGCGCGCGCTGCTTCAGGCAGGGGAGCGGGCCAAGCTGCCGATCCTGAGCCATGCCCAGCTCGCCGCAGAGCTCGTGTCGCGGGTCGGATAGTGGAGTCTGATCCGTAGGGCACTGATGCCGGGCGTGGTCGCGCCCCAGGGACCGAGGGCGGTGCTGAGGGGGCGAAGGTCCGCTGCCGTCGATCACTAATCGGCCTGCGTGGGCCGCTGTACTCTCAGCCTGCCCCGGGTGAGGCTCTTGGCGTTGCGGACACTTGCCGCGTCGCCGTGCGCTTGAAAGCCGGCTCACGTGTCCGCCACCCCGCGCCACGGCGATCTCATCGCGGGAGTGTCGAGCGACCTGCGCTGCCGCTAGGAAACCAGTCAAGAGAAGTCGAGACGCAGATCGCAGATAGTTGAGGGTATCTGCCATCTGAAACGGGGCTAGAGGACCTTGGTGCGCCAGCGCGTTGCCGGGTCAGCGTCGACCTGTCGCCCAGCTACGCGAAAGCAAACAGGACCTCGACGCCGGCGCGTGGAGGACCATCTGCGATGCAGGCTGTACGTTGATCAGCTGGCCATCTGGGGCGCTCAAGGTCCGTGTCGACAACCAGTTGCTCGAGCGTTCAGGCGCTCGTCACCTCGGTTCACGCCGCTCGGGAGGGCGCGAGGCGCAGCTGCGCAATGCCATGCGGATCAGACCCGCCGCCGTGAGCTCAGGCTCGTCCGGTCCCACATGGGAAGCCCGCTCCCACGTGAGAGATCGAAGCTAGGGAGCGCCCGCAGCTCCGAAGCACTGCCTCCTGCGCTCGGCGACCCTGGGGAGGGAGCCACTTCATCGAATCGTGGGAGATCGAAGCTTGGAACCGCCGGCCCCGGCCCAGCGCATCCAGCCCTCGGCGAGCCTCGCCTTGTTGGTAGCTCAGTCGAGGGTCGTGGCTGCCTTGGCGTGACGCTCCTCACGCACCAGCACCTGGGCAGCCCCCGGCCGCGGGCTACGCGTGGATCGGTAAACGCCGCCGCGGGGATACGACTCCAGCAGCCGCCTCGGAGCCTACGCCGGAGCCGCCAGCTAAACCGCCAGCTGAACCGCCAGCTGAACCGCCAGCTGAACCGCCAGCTGAGCCGCCGGAGCGCAGGCCGAGCTCTGGGTCACCCACGCGCTTCGCTTCGAGGGCGGCGTTGAGGGCGCGGTTCTCGGGCAGGTACATGTCGCAGGCGTGGCAGAACGGCAAACGCGCCTGCTTCATCTGCGCGCGCACGGCTTGAAAGCGCTCGCCTGCCCAGACCTCCGCGACGCTCTGGGTCGCCAGATCGCCCAGCGGCTCGATGCGACCGTTGGTCATGCAGCACAGGTACACCTTGCCATCCCACGCCACGAACAGGTGCAGCCAGGGCGCCAGGCACTGGGCGTGCTTGTAGTAGCTGAGCGCGTACTCGCCGTTGGCTGAGCTGTCGAGCTCTGGCTTGCTGCGCCCGAACGGATAAATGTACTCATCTCCGAGTGGAAACCCATAGCGCGTGCGCAGCGCAAGCACCTGGGGCGCGATGTCGGAGTTGTATTCGTGGATCAGCCGCTTGCTCAAGCGCAGCTCATCGCACTTGGTGTCGACGGGCATCGGCACCAAGTCGCACGCGCCGCGATCACCAACTAGCTGAACCAGCGCCGGGTAGTCGCGGAAATTTTGCCGCATCATCACGAAGTTGACGCGCAGCTTGGGCGGCCTGCGCTTGGCGTAGCGCGCGATGTACTCGATGCCGCGCAGCGTGCGCTTGAAGCTGCCAGGTATTCTCCGTACGGATTCGTGGACCTTCGCGGTCGCGCCGTCGAGGGACGTGGAGATGCCGCTGATGCGGTGGGCGAGCAAGGCGCGCGCGCGATCTTTGGTCAGCAGCGTGAGGTTGCTGGTTAGGGTGACCTTGATGCCGCGCTCCGCCGCGCTGCCAGCGATTTGCTCGAAGTCGCGCCGTGACAGCACCTCGCCCCCCGAGAAGTGCACCTTGCGGCAGCCGAGCTCAGCCATCTCACCCAGCGCCTGGATGAAGCGCTCGCCCGGGAGCTCTGGCGGGCTCCAGCCGTTGCCGTAGCGGCACATCACGCACTTCAAGTTGCAGCGAGCGGTGAGCTTGATCTTGACCGAGCGCAGGTAGGCTGGCGCGGTGAGGTCGTCAAAGCTGCGCTTGAGCGGCTCCAACAGCTCTGGTTCGTCGATCAGCTGCGTTGTGTCGTACATCGCCCTCGGCCGTTCCTGACAGCTAGCCTATCATCCGCGGGTGATCGACGTCTCGCGCCAGCGCCCATCAAGCTCTACCCCCAGCGCCTCTGCCGTCCACGCTGCGCCTTCCGGTGCTGCATCTGCCAGCGCCTCTGCCGTCCACGCTGCGCCTTCCGGCGCTGCATCTGCCAGCGCCTCTGCCGCCCACGCTGCGCCTACCGGCGCTGCATCTGCCAGCGGAGCATCTTCCGGTGCAGCGTCCTCCGGTGCAGCGTCCTCCGGTGCAGCGTCCTCCGGTGCAGCATCTGCCGGTGACTCGCGCCGCCTGGCGGGGGTGCGCATCGCCTACGTCGCCTTCGAGGCGTTCCCGAACTCGAAGGGCTCGGGCACCCGGATCCGCGAGCTGAGCCGAGGCCTGGCAGCACAAGGCGCTGAGGTGCACTTGGTGAGCCTCAGCGCCAAGCCGGGAGCCGGTGAGCCGCCGCCGGGTGTCGAGCTCAGGCCGCTCAAGCTGCTAGAGGACAACCTGCTCGCGCGGGGGCTCGCGTTCCGTGGCCGGGTGCTGCGCGAGCTGATGGCGATCCGCCCTGACGTGATCCATTTCCGTGGAATATTTGAGGGCGAGGCCGCGCTGGCCTACGCAGAGCAGCGCGCGGTGCGCACGCTGTTCGAGGTCAACGGGCTGCCCAGCGTAGAGCTCGGTTATCACTACCGTGCGGTAGCAGAATCGCAGAGCATGCAGGGCAAGCTGCGCGAGCTCGAAGGCCGGATCTTAGCGGGGGTGGACTGCGCGCTGACGCAGAGCCAAACCACCCTCGAGTTCCTGCGTTCGAGGGGGCTGCCGAGCGCTACAGCCTGCGCGGTGCTCCCCAACGCGGCCGACCCTGAAATGTTCTACCCCGCGGCTGAGCGTGCGGCGGACGCGACGGCCGCGCTGCGCCTGCTGTATGTGGGCGCGACTCAGGCGTGGCAAGGCACCCTCGAGCTGCTGATGGCCCAGCGCCGGGTGCTGCGGGAGCGCCCGGCCAGGCTGGTGATCGCCGGCCCGATCCGGCGCAAGTGGCGCAAGCAGATCGAGCGGCTGACGCGGCGACTCAAGCTCGACGACACGGTGGAGCTGATGGGGGCCCTCCACGCTGAGCAGCTCGCGCAGCAGATCCGCGAGGCAGACATTTGCCTGGCGCCCTTGCGGCGAGATGTGCGCAACAAGCACCAGGGCTGCAGCCCAATCAAGCTGTTCGAGTACATGAGCGGCGGGGCCGCCGTCTTGGCGACGGACTTGCCTTGCGTGCGCGAAATCGTGACGCCCGACGTGACGGGTGAGCTGCTCGAGAGCCCGCGCCCCAAGCTGCTGGCCGACGCGCTGCTAGGGCTGGCCAGCGACCCAGCGCGCCGCGGCCGCCTTGGCCATGCCGCGCGGCAATTTATATTGGACGAGGCGACGTGGGAGCGCCGGCGCGCCGCGCTGGTCGCGTACTATGTCGACACGCTGCTCGCGTCCGCGGCGTCGCGAGCTTCGGCGTAGAGCGCGGCATAGGCAGCCGACTCCGCGGCCGGCGCGTGGTGCTGGGATACGAACGCCCGCGCCGCCCTGCCCCACTGGGCGCGCTGGCTATGGTGCAGGCACTCATGGATGGCCTCGGGCAGCAGATCTAGATCGGAGAGGTCGAGCAGCGCGCCCGTCTTACCATGCTCGATCAGGTCGCTGTGGCCGCCGACGCGCGTCGCCAGCACGGGCCGCGCCGCGGCCATCGCCTCCAACACCGCGTTGGGCGTGCCCTCGAACAGCGACGGGAAGACCAATAGATCGCACAGGCCGAGCAGCCTGCTGAGGCGCTTTGGGCTGCCCGAGTAGGGCACCACATGAATCCGCGCGGCAGCGCCAGGCGCGCTGTCTTGAAAGGCTCTAAACGCCGCTTGGGCATCGGCGCGGACGCCGCCGATCAGCAGCAACTCGAGCTCCTCGTCCCGGCTCAGGCTGGCGAAGGCCGGCAGCAGAAAGCGCAGCCCCTTCTTCTCACGCAGCTCGCCTACGAAGCCCAGCACCCGCGCCGTGGGGGCTAGCTCTAGCGCTGCGCGCAGGCTGTTGTCGGGTTGCTCCGGCTTGTACACGCTGCTGTCGACAGAGTTGGTGATGTGCCTGACTGGTCGCCTAAACACCGCTTGAGCCTTTCGGCACAGCTCCCGCGAGACCCCGGTGACGTAGCTAGCGTTTTGAACAGCGTGGGCTAAGAATGAGAATTGGTCCGCACGGAACAGGCCACGGTCCAGGTCATTGCCGCGCAGGCTGACCACCGATGGCTTCCCCGTCAGCTGCCCGGCGAGCACCGCTGCGTAGCCGGCGTCGCTCGCGTACATGCCGTGGACCAAGCTCGCGCTCGCGGTCTCGATCACCCTCGTGCCGTGGTCCACCAGCGCCATCAAGCTACGCTCGGCGTCGTCTTGGCGCCCGACGTGGTGCTCAAACACGCCGTGCTTTTCCCGCGTCACGCAGCCCCCGGGCGGCGCGTGCTTTGACCAACAAACCAGGTGCGTCGCTTCGCCGCGCGCGACGGCTTGGCGGGCGATGCGCGCGGTGGCGCTCGCGACGCCGCCGTGCTCTGACGGCGCGTGGGGTGCGAACATGGCAAGGCTGTTGGTCATCGGCGCGGTGCTTTGAGTTGATTTGGTGAAGCGTGATGGCGTGGGCGCGTGAGGTGCTGGCCCCTCCACCCCCGGCCGCGGCGGCTCGGGACAATCAGCTACTAGATGCGCCAGGGCGCGGGTAGGATGTTCCCATGCAGTCGTCGTTGAGAGCGCGTGAGCCCGTCAAGAACCGCACACAATGCGTCGCGCAGTCGCAGCTCAGGCCTAGGTCAGCAGCCCCGCAGCGCCGCCCACATCGACCGGCGGCGTGGGTTTATCTGGCGCTGCTGCTGGGCGCGCTGCTGGCGTGCAAGCAACAAGAGCCGCAAGCCGGCAGCGCGTCTGGCGGACCCGCCGCAGCGCAGCAGAAGCCAACCGGGCCGCTGCGGGTCACCGGGGACCTCGACATCACGCTCACGCCCCAGGCAGACGGCGCCACGCTGCAGGTCAGCGGCAGCGCGCTCACCCTGACCCAGGTGGGGACGAACCTCGAGGTGAAGGAAGGCGACGCTCGCCTGGCGAAGTTTAGCTCAGAGAGCGATCGCATCAAGCTGTTTGGACCGGACGGCACCACCCTGACCCATAAGCTCAAGTTCAAGGCCGACGGCAAGCTTGAGCTCGAGGACGCCGCCGGCGCGCGGCTGTACATCGCCAAGCCCAAAGACTACGGCTTCAAGGTGAGCGACGCCAGCGACGCGCCAGTTGTTTCCGTAAAGAATAAAGGCTCGCGCTTCGAGGCCAAGCGCGAGAGCGGCGAAGAGGTGTGGCGTACCGAGGGCAGCGTCAGCGCCAAGGCGGCGAGCGTCTTGGGCTTTGAAAAGCTCGACGCAAAGCTGCGGGGCGCGCTGTTGTATTTGGTGTCAAAGCGACCCTAGCGCATACCCCAGCCTGCGCGAGCGGCGGCCAAATATTCCGTGCAGATATTGGAATTTTGGGTTTAGGGGGCGCGCTCCACGGCGACGCGCGGCTTGCTCGCGATGATTAGCTGGTTGTCTAGCGGGGTCGCGGCGGAGCCTTGAGACAGCGCCGGGCTGAGCGCTAGCGACGCTAATCGCTGCATCAACTCTGTGGGATCTCGAAAGAACATGCCAGAGGCCTGGTTCACCCCTAGCTTGCTCCCCAGGCGCTCTGCCAGGCGCGTCAAGCCAGAGCGCGGCGTGGGGCGCACCACCGCCTCGCGCAAAATCAGCCTGCCGCCTGGGCGCAGCTGCTCGGCGCAGCTGCGGAGTAAGCTGTCTTGGCTTGCCAGGGGGAGGTAATGCAGCACATCGAGCAGTAAGATCGTGTCGCAGCTTAGGTCCGGCCCGCGCGTTGCCGCGAGGTCGAGCACCTCGAACCGGGCGGCGAGGGGCGTGGCGACCAGCGCCGCCTGCCGCGCGAACTCGACCTTTTGAGCGTCGATGTCGTAGCCGCGCACCCTCGTCGCCTGACCAAGCTCCAGCGCGAGCAACGACAGCTGGCCGCGCCCGCAGCCCAGGTCGACCACCTCTCCGAGTTGGCCCCAGGTCGTAAGCGCGGCGCTGATCGGGTCGTAGCGCAGCTTTCCGCGCACGAAGTAGCGCACTCCGCGCGGCGCCGCGGCATAGCGCTGTTGGCAGCGGGCGATGGCGGCGCGCAGCGCGGGCCGAGCGCTGGCCGAGCGTGCGCGGACGACGCCGAAGGTCAGCCCACCAAACACGCCAGCCAGCAGCAGCCCGACCAGGGGCGCCCCGACCGCCAGCTCGAGGGCGAAGCTTGAGATCAAGTCGGTCGTCGCGAGGCTGCGATCCCAGCTCAGGGTCTGACCGTGGAGCAGCCACGACCCCAGCTCGAGCTCGACGGCGATCAACGCTGGGGCGAGCAGCGGGTTGGAGATATTTGCCGCGAGGTAACACGTCACCAAGTCGAGGCGCAGGGGCAAACAGATCAACGAGCACAGCGCAAAGTGCAGGCCGAACAACGGCAGGCACCCGATGAACACGCCTAACGCCACGGAGATCGCGGCGCGCCCGGGAGTCGTCGCCCCGCCGCGCAGGCGCCGCCAGAGGCGTGTCAGCGGTTCGCGCAATCTATTCAGCGACGGCACGCCGGCTCATTGAAGGTCTCGTCTGTGGGGCCGCGTGGGCGTAGCGAGCAGACCGCCACCCGCAAAAGGCCAAGCTCAGGCCTGAGACTTCCGGCCATAGCCCTGGGCGATGCGCAGATACATCTGGGCGCTCTTGTTGTCTGGGTCGCGGGCGAGCACGCTCTCCAGCTCTTTGACGGCTTGTGCTTCTTCACCAGCGGTCAACATCAGCACGGCCAACATGAGCTGAGCCTGGGTGAACCCTGGGTTGGTGCTCAGCGCGGCTTGAAACTCCTCCCGCGCGCGCTCGGTCTTGCCGGCGTCGCGATACAGTACGCCCAGGCGTGTCCGCAGATCAGCGAAGCGTGGGCACAGCGCGACGGCGCGCTCGAGCTCCTGCGTCGCCTGTTCTGGCATGCCAGCGTCGAGGTAGGCCTGGCTCACGTCGGCGTGCATGTTGGCTATTTTTCCGCGTGCAAACGAATCGGGCTGCTGGAGCCCGGTCACGTCACGCCCACGGACGTTTCCGTAGAGCGAGCGCGCCTGATCGTATTTGCCCAGGTCGTTGTAGGTGACCATCAAGTTGAGCTGCGCCTCGGTGTAGCGCGGGTTGATGCTGACGGCGGTCTCAAACTCGCGCTCGGCGCTGGTAAAGTGACCATGGCTGTGGGCGATGACGCCCAGCATGTTGTGGACATCGGCGAAGCCGTGAGCCACCTCCGCGACCTGCTTGAGCAGGTACTCGGCCTGATCGTACTCGCGCTTGGCGTAGTGCTCGCGACCGAGGAGCAAGAGCTGCTTTAGGTGCTCATCCATCCGCTCAGTGTCCGACAATCTTGACGTCTAAACAATCGTGGCGCCTTCCGCGCTGATCAGGCCAGCTGCAGCCTGCCCACGCAGCCGGGTTGGGGCCTCTGACGGGCGCGGCGCCCGGCACTAGACGGCGGTTCAGTGCAGCAGCGGCGCCAGCTTGCCGGACCTGAGGGCCGCTGCTAAGCCGCTCCCGTGTCGTCGCAGCTCGGAGGGCCTCGTCTTGTCGGCCGGATCGTCGATCCGTCCGTCGGTGACGCTGGAGAGATAGAGCCCGTGTTCAGCCCGGCTGACGAAGCTCAGCCGCCCCAGCCGCCGCCGAGCCAGCCCCCCGCGTCCCAGACCCCAAGCGTGTCCGCAGGTCCTCTAGCTGAGACGCGGCGCGTGGCGTTACCCCCGCTGTCAAGCGAGGGCGCCGGTGTGCCTCAGCCGGGGGCCGAAGCTCCCCCCCGCGCGGACACAGATGACTTTCCACATGGTAGTGACGCCGCGCACGCGGTGAGCCCGGATGGGCTGTTCGCTCAACCTGAGCCCGTGGGTCACGACGACCTCCCCGAGATCCCCACCGCGCGCGCCCGCGGCGGCGCCATGCGCGAGCTGCTCTTAGCTAAGGTGCGAGAGAACGATCCAGAGCGCGCGCGTCAGCTTAGCGCCGGGGCCGTCGACGGCCTGGATGAAATCGGCCGAGATTTCTCGCCCCCCACCAGCCCGTTCGAACGCGAGCTAGATGACATTGGCCAAGACGACGGGTTTGGTCGTGGAGCGCCGTCCATCGTCCGCACCAAGGCTGGCGTATCATCCACCTGGCTCGCCGTCTTCGGGGCGGGGTTTGGGGTCGCGATCATCGCCTGCTTGGTGGTGGTGCTGGTCCACGTCGCGCCGCGCCGCATGCCGGGAGAGGTCCCGCTCGTCGCCGTGAGCTCGGCCGAGCCTGAGACCCCAGCCGCACCAGTGGCGGCTGAGGTGAAGCCGCCTGAGCGCGTGAAGCTGCCCGGGCCTTGGCGAGTGTCCGACGACAAGTCAAAGCCCGGCATGCAAATTATCCAGGGGGAAATTGGGCGAGAGCCTTTCTTGAAGGCCATCCAAGACGCGGGCCTGGAGAAGTCGCAGGCGTACCGCGCCTTGACCGCGCTGAAAGAGCTGCGCGACCTTGAGAAGTGTAACCGTACGGATCGGTTCATCGCGCTGGTTGAGCGCGGCAGCAAACGCTTGAAGGGCTTTGAGTACGAGGTCAGCAAAGAAGAGGTCTATCAAGCCAAGGAAGACAGCGCGGGGCTGCTGCGCGCCAGCAAGCTGGACCTTAAAGTCGACCGCGGCCAGGTCAAGGGCGTGATGCTGCTGACTGGGGCAGGCTTCGACGCAGACGCCAAGCGCGCTGGACTGGAGGAGGGCCTCTCCGAGGTGGTGGCCAAGGCGCTGCGCGGCCAGATGTCCATCGCGCAGTTCCGCAAGGGAGACGTGCTCAAGGTCATCGCGCAAGAAATCACCGTCTTAGGCGAGTTCGCGCGCTACGCTGGGGTTGAGGCGCTGGAATATATCCCTGCAGGAAATCCCGAGAAGGCCCTGCGCGTCTACTATTTCCGCGGAAAGCGCTCGAAGGGCTATTTTGACGGCCAAGGCCGCTCACCGTCGGATGGTGGCTGGCGCAAGCCCGTGCCCGGCGCGCCCGTGACCTCGCGCTTCAACCCGAACCGCATGCACCCGGTGTTGAAGAAGCGCATGCCACACAACGGCACGGACTTTGGGGCGCCGAGCGGCACCCCGATCCACGCTAGCTCGTTTGGGGTGGTGCGGTTCATTGGCAACGGCGGTCCAGCCGGAAACCTGGTCATGCTCACCCACGACAACGACGTGGAGACTGGCTACGCCCACATGTCGCGCTTCGCAGACGGCCTCAAGGTCGGCGACCGCGTCGAGCGCATGCAGGTGATTGGGTACGTCGGCACGACTGGCCGCAGCACCGGCCCGCACCTGCACT
The DNA here is from genome assembly GCA_964551615.1 of uncultured Polyangiaceae bacterium. Lineage (GTDB taxonomy): Bacteria > Myxococcota_A > Polyangia > Polyangiales > Polyangiaceae > JAHBVY01. The sequence continues at coordinate 91,111 of CAZKDY010000014.1, forward strand.
TCATCGCCAAGCGCAAGGGACAGTACATCGACGCGTTGACACTGCACCTCGACGCGCTGCGGGTGTTGCCCAGCGGCGAACGCGCCGAGTTTGATGAGTTCAAGAAGCCGTACGACGCGCTGCTGGCTGAGCTCCCCGTACCGGCGGCGCCCGCTGAGGACACCGCGGCTGAGGCTGCGCCGCCAGGGCCAGAGGCCGGAGACGACGAAGGCGACGACAGCCACGACAGCCACGAAGGGAGCGCCGCGCTGCCTGAATCCAACGTGGTGCTCAAGCCCACTGCGGTGGCCAAGCCCGGAGCAGCCAAGGGGGTGGACCTGTCACAGCGCGCGGTTCACATGAGCGACGAAGAGCTGTTGAAGGCCCAGCCGTCGACGGATGACGGCGAGGTCAATTAGCTCCTTAGTGCCGGGTGCATCGCCAGAACCTTTGAGCCCACCCGGCTGTGTGCCGGTGGACGAGCGTGCGCCGCAGTCTTCAATACGTCGCTAGGTGGTCAGTGAAGCGCTGGATCTGGCTGTCATAGCCAGAGCACTTGGTCGGCATGCCAGTCGCGTATGCGCTCCGGGTGAGCATGCACTCCACGTACAGGGCCTACCCCGTGGACAGCCTGGCGTTGGCTGAGGCGTTGCCGCCGTCGCAGAGCCGGGCGCACTCGGAGAACTCAAGCCGAGTCGAGCTCGTCTTCACACACTGGGAGTTGCACTCGTACCTCGCGGGCTCCGCCTCCTTCATGGTGGTCAGCAGGGCGATGCATTTGTCCGTCTTGGGCGCTTGCTTGCCGTCTTCGTTGTAGAGCTTCTCCACCTTCGCGCACTGCTTCTCCGGCGACGGCTTCAGCAGCTTGCAGGCAAAGAGCGCGGCACACAGGACCAAGAGTGGGAGTGAGCGTAGGGTCATAGGCCTCCTCGCGGAAATCGCAGACTCAGTCTGCCTGGGGCCGCCCCCTCAGCGCATGAGCGGATGCGCGACCAATAGGCGGTGCTTCACCCTGACGGCGAGAGGTGCGACACTGAGCGCATGCCCGAATCGAAGCAGGGGCGCGTCGCCTTCTTTGCCCAGGGGGGCCGAGGCTTCGCCGTGATCAGTCAATCCGTCGAGCCTGCTCTGGACTTGACTGCCGCCGAGCGTGAGGTGTGCCAGTTGCTCTTGAGCGGCGCGGCTGATCGCGAGATCGCGGCGCAGCGCGGTACTAGCCCGCGGACCGCCGGTAACCAGATCCAGGCCATTTACCGCAAGCTGGGGGTGTCTAACCGACTCGAGCTCTTCGCGTCGCTGTTGGGACCCACGCAGAGCGAGCCCGCCAAGCCGATCAGTTGACGCCGCGAGCGCAGGCCCAGCTTGCGCAGGCTTCGCTCCAGATGCGTGCGCACCGTCGGCCCAGAAATGCCCAGCTCGTAGGCGATAGCGCTGTCGTCTCGTCCCAGGGCGGCTGACGCGGCGACTTGCGCCTCACGCCGCGTGAGGCGCCGGTCGTCGACCGCCAGCGGTTGGTTTTCGAAGGCTAAGTAGAAGCGGCGTTGGTCCGAGTCGAACACCTCAGCGATGCTCCAGCGCCCGGCAAAGAGCGCGCGCCACAGCTCCAACGCTGCCTCCGGATCACCACGCACGGCGCGGCCGCGCGCGCGGTCCACGGCCTGGACGGCGGCGCTGAGCGCCTCGCGGCGCGAGCCGTCGCGCGCGGCCCCTGTGGCGTGGGCTGTGCGCCCATCGACGTCGAGCACCGCCTCGGCCGCGGCGAAGGGGTCCCGGTCGGGGAGCTCGGCGACCGCGCTCCGCAGGCGAAAGCCCGCCAGCATGTGGAGCGCCGCGCGCCGCCAGGTCGCGGCGGCGCGCGGATGGACCGTCACCCGTTCGCGGGTCGCCAGCGCGCACCAAATAGACCGTCCGGTCGTGTCGGCCGCCTGGACGTTCAAGATGTCGCGATACCCGAGGGGATACAGCGTCCGACCGTAGAGCAACTGCATCGCCTTGTCCGCGTAGCGCCCCGCGGTCAACTGGGCGAAATCTGATGCGCTCTCGCAGCCAACCTGAGGTGCATTTTGCGCCGCAAGGCTTGGGGGATCATCGCCTCGACCCGAGCAGTCAAGGCCTCAAGCTCCGGATCTGCCGGCGCCGTCACGCGCCGCTCGACCGCCACCTTCGCGCCTCGCGTGAGCAGGCTGCACACGACGCTCGAGCCTTCGGACAGCGGCGCCAGCGCATCGCCCAGCCCCCGTAGCCAGCTGTCGTCGTCGTCCATCAACCGATAGGCCGCCTCGAGCACGGATACTGCTGGGTCTACTCTCACCAGGTCACTCTACCAAGCATCAGCCGTCGCCCTATGGGTGAATCGGGTAATATTCGTGCGGAATAGCCAGCTAGCGCCAGCTGAGGCGCATGCAGCAGCGCTCGTCGTTCGCCGCGCGGCAGCTGAGCTCTTTAACCTGGACGCGCGTGTCTGGACTGAAGCTGAACACGCCCTCGATCCAGCCTTTGACGCTGAGGCAGTGCGCGCGGTGCGGGAGCGGCATGCCGTCTATCACCATCTCGCTGACGCGGTCGTTGACGCTGCTCGCGGAGACGCGCCCGCAGTCATAGTGCCTATGCCAGATCCCTGCGGCAATATCAACGAACTGGTTGACGCTCATCCCGCGCTCGAACATCGACCTCCAGACGCCAGCCGTATGTTCTGCGGAGTAACGTCCCATGCTGAGGACCAGCGCTTGATCGCCCTCGCCGAGCTCGCGGTCCACCAGCTCACACAGCTCCACGAACAGGTGAAAGGCGATCCAGCCGTCTGCGGGATCTTTCGCCACCAACGCGTGACGTAGCCGCTCGCTCGCTCGCTTCAGCACCAGTTGGTGCCCGGGCTCACCGAAGCGCTCGCGGACAAACGCCTCACGGACGCGCAGAGTCGTGACCTGCGCGCGCCCGTGCAACGCCCAGGAGCTTGAACTCTGCAGTGGGTCCACCCAGGCAGCTTAGCTGGCGCGTGAGCCGACTGGGGGAACAACCGACGTAGCGTGTGCGCTTGGCGCGCCAGCGCGAACGCGCTAGCCCAGCAGCGTGCGGAGCTTTCGAGGAGCGTGGTTGGGGCGTAGGGCATACGGCGCGGTGCACGAACTCCAAGAACGGCTCCAGGGCGCTCGTCAGCGTGGCGAGATCGGTGACACGGTGCTGCTGCTGGAGCACGAAGCGGTGATCACGTCGGGCCGCGGCGGTCACGCCGAGCACGTGTTGCTGTCTCCGGCGCTGCTGGCGGAGCGCGGCATCGAGCTGCACGCGGTCGGGCGTGGAGGTGACGTGACGCTCCACGCGCCAGGTCAGCTGGTGGGTTATCCGATCTTGGACCTGGCTCCGGATCGTCAAGACGTGCGTCGGTACGTCGGCGATCTCACCCAGGTGATGGCGGCTATCGCCGCCGAGCACGGAGTCAGCAGCGGGACAGTGCCCGATCTGATCGGCCTGTGGGCAGACGCAGCGGCGCCCGCGTCCTGGCGGGGCCCAGAGCACGCCCGCCAGATCAAGAAGCTCGGTGCCATCGGGGTGCGAGTATCGCGCTGGGTCACCATGCATGGGTTCGCGCTCAACCTGACCAACGATCTCGCACTGTTCTCTTTGATAGTTCCATGCGGAATCGCGACACACGGCGTCACCTCGCTGGCTGAGCTGCGCGAACGAGCTGCGGCTCCAAGCCCGCAGCCGCTCAGCGTTCGCCACGCCGCCGAGCGCGCGTTCGAGTTGCTGTGCGCCCGCTTTGACGCGGCCGGGCAGCTAGAGGACTGCTCCGATTGCGCCATCCATGAGCTCAGCGATCGGCTGCTTTCGAACTCGACCGCGGCGTGATGGGCAGCCAAACGGCAGGCGGATTCGGCTAGGCGGCGGGGAGGGCAAACTGCCTTCTGCGCGCCTCAAAGCACAAGGCGCTTGGAATCGAGCGATTCCGGTGCCAAAAGGCAGCCACCGAGATGGGTAAAGCGGCGAACACCGGGAGCAAGCTTGCAGCAAAGCAGCTGCCTGAGGCGCTCTCCGAGCTCGCGTTGGAGGGAGGAGTCCCCCCACGCCCCGGGCCAGAGCTCAGCCGCCAGGCTGCGTTACTGCGAGCGCTGCTTGGCCTAGCCCTGCTGTACTTTTTTCTGGTCGGGGTGGCGGGTCTCGGGGAGGGCTTCAACGGTCTAGGCAAGGGCGCCTTGAGCTCGGTCTTCTCGGCTACGGAGAACCCGTTCATGGGGTTGGTGATCGGGATCCTGGCCACCACCCTGGTCCAGAGCTCGAGCGTCACCACGTCCATGGTCGTAGCCCTCGTGGCCGCGCCAAACTCGCCTTTGCCGTTGGCCAACGCGATCCCGATCATCATGGGCGCGAACATCGGCACCACGGTGACGAGCACCATGGTCGCGCTAAGTTATGCGGGGCGCAAGGAGGAGTTTCGGCGCGCCTTCGCGGCCGCGACTTGTCACGACTTTTTTAACTTCCTCGCGGTAGCGCTGCTGCTGCCGCTGGAGCTCGCCACCGGCTTCCTGGAGAAGTCGAGCGGTTGGCTCGCCACCGCCATCGCCGGTGGCGGGGGGGGGGTCAAGCCGCCGAACCCTGTGAAGCGGCTGGTGTACGCCAGCCTCGATCCGTTGAGCTCCGGTCTCAACGCGCTGGCGCCAAGCGGTCGGACGGCGAGCGTCTCGCTGCTCGTGATCAGCCTGCTGTTGATCTTCGTTTCACTCTATTTGCTGGTCAAGACGCTGCGCTCGCTCACGGGGACACGCCTCCAGACTTACATCGCTCGCGCGCTCGACACCAACGCTTGGGTAGGCCTGTTGGTAGGCCTGATCGTCACCGTGATGGTCCAGTCGAGCTCGATCACCACTAGCATCATGGTGCCGTTGGCGGGCGCAGGTATCGTTACCGTACGGCAAGTATTTCCAGTGACACTGGGCGCGAACGTCGGCACCACCATCACAGCGCTGCTCGCGTCCATGGCGCTCCCACCCGCCACGGCCCACCTGGGCGTTCAGATCGCGCTGGTGCACCTGTTGTTCAACTTGAGCGGGGTTGTGCTGGTGTACCCGTTGAAACTTACGCGGGAAGTTCCAATCCGCGCGGCAGAGAAACTGGCTGACATGGCGGTGCGCAGCCGCGTGCTCACGCTGGGCTTGGTGGTGGCGCTGTTCTACGGGTTGCCCGCGCTCCTGATTTGGGTCACCCGTGGCTTCTGAGCCCGCGTCCGCGCGCGTGACGGTCGATTGGCGGGTTCCAGGGGTTGCTGTAGCATGCTGGGGTGGTCGCGCCGCCGGCGGCCGTGGTGGTTTGGCTGGGTTGTGAGGTTACCGTGCTGAGAGAGCTGTTGAACGTATTTCGTGGGCGGTCACCGCTGCAGGCGGCGACCAACGATTTCGCAGAGATGCTTGAGCTCGCGCTGTCGATGGTGGTGCGAGCGAGCGACGACTTCTTTGGGCCCGGGCTCACGCCGCCTGAGCGCACGCGCTTGTACGAGCAAGACGTCCAGGTGAACCAGTTCGAGCGTCAGATCCGCAAGCTGGTGATCGCGCATTTAGTCGGGGGCAACCCGACGGACGTGCCCTACGGCTTGCTGATGATGAGCCTGGTCAAGGATGTCGAGCGCCTGGGTGACTACGCAAAGAACTTGGTAGAGGTCCCCGAGCTTCGCGCTGGCGATTTCCCCGAGGATGAGAACCTGAGCGAATTGCTTGAGATCAAGAGCCGAGTGGTCGCCCTCGCCCAAGAGGTGCTCCCAGTCTACTCAGCGTCAGATCACCAGCGAGCCAAGGCGCTGACGCTCGAAGGTAGGAGCGTCGCCCGCCGCTGCGATCAACTCGTCGCGCGCATCGCTCGGGGCGACTACCCAGCCAACATCGCGGTCTCACTGACGCTCGGCGCTCGCTTCTTCAAGCGCGTCGAAGGACACCTCCTCAACGTGCTCAGCAGCGTGTTGATGCCACTCCACAAGCTGGACTATTTCGACGAAGACGCCGTAGTGGTCGAACACAAAGGCTGAGCTTCGGGTCCGCTGCGCCTTGGTCCGCCGCGCCTCGGTCCGCAGCGCCTCGGCCCGCAGCGCCGCCCGCAGCGCCTCGGCCCGCAGCGCCGCCCGCTGTACGAGCTACAAACGCTGTTGCAAGCGCTTGGTCAGGCGGCCCACCGCCCGCGTGTGAAGGCGGCTAGCCCAGCTCTTGGACAAGCCTAAATCTTGCGCCACATGATCAAAGCGCTCGCCCTCAAAGTAGTGCCGCTGCACCAGCGCGCGCTCTTCGTCGGGCAGCTCTTCTATTCCCTCACGGATCAGCTTCAGCAGCTGCGCCCGCTCAAGCTGTTCGTCCGCGGGCATCGCTAGAGACAGGTGGTCCGGGCCGTCTTCGCCAGGCACGGTTTGACTGATGATGCCGGTCGCCATCGCGGTAGCCATCGCGGCCAGGTGCGCGTTCAGCGCCTGCTCTGCTTCGGCGTGAGCGCTGCCGGGAGCCGCGCCGCCTTGCAGGTCCTCGAGGGCGCCCTCGCTCACTCGGGCCGCCGCGTCATACGCCTTCAGGCGCTCGTGCACGCGCCGAGGTAGGTGAGCCAGGCTGCGCAAGCCATCGATCACCGAGCCGCGCACCCGGTAGCTCGCGAACGCGCGAAACGGCACCCCACGCTCCGGGTCGTAGCGGCGCGCAGCGTCAAGCAAGCCTTCACGAGCGAAGCTCAAGAGCTCGTCCAGCCCCGCGTTGGGGACGCCGCGACCGATGTGCCGCGCGATCATCTCGCACAGGTCGAGGTTGTCGTGGAACCTGGCCAGCGCCTCCGGAGGATCAGGATCGGCGGTCACCTGAGCGAGCGTACCGCAGCTTTCTGTAAACCCGCACCTGGCTTTTGGCGCGCGCTCGCTGCGCCGTGGGGAAGGCGAGCGGCAGGCAGGCGCGCATCGCGCGTCGCAGCGTGTCATAGTCGATGGATGAGTCGCTGGGGTCGATACGCAGCAGCCTATTTGGCGCTGGCATTGATCGCCGTTGGGGTCGGTTGGGGCTGGCTCGGCATGCCCATGCTCAGCCTGAGCGACCCGTGGCTTGAGCTGGCTTCGCCCCACGCGTGGAGCGCGGCCTGCGGCCTGGGCATTGGGGTGTTGGTCGTGGTGCTGACTCGCGTCAGCGTGGCGCGGTTTGCCTGGGCAAAGCAGCTGCATCGCGATCTGCGTCCGTTCGCTCGCGGGCTCAGCGGCGTCGGGGTGGTGGCTCTGGCGATCTTCAGCGCGTTGGGCGAGGAGCTGCTCTTTCGAGGCGTCGTTCAGCCGCTGCTGGGTGTGTGGCTGCAGGCGTTGGTTTTCGGCGTCGTACACTATGTCCCCGGGCCTAGCCGCTGGGTTTGGGTGGGCTGGGCTGCGCTGCTCGGTTTGGTGCTCGGGCTGGTGTTTCAGGCCACAGGTTCATTGGCGGGTCCGCTGGTCGCCCATGCGGCGATCAACGGGGTGAACCTCCGCTACCTCAAGCGACACGATCCAGATCGTCGCCCGCGTGATTTGGGCGGCCTACTCAGCCAGCGTAGCTAGTTGTCTGCGTGGTTTGATTGCTATGCGGAAATTCAGTGGCGATGGCGGTGGCGTGCTAACCATTGCTTTGAAGCGTGGTCTTGACCGCGCTGCCAGCACGATCGACTAGCTTCCCGGCCAGATCGACCGACTCGCTGTAGCGGTAGATGCCAGCCTGCAGCGCGATCAGATCGCCCGCCCCGAGCCCGCCCAGCGCTGCGCCGCTGAGCGCTCGTTTCACCAGCTTTTCGCCACGGTCGATTTCACTGCCCATGGCTTGCAGCGCCTCTTTGAAGCGCGAGTCTCCGGTGGCAGGGGTCGGCTGAGCGGCAGCGACGGAGTGTACTGGACTGAGTTGAGGGGGTACGGCTTCCATGGGTCGCTTGTCGTCCCGCGGTTCGTCGGGTTGCGAGGTTTTCTGGCTACCAGCTGCTGTGCGTTGGCGCAGGGTATGCCCCACGGCGACGAGGCCGCCCGCTTGCCGTCTCCCGCAGGTTCGCTATTGAGAGCAGGTGGCAGAGCAATCTCCGAGCGAGCGCGTGCTGATCGCGATGAGTGGCGGCGTCGACTCGTCGGTCGCGGCCGCCCACCTCGTCCAGGCGGGTTACGAAGTGGTCGGGGTCACGCTGCACCTCTGGGACTACCCCGACGACGGCGAGGTGAAGGGCCGCTGCTGCGCACCGGAGGACGTGCATGACGCGCGTCGGGTGTGCGACGTCCTAGGGATCCCGCATTTTGCGTTTGACCGCCGGGAGCTGTTTCAGCGTGAGGTGGTGGAGCCATTCGTCGACGCCTATCTCTCCGGGGAAACGCCGAGCCCGTGCGTCCGCTGCAATCGCGGCGTGAAGATAAAGGAGCTCCTCGCGCTGGCTGAGCGCTTGGGCGCGAGTCGAGTGGCCACCGGGCACTACGCGCGCATCAACGTCGAGTCTGGGGTCGCCAAGCTGTACCGCGCCGTCGATCAGAGCAAGGACCAAAGCTACTTCTTGCACATGCTGGGCGCGCAGACCTTGAGCCGACTTATGTTTCCTTTAGGAAGCATGACTAAGCGCGAGGTGCGCGCCGAGGCTGAGCGCCTACAACTGCCTGGAGCGACCAAAGGCGAGAGCCAAGAGCTGTGCTTCGTGCCGACTGGTCGCTACGACGAGCTGGTCAGCTCGCGCGCCAATGGCCGAACTCAAAAGGGTCACCTCGTGGACTCTGAAGGCGCGGTGCTGGCTGAGCACGACGGGATCCACCGCTTCACCGTGGGCCAGCGTAAGAACTTAGGCATTGCTACAGGGAAACGACTCTACGTGGTGGACGTTGACGTTCGGGGGACCGTGCGGCTCGGAGATCGTGAGGAGCTCTTGGCCGACACCGCCGTGCTAGCCGACGTAACCCTCGCAGATGGCGAGCAGGCTCCGCTTGAGTGTGAGGCGGTGGTGCGCTACCGCGGAACGCCCGCGCCCGCGCAGCTGGTGCTGGTGCCGAAGCAGGACCGCTCGGGGCACGCCGACGGGCAGCGCTACGAGCTTCGCTTCCGCGAGCCGCTGTACGCCATCGTGCCAGGGCAGGTCGCCGTGATGTATTCGGGTGATCGCGTGCTGGGGGGTGGTAGCATCGTGCGCAGCCAAGCCTCGACACCGCGATCGCTCTCGGCGCAACCCTCGGCTAATCCATGACGCAAATCCCCCCCACCCCCAAACCATCGAGGGCGCGCTGGAGCCTCTGGTGCGCCGTGGGTTTCGGGCTCGCACAGCTCGCCTGCACCACGGCGGAGGGTGACGGCGCGGTACACAGCGATCGGCTGTTCGTGGAGGGCTGCTGGAACGGCGGCTACGATCTCAAGCCCACGTTCTTCGCGGTGAACCCGTATCGAGACACCCAGCTGATCCGCATCCAGCGCGGCGAAGACATCGAGGAGGTCAGCGACGGCTTGATCGTGCTGGTCAACAACGTCGATGGCATTCGGAGCGGGCAGCTGGGCCGACCCATCGCCGTCGGCTTGCCCTCTGGCGTGCAGCCGGTGGGCACGCCCAAGCGCGAGTTCGAATCACCACTGGTTAGCCTCACGCTGTACTTGCACCAGACCTGCCACGAACAAAACGGCGCGCTCTACGCGGTGCAAGGCAACATCAGCTTCACCGAGCTGTTTAGCGGCGACCCGAATGAAACCAACGGCGACGACCGCCTGACTGAAGCCAGCTTTGACGCGACGTTCGTGGACCCAAGGGACGCCAACGCCGACGGCACCTATCCGCCAGGGCGCACGAGTCGAGTGACCGGTTGGTTTCGCTTCTTCTTCCAGCGCGGGCAGCCCGCTCAGCCGTTTCCATAAGCGCGCGCAGCACGGCTTTGGTGCTCCTGCGCGGCCGGTCAGCCTGATGCGGGGGCGACCCAGTTGAACGCTCGCGTATGGCGCGATGCGTTGCTGAGCGCACTTTGCGTCCCGAACACTAGCCAAACGGTCGAACTACAGCGGACAATCGTGCCTCAAAGGTCGCGTGGGGTAGATTTGCAACACACGCGCCTGCGCTCGCGGCTTTCGCGCATCACTCCGGGTGCGTGGCCCGTGGCCGATGATGCGCTTGGTAGCTTGATCGCCGGGTGCCTGACCGATACGATTTCCCAAACGGTTTCCTATGTATCCGCGCTTGCTCTTCATCGTCTCGTTGTTGTTTGGAACTCTCTTCCTCGCGGGTGCCGCGTCCGCCGCGCCGAAGGCGTTCGGCAAAGCCGACGCGGCGTGGCACCGCGGCGAGTTGGAAGAAGCTCAGTCCCTCTACCAAGCCGCCTTGGATGAAGGCGGGCTGGAAGCGGAAGAGGTGGTGATCGCCTACAGCCGCATTGGCACGGTGAAGGCGGCGCTCAAAGACAAGGCCGGCGCGCTGAGCGATTTCCGTGTTGCAGCGGCCATCGATCCGAACTTCGAATTGCCAGCGGACAGCGGCCCGGTGGCGCGCAAGCTCTACTCGCAGGCACGCGGCGAGGCGGGTGCTCAGGGCGAACGCTTGAGCCTGAACCTCAAAGCGCCCAGCGAGATCCCCGCCAACCAGGCGTTCACCATCGTGACGGAGATTCCGGAGGGATTTTCAGTGTTCGTGACCCAGGTGGTGGTCGTCGTTGAAGACACACTGACTGGAAAAAAGTGGCGAAAGAAGCTGCCCTCATCGGGCAAGCTCAGCTTCAAGTTCCCGCCCAAGGTCGCTGAGAGCGGCGCGCGCCTCAAGGTGCGGGTCTCTGGCGTGGACGGTAAGGACAACGCTTGGGTCTCAGAGAGCCTCAAGATCAAAGTGAAGGGCGCTCGCGCGGGCGGTTCGGCTTCAGGCGGTAGCTGGGGCAAGGCCGAAGATCCGTTCGCGAGTGACAAGACCAAGGACAAGAAGCAGGAAGACGGCGGGCTGTTCTCGGGTCCCGTGCCGTGGATCGCGGGCGGCGTCGCGATCGTGGCTACCGTCGCCGTCGTGTTCTTCGCCACCCGTCCATCAGATGACGTCAGCGTCGGAGCGCCTGCTTGGCAATGAGCCCAGGCCCAGCTCCCCGGCCACCTCGCGCGCCGCCCGCAACGGGTTCGGGGAGCGACTCGCGCGTCGACTACACCGAGCCCTCGTTTCCCACGGGAGGCACCTACTTTCTAGGGCGTTATCGCGTCGTTGATGAAATTGGCATCGGCGGCATGGCGTCCGTCCACCTGGCGCGGGCTGATGGTCCGGGTGGGTTTCAGAAGTGGGTGGCCATCAAGCGCATCCACAAGCACCTGGCTGAAGACCAGACGTTTATTTCGATGTTCTTGGATGAGGCTCGTATTGCCGCACGGATTACGCATCCAAACGTCGCGCAGGTCTTTGACCTAGGCACCCACCGCGACAGCTACTGGATCGCCATGGAGTACCTGCATGGTGAGCCACTGCGTGAGGTGATGCGTGTGCTGGATGAGGGGCGCGGCACCCCGATGAGCTACGCGATGGTCGCCCGCGTCGTAGCCGATGCCGCAGAAGGGCTGCACGCCGCCCACGAGCTGAGCGACAAGCATGGGCACAACGTCGGTTTGGTGCACCGCGACGTCACGCCTCACAACCTGTTCCTGACCTACGACGGTACGGTGAAGGTCGTAGATTTTGGCGTCGCCAAGGTCACTGACCGCATGACCAAGACGCGAGCTGGGACCCTGAAGGGCAAGCTCGCGTACATGAGCCCAGAGCAGGTGCGCGGCGAGGACGTCGATCGCCGCACTGACGTGTTCGCGCTGGGCGTGGTGCTGTGGGAGATCACGACGGGGCGGCGATTATTCCGCATGGATAATGACTTGGACACGCTGGAGCGCGTTCAGGCGTGCATCGTCCCTTCGCCGTCTTCGATAGTCAGCAACTACCCAGTCGAGCTCGAGTCAGTGGTCATGAAGGCGCTGGCCAAGGACAAGACACGCCGCTTCCAGACCGCTCGAGAGCTCTCACGGGCGCTGCAGCAGTACCTGATGAAGAGCGGGCAGTTCATCGGCGCCGACGAGATCGGTGGCTACATGAAGCAGATGCTGGCAGATCGCTTTGAGAAGCGAGAGGCGCACCTACAGTGGGCGGCTGAGGTGACCCAGACCATCAGCCTCGACCAGCTCGAAGGCCCCTCACGCAAGAACCTGGATGAAGTCTCGCTGATCACCCTGGAGAGCAACGTTCAGTCTGTCCCGGGCCTGAGCCAGCCCCTGCCCACTTCCACCGCGCTAGCCAGCCCAGGGGCGAAGCTACCCGCGATCGTCGCGCCGCCCTCGGGTCCGGCGTTCGCCGCGGCCAACGCGGTTCGCCCCTTCAACGTGACTCAACCTCTCACGACGCCGCGGCCAGCAGCCGGTCAGGCCGTCACCTCGCGACCACAAGCTCGCCCTGGATCTCCCCCGGGTGAGTCACCATCCCCTCACCAAGACGCGTCTGCCATGAACTCACCCAAGCGCACCCAGCTCGGACTCGGAGCTCCGCCACCCCCTCCGCCCCGCGCGGCGGCTCGGAATCAGGTGATCCCCAATCAACCAGCGCCAGCCGCGGCGCCGCGCTCCGCTCATGCGGCGTTTCACGACTATGGCGAAGATGATGACGCGGTGACGCGCATCATGGACAGCCCGATGGACCTGCTGGACGACGAGCTCCACACCGCGTCCATCTCCACCGGGGTCCACGCACCGCCAAAGAGCCACCAGCCTGCGCCGCAACCAGCGGCGCCGGTCGTGGTGTCTGACGCCCCGCCGCCGCCGCAGTATCAGCAGGCGCCGGTTCAGCAGGCGCCGGTTCAGCAGGCGCCGGCTCAGCAGCAGGCGCTGCCGCCGCAGGCGCAGTCGTTGAACTCGCCGCCCCCGAAGGACTCACGCTCGCTGCTGGTCGCCGTGATCGCAGCGACCACCACGCTGGCCGCGCTGGCGCTCACTGCGCTGGTGGTGCTCAAGGTGCTGGAGAAGCCCGCGGCGCAGCCAGCGGTCGTCGCGGCCCCCACGGAAACGGCTCAGGCTCCCGCGCAACCCGCCGCGACCGCCGCTCCACCGCCTGCTAGCGCGGCGCCCGCGCCCGTCGCCAGCGCCGCGTCAACTGCGGAGACGCTCGACCCCGCTTCTTTGCCTGAAGAAAAGCCGCCAGAGGCCTCGCCGGCTGCGACCACCGCCCGGGTGCCGGGCCCGCTACCCGCTGCTGCAACCAAGGCTCCAGCCGCAACCGCAGCCGCGGCTCCAGCCGCAGGCAAGGCAGAGCCAGGGTTCTTGACGGTGGTCTGCGACCCCGCCTGCGACAGTGTTTCCGCAGGGGGCCGTAGCCTTGGCCCGTCGCCCGTCGTACGCGCCCAGCTGCCGCCTGGTAGCTACGGGGTTGGCTTACGCAGCAAGGGGCTGCCCTCCAAGTCGCTCAGCGTCACCATCGTGAGCGGCAAGACCAGCGCCCACCGCGTCAAGATGGGGCCTTGAGCAGCGCGCCCCTAGCACGAGGCTAATTTGTTGTTCACCGTTTGCCGCTGCCATACCTTGAAACGTCGCGGGCATTGTTGTCTATCGCGCCTCCCTGGCGCGCATTGTTGTTCATCGCGCCTCCCTGGCGCGCATTGTTGTTCATCGCGCCTCCCTGGCGCGCATTGTTGTCTATCGCGCCTCCCGGGCGCGCATTGTTGCTGACACGATCGCCTCAGGGCGAGACGAGCCGATTGATATGAGAACTTACACTACAAAACGCGCGCAAATTTGGGGTTGGACGTCGGCTTCTGCGCTGCTCTTAGCCGCTGGGCTCGTCGGCCCTGGTTGCTCATCACGCGAGCTTGAGCTGGTGCTCAATGATCTGTGCAGCTTTCGTGACCAGAGCGCCTACGCAGAGTTCGTGGTGTTCGAGTCGGATTGCCCCGGTAGCACCTGTGGTGACGTCGACGCCAAGCTCACGGCTGGTGACACGAGCGGCGCCCTATTTCGCGCGGTGGTGCCCACTGACCAAGGCCTCCCTGCGATCGGAGATCTTACCGCACGGAAGTATGCATTCGGCGTCGTGCTACGCGACGACAGCTGTCGGCCAGTCGCCACTGGGTGCACTTGCGCGAGCCTGGACGACATCAAGAAGGTCGAGATCAACGTCGCGGCCTGGGCAAACTGCACGTCAGCTAGCGACTGCACGCAGGCCCAGGCCTGCACGGCGCTCGATAGCCCCGGCTGCGTCGCGCCCGCGGTGTGCGTCGCCGGCAAGTGTGAAGGCGAGCCCGGCGACGCTGGGACAGACGCGACGACGGACGGGGGTGGAGGGCCGTGTAGCTTAGCGGTTGTTGCCGCAGGGGAACTGCCCGCGCCGATCACCGACGACGCGAGCCTGAGCGGCCCCGCCATCACGGCGACGGACACAGGCTTCGTCGTGGGCTACCGTGAGCAAGATCCCACGACCACCCAGCTCCAGCTGGTGCTGCAAGGCATCTCAGACTCCGGTACCCCGTCCACGCCGAGCAAGCTACCGGTCGCGACCTGCGCGGTGACGCCCAGCGACGGGATCGGCATGGCGTTCTCGGGGACGCAGGGGGTGTTGGTCGCGAGCTTGCCCGACTGCGCGAGCGCGGGCGCTGACGCCGGCGCTTCGTTCGCCGGCTTCAACTCGGCTGGCGTCGGCACCGGCCCGAACAACCAGCGCAACCCGCTGTTCATGGATCTAACCCTGGCGCCCACTCATTCGCTGGCGGCGATCTCCAGCGCTCCTGGGGACTTTGAGTTCGTTTACCGAGTGAAGACCACGAACGGCGTGGCCGCGCAGACCGGCACCCTGGAAGGCCCAGCCTTCAAGTCGGGGGTGTTCACCAAGAACTTGTTCAGCGCGGCTTCCGTGGGGTTCGTCGCTGTCGAGCGCACCGACCAGGTCAGGGGCGTGTTGGCTCAGCTCTCGGATCGGGCGGTGGTCGTACTAGAGGTCGGTCCTCCAGACGACACCGCGGTCAAAGAGTTTGAGCTCGCCGACAAGCCGTGGGGGGCGCTGACCGCATATGGTGACCGTGTGGTAGCCATGGTGCCTGGCGGGACAGGACTTTCTTACATAGTCACTGACTCGACGGGCGCAGATCTCGGCTCTGGCTCCACGGGCAGCGGCTCTGTGCGTGGCGGTGATGTGGTCTCCCTCGGCGATCGCGTGGTGTTCTTAGCGGGCGGCTCTGGCAAGCTGGCTTTGCATCCGTTCACCGGTGCATCGAGCACTCTGAGCGCGGCAGCACCTGTCGAGTACTCCGGCACGCTTGGGTCCCAGAGCCTGAGCAGCTTCGACGGTGACATGGTGGCCATGGACGCCGCGCGCGGGCAGGTCGCGGTCGCCTGGGTCACGCGCTCGCGGCTCGTCGCTGGTGAGCCCACCGGCGGCTGGGCCATCCTCGAGTGCAAGAACTGAGCGGTGCAAACTCGCGTTGATCTCCGGTTGCTGAAGGACGTCCGCGAGTTCGAACTGCGCTTCAACTGCGAAGACTGCGGGTACTTCGTGCCAGCCACCCAGCGCTGCGCTTTGGAGTATCCCAATCAAGAGCACCTGAAGCGCGCCCTTGAGGGCGCCGACTTCGTGGTGTTTTGCAAGGAGTTCGAGCTGGCGGGCGCGTGATCTCCACGCGCCTCGCGACAACTTGTAGGCGCCTGGACCTCCTGCTGTGAGGTCTGGGGCAATCGCCAGAACTCCTGGGCCCACCCGCCTGTCAAGCCCGGTCGCTGGCGAGGCTTGGTCGAGAACCGGAGCGGAACATACTCCGACTACTTGAGCACCGGAAGCGCAGACCAAACGAAGCCAGCGGTCGGGATCGGCAGGCGTCGTGACGGTTGAGATACCGGGGATGGGTCTGGGGCATACTCAGCGGGTGCCGCGCTCCCACCCCCCGACCTTGATTAAGCTGGTGCTCGCCAGCGTGCGTGAGCTTCAGCTCACGGGGAGTCGGCTGTTGGTCGCGGTGAGCGGCGGCCCCGACTCGATGGCGTTGCTCCACGTGCTGGCGCGACTGCGCGGTCGTCATGGGTTGAGCTTGTTCGCGCTGGGCGTCGATCATGGCTTGCGCTCGGCGGCGGCGAGTGAGCTCGATCTGGCCGAGGCCCTGGCGTCAGAGCTAGGGGTCGGCTTTGAGCGTGTCGCGGTGTCGGTCGCGCCGGGCGGTAACCTGCAAGCTCGCGCGCGCGACGCGCGCTACGCGGTCCTCGACGCGCGGGCGGCGCAGCTAGATGCCTGGCTGTGCACCGCGCACCACGCCGACGATCGCGCCGAGACAGTGCTCTTGCGCCTGTTGCGTGGCGCCGGCCCCGACGGACTCGCCGCGCTGCCGCTGCGCGCTGGACGGCGCGTGCGGCCCATGCTGCGCGCGAGCCGCGCGGATGTACTGCGGCATGTCCAGCGCCATGAGCTGAGCGTCGCCACGGATCCCTCCAACGCGGATCCTCGGTTCTTGAGGGTGCGGGTGCGGCATGAGCTGCTCCCGTTGTTGCGCGAGCTGTCCCCGAACATCGTCCAGCACCTGACGGCGCTCGCGGATCAACTGCAGGACCCGACCAGCGCCGTGGAAGAGTCAGGCTCCGGCCCGCGACTTCCAGCGCTAAATCGCGTCCAAATCAGCAGGCTGCAGCAGGCGCTGGCTCGCGGTGAGCGCGCAGAGATTGAGCTAAGAGGCGGTAGAACCGCGCGGGTGGAGTTGGTCGAGACCAAGCCGACCCGAGACTAACCGCCGCGCCGCGCGCTGCGCCTCGGCAGCCGCTCCGCTCCTTGGTGGCCAACTCTCACGAAACCTGCAGGAGTTTCGCTGCGTAGACCCTCCAGCCTAGGTCGCTCCACGCGAGCCCCCAGGTGCGGCACAACGTCAGGTCGGCCGCAGATGGCGGCGTGGCGCTCCGGCCACCAGGTAGAGTTGGCTCGCGCTCCGGCCGACTTCGATCTAGGACGGGAGCGAGCGACCCACCTCAATGGGTGCGCCCCGAGCTAGCTGATGGCATGCTTGCCGAGCGAAACAATTCAATCTGCCTGCGTCGGTTGGCGCGACAACGCTGAGGAACAGTGAAGCAACCCCAAAAGACCGTCCTGCTCTGGGTCGTCCTGATCGTCGCATTCTTCGCCATCTACCATTTTGTGGACAGCGAAGGTCAGCACCGCAAGGCAATGCCGTTCAGCCAGTTCATGGCGCTGGTCGACGCGCCTGACAGCCAGAAGCACGTGACGGAGGTTGAGATCAAGGACACGAAGTATCGCTTCAGTGTTGAAGATCCCAGCAACCCTAAGCTCAAAGAGCAGCACGAGACGATCGGACCGGCGGTCTCTGACGCGATCATGAAGCGCATGCTGCGAGCTGACGTGAAGGTCACCTACGAGCAAGAGGACAGCAGCCCGATCCTCACCACCATGCTCACCATCTTGCTGCCGATGGTGTTCTTGCTGGTCATGTTCTACCTGTTCATGCGTCAGCTGCAGTCCGGCGGCGGCAAGGCGATGAGCTTCGGCAAGAGCCGCGCGCGCCTGCTCAACGAGGCGCAGAACAAGGTCACCTTCGCTGACGTCGCGGGCGTCGACGAGGCGAAGGATGAGGTCGAAGAGCTGATTGCTTTCCTCAAGGATCCAAAAAAGTTCCAGAAGCTCGGCGGGCGCATCCCCAAGGGCGTGCTGATGATGGGGCCACCTGGCACGGGCAAGACCCTGCTCGCCCGGGCCATCGCCGGTGAAGCGGGCGTCCCGTTCTTCAGCATCTCTGGCTCCGACTTCGTGGAGATGTTCGTGGGCGTCGGCGCCAGTCGCGTGCGCGACCTGTTCGAACAAGGCAAGAAGCACGCGCCCTGCATCATCTTCATCGATGAGATCGACGCGGTGGGTCGTCACCGCGGCGCGGGCCTGGGTGGTGGTCACGATGAGCGTGAGCAGACGCTGAACCAACTGCTGGTGGAGATGGACGGCTTTGAGTCGAACGAGGGCGTGATCATCGTCGCGGCGACCAACCGCCCCGACGTGCTCGATCCAGCGATCTTGCGCCCTGGTCGCTTCGACCGGCGCATCGTCGTGCCGCGCCCCGATATCCGCGGCCGCGAGGGGATCCTCGCGGTTCACACCAAAAAGGTCCCCCTCGGCCTAGACGTGGAGCTGGGGATCTTGGCGGCAGGCACGCCTGGCTTCGTCGGCGCCGACCTAGAGAACCTGGTCAACGAGGCCGCGCTGCTGGCCGCGCGCCAGGACAAAGACTGCGTGAGCATGGCCGACTTCGAGATGGCCAAAGACAAAGTGATGATGGGTACCGAGCGGAAATCGATGGTGATGAGCGAGACTGAGCGCAACATCGCGGCTTGGCATGAGGCTGGCCACACCGTCGTCGGCATGCTGGTCGAGGGCAATGACGCGGTCCATAAGGTGTCTATCATTCCGCGCGGTGCGGCCCTCGGCGTCACCATGTTCCTGCCCGTAGAAGATCGTCACCTGATGACCCGCACGCAGGCGCTCGCGCGCATCTCCATGATGCTGGGTGGTCGCGTCGCTGAAGAGGTCGTGTTTGGCGAGATCACCACCGGCGCTCAGGACGACATCAAGCGAGCCACCGCGCTGGCGCGCTCGATGGTCTGCGAGCATGGCATGACCGACGTGCTGGGGCCGCTGGCCTACGGCGATCAAGATGAGAACATCTTCCTCGGGCGCGAGATGGCGTCCCGTCGCGATGACTACTCCGATGATACCGCGCGGCAAATCGATAAGGAGCTGCGGCGCATCATCGATGAGCAGTATATGCTCGCCAAGAAGACGCTCGAAGACAACCGCGAGTCGCTCAACCGCGTCGCTGAAGCCCTGCTCGAGCGCGAGACCCTCAGCTCCGCGGAGATCCGCGCGGCGATCAAGGGTGAGCCGCTGCCAGAGCCGGCTAAGGTGCTGCTCCCACGCTGGAGCGACAAGCGTAAAGAAGGCGCCGAGAAGAAGCGCGCCGCCAGCATCTTCGGCGCGCCGAAGCCCGCGCCGAGCGCCTGAGGGCCCGCCGCGGCGTTGGTCAAAGCGCAGCCCCGAGCAGAGCCTGCGCAGCCCTGGCGCACAGCGTCCGCTTTTTCGGGGGTGGAGGGGGCGCAGCTGTACGCCGCTGCGCCATGTGGCGCTGGCTAGCCTGCTGCGACTAACGCGCGCGCCTCGCTCAGCAGCAGCTCAGGGGTGTTGAGCTCAGGCTGATCGGTCACCCGCTCCAAGAGCTGCTCCAGCAGCAGCCCTAGTTGTTTCCCCGGGGCTAGACCCAGCTGCTGCATCAGCTCGCGTCCACCGAGGGCGAGCTGCTTGGTGTTCAAGACGACGCCAGCGGCTAGCAGCGCGTCCACGCGCTCCCGCAGCGTAGCCAGGCGCCGCGCCGCTGCGTCGTCGGCGGTGGCAGAGCAGTTGGCCGCTGCCAGCTGCCAGAGCTGTGGCAGCACCGCAACGCCCGTGCGCCGGAGCCAGCGGCGCAGGGCTGGGGCCGCGCGTAGGGCGTCGTGATCAATCGCATGATGACGCACCAGCGCGTCCACGCGTTCGCGCTCGGCGTTGGAATACCTGAGCCGCGCGCAGATGGCGGCGGCCATCACCGCTCCCTCTTCGGCGTGCAGGTTGATGGTGGCGGACGCTACGGGCTTGGTCTCAGCGATATCATGCAGCAGCGCGGCGGTGCGTAGGATGGGATCCGCAGGGCAAGCATCTAAGACGCGCAGCTGATGCTCCCACACGCTGTGCGCGGCGCCGGCGTGTCGGCTTGGGATCGCCGCGCACGCCGCGAGCTCCGGGGCGGTGGCCTGCATGATGCCATGGTCAAGCATGAGCTGGAACGCGGGGCTCGGCCTAGGAGCGGCTAAGGTCTTGAGCCACTCATCGCGGATGCGCTCGGGGCTGACCTTGCGGTAGGTCTCCAGCGATGGGCGGATGGCGTCCTGGGTCGCGGGCTCCAGTCGCATGCCCAGCGTGGCGATGAAGCGCGCCGCGCGCAGCACGCGGAGGCCGTCCTCGCTGAAGCGCTCGGCCGCTACCCCGACAGCTCGCAGGACCCCGGCGGCCAGGTCGTCCGCGCCGCCAAATGGGTCAATCAGCTGGTCTGCCAGTGGGTCGTAGGCGATCGCGTTCACCGTGAAGTCACGCCTCGCTAAATCTGCGCGGATATCATCTACAAAGTACACTTGATCCGGGTGGCGCCCGTCGCTGTAGGTGGTCTCGCCGCGCAGCGTCGTTACCTCGTAGCCTACGCCGCGCAGCATGACGGTGACCGTGCCGTGTTTAATCCCTGTCGGAATAACCTTGCGGAAAAGTTTCTGAACCTGTTCGGGCAGCGCGTCTGTCGCCAGGTCCCAGTCATTGCGCACTTCGCTCGTTGTGCCCAGAGCTGGGGCCGCCCGCTGCGCGCCGCTTGAGCGCTGCGCGCCGCTCGAGCGCTGCGCGAGCAACAGGTCACGCACGCAGCCGCCGACGACCCAGGAGCGGAACCCGGCGTCGTGCAGGCGCTGGCACAACTGGGTGACGTCGTCTGGGACTGAGGTCTTGAGTAGGCTTAGGTCCACGGCGGACGGCTTATAGCCCAACTCACCGCCAACGCGCGCCGGCGCCGGCAGCGGACGATTGTCGAAGCCTGCGGGAGGCCGCTAGTTCCAGGGGTTGACGACGTCAGTGCCGCCGATCTGTGGCTTAGGCTTAGGCTTAGGCGTCGGTTTGGCTGTGGGCGTCGCGGGCGGCGCGCCGTTGCGATGCCCCGCGACGGCTCTGCCCTCTTTCTCCAAGCGCACCGATTTCCGCGTCTCGCTCGCGTCGAGGGACAGCGTCTGAGACTTGAACCCCGGCTGGCGGATCTCGACGCTTATCGTCTCATTCAGCGGGACATCGATGGTCACCGGAGACGCGCCGAGATCTTTCTCGCCGATGAAGACGTGGGCCTCTAGCGGCGAGGCCGCGATGGTCACCGCCGTGGTCTGCGGGAGCTCTGCGCTGGGGGCGGCGCTGGGAGCGGCGCTGGCCTGCCCCGTAGCGGCGGCGATGGCCGTCACCGCAGGTTGTGGCTCTGGTTGTGCCGCGCCACTCGGCGGGCTCACCGCGAAGATGGTGCCGACTATCGCGACCGCCGCGACGACGCCTGCGATCCCGGCGTACACCGGCCAGCGGCTGCGACGGCCGCGCCCGGGATCGGCGGGGACCGGCGCGGGCATGGCTGACTTGTTGAAGTAGTCGGCTGGCACGTTGAAGCCGCCAGAGCGCTGCATCATCTCAGGTACTGCCGTGGGGATCTTCCCAGAGTCCAAGCAGCTGAGGTCGTCCAGGACCTCATTCATATTTTGGTAGCGCTGCTCTGGGCGCTTGCTCAGGCACTTGAGGACGATGGCTTCGAGCCCCGGCGGGATCTCATTCGGCTGGGGCACCAGCGCGCGGATTGGGACCGGCGCTTTGTACATGTGCTGGGTGAGGATCCCCATGAAGTTGTCGGCATCGAACGGCACCTTGCCGCTGGCCATTTCGTACAGGATCACGCCGAGAGAGTAGACGTCCACTCGGTGATCGACGGGCGCGCCCGCTGCCTGCTCTGGCGACATGTAGTGAGGCGTCCCGAACACGGAGCCAGCACGCGTGATGCCGTGTTCTGCCGTGGAGACCTTCGCGATGCCAAAATCGAGGATCTTGACGAAGTCCTTCTCCTTGCCGCGGTCGATCAAGAAGATGTTGTCGGGCTTGAGGTCGCGATGCACGATGTCCACGTCGTGCGCGGCGGCCAAACCTTCGGCGAGCTGTCGGGCGATGTGCAGGATGCGCGCGATCGGCAGGCCGGCGTTGGCGTCGATCAGATTGGAGAGTGGGATCCCCTCCAGGTATTCCATGACGAAATAGGTGGATCCGTCCGGCAACTGACCAAAATCACTGATGTCGATGATGTGCGGGTTACCGATTGAGCTCGCCGCTCGAGCTTCGATCAAGAAGCGCTCGGTCGCTTCGGTGTCGCGGGCGAGGTCGGCCCGCAGGATCTTCATCGCGACCTTCTTGTCGATGATCTTGTGGCGACAGCGGTAGACGACGCCCATCCCGCCTTCGCCTAGGATGGCCTCCACCTTGTAGCGCTCGTCGATGGTGCAGCCGAGATACGGGTCCTGACGACGGATCGCATCAAGCTGCACATCCGGCATGGACACGCTGCCCGGTGCGATGGTCGCGAGTTTGAGGCCGCCCGCGCTGGCCGGGACTGGCTCCATCGGATCGGGTGCGTGGAGCCTCGCCGCGCTGTCCTGGGTCTCGAGGGCCTTTAGTCGCTCGTCGCTCACGTCAATACTCCACTCATCCAAACTACTGCCTTGCCTGATCCACCCCAAATGTAGAGCTGCGAGCGCCGACTTCTACGTCTTGGAACGGTGGATGGCTTTGGTACCCGCGGTACCCCGACTGATGATTTTACCACCCTCGCGCGGAGCAGCCTGAGGCCAACTGCAAGATTCGTGCAAATCCCGTCGGCTCCCCTCGCGTCGGGCAGCACAGCGCTCCGCCATCGTGGCTGCCTTGGGGAGCCGTGCTTTGGGCCGCGATCCCCAGCGATCAACCGGCCTAGGAGCTGTCAGATGTCGTCTGCCAGCCGTGATCACGCCCGCGCCAGTTCACGAGGCAAGTGTGCCATCCGCGCCACCGCGCAACACTTGCGGACCCTGGTCTTGCATGCCGCGCTTGGGTGCCTCGGGTGTCCGTCCCAGCGTTTGAAGTGAGCGTTGAGGTCGCGGTGGCCTCGGCTATAAGAGCTGTCGCTTGGCCCGCCGGGCTCGCTCCGGAGAATTCACGCCGCTGGAGGCGGGAACAAGAAACAACTGCAGCATGGGTTTCCCGCTTCAACTAGCGCTCCGTTACATGGGCTCCAGGAAACGAGCCTTCGTGTCCCTCGGCACCACGCTGGCCATTTTAGGCGTCGCGCTGGGGACCGCCTGCCTGTCCATCGTGGTCAGCGTCACTGGCGGTTTCCGCTCGGAGTTTCGCGAGAAGGTGCTGGGAGTCAACGCCCACGTGCTGGTCTTGAAATACTCCAGCGACTTTCGTGAGTACCGCGACGTGATGCAAGAGATGCGCAGCGTGCCGGGGGTGATCGGCGTCGCGCCGTTCGTGATCAACCCGATGATGGTCAGCCACGGCGACAAGACCGCGACCGGGGTGCTGCTCAAGGGCGTGGATCCTGAGCTGTTTGGTGAGGTGCTCGACCTGCCGCAACACATCGTCGAGGGCGACACGCGCGGGCTGCGGGCTGCGGGCGCCGAGCCCCCCAAGTCGTCGCGCCGCGTCCGGCTCCGCGAGCCGCCGCTGGAGGCGCCCTCAGCGAGCCCTGATGACATCCAAATCAAGACACCCGCGCTGGCGGGGTCGGTCGCGCCCGATAAAAACTCCCCGGAAAAGCAGCGCAAGACACACGACGGGCTCAAGGAGCTGAGCACCGCCGAGCTGCTCGAGCTGACCGCTAAGCAGGCCGCGGGAGAGACCGACGATGCAGGCGCCGACGAAGTAGAGGCGGGTAGCGCCGAGCCGCTCCCAGCAGACGCTCCTCATGGCAGTATCGTCCCCGAGGGCGGCTACGAGAGTGATCTCCCTGACCCTGGTTTTATCCCTGCGGATTTAGACGAAGACCCCTGCAGTGATCCCGAGCGCGTCAAGAAGCTGCCGGGGATCATCTTGGGCAAGAGCCTACGCCAGTACCTCGGGGCCAACCTCGGATCCTGCGTCCAGGTCACTTCGCCCACCGTCGGCTTCACGTTTGGCGGGGGTGGTTTCCGGCCGCCTGTCGCCAAGCGTTTCCGTGTGATTGCTGTTTTTGACGCCGGCTTCGATCAGTACGACTCGAAGCTGGTGTACACCGACCTCTACGAGGCTCAAGCGTTTCACAGCAACGGGGACAGCGTCACCGGCGTCGAGATGAAGGTCGAGAAGATCGACGACTCGCAGCACGTCAAGGCGTTGGTCGATGAGCGCCTCAAGAGCTCAATCTACCACACCATGGACTGGAAGGAGCTGAACCACGGTCTGTTCACCGCGCTGCAAATTCAGCAGATCACCATCAGCCTGGTGCTGGCGCTGATGATCCTAGTCGCCGCTTTTACCGTGTTGGCGACGCTGATCATGGTGGTGCTAGATAAAAAGCGAGAGATCGCTGTGATGAAGGCGATGGGCGCCACCGATTGGGCGCTCGTACGGGCGTTCCTGTATCAGGGGGCCATTATTGGCTTGTTCGGAGCAGGCAGCGGGTTGGGCCTAGGCTTCGGGGCGTGCATGATCCTAAAGCACTATCCATTCCCGCTGGATCCGAAGGTCTACTTCATCTCTTACTTGCCGGTTCAGGTTGAGCCATTGTGGTTCCTCACGGCAGGCATCTTTTCCATGGTGGTGTGCCTGATCGGGAGCCTGTGGCCCGCGCTGCATGCGGCAAAGCTGCGCCCCGCGGAAGCATTCCGCGAGCAGTGAGCCGCGTGGTCGGGGCCGGGTGAGCTCGCGCTACAGCAGGGTGGGCATCAGCGAACGACGCAGCAAGCCCATGACCCGCGCTGTGAGCTCAGGCACGCGGAACGGCTTGGGTATAAAGTCGTCAGCGCCTGACTGAAACGCCAGGACGATGTCGTCGCTGGTCGAGTGAGCGGTCAGGAAGAGGATCGGGATGCGCGAGCCCGATTTGCGCAGCCGCTTGCATAGCTGAAGCCCCGTCATGCCGGGTAGATTCCAGTCGAGCACCATCAAGTCGAAGCTTGACGCACGTAGCGTGTCGAGCGCTTGCTCTGCGCTGGAGACCGCATGGGTTTCATAACCGGCATGGGTGAGCAGCGCGCCGACGACGCGCTGTAGATCCTGGTCGTCGTCCACCAGCAGCACGCGGGTGTTTGGCGGCACATTTTCGACGTAGGAGATGCGGTTCGCTGGACAGCTGGGCGGCGGGATGCTCGCGCGACAGCCCTCAAGCGCGAGGTCGAGCAGGTGTTCCCAGTCGCGCTCTTCAAACACCAAGCGCGACCCACCCCCCCGATCCATCACGCAGGCTGCGACCGAGGTCGATTCCTCGCCGATACAGAAGTGCGAGAGCACCCATTCTCCCTCGCGAAATCGCTCGTTTGGCGGCAGGGGGAAGTCCTGATCGTCCCCGCTTTGCTCAAGCTGGAGGGCGAGCTGGTCGAGGGACTGGAAGCGGAAGACCACCGAACGCACGCGGCGAGCCTAGTACAAGCTTGGCCAAGCGCTAGCCGCTGGAGCAGATCGGCCCGCTTGGGGTGTCAGCTCGGGATGCGCACGCGAACCCAGCTGAGCGCGACTAGGCACAGGCCAACCAGCGCCAGGCCTGAGGCGGCTTGAGACCACTCGGCTGGCGGTGCGGCGCCGAGCAAGTTGGCCAGGTGCGCGCGCGGGAAGGGGATAGCTAGGCTGCTCACCCCCGTGCCCAAGAGCCAGTCGAGGGTCATGAACCACAGGCGACCGCGCCCACCCCGGCCAAAGCTGGAAGCGGCGCACAGCACGCAGGCATAGACCAACCCTGACTCCACGCCCACGCCCCCGCTCCGCACGGCATCTAGCGCGTTGCCACCCGCGATCAGCACCGTAGCGCCCGCGATGCAAGCGCACCACGCGGCGAGCACCAACGCCAGCGCTAGCGCCAAGCCGAGGACTAGGGGACGGCGGCTGGCTCCCCAGCGCGCGGGCTCTGCCACGCTGTCGAGCAAGCTGCTTGAGTCGAACGCGCGCCGCGAGAGCTCAAGGCAGGTCAGCGGGATCACGATGCCGAACGTCATCCCGAGCAAGCTCGCGCTGACGCCATCAGCGTTTCCGCGTTCTAAACTGGCGGCCAGCAGGCAGGCGAGCAATCCGCTGGCAAAGACCGCCAGCGACTGAGTGGTGCGGAGTCGTGCCCAGCCGAGGCGGAGGCCGATACCCAGCGCGTTCATCGCCTGTCGCCTTCGGCTCGCGTGAGCGTGCCCTGGCGCGTACTCGCTGGCGCGTGGGCGGCGCGTTGGAAGGCAGCCTGCGCTCGGCCGGCGGCGGCGGCGCGCAGCTGATCTAGCGTAGGCTGGTAGCGCGAGAGGCCATCAACGTGAAAGCCGCTGCGCGTCGCGATTTCAAGCACACGCAGGCTCGCCAGGTCTGGCTGGGCAGACGTAACGACCAGTTGCTCCGGCCTTAGCGGGTCAAAGCTCACCCCGAGCGTGGCGTCGGCTAGCATGGCGCTGGCTAGCTGGGCCGCAGCCGAGCAGGTCACCAACAGCGCGACCGATTGCTCGGCTAATTGCCGTGCGGAGTTTTCATCGAGGGTAGAGAGCTGCCCTCTGTCCAACAACCAGCTCGCACCACCGAGCTCACTGGTGTGCGCCAGGTTGGACGTGAGCGTCAGCAGGATCGCGCCGCCCGCGACCTGCGCGCGTAGCCTCTCGGTGACGGCGTGGGAGTGAATACCGGGCAAGCCGGTGAATGGCTCATACACCACCAGCAGCTCGCGCTGGACGCTGGTGGCGAGCAGGAACGCGACGCTTCGACGCTCGTCAGCGGACAGGCTGGGGGCTGCGCGACCGAGGAGTCCGCAGGCTGACAGCAGGTCGGTGGCGCTGCTCGCCGCGGCCGGCGGGAGCCGGTGCCCAATGATCGTGGAGAGCTGCTGCGCCGGCAGCTTAGGTTCTACGGCGAGGACGCTGCCCATTTGAGCTCGGATAGATGCCGTGCGGTAAGGATCTTTGCTAAGGAGCCTGACCTTGCCGCGCTGCGGTGGCTGGTGCCCAGCGCACAGCTCCGCGAGGCGCGCTAGGCCGTCCTCGGGGCGGCCGAACACCACGTGTAGGCCTTGGGTGAACGTGGCGCTGACGCTGCGCAGCGGATCAAACCAAACATCAGAGAGCTGAAGCATCAGGCAGCTCCCAGCCTGGCGATGCCGTCCAAGATTTGGCTCAACGCGCGGGGTAGGTTCGCGAGGTGTAGGAAGCGATCTGACACCAACATCGGGCCTAGGAGGAACAGCAAGGTCACCCGGCGCCCCGGCTTGGCGCCCAGTCGACACGCAGCGGCGGCCACCAGTCCGGCGGCGCAGGCTAGGGCGCCTACGTAGGTGGCGGCGGCGGCCAGCTGCAGCGCGCGCGCGGGGACCTCGTGCCAGTCGCGGCTGAGCACGAGCGCTAGCGCGAACCCGCCCACCCCCGGGACCCCGAGCTGAGATAAGACCACGCGGATACATGCCCACAGCGTGTGCGCCTCGACCTGGGACTTGGCGAAGCCGAGCGCGCGCAGGGTGCTGTTCAACTGCTGATCGTCGCGCAGGGCCGCGAGGCTCGTGATCGCGCCGAGGGTGAGGGGGAGCGCCACCAACCAAGAAGCCCAGCCCAGGGTACGCACGGCGATCGCGCCGAGGTCGCCTTGAGCGTCGCCCCGCACCACGGACATCGCGGCCAGGCAGATCACGCTCACTAGGGCGGCCCCCAGTCGACCAAGACGCGACCAGCCGCTGGCCTTGATGCGCCGCGTAACTAAGTGCCTTACGCCCCTCGGGTCGGAGGTGTTGTCGCGTGTTCGCGGGTTAGGCTGCTCGAACGGCTGGGCAGAGGCGGGCATGCTGGTGACGGAGCGTTGAGGGTTCGCAGGAGTTCGACACCAGGCGCGCTGTGGCTGCGTGGCTTGGCTGAATAGAGCAGTCGTTGGCCAGGATCCAGCGGGGCCGGGCGTGCGCAGCTGGATTCACCGTGGGGATTCACGGCGGAAGGTGAGCTTGCGCCCAAGATCGAGTACCTTAACCCCTTACTGGGATCTTGGACGCTAGCAGGAGGCTCAATGCAGCGGCGCTTCTCTTCGAGTTGGGTGTGGGTTCTTGCGGGCGCGAGCGCGCTGGCTTGTGGCAGTGGCGCGGACGCTGGCGGCTCGAACGGCGGCTCTGGCGGCGCAGCCGGCAGCGGCGCTAGCGCCGGCAGCGCTGGGCTAGGTGGCACCGCCGCAGGCGGCAGCGGTGGCAGCTCGGCGAGCGCTGGTAGTACGTCGGGGGGCACGGCGGGCAGCAGCGGCGGGGGCGGGGGAGTCGCTGAGTGTGACCCCGACGCGGACGGGGACAATATTTTGGATGAGTTCGAGGGCCGCGACACCAACCGCGACTCCGACGGCGACGGAACTCCCGACTATCTCGATCTGGATAGCGACGACGACGGCATCCCTGATTTGATCGAGGGCGATCCTACCGGGTGCGATGCGCCGGACTCTGACGGAGACGGAAAGCCTAACTTCATCGACACTGACAGCGATGACAACGGCATCCCGGATCAGGACGAAGCCTACCCAGACGGCTCTGCCTACGACCCGTCGAAGCCACTCTCGGATCTCGACGGAAACGGACTCCCCGATGTCTACGACCCCGACAACGACGGGGACTTTGTCAAAGACGTGGCCGAGCTTGGCGGCAAGCCCCCGGTTGACACAGACGGCGACGGGCTGGTCGATCACAACGATCCGGACTCCGATGGCGATGGGATCCGGGATGATTTCGAGGGCACGGACGACACGGATGGCGACGGTACGCCCGACTTTCGCGATCTGGATTCAGACGGCGATGGCATCCCAGATGCCTGCGAGGCCGGGGTTGGACACCAGCTGGATCAGCCTCCGGCTAACACGGACCTAGACGCCAACGCCGACGCGTATGATCGCGACTCAGACAACGACGGGCTGCTTGATTACCTCGAGGATCTGAATAGAGACTGCACGGTCAATCAGGGCGAGACGGATCGCATCAAGGCCGACACCGACGAGGACGGCGCAAATGACTTGATCGAGTGGACGCTGGGCAGCGATCCGACGCTAAAAGCCGAGACCCCGCAGTCGATTGGCAAATACTACTTTGTGATGCCCTATCAGGAGGCCCCGATCCCGCTCCGCCAAGACGTGGTGCTCAAGACCAACCTGAACAAGGGAGACATCGCGTTTGTCGTCGACGCCACGGGGAGCATGGGTCCGGCGATCAATAACATCAAGGCCAACCTCACGACCCTAGTCAACGGTATCAAGGCGGATGTACCGGACGCCCGCTTTGGGGTGGTCGCCGTCCAAGACTACCCGGTCAATGGCCATGGGGCCACTACCAACGTGCCAGTCAGTGTCTCGGCTCCGCCGAACGGGTTCTTGACCGGCGATGTATCGAAGACCACCACCGCCGTCGCTGCGCTGACCACTGATGATGGCGCAGACATACCCGAGGCACAGATCCCAGCGCTGCAGAAGGTGTTGGGCAATGACCCACTGTACTGGCCTCCGAGTGGCTACCAACCGCCGTTTATCCCTGGGAGCGGCTTTGGAGGCCTCGGGTTTCGCACCGACGCGCTGCCGATCTTGGTGCTGATCACGGATGCACCGTTCCACAACGGGCGGCGTGTGGTGTGCTCCGAGACGCCTACCGCGTCTGCGTGTAAGGCGGGTTGTTGCGGCGTCGTCCAGAGCTCGCTGCACGACGAGTACGCGTTCGCCACCAATCCACCGCCGAATGCTGACGATTTGGTGGCGAGCATGAAGGCGCGGGGAGCCAAGTTCGTGGGGGTAGCGCTCAACGACGGTGGCACTCAGCGCTACGCCGGGCCGTACCCGGACATGGCGTACCTCGTCGACCAGACCAACTCGTTCGTGAAGCCGAACGCGTTCGGCGGGGCTGGCTGCGCGACGGATGTGTTTTCGAACACAGTCCTGCCTGATGGGCCGACCGTCGACGGGGTCGCGACCTGTAGACTGATCTTTGCCAGCCACAAGGATGGCTCTACCGTGAGCACGACCATCGCGGCGGGCGTGAAGGCGCTACTCTCGGGGCTTGAAGTCACCGTACGGTTGCGCGCCATCCCAGACCTTAACCCACCCTTTATCAACGTCGACGGGATTAAAGAATTCGTCGAGAGCATCTCGGTGTACGCCAGCGGGAATATCCAAGACCCTGCGGAACCGGGTACGTTCTGTCAGTTCGTGCCGGCCCCCAAGCTCGAGGATAACTGGGCGGACGCCTACGGTATCACCTCGGGCACCGACGGCCTGGATGATACAGTGACGGATCTAGTGCCAGGGACCAGAGTTTGTTTCCGCGTAGTACCAAAGTCGAACGTCGCGGTGCCCCAGACCTCTCAGGTTCAGGTGGCACGCGCGTCACTCCGGGTGTTGGCGAAGAATGACGGCCAGACCACCGAGCTACTTGTCGGTCAGCCTCGCGACATCCTGTTTGTGATCCCGCCGCTGCCGCAGTGAGCCCTGCCGCGGTGAGCCCTGCCGCGGTGAACCGCGGCCGAGGCGCGACTTCAGCGCCTCACGGATCAACGGCCGACCTCCGGTGACGGCGTCGGCGCGCCGCAGCCAGCGCAGCGCGCTGGGGTCATTCAGCTGATGAAGAGCCAACGCCAGCGCGAAGACGGCGACCGGCGCTTCGGGGGTCAAATCGAGGGCACGCGTGGCAGCACCCACCGCGAGGCGGGGGTGACCTGCGGCCAGTTCCGCCGTCGCGATCCAGCCAAACGCTGCCGCGGCGATGTCGTCATTGCGCGCGGTGAGCAGCACCAACAGCTGAATGGCGACTCGACCGTTTCCGTTGCGCAGCTCGCGGCGGCCTTCTAGCAAGACGAGCTCTGGCGCAGGCCCAAAGCGCTCCAGCGCGAGTCGTGTCACTTGGTCAGCTTCTGCAGATCGACGAAGGCTGAGCAGCGACTCGGCCAAGCCCGTGAACCCTAAGAGCTCGTCGGGGGCCACTTCTGTGAGGCGCTTGAACTGCGAGCGGGCACGCTCGAAATCTCCTGCGTTGAAGTAGAGTCGCGCCAAGTTGGCCCTCGCGGGCGCGAACCCGGGATCCACAGCCAGCGCGGCCTGATAGTGCCTCGAGGCTCGATCTCGGCGCTCTCGCCGCTCCTCGAGCACACCCAGCCCATGGTGCGGCTGGGCTACGTCCGGGTTCAGGCGCCGCGCCCGTCGGAGCAGTGTACCTGCGCGGTCAAAATTTCCACGTTGTAATTCAACCAGCCCGAGGTTGGTCAGCGCCTCGACGAAGTGAGGGTTGTACTCGAGGGCGACTTCGAAGCGGGCGCTCGCGGTCTCAAGATCTCCCGAGCGCAGGGCCAGGGTCCCTTGGTCGTTCAGAGCCACGGCCTTGGCTGGGAGCGGTGGTGAGCTGCTGCACGCGACCAGCCAACACAGGGCGACACACCACACGAAGCTGCGCATGCCAGCACCTTCGGCGAGTGGGTGGGTGAGTTGCTCACTAAGCCGACTGCCCGTCATTTCTGCTCCAGCTTGAGAATCAGTACCCCTGCGCATTCCGCTCTTAACGGATTCGAACCGGAAGGGTCGGCGTCCAAGTCCGGGGAGGGACCTCTGGTCGCGGCTTGATTGGCTGCTTTCAGCCCTTGGGTCACTAGAATCAGCCTCAATTCATACCTGGAGGGTCTCGCTTCTGGTCAATGCGGTTGCGGAGCAGGCTGGCGATGTGGATGCTTCGACCCCCATGGCTCTGGACGATGACAACAAGGCTGACCGCGACTCCCAGCCCGACGACGATGGCGAGTCGGTCACGACCGCGCCCGCAGAAGAGCCTCGCGAGGCGTTGAAGGCCAAGGGTCCAGCGACCAGCGAGGACGACGACGACTCGGACGATGACGACTCGGACGACGACGACTCGGACGACGACGACTCGGACGAGGATGACGCTGACGCGGGCGGCGTTGAACCACGTGGCGCCGCGCCGAAGCCCGCTGCTAGCGAGTCGGCAGCCATCGACGAAGACGAAGACGAAGACGACGACGAGGCGCTGGCTGCTGCGGCTCGCCGGCGGCGCCTCCGCAAGCGCGCGAAGAAGCGGCGTGGGCGCCCCGCGCTGCCTCAGACTGAAGCTGAGTTGAACACGCCGAGCCGCGCCGGTGCGCTGATGGTGTGGATCGTGGGCGGCGTGACGCTGCTGCTGTGGCTGTTTGCGCGCACAGCATGCAATTTCAACCCGCCCCAGACCGAGAAACCTAAGCTGGCAGAGCTGGACGTGATCGCTCGCGAGCCGAAGGGCGCCGCGGTGGAGTTCGAGATCCGCTTGCGTGAGCACCGCTTCGCGATCTCGGAACAGCTGGCGAGCGCCAGCGGCATAGCCGTGGTTCAACAAGCCAAGCAGGCCTGCGGCACCAGTTGCCCAGAGCTCGAACACGGTTCGATCTTGTGTCAGGGATCGCTGCTCGAGCGCTCCGCAGACGGGGCCAAGGTTCGGGTCGAGTGTGAGCTGGCCGGTAAGGTCGACTACCAGCTGCTCAGCGTGGTCCGAGAACAATCCGCGTGGAAGGTTTCCGCGCGGGAGCCAACGGTCGCGCCGCCTCCGATCGGCGCGGCGGCTGTGCCGCCGCCCACAACGGCGCCGCCGCCAGTCGACACCGCCGCGCCTGCCGTCACGGCCCCGGAGCCTGGCCAGCCCACCCCCGCACCCTGAATTTGCTAGGGGTGATGGGCGGGTGGCTCCCCGGTGCGCCCTAAGGCGTCAGTACGCGCCGCCCGATCAGCGCACCGAGGGTAGTGAAGGCGACCACGACTAAGCCGTGGGCGAACACCAAGTGCAGAGCGTCCGTTGTCGGGCACGCGATACCCACAGCTAGCGCGGCGCCCAACCCACCGACCAGGCCCGCGAGGGCCCCGCTCAGTCGTGGCGTAATTGGATCCGTGCGGCGCCAAGCGAAGAGCACCCCGGTTGAGCTGAGTCCGCCGATCGCGAGGGCGAATACCCCGCACTCCGCCGCGCGGCCTGTGTGCTCGCTGTGACTCAAGAATTGCCCCAAGGACGCGCCGTGGCGCCCAGCGATCAGCAGGTAGATAAAGAAAAGCGCGGGCACGCCAAACGCCAGCACCGTGCGCAGCAGCACGGCGCCGCGGCGGCCGGGAGGCTTAGCAAACCCTACGAGCAGGATGCACAGCATGACGGCGCCCCAGCCGACGGCGCCGAAGAGCGCCGTGCGGAGCGCCTGTGGAGGCGCAGCGTGGCTGCCGGATAACAGCACCAGCGCCGCCATCAGGCCCATGGAGAAGCCTAGGGACATGAGTATTCGGCTCCTCATGCTGAGCCGCGCCGTAGGGCACAGATCTTTGGTGCATTCCGCGCGGATTTGTGCGGAGACCTTGGAGCACGGTCCGCCGGTAGCGCCGGCCTTTTCGCTCAGCTGAGACCAAGGCAGATCGTCGAGGTCGTCCGGCGGCTCGCCCAGCACCTGGTCTGGCCGCTCTGCGCTGGCGCTCACGAGGTGCCTCGCGAGAAGCTGTCGAGAGACTTCCTGAGCTGTGTGTAACCGCGGTGCACGCGCAGCTTTACGGCCTGCGGTGTGGTCCCCAGCACCTCGGCGGCCTCGGCGATAGACAGCCCGCTGACCTTAGTCAACTCAATGGCTTCGCGGTAGTTGTTGGGGAGCCGATTCATCGCGCGCTCGAGCGCGTCAACCGTATCCGTGGGGAGATTTGCTGAAGGGAGTGGCGCGGGCTCAGGGAGCACCCCGTCCGCGCTCAGGTCCTCGCTACGGCTGCTCGCGCGCCTGCGCTCGTCTAAGAACGAGCGGCGCGCGATGGCCAGCATCCAAGGCATCAGCGGCGCGCCTAACAGGTAGCTGTCGCGGGCTCGGTGGAGCTTAGAGTAGGTGATCTGCAGCAGGTCCTCGGCGCGTTCGCGGTGCCGAGTCAGCCGAAACAGGTAGCCGAACACGCGGTGAGCTGTGCGCCGATACAGCTCATCGAAAGCGTCTACCCCGCCCTGGGTGTAGAGTTCCATCAACTGCTCGAGCGTCAGCTCAATCGTTTCGCCATCCATCGCGCCCCGGCTCGTGCGTAGCGCGGATTCGACGGCGGTGCTCGCATCCTCGGCTAGGCTTTGCTGCCGCTTCGATCCCTTCCGATCGGTCCGCGGAGTGTGCTCACGGAGCAACCAACCGCGCAGAGGCTGAGCGAGGGCAACAGGCATTGCTGGAGCCCTTCAATACGCGGCCCGGCGCCCCGAAGTTTCAGGCTTCTGGGGCGCGAAGGTTGTCGGTCGACGCACAGGCGCCGGCCGGCTGGCGAGCAGCGTCACCAGTCGAGCGGCGACCCTCGCCTCAAATCAGCTCTTTGAGGTCCAACATCTCGGACACATCGGGCATCAGCACCAGCTCGACTCGGCGATTGGCTTGCTTGTGCTCTGGCGTGTCGTTCTTCTCAATCGGGTCGGTCTCACCGTAGCCCGCCGCGTGCAGGCGCGTCGGATCGAGCCCACCGCCACCACCCTTGGAGTCCGTCGCGGCGACTAAGTACACCAGCACTTGGCGCGCCCGCATGGCTGACAGGCCCCAGTTGTCTTTGAACTGGCCGCCCTTGAGGGCGACGTCGTCGGTGTGACCGGCGACCTGGAAGAAGCGCTTGCTGAGCGTAGCATCGGAGCGGATGACCTGCGCCACCTGGTCGAGGACCTCGACACCCTCCTTCTTCAGCTTGTCTTGCCCCGAGGCAAAGAGCACGTCGCCGGGCAGTGAGATGACCATGCGATTGTTGCGGATCGACACCTTGAGGCCGAGGGTGGTCAGCTTCTCCAGCTTTTGGCGCAGCACTTCGAAGCGCTGCTTGATGCGCTCCAGCTGAGCGGCGCGCGCTTTGTACTCAGCCAACGCGCGCTGGGTCTCGTCTAGGCTCGCGGTGAGCCGAGCCTTCTCGGCGCCTTCAGACTCGAGCTGCTTATTCAGCTCGTCCAGGTTCACGCCCATGGCCTGGAGCTTGTTCTCCAGCGCTGCCACGCGGACTTTGGCGTCTTCAAGCTGCGCGCGGGTCGCGGCGTGCTCCGATTGCTCTGTCTTGAACTGGCTGTCCAGCTGCGAGTACTTGTCCAGCTGCGCCTGCCACTCGTCTTCTGAGTAACCGCACGCGGAGGTCACCAGCGCTGCTGCTACCAATAAGCTTAGCTTTCGATTCATCGTCATCTCCCTGACTTCGAGCCGCCCGTAGGTTGGGCGGACCATGTTTTGGCGAAGCAACGCTGTCACAAAACTCGCCGCAGGTGGAGCGTCGTCGTCGAACTCCGCCCCCAAGCTGCAATTGCCGAGTGATAGCTCTGACCCGGTCCGCGGATCTGTGGGGAGCACCAGGGAGCACCTTGGTCCCAGCCGCCTCGGCGCTGGTCGCTAGCGCCCAGGTCAAGCCGCCCTGTGGCGTCCTGCCACTTGACTCCCCCGTGCCCCCACGCTGCCCAAGCACCCGCGCTAGGCGAACCCCACAAGCAGCAATTTCAGCCGTGGAGGTGCGGCTCGAAGTAGGCCTCGAAGCCGACCTCGATGCCGACGGGGTCCAGCACCTTGGACGCGAGCCGTGTGATCGGCGAACGACGGCGCGCGCACCTGCCGCAGGCCCAAACGACCAAGCAACCGTTTCTCCACAGCTGGTGGATTGCCTGTGGATAATCTCTGGTCGCCCCAGCCGGCGGTGGGGGCTCCAGGCTGTGTATGGCGCCTGCAAAGCCCTTTTGTGCGCGGAAAAGTGGCGATCCTACCTGGCCGCGATGTCCGCCCAGATCTGCCACGGCATCCGAGCGCGGGTTGAGATGTCACTCGCGACTCACCACGCCCGTGCGGATTCAGGATCCGGCGCGCGTCATCCGCGCGCGCTGGGCGTTAGCCGAGCCGCGACGCGAGCAGGCTGATGACCAGGCGGATGCCCAGGTACACTGCGAGCGGGCTAAAATCGAGGCCGCCGATGCTCGGAATCACCTTGCGGATCGGGTCGAGCACAGGCTCCACCAGCGCGTCTACGATCTTACGAATCGGGTTATCTGGCCCGAGTTGGATCCACGACAACAGGACCGACGCCAGGACAACGTAGGCGTAGATCTGCAACAGGAGGATTAGCGCGCCAATCACGAACCCGGCATTAGAACCATCAAATACCGAAGCGCAACCAGCTAGTGACCGGAGCCCGCAGAATACTGCAGGGTTTGCCGAGGCCAGCGCCAGAAATCAGCTGTATTCGAGGTGCTTTCGGGGGTGCAGCCCCTGCTGGCGTTCAGCGCTGAGCAGGGCGCTAAAGCGATGGCAGGCGAGCGTAGTCTTCGCTTGGTGATGGCCCCGAGCGCTTACCCGACCCACAAATCCTCCGCGAGCCGCGGACTCGTATTTCCTCCCTGACGCCAGCGAGCGCATCGCCTATTCTCCGAGGCTCCACTAGGAGTTCCCATGCAACGCACAACGATCGCCGCCATCCCGCTAGTACTCGCCGCCTTGCTGGCCTGCAAGAAAGAGGAGGCTCCACCAGCGCCAGTCGCCGTGGCTACTGTTCCTTCCCCTGCGGAAACGCCGGCGCCTGCTGCCACGCAGGAGCCAGCGCCGGTCAAGGACGAGAGCCCTATCCCGGATATCCCGGAGGGTCGCTCGAAGCCTCCGACGGTCGCGGAGTGGAACGCCGCGACCAACATCAACACTCAGGAGGCCAACTCCCAGCCCGACAAATGCTTCATGCGCATCGTGCGCGAGTGGCTGAAGATAAACTGCGAAGGGGGCATCCAGGGCACCTCGGGGATGAAGAATTTTGGCACCGAGCTAGGGGACTACTTTCAGTCGGTGAAGCCAGGCAAGGTCGCGGACTTCGTCGTACGCCTCCGCAAAGGCAAGTCGCTGAAGCTGCGGATCCAGCGCACCGAGGGCGAGGCCGTGCTGTTCGTCAACTGGCCCGTGGGCGAGCCCAAGCCGACGATCGTCGCCCTGGGTCGCGGGGCGAAGTAGCCGCAGCCACCTGGCGTCCGCGCCGTGTTGGCGGCGCGGCGTGGGTGTTTGGGGGCGAGCTTGGCTGAGAGCCGCTCAGATTTCAGCCAACGTTCAGCCTCCGCTCAAGCTCTGTCGGCCGACCCCGGCGAGCCTCAGGGCATGACCACCCCGACCCAGCCGAACCCTCGCCCTCAGCACACGACCGACGAGCTCAGGCGCACGCCGATCCAGCGCCGAGCGCGGGATACCGTGGATGTCATCCTCACCGCCGCCGAGCGCGTGCTGCTCGAGGGCGGCTACGAAGCGCTCTCCACCACGCGCGTGGCCAAGGTCGCCGGCGTCGGTATCGGGAGCTTGTACCAGTACTTCGCTGGCAAGCGGGAGCTGGTGCGCGGCTTGCTGGCGTCGCGGGCCCAGCTGCTCGAAGCAAAGCTCGCACAGCTTGAGCAAGCGGACCGCGCGCGGCTTGTTCCGCTGTTGGTAGCCGGGCGGCGCGACGATCGAGGCTTATTCCGTGCGGCGATGGACGGCCCAAGCCACGACCTGAGCTCCGCCCCAGTGGTGAGCGCGCTACGCCGGTGCTGGCCAGGCTACACCCAACTTGAGTACGTGACGCTGGCGGCAGCGATCATCGGCGCCCTCAATCACCTCGCGCTCTGTGACGCAGAAATGCTCGACAACGCTGAGCTGGAAGCGCACCTCGGTCGCTTGCCAGAGCGCTTGCTCGGTGCTCCTCGGAGTCGTCCGGCGGCCGATTTACAGCGGCAGGCGTGCTACAGCGCGCCCGCGACCGCCAAGCGCTCGATCAGGTTGCGCGCGACGGCCTCTGGGTCTGCCGAGCTGACGTCCGCGGTGAACTCAGTCGCCTGAGCTTCGCCCTGGCACAGCTGGACGCGGCTCCTGCGCGAGCCTAGGGCGTCTAGCGTGGCTTGCTCTGGCTCGAGTGTCCCCGCAAAGATCACTCGCGCGCCGAGCCCAAGTAAACGTGCGCACACCTCGCGAGCCGCCGCGTCGCTGAGGGGCGCCAGATCTGCCACGGCCACAGCCAGCTGTCCGCGATCGAACAACACGCGCTCGAGGGCGAACGCCAGCAGGCGCGCGTGTTCACGCTCGCCGTGCAGCTCAATCAGCCCAGCCTGGTGGCCTAGCTGACGCTCGCGCTCGGTGGTCGACACCTGGGTCTCGCGCTCTGAAGCGCCGCCGCTCGCGCCGACCTCAACTATCATCCCTGCGGCAACGGTGTCGTTGGTGATGGAGTCGATCACCACGAACGCGCCCGCGGCCCGGTTGGAGGCGTAGGGGTCGAAGAAGATCGGTCGGTGTGCACGTAGACGAACGCAGCCGATCTCGTTGAGCCCAAGGCTGGGCGCGGGTTGGTGTTCTAGCGTCTCGAGATCGATGGCCCACGAGACGGCGTCCACCCGCGCCCTGACGTACTGCGAGGCGTGCTTGATGAAGTAGCTCTTCCCAACATCCAGCGGGGTCTCGCTCATCCACACCAGCATGGCGCTCAGATCGTGTGCCACCTGGGGTAGATCGTCGGCGTGCACCAGCATGTCTCCGCGGCTCACGTCGACTTCGTCTTCTAGGCGCAGCGTCACGCTCATCGGCGCAAATGCCTGCTCAACTTCGCCGTCGAAGGTGTCGATGCCTTTGACGCGGCTCTTGCGCCGCGACGGCAAGACAACCACCTCGTCGCCGCGCTTCACGCTCCCCGACGCGATCTGGCCCGCGAAGCCTCGATAGTTGAGGTTCGGGCGCTGCACGAACTGCACCGGGAACCTGAAGTTGTAGAGGTTTCGGTCTTGGGCGATGGGCAGTGTTTCTAGATGGGAAAGTAGAGTCCCGCCGCCTGCTTCGTCGTACCAAGGCATGCGATCGCTCGGATGCACGACGTTGTGGCCGTGCAGCGCGCTGATCGGGATGAACGTAACGTCCTTAAAGCTCAGCCTGTCAGACACCTCGGCGAAGTCCTGCTTCAGGCGTTGGTAGGTGCCCTGATCGTAGTCGACTAGATCCATCTTGTTGATACACACGAACAGGTGCGGGATGCCCAGCAGCGACGCGATGTAGGCGTGGCGCCGTGACTGCTGCAACACGCCTAGGCGCGCGTCGATCAGGATGATCGCGACGTTGGCGGTGGACGCGCCTGTAGCCATGTTGCGCGTGTACTGCACGTGGCCTGGCGTGTCCGCGATGATGAATTTTCGTTTTTCCGTGGAGAAATATCGGTAGGCGACGTCGATCGTGATGCCCTGCTCGCGCTCGGCCTTGAGACCATCAGTGAACAGTGAAAAATCGATCTCGGTGTCATCCTGCCGCGAGGCGCGCTTCACGGCGGACAGCTGATCCTCGTACACGCCGTGGGTGTCGTGCAGGAGGCGGCCGATCAGCGTGGATTTGCCGTCGTCGACGCTGCCCACGGCGACGAAGCGTAACAACTCCTTGTGCTGGTGCTGGTCGAGGTAGGCCTCGATGTCCGACTCGATCAGCTCGGATTCGAGGCTCATTAGAAGTACCCCTCGCGCTTCTTGGTCTCCATCGACCCCTCTTCGTCAAAGTCGATCAGGCGGCCACCACGCTCTGAGTGCTTGGTGAGCAGCATCTCACGAATGATCTCAGGTAACGTGGTGGCGGAGGAGCGCATGGCACCCGTGAGCGGGTAGCAGCCTAGCGTGCGGAAGCGCACCAGCTCTTGCTTCGGGACCTCGCCTTCGCGTAGGCGCATCCGTGCGTCGTCCACCATGACCAGCTGCCCGTCGCGCTCCACGACGGGGCGCGCGGCGGCGTAGTACAGCGGGACGATCGGGATATTTTCCCTGTAGATATACAGCCAGATGTCTAGCTCCGTCCAGTTGGAGAGCGGAAAGACACGGATGCTCTGGCCCCTGGTGATCTTGCCGTTGTAGAGGCTCCACAGCTCCGGTCGCTGGTTCTTTGGATCCCAAGTGCCGTGCTCGTCGCGGAATGAGTAGATCCGCTCCTTGGCTCGGCTCTTCTCCTCGTCGCGTCGCGCCCCTCCAAACGCCGCGTCATAGCCGCCCGCCGCCAGCGCCTGAAGCAGCGCCTGTGTCTTCATGACGGTGGTGTACTTCTGACTGCCGTGGTCGAACGGGTTCACGCCCTGAGCGACGCCCTCGGCGTTGGTGTGCACCTTCAGATCCAAGCCAAGCTCGGCGCAGTAGGCATCGCGGAACTGCGTCATCGCCTTGAATTTCCACGTAGTATCTATGTGAAGCAGCGGAAACGGCAGCTTGCCTGGGTGGAACGCCTTCTGCGCGAGGCGCAGCATCACCGACGAGTCCTTGCCGATGGAGTAGAGCATGACCGGGTTGTCGAACTCGGCCGCGACCTCGCGCATGATGTGGATGCTCTCGGCTTCGAGCTGCTGCAGGTGAGTGAGCTTTCGCGAGGAGATTTGGGCGTTCACGTGCCGTCCATTGGTTGAAGGGAACGCAACTCATAGCTTCGCGCTCAGGCTTCAGCACCAACTATTTTCAGACTTATCCGATGTAATTGGTCAAGAATAGAAAATTGCGCGAAATTCCCGAGTGTTCGCCCGGCCGGCGGCCTCGGCTCGCGGCGAGTTCGCTAGCCCACGCGCTCAAGGGACAGGCTGGGCCAGCCGAAACTGGGCTCCCGTTGCGCGTGCGCCAGCCGCGCCAGGTAGCTGTCTCTGGAGATCTCCCGAGCGCCCAGCGACGCCAAGTGATCGGTCAGGAACTGCACATCAAACAGTTCGAAGCCCGCAGCGAACAGCGCCTCCACGCAGTGGACCAGGCCGACCTTTGAGGCGTCCCGCTCGCGGTGGAACATGCTCTCCGCGGCGAACGCACGACCTACCGCGACGCCATATACGCCGCCGACCAAGCGCTCTGCGTTCCACACTTCAAAGCTGTGGGCGTGGCCTTGCTGAAACAACTCCAGGTAAGCGTCCAGCATCTCCGGTAGGATCCACGTGCCCTCGCTGCGTTCATCGGCGCAGCTCTGCATGACGCGGCCAAAGGCTTGGTCACAAGACACGCGAAAACGTCGCTGGCGCAGCACACGGCGCAAGCTGTGGGACACATGGAGCCGCTCTGCGTCGAGCACGGTGCGTGGATCAGGGCTCCACCACAGCGGCGGTACGCCGCCGTTGTACCAAGGGAAGATGCCGCGGCTGTAGGCCTGCATCAGGCGCCAAGGGCTCAGATCCCCGCCCACCGCCACCAGGCCTTCCTCGTCGGCCGTGCGTGGATCCGGAAACGCATCCCGGCGCCCGGCGTGGAGCAGCTTGGGTGGTCGCGCTCGCGGCATGGGGGCAGCATAGCGCACGCAGCGCCGGGCTAGCAGGGTGTGTGCTACGTTCCGCGCCCCTCGACCCGGCACAGCCCATGCGCGCGATCTCTCTTTCCATTCGCTTCATCCACATCAGCCTGGTGTGCGTGTTGACGTGCTTGGGCTATCTGGCCCGGAGAATTCCGCGCGGTTTTATCTCAAAGCAAGCGCGAGATCAGCTGCGCGGCGAAGCGCTGGCCCGCCTGCTCGAGCGCCTAGGCGCGACCTTCATCAAGTTCGGCCAGATCCTGAGCACGCGCCCTGACTTGCTGAACCCAGAGTACACCGGCGCCCTCGCCAAGCTGCAGGATGGGGTCGCTCCGGCCCCCTACGCCGAGATCAGCGCCGTGCTGGACCAAGAGCTCGGTGAGCTGCGGGCGCGCTTCGCGGAGATTGAGCCCGAGTGCGTTGCCGCGGCGTCGGTCGCCCAGGTGCACCGCGGTGTATTGGATAACGGTGACGTCGTCGCCATCAAGGTGCAGCGGCTCAGCGCGCCACAGCAGATCGAGCGCGACCTCGCCATCATGGGCATCGGTTCAAGGCTGCTGGACAAGATCCCAACCCTGCGCTTGCTCAGCCTCCCAGGCGCCGTCGAGCGCTTCGGGGAGGCGCTCCGTGGGCAGCTCGATTTCCGTAGAGAAGCAGCCAATAACCGGCGCTTCGCCGCGAATTTTGCCGACGTCGAGGGCATCGACGTGCCGCGGCTGTACGACGAGCTGTGCACCCCTCGGGTGCTGGTGATGGAGTTCATCGACGGCGTGAAGGCCACCGAGCCGGAGAAGGTCGGAGGCGACCGCAAGCGCCTGGCGCGCCTGGGTGGTGAGTGCATCCTCAAGATGACGTTCAACGACGGCTTCGTGCACGCCGACCTGCACCCAGGCAACATCATCCTGACCCGAGACGAGCGCGTGGTGCTGATCGATTTGGGGATGGTAACGGAGATCCCTAGGGATCTGTTACGACCTTGGGTCGAGACGTTCATCGCGCTGACCCAGCAAGACGGCGCGCGCGCGGCCAGCGTGTTCTACGGCTACGCGCCGAGCGTCGGCTGTAA
Source organism: uncultured Polyangiaceae bacterium (assembly GCA_964551615.1). GTDB lineage: Bacteria > Myxococcota_A > Polyangia > Polyangiales > Polyangiaceae > JAHBVY01. The sequence goes on from CAZKDY010000014.1 coordinate 133,084, forward strand.
AGACTACGCAGCGTTCGAGGCGGAGGTCGTGACCTACCTGAGTCAGCTGTATGGCAAGACCCTGGGCGACATCGAGGTCTCTGAGGCGGTGGGCGGCATGATGAACGTGCTGCGCAAGCACCGCATCCAGATCGACCCCAACTTCACCGTGGTCAACCTGGCGCTGCTCGTCGCCGAGGGCTTGGGCAAGCAGCTCGATCCCGAGATCGATCTGGTGCCGTTGGCGCTGCCCTACCTGAGCAACGCCATGCTCACCGCCCCCCCTGGCCGCGCCCCCAACCGCGAGATCCCTGGCGTCGCCGTCGCGCCGCAAGCAGTCTGAGTCACGAGCAGCCTGAGCCTAGGCCGAGCCACCGGTAGCCTGAGCCTAGGCCGAGCCACAGGCAGCCTGAGCCACGAGTCGCCTGAGCCTAGGCCGAGCCACCGGTAGCCTGAGCCACGAGTCGCCTGAGCCACCGGTAGCCTGAGCCACGAGTCGCCTGAGCCACGAGTCGCCTGAGCCACGAGTAGCCTGAGCCACGAGTCGCCTGAGCCACGAGTCGCCTGAGGTTCAACGGCGACGTTGCCGTTCGGATTCAGGATCTGGCTCCAGCTCTTCTAGTTCGGTCTCGATCACCCGGGCCTTGCCTCGCACCGTGGCGCGCTGCGGGCCGCGGTTTGGCCAAGCGTCTACCCGCGCCCTCTCGGCCCGCTCAGCCTGAGCTCGTGACCCCGCGGAAGAGCCCGGGTTCGGGGGTGGAGGGGCGGCGCTGCGAGCTTGGCGCTGCGCGGAGCGTCTCTGGCCCTGATGTGGCTGAGCCTGCCACGGCTGAGCGTGCCATGGCTGACCTTGGTGTGGCTGAGCCTGGCGTGGCTGAGCCTGGCGTGGCCGACTGTGCTGCTCCGGCGAGCCACCCGTGCGGAATCGGCGGGAGGCGCGGCGCAGGCCCTCGTCGCTGCGCTCGCCGACGTCGCGCACCCGCTTGGCGGCCTTCCGCAGGGCGTCGCCGAAGAACAACGACAGCATGATCAGCAGCAGCGGGACAGAGAAGCGCATCAGGGCCCAGGTCGCAAACCGCGCGGTCCAAAGCACGAGCATCAGCGCCACGACGAGCAGCGGGCCACCCCAGAACTCGTTGCCGCGCTGATTCGGCGTCGCGTCGCTGCCTGCGCTCGGTGGCGTGGCCGCTCCGCGCTGCTCCTGTGCTGTGGGCCGGGCGCTGCCCCGCGAGTCAGCCTGTTCGTGCTGGCCGCCCGTACGCCTGGCCTCTGCGCCTCGAGCCGCTCCCACCCCCGAAAAAAAATCTGGGCGTTGTTGAAACAAGTGCTCCAGCGCGGGTTGAAGGTGGACCAGCCGCGAGTCGGGGTTTGGGTGCAGCATGGAGCTGAGCAGCCGCACCACGCGCTGGTCGGCGCCGGCCCCGAGGGCTGCCTTGACGTCGATGGCCAGGCCCTGGTGTGGCTGGTCCTCTGGCTCGGTGCCAGTGAGCAACACCAGCGCCGTGGCGCCCAGGCCATACACATCGGTCACCGGCAGCGCGCGGCCCTGGAACTGCTCGGGCGCCATGAAGCCGAAGGTGCCGACGACGGTGCTGCCGTCGGCCTTGAGTCGATCGCGTACGGAACCAAAGTCTACCAACGCGAACGTACCGTCAGGCCGCTGGATGATGTTGCGCGGCTTGATGTCGCGGTGGATCACCGGCGGCGCGCGGTTGTGCAGGTAGGTCAACACGCCGCCCATTTGCCAAAGCAGCTGCATTACTTCCACAGTGGAAAATAACTGGCCGCGCTCGCGCTTGGTGGCTAGGTCCTCGCCTTCGACCAGGCTCATGACCAGCAGCAGCGCGCCCTCGTCCTCGAACTGGGCCAGGTGTTTGGGCAGGGCAGGGTGGTCCAACTGGCCGAGCACGCGAGCCTCCCGCTCGGCGAGCTCGACGTCTTTCCAGCTGGCGGCTCCCCGGATGCTGAAGCGCTTGATGGCCACCAGCTGACCGTCGCGCTTGTCGATGGCCTCCAGCGTCTGGCCTTGTGAGCCTTCCCCGAGCAGCCGTGTCACCACGTAGCGGCCCTCGCCTAGGGTGCTCCCGGCGCTGACGCGAGTTGGGGGGACGCTGGCTGTTGAGGCCATCAGCGCTTGGACTGGCCGAACGATTGATTGCTCGTGGCCAAGTGCTCCAGCTCCTCAGCGCTGCTCGTGCGCCCTAGGAGCGCATTTCTGTGAGGAAAACGCCCGAACTGGGTGATCAGATCTTTGTGTAGGTGAGCGAACTTGAGGTTGTGCTCGAACGACGCGCGCAGCTCAGGGCTGCTGTCTGCCACCAGCTCTTCAAACAGCTCGATGGCTTGGTCTTGCGCCTCTGGGGTCTCAGCGTGCATCAGCGGCATGAAGAAGAACGGCCGCTCGACGCTGCGCACCGCCTCGTGCTGGCCGAGCTCCACGCCGGTTCGGCACCAGCTGAGCGCCTTGGCGTCGTCCTTGAAGGCTTTGGCGGTGCCGCGGTAGATGTTACGGGTGAACTGGTCGAGCAAGATGATCGCCGCCAGCCTACCGTACGGAAAGCTGAGCCAGGGGTCCAGCTCGCCCGCTGCTGCGGCCTCGACCTGGGAGCCAAAGCGCTCACGGATGCTGGCATCTAGCTGGGCGTTGGCGCTAAACCAGAGCGGGCCCTTGGTGCTTTGAACCACGGGCTCGTCCAAGCCGTCGCCAAACCAGAACTCAAGAATCTCGTGGACCGGCTCGCTGTACGCGCCTGCTTCATATGCCATAGCCGGAGCCTAGTGCCGATTGTCGCCGCTGCCGCCCCCCCGGCGGATGTTTGAGCGCTTGGTGGCCGTTTTTGCCCGCGAGATGCGCGGCCTCGCGTCGCTCGCGGGGCAGCAAACGGCGCTCGTCGCTAGCTCAGCAGGTTGACTACCGCTCGATGTCGTCAGCGGTGCCGAGCTTGCCATCCTGCCCGGGAGACAAGACCCGCACCGCGTCGGCGTCACAACTCAGGCGGTAGCGCTCTCCCCAGGGATCCGCGCTGTCGTCCTCGCTCAGCAGGCTGCTGCGCTGCAGCTGAGTCAGCGTCGGGCAACCTGTGTGGTCTGCCCGCCACGCGCTGGCGGCGGTCTGGATCTTTTCTGCGTTTCGGGCAGCTTGGCCTTGGTCGTCTTTCGCCGCGGCGTCGCTGCTGAACAGCCAGTAGCCACCGCCGAGCGCCGCGGTGGCAGCCAGTAGGGCGAGCGCTTCGAAACGGGTGAGTGAACGGCGGCGGTGCGGACGTGAACTGGACATGCGGGCCTACAGGCTGTGAGTGGGGAAAACGTTAGTGGGTAGAGCGGGAGTCGCGCAGGAAAGCTCGGGATGGAACCCGGCAAGGTCCTCTGCACCCGTTTTGCTTGGCTTTGCTTGGCTTTGCTTGGTTGCTTGGCTTCGATCTGGGATGGGGCGCTTGCCTGCGCGACTCGGCAGCAACTAAGCAAGACGTGTGCCGTGGACTGATGACTGAAAAATTGACGAAATTTGGGCATGAAGTTCAGAGGCTCGAAGTCACGCGGCGATGGCGACGGACAATCTGACTTGACCCGGGCGCGGCGCAGCGAGCCCGATGTCAATCTGGCAATGGCTGCCAGCGCTGGCGGCCTGTGGGGCGATTTGGCGTCTTCCGCTGCACCGGTTGGGGGTGCCAATCGCGGGCGGAGCGGCTATCACCCTTGCCTGGATGTCTGATCAGCCCGTGAACCCTGTGATTGGCGCTCCGCCTGAGACCTCCCTGGCGGCGAACCGCTTGAAAGTGGCGCTGATGGCGCCGATCGAAGCCTTTCTCCACGTGCAGGCGGCGAGCGGTTTGATGTTGCTCGCGATGTCTGTCCTCGCGCTGGTGTGGGCCAACTCGCCCTGGTCTGACAGCTACGAGCACCTGCGACATCTGGAGCTCGGCCTCGAAGTCGGACACTTCAATTTCAAGCGCCCGCTGCACTTCTGGATCAACGACGGGTTGATGACGATCTTTTTCTTCGTCGTCGGCCTGGAGATCAAGCGCGAGATCTTGGACGGCGAGCTGAGCGAGCTAAAGCGCGCCGCGCTGCCCATCGCTGCGGCCCTAGGTGGCATGGTGGCGCCCGCGCTGATCTACCTGAGCATGAACCCTACGGGCCCGGCGCACGCGGGCTGGGGGATCCCCATGGCGACGGACATCGCCTTTGCCGTAGGGATACTGTCTCTGTTGGGCTCACGGGTGCCAGCGGCGTTGCGCATCCTGCTGCTCGCGCTGGCCATCATAGACGACATCGGCGCGATCATCGTGATCGCGATCTTCTATTCCAAGGGGATCCAGATCGACGGCCTGGTGCTGATCGGCTCGGGGTTCGCGCTGATTTTCCTGATGCAGCGCTTCGGGATGCGCCTGGCGACGCTGTACATCCCCGGCGGCGCGCTGATCTGGGCTGGGATGTACCGTTTCGGTATTCACCCCACCATCGCCGGCGTGTTGCTCGGGCTAGCCACGCCTCACGTGTCGTGGTTCGGTAAGGAGGGCTTCCTCCGGGAGGCGAACCAGGCCCTGGTTGACTTCAACGCCAAGCTTGAGGACCCAGGTTCAGACGATCATGCTTTGTTCGCGCCGCTGAACCGCTTGGCGACCGCGCGCCGCGAAGCGTTCAGCCCGCTGCAGCGCCTGGAGAGCAACCTCCACGGCCACGTAGCGTACTTTATTATGCCGGTCTTCGCGTTGGCCAACGCGGGCGTCAGCCTAAAGGGCATCGATCTCGAGCAGGCCTCGGCGGCCACCGTGGGCTTTGGCGTCGCGCTGGGTTTGAGCTTGGGTAAGCCCATCGGCATCACCCTGTTCGCCTTCGTCGCTTGCAAGCTGGGCCTCGCGACGCTGCCGCATGGAGTTAATTTTCGCGGAGTGCTCGTCGTCGGGTGCGTCGGCGGAATTGGCTTTACCATGGCGATATTCATCGCCGAGTTGGCGTTTCCAGGCAGTCCGTTCTTGGGCGTGGCCAAGCTCGCGGTGCTGATCGGCTCTGCCATCATCGCGGTGATCGGGCTCACCCTGGGCAAGCTGCTGCTCAGCGACAAGTTGCCACCGGACATCGCTAGGATTTCCGTGGCGGACGCCGAGTCGTCCACCGAATACTGAGCGCCGGCGCGGTCGGAGCACGAGCCGCCGCGGGACGACGGCGGGTGGCTAGCCCACGCCCGGTCATTTCGCTATAAGGCAGGCATGAGTTCCCATCCGACAGACTTCAAGGGCGACGTCGTTCAAGCCATCAAGCATTCGATCGAGTCCGGCATCGAGGGCGCTGCGGCCCAGGTGGCTGGTGGCGGAGGCCACTACAGCATCGACGTCGTGGCTGCTGCGTTTGAGGGCCAGTCCACGTTGCAGCGCCAGCGCATGGTCTACAAGACGATCTCGCACCTGATGGCTGGCGATCTCGCGCCAGTCCACGCCATCGACACCCTCCAGACGCGAACGGCGTAACCGCGGGGTAGCCGGAGCTGCTTAGCGCACGCTGCGCCCCACGCTCACGCCGGGTAAAAGTGCCGCCGCGTGCGCTCGCGCAGCAGCACCCACAGCCCGTAGCCGCCGAGCGGGAAGCAGCACACCACGCACAGCGCATACGCCACCACCGCGCAGCCGTGAGCCCAGCGCCGTCCTCGGCTGAAGCCGATGTTGGCGAACAGGCCACACAGGGCCGGCGGCGAGTAGAACACGTCGACCACAGCCGCGAGGATCAGACCTTGGACGGTAGGGTCCAGGTCCGGGCCAAACGGCGGCTGATCATGGGCGATGGAGATGTACGCCGGTACGCTGACCAATACCAGCAGGACCCATAGGCCGAACACCACCCACATCCCCACGCGCATCAGCGTGAAGTGAACGTCCATTGGCGCTTCGATGCCCTCCGCGATCACAGCATCTGGCGCGCGCGGCGGGGCAAATGGAAAGCCGCTCGCCTCATCATCTACGGGTTCCACTCGCAGAGCATACGCGAAGACGCCGCGTGTGGATTCGCGAAGCGAGCCACCTCGGCTGAACGTAGGCGCTACGTTTGCTCGCAAAATCCAGGGGGGGGTGGTCTGGGCTCACCACGCCGCGCCGGGTGAGACCCCCGCCAATGGCGCAAACTGAGCCCAGGGCGTCGACATGGCCCAAGGAGTTGGGGCCCATGGCGTACTACAGTGATGGCGCACGTGGCACGCATCTCCCGACCTCCAGGTTACGACATGGCGTACCGGCCCAGCGAAGCTGTGTACGGTCCACCTTGGCTCCAGCGCGTGCCCTCAGTGGTTTACTTGGCTGTCGCGCTGCTGGTTACGTTGCTGGTCTTGCTGGCTGAGCGCAGCCCGCCCGGCAGTTGGCTGTTCGAGTACTTCATCACGGCCGACACCCACCGCGTGCTCAGCTCGCGCACGCTCGCGCTCTTGCTGGTGGTGAGCGCGGCCGCGGGGATCATCCGCAACAGCATGCGGGGTGTGCGTATCCGTGGGGATGGTCTTGAGTGTCGAGAGGTCGTCAACCTGTTCTGGCCCCGAGTGCGGCGCATCAAGTGGGCTCAAATTGATATGATCCGTCTGGATCTTCAGGCAGGCATCGCGCTGGATCTGTGGGACGGCACCCGCGCGGAGCTACCTTCAGTTCGCGACCGAGGTGGCCTGGAGACGGAGCTGGAGCGCGTCGCCGCCGCGCGCGCGATCCCCATCCGCGGCGGCAAAGGCCTGGACGACCTCCCTGAAGACGACGAGTACGCGGACGAAGACCCTGAGAGCAGCGCGCCAAGTAACTGAGTGGCAGCTCCCCCCACCCCCCCCCGGGAAGAGGGCTTGGGTGAAGGGTGGCTGCGGACAGCGCGCTACGGGCCGTCTGTCGGCTGCGCGTTGACGCGCACCTTTGATTTGATGCGCTGGCTCACGTGGACTTGGTTCTTTGCGTCGACGATCACCGCCCCGGCGCCCTCGGTGTCCTCGACCAGCTTCAAGCCGGCCTCTGGGCCCAGGATAAAGACAGCGTCATCGATGGCGTCGGCCAGCAGCGCGCTGGGCGCCCAAATAGTTACGCTCCTACACGCTTCCGCGGGGTAGCCCGTTCTGGGATCGATGATGTGATGATAGCGCTTGCCGTCAAGCAGATACGAGCGCGCGTAGTCGCCCGCGGTAGAGAAGGCGTGATCCTCGAGCTCGATCACCGCGAAGAACTGGCCTTGCTTGCCTCGGGGGTCTTGAACGCCGCTGACCCAGGGCGAGCCGTCTGGCTTGCGGCCTGCGCCGTACAGATCGCCGCCCGCTTGGACCAGGAAGCTGGTCAGCTTGGCCTTGCGTAGCGCGGCGGCCATCTTGTCGACGATGTAGCCCTTGGCGATGCCGCCCAGCCCGAGCTTAGCGGACTTCGGGATCTTGACCTGAGGTGGGTCCGCTTTCGTTTCCACGCGGCGATAATCAACGCGGGGCAGCAAGCGCTTGATGTCCGCTGCGGCTGGCAGCTTTGGGGTGGCCTCCCGGGCGTCACCGAATTTCCAAACCTCGCCGAGCGACAGCCAGGTGACGTCGAAGGTGCCTTGGCTCACGCGGCCGGCCCACAGGCCTTTGTCTACGACCTCGAGGGTCTCAGGCGCGACCCTGACGAACTCGCCGGCGCCGGCGTTCACGCGACCCACGTCGCTGTCCGTGGTCCAGTCGCTGAGCAGCTTGGCGAGCCGCGCGGCCTCGGCCAGCGACGCCTGCATGCCGGTCTTGATGTCCGCTTGGCTCAGCTCGGGGGTGGTGTAGCTGACCAAATGCAGCTCAGTGCCCATGGCCTGGGTCTGCAGATCGACCCGCTCTGGCTTGAAGGCAGCGGCAGAGGCGCTCGCCGTTGCTCGGGTTGAGGCAGCGCTCGCTGGCGCCGGAGCGGGCTGCTCACAGCCCAGCAGTAGTCCACCGAGACACGTCCAAATGCAGTATCTTTTCATTGGGTTACGGGGCCGGGCTGAGTGAATTGAGCACTCGGCGCGTATGATGTGAGGCAGCAACCCGTCAAACGCCAGGACATGTCAGGCGGAAACTGGAGCGTGCGCGATCCGCTCAAACTTGGTAGCGACGGTGCTCAGTGATGAATCGTTCGAACAGGTCCACTCATAGATCCAATGGCAGCCACTGCCTAGCCGCCGTGCTGAGCGCGCTGTTGCTGACCGCGACCGCCGGCTGCAGCAAGAAAGACACGCCGCCGCCAACGCCCGCCGTGGCGCCCGTGAGCTTGAGCGCGCTGGACGTAGCCAAGCTCGAAGCCAACGCGAAGGCGGCTGGCTATGTCCAGAGCGGGAACGACCCTGAGCAGCTCGAAGCTGGCACCCTGTATAGCTTGAAGTACCAGGTGGAAGGCAAAGACGTGTTCGTCAGCTTCTATGACTTTAGCGGCTGGGAGAAGTCGGCGTCAAAGCCCAGCATCGTCGTGGATGGCGACCGCATCCTGTACGTCTCCACCATGGCCGACTCGGGCGCGCAGTCCAGCGAGTTGGCGGGCAAAGTGAGGGCGGCCGGCGTCTCGAAGGTCACCAAGCCAGCCTTGGAAGGCATCATCAAGGGCGCCGGGTGGAAGCTGGAAGAGAGCGCTGAAGACGAAGACGGCTCGACCGGCGTCAAGACCATCGAGATCGAGGGAGTGCGCGGCGATGACGCCAAAGGCGACGAAGCCGACGCCACCGTCAACCTGTACGACTTCGCCAAGCCCGTGTCAGAGGGGCGCGCGCTGGTGAAGGACAACCGAGGGATCGCCGTCGGCTGCGCGGAGGACGCGGCGCTGGCTCAAAAGGTGCTCCAGAAGCTCACCAGCGGCTGACGCTCCACACGCGGCGTCGTGTTTGTTGGCCCGGCGCTGCTGCGCGCGCTAGGCGCCGAGGTGAATGCGTATCGTCTTGAGCATCTGTGTGTTGTGTGTTGCCCTGACCGGCTGCGACAAATCCGAGCCGGTTCAGAAACCTGGCGCGGCTCCGTCGGCTTCGGCGCCGGCTGCCGTGGCGGCGCCGCCCAGCGCTTCGGTGCCCGCCGCGCCCGAGGTGGAGGCCAAGCTGACGCGGCCGAAGCAGCCACTGAACGTGCTGCTGCTGACCGTGGATGCACTCCGCGCGGATATGCCTTGGACCGGCTACGAGCGCGCCATCGCGCCCAACCTGACCAAGTTGAGCAAAGAGGCCGTGGTCTATGACCACCACCGCTCCGTCACCAGCTACACGGCTCAGAGCGTCGCGACCATGTTGAGCGGACGCATGGCTTCAACGCTGTACCGCGACGGCTACTTCTTCACCGGTTACCGCGACGTGGGCAACGACTTCATCCAGGAGGCGATGCAAAAGCAGGGGATCCGTACGCTGGGCGTACAAGCGCACATGTATTTTGGTCGTGGAAAAGGCATCGACCAGGGCTTCGACGTGTGGGAGATGGTCCCTGGGATCTCGTTCGACGCGCAGACCGACAACCACATCACCAGCGAGAAGAGCACCAAGAAGATCATCGAAGTGCTGAGCAACCCAGAGAACACCAAGGGTCAGTTCTTCTTGTGGAGCCACTACATGGATCCGCACGACAAGTACCAGAAGCACCCAGAGTCGCCTGATTTTGGGAACTCCAACCGCGACCGCTACGACTCCGAGGTTTGGTTCACCGACCACTGGCTGGGCGAGCTGTTCAAGTGGGGTGAGAAGCAACCCTGGTGGGAGAACACCGCCATCGTGATCACCGCGGATCACGGTGAAGCCTTCGGTGAGCACAAGATGTGGAAGCACGCCTTCGACGTCTGGGACGTGCTGCTGAAGGTCCCGCTGATCATCAAGGCGCCGGGGGCTGAGCCGAAGGTGATCAGTGAGCGCCGCAATCACTTGGACATCGGGCCCACCATCGTCGATTTGATGGGGCTCGAAGCGTTGCCTTCCTTCGAGGGTAAGAGCCTGGTGCCCGAGGTGTACGGCGCCAAACCCGAGGTCCGCGAGACGCTGCTGTTTGAGCTGGCAGAAGACAGCCACAACCCGCCTCGCCGCGCGATCATCCACGGGGACTACAAGCTGATCGTGTACGGCAAGGGCTGGAAGTACCTGCTGTTCAACCTGAAGACGGACCCTGGCGAAGAGACCGATCTCGCCAAGACCGAAGGCGAAAAGCTCGAGCAGATGAAGACGCTGCTGGAGGCGGAGTTCGCGAAGGTCCCCAGCGTCGAGCCCTACGGCGGAATGAAGCTGAAGGGCGGGGGCACTGCCAAGGGACCGATGGGACCCGCGCCGACGGCCCCAGCGCCTGCAGGATCAGCCAAGTAGCGCGGGTTTGGCGGCCAGCGCGCGGCTCTGGTAAGCCGGGTGGCAGATCTCATGCATGACCTGTTTGCTGCTCGCGCGACCAAGACCTCGCGCCCCATTCGTCCACTTGAGAAGTCGGAGCTCGCGCGCTGGCTGAAGGGCCAACGCGCGGCGACGCGCGCTTGGGTTGGGGCCGTCGGGTTCAAGGCGAAGCCGGGTGAGACCGTGCTGATCCCTGGGCGTGACGGCCAAGTCGAGCGGGTGCTGCTCGGCGTCTCCAAACGCAGAGAGCCGTGGGATTGGGCAGGCCTGGCGCGCCGTTTGCCGAGCGGTCGCTACCACGTCGACGCTGAGCTTGACGAGCGCTACGCGACCGCCGCGGCGCTCGGTTGGGCGCTCGGCACGTATCGCTTCGATCGGTACCGTGCGGATGCGGATGGCAAGCTGCCGCTCCTGGCGTGGCCTGCGGCCGCAGATCGGGCGCGCGTGACGCGCACGTTCGAAGGTATCCGCTTGGCACGGGACCTGATCAACACACCGGCAAGCGATCTTGGGCCGAGCGCTTTGGCGGCCAGCGCGAAGGCGCTCGCGGAGTCCCACGGGGCTAAGTTTACGCTGATCGTCGGCGACGAACTGCTCAAGCAGAACTATCCGACAATCCATGCGGTCGGGCGTGCCTGCACGGACCCGCCCCAGCTGATCGACTTCGTGTGGGGTGACCCAGCACACCCCAAGCTCACGCTGGTGGGCAAGGGCGTGTGCTTCGACACCGGGGGTCTGGATCTGAAGCCCGCCGACAACATGAAGCTCATGAAGAAAGACATGGGCGGCGCGGCGCTGGTGCTGGGCTTGGCGCACGTCGTGATGAGCGCGAAGCTGCCGGTGCGGCTCCGCGTACTGGTCCCTGCGGTCGAGAACAGCGTCGCCGGGAACGCCTTTCACCCGTTAGATGTGCTCAAGACGCGCAAGGGGCTGACCGTCGAGATCGGCCACACCGACGCTGAAGGTCGCTTGATCTTGTGCGACGCGCTGGCTGAGGCGGACACCGAAGCGCCTGACCTGCTGATCGACGCGGCGACACTCACCGGCGCCGCGCGCGTAGCGCTCGGCACCGAGTTGCCAGCGCTGTTCTCCAACGACGATGAGGTCGCCGAGAGCATCCTGCGCTCTGGCCTTGAAGAGCAGGATCCGCTGTGGAGGCTGCCGCTGTTCGAGGCGTATCGTGAGCAAATCAAGACGCCGATGGCCGATCTGAACAACCAGGGTGGCCCCTTCGGTGGGGCGATCACCGCGGCGTTGTTCCTGCAGAGCTTCGTGTCGCGGAAGCGCCGCTGGGTACACATCGACACCATGGGTTGGAACCTCCGCGGCCGGCCGGGGCGTCCAATAGGCGGGGAGGCCCTGGCGCTGAGAGCGCTCGCGCGCATGCTCGAGCTCCGCTATCCCTTAGGTAGCTAGCAACCGCACGGTCCCGCGTATCGGCTACCCGCCCACCCCCGCCAGCGAACTACTCGCGGAAGGCGCGGTGCAGCGCTTGGGTCAGCATGTCTACGTCTGATTCCGCGCAGAAAAGTGTTGCGCGCAGCGGTGAGGTCGCCATGGCCTTTAGCCTGACCCCCACGCCCGCCGCGACGGAGCGCGTCTTGGCCAGCTTGGCGGCGTTTCTGCCGAAAAAGTCCCCGACCACGCTGACGGCGCCGCAGCCCTCCTCGACCTGCACCTGGTCGAGCAGTAGCTCACGCACGCCAGCCCAGTCTGGTACGTCAGCCAGGCTAAACCACAGGTCGGCGATCTCATGGTCGGCGTCCAAGTGCAGCACCGGGAGTGAAGCTTCAGCCGCCGCAGCCAGCATGCGATCCATCGACCGCTCGCCGCTCGCCCGCAGCCGCACCAGCTGCTTTACGCCGCTGACCCCAGCGACATCCAACTCCCCGACTTCTTCGGGGCGATCGATGCGGGTGCCGGCCGCGGGGTCACCGAACGTCGAGCGTGCGTACAGCGCGACCTGGCTCTTGCGCGCGAACTCGATACACTCTGCGTGCAGCACCTTGGCGCCGTGGGCCGCGAGCTCCAGCATCGCCTCGTGGGTGATCCCCTTGAGCAGCTCTGCAGCGCTGACCACCCTCGGATCTGCCGTGTAGACGCCATCCACATCTGAGCAGATTTCGCAGTACTCGGCGCTGAGCGCCCCTGCCAGCGCGACGGCGGTGGTGTCACTCCCACCTCGACCCAGGGTGGTCACCTCGCGCTTGTACGAGACGCCTTGGAAGCCCGCGACGATCACGATCCGCCCAGCGTCCAGCTCGTCCTGCACACGGAACGGCCTGACCTCGATGATGCGCGCGCCAGAGTGGCGATCGTTGGTGAGGATCCCCGACTGTGATCCGGTCAGGCTGATGGCCTGATAACCCAGCTCGCTCACCGCCATGCTGAGCAGCGCCATGCTGGCTCGTTCACCGCAGCTGAGCAGCATGTCGAGCTCGCGGCGGCTGGGGCTCGGGCTGATCTCTCGCGCGCGAGCCAAGAGCTGATCTGTGGTCTTGCCCATGGCGCTGACCACCACCACCACGGCGAAGCCACGCTTGCGCGTCTCGACCACGCGCTGAGCGACCAACTTGATCCTCGCGGTGTCGACGACCGAAGAGCCGCCGTACTTTTGAACCACTATGCGCATAATATCCTCCGGGAAAAATGCTGACGGTCTAGCGCCCGCGGAACACAGCCTTGCGCTTCTCGGCGAACGCGCTCAGCGCCTCGACGCGGTCCTCGCTGCGCAGGCACGTGTCATACAGCACTCGCTCAAGCTCGATGCCGTGCGAGAACGGGACCTCGTAGCTCGCGTCGATAGCCCTCAGCGCCGCGGCCTGCGCCAGCGGGGCGCCAGATGCCAGCGGTTCCATGTACGCGAGGGTGTCGTCTAGGACGTCGACGCCGGCTGGAGTGACGCGATTGACCAGCCCAATGCCCAGGGCTTCGTCTGCGCTGAGCCTGCGCCCGAACAGGATCAGCTCTTTGGCGCGTGCTTCGCCGACCACCCTAGGCAGGCGCTGCGTGCCACCTGCGCCGGGGATGATGCCGATGCTCACCTCAGGCAAACCCATCACCGCGTGGGACGCGGCGACCCGAAGATCGCATAGCAGGGCGAGCTCTAGGCCCCCACCCAGCGCGACGCCGTTGATGGCCGCGACCGCTGGGGCGCTGGAGCGCTCTAGCCACAGCAACTCGGAGCGATAGAGCTCAAGCTGGCGGCGGACGTCGTTCTCATCCATGCCTTTGCGCTCTTTGAGATCGGCCCCCGCGCAGAACGCCTTCGTCCCTTTGGCGGTTAGCACAACCACGCGGATCGTGGAGTCACGCTCAAGCTCGCGGCCGATGCGGCCGAAGGCCAACAGCGCGTCGCGTGAGAGCGTGTTCATGCGCTCTTCGCGCTCGATGGTCACGATGGCCGCGATGCCACTACCAAGCTGGTGTCGCCGCAGCGATACGGGGTCCGTCACTTTCGCGGGCCTTTCTGCTTCTGTTCAAGCTTGTTGAGCTTGGCCTCTAGGCCCTCGAGCTTCTCGCGCAGCGTCTCGAGCTCACGCGCCACCCGCTGCTCGGCGGCCTTACCGTCGCCGCCTAGCGTAGTGAGTGCCCCACGGATACGACGCTGAACGCGCCCATCGCGCTCTTGCGTGAGGCACGCGCGCAGCGCTGGGATGACGTCGGGGTCTTTCAGGGCGACCAACGCGCGCACGGCGTCGCCGCGGACATGGGGGTGCTTGTCTTGCAGCAAGGCCTCGAGCTCACGCCGCACCTCGCGGCTTTGCGCGATCTCGGGCAAGGCGAGGATCGCGGCGCGCCTGCCTCGGGTGGGTAAGCCGTAAGCGCTGCTCTTGAGCACGCTGCCCAGGCTCTGCTTGTCCGCCAGCGCAGCCAGTCCGCCGAGGGCGCCGCAGCGCACCACGTCTGCCCAAGACTCTTCACTGAGCAGCTTCTCGAGTAGGGGACGCGCCTCACTCTGTCGAGCCTTACCCAGCGCCTTGGCCGCCTCGCTCTGGACCAGATAGCTCTCGTCCCGCGCCGCGTGCTTGCTCAGCGGCGCGCGCACGCGCTCGTGCTTGAAGTTGCCGAGCGCGCGCAGCACCGCGCGCCGCACCCGGTCACTCGAGTCACTCGCGAAGGGCAGCAGCGCGTCCATGGCGCGCTCGTCGCGCACTCGTCCGAGCGCAGCGGCACACTCGGCGCGCACCATCCAGGCCTCCTTACTATTCCCGAGCCGCGCGGAGAGCGCTTGGATCGCCCGGCGTCCGCCGTGCTTGCCGAGGAGTTGGGCTGCGACCCAGCGCGAGCGCGCGCGTGTGCCGTGAGCCAGCTGTTGTTCAAGCATGTCGAGCGGGCACTCAATTTCCACGCGGCCAAGCAGCTCATAGTCTGGATCGATCTCCACCCAGGCTGGGGCCTTGCTGAGCTTGACGCAGAGCGACTCATTCGCGGTGGTCAAGCTGCGCGTGTGGCGTTTGGTGCGCCCAGCCTGCGTCGACCGCTTCGTGCCGGTGCTGGGGCTCGCGGCGACCTCGATACACAGCGGCAGTTCGAACGCCGCGACGTCGTGCCCCTTTTGGGTTTGCTTCACGTCGACGCTGAGCATGCCATCTGCGTAGCTGATCTTGATCTTGAGGTTGGGGTGGCCAGGGCGATACACCCAAGAGTCAAAGAAGCGCTCCAGGCTCTTTCCGCTGACCGCCTCTAACGCTCGCATGAGATCGTTGGTCTCGACGATGCCGTGTGCGTGATCCGTGAGGTACTGGTTGACGCCGCGCCAAAAACGCTCGTCGCCCAGCTTGCGGCGCAGCAAATGCAACACCAAGCAGCCCTTCTCGTACAGGTGCCGGTCGAACAGGTCGATGGGCGAGTCGTAGTCCCGACACACGATAGGACGTCGATACTGGCTGGCTTCAGCCAGGTAGTTCACCAGGTCTCGACTGAGCGCGTAGTCGTACTCGTCCCTGCCTAGCCGCGCCTCACGCTCCACCAATTCGAAGAACATGGCGAAGCCTTCGTTTAGCCAAGCGTGGGACCAGTCTCGGCAGGTCACGTAGTCCCCGAACCACTGGTGGGCGAGCTCGTGGGCGACCAAGCCGTTGCTGTCGCCGTCCCGCGCTGCCTTGGCGTCCAGCAGGGTTTCTTCCTCCAGCGTGGTGGCGGTGGTGTTCTCCATGCCGCCGAAAATGAAGTCGCTCACCACGATTTGGCTGTAACGGTTGAACGGATACGGGACGCCGGTCTTTTCGCTGAACAGCCGCAGCATGTTGGGGGTCTGGTTGAAAGCTCGCTGCCCGTCAGCGGCCTTGCCGGGCGGAACATAATATGCGAGCTCGACGGCGCGCCCGTCGCTCAGCTGCACTCGATCGCTCAGCTGCTCAAACTGCCCGGCCACCAACGTGACCAGGTAGCTCGGGTGAGGCACCGCGAGCTTGAAGTGATACCACCAGGGCGGCGCCCGCTTGCTGCGCGCTGGCTTAACCTTGGCCTTGCTTGGCTTGGGCGGCGGTGGCGTGTGAGCGGCGACCAGATCGCCGTTGCTCAGGACGACCATGCCGGCTGGGACGCGCACCTTGATCTCTGTCGTCATCTTCTGGTGTGGCTTGTCCTGGCACGGGAACCAATAGCGCGCGTCCTCGTCTTGACACTGGGACCAGGCTTGGGTCGGGCGGCCAGGGTTAGCGGCGTCGGGTGCTAGAAAGTACAGCCCGCGCTGTGGCTGGGCGCTGTAGTGAACCAGCACGCTGAAGCGCTCAATGCGCTTGGGGACTGAGACGCTGATCTGCTCGCCGTCATAGCGATAACTTGCCGCTGACGACTGCCCCGCGGATATGATTGAGACGCCCTGTATGTCGAAGTCCAGGGCGTCGAGCTTTAGGGTTTGCTGGTCGTGGTCGACGCGCGCCAGATCGAGCTGAGCTTTGCCGCGGACCGTCCGCGCCTCAAAGTCGAGGTCTAGGTCCAGCGCCAGGTGTTCAGTCTGAAACGAGCGGTCTCGCTCGTAGTTTCTGGGGCCACCGCGCTGATTGAGCGGGCCGGAAGAAGCACAACCACAGCCCAGGTGTTGCCGCTCGAAGTGAGTCACGATCGCATCGGTAGTATCCAGGTGGCCGCGGAGCAAGCTGCTCAGCTGATCCCGGCGCACTGGGCGCCGGATTGAGCGCTCGAGCGCGCCAGGAAGCGCCAAGCTGAGCCGCGACTTGCGCCGCGACAGCGCCGCGACGCTGGGGTACAAGGCGGGGGTGAGATTTGCCATGGTCTGCCTCGCCCAGGGCCGCGCTGCTGCCAGCGACAGCCTCGGACGCCGCGCGTGGGGAGCGCGCTAGTGTTTGTCGTGGTGGCGGGTGACGACCAAATGGCCGCGCGCATCGCCGAGGCGCTGATGCTCGATCACAGCGTGGTGGTCGTGGGCAGCGAGGCTGAGCTCGGCTCCAGCACTGAGCGCCTGGACGTCGAGGTGGTCTTCGGTGGCATCACGTCGCCGCGGGTGATGGACGAGGCTCGGGTCGCGCAAGCCGACGCGTTCGTCGCCTGCACGACCAACGATGAGGAGAACATCGTGGCTTGCTTAGCGGCCAAGCGTCGTGGCCATGCGCGCACGGTGTGCCTGCTCAACGGCGCAGGCTTCCTTGAGGATGAGGAGGAGCGCGACGTCTCTGAGGCCCTGGGCATCGACGTGGTGATACGGCCCGGGCAACAGCTCGCGACGGAGATCGTGCGCATCGTGACCGTACCCGGAGCGCTGGAGGTAGAGGTGTTCGCCGACGGCAGCATGGCGCTCTTGCGCGTGGCGGTTGAGGCGGGCGCCGCGTTGTGCGCCGCACCGCTGAAGCACCTCAAGCTACCGAAGCAGGCGCTGATCGTCGCGCTGCGGCGAGACGACGAGCTGATCCTGCCCAAGGGCGGGACACGCATTGAGCCGGGTGATCGGCTGATCTTGATGGGTCGCTGGGCGCCGCTTCAAGAGCTGCTCGCCGCCGCTCGCTCCAAGCACCACTCCAAGCTACGTCGGCGCGCCGCGGTGATCGGCGCGGGCACGGTGGGGGTGGCGGTCGTGCGTGGCCTTGAGGCAGCCAACTGGCGCGTGAAGTTGATCGAGAGTGATCTCGCGCGCTGTGAGGTGGTCGCCGACGAGCTCGACTCACTGGTGCTCCATGGCGACGGCGCAGATCTCACGTTGCTCGAAGAGGAGCGCATCGGAGAGATGCCGGTCGTCGTCGCCGTGACCAACAACGACGAGAAGAACCTGCTGATTTCCTTGCTCTCCAAGCAGCTGGGCGTGGAGCGTATCGTGACTCGGGCAGACAAGCTCTCCAACGAGCTGATGTTCGAGAAGGTCGGCATCGACGTGGTGCGCTCGAGCCGCGGCGCGGCGGTGCGGTCCGTGGTGCGCAGCATCGTCAAAGCCGAGCTTGAAATCCGTGCGGTACTTGAGCACGGTGACGCGAGCCTGATCGAGGTCACGCTGCCGCACGACTTTGAGGCGCGGCTGGTGCGCGACGTGAACCTGCCAACGGCGGCGGTGATCGGCGCGATCTTACGCGGTAGCCACGGATTAGTGCCGGGCGGAAACGATCAACTGAAGAGCTATGACCGCCTGCTGATCTTTTGCCACCACGGCGAAGAAGAGGCGACGCGAGCGTACTTTCTCGCGCACGCTCACTCCAGCAAGAGCGAGCGGATGAGGGCAGCTGGTGTCGATGAGAGCGCAGACTGATGCGGATCTTACTAGTGACGGGGCTGGTCGGCCAGCTGCTGCGCAGCTTCTGCTTGGCGTTTATCGCGCCGATCTTGATGGCGTTGTGGGATGGAGCGCACGCCAGCGCCGTTAAGTTCTTGATGTCGCTCGCGGCGACGTTCGTGATGGGCACGCTGCTGGCGACCCAGACGCCGAAGGTCTCGGTGTTACACCGTGCGGAAGCGCTCGCGATCGTGAGCGCGACGTGGATGGTGCTCGGCGTGTTCTGCGCGGTGCCCTACGTGCTGCATGGGCTGCACCCGGTGGACGCGCTGTTCGAGTCAATCAGCGGTCTCACCACCACCGGCGCGACGATCCTGACTGATTTTGGCAAGTTTGACCGAGCGTTCTTCTTGTGGCGGGCCATGACGCAGTGGTTCGGCGGCCTGGGCATCATCGCGCTGTTCGTGGTCGTCCTGCCGCGGCTCGGCATCGCCGGGCGCCAGCTGTTCTTTGCGGAAGCATCTGGAGCGCCCGCCGAAGGCGTCAGCCCGCAGATCCGCCAGAGCGCGAGCCGGCTGTGGGTGCTCTACCTGATCATGACGGCGGCGCTGACGGTCGCGCTGTTGGCTTGCGGCATGACCCTGTATGAAGCGTCCTGTCACGCCCTGACCACGATGGCGGCCGGGGGCTTCTCGCCCAACCCACAGTCGGTCATGGGCTACCACAACCCAGGGGCGGAGTGGGTGCTCACGCTGTTCATGCTGCTAGCTGGCGCGAGCTTTGCGCTGCAGTTTCGGGTGTTCACTGGGCGACCGCTGGGCTTCTTTCGAGACGCCGAGTTCAGGTTTTATGCCGGTGTGACCGTGTTGGTTGGGGTCGGGGTCGCCATCGGGTTGAGCGGCGGTGTGCCCACCGAGCAGTCGCTGCGCCTGGGGTTATTTCAGTCGGCGAGCCTGATCAGCAGCACTGGGTTTGCCAGCACCGACTATGAACTTTGGGGTCACAACCTGAAGGTGCTGTTGGTGTTGGCGATGATGGTCGGGGGGTGCGCTGGCAGCGCCGCTGGCGGCCCCAAAGCCGTGCGGATACTCTTGGTGCTCAAGCACGTGACCCGTGAGATCACGCGCGTCTTGCACCCCCGCGCTGTGCTGCCCATCAAATATCAAGGCCGCTCGGTGAACCGCGACGTCATGCGCTCGGTGTTCACCCTGGTGGTGCTGTACTATTTTGGCTATTTCGTGGTGGGCGTGATGCTGGTGCTGATGGGCTCTGATCTGGTGGTCGGCTTCTCGGCGTCACTGGCCTGTTTCGGCAACATTGGGCCTGGCTTTGGCCACGCCGGGCCGATGGGGAGCTTCGCCGAGTTCTCACGCCCCGCGAAGCTGCTGCTGACCGTCGCGATGTGGCTGGGCCGCCTAGAGATCGTGACCGTGCTCGCGCTGCTGCACCAAGACGTGTGGCGGAACCTGCGGCTGCGCTGACCGGGGAGCAGGAGCTACGACGCCTTTCCGCGCTTCGCTGCTTGGCGCTGGACGGCGAGCACCAGCGCTTCAGAGAGCTGCTCGGCGCTGTACGGCTTGGGCAGGTACTCGACGTTCAGGCGCTCGAGGGTGTCCCCGAGGACGTCGGGCGCGTGTCCACTCATCAGCACCACGGCGAGGGTTGGTCTGCGCTCACGGAGCGCTTCGATCAGCTCGCGCCCGCCCATCCCCGGCATGACCGCGTCCGTGGCCAGGATGTCCACCTGGTCGTCAAACAACCCGAGCGCTTCCTCGCCGCCTCCGGCCTCCACCACGCTGTACCCTGCTCGCCGCAGGGTGCGCGCGGCCCCGCGGCGTACGGCCGGATCGTCTTCCACCAAGAGCACCTTGCGCCCGCCGACGGTCGCCATGCGGGTGCGCGAGGTGACGTGCGGCCCCGAAGCAGGCTGCTCGTTGGTCTGCGGTAATAAGATGCGGAAACACGTACCCTGGCCGAGTTCGCTCTCGAGCTTCACCTCGCCGCCGGCTTGGGTGACGACCCCGTAGACCGTCGCCAACCCGAGCCCGGTGCCCTTGCCCACCGGCTTGGTCGTGAAGAACGGTTCGAACACGTGGGCGGCAACCTCCGGCGGCATGCCCGCTCCGTCGTCCTCGACCTCGACGCAGACTTGATCTTCTAGCGCCCGAGTACGCAGCGTAAGCGCGCCTCCCTGGGGCATCGCGTCTGCCGCGTTGAGCGCGAGGTTCAACAGCGCGCGATCCAGCTGCCCGGGATCGATCACGACCCACTTGTGATCGGCCCCGAGATCGACCTGGAGCTTGATGTCCTCGCGTAGCACCCGTCGCAGCATGGTGTTCGCTCGCATCACCGCGACGTCGACATCCACTGGCCGCGGCATGACGACTTGCTTGCGCGAGAACGCGAGCAGTTGGCCTGTCAGCTCGCCGCCGCGTTGAGCAGCGGTTGCGATCTCGTCGAGGGCGAGCAGCTCGGCTTCGGTTCGGCTAGGGTGATCGCGCAGCAGCTCGAGGTTGCTGGCGACGACGGTGAGCAGGTTGTTGAAATCGTGGGCGACGCCCCCCGCCAGTTGGCCAAGCGCCTCCAGCTTACCCACGCCCTGAACGCGCTCTGCCAGCTCCCGCCGCACGCGCTCATCGCGCACGCGCTCTGCCGCGCGGCGCAGCGTCAGGTTCACCACCAGCGCGATGCCGACCGCCACCAGCAGCGCCAAGGCGTGTATCCACGGGTGCCCCTGCTCTGAGATGCTTGCCCTGCGGGAACGCATTTCAAGGTCCCAGTGCCGATCTAAGACGTCGAGCCCCGCGGTGGCGCTCACCCCCTGGCTCGACTCAAACCCGTGGCTCTCGTAGATGACCGCACCCTGGTCCGTTAGGCGCAGCGCCTCTGCGTCAAGCAGGCGGTCGCCGAAGCAGCGTTCGACGAGGGTCGTGGCGTCAAAGACCACGTTTATATAGCCAGTGCTTGGCTCTTGGCCCACGGGCGTATACGTCGCGACCCCGCGGTTGCCTTGCAACAGGGTTAGCGGCCCGGTGGCTCGCGGCCGGCGATCTCGCATCACCGCGCGCAAGACGGGGGCGGCCTCAGAGTGGTCCAGGATGCTCTTGCCTTTGACGGAGCGGCTTGTGTCCTTGGCGCTCGCCAAGCGGATGACGCCGCGGTCATCGACGAAGTTGATCGCGAAGTAGCCGCCGAACTGCTCTCGGATGTGGCGGGTCCCCTGTAAGAACTGAGCCTCGCCCTTCAGCGTCCCGTCCTGGATGCCCCGCCGCACCACCTCGGCGGCCAACGAGCGGGCGCGCACGTAGTTCTCAAGGGTGCCCGCCGACAGCGTCGCTGTCAGCTGGGCGCTGTCTACGGCGTGCTGCTGGTCGCTGCGTACGACCTCTAGCGAGGCGGTCCCCATGCCCAGCGCGGCGATGACGAACACCAACGCCGTGAGCAGCCAAGTCCGCGAAGTGCTGCGCACCTGCCCCGGTAGCGCCGCGGAGGCGGGGGGGGCTGAGCCAGCGCGCGATGGTCCCATGTTACTCGTGCTTGGTCGGAGCTTTGGGAAAGATCAGCACAAACTCGCCCGGCCGCGGCTCGTACAACAGCGCGCCATGTGGCTCGGCCTCGCGCGCCGCGTAGGTGTCGTACCAAGGCATGCTCTTCCACGCGGCAGAGTCCTTGATGTACTCGGGGACGATCAGATCCAGGGCGACGTACTGGGTGTGCTCTTTTACCCGCACGCCAAAGCTCCAGGTCTCGGCTCCCGCGCGGGGGTGCGGGTCGTTGTGCATCGCCCCCCCGTAGGCGAGGATGAGCCTCGGTTTATCACCTTGGCGCTTGAGCAGGCCCGCGATGTCGCGCTCGGTGTGCTTCGCCACGGTCTCAAGCATCAGGCCGATGTCAGCCGCGCCGGCCTGAGTGATGGCCTCCAGATCTTCGCAGCTGGGGTGCAGGGTGCGTGGCGTGATACCGAGCTTCTTGGCGGCGTTGCCTAGCTCGACGTACTCATTCTTGTTGGCGGTGGCTTGCTTCTTAGTGACCACCTCTTGCTGCTTTCTGACCTGTGCAATGGTTTCCTTGCGGCATTTAGGGTCAGGGAACCACAGCTCTAGCAAGAGATCAGAGGCCTTGCCTTTGAGTTCGGGCAGCAGCTCGTCGGTGAACCGCGCCGCGCCCGACTTGACGCCCTCGGTGCCCTTGAGCGCGTGGGCCTCGCCGACGCCGATCACGCGCGGCTCGCCGCGTAACACCTCACGGAAAGCCAGGCGCGCGCTGGGGTACTCCACGCAACGCAGCGCTCCACACGCCTTGGCACCCTTGGGCACGTCAGCCGCGGGCCCTGTCAGGGCAGGCGCAGGCGGCGCTACAACAGGCGGCGCCTCGCCGCTCGCTGCGAGCGCCGCTGAGCTGGGAGCAGCGAGCTGGGTTAGGGCAGCGCTGGCAGTCGCGCTCGCCGACGTCGCGTCGGACTCTTTGCAGCCGAACGTCACGCAGCCAGCCCAACACCCCCAAGCTAAAAAGCGGAGTGAGCCACGCCTGATTGAACAGTACGGCTCCATGACCGCGTAGCATAGACCAGCTTGAGGGCGGCTTGCCCACCCCGCGCTAAACACGCGAGATTGCGCTATACAAAGCGGCAGCGTGGCGCAAACCGTAACCGGAGAGGTGCAGCACGTCATCTTCGAGAACGAAGAGACGGGCTTTCGAGTCCTGCGCTTGCGAGGAGTTAAGGGCCACGGCGCGCTCACCGTGGTGGGGGTGATGCCACCCATCGGGGTGGGGACCAGCGTGCGCGTGACGGGCGAGGCCTCCGTCGACCCGCGGCGCGGGCCGCAGTTCAAGGCCAACACGCTGGTGCCGATCTTGCCTGAGAGCCTGGCGGGCATCGAGCGCTACTTGGCGTCCGGCTTCATTCAAGGGATCGGCGCAGGCTTTGCCAAGCGCATCGTCGAGAGCTTTGGCTTGGAGACGCTGCGCGTCTTGGATGAAGAGCCCGAGCGCCTGCGGCAGGTGGCAGGCCTCGGCAAGAAGCGCGCTGCTGAGATCTACAAAGCCTGGAGCGCACAAAAGCAGCACAGCACCGTGCTGTTGCTGTTGCAGACCCACGGCGCTAGCCCGACGCTTGCCGCGCGGATAGTTGAGCGCTACGGCGAGCGCGCCGCCAACGTCGTCCAGCAGAGCCCGTATCGGCTGGCCATCGAGGTGCGCGGCGTGGGCTTTCGCACAGCGGACAAGATAGCTCGCTCGTTAGGCATCGCTGGAGATCACCCCGAGCGCGCGCAGGCGGGCGTGCTGCATGAGCTGATGCAGCTCGCCGACTCGGGTCACGTGATGTGCCCGCGAGCTGACTTGGTCTTGCGCTCGGCCCAGATGCTGGAGGTCGGCGAAGACCACGTGGAGGCAGCGGTGGACGTGCTGTGGGCAGCTGGGCGGGTGGTGATTGAAGACGGCCTGGTGTTCCTGCGCCGCTATCACGAGGCGGAGCGCAACGTCACCAGCTACCTCGCGGATCTGCTTGAGAGCCCTGGGCAGCCGCTGACCGGGTTGGAGCACCACATCAGCCTGTTCGAGCAGCGCCTCGATCTTCGCCTGGCAGAAATGCAGCGCAGCGCCGTCGAGCTAGCAGCTGAGCGCAAAGTGTTGGTCATCACAGGCGGGCCGGGGGTGGGTAAGACCACGATTATCCGCGCGATATTGAGCGTCTTTTTAGGTGCAGAGCTCAGCGTGCGCCTGGCCGCGCCGACGGGGCGCGCCGCGAAGCGCTTGTTTGAAGCCACCGGGAAGGAAGCTAGCACCATCCACCGGCTGCTCGAGTTCGATCCGCGGCAGGGCGGCTTCCAGCGCGACGCGGAGACGCCGCTCGAGGTCGGCGCGCTGATCGTCGATGAGGCCTCCATGATCGACTTGCTGTTGGCTGAGGCGCTGCTCGCGGCCCTGCCGCCGGCCGCGCGCTTGGTCATCGTGGGAGACGCCGATCAGCTGCCGAGCGTCGGGCCCGGCGCGGTGCTGCGAGATCTGATCGAATCCAAAGCGCTGCCCACCGTGCGCCTGAACGAGGTGTTCCGCCAAGCGGAGCAGAGCCGCATCGTGCAGAACGCGCACCGCATCTACCGCGGTGAGCGCCCGGAGTCGGCGGACCCTGAAGCCGCGGACGCTGATTTTTTTATTATCCCACGGAAAGATCCAGAGAAGGCGGCGGACACCGTGCGGGCGCTGGTCACCGAGCGCATCCCGGCGCGCTTTGGTCTGGACCCGATGACGGACATTCAGGTGCTGACGCCGATGCACCGGGGTCCGGCTGGCACGTTGGCGCTCAACGCGGTGCTGCAAGCGCGCATGAACCCTCGCGGCGCCAGCCTGGAGCGCGGCGGCCAGCTGTTTCGAGTCGGTGACAAGGTCATGCAGACCAAGAACGACTACGAGCGCGAGGTGTTCAACGGCGACATCGGCCGCGTCTCCGAGGTCGACGTCGAGCGCAAGCAACTCAAGGTGCGCTTTGAGGACCGCGAGGTACCTGCCTACACGCTCGGAGAGCTCGAGAACCTGGTGTTGGCGTACGCCTGCAGCATCCACAAGAGCCAGGGCAGCGAGTACCCCGCCGTGGTGATCCCGCTGCTCACCACGCACTTCGTCATGCTGTCGCGTAACCTGGTCTACACGGCGGTCACCCGCGCGCGCAGGCTGTGCGTGATGGTGGCTGACCCGCGGGCGCTGGACATCGCGCTCAGCGAGATCCGCAAGGAAGAGCGCCTGACCCGCCTAGCCCAGCGCCTCAGCCAAGCGTATGCCGCGGGGCAAGGAGCTGAGCAGCGCATGCTAGACCTAGCCTAGCGTCGCTGCCTCTTAGGGCTGACAGATAATGTCAGCCGTAGACTGGGCATGCTTTCAGTAGTCGTGGGACAACGTCCCCATGAAGACCACTGAAACCTGCATCTTGCTCGCGCTCCTCGACCTAAGCCCCGCAGCCGCTCACGTGCGGGTGTGTGACGTCGCCCGCCACGCCCGGCTGCCCATCGGCGAGACGCTGCGCGTGCTGAGGCTGCTTCAAGCTCAAGGTTGGGTGGACGCCAGCAAGCGCCGGCTAAGCCTACGCGGCTTGGTGTTAGCGCTCGCGCTCAGCAAACAAGTTCGGCTTCGCCAGCGGCTGTGCGCCGCAGCTTAAGTGCCGGAACTCACTCAGGAGTCGAGGAGTTGGTAGGCGCTTGTTTGGTGGCGGCCGGGGTGGGCTGGGTCGCATTTGTCAGTTGACCAGGGTGCGTGGGGGAGCTACCCACGCCGCCTACATGTCGGGTGCAATCCGACCGTGTGGCTGAACATCCCACGGCGGCGGCACCCTAGAGCCCAGCACACCATCCGGGCTCTCAAGGAGAACTGAAAACATCATGAAACTCGCCTCTGCCTTGCTTGGCTGTTGCCTCGCCGTCACCACCTTCGGTTGTTCTGCTGCTTCGGATGAAGCGCCCTACGTCGGCGAGCCGACGCGCGCCAGCGTCGAGGAGGCCCGCAACGCAGGCGGTTGGGACTTTTACTACCCCAAGTTCGACTGTGGCTCGAACGTGGTCGCCAACTCAGTACGCCGCAATCACGCGCGCCACGTGTACGCCTTCCAGGGCACCGCAGGTCAGAGCACCACCTTCGCCCTCGACTCGAGCTGGGCCGATCGCCTCGGGGCCATTTTGTTCGTGACGGACGCCCAAGGCAACATCACCGACTGGGACTACGCTTACGACGACGCCGACGTAGAGGTCTCGACGAAGTTTGACCGTACGGATACCTACTTCGTCTGGATCACGCCCATTTATCCTCAAGCTGTGCGCGGTCGAGCCGCGTACAGCGTCACGGCGCACTGCGACGACCTCGGGTGTGGTTCTGATCTAGACTGCGCCGCGGATGAGGCTTGCGTCCAGGTGCAGTGCATCACCACCCCGTGCCCAGCGCTGTGTGTGGCGCAGCCGACCTGCGCTGAGCTAGTGACCAACGACGACCGCGTGTACGCCAAGAATTTCGCCGCCGGTGACTACGCCGCGGCGCAAGACTTCGTGGCGAGCTTCCCGGCGACGATGAGCGGCATCAACAAGGGGACTTGCCAGGAGCTGAACACCAAGCCGTGCAACGACGACGCTCCGGTCTGTGGTCAGCCAGCCTGGGCTGACTACCCCAAGGACTTCGCGAGCTTGTGCGATTTTGAGCACTTGGTGCGCGGGCAGGCGGGCGAGACGGGGGAGGCCAGAGGCGCGTTCGAGGATGGCATGTGCCGTGCGGAAGCGCCAGCGTGTGACTTCGACGCCGATCCCAGCAAGCGCTACGTCGGGCGCAGCTTGGAAGAGTGCATGCGCATCCGCTTCGCGTGCGATGGTGACTCCGCGTTCTTCTCTGACGCTTGCGGCTGTGGCTGCCAGACCGTGAACTGAGACTGCTAGAACGGTTGAGCCGCCGCGGGGTGGGCTCACCGAAGCGGACGGTGCACAGCGCGCCGTCCGTTTTGCTTTTGGGGGGCTGCCACCGCGCGCCAGGGCCGTACGCAGCTAGTTCATGGGGAGCAGCTGGGTTTGGTCGTTTCCGCAAAACTGCGCGTCGCCCTGGTAGATGGTGCCGCAGGTGGGGCAGATCGTCTTGCGCGGCGGCGCTGGCGCGGGGGGCGGTGGCGCGTCCGGGATGACCACGGTCTGTCCTTGCCAGGCCGGGCGCGGTGGCTGAGCCCCGGCGACCTCGACGCCAGCCTGAGCCTCGCCAGCCTGCTCTGAGCCAGCCTGCTCTGAGCTAGCCAGCTCTGACTCAGCCGGCTCTGAGCTAGCCTTGCGACCGCGTAGGGCGAAGACCAGACCACCCCCAAGCAGCAGCGCTGCCACGCCGCCGATGGCGATCAGCAGTCCCCAGCGGGGCCCGCCCTTGGCCGCGGCGCTGACCTCTTTGCTGCCCACCGCGCCGGATGCCAAGACGGCGATGGCCTCGCCCTTTTCTCCTGTCTCGTCAAAGTCACCCGCCGCGAGCAGCGCCTCATAGCGCTCTTTGGACGCGACCTCGAGCACCACCTCTACGCTGCGCCCGGCGATGCTCGCCGTGAGCTTCACGTCGCCCTCGCCGGCAGATTTATCCACGCGGATTTTACCTCCGCCGAGCGAGCTCACCTGCGAACCCTCGGGGACACTCCAGCGCGGCGATTGCCCCGTCGGGCAGCCTGCCGCGTCCACCACGCTGGCACGAAACGCGAACTCTTCTCCCGGTTGAATCAGCTTGCGTCCGGGGCGCACTTCAAGGCGTGCAACTTCGCCAGGCTCCGCGCAGCGGTTAGCAGGTTTGGGGGTGGGCACGGCGCTCGGCGCTGGTGCCGCCGAAGGCGCGGCGCTCGGCTTAGCCGCGGGAGGCGCCTCGCCCTCGCGCTGAATCAAGCGGAACGACTGGGTGCGCCGCACGCTCGCGGTGCAGTTCGCGCCGCTGATCACGAACTGGTATTGTCCGGTCTCATCGAAGCTGATGGCGTCGTCCGTCGCGCTGAGCGTCGTGATCACCGTCGCTTGGCGCGGGTCATTCGCGCCGGTCTTGCAGGTGGTTCGCCAGCCGCGCTTGCCCCCCGAGTGGGAGCGGGGTGCGAGGCCTGGGAACTGCTCCCAGCACTGGGTGGTTTGATAGCTTCGAGTGCCGCCGTGGATGGTCAGCTCGCTGCCCATTTGCTTGATCGAGACGCTGCCGCCCGCGGCGCCACCACCCCCAGGCCTTGGGCCACACTGACTACCCCACTCGCCAATTCGCCACTGCGTGCTCATCGCGCTGGCTGACCAGCGCCCAGACAACGTGGGCTGACCTTGGGCAGCCAGCGGCGAGGCCCACAAGCTGACGACTAGCAGCGCGCACCACGCGCCCCAGCTGGCAATACGTTGCGGAAAAGTCCGGGCACCTGGAGCGACCACGATTGGCCTGATGAGCGGTGGACGCGCGGGACGAGACACCGGGTGTTTATACCCCAAGTCGCCGCGGCCGAGGCCGCGCCGCTCAGCCCGGGCTCGCCGCCGTGGCTTTGCCGGGATTTGCGTGTCCTCGGGGCTCGGTTTGGCCCGGCAGCTTCGTTGACTTACGAAATTCGGGAGTGCTAGCGTCCGCCAGCCTGTGACCGCTTTCGGTTGAGGCTAACCTCTGGTCAATACCAGTTGGGTGGCTTGGGTCTAGGCCCCAGCGCAACGCTGGTTGTTCGCCCGTGTCCAGGCGGGAACGTGTGTGAATCGAGCGGCGTGGGCACCACCAACCTGGGTGATGCCCGCGGCCTCAAGGAGAGCGAAATGGCGAATCAAGTCGGGAACCAACCAACGAGCCAGCCTCGGCGCGTACGGCGTTTAGGGCAGATCTCAACTCAGAGCTTGGTCGCGGTTGGCTGCTTCGCCGCTGCCTTCGGCGTCGCCTCGGTTAGCCACGCGCAGGAGGTGAGTGACACCCGGGTCGGCGAGGCCAACGGCGACGGCATGGACACCCACCTGTTCCGCCCAGCCATCGACTCCAAGGGCTTCTTCTCCACCAACGGGACGGACATCATCGGGGCCAACGACATCAGCTTCGGGCTGGTGCTCGACTACGGTCGCAACTTGATGCGGACTCGAGACGACGGTGTCCCCGCGGATTCAACCGACGTGAGCCTCTCCGGGACAGGCGTGCCGGCGTTGGTCGAGGACTCGTTTCAGGGCACGTTCGGCTTCAACTACGGCATCGCGAACGCCGCCGTTGTGGGGCTCGCCGTCCCGGTCGTGTTGATGACCGGCAGCGCTGGGGACAACGCGGGTCAAGCGTTCCAGATTGGCCCAACCGGGGGGCGCTACAACACCAAAGACTTCAACGTTCAGAAGATCTCGACCTTATCGCTGCACGGCAAGTTGCGCCTGACCCGCGTCGACAAGGGGATCGGCGTGGCGGTGCTCGCCCAAGCGGGTATCCCCATGGCAGACGCTCAAAAGGACCTCGCTGCCGATCCGGGGGTTTGGTACTGGCCTCAGCTCGCTGTCGAGAACCAGTTCGGTGCCTCGCGTCGCTTTAAGGTCGCGGTGAACGTCGGCTACCGCGGTCACACGGGGAAGAACCCGAAATTTCAAAAGGACGGGACGGGTCAGGACCAGCTGGCTGAGGGGGAGTTCGAATACTCCAACTTGGCGACGGCCAACCTCGGCATCTCGTGGAGGGTGCTCGACCCACTCGACCTGGTGGCTGAGACCTACGCCAGCTATTTGCTGGGCGGAAATTCAGCTAGCAAGCAAAAGCTCTCACAAGAGTACCTCGGGGGCATCAAGCTGTTCGTCGAACGCAACAGCTACCTCATGCTGGGCGGCGGCAGCCGCGCCTACTCCACAGGTTTTGAGGCCGCCGATTTGCGCATGGTGATGGGCTTCGTCTTCGAGCCGTCCATCGGCGATCGCGACGGCGACGGCTACAAGGACGACCAAGATCAGTGCCCCGACGACCCCGAAGACTTTGACAATTTCCAGGATGGGGATGGCTGTCCAGATCCTGACAACGACAACGACGGGATCCTGGACGTGGATGACCGCTGTCCCAACGTCCCGGAAGACCGCGACGGCGATGAGGACGAAGATGGCTGCCCTGAGGGCAACGACGGCGATCGCGACGGCGACGGCATCCTCGATTCTCGCGACAAGTGCCCCGACGATCCGGAAGACCGCGATGGCTTCGAAGACGCGGACGGCTGCCCCGATCCCGACAACGACAAGGACGGCATCCTAGACGTCGACGATCAGTGCCCCCTCGATCCAGAGGACATTGACGGCTGGGATGACGAGGACGGCTGCCCCGATCCGGACAACGACCACGATCAGATCCCGGACGTCGTCGACAAGTGCCCCAACGAGCCCGAGACGTACAACGGTCACGAGGATGAGGATGGCTGCCCAGACAAGGGTCGAGTGTTGATCGAGGGCAGCGAGATCATGATCCTCGACAAAGTGCAGTTCAAGACCGGCAGCGCAGAGATCCTCCCGGAGTCGAACCCGATCCTCGACGCCGTCGCCTCGACCTTGAAGGGGCACCCGGAGTTCCTCGCCATCGAGGTCGCGGGTCACGCCGACGAGCGCTCTAGCGACGCCTACAACCTCAAGCTCACCCGCGACCGAGCGCGAGCGGTGCTCGAGGCGGTCGTCTCGCGCGGCGTGGAGCGCAAGCGCTTGGTCAGCCAGGGCTACGGCGAGTACTGCCCGCTTGATCCCGCGCGCAACGCGGCGGCTTGGGAGAAGAACCGCCGCGTGGAGTTCAAGGTCGTCAAGACTGAGGACGGTGACACGGGCGTGGAGCGTGGCTGTGAGGCAGCGCGTCTGAAGGGCGTGCTCCCGCCGGTCATCGAGTAGGCCGCGGGCCGCGACGGCTTGGGCGCTCGCGCCCAAGCCACGTGGTCTAACGCGCTGCCCTGCGGAACACAGGCTGAGGTTCATCAGCCGCGGCCTGGTAGGTCACGCTGAAGTCTGCGAACGCGCTGAGCGCTTTGTCTAGGCTCTTGCCAGGCGCCAGCTGGAAGCTGTCGTAGCCACAGCGCGCCATGTAAAACAGCTGGTCCTGCAGCACCTGGCCCACGGCGCGCAGCTCACCCCGGTACTCGTAGCGATCTCGCAATAGTCGCCCGATCGTGTAGCCGCGTCCGTCAGTAAACTTTGGAAACTCAACGCAAATCAGCGCGAGGTAGCTGACCTGCTCCGCCAGATCGCTCGCGTGTTGGTCGCTGGTCAGCCGCACGCCCAGCGCCCCGCTGCGCCCTCGCAGCGCTGCCTCATCGCGCTTCAAGCGCGCCAAGCTCACGCTGACGTCGCCGTCGGCGGGGAGGGCGTCGTCGTCTGTGAGGTGCAGCCAGGCATCGCTGACGATCGCTCTATCTTTGATGATCTGCATAGGCCGCTTCCTTGAACGGTTCGGCGCCCACGCGCCGATAGGTCTGAATGAACTGCTCGTCGATCGACTCGCGCTGCTCTAGGTAGCAATCCAAGACGCGGGCGACCGCTTCTACGATCTCGTGCTTCGCGAAGGCCGGGCCCAAGATGCGCCCAAGGCTCGCGTCGTTCCCCGGGGCACCGCCGAGCATCAGCTGGTAGAACTCTTCACCGCGCTTGTCGATGCCTAGGATGCCGATGTTGCCGATGTGGTGATGTCCACAGGCGTTGATGCAGCCGCTCATCTTGATGCTCACCTCGCCTACGTCGTTGAGGTAGTCGAGATCATCGAAGCGCCTGCCGAGGGCCTCTGCGATGGGGATGGAGGTCGCGTTGGCCAGGGTGCAGTAGTCGAGGCCCGGGCAACAAATCATGTCGGTCAGCTTGCCAGCGTTGGCGGTGCCCAAGCCAAGCGCGGTCAGCTCGCTCCACAAGGCCTCGAGGCATCCGCTTTGCACGTCAGGCAGCACCAGGTTCTGCATGTGCGTGATCACCACGCGGCCTTGGCTGAAGCGATCGGCGAGCTCAGCCACCCCGTCCATCTGAGCGTCGCTGATGTCCCCCGGCGGCGCCCCGGGGGCCTTCACGCTGATGGTGACGATGCTGTATCCTGGCACTTTGTGGGCGGTCACGTTGTTGCTGACCCACCCCCCCAATGCCCGGTTTTTTCCGAGCTTGAGCGCTGCGACGTAGGTGTCGCTGGCAGGCAACGCGGCGTAGTGCGCTGGCGTGAAGAAGGCGCTAACGCGCTGTAATTCAGCCTCAGTGAGCTCGACGCTGGTGCCTTTGAGCTGCGCCCACTCTGCCTCCACTAAGCGCGTAAACTCCGGTCCAAGTGCATCCACGAGGATCTTAATACGCGCCTTGAACTTGTTGTCTCGGCGACCGTACGTGTTGTACACGCGCAAGATGGCCTCCAAGTAGCTGAACAGGTACTGCCGCGGTAAGAACTCCCGGATCACCTTGCCAACGAACGGCGTCCGCCCCAGGCCACCGCCTACGATCACCTCAAACCCGCGCTCGCCGCTGGGCCCTTCCACGATGCGCAGGCCGATATCGTTGAAGCGTACCGCCGCGCGGTCTTCTTGTGGCGCGCCGGTGACGGCGATCTTGAACTTGCGCGGCAGGAACGCAAATTCCGGATGAAAAGTAGACCACTGGCGGATCACCTCGCACCACGGTCGTGGGTCTTCGATCTCGTCGCGCGCGACCCCCGCGTAGGCGTCCGACGTGGTGTTTCGAATGCAGTTGCCGCTGGTCTGGATGGAGTGCATCTGCACGCTCGCCAGCTCACGCAAGATGTTCGGGACGTCTTGCAGCTTTGGCCAGTTAAACTGCATGTTCTGGCGCGTGCTGAGGTGCCCGTACCCGTGGTCGTAGTTGCGCGCGATCTGGGCCAGGGCTCGCAGCTGCTTGCTTGAGAGCAATCCATACGGAACAGCCACCCGCAGCATGTACGCGTGCAGCTGCATGTAGAGGCCATTTTGGAGACGCAGCGGCTTGAACTCGTCCTCGGTGATGTCGCCGGCGAGCCGGCGCGCGACTTGACCGCGGAACTGCTGGGCCCGCTCGTCGACGATGCGCTGGTCGATGCTGTCGTACTGGTACATCGCGGTGGCCCTCAGCTGGCTCGGGCTAGGCCCACGGTGGGGCCGCTGCTGCGGATCCGCTCACGAGCGGTGGTGGCGATGGGCGTGCCGGCGTCCTCACGAACCGAGAAGCTGTAGGGGTCGCACACGGTGAACTGCTGAGAGTGGGCCTCGGCCAAGAGCTGCTCGAGCAGAGCGGGCTCGTTGATCAACCGGGCTTTGGCGAGCTGCGGGCACCAGCCTGCGTCAGCCAAGTAGGTCGGGGCGCCGGTAGCCGTCAGGTTTGCGGTGATCACCACGGGAAAGCTGGTTGCCATGCACCAACCTTGGCTCCCGCGTTGAGATAATGAAAAGACATAATTCTCATGGTCTGCATGATGAAAAGTTATATCATGGGCCGTGAACCTGAATCAGCTGCGGGTGTTTCATGCCGTCGCGCTAGAGGGCTCCGTGACGCGCGCGGCGGGTCGTCTGCGGGTGAGTCAGCCGGCGATCTCCAAGCAGCTGATCGAGTTCGAGCAGAGCCTAGGCGTCGCGCTGTTCGACCGCGGCGCGCGGGGTGTCCGCCTGACCCAAGCGGGTCGGCTGGTGCTGCGCTACTCGTCGCAGATATTTGCCCAAGAGCAGAGCCTGCAGGCTGAGCTGCAAGCGCTGCTCGGGGTGAGCTCGGGGCAGCTGGCTGTTGGCGCCAGCACCACCATCGGCAACTACCTCGTCCCGGATGTGTTCGGCCAATACCACCGCCTCCACCCGGGCATTGAGCTGCGCCTAGAGATCGGGAACACCGAGGCGGTGCAGCGCATGGTCCTCGAAGACCGCGTGGATATTGGGCTGACCGAGGGCCTGGCGAGCTCGCGCGCCCTGAACACCCGCGTGTTTGGCCACGACGCGATGGTGATGGTCACCGCGCCCGGGGACCCGCGCGCTGGGCAAGGCCCCATCGACAGCGCAGCCATGGGGGCGCTCCAGCTGATCGCTCGCGAGCCCGGCTCCGGGACCCGCGCGGTGATCGAGGCCGCGTTTCAGCAGCGCGGGATCCCGTTCGCTCCCAGCATGAGCCTCGGCAGCAGTGAGGCCATCAAGCAAGCGGTGGCGGCCGGGTTGGGCGTCGCGTTGATGTCGCGCCTGGCGGTGCAGGCAGAGCTTCAGAGCGGGCGGCTCACCGAGCTGCTGATGGTGGGCGAGCCGATCCGGCGCGACCTGCACTTGGTGCAGGCCGCGGGCAAGCGCGAGGCGCCAGCCCTTGGCGCGTTCCTGGCGCTGCTCAGCGAACCGGTGAAGCGCAGCGCGGCGCCGAGCTACTCGATTTGACCTGCGACTTGAGCCGCGGCTCGTGCACGCGCCCTCTAGCTCTGGTCGCGGCCTTCAGTTTCTACAAGGTAATTGGGGCCGCGCAGGTGATCGAAATGGCCGCCCCTGGGGGCGCGCCCGCTCCACACCTCGGTGACGATGGGCCGCTCCACGCGCTGAGCGTTGTGTGGTTGAGCGTCGGGTGCGTGGGTGTGCTGTGGCTGACCCTGGCTGCTCGGCGCGCCCTGGTGTTGCTCTGGCTGTGGTCGGACTTCGCGCGGCTGCGCCCCAGGCTCAACACCGACTGCGTTATCCGTGCGGTAAGGGTGAATGGCTGACAGCAAGAACGCGGTGGCGATGCCGAACAGCCCAATGTCATCAAACCAGCCGAAGATCGGCACGTCGGGGATTAAATCAAGCGGCCACACCACGTAGCCGACGGCGGCCAGGAACATCAGCTTGATTGCCAAGGAAGCGCGGGGATCCATGAAGAATCTCCAAGCGGCTCGCACGCGATCAATCATGGTGTTGTTCTCGTTTGGTTTGAGTGGGGGTCTTGGGACTGAGCCCCGAGTGGCTCAGCGCTCAGTGGCTCCACAAAAGGAGTCGGCGACTTCGGGCCACATGGCGCTGCGTTGGAGGGCTTGGCGGCGCCACATGGGGCTTTGGGTGGGATGGGGCGACGTGTCTGGACACGGCTGTCTCCGAAGTCGCCGACACCTTCAGCGTAAGTCGGGCGCGGATCGGCGCCAGTGCTGACGGCGCGGATTGTCTGCCTGAGCGCGGTAAGCCATGGACTTCCCAGAGCTTTGTGTTGCACCCCAGCGCGGCACGGGTGGCCTGAATCGCTCCACCCCCAGGAAAAACTCGAGGCGCCGCTGGTGACTAGACCAGGGCGCCTCGGGGTCAGGCAGCGCGGGCGCGTCGCCAAGCGGCGTCGCTGCGTGGGGCTGTGTGGGCGCTACACGCGCTCGATGATGGTGGCGATGCCCATGCCGCCGCCGATGCACAGGGTGATCAGCGCGGTGGCCTTGCCGCTGCGCTCGAGCTCATCGAGCGCCGTGCCGAGCAGGCAGGCGCCGGTGGCGCCGAGGGGGTGGCCGAGGGCGATGGCGCCGCCGTTGACGTTGACCTTGGCGGGGTCGATGCCGAGGCGCCGGATGGTGTTGAGCGGGACGACGGCGAAGGCTTCGTTGATCTCCCACAGATCGATGTCGCTGACCTGCATGCCGGCCTTCTTCAGGGCGCGCTCGGACGCGGGGGTGGGCGCGGTGAGCATGATGATGGGCTCGGCGCCTGCGGTCGCCATGGCGCGGATCCGCGCGCGGGGCTTGAGGCCGTGCTGCTTAGCGTAGCCTTCGCTGGCCAACAGCACGGCCGCCGCGCCGTCGACGATGCCGCTCGAGTTGCCGGCGTGGTGGACGTGGTTGATTTCTTTTACCTCGGGGTAACGCTTGAGCGCCATCTGGTCGAGGGTCTCGCCGTTCGGGCCCATGGTGGCTTGGCCCATCATCACGAACGAGGCCTGCAGCGCCGCCAGGCTCTCTGCCGTGGTGCCGGCGCGGGGGTGCTCGTCGTGGTCGAGGGCGTCGGTGCCGTCTGCGTTCTTGACGGTGAACAGGCTCTTGGCGAAGCGCTTGTCGGCGATGGCCGCGGCCGCCTTGGCTTGGCTCTCAGCGGCGAACTGGTCCACCTGCTCACGGGTCACGCCGTCGATGGTCGCGATCAAGTCAGCGCTGATGCCCTGCGGAACCTGAAATACACGCTCGCGCAGCTGGAGGTTGTGGCCATCGAGCATCGCGTCGTCGCTGCCCATGGGGACGCGGCTCATGCTCTCGACGCCGCCGCCGACCACCAGGTCTTGCTGACCGCTCATCACGCCCATCGCGGCGAAGTTCACGGCCTGCAGGCCTGAGCCGCAGAAGCGGTTCAGGCTCACGCCGGTCACGATGTCGGGCCAGCCAGCAGCCAGCACCGCGTTACGCGCGACGCAGGCGCCTTGCTCTTTGGCTTGAGTCACGCAGCCGACGATCACGTCGCTGACGTCCTCTTTCTTGAGATCCGTGCGCCGCGCGATTTGGTTCAGGGTCTGAGCCAGCAGCTCTTGGGGGTGGATGTGGCTGAGCCCGCCTTTGCCGGCCTTGCCTCGGCCGCGGGGGGTACGAACTGCGTCGATGATGAATGCGTCGCCCATGGTTGGGATCCTCCGGATGCTATCTGCTGCGCGCTGCAGCGTGGGTGAGCGCTCACGCCGTGGAGGGCGTGGCGGAAAACAGTGCGCGCCAGGTGGCGCGCTGACTCAAGTTACCTTGTGGGAATGGCGAGCCGCGAAGGCCGCCGTTCGTGCCTCGGGTCCGGGCTAGCGGTGCGAGGCGCGCGGAAGCTACCACAGACACCTAGCGCCCGAGTCCAAAACTGGAACCCGCGAGCTCGCTGATTGGGGCAGAAGCGGCCGCACCAACCCACGCTGGAGCGGCGTTCTTGAAGCCAAGCGACGGCGTGGGTCGCTGCGTCTCTCATGCCCTGCTGAGGCGGCCGCCGCGGCAACGGGGGCGCGCTACTCACCAGCGATTTAAGCCGTAAAATGGGCCGACGATGCGCGAACATGCTACTTAGTGCAGAGTGAAGCGTGGTGCGTCGCGAGGTCCTGAGTCGACGGGCAACCGGTTGGCGAGGCTGCTGACGGTGGCCCTGGTGGCCTCGCTGCCGGCCAGCGCCCAGGCGATGAACGTGGGCTACAGCGCTCTGACCACGCCGCGCTGTGAGCGCAGCCGGCCCTACGAGCGGGCTCAGCCTCACACCTATGTGGTGGCGGCCATCGGCGATTCGCTCACGGACACGCGGGTGGGGGGAGGGCTCTACATGCGGCACCTGGCGCGGCTGTGCCCTGAGAGCCGCTTCGACGCCTATGGCGTCGGCGGGCAGCGCACCGAGCACATGCGCTGGCGCTTTATGCACGACGTGTTTGGGGTGGGCGCTCGGCGCAAGCCGCCTGCCTACACCCACCTGATCGTCTTGGGGGGCGTGAACGACCTGAGCGCTGGCTCGGTGGGTATGAGCCGTACCACGCGGATCCGCGCCAACCTGAGCTACATGTACGCGGCGGCCGCTCTGCGGGGGGTTGAGGTCATCGCGCTCACGGTGCCGCCCTGGGGCTTGCTGCGAGGCGTGCCCGACGCGCGCGTCAACGCGACCCTGGAGCTAAACCGCTGGATCACCACCCGCCCCGCCGCGGGCGAGGTAGCGTTTGCCCTCGACATCGGCCCGTTGCTGCGCTGCCCTGAGGATACGGATGAGGCTAGCAGCGTGTTGTGCGCCCCGTATCGGCGCTTCAGTGACGACTTAATCCACTGGAACGCAGCTGGGCACCGCAGGGTGGCGGAGCTGCTCAAGCAGCGGGTGTTCGCGGACTGCCGCTAGCGCAGCGCGCGTGAGCGCTAGCTCAGCTGCTCAGCTGCTCAGCTGCCGAGCTTGCTGAGCGCGGCGCCGGACAGGCGAAAGGTGGTCCACTCGCGCATGGGGGTGGCGCCCAGCGCCTCATAGAAGTCGATCGCCAGGCGGTTCCAGTCGAGCACCGACCACTCCATGCGCGCGTAGTCACGCTCAGCAGCGATACGGCCGAGGTGCCTGAGCAGCGCCTTGCCCACCCCCAGCTTTCGGGCGCTCTCACGCACGAACAGGTCCTCTAGGTAGAGCCCTGGCTTGCCTTTCCAGGTGGAATAATTCTGAAAGAACAGCGCGAAGCCCACGGCGGCGCCCTGGTGCTCGGCGATGACGCACTCGAAGGGGCAGCGCTCGCTCGCGAGCTGAGCTTGAATGATGTGTGGGCTGGTCTGCACGGCGTCTGGCTCGTGCTCATACACAGCCAGCTCGCTGATCAGCTCAAAGATCACCTGGCTGTCCGCGGCGGTCGCGGCGCGCAGCTTCAGCTGTGCGCTCATGGGGAGCCGAGGAGCCCTTGCTGCTCAAACACGCGCCGCAGAAAGGACACGGGCATATTGCCAGACTCCAGGTACACGCGGTGAAACTCGCGATCGAGCGCGCTGCCCTCGAGCTTGCCGCGCTGCGCGGCCGCCAGATCGCGCTTGAGCTGCCAGACCAGGTGGTTGCCCGCTAGGTAAGACAACGGGTAGCCGCGCTCTTGGGAGTACCAGTTGAGCTCAGCCTGCACCCGCCCGGGGACGAAGCCGGTGACCGCGTACAGTAAATGCCCCGCGGCAACGAATGGGTCGTCGCT
Organism: uncultured Polyangiaceae bacterium; assembly: GCA_964551615.1. Classification (GTDB taxonomy): domain Bacteria; phylum Myxococcota_A; class Polyangia; order Polyangiales; family Polyangiaceae; genus JAHBVY01. Next base: position 171,034 of record CAZKDY010000014.1, read on the forward strand.
GCTCAGGTCGCACTCGACGCCGACGTCCAGGTACTGCTTGTCGCCCGACATAAAGAACAGATCGATCGCGACTCGGGCGCCGATGCGCGCGATGTCACGCTTGGTCGTGAAGCGCACCTCATCTGCCAGCTCAGCCGCGTAGCCGACGTCGAGCATGTAGTCTTCGAGCATGGTGGTCCAGCCCTCTGCGTGATCCATGGCGTCGATGTGGCGGCGGATGAGCGAGGGGTGCAGCGCGCCCCAGCTGAGCTGCAGGTGGTGACCCGGGATCCCCTCGTGGATCATCATGCCAGGGATGGAGAGCTCGGTGTGCTCGGCCACCAGCTCGTCGCTCAGCGTGAGGTAGACCAGGCTGGTTTTTGTTCCCGCACGGAAAGGTGGTGGGGAGGTCATCGCGCCCGCCGGGATGGTCGGCTCAAGGAAGCTAGGGGTGCGCAAGATCAGCATGTCTTGCTGATCTGGGATGGGGAACAGCTGGCGCTGCTCGATGAACGCCAAGATCTTACGGCGCTCCGCGTGGTAGCGGGTCAGGATGTCTTCGAGCTGGTGGTTGGGCAGCGGTGTCTTGAAGCGCTGCGCCAAGAACTCTTGGAGCTGGTCGCTGCTGGTGTCTGCGCTAAGCTCATACTTGGCCACCAAGCGCTGGCGCAGCGCTTCGACCTGTTGTTTGTTTGTCGCGAGGAAATCAGTCGCCACCTGCTTTAGCTGCTCGGGGCTGAGCTCGATGCCGCGCAGCGCGATCACGCGGCGCATGGCGGCGTCGCCGATGTGGATGTCGGGCGAAGACTTGAGCGCCGCGAGCTGCGTCGAGTAGCGCTCGAGGGCGACCTTGGCCTGAGCCACCGCGCTGATCAATGCGTCGCTGCCGCCGAGCTTCTCGGTTTGGCTCCAAGCGACCAAGTTGTCGAGCAGATCGCCCAGGCCGCCGACCTTGGTCAGATCCATCTTCACCCAGCGCGTGACCGGGTTCTTCAGGCGGCCGAGCAGCGCCTCGACGTACGCGGGGATCCCCTCCACCCGCGCTGTGATATCCGCGAGGCGCTGCTCTGGGTGGCGCGGATCGTTGATGAACAGCGTGAACAGGCCGTCGCCGATGTCGTCGCCGGCGCTGGGCGTGCGCTCCAGGCGAGCGCCGCCACCCCAGGTCAGGTTGTCGCGGTTAATTTCCGCACGGAGTGTCAGTGCGGCGAGGTCGAGGTCGAGGGATTGGTCAAAGCTCAGCGCGCCGCGGGGCAAGCTCTTACACTGGGCCAGCAGCTCAGCCGCGCTGGCCAGCCGCTGAGCGGCAGCCGCCAGGCTCGGGTCGGGCAGCTGTCCGAGATCTCGATCGATGCCGAGCTGCGCGCGGCGATTGGGGTTCTGTGATTGGTGCGCGTGGAAAGCGCCCGCAAAGCCAGCGTAGTCGAGGGGCATCGAGGGGGTTATAGCGCCCGAGTCCGGCAGCCGAAACCCCTGGCCCCATTTCGCCGTGGCCACCGGGTCCACCGGGGATCAGCGGGGCTCTCACGGACGACCGTTGCCGAGGCCGACGGGGCTCCACCGCGCGCGAAACGCAACGCTCTCGGCGAAGCTCCTCTGGGCCGCGGTGGGTAGCCACAAGGTGATCGCCAACATCGAGCGCTGCTGGCGCTCCTGGACGACGAGTGTTGCAGGCGCACTGTCGTGCCGCTTGGCTTGGCCGAGACGCAGGCTGAGCTCGACGCTTACGTGGTCTGGTCCAACGAGCATCGGCCGCATTGGTCACACGGTGCGTTAGGTGTCATAGGCCGGGCGAGGTGCGAACAGGTCTGACGTGGTCAGAACACCGTGCGGTGCCGCAGGGCAACAATATCTAGGGGTGGCTTTCTTGGCTGTAAAGGTCGCTGGACATCTACAAGACCAACTACTGAATCAGGCCAGGCTACTCGGGTGTGGCTCTGAAACTGACATCAAGCAACGCGGCGGATGCGGGGTTTCGGG
>CAZKDY010000015.1:0-34496 GCA_964551615.1 uncultured Polyangiaceae bacterium
CGGCGCAGCAGGCTCCGGCGGCGCGGCGGGCGCTGGCGGCGCGGCGGGCTCCGGCGGCGCGGCGGGCTCCGGTGGCAGCGCGACGGGCGGGGCCGCTGCCGGGGGTTCTGCCGCGGCCGGTGCTGCTGGCAGCACGAGCGCCGCCGGAAGTGACGGCGCAGGCGAGAGCGCAGACGACTCGGGCTGCGGCTGCAGCACACCGGGCTCAGCTCAGCGTGGCTCAGCTCAGCGTGGCTCGGGTGTGCTGGGGCTGGGGCTGAGCCTGCTCGGGCTGGCCTGCGTGCGGCGCCGCCGCCAGGCGTAACAGCTCATGGCCTAGCGGGCAGCTCAACACCCAGCGACGGCTATGGCGCTGGCGCGAACGGCAGGATGCTCTTCAGATCTTCGTCGTTGAACATCAAGCTCATGCCAACAAAGTAGTCGCGGCGCTCTGGCGTGAGCACGTCGTCGACGCCGCCCATCAACCACAGCCGCGTGATGAACTCGTAGCCGAGGCCGATGCGCCAGCGGGGGCGGATCACCTCGCCGAACCCAAACAAGTCTTGGCGTAGCTCAAAGCGATCATCAAACAGCGCCAGGTCCAAGCCAACGCCACCCGTCGACTCTTTGATGCCGAAGCGCCCGGTCACCGGCCCAAAGCGCTGGGCGAACTGCAACGAGAAGCGGAACGCGTTGGTTGTTACCGTACGGATTTCTCGATAGTGGCCCGGATCGTTAGGGTTGGTGGAGTCGACGGCCACCTGCTCGTACCGCGTGTAACCCTTGGGATCGTTCACGATCTCAATCGAGTAGTACTTGTCTTCCCGCGGCTGGAGCCGCAGCTCGACGTAGCTCTTCACGGTCCCGGACAAAAACTGGTAGTCGGTGCGCAGGCCGACGATGGTCTGCAGCCGGTTGATCCCCCCGACGAAATTACCGACATCTTCGGTGATGCCCTCAATCTCATTGATCAGCTTCTCGTCTTTGCTCAGCCGACCCAGCGTACCCTCGCCGCGAGCTAGGCGGCCGCTGACCGTCTCGACGTTGTCCAGCGAGCGCTCGAGGGTCGTGGTGGCCTGATTGAGCTTGCTGATGATTTGGCGAATCTCCCCAGGGTCTGCCTTGCCATCGCCGTTGCTCACCGCCGTCAGCTTACGCACCTCAGTAGTGACCGTACGGATATCTTTAAGGATGCCCTCTACCTCTGGGGCGCCGCGCGACGTGATGCCATCGACGTTGGTCAAGATGCTGCGGATGCTGGCGCGGTTCTCGCGCACCGTCTTGTTTAGCTGGTCGGTGACGTCCGCCAGGTTCTTCAGCGTGTCTTTGACGTTGCCTTTGCCCTCTTCACTGCCCACGGTGGTGGCCAGCGCGTCGGCGACGATCTTCACCTTCTTAGCGATGTCGCCCACGTCCTTGAGGATGTCGTCGGTGCTGGCCGCCGCGATCACGTTCTTGATCTGATCGCCGTCTTCCAGCTGACGCTTGCCCGCGGTGCCAGGAGCCAGCCCCAAGAAGTACTCGCCCAGCAGCGACGCGCTCTGCTTGGAGACCGCCGCGTCGTCGAACAACGCGACCTCTGGGCGCATCTTGATGTCGATGCGCGCCCGGGCGCCTTCAAGCCGCACGTCGTCGATGTTGCCGACTGGGATGCCGGCGATCTTGACCTGCGAGTACTTGGCGATGCCCGTCGCGTCATCGAGCAACACGTAGACCGTGTAGCCACCCCTGGACCCGGCTGTCTTATTGACGAAGCGCCAGATCAACAGGCCGGCCACGACCATGACCGCCGCGAAGAACCCAACTTTCGCGGCTGTCGTGAAGCGGCCCATGGATTCGCTGAACGTACCAGGCGCAGGCAGATTGGTCGACTTCACCCGCCGACCGCCGCGCCTGAGCCCACCCGCTGCACAGTGGTTCCCCCGTGGCGGGGGTGCTACTAAGTGGCGGCCATGCGCAAAAAACGCCGGGCCCTCGTGGCCACCAGACTAGGCGTGAGCGCCGCCCTCGCCTTGACGGTCACGAGCCTGGCCGCGGGCTGCAGCACGCAGCGAGCAGCAGAGCGCCCCACCACCCCCGCGCCTGGGCGCTCAATCAACTCCTTACCCGCGTGGCTGCCTGAGTACAGCGCGGAACAACAACACCTGCTCGCCACCCCCGCGCCAGCGCCCGTCACCACTCCTGCGCCCCACGTCTATCCGCTCCTCGACCACTTCACCTTCGCCGACCACCCAGGCTTCAAGTCCGAGCGGGCCGCGGCCGCGCGCCAACGCGTCGATCAGGTGATCAGCGCCTCGCGACTGCTGTACGTCACAGGCGGTTTGCCGAACCCCGCCGCCGCCAACTGGGTGGCGCAGTACGGACCGCTGGCCCCTGGTGAGCCCGATCCCTGGGTGCGCGCCGTCTCGAACCCGGGGGGCAAGCTTAGCCTGATCTGGGCCACGCCCAGCGCCAGCGCAGATCGGCAAATCGAAGCGGCCAACGCTTCCCTGGGGCGACGTGATTTGGCCAACGCAGAGAGCCAGTTTGCCCAGCTCTGCGCGACCAACGCCGACGTGCCCGCGCTCTGGATCTTGTTGGGTGAGGTCCAAGCGGCGCGGGGCGACGACGCGGCCGCGTTGCAGAGCGCTCAGCGTGCGCTCAGCATCGACCCCCGCAGCCCCGACGGACATCGGCTGATGGCCGTGATCCTCGCGGCTAAGGGTAATTTACCGCATGCAAAACGCGAGCTCGCCCTCGCCCTCGCGGCCTATCCAGCCAGCGCGCGCAGCTGGGCGGTAGCCAAGCGATACTTCAACGTGCGAGAGCGGCCCGCGGTCCCACCGAGCTTCCTTGAAGTAGGGCTCGACGGCTCCGTCCGAGTTTCGGTGGGTGGAGGGCCAGGCCCTCAAGCGTACCTGCGCTGCCGCGCGGCGGTCCGCTATGAACCTGATTTCCGCAAGACAATGCTTGGGCTTGACCCACCGTATCGACTCAGCATGGGTGAAGAGCTGATGTGCCACGAAGTCTGGCTCGCAGCTGAGGCGGCGACCACCGGCGCGCCGCGCCTGCCCGAGCAAACGCCAGCTGCAGCCGGCGCGCTGCCTGTCAGCCCAGCAACTCCCGGCACAGCAGCAGCTCCCGGCGCAGCAGCAGCTCCCGGCGCAGCAGCAGCTCCCGGCGCAGCAGCAGCGCCCAGCGCAGCAGCAGCCAGCGCAGCAGCTCCTAGCGCGGCGGCAGCTCCCGGCGTTGACGCTGGCAGCCAGCTGCGCGAGCTCGCGACCCACGGGCACCTGCCTGAGTACGTGCTGTTCGACGTCATTGGCCGGTTTCGGCCCGAGTGGCTGCGAGTAGCCCCACGGAAATATCATATCGCCCTCGCCGAGTACGTCGAGCGCTACGTGTTGAACTGAGGCTTGTGGGGCGCGCGCTGCTAGTCGTCCTTGGAGCGTGCGGCGCGCTCGCGCTGCAGCTTGGCAGCTGCCGCACCTTAGAGCCACCCCTACCACCCGACCTGCTCCAACTCCCCGCGGATGCAGGTGCAGCAAGGGCGACCCCACCGGACGTCCCGGTGTATGCCCTACCGCTAGTCTGGCAAGACTACGCGCAGCCCCCAGCCCCGTCAAAGGCCCCGGACCCAGCGACCCAGCGCTTTCTAGACGCCTGCGGCCAAGGCGACGCCGCGCTGCACCGCGTGGCCGACCACGTGGCCAATCTACAGCTCCAAGGCGCGCCAGAACCCGACATGGCGGAGGTGGCCTTCGCGTTCAGGAGCCAGGGCTCCGCCTACGTGTGGCCGCGGGTTTGGACGCTCGAAGGCAGCCAGTTTGAGCCTCAGGACGTCGTGGACCGGGTTCGAGCGTGGGTTGCCCGCGGATCCGCGGATGGCAGCTTACGCTGCGGGATCTCTCAGATCAGCGACGGTAAGAAGCAGGTGCTCGCCCTGGTCGCCACGGACGCCCTCGCCGATCTAGAGCGGGCGATCGCCCTCGCAGTGCGCAGCGGCGCCTGGGTCGACTTTGAGGCGCTGCTCCACGTTGAGACGACCGATCTATCACTGGTGGTCATGGGACCGAGCGGACTGCCAAAGCACGTCACCACCAGCCGCTCCGGACGACACGTGCGCGCTCGCTTCCACGCAGACCAACCCGGCCGCTGGGTCGCCCAACTCCTGGGTAGCATCAGCTCGGGGCCCCGGCCCCTGCTCGAGATCGAGGTCTACGCGGACATGGCGCCACCGAGCAGCGCTGACTTGAGCCCGGCTCCAGGAGAGGTAGCGGTCTCGGGCCCGCCCGAGCTACGCCTACAGACCTGGGTAAATCGCCTGCGCAGCGAGCACCGCCTGAGCGCGCTGCGCCGTAACGCCCAGCTCGACGCCTTGGCTAAAGCCCACGCGGAAGCGATGCGGGCAGCCAACCGCCTGGCGCACGACGTGGGCGATGGCGACCCCAAGCAGCGCATCGAGCAGGCGGGCCTCAGCCCAAGCCTGGCGGGAGAAAATGTCGCGCGGGCGCCGAGCCTGGCGCGCGCCCACCGCGCGCTGTGGTTCAGCCCGAGCCACCGTGGCAACCTCCTACACCCCAGCTTCACTGACCTGGGGATCGGGGTGGTCAAAGACGAGCGTGGCAACCTCTGGGTTGCGGAGCTGTTTGCACGTTTCTGAGGGCAGAACCCTGGGCAGCTGCGGTGAGCGCCGATGGGACACCACAATGACTACACAAAAAGGCATTCTCAAGCCGTCAGCGCTCGGATAGGTTGGCGCACACCCGTCGCACCAAGTGGGGCCCCTGGCCCTGCGGAGGCAGAATGATCCAGACCCGGCGCCTGCTCGCGTTTCTCTTCCCTATTCTTTTTTCGCTGTTGGGTAGCGCCCAGGCACACGCCCAGTCGTCGACGTTCTACCTCGACCGCATCCAGATCAGCGGTGCGCCGGACGACGGCTTCGCCGTGTGGCGCCCCTACATGTCGCCCAAGACGCGGATCTATATGGCGGCAGCCCTCGGCTACACCCTGAACCCGCTACGTGGCTCGGTGGTCACCGACGATGCCCGCACTCAGCGCGACATCGAGACCCCGATGCAGCACCAGCTGATCGCGCATTTACAAGCCGGCGCCGAGCTCGCCTCGCGACTAGGCGTCAACATCACGATCCCCGTCGCGGTGTTCCAAGATGGCGGCGCAGATCCTCAGCGCTTGGGTATCGCCAACGGCCTAGAGCGGCGCCCCGTCGCGCTGCATGACATCCGCCTCGATGGCCGCGTCCGCGCCTTTGAGACAGACGATGGGCTGCTGCGCTTGGGCGGTGGTGGCGCGCTCTGGGTGCCCGTGGGCGACTCCGAGTCATTCGCCAGCGACGACCAGGTGACCGGCTACCTGTACGGGTCTGCGGAGTTTGACTTCGGGCCGTTCTACATGTCTGGAAACATCGGCCCACATTTCCGTCCGGAACGCAGCATCGGCGGCGAAAACGGCGCGCTCTTCCTGGCCAGCGAGCTTCGCTACGCGGCCGGTGTCTACCTCCCGCTCCGCGAAGGCAAGCTCTTGCTCGGCGGTGAGCTGTGGGGCACGACGGGCGTTGGAAACGTAGGCCCGCAGGATGAAAGCAGCCTGTTCGCCAGCAAGAACACCGATCTAGAGTGGCTCGGCCTGATCCGCGTGAACCTCGATCAGCGGCAACGCTGGTACTTCAAAGGCGGCGGCGGCACGCGCCTGTCCAATGGCTACGGCTCGCCCGACGTGCGGGTCATCGCTCAGATCGGCACCTACACCACCATCGAGGACACCGGCGCAGGTCAGGTCGCGCGGCGCTACCGCGACGCGCCGGACATCGAAATGCAAGACAAGGACACCGATGGCGACGGCTACCCCGACGACATCGACATGTGTCCAACGGTCAAAGAAGACGGCAAACAGCCTGCGCCGACCGACGGCTGCCCCGCGCCTAGCGACCGTGACGGCGATGGCATCATGGATGACGTCGACAAGTGCCCAGACGAACCCGAGGACATGGACGGCATCCAAGACAGTGACGGTTGCCCCGAGGTCGACGCGGACAACGACGGCATCCCAGACACTGAGGACGCTTGCCCCACGGAACCAGGGCTCAAGAACAAGATCGCTGAAAAGCACGGCTGCCCCGGGCAGACCAAGTTCATCGAGGGCTCCGACGAAATCCAGCTGCTCCAGCCGATCCAGTTCGAGACCGGCAAGAGCCGCATCAAGGCGGTCAGCTTCCCGATCCTCGACGAGGTGGTGGCGTTGCTTCAGGCGCGCGACGACCTGAAGATCGCGGTCCACGGCCACACTGACAGCCGCGGCTCGGCTGCGCTGAACACCAGGCTGAGTAAAGATCGCGCCAAGGCCTGCATGCAGTACTTGATCAGCAAAGGCATAGCCGCCAGCCGCCTGCAGTCCGAAGGCTTCGGTCCCGACAAGCCAGTAGCCGACAATGAGACCGAGGCGGGTCGCGCCAAGAACCGCCGAGTCGAGTTCAAGATCGTCGAGTAAGGGCCGGGCGCAACAGCCACCCGGCGAGCGCCCACCTGTGCACAGCTCCCGGCGGCCGGCATCAGCGGTCGCCGGCCAAGAGCTGCCCAGCGCTTGACGCCCCACAGCAGGGGTAGCACGACTGCGCGGTGCTTTGGCCGATCCTGAACGACGTCGCCACGGGCGACACCCCAGCGTACCCCGACATCCAGCCGCAGCGCTTCAACCAGCCCCAGCAGCGCATCGTGGACGCGGCGGTGGACGTGATGGGCTCGCTCAAGGGCTGGCGCGTGTTCGAGCACGCCGAGTCGAAGGTATGCGCCATCCGCACCACCCGCCTGCTTCGGTTCAAGGACGACATCACCTTGCGCGTACTGCCAGACGGCGAGGGCTGGTTTCGGGTGCATATCCGCAGCAAGTCCCGGGTAGGCAAAGCCGACTTCGGCCAGAACGCGCGCAATATCCGGGAGCTCCAGGCCGCGCTCAGCCAGCGCCTCTAAGCTCGGCAGCGCCCTACGATGTGCGCCCGCCAGCGCGCCCCAGTTGGTCCTTGCTCGGGCCAGAGCCGCGTGTTAGAGCCCGGCCGCTATGCGTGACAACATCCGCTTAATCTCCAGCGCCGGCACCGGCTTCACCTACTACACCACCAAGAACAAGAAGAAGCAGGCGGGCAAGATGGAGAAGAAGAAGTACGATCCCGTCGTGCGTCAGCACGTGGTGTTCAAAGAAGCCAAAATGCCCCCGCACTCCAAGTGAGTTCGCTGGCGACTCCGCGACCCTTTGCATGAGCGCGCGCCGCCTCGCGGCACAAGCTCAGTACGTCGATCCTGCACGTCAGGCGCCGCCCCTCGGGACGAGCGCCTGTTCGCGTCTCGACCGTCGCCTAGGTGAACAATCACCATTTTGCGCAGGGCCTTCGGGGGTGGTGAGCACCCTAGCCCACCGCACGTCGATGTAGAGTTCGCGGCTTGACTGCCGCGGACGCTCGTGGCTCACTCCCCGCCCCGCTAGCCCTAAGGGGCGCGCGTTCCGCGCCACCGCGCTCGGCCCACCGCTCAGCGCACTGACCAAAGCAACCGCCTGCATACCCCCCGATTTGCTAGGCGCCAGATAGACGAGATCTCCAATGAAGCGCACCTTTCAGCCGCACAACATCAGCCGGCTTCGCACCCATGGTTTCCGCAAACGCCTCGAGACCAGCGGCGGCCGCAAGATCCTAAAGAACCGCCGCCGCAAGGGTCGTTGGCGCCTGTCTGTTTCCACGTACAAAAAGTGATCGCGGTGCTCTAGGGGACGTTTCGTGGGAACACGTCAGCTCACGCGGCGTGGCCGCGGAGCAGTGTCAGGCGCCTTGGGTGTGAGTCTAGCCCGTGCGCACGCCGCGAAAGCGCTTGTCCCAAGACCCCACACACGAGCCCCTCGCGATGCCAGTCACGGATCTTGAGCCGCGGGGCCGGCAGCGCTTTCCCGCGGTTCGGCGCGTGCGGCGTCCAGCGGAGTTTCGCCGCTGCCAGCAGGCGGGTCGTCGAGCGCACAGTCAGCGGTTTGTGCTGGTACTTTTCTCCCGTGGTGATCAGCTCCCGGCGCGTCTCGGGTTGACCGTGTCTCGGCGAGTCGGCAACGCGGTGCAACGCAACCGTATGAAGCGCCTGGTCCGAGAAGCGTTTCGGCGCCAGCCTCCGGGTTGGCTAACAGGCGTTGATTTAGTGGTGATCGCGAAGTGCGGGCCGCAGGGCCTCAAGCTCGCCGACGTCATGGCAGAGCTGCGCCAAGCCGGTTCGATGCTAAAAAAGCGAGCGCGGCAGGCTCACGACGACGCAGCAGCGAGGGCAAAGTCAACCTAGGAAGCCTAGGTCGCAGCTCGCCCCGCGTGTTTTCGCGCGCAGACCTGGCGAAGCAGAAACGGACGCCGCACACTCCCTGCCCCATGGCGGCGAAGTTCTTGATTTGGTTGATTCGGGTGTACCAGTTCTTGCTGTCGCCGCTGTTGGGCAATGTCTGCCGATTTCACCCATCTTGCTCGAACTACGGCTTGAAATGCATCGAGTACCACGGCGCGATTCGTGGTACTGGGCTCACCCTGCGACGGCTGTCGCGGTGCCACCCGTTCAACCCGGGGGGCTACGATCCACCGCCGCCGCCCCGCGGTAGCTCCGCTGCTGAAGCTGAGCCACCAACGGGCCACCAGGCCGAGCCCGGTGAGCGCGAAGTGGACGCGGCAGCCGGCCCGGGATCTGGGACTCGAATGACTGAGTCTCCCCCGAGCAGCAACCCTGACTGTCGATGCGCGTTCTTGACGATCGCGGCCTCACCCTAGAAAAGCACGATCGGAGTACCTGGGAATGGAACGTGGCGGCGCTTCCCGCTTGCTGCTGATGATCGCGATGGGTCTGTTGACCTATTTCGCGTTCACTCAATGCAGCGGAGAAAAGAAACACGAACCGCAACCGCTTGGTCGCGAGTTCAACGTCGCACCTAAGACGCGAGCCCCTGAGCAGTTTTGCGAGCTGTGGACGCCTCAGTTTCACGCGAGCATCTCGTCACACGGCGGCGCGCTCACGCGCTACGAGCTGCTCACCGCCAAGTACCGCAAGCACGACAAGGGCCTCGACCTAGCCACCGCCCAGGCGGAGTTTCGGCGCTCTTTGCGCTTTCACTGGCGCAACGTCGCCGCCCACGATCTGGGCGGCCCGCCGTGGCAGCTCGATCTGGACACCGTCGACTGGCAGATCACCCAGGCTGACGGCAAGACCTGCAAGCTCAGCTACGACGCCGACGGCGTCCGGTTGACGAAGACGATCGAGGTCACCAATCAACCGTACGAGCTGCGCGTCACCGGCAGCATCGAGAACACCGCGAAGGAGGCTCGCCGCCACGCGCTCAGCGTCGACAGCGTCGAGTGGCGCACCGACGACGAGGTCTCTGGCCACATGTTCCGCCAGAGCCCGTTCGTGACCCACGTCGAGTGCATCGATCAGGCAGAGGAGGCCACGCGGCTTCATCCCTCCGACTTTGACCCCGACGATTTCAAAGACGAGGCGTTCCAAAAGAACCCGCTCAACGAGGGCGACTGGCACCAAGTCGGCGGTGAGGCCGCGGTCGCCGCGGTCTCCAACTTCTACTTTACCCACGGCATCAGCCCGATTGATTCCCCGGAGAAACCAGTTTGCCAGCTGCAGATCGAGAAGTGGCCAGCAGACAAGTCCAAGCCCGATAGCCACGCAGGCGCCATGTACCGCGCGCGGCTGGCCTACCCGGTGCAGACGCTCCAGCCCGGCGCCAAGGCCACGTACAGCGTGCTCAGCTACATCGGGCCGAAGGAGTCAGCGCTGCTGGCCGCGGCCGGTGAAGGCAAGCACAAGTTCAGCGAGCTGATCGACCTCGGGTTCTTCGCGGCGATCGCCAAGCTCTTGGTGGCGTTCCTGTTTAAGGTGCATGGAGTCATCCCGAACTGGGGTGTCGCGATCATCATCTTGACCATTACCGCGCGGTTACTCTTGTTCCCGCTGAACGTGCCGATGATCAGGAACTCCATGAAGATGCGGGAGCTCAAGCCCGAGATGGACGCCCTGAACGCCAAGTACAAGGACGACGCTCAGGCCAAGGGCCTGGCGCAGATGGAGCTGTGGCGAAAACACAACGTCAACCCGTTCAAGGGTTGCCTCCCGCAGCTGGCGTCCATGCCCGTGTGGTTCGCGCTGTACACGACCCTGCAGCACGCGGTCGAGCTCTACAACATCCACTTTCTGTGGTTCCCCGATCTGTCGGAGCCCGACCCGTATTTCGTGCTGCCGTTCGTGATCGGCGCGGTGTTCTTCCTGCAGCAGAAGCTGATGCCGCAGCAGGGAGATCCCGCGCAGCAGAAGATGATGATGTACTTCATGCCGGCCATGTTCACGGTCTTCATGCTGTTCCTCCCCGCCGGCCTAGGCGTGTACATGTTCACCAACTCACTGCTGGGCATCGCTCAGCAACAGGTCGTTGAGCGCCACGCCAAGCGTAAGCTCGCCGCGGCCCCAGCAGGCCCGGCTGAGCCGACCACGGAGATCGTGAAGACCACCGAAGCTGGCGCAGGCAAGAAGGGCAAGCTGGCCAGCGAGGCCGCGCTGTTTGGTAAGGGGAAGGCTTAGATCTCGCGCATATCTGTAACCCTACGGAAGTGCAGCGAGCCGACCTACACGCAAGCCCCGCTCAGGCGGGCAACAACCATGATTCATCCAGAGCAGTGCTCTGCTTCTGACAAGGAAAGGCGCCAGCATGAGCGAAGCGAATGACGATGTCGATCTCGACGACGGGTGGGAATCTGATGATGAGGGCCCCGACAGCGAGGACGCCGAGGCGGCGGACAGCGTAGAGGGTCCCGAAGACCCCGACGCCGCCGGTGACGACGCCGCCGGTGACGACGCCGCCGGTGACGACGGGCCACGCCGCAAGCGGGCTCGCAAGCGACGGCGTAAGGGCGACGACGAGTTCGTCCCACACGACGACGAGCGCGCGCTGCAGGCCCTCGATTTTCTGCGCGATGTGCTTGAGAAGATGCAGATGGACTGCAAAGTCCACCTGCGCCGGCCAGGCAAAGAGGACTCCGAGCTTGAGATCAACCTCGAGATCAGCGGCCCGGACTCAGGGCGCATCATCGGCAAGAAGGGCCAGGTCCTAGGCGCGCTGCAGTTCCTCACCAACCGCGTGATCAACCGCCCCGGGCTCGAGAAGCGTCACATCTTGGTGGACGCCGAGGGCTACCGCAGTCGTCGCGACAACTCGCTGGCCACCATGGCGCGGCGCTTGGGCAAGCAGGCGGTGACCGACGGCAAGATCATCACCTTCGAACCGATGAACCCCCGCGACCGCCGCGTCGTGCACCTCGCGCTCGCCAAGTTCGAGGGTGTGATCACGCGCAGCGACGGCGAAGGTGACGACCGCCGAGTTCAGATCATCCCGGTTCGTCGCTAGCACCGTCCAGGCCCTCGCCGAACAGCGCGGCGAGCGCGCTCCCCACGGGCACCCGGCCGCCAAAGCCGGGTGCTTGAGCTTTGTAAGCGCCGCGTAACCCGGAGCTGGCGGCCCTCAGTCGACGTAGACCAAGCGACACACCCGGTTATCACACACCGCGCGCGCGGCGTGGGGGTACTCTGGGGTCGCGCAGTCGGGGCAACTCGCCTGCCCACACTGGTTTCGCTCCACCTTGCCCACGCGCACCGCGACTAGGTTGCTCAGCTCTGGAGTGCAGGATTCACAGCAGCTGCTGCCCCAGCGCAGGGTGCAATCGCTGGGCTGATCACAGCTCGTGAAGTCTGGATCTTCGCGGATATCCAGGGCGACGCACTCACCTTTGCGGCACACCGCCGCGTAGTGACCTGGCAGCGGAGAGTAGCAAGATGGGCACCCCACCCCAGCACAGGTTTCCTCGAGGTATTGTTGTTGGAGCCCGGCGTTGATCGCCAAAAAGTCGCTCAGCGGCGGATCCGTCTCGCACGTGCCGCAACAGTTCGTCGGCACGAGGGTGCACTGCCCTGGACCCGTGCAAGCAGTGTAGGCCGCTCCCCCACCGCCACCGGTCGCGCCGCTGCCTGCAGACGCGGCGCTGCCGCCGGAGCCGCCGTTGCCCGCTGCGGCCGTGCCGCCCGCTCCGGCGCTCGCGTTTCCACCGCTAGCCGAGTCTTGAGTGAAGCTATCACCGCCGCACCCAGTCCAACCCGCTAGGCTCAGCCCAAGGGCACATGCCCCGGCACCACACCTCACCCCAACCCGCCACCAAGCCGATGCTTGCACTGTCATCCTGTTCACCCCGAGCCGTGCGGCTCCCGCAGCGTCAACCCACCTCAGCTTGCCACAGCTCAGCGCGACCTGAGACCTTGGCGCGACGCGGCGCTCAGCCCTAACCCGAACCAGCCCAAAAAGCAGCCTGTTCACCTAGCTCGCGTCCATGGCGATGGCGGCCCAGGGCCGCTGAGCGCTTGCGCCCGCGCCGCCCTGCGCCCAAACCTGAGCTAGCGCAGCAGCCACACGCTCGTGGTGCCCACGCCCGACGGAGAGACCCACAAATGACTGGACCCAAGCCAACCCCCGCCGAGGCGAGCACCAGGACCCCAGCGGAGCCACGACGAACCAGCAAGCTCACGCGCCCGCTGTGGCTGTGCGCAGGAGCTGTGCTGCTGGTCGGCGTGGCCGGCAGCGGCTGCGGCGGGCCCAGGCCTGTCCGCGGGGAAGAGGTCGAAGGCTTGGACGACGAAGCGTTCAGCACAGGCCTCGACCGACGCGACCTAAAGAAGATGCTCGACGCCAACATGCAGGTGCTACAGACCAGCGCGGCCATCAAGCGCTGGCAGGCTGAGGATAGGCCCACCCTGGCGGTGCTGCCGCTGCGCAACGAGACCAGCGAGCACATCGACAGCGCGCTTGAGTCGCTGATGAGCGACATCGAGTCGCGCCTGATCAACGCAGGCCACGTGCGCGTGATCAGCCGTGAGCGCCAGCCCGAGATGATCGAGGAGGTGCGCCGCCAGTACTCAGACGCCTTCGATCAGAGCCAGGTCGCGCGCTGGGGCAAGCAAATCGGCGTGAGGTATTTCGTGACCGGCAAGGTGTTCAGCAACGACGAGCGCAACGACGGCGAGCGGCGCGTTCAGTACAGCATGTTCCTCCAGATCATCGACGCGGAAACAAGCGAGACCATCTTTCAAAACAAAACCTCCGTCACCAAAGCGCTGGTGAACTGAGGCTATCGCCTCATGCGTTCACCCCGCTCGCTCCACAAGGTCGGCGCGCAGCGCTCTAAGCTGCGGGTCGAGTCATGTCTCGGGGCCACCGCCCAGCGTGGCTGGCAGGCGCAGGCGCGCAGCGCCTTGGGCGCGTTGAGCGTGGCCCTGCTGAGCGTCGGCTGCGCGGGTCACGCCAGCCGCACAGAGGAGGCGCGCAGCGCCCTGGACGCGGGCCAGCCGAAGCTCGCCCTGGCGTTGCTCAACCAGGAGCTGGGGGTCGATCACTCGACCCAGCAGCCCGATGACCTGTCAGGCGACAACGCGCTCTTGCTGTTAGATCGCGCCATGGTGCTGCAGCAATTAGGCCGCTACCGGCAGAGCAGCAAGGATCTGGAGACGGCGGACAAGCAAGTCGACATGCTCGACCTCAGCCGCGGCACCGCCGACGAGATCGGGAAGTACCTGTTCAGCGACGACGCTGGCCCATACCGCGCGCCCGCCTACGAGAAGCTGCTGATCAACACCATGAACCTGCTGAACTACCTGGTGCGCCATGACTTGAACGGCGCCCGCGTCGAGGCGCGCCGCCTGGCGGTCATGCAGCGCTACCTCAAGGAATACCAGGGCCAGGGCGTGGCGCTCACTGGACCAGGCAGCTACTTGGCGGGCTTTGCCTTCGAGCGCAGCGGGCGCGCCACCCAGGCCCTGCGCTACTACGATGAGGCATTACAGTACGGAAATTACGCGAGCCTAGCGCCGGCGGTGCGGCGCCTCGCGGCCGAGTCAAGCTATCGTAGCCCACGCATCCGTAGGCTGCTCTCGGCGATTGAAGCTCCGAGCCCAATGGAGACGTTGCGCCCGAATCGCGACGATCACCTCAGCTCCACAGGAGTTCATGCCGCACGGCATCGCGGCCCTGAAGCCCTGAGCAGCCTGGCGGTCGAGGTGGATGCCTCCAGCAGCCCGAGCGCGACCCCGGCGCCGACGTCTGCTCCGGCTGCGCCCGACACCGCCACGCCCGACCCAGCCGTGCCCGACCCAGCCGTGCCCGACCCAGCGCCGCCCAGTGAGGTCGTGGGGCCTGCCAAGCAGCCGGTGCCGTGCGAGGTCTTGGTGGTGATCAACTACGGGCGCGTGCCCGCCAAGGTCGCCAAGCGGGTGCCCATCGGCCTCGCGCTGACGTGGGCCGCCAGCCACATGCCTCCCCAAGATCACGCCCAAGCCAACCGCCTCGCGGCTCAGGGCCTGGTCACCTGGGTCAACTACCCTGCCCTCGGCCGCGCGCGAGGTCAGTATGAAATCCCAGAGTTCAGCATCGACGGAGCCCCCGCGCCCCTCGACGCCGCGCTAGGCGTCGACCTCGAAGCTAAAGCCGCGTGGAAAGACGCAGAGGGCGCCGTGGTCGGCGCGGCGATCACTCGCCTAGTGACGCGCTTGGTCGCCGGCGAAGTAGCCCGCACCGCGGTCGGCGGTGACAGCATCTGGGGCATCCTCGCGTCCCTCGGCACCCAGGCCACCCTCAGCGCCGCGGACACCCCCGACACCCGCAGCTGGGCCATGTTACCAGCGCGCATGGCGATCGGGCGCCAGCAGCTGCAGCCGGGCACCCACAGCGTCCGCATCGGCGCGCGCGGCAGCTACACCACCGCCAGCGTCCGCCTGGCGCCGGGGGGCTGGGCCGTGCTGAGCCTCACCGTGCTCAGCTAAGCAGGCCGCTGTACGGCACACCGGCCAGCCGCTCACGAGCAGCGAGCCACGCCCTAGCCTAGCGGCAGCTCGTCGCAAATTCACACCTGGCACTTCAGTCTAAAGCGGAGGCCTTGCCTCCCGCGACCGCCAGCGCGCCGTTGATCTCTTATTTCCGTACGAAACCAGTCTCAGCGTGGCGATACACCAGCTTGGTGACGGGCCCCCACGGCAAGAGCAGCGGCTCGAGCCCGCCGCTCACGCCAGTCTCCACAGGGAAGGGGTAGTCCGATTTGGTCCAGCCGACCACCCGACCCGCCTTGAGCTCCAGCTCAAAGCCCCGCGCAACCGGCTTGAACAACAGGCTGCCGATCACCTGCTTGTCGCCCAGCTTGCGCCCGGTCTCAGCGCCAAAGATCCGGGTCAGCGTCTGCTCGCCGACTTGGTACACCAGCAGCGCCATGCGGTCGACCACCACGCCGCCAAAGTCCTCGCTGGTCTTGGTCTTGAGCACCGCGCGCACCAAGATCTCGGCCTTGCCATCACCCGTCAGGTCCTTCGCGGTGACGTGCACGATGTCTTCAGGCGCCTTCGCCGGCAACGTGATGTAGGCGAACCCTGTTCCCCCGCGGTAACCTTTTCCGAAGACGACCACATCCAACCCGTGGACCAGCACGCGCTCGTTGCTCGTGTCAGCGTACACGTCGGTCACGAAGTCAAAGCGCGGCTTGGCCTCTCCGACGCTGCGCGTCTTGCGATACAGCGCGTAGACCTGATTTTGCAGCTCATCTGCGCTCGGCGGTCGGGGAGCAGGAGGGGGTGGAGGGCCCCCGCTGGCGCCCCCGCTGCTCCCACCCGCGCTGGCGCCGCTGGCAGCGGTCAAGCGCGGCTTGACCTTCTTTTCAGCGACCTGAACCATCGCGCTGCCGTCCCACGCGAAGCGCTTCTCGCCGACGTCTTCCCACGGCAAGAGGGCGGCCCCAAGCTCGCTCTGCCGCGGCTCTTTGAAGCTGCCTTGGTCCCAGCCCTCGGCCACGTCTTGGGCGATGATCAACGCTGGCTTGCCGGCGTGCTTGCCCACGCTGACCTTGTTTAGGATCTTGCCCTCGCCGCTGGCGATGCCGGTCTCGTGCTCGAAGACCACGAAGGGCTCGCCTTTAGCCGACACCGACAGCACCTCGACGTACTCGCGATACTGATCCCGCGCGCCGACGCGCTTGACCACGATAATTTCCTCGCGGCCATCTCCCGTTAAATCTGCCAACTCGAGCGTGGGCAGCATGCTGGCGTCGCTGACGCCCAGGTCCTTGTAGAAGAACTGCTTGCCGCCGCGGTACCCGCCGCCCAAAATCGTGATAAAGCGGCCATACACCGCCACTTGCTCGAGGCTCTTGTCGCCTGACACGTCTCCGTAGGCGACCTTGTCAGGCGTGGGGCCGAGGCCCTTGGGCGAGAGCAGGCTCTTGTCTAGGCCCTGCTCATTTTCGAAGCGCAAGACCGGCAACGCCAGGCCGCCCTGCGCGTCGCTGGTCGCCACGATCGCCTGGAGCTTGCCGCCTGGCGCATAGTCAGCGTAGCGCACGGCCGCGCGCAGCCCTACTCGCAGCCGCGTGGTCGCAGCCAACGCCGACCAGGGGATAGAGACCTCCACGTCGAGCCCGCCGCTGGTCGCGGACTCGACGATCTTGGCGCCGGCGACGGCCCGGCCGCCCTTGAGCTTGACGGCGCCCGCGCTCTTTCCTGGTACCCCAGGGAAAAGCCACAGATCGTAGCTCGTGTAGCCGCCCTCGGGCTTTGGTACCACCAGGCTCAGCTCAGCGCGATCTTCAGCGGCGCCGAAGCTCGCGCTGCGCACCAGATCGTCGTCTTTGATGCTGAGCGCTAGGTACAGCTGTTTGGTGTCGTAGGCCAGCGCCACAGAGGCCTTCGCGTCGCTGCTACCTTTTACCGTGTAAGAAAGCTTGGTGAAGCCAGCCCACTCCTTCAGCCAGCCATCAAGGGACAGCTTCTTGCCTTGCACCGAGCTCAGATCGAGCGGCGCGCCCGCCGCCTCAGCCGGTTGAGCGCCGAGCCCTAGCGCGAGGGCGGCGCCGCAGCTCGCGAGCAGCGACGTGTATCGCCTGGCCCGACCACCCCCGAACTTGGATCTTGAACCAGCGGCTCGTGCTGCAGCTGCCGTGGTCGGGGGGCGCGCAGAGGACCCTGGGTGTCGCGCGTTGATCATCGCTTCATGCGCAGCTCAGCCTGCTGCTCGGCTTCGAGTTCTTCTAGGGCCCGCGCCAGCTCTTCGCGCTCTGCGTCGTCGAGCTGCTCGTACTCCTGATCCACACGGACCTGATGCGTCTCGGGCTCTGGTGCCGCAGGGATTAGGCCCATCTTGCGCTTGAGCGACACCAGGTCCTCTTCGGCGCCGGCGTTGGTCTCTAGCTGCGCGAAGCGCTCCTTCAACACGTCGCCCGAGTACTCTTCAGCCAGCTCAGCGCCGGCCTCGGCCTCGGCCTCGATTTGGTTGATTTGGTTCTCCATGCGGTCGAAGGTCTCGAACGCGCTGGCGTTCTTCAGGCCGCTCATCGTGGCCTGGATCGCCTTCTGGGCCTCAGCGCGCTTCTTGCGCGAGATGAGCAGCGCCTTCTTGCGCTTGGCCTCCTCGATCTTGTTGTTCAGCGCGCGCAGGGCGACCTTGAGCTGATCGACCGCCTGCTTTTGCTTCTGCCACTGCAGCTTGAACTGCTCGGCGAGGCCG
Source organism: uncultured Polyangiaceae bacterium (assembly GCA_964551615.1). Taxonomy (GTDB): domain Bacteria; phylum Myxococcota_A; class Polyangia; order Polyangiales; family Polyangiaceae; genus JAHBVY01. The sequence continues at coordinate 17,575 of CAZKDY010000015.1, forward strand.
TCGTGCTCGCGTTTCCGCGCGAGCGCTTCTTTGGCGAGGTCGTCGTCTTGCGCTTTGACGGCCATCATCGCGCGACGCTCCCACTCGGCGGCGGTCGAGGCCTCTTGCTCTGCCTGCTTGGCGAGCTTTTTCTCGTCGGCGATGGCGACGGCGACCTGCTTTTTTGCCTCGTGCAGGTGCTGGTTCATCTCCAACACCACCTGATTCAGCATCTTCTCTGGATCTTCAGAGGAGCTGATCATGTCGTTGATGTTGGACTTAATGAGCTGCGCTAACCGAGCGAAGATCCCCATGCTTTAACCCTCTTGTTGAGCCATGTGTCGCAGCCCGGGCAGATGCTCGGAGAGCGCTAGGTCCATGTCAGCTAGGACAGCCTGTAGTTCGTTGAGATCGAGGTTGGAGATCTCGAGCGCGGCCGTGAGCACGATGCGCTCATTCTCAACCGCGAAGGCTGCGTGGAGCAGCCCGCTGGCGTTGAGCTCTAGCAGGTGACGGTAGAGCTTGGCCTCAGCCGGCCCCGCTCCGCTGAGCGCGGGGCCCACGTCGATCTGCGCGACCAGCACGGAGCCCGCGACACGCAGCGCGATGGGAGGCCGATGCGCACCAGCGCTGACCACGTACGTCCCATCCTCGCTGCGCTCGAAGCCTCGCTCGAGCTGGATGAGGTAGCGCTCAAGAACCTCGTTGGACATAGCCGCGGAGCCTATCACGAGCTTGCCGGTATTGCGCGGCCAGGTGACGCACAAAACCTAGCGGCGCGGCCGGCCCTGTAGTGTAGACTCGGCCATGTTTGAGACGGCTTTACGCGAGTGTTTGACGTTTGACGACGTCATGCTCCTGCCTGCCTACAGCGAGGTGCTCCCAGCCGACGTCGACGTGGCGAGCCGCCTAACGCGACGGATCCAGCTGAACATCCCGCTGCTCAGCGCGGCCATGGACTCAGTGACCGAGAGCCGCATGGCCATCGCCATGGCGCGGCAAGGCGGCATCGGCATCGTCCACAAAAACCTGCCGGCTGAGTTTCAAGCGCGGGAGGTGGACCGCGTGAAGCGCGCCGAGAGCGGCATCATCATTGACCCGGTGACCTGTACGCCAGGCCAGTCGCTACGTGAAGCGCTGGGCGTGATGCAGCTGCACAACATCTCCGGCGTGCCGGTGGTGGAGGGCAACACCCCTGTCGGCATCCTGACTCACCGCGACATCCGCTTCGAAAAGAACTTAGACCAGCCGATCAGCGCGCTGATGACCACGCAGCTGGTGACGGTTCCGCCGGGTGTGGGCACCGAGCACGCGCGCGAGCTGCTGCACAAGCACCGCATCGAGAAGCTGCTGGTGGTCGAAGGCGGCAAGCTCGTAGGCCTGATCACCATCAAGGACCTGATGCAGGCAGAGCGCAACCCCATGGCGCTGAAGGACGACCGCGGTCGACTGCGCGTGGGCGCCGCCATCGGGCCGGGCGCCGATCGCGAGCTCCGCACGGATGCGCTGGTAGAGGCCGGGGTCGATCTGCTGGTGGTGGACACCGCCCACGGCCACTCTAAAGGCGTGCTAGAGGCCATCGCCGCGACCAAGCAACGCTACCCTGAGCTTGAGGTGATCGGCGGCAACATCGCGACCGCGGCCGCAGCTCAGGCCCTGATCGACGCGGGCGCAGACGCCATCAAGGTGGGCATTGGACCTGGCAGCATCTGCACGACGCGCATCGTGGCCGGGATTGGGGTGCCCCAGGTCACCGCGATCGCCGACTGTGCCGCGGTGGCCAAGCGCCACGGGGTCCCAGTGATCGCCGACGGCGGCATCAAGTTCTCCGGCGAAGTAGTCAAAGCCATCGCCGCGGGCGCCTCTGCGGTGATGATCGGCTCGCTGTTCGCCGGCACCGATGAGTCACCCGGCGATCTAGTGCTCTACCAGGGCCGCAGCTACAAGGTGTACCGCGGCATGGGCTCGCTGGGGGCGATGAAGAAGGGCAGCAAAGACCGCTACGGTCAGAGCGCCACCGCGGACGAGAAATTGGTTCCGGAGGGAATTGAAGGCCGCGTCCCACACCGCGGTAACGTGGGCTCCATCTTGGCGCAGCTGATCGGCGGCCTGCGCTCGGGCATGGGCTACACGGGCAGCGCGACGGTGGAGGCGCTGCAAGAGGGCGCTCAGTTTATCCGCATCACGGGCTCAGGCCTCAAAGAGAGCCACGTCCACGACGTGATCATCACAGAAGAAGCGCCCAACTACCACGTCTGAGCACAGGCGGGCTCGCGGAGCCCGGAGTTGTCCTGGCTTGCGCGAGGCCGCTTTGGGCACCGCGCCGTGCCCAAGCGAAGCCGATGTACCTTGAGGAAGCGCGGCCTCTCAAGCCGCGCAGCCCTCAGCAGCGCGGCGCCCGCTAGAAGCGCAGCGTGGGTCGGGTGCTGGCGGTGCTGCTCCCCCCACCCCCGACATCGAAGCGGTACATCAGGCCAATCCGCGCGCCGAAGGTGGTCGCGGTGCCAGCGCCTTGAGCGCAGCCGCCGAGGTCAGCGGGATCACTGCTCAGCTGGTGAGCCTGCAAATCGGCCTGGGCGACGAACGCCAAGTTGGGCTCGACGTCGACGTCGACGCCGACCCCTGCGCCCAGCGCCAAGCGCGCTGCGTCGCTGCCGCTGCACTGAAACTGCGTGGAGGGGCTCACGAACAGGTTGCCGTCGGCGAGCTTGGTGCCGTTGGCGTCGAGGGACTGCCAGCTCAGGCCGAACATGGCGGCGAGGTAGAGCCCAGCTTTATCCCCACGGATAGGATAGACGCGGCCGCTGAGCCACCCGGTGTCGGTTCGACGGTGCACCGAGAGGCTTGAGATCTGAAACGCTGGCGTCTCTTCTGTCCCGAGGCCCACGCGCTGATAGCTGAGGCCGATGCTGAGCATGCGATCGGGCGCGAACCACAGACCACCACCAAAGCTGATGTCCCCAGGCCCGTCGTTGCGGAAACCTTCAGAGGCACCCTCCAGGCGACTCGCGATCCCGCCGTCCAGCTCAAAGCCAAAGGTCATCTCGGGGGGCTTGTCAGAGGCGGGCTCAGGCGGCGCGACGTCCATGGGTGCCACGGGCTGCGGCTGCACGACCGCAGGTTGGACGGGAGCGGGCGCGACGGGAGGAGCAGCTGCTGGAGCGGGCTCTGGCACAGGCTCCGGCACAGGCTCGGGCGCTGGCTCGGGTGCAGGTGGCTCGGCCGCCGGCTCCTCGCACGGCTCGCCGTCAGCGCACTTAGGTGGCTCAGCAGGCGGCGCAGCGGGTTCCTCGGCTGGCGGCTCAGCAGGAGCCTCGTCGCCAGCAGGCTCCGCTGCCCCGGGGACATCACCAGGGGCCGGAGGGGGTGGCGCGGGTTGCGCTAGCACCAGAGCGCTTGAAGTAGCCCAGGCCAGGATGGTGGCGGCGGTCAGGCGGATTCGCATGGCCGGGACTATCTAGCGCAATCGCGCGGGAGGCAACGCGCTCGCGCAGCCTGGCCGTGAGTTCGCGGCCAGATCGGAATTTTGTGGCTAATTAGACGGGCTCGAGCCAAGCGGGCGCAGCGCCTTCGGCTTGGCTTTCGGCTTGCGCCTCAGGCTGGCCGTCAGGCTGGACAGCTTGGCGCGCCAGGCCAGGGCAGGCTCACCCTGGCGAGCGACCCGCGCCGTCTCGGACGCCACGACCGCGACATAGGCCAGCACCAGCGCTAGCAACGCGACGGCCGACCAGACTGGGCCGACCAAGGTAAATAGGTGATTGAACACGCTACTGCTCCTTTGTCCTGACCGGCGCGCGAACTTGCGCGACCCGCTAGGCGAGGCTCCAATACTGGCCGGTCGGCTTGTTTTAACCTTTTTACGCGGTGTGTCAAGTCACGAAATCCCATGCACCCGCAGGTGTTACCCCCTGGCAGCTCGAGCGGCGCGCTCAAGGGCGGCGGCGATTTGCTCCACAGCCGGCGCGCCCGACGTCCCTTCGGACCCGGCGTACAGCCGACAGCAAGCGTCACTGCCAGGCTCGCTCCCTGCGACATCACGTCCGTCGACCAGGATGGTCGGTGATCCGTAGCCGCGGGCGTAAGCTGGCAGAGCCGCGCTCCCGATTCGGTGCTCGCGCCAGCCAGGCGGCTGACCCAGGTTCGCGAACGCTCGCCGCAGGTTCGCTCGGGCAGCCTCGATGTTTGGGCAGTCGAGGTCGTAGACGAGGTCAACGGTCAGCATCGCGATCCTTCGCGTCGAGGGCCTTGAGGGTGGGGCATATTTCCCCGTGAGAGTGTCTCGAGCGCGCGACGATCGCCTAGCAGCGCCCGGAGTGGCGCGCCCGCCCGTGGTAGGAGAGGTGAGCACCTCGACGTGGGTCACCGACCCGCGAACTGCGTGTCGACGTATGCCCTCCAACCGGAGGCTAGCCGCTGGAGGTCTTTGATGCTCAGAAAAATTCCGTTTCTGCTCGCCATCACCGCGATGGCTGGCGGGGTGCTGATCGCCATCTTCTTCGGCGCGAACGAGAAGCTGTTCGAACAAAGGATCGCCGCGGGCCTAGAGCGCAACGCTGAGATCCAGGCGATGGCCGATCCAGTGGCCAAAGCCGCCAAGATCAAGACCGAGGCGAGCAAGAACTGGCGCTACTACCAGCGCTTCCACTTCCACGCGGCTAGCATCGGCGCGATGACCATGGGGCTCTTGCTGTTTTTGTCGCGGGTTGAAGCGCCTGACAAACTCAAGCTCAGCGCGGCCTACCTGACCGCGGTGGGCGGCTTTCTTTACCCGCTGGTCTGGCTCTTCGCGGGGATATACGGGCCCGAGATGGGACGCCACCAGGCCAAAGAAGCGTTTGCCATCTTCGGCTACTCCGGCGGCCTGTTCTTGGTGGGCGCGCTGCTCACCCTGGGGCTCGCCGCCCGCTACAAGCTGCGCGACGTGTGACCACGCTTCCGCGCTGAACCGCTTGACCACTGAACCGGGCTGGAAGGCACCGCGGCAAAATGTCCGCGCCTGCAGCGCGCCGCGGACGCCATCGCGGTCGTGTAGTAGACAGAGTTCATGCCACGTTCGACAGCACTAGGAGGATCCGTATGACCCAGAGAATGACCTACGCCACAGCAGCCCCCGACGGATTCAAAGCGCTGGCCGATCTGCAGCGGTATGTGGAGAGCTCAGGCCTCGAACACGCGCTGCTAGAGCTAGTCAAGATGCGCGCCTCGCAAATCAACGGCTGCGCATACTGCCTTGATATGCACAGCAAAGATGCGCGCGCGGCGGGCGAGACCGAGCAGCGCTTGTACGTGCTGAGCGCCTGGCGCGAAACGCACTTTTACACCGACCGCGAGCGCGCGGCTTTGGCCTGGACTGAAGCGCTCACTCAAATCAGCGGCGGCGACGTCTCTGATGAGCTTTACAAACAAGCCCGCCAGCAGTTCAGCGAAAAAGAGCTGACGGATCTGTCGCTGGCGATCGTGGCCATCAACAGCTGGAACCGGCTCGCCATCGCCTTCCGATCTACGGTGGGCACGTATCAACCTCAAAAAGAATAAGACCGTGCGGATACCCAGAAGCCTGGCGTCAGGTCACCCCTTCGGCGCTGTCGCTTTGAAGCGACTGTAGTAATTGCTGGCTGCGCGACGCGCTAGGCCGCGCCGCCACGCGAGCGAACCAGGGCCCGATGTGCGGTAGGCCGCGATCAAACGGCTGGTTCACCGTCAACGCGAAGTCGAGCCAAACATACAGCCAGATATCGGCCGCGCTGAAGCGCTCGCCGCACAGATACGGGCCGGCGCCAAACAGCGTGTCCAGCCAGCGCAGGCGATCTTGCGCGATGGCCTTGAGGCCATCCGCCGCCTCTGGCAGCACCGGGATGCGCGACGTAAACCGCGGCAGCCCTTCGGCGTAGTGATAGGCGTTGTGGATGAACTCGGTGATGTTGAGCTCCACGCGCCGCCACCACTGCCGGGTCTGCGCGCGTTGCTCTGGTGTGCTGCCGACCAGCGCCGGTGAGGGGTGCAGCTCCTCCAGGTACTCGGCGATCGCCACCGCCTCGCCGAGCGTGCTGCCGTCAGCGCAACGCAGCGCCGGCGTCTGCCCCGCCGAGTTGATAGCGAGAAACTCCGGCTGCCGGTTTTCCCCGGCAAATACGTCAATCGTCCGCGCTGGCAGCTGCAGCTGCTTTTCCAGCAGGAACATGCGTAGGCAGCGCGGCGCTGGGCTCTTCGCGTCATATAGCAGCATGTATCACCTCCATTTCAAGCGATAAAAAAGACCGTGTGGTCGATGAGCTCGTGTACCACGAACGCAGTCACTACGCCGCCCGCGCACCCCCGCGCACCCTCACTGTGGAGCATCGCCGAGCATCTGCCGCAACGTGTACTGCAGGATGCCGCCGTGCTGGTAGTACGCCGCCTCGACCGGCGTGTCGATGCGCACACGCGCCTCAAACTCCAGCGCTTGCCCGCGCGGACTGGTCGCCTTGACCAGCACCACGGACGGCGCGAGCTCGCTGCCACTCAGGCCAGTGATCGCGAACGTCTCCTCACCAGATAGCCCCAGCGAATCGGCGCTCTGGCCCTCGGGGAATTGCAGCGGCAGCACGCCCATTCCGATCAAGTTGGAGCGGTGGATGCGCTCGTAGCTCTCAGCGATCACCGCGCGTACGCCCAGCAACACCGTGCCCTTCGCGGCCCAGTCACGCGACGACCCTGAGCCGTATTCCTTGCCGGCTAAAATGACCAGCGGCGTACCCGCTGCCAGATAGTTGACTGACGCATCGTAGATGGTGACGACCGGGCCATCCGCTTGGGTAAAGTCTCGGGTGAAGCCGCCCTCGGTGCCCGGCGCGAGCTGGTTGCGCAGGCGAATATTGGCGAAGGTGCCGCGGATCATGACTTCATGGTTACCGCGCCGCGAGCCGTAGGAGTTGAAGTCCTTGCGGTCCACACCGTGCTCTGCCAGGTAGATCCCCGCGGGTGACTTCAGCGCGATCGCACCCGCCGGGCTGATGTGGTCGGTGGTCACTGAATCGCCGAGCTTGGCCAGCGCCCGCGCATCGACGATGTCTGTCAGCGGCGCCGGGTGACGCAGCATGCCATCGAAGTACGGCGGCTTGCGCACGTAAGTCGACTCTGCCTGCCATTGGAAGGTGTCGCCGGCTGGCAGCTGCATACCTTGCCAGCGCTCATCGCCTGCGTACACGTCGGCGTAGCCCTTGGTGAACAGGTCCGCCTTCAGGCTGCCAGCGATGACTTCATCGATCTCCTGTAGCGAAGGCCAGATATCACGCAGATAGACCGGCTCGCCGTCGCTGCCAGTGCCCAGCGAGTCGCGCAGCAGGTTGACATGCAGGCTGCCGACCAGCGCATACGCCACCACCAACGGTGGTGACATCAGGAAGTTCATCCGCGTCTGGGGGTGGATGCGGCCCTCGAAGTTGCGGTTGCCTGAGAGCACTGAGCAGACAGTGAGATCGCTCTCCGTCACCGCCGCGCCGACCTCAGGGATCAGCGGACCGGAGTTGCCGATGCAGGTGGTGCAGCCGTAGCCGACCAAATTAAAGCCCAGCGCGTCTAGGTATTGGGTGAGCTCGGCGCGCTCAAAGTAGTCGGTGACCACCCGGGAGCCGGGCGCCAACGAAGTCTTGACCCAGGGCTTACGCGTCAGGCCCTTCTTGACCGCGTTGCGCGCTAGCAGCGCCGCGCCGATCATCACCTGCGGGTTGGAGGTGTTGGTGCACGAGGTGATCGCGGCGATCACCACGTGGCCGTTGTCGATCTCGTAGCTGCTACCGTCTTTCAGGGCCACGGTCGTCGGCTTGTGCGGCCACTTGTGCTCAAGGCCGCAATCGCATGGGGAACGCGGGCCGTCACCAGGGTGGGCCTGAGTCACCCGGAATGGATCGCTGGCCGGAAACGTGCCCGCCAGTGCGTCGTCGAGGCCAACCTTAACGGCCTCGACTTGCGACTTGCCTTCCAGCAGGGCGCTGACCGCGTGCGGCGCGATGCGCAGCGGGATCCGATCGTGCGGGCGCTTCGGGCCAGCGATCGACGGTTGTAGCGTGCCCAGATCGAACTCGAGGGTTTGCGAATAGACGGGCTCATGTCCAGGGTCGTGCCACATGCCCTGTTGTTTGGCGTAGGCTTCGACCACGCGGATTTGATGCTCACCGCGACCAGTCAGCCGCAGGTAGTCGAGGGTGACCTGGTCGATGGGGAATATGGCGCAGGTGGCGCCATATTCGGGGCTCATGTTGCCCAGCGTGGCGCGATTGGCCAGCGGCACCCGAGCCACGCCCGGGCCGTAGAACTCAACGAACTTGCCGACCACGCCGGTCCGACGCAGCAGCTCAGCGATGGTGAGCACCAGATCGGTGGCGGTGATGCCAGGCTTGAATTCGCCAGTGAGCTTGATGCCGACCACTTGGGGCAGCAACATGCTCATCGGCTGACCGAGCATGGCCGCTTCAGCTTCGATCCCCCCCACCCCCCAGCCGAGCACCCCTAGCCCGTTGATCATCGGCGTATGCGAGTCGGTGCCCACCAGCGTGTCTGGGTAGGCGAGCGGACCGTCCGGTCCGCCTCGAGTGAACACCACGCGCGCTAAATGCTCGAGGTTGACCTGATGACAGATGCCGGTGTCGGGCGGGACCACTTGGAAATCTGCGAACGCCTGCTGACCCCAGCGCAACAACTGATAGCGCTCGGCGTTGCGTTCGAACTCTAGCTTTGCGTTGATGGCAAATGCCCCAGGCTGCCCGAAGACGTCAGCGATCACGGAGTGGTCAATCACCAACTCGGTGGGAATCAGCGGGTTGATGCGCTGCGCGTCGCCTCCTAGATCGGTGATCGCATCCCGCATCGCCACCAGGTCGACCACGCAGGGGACGCCGGTGAAGTCCTGCATCAGCACGCGCGCCGGGGTGAACTGGATCTCCTGATGAGGCAGCGCAGCCGGTTGCCATGCGGCAATGGCCTTGATCTGCTCGGCCGTGACCAGCCGGCCGTCCTCGTTGCGCAGCAGGTTTTCGAGCAGCACCTTCAGGCTGTAGGGCAGCCGCTGCGCGCCATCGATGCGATCCAGCCGGTGGATCGTGTAGCTCGTGTCGTCGACGGTCAGTCGATCGCGCGTGGTGAAGCTATTGCTTGTCATCGGAGGCTCCTAAGCTGCAGGTGGTTGCGGCGGGTTGCATTTCAAACTCCCAGGCCATGGATGAACAGCGCCTGAACAGCGACATGGATGAACAGCGACATGGATGAACAGCGCCGTGGATGAACAGCGCCGTGGATGAACAGCGACATGGATGAACAGCGCCGTGGATGAACAGCGCCGTGGATGAACAGCGCCGTGGATGAACAGCGCCGTGGATGAACAGCGCCATTTGATGAGCGGTAGCGCAAGGCATGCGGGCTGACAGCCCGAGCGCGGCCGCATTTCGTTGACTGCGAGAGGGGGACTTCGTAGGTTTTGTGATCTTAGTCGCTGAGGCGGTCGCTTGGCGGCTGTCGCGAGGCAGGACCACAGATCTCAAGCGAGTTGTCTCGCGTATGCGACGACTTGAAGCAGGGTAATACAGCTATGAAGGCGACGGATTTCGACCTACGCACCGACCTCAAATTTCATCCCGAGGACGGCAGCGTGCTGTTCGGCGAGAACCGGATGCTCATTTTCCGTATGGAGGCGCTCGCTACCCTACGCAAGCTCTTGGTCGAGCAGCTTGGCGAGCGGCTCACCCGTGGGATCCTGACTCAGTTCGGCTATCGCTGCGGTACTGGCGACCACAAAATGCTCTCCACGCTCTACAAGTGGGACTCGGAGATCGACGAGCTGGCGTCAGGACCAGTCATCCACACCTGGGAGGGGCTGGTGAAGGCCGAGCCCACCAAGATCGAGTTCGACCGAAAGACCGGCCATTTTGACTTTCAAGGCACGTGGGAGAACTCCTACGAGGCGGTCAACTACCTCGCTGAGTTCGGCCAGAGCAATGAGCCCCTGTGTTACACGCTCACGGGCTATGCGACTGGCTGGTGCTCGTCGTTCTTTGGTCGGCCGGTGCTCGCCATCGAGACGTCGTGCGTCGCTCGCGGCGACGACCTCTGCCGGTTCGAGATCCGGCCGCCTGACGCGTGGGGTCCGGAGGCCGACGCCTGGAAGCAGTCACTCTCGGAGACCAACTACTCGCTCACGCGTGAGCTTGAGGTAAAGCTCGCGACCATCGAGCGTCAGGACGCGGCGATCCGTGATTTGTCGACGCCGATCATGGAGATCTGGGACGACGTGCTCGTGCTGCCCATCGTCGGCGTCGTCGACACCCGGCGCAGCATGGAGATCATGAACAACTTGCTTGAGCGCATCGTGGAGACCCAGTCACGCTGCGTCATCATCGACGTGACGGGGGTCGAGTTCATCGACACCAAGACCGCCGACTACCTGCTCAAGGTCGTCCGCGCATCGAACCTCCTGGGCACGCGCTGTGTGCTCACCGGCCTGAGCCCCGCCATCGCGCAAACCCTCGTCGACATCGGCGCTGACCTGACCGAGGTGCGCACCCTTCGTAACCTGAAAGCTGGTCTGAAGGACTGCCTGCGCTACCTGCGTGAGACCCGCTTGGCATCACGCGCCAGTGACAAGTAATGGCCGCCGCGATCCCGATCATTCGCTTGTATGGCGTGCTGCTGGTGGCCATCCAGGTCGAGCTGAGCGACACCCTCGTCAAGTCGCTCCGAAGTGACCTCGGGAGCAAGATCCAGCGCGGCGGCGTGCGCGGAGTGATCCTTGAGCTCTCGGGGGTCGACACCTTCGACACCTACATCGCGCGCAGCCTCCGAGACATCGCCCAGATCGCCAGGCTAATGGGCGTCAGAACCGTCATCACGGGGCTCGACCCCGCCATCGCCATCACGCTCGTGGAGATGGGTATGCAGCTCGAAGGCGTCGCGACGACCGTCAGCTTGGAAGACGCCCTCGATCTGCTCTTACCGTACGGATTAGGGCGGAGACCACAGCGGGCGCGCGACGACGAGCTCCTGCTCGACGAGCCAGACCAAAGCGATGACGGGCTCTTCGATGCGGACGAGCTCGACGAGGCGACATGACCGCCCGCGGGCCGTCCCCTACGCACCGAGTTCGCTCGGTGCTGATGGGGTACGTCAGCTCGATCACCGCTGACAGCATCCTCAAGAGCGCGCTGCGCAGAGCCGGGCTCTCTGCGGCGGAGCTCGATCAACGCGGCATCGACGAAGCCATCGTGGCTGAGCTCGGGCGAGGGCTCGTCTTCTTCCTGAGCCCCGAGGCCGACCAGCAGGAGCCCCTGGCGAGACTCTCAGCGCTGATCACGCCGCGGCACGACCCGGCGTCACACGCCCCCATCGAGCTCCGGATCAGCCAAGAGACCAGCATCGTCGACGCGCGCCTTCAGGCTCGCTCCTTCGCGCGCGAGCTCGGCTTCGATCGCACCGATCAGGCCCGAATCACCACCGCAGTCTCCGAGCTGGCGCGCAACATCTACAGCTACGCAGGCCAGGGGCGCATCGTGCTCTCGGTGCTCAATGCGCCGCGACCCCAGCTGCTGATCGTCGCCGCCGACTCCGGCCCAGGTATCCCAAACCTGGCCGAGATCCTCGGAGGAAACTACCGCTCCCGAACGGGGATGGGGCTCGGCATCCTCGCCTGCAAGCGGCTGATGGATGAGTTCTCGATCACCAGTACGCCTGAACAAGGCACCTCGGTGAGGCTCGCGAAGTTCATCCCATGACGCCGCTTCGAGTGACCATCGGGTTCGCGAGCCGCCCGATGCCCGGCGAGCTGGAGTGTGGCGATCAGCTCGGCGTGGTGCGCGACGGCGTGCGCTCGCTCGTAGCCCTCGCCGACGGCGTGGGCCACGGTCCCGAGGCGGCAGCGGCGGCGTGCGCGGCCATCGCTGCGGTGACCCGCGACCCCTGGGCTCCTCTCGGCGAGATCTTATCGCGCTGCCATCGCGACCTCGCGTCGACCCGTGGCGCCGCGCTCACCCTGATCCGCGTGGACGCCGCACGGCACCAGGTTGAGCACGTCGCCATCGGCAACGTGGAGGTCGCCGCGCTAGCGCGGGAAGCAACCCGCTGGATCGCAGTCCCCGGCATCGTCGGCAGCCGCGTGCGCAAGCTGTTGGTCTCGCAGCAGCGGCTCCACGCCGGCGACCTCCTAGCCATCCACACCGATGGAATCTCACGGCGGCTAGACCTCGGCCGCTACCGCGCGATCGACGCATCTTCCCTCGCCTCAAAGCTCCTACAGGACTACGGATCACCGCATGATGATGCCGCCTGCGTGGTCGTCTGCTGCTGAAGAGCGCGTCGCGATCGAGCGCGCGAGCGACGCGGCGTGTGTCTCGTCACGAGCACGCGTGTTCGCGCGCGCCGCTGGCCTCGACGTGCGCACGCAGTGGGCGGCCGCCATCGCAGCCAGCGAGCTGTCGACCAACGTCGTGAAGTTCGGGCTGCCCGGGACGCTGACGCTCCGGCTTTGCCTAGGGCCGCCGCTCGCGCTTGAGATCGAGGCAACTGACAGCGGCCCAGGGTTCGCGGACCCGGGTCATGCGCTCCAAGATGGTGTGTCGGAGGGCCTCAACTTGGTCACACGCGATCCTCGTCTCACGCTGCCCCGCGGACTCGGTCTAGGCCTGGGCGCCGTGCAGCGGTTGACCGACCAGCTGACCATTCGACCGCGCCCGGGCGGCGGCTCCATCGTAGTGGCGCGCGTGCTCTTGCGACCGCCATGCTGAGCGCCTTGCTCAGGCGCCACCAGGCGGCTCTGGTTGCTCCGCGTCCACCTCAAACAGGCTGAACACGATGCCCTCGAGCGCCCGCATCACCTCGTCGTCGTCACCAGGCGGGGGTGGATCGAAGAAGTCGTGGAGCGCCAGCCCATCCAGCGTCCCCAGCAGCAAGCGGGGGATCACCCGCGCGGGGATCTTGGTGCGCACTCCGAGCTTGGGCAAGCTGTCCAGGATCCCCTCGGCCACCTGCTTGCGGTTGGCCTCGAACATCGCGCGCAGGGTCTGCTGCAGCTTGGGCTCGTGGAGCCCTTGCGCCATCAGGTCAGCGAGCACGCGCAGCTCTGGCCCCGGATCTTTGCGGCTGATGCGCATCACAGCCAGCGCGCGCAGGATGCGCTCGCGCGGCTTACCGGGCGCGTCCCAGGCCGCGGTCACGCGCTCACGCATCAGATCAGCGCAGCGCTGGAGCACCTGCTCGATCAGGTCGTCCTTGCTCTCGAAATGGTAGTGGACCGCGCCCTTACTCATGCCGGCGGCGCTGGCGATGTCGCTGACGGAAGTGCGCGCGTAGCCCCGCTCTGACAGCGCCTGAATGGCGGCCTCAAGGACTTGCTGCCGGCTGGCTTCGCTCTTCTTGTACGACCCTCTAGCCATGCTCGGACTTCCGTCTGCCCACGCCTGGTCGTTCGCGGCGCGAACTGGTGAGCGGTCGATCAAGCTACCTCGATTGAGCCGGGGAACTCTAGTCTCAACGCCGCGCAGCCCTCCACCCCCCTCCGAGGCAGCCGGGGCGAACGCCCTCGCGTACACAGCGCCCGCCGTGTCGTGATCCCGCTCACGCGCGTTGACACTGCAAGGTCCGTTTGCCACATTCCGCCGCGGAGAGATGTCCGAGTGGTCGAAGGTGCCTGATTCGAAATCAGGTGTACCAGCGATGGTACCGAGGGTTCGAATCCCTCTCTCTCCGCTGAAGCCCAACCCAGCTGCAGCGCGGCAGGCTGCCTCGCGCGACGGCCCACGCAGCGGGGGTTGAGCGCCCGGTGTCGTCGCCCGGCAGCTTGGATTGCGCTAGCCGATCCGTCGCAAGTGTACTACACGGCTTTTCCCCGAAGCCGCGGGCGTGACGCGATTCACGTCAGCACGTGAGACCCCGCCCGGCGGGGCACTGGAGAGGTGACCGAGTGGCCGAAGGTGCATGATTGGAAATCATGTGTACGGGCAACCGTACCGAGGGTTCGAATCCCTCCCTCTCCGCCAACTGGGCTCACTGCCACTCGAACACGCTGCCGCTCGAACACGCTGCCAGAGCGGGCGCGCTGTCACGGCCGCCGCGCTGCTAAAGCGGCCGCGCTGCCACAGCCCTGCGAGGTGCGCGGTGGTTAGCGGTTCGAGGCTGCCACACTGAAGCTCAGCGGCTCGAGGCCCTCGACTTCGATCTGGATTTGGTCGCCAGCGTGAAGCGGGCCGACGCCATGGGGGGTCCCCGTCGCGATCAGGTCGCCGGGCAGCAAGGTCATGAACGTCGAGGCGAAGGCGATCACTTCAGCGATGGTGAACACCATGTCTCGCGTGTTGCCGTCCTGGCGAAGCTCCCCATTTTGCCACAGCTTGAGGGTGAGCGCGCTGGGATCAAGGCCAGCGACGATCTCAGGCCCCAAGGGGCAGAAGGTGTCGAAGCCCTTCGCGCGCGTCCACAGGCGGTCGCGCTTCTGATAGTCCCGCGCGGTCACGTCGCACACCACGCAGTAGCCAAAGACGTGGGTCATCGCGTCGGCCACCGCCACGTCGCGCGCCGCGCTCCCGATCACCACCCCGAGCTCCGCCTCAAAGTCTGTGCGCTCCACGTTCGGTGGCAGCACCACCTCGCCGCCACACTTGAGGAGCGATGACGGCGGCTTGAAGAACAGCTGGGGTTCGCTCGGGACGTCACCCTGCATCTCCTTCGCGTGCTCGCGGTAGTTCTTCGCGACGCAGATGATCTTGCTCGGCGCGAGCGGGAGCTCCAGCGCCGCATCTGACCCGGCCGCGAGCCCCAGCGGCGTGCCTCCGAGCCACGGCGCGTCACTCAGCAGCGTGTATTCAGACGCGTCGCCTGCGCGCTGCTCTGAAAGCACGACCCAGGCTTGTTGTTGCGATCCCGCGTGGCTCACCCGAACGTAGCGCTGCATGGCTGGCTCATAGTGCTTCCATCGCCGTGCCACCAGATTGAGCGGTCATCCGACCCCCGCTCGACGCGCTTCTCACGCACAGGCCCACGCGTCGCGGTCGACCGACAACCTGGAGTGACGCGATGGTCGCCGAAAAGACGCGTGGCGCCGCTAGCTCAAGTCGCTAGAGTCAGCGCGCAGGGCAGCGAGGCAACGTTTGTGCGGAAGGTCGCGGCGCCGCCGCGCCAGGCGGTGATGACCTCGACGCCTTGGCTGCCAGCAGCTCAAACAACCAAGGAAAATATGATGGACATCAATATTGGAATCGCAGCGGGCAAGCGCGAAGAGATCGCTGGCGGGCTCTCACGAGTGCTCGCAGACTCGTACACCCTCTACCTCAAGACCCACAATTTTCACTGGAACGTCACCGGCCCCATGTTCCAGACACTGCATTTGATGTTCGAGGGCCAGTACAACGAGCTCGCGCTAGCGGTCGACGCGATCGCAGAGCGTATCCGCGCGCTTGGCCTGCCGGCGCCAGGTACCTACAAGCAGTTTAGCGCGCTGTCAGCCATCAAGGAGGACGATGGCGTACCCAACGCGCAGGACATGATCAGGAAGCTGGTCGAGGGGCACGAGACCGTAGCGCGCACCTCGCGCGAGGCCTTCAAGCTCGCTGAGAGCGTCAGCGATCAGCCAACCTGCGATCTGCTCACGCAGCGCATGCAAATCCACGAAAAGACCGCGTGGATGCTGCGCAGCTTGTTGGCGTGACCACTACTGTCCAGGCGGTCGCTGCTGCCCGAGTAGCTCGTAAGGCATCGACACGCCATCGGACGGTGCACCTCCGCCGGACCAGACCTCTGGACGACTCGTACAACACTGGATGCGATTCGACCAGTGGTCTGGCGGACCGCGGCGCGACCGCATCCTCTCCATCAAGGTAGACTAGGATGATATTCAGGCAACTGTTTGAGGAGCTCTCCAGCACCTACACCTACCTCGTAGGCAACACGGAGACTGGCGAGGCGCTGCTCGTCGATCCAGTCCTGCCTACGTGGCAACGCGACCTGGAGGTCCTGCGCGACCTGGGTCTCAAGCTCGCGTACACCGTAGAGACGCACATCCACGCGGATCACATCACTTCGGCCAAGCTCCTAAAGCGGGAGGTCGGGAGCGAGATCGCCGGGCCAGCGCGCGACGCGCTCGGCTGCGCCGACATCGGGCTCGAAGAGGGCCAGCCCCTCGCGCTCGGCGGCGTCGAGCTGCAACCTCTACACACCCCTGGCCACACCGACAGCCACCTAGCCTACGTAGTGGGTGATCGCGTGCTGACCGGCGACGCCCTGCTCATCGATGGCTGCGGTCGTACGGACTTTCAGAACGGCGACGCTCGCGCGCTGTTTACCGCCGTCACAGACAAGCTGTTCTCGCTGCCGGACGACACGCTGGTGTACCCCGCACACGACTACCAGGGCCGCCGGGTCTCGTCCATCGCTCAGGAAAAGCGCCGAAACCCTCGGCTCGGTGGGGGCAAGACGATTGAAGAGTTCATCCAAATCATGAACGACCTCAACTTGCCTTACCCGAAGTTCATCGACTACGCGGTCCCCGGTAATCGCGCCTGCGGCGAGTGTCCAGATGAGTTGCCAGCACAACTCGAGAAGTACTGCGAGGACATTCGGGACAGCCAGCAAGGCTAGCCCCAGCAAGGCTAGAGCCACACCGCCCGCCTCGGCGGTACATGCCGGGCCTGCCCCCCGACGGCGCTGAACCGGCGGCTGATGCGCACGCCGCGAGCTGCGGCGTAGTCAGCGCGACCTAGAGCGTGACCAACAGCGCGCGCAGAGCCACACCAAGCGGCTGCGGCAGCTCGTGGAGCAACAGGCTCCCGCCCAGGAACTGGTAGGCAAATTCGAGCGCTCCTTGAAGGCTGCGGAGACCGAAGCTGACTTGCATCGTCTGTGCTCCTGAGCAGAACCGCGGCGCTTGGCACGACCACGCCATCGAACAGCGCCATCGAACAGCGCCATCGAACAGCGCCATCGAACAGCGC
>CAZKDY010000015.1:34596-127790 GCA_964551615.1 uncultured Polyangiaceae bacterium
CGCCATCGAACAGCGCCATCGAACAGCGCCATCGAACAGCGCCATCGAACAGCGCGGGGGTGGGAGCGGGGTGGGAGCGGGGGTGGGAGCGGCTAAGCGCCCTGCTTTGTCCAGCGCAGGCGTGGCTTCCGTGCGGCAGCAGCCTCGTCTAAGCGCCGCAGCCGCGACAGGTGAGGCGCGGTCTTGACCAACTCTGGCTCTTGCTCGGCCTCGCGCTTGATCGCGGCCATGGCCTCGACGAAGGCGTCTAGGGTCTGCTTGGTCTCAGTCTCCGTCGGCTCCACCATCAGCGCGCCGCGCACCACCAGCGGAAAGTACACGGTGGGAGCGTGGAAACCGTAGTCAAGCAAGCGCTTGCCGATGTCCAGCGTCTTCACCCCGGTGCTGTGTTCAAGCGCGCGATCGGTGAACACCGCTTCGTGCAGGGGCTGGGTGTCGAACGCCAGCGGCAGCACCGTGCTCAGTCGCTTCGCCAGGTAGTTAGCGTTGAGCACCGCACGGTCGCTGACAGCGCGCAGCCCCTCCGGGCCGAGCTCGCGGATGTAAGCGTAGGCGCGCACCACCATGCCAAAGTTGCCAAAGAACGAGCGCACCTTACCGATGGTCTGGGCGCGGTCGTAGTCAAAGCAGAAACGGTCGGCGTCTTGATAGATCACCGGGCTCGGCTGAAACGGCGCGAGCAACTTCTTAAACGCTACCGGGCCGGAGCCCGGGCCGCCGCCACCGTGGGGCGTGGTGAAGGTCTTGTGCAGGTTGTACTGCATGACATCGACGCCCGCGTCGCCAGGCCTGGCGCGGCCGAGCACCGCGTTCATGTTGGCGCCGTCGCCGTACACCAGGCCGCCGCGGGCATGTACCAGCTCGGCCAGCTTGGGCATCGCGGTCTCGTACAGCCCGAGGGTGTTCGGGTTGGTGATCATCAACCCGGCGACGTCGTCGCCCGCGGTCTCCAGCGCCCGCGCCAGCACCTCAGGCTCGACGATGCCAGCGCTGCCAGCCGGAAAGCCCTGGGTGTCGAAGCCGTTGAGCGCGCAGCTCGCGGGGTTCGTGCCGTGCGCGCTGTCCGGGATGAAGACCTTACGCGGCGACCGCCCGCTCGCCTGGTGATACGCGCGGATCATCATCAAGCCGGTCAGCTCGCCCTGAGCGCCAGCGGCTGGCTGAAGGCTGACACCATCCATCCCAGCAATTTCCGCCAGGATATTTTGCAGGCGCACCATGATCTCCAACGCGCCTTGGGCCAGGTGTGCCGGGGTCTGGGGGTGGAGCGCTGAGAAGCCATTCAGCCGAGCTGCCCACTCGTTGACCTTGGGGTTGTACTTCATGGTGCACGACCCCAGCGGATAGAAATTAGTGTCGATGGAGAAGTTCCACTGGCTAAGGCGCACGAAATGCCGGAACGCCTCAGGTTCACTGACCTCAGGGAGCGCCGCTGGCTCGCGGCGCGCCAGCGCACCTAGAGCCTGCTTGGGGTCGACGGCGGGCACATCTAGCTCGCCCATCGACGCACCGTGGCGACCCGGGGCGCCAAGTTCGAAGATCGGGGGCTCGAGAAACTGAATTCCTGAAACGGCTTGACCAGGCACGGCTCTCCTTCAGGCGCGACGACTTGCGCCTCTGGGCTGCTGCATAGCAGTCAACGCGCGCCGCGTGCAGCCCGCGCGCTGATAAACAGCGCAGCACGCTTCAAGCCTCGCGCCGCGAATCAGCGCACGTCACGCGGGGCGCCTCGGGGCCCTCACACGCTGGTCGAGAGCGACCCCCGCCGGCGCGTCACTCCGGAGCGACTTCCTCGCCTTCGTCACCAGCCTTGGGCGGTGGGGCGGTCTCCTCGTCCCAGCCGCCGCCTGAGCCTTGCCGCTCGAGCTCATCGGGCTTCACCGAGTCCGGATCGGGCAGCATGTTGCGCTGCTTGACGGCGTCCCAGTCGTTGCCCGAGTCGCTGGCGTTGAGGCCCCACTCGCCGACGATCTTATCTTCTTCGTTGCCTTCAGGGCGGACGTACTTGAAGTAGCCCTTGCCGCTCGAGGTCGCCGACGGACCGACCATACCGATCTTGTGCTCCGTCCAAGAGAAGCGCAGCAGATCGCCCATCACCTCACCGTGAAGCTCGCCCCAGGCGTCGCCGTTGGCTGTACGCCACACGCCGCTGACGCTCTTGCCTTCTTTGTTGATGTGCAAGAAGCCGTAGAGCGTGGAGTAGTAGACGCCAGTCCAGTCGGCGCCTTCAGGCATGTCGCCAGCCTTGACGTTCGCCCGGGCGACTTCGCTGGATTTCTGGCCGTTGCAACCCGCGATCAGCGCGGGTGAGACCAGGCTCAAGCTGAGCAACGCGCCAAGCAAGCGCCAGGAGCGAGTGACTGAAGAGGGACTAAACAGACTGAAGGCCGACATGGCGCGGACTCTATCAGCGTTGCGCGGTTGGTTGACAGTCATCAACCGATCTAGACGCGCGATCCCGGGCTAGCGGCTCACGCTGAGCGCCGGGCGACTCCCCCAGACAGGCGCGCGGCGAGCGCCGCGAGCCAGTCGGCTGGCAGCTCAAGCTGCTCGCGCAGCACCAGCCAGTTGGCCATCTGATGCCCAGAAAATGCGGCTTGTGTCGCGACTTGCGTCGCGAGCCAGCACTTGGCAGTCGTCACCCAAAGGTCGCTACGACTGTATTTTTTCGAACGCACTAAAGCGCTCAATCCGCGGTGATCCAGCGCCTCAAATACCCAGCGTGGCGCGAGCCCCAGCGCGCGCAGCTGAGCCAGTACGCGCTCAGGGCGCCCGAGCGCGAGCGCCAGCCCAAAGTCTCTGCCTCGCAGCCACTCGATGGGCCGCGCGCCACCTGAGCCAGCGGCGGTGCCGGGAGGCGCTAGACCTACCAGGCGGCGGGTGACCCGCACTGGCGCTTGCACTTGCGCCGCGCGCAACGCCGCCTGGCAGCGCAGCCACCGCGGTTCACTGGCGCCGCTGTCGACGCACAGCACGCTGTCGGCGGCGCGCACCAGCGCAGCCTGAGGCGCGCGTAGATCTCCCAGCGGTGGACAGCTGCCAGATCCCCACGGATCCGCGGCATCCAACACCAAGCAGGCGAGACTAAGTCGACTGGGCGACGCTTGCAAGGCGCCGTCGAGGACCACGACGCCGCCGTCAGGCAGCGCGCGCGCCGCGCTGTCCAACGCTTGCTGCATCCGCGTGGCAACAAATACCGGGACGCCACGCTGACCCAGACAGCTAGCCGCGAGCCTGGCTTCGTCACCACACGCCGCGCCGCCGGGCCCGCCATCGACCCGCTGAGCGCCGCGCACCCGCGCACCAAAGCCGTGGCTCACCAGCGCGACCGCCAGACCGCGCGCGGCCAAATCATCCGCCAGCTGGATGGCCACTGGGGTCACGCCAGACCCACCCAACACCGCGCCCGAGACCCCGATCACGGAGCGCGAGCGAGGGAGCTGTAGCGGGCGCTCGACCCGCGCAGCGCGCGCCCAGGTCCAGGCCAGGCCACGCGCCACAACACTATCCCGCAAGGCACCGCGCTCCAGCGCGTGCGCGAGCCAGCGAGCAGGCGAACGGGTGATCAAGTTCACGCCTAGCTCAGTCGAGGAGCGCGCGCCCCAGCTCAAGCCCCGCGCGGTGCGCCTCATCAGCGCTGCTTGGCCAACTGAGCTCCAGCTCGCGCTTGCGCAAGTTGCTCCCGTCAGGGGCAGACAGCAGCGCGCGCAGGCGCATGCGATCAGCTTGGCGCTCGGCGTAGGCGCCCACCGGCACCTGACAGTTGCCGTCCACGGCCAGCATCACGCCGCGCTCTGCCGCCACACAGATGTGGGTCTCTGCGTGATCTAACCTCGCGATCAGCTCGAGGGAGCGCGCGTCGCTGCTGGCCAACTCGATGGCCAGAGCGCCCTGCCCCACTGCAGGCAGCATGAGCTCTGGCGATAGCGTCTCGGTGATGCGATCCAGCATGCCGAGGCGCGCGAGCCCAGCGCGAGCCAGCAGCACGGCGTCGACTTCGCCCTCCGCGCACTTGCGGAGGCGCGTGTCGACGTTGCCGCGCAGCGGCACCACCTGCAGGTCGGGTCTCCACGCGGATATTTGTACCTGCCGACGGAGCGACGACGTGCCGACGCGAGCGCCGCTCGGCAGCTCGCTCAGCGGGCGACCGTCGCGGGTCACCGCGGCGTCGCGAGGATCTTCACGCTGCGGGATGCAGCCAATGCGCAGGCCAGGCGCGAGCTCTGCTGGCACATCTTTCATCGAGTGCACCGCCAGCTGAGCCAGCCCCTCCAAGATGGCCTCCTCAATTTCTTTGATGAACAACCCCTTGCCGCCGATCTCACTCAGCGCCCGATCTTGGATGCGATCGCCGGTGGTGGTGACGTGGAGCTCTTGCAGGCTGAGGCCAGGACAGGCCAGGCCAAGCTCGCGCATCCAAGCTCTGCTCTGCGCCAACGCGAGCTGGCTCTTACGCGTGGCCACCGTGAGGACTTCGCTCATTCGCCCTCAGTCGCACGCCCACCCGGCCCCTGCAACGGCTCACCCTCCTCCGAAGCCGGCTCCAACCCAAACAGGTCCTTGATCCCCGCCACCAGCTCCTCGACTCGCGCGCCGTCATCGCCGGCGACCGCGGCCTCGCGCAGCCGCTGAGTGGGCACGTGCAACAGCTTGTTCAGCGTGGCTTCTTGCATGCGCTCTAGGGCGCGCCGGTCGTCGTCGGTCAGGTGGCGCAGCTTGCCTTTGAGGGAGCGCTCAAGCTCCTGAGCGAACAGGGCGCCAAAGGTGGTCCGCAGCTCCACGATGACTGGAGTCACCTGCACCGTCTCGGCCCAGCGGTCGTAGCCGCGCGCGGCTTCGGTCACGATGTGTTCGGCGCGCTCAGCCTCCTTCAGCCGCGCGCCCTGGGACGCCGCCACCACGCGCGAGAAGTCATCTACGTTGTACACGAACACGTTGTCCAGGCTCTCGCACCGAGGATCGATATCGCGCGGAACCGCCAAGTCGACGAAGAACAGACTGCGGCCGCGGCGCGGGCGCCGAATGCGCTTCACTTGCTCGTAGCTGACCACGTAGTGGGGAGCGCTGGTGCTGGAGATCACCACGTCGGCCTCGATCAGCGACTGCTCAAGCAGGTCCCAGTCGCGGGGCTCACCCCCCACCTGCTCGGCCAACTGACGCACGCGCTCAGGCGTGCGCCCCACCACGATGACCTTGGCGCCGCTCTGGCCGAGCAGCTTGGCCACGGTCTCTGCCATCTCGCCCGAGCCGATCAGGCACACCACGCGCTGCTTCAGTTCACCGAAGATCTGTTGGGTTAGATCCACCGCCACGCTGGGGATGCTGACCGAACCCGCGCCGATGCTGGTCTCTGTACGCACACGCTTCGCGGCGCGCAGCGCGCGCGGCACCGCTTGGCGCAAATGCTGGCCGAGGGTGCTAGCGGCCTGCGCTTGTTCAAAGGCTTCCTTCACCTGACCCAAGATGTGCGGTTCGCCGAGCACCATCGAGTCGAGGCTCGCCGCCACACGGAACAAATGTCGAATCGCGTCCGCCCCCAGGTGCGCGTAAAGGAACGACTCGACCCCGGGCGCCCGCGCGCCAAGCTGGGTCTGGATCGCCCGCACGCTGGCCTCCGCGTCGGCTCCGCGCGCCACCGCGGCGATGACCTCCAGCCGGTTGCAGGTGGACACCACCATGGCCTCAGACAGCACTGGAGATCCGCACAGATCGTCTAACAGCCGCGGCACGTCTGCCTTTGGCACCGCCAGTCGTTCCCTCACGGCAATGGGTGCCGTGCGGTGGGACAAGCCAACCACGACGATCACAGCGCACCTCGCGCGGCGCCCACGACGTAGAGCGCGATCACCAGCACCAAACCGCTCACCCCGAGCAGGGTGCCATAGGCTGCTCTGCGGCCCCGCCAGCCGGCGACGGCACGCATCAAGAGCACCGCAGCGACCACCAGCCAGGTCAAGTAAGACAACCCCGCGCGCAGCAGCTGGGTCGACGTCTCAGTGGTGAGCGAAGTCGCGAAGGCCGAGCCGCTGATCACCCCGAGGGTCAGCATGATGAACCCGGCGACCAGCAGGCGATGCTCCGTCGCGTCCAGCGTGTCGAGCGCGGGCATGCGGGCGACGCTGCCTAGGCGCTTTTTGTCTTTGAGCCGGCGCTCCTGCACGAGGTAAAAAGCGCTGGCCGCGCCAGCCAGCAAAAAGAAGCCGAAGCCGAGCAGGTTCGCGGTCACGTGCAGCGCGAGGAGCGAGCGCGGCACTTGCTCTGCCGGGCTACCAGACCGCACGAACTGAGCGCCCACCATGAACGCGACGCCGAGCGGAGCGACGACCGCCCCCATGGCGTTCAGGCGGCCACGCACGCGCAGCGCCAAATAGACCCAGTTGGCGATCAGCGCCGACGCGCTCAGGGCAAACTGCAATGATTCCACAGGGCAAACATTGGTGAGCAGGCTGGCGCCTACGATGTGGACCGCGTGAGCCACAGACGCCCCAGCTAACAGCAGCGGCGCGCTACGCGTGCCCGGCGTGGCGACGCTGCGCCCCAGATCGACTAAGAACAGCGTCGCCGCCACGGAGTAGAGCACCACCCCGACGTAGAACGAGATGCTGGCGATCCAGCTCATCATCACTCGAGGTTTCGCATCAGGAAGCCAGCCAACAAGTCCTCGTCCCGGGTAGGCTGCTCGGGCTGAACGCCCAGCACGGGACGCGCCTCAGACTCAGCTAGCGCCCGTCGACGCTCGCGGCCAGTCATGTGCGCGGTAAAGCTCCCGATTGGCAAGCCCAGCCAACCGGGGACGATTTCATAGGCGTTCTCGCCCAAGATCAGCGAGGTCTCAAACAGCTCGCCGCCGTTCGCCTCGACGGTCGCGCGCTCTTTCACCTTGCCCACCAAGTTGTAGCGGTCTTCTGCGCCCGTCACTTCGCTGAGCACGCGGACGCTCTCGGTCAAGTGGTAGCGGCGCCCCTCGGCCTTGATCACTAGCTCACCCTCGGTGAACTCGACCCGATCGTCGGCGATCCAGTCGTCGAGGGCGGCTTGGGGGAAGAAGACGCGGTTGTAGCCCATGCTCTCGGGTCGGGATCATACACGCTCGGGGCCGAACGCACGATCTCCGTAGCGCAAAGCGATCGACGGGGCGCAAAGCGATCGACGGGCGCAAAGCGATCGACGGGGCGCAAAGCGATCGACGGGCGCAACGCGAACGACGGGGCGCAACGCGATCGACGGGGCGCAACGCGATCGACGGGCGCAAAGCGATCGACGGGCGCAAAGCGATCGACGAGGCGCAAAGCGATCTCCGTAGCGCAAAGCGATCGACTTGCGGTGGGGTCCGGTTCAGGGCACACCGCCCTGCAATGACGCCCAGCTTGCGCGCGGTCTACGACGAGCTCGTGCTGCGGGCGGTGGGCGCTGCGTGGGGGGAGCGCAGCCAAGCGCTGCGTGCTGGCCTGAGCGAGCGCTGCGGGCACTTCCAGCGAGATCACGAGGCGGCGGCGGCTCGAGACGCTGCCAGCATGGAGTTTGCGCTGGTCGGCGGCGAGCTCGCGCGAGAAATCGGCGCGGGCCTAAGTGACGCCGCTGAACGCGAGCTGGCGACGCAGATCGCCGGCGCGATCCCTGCTCTGCTGATGTTCCACGACCACTCAGGGCTGCTGGTCGCCGAGGACCTGTGGAGCGGCGCCAGCTGGTGGATCGCACCCACCGACGACGTAGGCCGCGACGTGCGCGTGCAGCTGCCAGACTCACCCATCGCGCAGTGCCGGCTGGTGGTGCAGCAGTCTGGCTGCGCCGTCCTGCCAGGCGTAGTGTTTCACCCTGCAGACGCCCGGGAGCCCATCCAAGCAACCCTGCGGCGCGCGAGCGCGCTCGGGCTCAGCACCCAGCAGGTGATGGAAGCCTTGCTGCGGATGGAGCACAGCTGGCAGACGCTGTCTCGCGTCAAGGTCACGTATGCCTACCGCGCGGACGCGCTAGTCAGTCCGGCTGCGCCGACGTTCAGCACGCCCAGCGCGTAGCGGCCGCAGCTAGCCTAGTAGCCTTTGCGCGCTACCGCTCGATCGCCCGGCACAAACTCGCGGTGCGACACCGTCACCACGGCGACTGAGCTGTCTTTGCGGGTGCGCACGATACGCAGCTCCCCAATTATTTCCTCAGGGAACTTATTCTCATCACCATCTAGGGGCGTCGACTCGATGTCTACGAACTCATTCACGTCCTGGCGCACGCGGTCGCGGGCCATGTGGGTCGAGGTCTTCAGCGAGCGCCGCCAGCTGTCGCCACGGCGCACGACGAACAGCCGATTGCCGGGCTCTAGGCCATCTTTCTCGCCGCGGTCGATGAACACTACCTGGTGCTGCGCCATGAACACGGACGGATAGACGCCCGTCAGGATACGAGCCCAGACGTCGGTGTCGTTGCGCTTGGGCGGGACCACGTCGAAGCGGCGACCCACCGGGCCCACCTTCATGCCGCGCTCGATCACGTCGAGGGACTCGACAATTTTCCCCCGGGCGACGCGGGTCTTGGGATCCCACTGCTCGATCTTGATGCTGCCCTTGATGGCGACGATCGAGCCCTTGGGCTTGCGCGCGCCAGGCACCTTGATCGGAGTGCGTACCTCGCGGAACAACGTGAGCAGCTGACCCAGCCGCAGGTTCACGCCCTTGCGTATCAGCAGGTACGCGTGGTTGCCCTGAGCGAGCAGCATTTGGTCTTCGCGGGCGCCTACCAGCTCTCCCCAGACGTCCTTCTTGGGGTCATCGATGTAGCCTTGGTCCCGCAAGAAGATGGTGTCGGTCGGCACCAGCGAGCGACGGTCGATGAACGCACCATCCGAGCTGATCGGCGCGCCCCCGCCGTCCAAGCGCATGCGCAGCTGGTCACCTGGGTAGATCCAGTGTGGGTTCTGGATCTGCGGGTTGTAGCTCCACAGCTTGGGCCAATTGTAGCCGTTGCGGTAGTACTGCGAGCTCAAGTCCCACAGCGTGTCGCCACGACGGACCACATGGATCTGAGGGACGGAGAGCGCGCGCGCCCCGGTGATCGCCTCGGCGCCTTTGCCGCCGCGCAGCGTGCCGCTGCTGCCGCTCGACTGCCCCAGATCGAAGCCGTCGCTAGAGCTCGAGATGTCGCTGCTAGCACGGCTACTGGACGGCAGGTGCCCCTCCAGGCGAGTGCCGGGCGCGGGGTAGCCAGGCGGCGGCAGATCGGTGACGGTGGTGGTGGTCGTCGACGGCGGCACGACGGTCACCACGGTGGTGTCGCCCCCCCCACCCCCTTCGTCCTGGGCTCTGGCGTCGCTGGCGATCAGGGCTGACGCGCCGGCCGAGCCGGACACCAGCAGCAGGCCGGCCCAACGCAGGGCTCGCGGTGTCTTGCGGCGCATCTTGCTCTCACGTCCACGAGCACGTGAACTTTGGTCTTTTGTTCCCATTTGAGTCCCCTGAGTGCGCACTAGTCTTTGGACGTTGCTCGCTTCGGATCAGTGTGACCCGCCAGCGGCGCCGAGTCCTCTGAGGCGTCCAGCGAGCCCCCGCCGGGAGGAGCCGCCTCTTCGGGCAGCAGGCGCACCACCTTGAGGCGCGGGCGCTCATCCACCTCGGGTTCAGCGGCCTCGCGAGCTTCGCTCACCTGCACTTGGCGCTGAGCTTCCATGGCCATCAGGCGCTCTTCGAGGTGATCTTGGCTGCCCTGCAGCTGGGTCACCTGGTCTCGCAGCTGGTTGACCTCCTTCTTCAGCGCGTCGGAGCTGCCCCCGCAAGCCACCGAAGGCAGGGCGCAGGCGCCGACCAAGAGGCAGCGCACCAGCGCAGAAGGGAGAGTTTTTTGCTTAGTAGAGCGCATGTCCCGACCAGCTTACGGGTCACCTAAGCTGCGGGCCTACTTTCCTGCAGCCAAGGGCGGCGCAGGCCGCCAGCTGCTGGGTCACTGCTAGTCGTGACTGGACTGCCGCGCCGCGTAAAGCTAGCGTGAGCGCCTCGTGGGGCTGCGCCGTAAACAACCTGGCCGTCGACGCCGCCTCAGGCGCATCGACCTAAAGAAGACGCTGTTCGTGCTGCCGAACGCGATCACGCTGGCCAGCATTTTTTGTGGCTTCAACGCGATCTTGATCGTGTCGACGGGCAGCCCGAGCGGCGCCGACTTCTATAAGGCCGCGATGTTGCTCATGTTCGCCATGTTCTTCGACCTGCTCGATGGTCGCGTGGCGCGCATGACCAAGACCCAGAGCGCGTTTGGCCTGCAGATCGACTCCCTCGCCGACATCGTGAGCTTTGGGGTCGCCCCCAGCGTGCTGATCTACAAGTGGTCGCTGTATCGTTTCCCCACGGCGGGAGTGTTGGCGGCCTTCATGTTCACCGCCTGCGGAGCCATCCGCCTGGCGCGCTTCAACGTGCTCAGCTCCGACGCCTCTGGCACGCCGATGAAGCCGGGCAAGTATGTGACGGGGCTGCCGATCCCGCCAGCCAGCGGCGTGCTGATCACCCTGGTCGTCGCCAATCACGCGGCCTCAGGCGCCTTGGGCGGCGCGCAATACAGCGTCTTGATCATGCTGGTCACGGTGGTGCTGAGCTTGCTGATGGTCAGCAACATTCAGTTTCGCTCCTTCAAAGACCTCAAGCTCAACGCCGGCACGGTGCTGTTCGTGCTGTTCATGGTCGGCTCGAGCGCCGTGGTGTGGCAGAAATACGAGCCCACCTTCGTGCTGGTCTGGCTGCTGTCGATGTACATCGCGGTCGGGATCCTTGAGTGGCTGCGCAGCATCCCAAGCCGCCTCAAGAAGGCCCGCGAGCGCGCTGAAATGGACACACTGCCCCCCGCGGAGTAGCCCTCAGACTCAAACCCAGCACGGCGCGCTCAGGCGAGCGCTGTCCCGATCATGGCTGTCCACTCCTCACCCAATTCACGTCAAGCCACTCACCAGCCCGCGGCGGTCTGCCCTCGCGCCCAAGCTAGCTCCGCCCGGCAACCTAGGCGCCTCCCACGACGCCTCTCACGACAGCTCTGGACCGGCCTGTTCAAGCTGACTTTCGCCGCTTGTGTGTTCGGGATCGGGGGGTGGGGGTGCAGCCACGACGACGCGGATGAGCCGGACAGCACTACCAAGCCCAAGCCGGGTGATCTGCCCGAGCTGACGCTAACCGACGACTCAACCGACCTGCTGTTGACCTGGCTCGACGAGAAGGGCGAGTTCCATGTCGTGCAAAAAATCGCCGACGTGCCCGACGACGCCAAGCAGCACGTGCGGGTGGTGCAGACCACCTCAGCCAATGGCCACGGCGACCTGCTGTACGTCGCCGACCTGACCGCTAAAAATCCCGACGGAAATTATCGTGTCAGCGTCATGGCGCGCTCAGAGTGGGACGAGCTGGGGGCCAGTCGCCGTCGCAAGCGCATGGAGGCGCTCGCGCCGAGCGCCAGCGCGGGCTCACCAGCGCCCAGCGCGAGCGCCGCTCAAGCCCAAGGTCAGCTGAGCGCCATCGTTTACGGAGCAGAGTGGTGCAAGCCTTGCCATCAGGCAGAGGCGCACCTCAAGCGCCGCGGCGTCAGCGTCATCCACAAAGACATCGAGCGCGATCCGGCTGCTGCCAAGGAGATGCAGCAGAAGCTCCAGCGCGCCGGGCTGGGCGCCGGGTCCATCCCGATCATCGATCTCGGGGGGCGCATGTTCAAAGGCTTCAGCCCGCAGGCGCTCGACGCCGCCATCGCGTCGCTGCGTAAGACCGAGACGCTGTAGTCACCGCTGACCTCAGCGGCGAGTTGGCAGCGCTCGCATTGATCGCCGTGCCTCAAACTGGCTGTGGTATCCACGGTGACGTGGACCCCAGTAAGAAGGCCAGCGAAATTTGGCCGTGGCTGCCGGTGTTCAAGGTGGTCGCGGAAACGCAGCACTTGCCCACCGCGGCCAAGCAGCTGCATGTCTCGGCGAGCGCGCTCTCACGCACAGTGCGGCTGATCGAAGAGGCCATCGGTCAGGAGCTGTTCGTGCGCAGCTCGCGGCGCCTGATCCTAAACAGCGCCGGAGAGCGGCTGCTGGCGGCCACCCGGCGCTCCACGTCCAGCCTTGAGCTTGGGCTGCGCGAGGTGTTCGAGCAACCGTTCTCAGGTACCTACCGCGTGAGCTCGTTGGGCGTGCTGACCGACGCCTTCGTGCTGCCCAGCTTGCTCGCGTTGACTCAGCGCCACCCCGACTTGATCCCTCAGATGACGACCAAGCTGGCCAGCGAGGCGAACCAGGCGCTGTCCAACGGGCTGCTTGATGTTGCCTTCTATTACGACGCGACCACCCAGGCGGGGATCCGCTGCCAGAGCCTGGGGGAGCTCACCAACTCCGTCTACTGCGGGCGCGGCCACCCGCTGTTTGGTAAGCGCCGCGTGGCGACCGCCACGCTCCTCGACTACGCGTTCAGCGTGGCGGCCATCGGAGACAAGGGCACGCCGATGGACAGCTGGCCCGTCGATCTACCGCGCAAGGTGGGCTTTCAGATCCTGATGTTGTCGACCAACGTACAGGTCGCGTTGTCCGGCGCCTTCGTCGCGGTGCTGCCCGACGCCACCGCGGCGCCCTACGCCAGCAGCGGAGCGTTGTGGCGCTTAGCGCCCGACTTGATCCCCAACACCCCGGTCTATGCTGCATTCCGCGCGGAAGATGTTGGGCAAGGCGCGACCCACGAGCTGATTGAAGGCATGACCGGGCGCATCCTGACGGCGCCCGCGCGGCGCCGCAAGCTGAGCCCTGCGTAGCGCAGGCTCGGCGATGCTCGGTGACAGCCGTGCGTTCTAGTCTTCTGAACGCTGTGTTCAGATCATTCTAATGGATACGGGCAGCGCAGCTTGCTAGCTTGCACTCCATGGGGAAAATCACGCCAGGTTTCGTGCCCGAACCACGCGCGGCCACCCAAGGGCGGGCCGCGAGCGGCGACTTCGCGAGCCGCGAGCCCGCGCGCCGCGCCAGCTTGAGCCGGCGTACCCTGTTAGGCTTGGCCGCGGGGCTCCCGCTGGTCGCGTGCTCAGCTGAGGCAGGCCCTGAGGGCGAGACCTCAGCATCCGGCGGTACCGCAGGGAGAGGCGGTACAGGAGGCGCCGCGGCTGGTGGAGGCAGCGGCGGAGGTGTAGCAGGCGCGGCTGGCGGCGGTGAAGACGCTGGCGCGTGTGAGCTGCCCGCGGACTGCGTCGTCACGGAGGACAACATCGAGGGGCCCTTTTACAAAGCAGGCGCGCCGCTCAGCCCAGGCGCGACCGCTAACCTGCGCAGCGGAGTGACGGGCGCCGCGCTGCAGGTGCGCGGCGTCATCTACGCTGCCGACTGCATAACGCCGCTGCGAGGCGCGCTGGTCGACGTGTGGCAGGCTGATGACGCGGGCGAATACGACAACACAGGCTTCACGCTGCGCGCCCGCATGCGCACCGACGCCTGCGGGCGTTACCAGTTCGACAGCGTCCTGCCGGGCAACTACGACGACCGACCGCGGCACATCCACTACAAGGTCAGCCACCCGGACGGCCGAAGCCTGACGACGCAGCTGTACTTCGCGGGGGAGATGTTCAACGACACCGATCCCTTCGTGAAGGAGTCACTGGTTAAGCCGTTGACTGAGCTCGATACACCGACCGGGCGGATTCGTAGTTGCCGCTTCGACATCGTGTTGGCCTAGCTGGCGCGCGCCGATCGCGACGTCGGGCCGCGGTGAGGCTGCACGCCTGCGGCTCCGCGCCCCAGGCGCGCGTGGCCGCCGAGTCGCGGCGAGTGGCAGCGCGGAAGCGCGCGGGATCGCTGCATTCAAGCGCTCGAGGTCGCGGGCGGGTTGCGCGCGCAGGACTTGCGGTATGCTCTCGGGCTGTGAGCGTTCCGCGCATCATCCCAGGAGATCCAGCCGAGGTGGTGGTCTATGACCAAGCGTCGCGCTGCCCCTACCTACCCGATCAGGTGGCGCGCATGCCGATGCGCCTGCCCACGCGGAGCCTGCGGCGCGGCGAGTTCGACAAGCGCCTGGCGGACGGCGACCGGCGTCAGGGGTTGTTTCTGTATCGACCGACCTGCGCCACCTGCAGCGCCTGCGTCCCGGTGCGCCTGCGAGTGGCGGACTACCAGCTGACCCGAACGCAGCGGCGGGTCTTGCAGCGCGGTGAGCGTGAGCTGCGCGTCGAGATCGGGCCGCTGATGGCCGACGCGCGGCGCGTCGAGCTGTACAACGCCCACAAGGCAGAGCGCGGGCTGGAGACCCACGGCCCCAGCGGCGTGGACGAGTATCGAGAGTTCCTGGTCCACAGCTGCTGCGAGAGCTTCGAAATTCGCTATTTCCACGAAGAATTGTTGATCGCGGTGGCTGTCACCGATCGCGGTATGGACAGCCTGAGCGCGGTGTACACATGCTTTGACCCGGCCTACTCACGGCTCAGCCCAGGCGTGTTCTCACTGCTCACTCAGCTCTCGCTATGCCGCCAGTGGGGCCTCGAGCACCTGTACCTCGGGCTGTACGTAGCTGGCTGCAAAGCCATGACCTACAAGGCGCGCTACCTGCCTCAAGAGCGCCTGATCAACGGCCGCTGGACGCTGATTTCAAAGTAGGGCGTAAGCTGAGCGCGTGGCGCGGTGACCGCTCGATTGGCTTGCGTACCGAGGGCGGCCGATCCTGCACCGCTTGCTCGCGTCATCAGTACGCGCCGAGCGCCGCAACCACCTGGAACCCGCTGAACGTGCCACTCTCCCCGCTCTCCGAGGAGGTCGGCAGCACGTAGGCGCGACCCAAGATCGAGAATCGAACCGGCCCGCTGCTCTGGTAGCCGATCCCTGGAAACAGCCCGGGGCCCCAGCCACCGAATTGGCTGTCGGCCCCAGAGCCGCCGTAACCGGCGATGCCGTCGATCAGCAGCCCCGAGTCGCCGCCCCACGCCAAGTAGACGCCAACGACCCCCCCCTTGCCTGTGTCGGGGCTTTGACTCTCGCCGTCCACCGTCCCGTCGGGGCTGGGCATGCTGAAGAACTGAAGCCCCGCGCCGACGCGGAACTTCGGAGAGAGCTGCACCCCACCGGCCGCCTCCACGCCCACGATCATACCCGAGCCTTCGAGGGAGGCTCCGCTGTCATAGGTCCCGGAGTAAGAGAAGCGCCCGACCAGCGCGCCAGCTTGCAGAAAGCCCGCGCGGCCCGCGCTGGACGCAGGGCCACCGGTCGCTCCAGGTTGCGGCTCTCCGGGGGCGAAGCCGGGCGCCTGAGCGAACGGCGCGGCTGGCGCTAGCGTGCTGGCCTGACACTCACCGGATGCAGTGCACAGTTCGCCCGACGCGCAGGGCGGGTTACAGTTTGAGACGCACTCACCCTGGGGCGAGCACTGTTCGCCCCCCGTGCACGCGGGGTTGCACGCGGAAACGCACTCGGCCTGGGGCGAACACGACTCGCCGAGCGCGCAAGGCGGGTTGCACGCCGAGACGCACTTGCCAGTCGCGCAGACGTAGCCGGCGCGGCACGTTGGCTGGCATTCCTGCGCCTGACCCACCCCACCCACCAGCATGATCCCTAAGAGAGCTGCCACACCAACGACTCGTGACACGATACGCATGATGATCTCACCTCCAATCGGCTTGGGGCACAGGTGCCGGCTTCCTCACGGGTGCCGGTGCCGCGGCGGCGCCGGTCGACGCCAGCGCGGAGACGAAGCTAGCCGCTAGCCCCGATCTCCGAAAACACCCGATCCGCGGCCTGTTCACCTCGGCTTTGAGTAGTCGAAACCAAAGCAGCGGCCCATGGATTTTTGCGCGCGAAAAACCAGCACCGCGTGGCGACGCCCTAAACGCGTTGAGCTGGAGAAACGCATGAAAGAAGTTACTATGCCGGAACAGCAGCAGCCCGTCGGGCTCACGCCGCACGCGGCCAACGTGCAGGCCGTCGTCGACGAATAGCGGTGCCTCCCGGACACCGCTCGGTCGGTGTCCGAAGACGTCCTGCGTCAGCGCACGACAGCGCTTAGCGGCGCCTAGATACCAAGCTGGGCGAGCAGCGTCGGCAGGTCAGGCAGCGCGGGCAAGCGCCCCTCGGCACGCTCGGGTCGACCACCCCCACGCCCACCTAGGTGCGCGGCGATGCGCTTCAAGGTGGCGCCCGCGTCCAGCGAGGCTTCGGCACCCCGCGCGACTATCAGCTGCGTACCGTCCTCCAGCGCAACCGCGAGGATCACCTCAGCGTCGGGGCGCCGAGTGAGCCGCTCGACCACCGCGCGGCCGAGCTCCAAGTCACCGCGCAGCTCGACCAGCGCGCGCGAGCCACGCCAAACCGCGGCGGCGGCCAGCCTATCTGCAAGTTCCGCGCGTAAACGCCCCTGCTCCCCACGCGCCTCACGCAGGCTCTGCTCAAGGCGCGCCAGCGCCGGCTGCACGTCAGCCAGCGCGGTGCCAAGCTGGGCGGCCAAGCTGCCCAGCGTCTGGCTGCGGCGCATCAGCTCACCGCGCGACCGCGGCCCCGCCGCGAAATGAACGCGGGTCCCGCCCTTGTAGCGTTCACTACCAGTGATCCACACCACCCCGATCTCGCTGGTGTTGCTCACGTGGGTGCCGCCGCACGGCGTGTCGTCAAAGCCCGCGACGCTAACCACTCGAACGGCCTCTGAGACCTTGGGCGCGCGCCTGAGCTTGAGCGCGCTGAGCTCGCTTTGGCTTGGCAGCCACGACCGCACTGGGCGCGCGTCATCAACCACTTGGTTAGCGAGCGCCTGCGCTTCGAGCAGCCACTGCGTACCCAGATCCGCGCGGGCGACGTCGATGGTGCAGTCAGAGGCCCCCAGGCGCGACGACACCGTCTCCGCCTTGGCGACCTCTAGCAGCGCTCGAGACAGCACGTGCTGCCCGGTGTGGAGCGCCATGTGCTCGCGCCGCCTGTCCCAGTCAATTTCCGCCTGGTATTCTTGACCGACTTGAGGCGCCGGCCCCGTGAACAGGTGGTGGACGCGCCCCGAGTCATCCAGCTGCACGTCGACGATCAGCGCGTCCCCGATGCGCCCGGTGTCGGCGAGCTGTCCGCCGCTCTCGGGGTAGAACGCGCTGGCCTCAAGCAGCAGCGATGGCCGCGCCTGGTCTGCTGGGGCCGACGCGGAGCGCGCGAAGGACGAGACCTCAGCTACCCGTGCTAGAAAACTGCGTTGGTACGCGTCGACCTGCTCAAGCCGCATAGCGCTTGGCTTGCCAACAACCGCTCAGCGCCGCAAGCACCGCAGCGCTACCGCGACCGGCTCGCGCGGCGAGGGGCCCAGAGACAGCCATTTCTCGCCTGAAAGCCGCGCCGCCGCCCGGCGCGCAAGTTTCAGCTCAGCGCGCCCTTGGCCAGCTGAAGCAGGCGTCCACAGGTTGCATGCCGAGGTGCGGGTAGTAGTCACGCGCCTTAGGCGCCGCGACGAGCAGAAAATTGCACTCGTCTCCCGCCGCGGCGCGGCTAAGTTCCAGCAGCCGCTTGCCGATCCCCTGACGCTGGTAGTGCTCATCGACCGCCAGGTCTGAGCAGTAGCAGCAGTACGCAAAGTCGCTGACGCAGCGTGAGAGCCCGACCAGCAGCCCAGATTCAAGGTTCCGTGCGGTAACAACTATGTCGGAGCGCTCTAGCATGCGCGCCAAGCGCTCCAGCTCATCGACTGGTCGCCGCTCGCCTAACGTGGAACGCCTGAGCAAGCTCTGAAATTCATGCGGCGCCACCACGCTGCGCTGGGCGGCGCGGCCCACCACCGACTCGTACTCGATCTCCCGACTGTGCATGGGCTGAGCGTGCGCCAATAGCCACGGCGCTTCCAGGCAGGATGCAGGCCGCGCCGGTGCGGGGCGCTGCTTGACCGGCTCACCGAGCTGCCCGTTCGATTTCCTTATGCTAACCGTGACTCCCACGACGGACGCAAGCGCGGTGTTTTGTACGGGAAGGTCCGCTGCGTCAGCTGCACTGGCAGGTCTTGTGCCAATGATCGGTTGCACGCGCGCACCCAAGCTTGCGCGCGCCCCCCGGAGCCAGCTGGCACAGGTCTTTTGGGCAGTCACTGAGCTTGTCGCCCATCACCGCGCTCATGCCGTTGTCCTGGCGCTGACAGAACGTGCGTCCGAGCGCAGTGCGGCATGTCTCCCCCGGTTGGCAATCCGCGCGGCTTACGCACTCAACGCTCGAAATGGATCGCCCTTGCGACCGCCACGCCTCGATCTCCGACGTCGCGACACACTCGAGCTTCGCCTTCGCAGCGTCCACCACGTGACAGGTGTGGGTCGTTAGATCGCACGGGGTCGAGCCGCAGGCCACGGAAGCGGATTTGCGGCACCTGCCCTTTGCGCAGACCTTGCCCGGCCCACGACAGGGCTGACCTTCGCTGCACACCTCGCCGTCGGCGCAACTCAGTTGGTCTTTCTCCGCGGCTTTGCACACAAACGCCGAGGCCCCACTGAAGAGAAACTCGTCGCAGCACAGTTCGTCCTGTGCGCAGTGCTCGGAGCTACGACACCGCGCGATGCTGCCCACGTCGCCCAAGGCCGGCAGCGCGTTGCACTCCGCGATTTGCATGCTTAACAACTGACCCCACCCCGGGGGATCCACCGGTGCGTTGTCCGTGCACGCCGCGAGAAGCAGCAACAGCAACAACGACGCTCGCAAGAGGTTCAAAGCGAGAGCGAGCGTATTCACGAGCCGTGCGCGAGGCCAGCGCATTGGACCCCGCTCGCGACGGCACCTTGACGGGACGGCGCAAAGGACGAGATCTTAGCCGTCCGTGGCGAAGGAATGCATCGGTAGCTCAGCGTCGCTCCGCCGCCCCGTGGCGTGGTGGCTCCTCGGCCTCGCAGCGCTCAGCTGCACGCCAAACCCCGCAGCGCCCAGCCCGGCCAGCGCAGCCGCCAACAGCGCGGCCACCAGGAGCGCAGCCCCCGCGAGCACACAGGCCAGCGCCGGCGCCGCCAACCCACCTCAAGCTCAGCCCACCGGATCGGGGGGTGGAGGGAGCGCGCCACAAGTTCCAGTTCCTCGCGGCATAGCAGACGACGCGAGCCTGACGGCTGGCTTGGTGCGCTTCTCTGGGATGCTGCGGCCAACCAAGGGCGGGCTCAAGCTGCGCGGCGTGACCTTCAGCCTGGAGGCCCTGAGCCAGGCGCTGGCGAGCGCGGGCCAGTCAGCGGTAGGCTACGACGACCTGTTAGGCGATCGAGTCAGCGTGGTCGCCGAGCTGGAGCAGGTCGGCGGCGCGGCGAAGCGTGAGCCTGAGCGCGCCGCGGTTCAGCGCCGAAGCGGCGTGT
This sequence comes from uncultured Polyangiaceae bacterium, assembly GCA_964551615.1. GTDB lineage: Bacteria > Myxococcota_A > Polyangia > Polyangiales > Polyangiaceae > JAHBVY01. Next base: position 53,842 of record CAZKDY010000015.1, read on the forward strand.
ACTTCGTGGCCCGCGAGCTCGTCTCCGCCACGCTAGAGGCAGAGGCTGAACAGATCGAGGGCGTGGTGGCGCGCTCCAAGGGCTTCTTCTCGGTGTCGCAGCACCTGGTCTCTCGGGACGACTTGAACTGGGCGCTGCCCGGAGGAAAAGACGCCGCAGGTGAGCGCGTTCGACTCTGGGGCCAGCCGCGCACGGTGCACTGTCACCCCGAGGCGCAGTGCTTGCTCGGCGGCTCGCTGCCGATGTTCGACGTGGCGCGCGCTGAGCGCGTGCCCTGATCGCTACTCACAGCTCGGCCGCGCGGCTTCAGGATCCGGCTCAGCGCTGGGCAGCACGCGGCGCAAGTAGGCGTAGTTCTCCCGACAAAACACCACGCGGGCCGCGCCAGGCAGCGCGGCGCGCTCTTTGAAGTCGCGATCGGAGCCGCCGTCCATCAAGCGGCCGGGACCATCCGACGGGTTATGAAAGGCCGCGCCTTCGGGCTCCGCCAGCCCGAGCGCGTGCCCCAGCTCGTGGGCCAGGGTGTCCCCGATCAAGCTGCCCAGCGCCCTCACGGCGCACGCGATCTGCTCAGGGCGGGCCCCTTGGCTTGGGCAAGCCGCGGCGTCGATCGCTGCCACCTCGCTCTCGGTGGCCAGCACGGGCTGGTCGCCCACATCCGGGCGGAACACATCGAACAGCTCATCAAAGGCTGAGTCCGCCGCGCTGAGCTGGGTCGCGAGCTTGCCTGGGTGCTGGCTGAAGCCGAACAGGCTCTCGACGAACACGCCCCCGTAGCCAGGGTCACCGTTCTCTTGGGTGAGCGAGTTGACGCCGCCGACGCGATCATCAAGGCGCAGGTTGCCTACGTCTTTACCGGGCGTGTTGTCGTACCCCAGCAGGCCGAGGCCGTTGGGGTCCACCCCGCCCACTTCAACCAGGGTGTAGATCCCGAAGTCGATGGGCTCGCTCTCGCGCAAGTCCACGTTCACGCCGCGGTAGATCTCCGCGGTGATCGCCAAGGCTCGCTGACGAATGGCCGAGTCCACGGCGCGCAGCCCGAAGTGCCGCAAGCTCTCCACGTAGCTCGGTAAAAAGCGCACGTACACCACCTGCTTGACCGGCTGCAGCGCGAGCTCCACCGCCTCCGCGGCCCCGGTGATCTCCGCGCCGCCGTAGCTGACCACCGGCGCGGCGGTTCCACGCAGCACACCGGTCGTGGTGCGTAAATTGGCGGAGGTCCCCAGGGCGTCCTCTTCGTTCAGGACATACAAGAGCTCGTTGCCCGAGACGAAGCCTGGGACGACCTCAAAGCTGATGGGGATGTCCGGGCCGCCGCTGGGCGTGAAGGCGCCGGAGATCAAGATCCGCGTGGCAGCAGGCGTGGCGTCCTCCGCGGACTGAGCGACGAAGCCGCCGCCGCTGACGCGGATCCGCTGACCCAGGCTGCCGCCGCTCGGGCTGAGCCCGAACACCCGCGGCGCGAGCAGCTCCAGGTTGAGCTCGCGCTCTGCGCTCGACAGCATTTGGCCTGAGCTGTGCTGATTCTCGACCCGCAGCGAGCCCGTAAACGTCCCAGGTTCGATGCCGGCGATCCGCGGCGCGAACGCGAAGCCGAGGCGCCGCCGATCTGGCTCGGCGGAGGCCAGCAGCTTGTAGTCGGCAGCTAAGCGCTGCTCGCCGACCGGCGCGCAGCCGGTCGCGCCCTGAGGCGTGAAGCAGCCGCTCAGCACCACCCAGCTCGCGCCCTCGCCTGAGCCGAGCAGAAAGTTTCGCCCTGTTAACTCGATCACGTCGTTCACGAAGGCGAGCTCGGTGACCTCGGCGTCCAGCTCGGGCGTGAGCGCGGCTGACGACTCCACCAGCCAAGCGACGCGCTCAGAGACGTGCGGGCGCCCATCTACCGCGTCCACCCCGGTGACGCGGGCCAGCAGCGAACCATTGCCCTGCGGCACGGATTCTGGCCAGGCCGCCAGCAGCGCACCAACCTGTTCACTTCGGGTGAGCGGCAGCCGCAGCACCAGCTCCTCGCTCCCTAGCGTCCCGATCAGCTCCAGGCTGAGCTCTTCCACCACCCCGGGGAAGCTACCCCGCACGTCTAGCGTGCTGCCGGGCAGCAGCGACGCAGGGCTGAGCTTGGTCAGCACCAAATCGCGCAGCTCAGCGGCGCGCGGCGCTGGTTCGCTGCTCTGCTCCGCGCAGCTGGTGGCGGTGAGCGACCCGCACCCAAGCGCGGCCCCGAGCAGACCCCGGCTGAGCAGCAACGCGACGCGCCGGCTCACGGACACTCGTTGGCCGCCAGCCCAATGCAGATATCGTACAGGTTGCTCGCCCCGTCGAAGCCTCGCACCACGACGTAGTGCGCGCCGGTAGTTGTCACCGCGTAGGAGAGGCGCTCGTTCGAGGTGCTGCTCTGTCCGTTGTCGGTGCAGCCGCTGACGTCCAGCTCGGTGCACTGGGTCAACAGGGTGCTGCCGCGATACAGCAAGATGTCGAGGTCCTCCTGTGGTGAGGCTTGCTCAAAGCTGAGGGCGACGTGCAGCGTCTCGCCGTCGAATAAATCCACACGGTACCAGTCTTCGTCGTAAGCACAAATCGCGTTGGTGTCGCTGGTGTACGCTCCGCTGTCGAGGTCGGTCAGCCGCGCGTGGCTCGCGTCGTCGTCCGGTTCGGCGCCGTCATCGGAGCACGCCGGTCCGCAGCTCTCGGGGCTCACCGACCAGCTCAAGATGTATTCGTTGCGTCCCAGATCGTAGGCGTAGACGCGGGCGTAGTACTTGCCCGGAGCCACGCACGCGCTGACCAGTTCTTCTGAGCTGAGCTTGCTGCTACGCGCGATCAGCGCGCCGCCCGCGTCGTACAGCGCCAGATCCAGATCGGTCTCGGTGCCGCCCAATAGCTCCACGCTCAGCCGCCCTTCGCTGCCGACGTCGAGCGCGAACCAGTCTTCATCATCGCTGTCGCCCTTGGGGCAGCTGACCAGCAGCTCATCTCCCATGGGCAGGTTCTTGGCTGCGGACAAGCTGTCGTTCTCTTCGTAGGCGTCGTCCTCGCAGCTGGCGACCGGCCCCGTGCAGCTCTGGCTGCTAGGGACGCACTGCCTGGCCGTCGCGCCGCTCTCGCTGGTCAGCGCGCTGGCAGAGCAGGTGTATCCGCTCGGACATACGTCACCCGCGCCGCACGCCACAAAGCAACGCCCTGCCCCGCCCAGCTGCACACACAGATCGTTCGCCGCTCCGCACTGTGCGTCAGCGCTGCACGGCTCACACAGCGCCAACCCTCCACCCCCTGCTGCGCTGGTCACGCTGATGTGGTGGCTGCCGCTCGGGGGAGACTGGGTTAGGTGATCGCAGTCTGCCGCAGGGTCGTCGTCGTCGCGGGCGACCAAGATGTAGTACACGTCCGCGCGGGTGCCGCTCGGCGCGGTGGCCACCGGGTTCGGGATGCTGCCTCGCCACTCGCCGGCTTGCTGGCTGCCGCTCTGCTTGACCAGGCTGACCTGGGTCATCTTGCTCAGATCCGCGGGGCTGCCTGGATCGCTGGTCGAGTACAGCAACAGCGGCTCGCCCTTGATGCCGAGGTCATCGCTGACCTGGGCGGTGATCTTGATGTCGTGGATCCCGGAGACGTCGCTCGGGGTGTGAACGATCACCGGCGCTTCCCCGGGGCAATTAGCTTTCTGCGGCTTGCGCAGCACGATCACGAAGTTCTTGCTGACCTTGGGGTTGTCTCCGTCGTCGGCGCTCAGGCGCAGCGTGTGGACGTCCGCCGCTTGGACTTGCGCCGGGCTCGGACACCACTGCCAGGTCGCCGTGAGCCCGCTGTCTTGGATCAACTCAGCGCCCGCGATCTTGGGCTCGACCTCCTCGATGGTCACCCCTGGGCTGTCCGGGTCTTCTACCTCGACCTGGACCTCAGCGCATTTGCGCGTGGCGAGATCCAAGGTGGTGCCTGTCCCGAGCGGCTTGCGGAACACCGGCACGCCGTTGCCGACGCTGGACTTGACCTCAATCGTGACCGCACGGCTATCACTCTTGCTCCCGTCGCTGACCGTGAAGCCGACCACGTGGGTGCCGATGTCAGTCGCCAGCGGCGTCCAAGAGAAGACCGCGGCGTCGCTGCCGGCGGGGGTGAGGGTCGCGCGCCGGGTGATGCCCTCGGCGTCGGTGCTGAGCGAGAAGCTCAGCTGGGCGCCTTCTGGATCGCTGCCTAGCAAGCTGAAGCTCAAGGGCTGGTTGACGCTGACCACTTGGTCGCTGAGCGGCCCGAGCACCGGAGCCTTGTTGTCGTCCACCTCGCCCGAGCCACAGCCGATCAGCAGCAGCGCCACACACAGCCAGCGCAAGAGGTGTTGATGGTCCAGAGCAGCGCGGAGGGTCAGCATAGAGGTCAGGTGTCGGAGTATGGCCCAAGCGGCCACTGACCGGCGAGGTCCAGTCTGGTACGCTAGCTCACAGAAGCTATGAAACGACCCGGTGTATCGTACTCAGTCTTGCTCATGGGGCTCTTCGCCAGCCTCAGCTGCGCCAAGGGCGGCGACGCCGATGGCACCACCCCAGGCGGATTCGGTGGCGGCGCCGGCACGACCAGCGGCGGGGGTACGGGCAGCGGCGGCTGGCCAGGCGGGGCGGGCACCAGCGGCAGCGGGGCGAGCGGTGGGGGCCAGACCACGGGCGGCAGCGCAGGCAGCGGGGCCACGGCTGGGTCCGGCGCTGCCGCCGGGCGCGGCGGAGCGGGCGCGACGGGCGGCGCCGGAACGGGCGGTACGGGCGGCTCGTGTGACGGGTGCATGATCAGCGCAGCCTGCGTAGAGCCAGGCGAGCCTGACCCAGCCAACCCGTGCCGGGCGTGCCTGCCGAGCGTGGATGCAGGCAGCTACAGCGTAGACAGCAGCAACGTCACGTGCGGCGTCTCGGGTTACTGGAGCGGAGCTACGCGGGGCTTCGCGACGTCTCCGTATGGCAACAAGGCGGCGATCAGCTGCCACAACTGCTACACCGGCGACCTGGCAGGCAGCCTCAATAAGATCCATGCGGCCCTCAGTGCCGGCGCCGATCTGATCGAGCTTGACATCAAGGGCGAGGCCGGGAAGGTGTTCGTCGACCACAACGACAACGGCAGCACGTCGGGGCCTTTGCTCGATCAGGTGCTGGCAGACAGCGCGTTGAAGGCAGCTGATCAGCCCTTGTTCATCGAAATCAAGGAGACCGCGCCGAGCGACGCGTTCATCGCGCAGGTCCTCGACTCGCTGGTGGCCGAGGGCTACGGGGTGGCTGGCCGACCAGTCGTGCTCCGGGCCTTCGAGAACATCGCGTCGAACCTGTTGATCGCCAGAAAGCTCCTGGCGACGCCGAGCTATGCCAGCTTGCGGCCCCACGTCCGGCTGAACGTGCTGTTTACGCGGGCTGACGGCGCAGACATCGCCTCGCTGCAGACCCGCATCGCCACCATCCGCAACGCCGGCGCGCACGCTGTGGAGTTCGAGTACCAGACGCCCAACCTGTTTGGGGCGCTCACTTACGCCAGGAGTCTGGGCCTCGGGACCTCCATCTACACCGTGCCAGTGGGCTTCGGAGAGGTCTTCGTGGCTAACGCGCGAGACGAAGTCGACGCCATCACGGTCGACTATCCGGTGGCCTCGGCGCGAGCCGTGGTGCAGGCAAAGAACGCGCTGGCCTACCTCAGCGTCTGGGGTCAAGACCCCCTGGGCAGCACGGTGAGTTGGTGGCGGACCAACTCCATCGCCATTTCGACGTCCCCAGTGAACACAGCCAGCGCGCCGACGCTACAGGACCTCGGCGCTGGGTTCAGCCGCTTTGGGACGAGCTTGGATTTCAACGCCGCCAAGAACCAGTTCCTCACCCTGTACGACGCCGACAACCCCGCAGCTGAGGGGTACTTCGTCACGGTGGTGGCGAGCTTCGACAACCTGACCATCCCCAGCGCGGCCACCGCGGTGCTGCTGGGCAAAGCCAACAGCGCGGCGTTCTCCCTTGAGCTGTACAACCCGGGGTCCGGGGCGGTGCTGCGCTTTGGCGCTCACGTCGCGGGTAGCTACCACTACGCGACCTACCCAGCTAGCATGCTCAACACCACCAGCTCCTATTTGATCAGCGCCGCCTACGACGGAGATGGCTCCGTGCGGATGTGGATTAACAACAGCGACGCCAGCGTGACGCCATCGGCCTCGCTGAGCGGCGGGATCACCCAGAACGATGTGCCCATCCTGGTCGGCGCCGACCCTCAGGGGCCGGGCGAGGGCTTCTTCTTCGATGGCAAGATCCAGCTCGCCCTAGTTCAGAGCTGGGGCAACCACTAGCGGTTGACCGGCCGAGTGTAGCCAGGTAAGGAGCGAACCTACATTGTAGGAAAGCCTTAGCTATGAACATCTCCTCCACTCCGCCCCGCCACCGCAACGCTCTTTCCAGCAACGGCTGGCTACGCCTGATCCGCCTCGGCGCCATCGGCGCCGCCCTGCTCGCCGCTGGTGGCTGTAGCTCCAGCGATCCAGAGGCTGAGGGCGGCGGCCAGATCACCAACCAAGACGGCGACGCGCCGGTCTCCGACGTGGACGCGCTGTTCCTCGACGCGCCGGACTCCTCCGACCTGGCCGATGAGGGCAAGGCAGACGCGGTCTACCCCGCTGTGTACAGCGATCTGGTGGCGCTGCAGTCGCCAGTGCGCAGCCAAGGCTCGCGCGGCGTGTGCTCGATCTTCTCCACCACGGCGCTGATGGAGCACCTGTACATCGCCGAGGGTACCCTCAAGAACCCGGACTTTTCTGAGCAGTACTTGCAGTGGGCCGTCAAGACGCAGGTCAAGGCGTTCACTGACACCGAAGGCTCAAACGCGCAAAGCAACATCGACGCCATCTCGCGCTTTGGTATCCCTGAGGAAACTGCATGGCCCTATCAGACGCGGCCGTGGTCGGTCTCCGATGACGCGCAGTGCACAGGCGAGAAGCGCCCCGTCAAGTGCTACACCAACGGCGAGCCCCCGGCCGCCGCCAGCAGCGAGTTGTTCCGCTTACCGCGCGGCCGCTGGGTGAGCGCGCGCAAAGACAGCGTCAAAGCCTACCTGACTAACAACAAGCAGGCCGTGGTCGCCGGCATGACGTTCTTCTATCAATCGTGGAACCACCGCGGCTCACCGCTCAAGGTGAACAACGCGCTGTGGCGCAAGGGCATCATCACCTACCCAAACGCCACCGATAAAGAAAAAAGCCTGGAGAAGCGCGCTGGGCACTCGATCTTGATCGTCGGCTGGGATGACAACTTGGAGGTCGAGAAGCGCGACGGCGAGGGCAACCCTGTGCTCGGCGCGGACGGGAGCCCCGAGAAAGAGAAGGGCTTCTGGATCATCAAGAACAGCTGGGGCACCGGCAGCTTCGGCGTGGAGAATCCATACGGAGACGGCTTCGGCTACCTGTCCATGGCCTACGTCGAAGAGTACGCGACGATCTACGCGAGCGGCTTGCCCACGGTGAAGCTCCCTGACGAGGTCTGTAACGACGGCGTCGACAACGACCGCGACGGCGACGTGGACTGCGACGACAGCGACTGCAGCGCGGACGCTGCGTGTGTCAGCGGTAGCCTCACCTACACCCAGACCAGCGGCCAGGCCATCCCCGACAATGACCCAGCGGGGATAAGCAGCGAGCTCGCCGTCCCCGAAGGTGGCAAGGTCGAGAGCGTCGCCGTGAGCGTCGACATCACTCACACGTACCGTGGGGATCTAGTGGTTAAGCTGGTCAAGGGCAGCACCGAGGTCGTGCTGTTCAACAAGCAAGGCGCTGGAGCCGACGACCTGAAGCAGACCTTCAGCGTGCCCGAGTTTATCGGTCAAGACACCGCGGGCAGCTGGAAGCTGGTGGTGGCGGACACCTCCAGGCTCGACACCGGCGTCTTGAACTCGTGGAGCCTGACCGTGAATCGTTGCCCGGCGGATCAATGCGATCCGGGCGACGTGACGCTGTATGAGAGCACGACGGGCGGAGCCATCCCCGAGGACAGCACCGGCCTAAGCAGCGACATCACGGTCTCTGGTGGCGGCACCATCAGCGGCTTGGTGGTCAACGTGGACATCACCCACCCCTACCGCGGCGATCTGACCATCAAGCTCCAAAAGCTCTTGGCTGGCGAGGTGGTGCTGCAGCAGGCCGACGCGAGCGACGGTGACTTCATCGCCCGGAGCTACAGCCTGGCAGACTTCAACGGCGACGCCGCCGATGGCACCTGGCGCTTGATCGTGATCGACGAGCTGAACGGTGACGTCGGCACGTTGAACTCCTGGAGCCTCGAAGTTACGCGCTGACCCACCGCGGCGTACGCCGACGACGAGCTGCGCTCACGGCGCGTCCCAGTCAGCGGGCGCGCTAGGCCGCCGGATACACCACGGGCCGCGTCGGTCGCGACACGGCCGATTGAGTGTGCGTATGCTGTGTGCGTGCCGTGCAACGCGTCGTGTTTGCGGAGCGTGAGACGCAGCCTGCTAGGCCTCATGCTCTGCCTCGGCCTCCTGCTCAGCGTGCGCCACGCGAGCGCGAAGCCCCCAGTCATTGAGCCCGGACGCGAGGCGGATGTCTTAGCTCTGTTCAGGCCATTCGAGCTGGGTGGGGAGGTCACTCCGGGGTGGAGGCTGTGGAACGTCAACATCCAGAGCACCGAAGTTCGGGTGGAGCTGCGCGGCCCCGGCGAGCCACCTCAGCGCGTCCAGCTGCTGCTCACCCACCCAAATGATCCCCGAACGGGTGAGTTCGACAGCAGCCAGAGCTTTAAGTTCTTTTTCCCCGCGGCAGCACACAGCACAGATAACCGAGCGGCGCTCGCGGTAGCGCAGGCAATCAAGCGCAATGATCAGGGCAGCTTCTGGGGAGTCAACACGTCTCCGCTGCTCGCGCTGACTCGCGATCGCCTCCTCCAGTTCGCGCTGTTCGTCGCGTTGGTGGTCTGGATGCTGGGGGCTGAGCTGCTCCGCATGCGCAAGACTGAGCGCGCCTGGCTGCTGGGCGTCTTGGCCCTTGGGACCGCGCTGCGGCTATTCCTAACTCGGGAAATGGCGCTAGACGCGTGGCCGTTCTCCAGGGTGCCGATCTTGGCTCAGGCCATGTTCAGCGGGCCGCTGCTCACCCATCTCTCTCAGGACCACGTATTTTTCCTCACGGATTTTATATTTCAGGTCGGGCTGGTCTGCGGGTTGCTGGGGCCAGCGGTAGTCTTCTTGCACGCGCGGCGCATGCTCGGCTCCACTCATGCCGGCATCCTCGCGGCGTTCTTACTCGCAATTTGGCCGTCTCACCTGCGCTTCTCCCACGCGGATGGCACCTTCATCGCCAGCATCGTGTTCAGCGGGATGGCGTTCGCCTTGACCCACGACGCGCTCCGCCACGAGCACCGCAACTGGCGCTGGGGCGCCTTGGGCGCGCTCGTGCCAGTCCTCCTGACAACGCTCTCGCTCAGGCCCCTCAACCAGATCTTCGCCGTGTTGTTGATCGGCATCGCCGTCTGGCTGCCCGGTGGGGCGCCGCGCTGGCGCCGAGGGCTGGTCGCCAGCGTGATCGGCTTGACGACCTTGCTGCTGTCAGCGCCCGAGTTCTTCCGCGCCAACGCAGACCAAGTGAAATCTGGCCTGACGTCGGCGTTGTTCTCCCAGGCGCTACGCGGCTTCTTCAGCTACGATTTCAATACTTTTATCCGCCCGGATATGACGCCGCCCCTAGGCGTACTCCTAGCTAGCCTGGGTGTGTGGGCGCTGTGGCGTCAGCAGCGCCGCGTCGCGGTGTTCCTCAGCGTGTGGTTCGGCGCGTTCTTCGTCACCCACTCGTACGTGCTGGCGTCACCACCAGCGATGCAGGCGCGCTACCATCTACACCTGATCGTCCCAGTCATCCTGCTCGCTGCCGCGGGCTCCGCACACCTGCTCCAGCAGCGACGGCGCTTGGCCCAAGGCGGCGTCGCGTTGCTCTGCCTCTCGCCGCTCATCCACCTCCGCTTCATCCGCGACGACGCCTTCAACCAACCCGCTGAGCATCGCTTCGTGCACTCGCTGCGTCCGCTGATACCCGAGGGCTGCAGCGTCGTGGAATATGTTGGACAGCGCAAAGGCGACGCGCGCTTCACGCGTGTCGGCGATCAGCTGAAGGACGGGCTTCAGCAAGCACGCTTTAGGGTGCTGGAGGTCGAGACGCACAGCCACGACGTGGACGAGCTGCTGCGTCAGGCGCAGCGCAGCGGCTGCGCGCGGCTCTACCTGGGCATCGAGTGCTACGTAGACGGCGAGCCCCAAGCCGCCGCCTGTGCGCAGCTCCGAGCAGCAGCGACCAGCAGCGTGCGCGAGCTGGAGCTGGACAACCGCCCCTACGACCTGAACAACCTGTTCAAGGACCCAGCGCGCAAGCGTTTCCGTATGGGTTTATACTCACTGGACTAGTCCTGTACGTAGTCCCGCGAGCGGTAGAAATACGCGCGGATCCCGAACAGCACGCCGGCGCCGAACATCAGGCCAGCGTAGACCTGAAAGCCTGTGGCGAGCGGGAGCGTGCTGAACGTCTCGAACAACGCGACCATCAAGTTGCCACCCGCGACCGCAGCCAACCAGAAGCCCATCACCGTGCTCTTCATGCGCTTTGGAGCCTGGGTGTACGCAAACTCAAGGCCGGTGATCGACACCATGACCTCAGCCTGCGTGATCACCAGATACGGCAGCACCTGCCACAAAAAGCTCACCTGACCCACCCCCGCCGCTTCAATGCGGTGCTGAATGAACGCCACCAGCAAGAAGCTCGCGCCCGCCACCAACATCCCCCCGGTCATCCGCCGGAGCGGCGTCATCTCAAACCCAAGCTTGCCGATCCCTGGATAAATCAGCCGATTGTTGAGCGGGATGAGCAGCATCACCATCACGGGGTTTAGGGCCGCGATCTGGGACGGCTGCACGTCACCGATACCGGGGAGGTGGAGGTTCATGGTCTTGGCCTGGAGCACCCAGCTGGATCCGTGCTGATCAAACAACGCCCAGAAAACGCTCACCAAGAAGAACACGCTCACGATGTTTAGCACCGCCGGTGGGCCCTCTGCAGCTTCGACACCAAAATGGCGAGCCGCCGGGCCAAACAAGCGGCTCCCCAGCACCCGCTCACGCCGCGCCTGAACTTTCGGATCCGCATGGATGACAGCAGGCGCCGCGCCAGGCTCTGCAGGGCTCGCCTTCGCGCCGCTCAAGTAGCTGCGGACAGCATAAAACAAGACCGCTAAGAAGCCATCGTCCTGCTCGATCCGCTGACGAATCGCGAACACGATGCCGCCGAACACGATGAAACCGAGGGCGCTGGGCACCAACACCTTCCAGGACAAATCGTGGAACACCGCGGGAGCGAACAAATGCGCGAACGCCACCACGAACGCGCCCGAGCTGAGCGCGTCCAAGGCGCCGAGCTTGCCACCAGGGTGCGCTGGCACGTGGACGAACACCTTGCGCCCCATCCAGAACGCCAACGTCGCCAGCGCCATCAAGGTCCCGGGGATCCCGAACGCTACCCCAGGCCCGTACCACTGCAGCGTCTTGGGGATGAGCAGGGTCGCGGCGGCGCTGCCTAAGTTGATGATGAAGTAGAACGCCTGAAAGATGCTCGGCACCCGAAACCAGTTGCTGCGACCGAACTGGTCCCCGACGTGAGCTGACACGTTCGGTTTAATCCCTCCGGAACCGACAGCGATTAAGCCTAAGCCAATCCAGAAGCCGGTGACCGAGTGCTCGCTCAGCGCGAGCACCCCGTGACCTGCGCAGTAGACGATGCTCAGGCCAAGGATCGCTCGGTACTTGCCGATCAGGCGGTCAGCGATCACCGCGCCGAGCAGCGGAAACAAATACACGGCACCGGCAAAGACGTGATAGTGCGCCTTGGCGATGCGCTCTGGGTCCTGTGAGTAAACCGGGTGGTTGAGGTACAGATATTGCGCCAGAAACACCGTAAGGATGGCGCGCATGCCGTAGTAGCTGAAGCGCTCACAGCCCTCGTTACCGATGATGTAGCGGACGCCCGGCGGCCAGCCAGTGTCGTCTTGGTCGGGTGAAGTTCTCGGGACGTACGCCATTCTCCAACTCTCCGGGGTAGAGGCTCGTAACACGGGGTCGCTCGGAGAAGGAAGCGCTCAGCCCGCCGCGCGCCAAAGGCCCAGGTCGAAAGCTCAGCAGCTACGCAGCGGGTGCCACTAGCCAGGCCAGCAGCTCGACGTGGTGCGTGTGAGGAAACATGTCGAAGGCGCGCAGCTCTTCGATCAGAAAGCCAAGGGTGGTGAGCTGCTTGAGGTCGCGCGCCAAGGTCACCGGGTCGCACGAGCACATGCACAAGTAGCGAGGCGAAGGTCCAGCGCCGGCGCCAATTCGCTCGGCGATCTGCGGGAGGATCGCGGCTGCGCCGCTACGCGGTGGATCGAGCAGCACCAGGTCAAAGCCCCGCGAGTCACCCAGCTCTTGCAGCCCAGGACCGACGTCTCCCGCGACGAACCTGAGCTCCCAGGCTGGCGCTTGGGCGGATTGAAGCGCTGAAGCTCGACTGCGCAGCGCCGCCAAGTTGCGCTCGGCCGCCTGAATGGCCCCGCGGCTGACCTCCACCCCCACCCCTGAGAGCCCTGCCCGAGCTAGTGGAAAACTAAAATTCCCCGCGCCGCAGTATAAATCTAAGAAGCGGCTGAGCCCGCGCTGGCTGGCTCCCTGCACCACGCGCTCGATCAGCGCCCTGTTGACCGACCAGTTGACCTGAGTAAACGCAGCGGCTGGTGCCGCAAGGAACAGATCGTCTGCTAGCTCCCAGCGCTGGTCGAGGGTTGAGTCTCGGTCGCTGCCCGCCAGCACCAGCGTGACCCCCGCGGCCAGGAGCTTGCTCGCGAGGCGCGCGAACAGCGGCTCGAGCTTTGCCGCGCGTGCTGCTGCGGCGCGCCGGTTGCGTGAGCGAGGGAGCCGCGGCTGTGCGCGCACCAGCAAGTAGGGCGCGGCGTCGGCGACGCGCAGCTCTAGGCGTTCAAATTGGGCCCACTCGGCGGCTGTGCCGGTCTCTCGCAGGCAGGTGAACAGCGGCTGCAGCCTAGGGTCGCAGACCACGCAGCTTGAGATCTCGACCAACTCGTGAGTCCGCGCGGCAAAGAACCCGAGCTCCCCTCGCGGGCCTACCTGCAGCTGCACCCGCGCACGGTACCCCAGGTCGCTCCCGGCGCGCTCCAGCTCAAGCTTGGGGAGCGTAGCCGGCGTGAAGCCACCCGTGCGCAGCAGCGCCTCACGGACCAAGCTGAGCTTGGCGTGGCGTTGCTGCTCGGGAGCGAGCTGCATCCAGTCGCAGCCTCCGCACCGCCCGTGCACCGCGCAGGGCGCCTGAACACGATCTCGGCCCGCCTCAACCAGCAGGTGGCGCTTCGCGCGCAGGAAGCTCGAGCGCTCCTCTAGTATTTCTGGGCGGATTTTATCGCCAGGTACGACGCCCCACGCAAAGCCGACGCGGCCGTCTGCCAGCCGCGCCATGCCCTCACCGCCGGGGACTAGCTTTTCGATGATCCAGTCGCTGGGCGGCATTGCAGGTCCTTCGGGTAAAACACGCGGCGCAGCGCGGCGCAGGCCCGCGCAGTCAGCGATTGAGCGCAGGCCAGCCAGCGCGTCAGCTATTGAGCGCAGACCAGCCAGCGCGACCAGTCAAATCGTCGCGCGCGAGAGCTCAGGTGCCTTGACGCGGTGTGCTGATCGGCTCAGGGGAGCCAGCTGGGCGCGTGGCGATCCGCCTTAAAGCCGTGAGGCGGCGCTGGCCTAGCCGTCCTGCGCCTGTCCGTGGGCCGCTAGCCCAGGCTTAAACTCCCAGCGGCTTTTCAGCAACTAGCAGCAGCCGCGCCGCGTACTGGCCCTGATCTGGCTGGCAAGTTCTTTTCTGCGGGTGGGTCACACAAGCACAGGCGCAGGCGACGGCGCTCTCGTGACATGATGCCTCTAGTGTCTGAGCGCCCAGCAGCCCCTCTGACTCAACGCCAGCTCTTGGAAGACCAAGCGCTGCTCAGCGACTTGCGGCGTTACCTGAGCGGGCGCCTGCCGCGGACGGAGGTAGACGACGTGCTGCAAACCACGTTGACCGCCGCGCTGGAGTCCGACGCCGCGCCCACGGAGCCGACAGAGTTTCGGCGCTGGATCCACGGGGTTGCGCGCAACAAGGCCGCAGATCATTTCAGGCGCCGCGGCCGCGAACCGTTGCTGTACGACGACGCGCCCGACCAGGCGGCGCCAGAGAGCGCCGAAGGCGACGCGAAAGAGCTGATGCGCTGGGCGCTGCGCGAGCTGCCCGAAGGCGAGCAGTCGGAGGACACGCTGGAGTGGATGCTACGCGAGGGGGCGGGCGAGAAGCTCGAGACCATCGCCACCGAAGAGAATTTGCCCGCACCGCGGGTCCGTCAGCGGGTCTCGCGCTTGCGGCGCTACTTTCGTACGCGCTGGGCGGCGGCCGCGGCGGTGCTCGCGTTCGCCATCTTGGCAGGCTTCTGGCTCGCCGAGACCCGCGAGCCCCCGCGCGTCGTGATCGCGCCGGAGACAGACACCCCAGCGCCACGCGCCGACGACATCCGCAAGGAAGCCGAGCGCGCCTGTGACGCGTCTCAGTGGAGGCGCTGCCTGTCGCTGTTCGATGAGGCTAGGCGGTTGGATGAGACCGGCGATGCGCTGCCAGCGGTTCAAGCGCAGCGCAAGCGCGCCCACGACGCGATTCAGCGCGAGGCGCCGCTGCCGCCGCCGGGGCCCACCACACAACGAGCGCCGACACCCGGTCCCAAGAGTGACTCGACTGACGACGAGTCCGCCAAGACCGCTCCGCGAGCACCGGCGCCGCTCACCAGCGCTGCCCCCGCGCCGAAGCCAGCGCCCCAGCCCCTAGAGCCCAAGACTCAGAACCCCAAGTCCAAGGCCCCCACGCCGCTGCCCACCAGCGCACCGCCGCCGCCTGCGCGCCAAGATAGCCAGGGCGGGCCGCAGTCCGATTTCGGATCCAACGAAAAATAGACGCCGCTTGGACGACCCGCAGGCGCGGCCCGCTGGTATCAGAACAGATTTAACTTCCGTGCGGATTTATTGGAAGCTTGGGCCGCCGCGAAACATGCGCTTGGTGTTCTTGCGTAGCCAGAACACTAGCAGCGGCACCGCCCCGAGTGAGCAGCTGGGCAGCGCCAAAATCAACAGCACCAGGTGATAGCGCCAAGCCCAGGGCTGGCGCGGGGCGAACGGTGCGTAGCAAAACGCGATGCCGAGCAGGACAGCCAACACCGCCGCCAGCGCGCTGAGCGCGACGGGCTCCATCTCCGGACGTGGACCTTGATTGGCCATCACCGCCACCCAAGTGCCGATACCTCCGAGCGCCAAGTGCACCACACCCATGCAGACCGCAAAGAACGTGTAGTACGGCCAAACTGGCGCGTAATCGCCGGCCTTGGCGCCGCGTGCGCTGCGCGGACCTTCGCCGGGTGGCCGCTGGGCAGGATCCTGGAGGTGTTCAGCGCTGGCCATGGCTCACGATGCGCGCCGCTAAGCGCCTAAGAATCAAGTAAATGCGGCTCGGATTGGGCGTCAAACTGACTGAGCCATGCTGAGCCGCGGAGCCTAGCGGTGAACAATCGGCGCAAGCAAGCAGCCATCTGGCTTGCCTCATACGCAGCCTGGCTAGCGACCCTGCAGCGCTGAAACGGACGCTCCACAGCCAAGGCCCGGCTGAGCCTCAGGCGTCGTCGTCCCCAGCGTCCTCGTCGTCTCCTGCGTCCTCGTCAGCGTCGTCCTCGTCAGCGTCGTCCTCAAGGTCGCCGTCGGAGTCATCATCAACCAGCTCGATGCCACAGTGCTCAAGGAAGCCGAGCAGCCACTCGCGCTGCGCGCCGCTCCAACCCGCGGCGATCGCGTGCTCGACCAACTCGGCGAGCTGCGCCTCAAGATCGTCCAGCGCCTCATCATCGAGCCGCTGAATATACAGGCCGACGCGCTCCAGCTGAACGGCGGCGGCGTCCGACTCAAGTACGGCGTCGTCGCAGTTGTCCAGGAAGTGCGCGAGCTGCAGCAGCGCCATGAACACTGGGTCCACCTCTACGCTCTCGGGGACCTCTGGTAGCGCCTGGTATTCTTCGATCTCAGCCATGTTCAACTCGCTCTCGCTGATGGGTTGCTGACAGCTTGTTCAAAGCTGCGCGGGCCGTAGCACAGCGCTCGCTGTCTGCGTACTGGCGTTGTGCTGATCCGCGACGCGAGATCAAGGGCGGCGCTCATCAAACTCAGCCAAGACCCGAGTCGACGCCACGAGCCCCGCTCGGGCCGCGACGCGAATGTCAGGCTGCGCTGGCGCTCGAGCTGACGAACCGCGGCTGCCTGCCGGGCGGGGGTGACAAATCGCGTCAGTTCAGCGCTGCTGGGTGTCGGTCGCGGCGCCGCGCAGCCAGGCAAACTTGGACAAATCGAGTCGGCTCACACAAAAATGGGACCTGGGGTGCAACGCACACGCTGTGAGCGGCGTTGACCACAGAGTTTAGATCTTCAAACCAAACGAAGCGTCGCTACTCATCCGAAGGCCAGTCGCGAGCTTGGGAACACTTCCTGCATCGCGCTGGTTGCAACCTCGGACGCACCCCTGCAGCGACTGCTCGCTGCCGAGCGTGCTTAGGCGCGCGTCCATCCCTTCGGGCTCAGCACGAGCTTGAGGTGCCCGTATGTCACCCATCAAGAAACCCAGCAGCCACCCGCCCATCGGCAACTTGGAGGAAGAGCAGTCTGAGATCCGCTGTCGTCCAAGCCGCCCTGACTGCCAGACCATGCTCCCTCCCGCCGCGCAGAGCCGCGAGGAAACGCGATCCTTGTTCCAAAATGTCGTCCAGCTAGATCGCTCGCACACCATCCAAGCTCAGCTGATCGCAGCCAAGGCGCTGCTTGAAACACTGCAGCCGACCAGTCGCCGCGCTCAGCTGCTGCGCCTGGCCATCGTGCGCCGCGACCAAGTGCTGCTAGAAGCGCTGCTCAACGACGTGAGCGTCGACTAACTGGTTCCCAGCCAGAGGCCAGCGCCGCGGGCCGCCGGCGAGGTGTCGCAAGCGGTTGACGTTCACCCTGCCTCGGAAGTAAGCCGAGCGGCGTGAGGCAACATCAGTTTCGTGCGCGCCGACGCCTGGCGGCGGTTTCATCTCTGGCTTGTGCGCTGACCGCGGTCGTCAGCTGTGGGGGCAGCGGCCCGGAGGTCGCGGCTCCACGTCCAGCGCCGAGCGCCAGCGCGCCACAGCCCGTCGCCGCCCCCAGCTTCGACAAGCTGTCGAGGCTGCGCTTCAACGCCCTCGCGGCCCAGAGCTACCTGCCGTTGTTCTGGCGCGCTGACAGCAACGAAAACGGGGCGCTGGATGCCAGTGAGCTCAGCGTGCTCTGGGGCTACGCAGACGGCGCTCGGGACAGCTGGATCGAGCCGGGGCCAGAGCTCAGCGCGCGCTTTGCTGATGAGTACGCCAAGCTCGTGCGCTTGGACCAGCACGGCCCCGACACGTCAGAGCTCAGCGCGCAGGAGAAGCGGCGTCGCGAGCTGGTGGTCTTGGAGCTCAACCAAGGCAAGCCAACGCTGGTAGAGACCGATCTGCGCGACGCGAGTGACGCCGATCGGGCCCTCGTCGGACATATCCTCGAGGCAGCGCGCCTGATCGAACTCATCCACGCCAAGCAGCTCGGCGCCTATGGCCTCGACAAACAAATCCCAGCGGCTGACACCGCGAGCAAGATGCTCTTCTTTCGTAATCAGGGCCCCTGGTGCGAGGCACCAAAGACCGAGAAGATCGCCGAGTGCAACGCCGTCCCCAGCCTGCCCGGCAAGCTCAGCGGGCTCTACCCGGCGGCGCTGCAGAGCACCCCAAAGTTCTGTGAGCAGCTAAAGGCTCGCAAAGACGGCGAGCAGCTGATCTATCAGTTCGCTGTGGTGCAAGGCCAAGGGGCCGCGCTCAAGGCCGTGCCGTACACCGAGGTCTACACCGCAGAGATGACTCAGATCAGTCAAAAGCTCAAGGCCGCCGCGGGGGTCTTGGGCGCCGACGAGCAGCCCTTCATGGATTACCTCGCGGCAGCAGCCCAGTCGTTCATCGACAACGATTGGCAGCCGGCCGACGAGGCCTGGGCCAAGATGAACGTGAAGAACTCGAAGTGGTACCTGCGCATCGGGCCCGACGAGGTCTACTTCGAGCCGTGCAGCTTCAAGGCAGGGTTCCACGTCAGCTTCGCGCGCATCAACCAAGACTCGCTGCGTTGGCAGGACAAGCTCGATCCGGTCAAGGGCGAGATGGAGAGCGCCATCGCCAAGCTCGCGGGCGCGCCCTACAAGGCACGCAGCGTCGACTTTCACCTGCCCGATTTCATCGACATCGTAGTAAACGCTGGCGACAGCCGCAGCGCTCATGGCGCGACCGTGGGTCAGAGCCTGCCGAACTGGGGCCCAGTAGCCAACGAAGGGCGCGGCCGGACGGTCGCAATGACCAACCTGTACAACGACAAAGACAGCATCGCCCAGCACAAGCAGCTGGCCGCCAGTATGTTCTGTGCGGCAACGATGACCCACTTCTCTGACGAAGCCGAGCCTCAGCTGATGAGCACCGTGCTGCACGAAGCCGCTCACAACCTAGGCCCAGCGCATGAGTACAAGGTGCGGGGTAAGACCGACCGCCAGCTGTTCGACGGCGGCATGAGCAGCACCCTCGAAGAGCTCAAGGCCCAGACGGCGGCGCTGTATTATGCGGATTGGCTCGCTGAAAAGGGCCTGATCACTCAACAGCTCGCCCGTCAGGCCCACGTGCGGGACATCGCGTGGGCCTTCGGCCATATCTCGCGCGGCATGTACGAGGGCGACGGCACCAAGCCAAAGCCCTACAGTCAACTAGCAGCCATTCAGCTTGGCTGGCTCCTCGACCACGGCGGCGGCGCCTGGAAGCGGGACGAGAAAGCCGCTAACGGCAGCGATCTGGGCTGCGTCGAGCTGGACCTCGAAGGCTTCCCCAAAGCTGCCGCTGGGCTGCTGACCGAAGCGGCAGGCATCAAGGCGCGGGGCGACGCAGTCCGGGCGGCAAAGCTCAAGGCAGCCTACGTCGACCACGACGGCGAGGTGAAGCACCTGCTAGAGGTGATCCGCGAGCGCTGGTTGCGCGCGCCCAAGGCGACCTTCGTGTACTCCGTTGATCTTTAGGCGTTGAGCTTTAGGCGTTGAGCTTTAGGCGTTGAGCTTTAGGCGTTGAGCTTTGGGTATTGATGTCTCGGCGTCAATCTTCGGGCGATCGAGCCCGACCAGCTGACGGGCGCCGAGAAGCGCTTGGCAGGCTTGCCTCCGAGATAGTTTAAGCTTAAAGCATCTGGATGAGCGCTGCTCCCCTGCCCAGCGACGCCAGCCAAGGCCTGCACCACTCGCTCGCGGGGCGCCGCGCCGTGGTCACGGGCGGCGGTCGCGGCATCGGCGCGAGCGTGGCCCGCGCGCTGTGCGCGCGGGGCGCGAGCGTGTTGGTCACGGCTCGCGGCGCCGCCGCCGTAGAGCAGCTGGCGGCGGAGCTCACTAGCGCTGGGCACACCGCGTTCGCGACCCCCTGCGACGTCAGCGATGAAGCCAGCGTGCAGCGCATGGCAGACATCGCTCGGGCTCACCTCGGCGGCGTCGACATCTTGATCAACAACGCTGGGATCGCGCAGAGCCACGACATCAAGCGCCTGCCCCTAGAAGACTGGCAGCGCATCATGGCGGTCAACGCGACGGGGCCCTTCCTGTGTACCCGCGCCTTCATCGGCGAAATGTTGGAGCGGCGTTGGGGTCGCGTCGTGAACGTGGCCAGCGTCACCTCGCGCGTGGGCACGCCGTACATCGCCGCCTACACCGCGAGCAAGCACGCCGTGCTCGGCTTCTCACGCTCCGTCGCCGCCGAGGTCAAGGCGCGGGGGGTCACGGTCAACTGTGTCTGTCCAGGCTACGTGAACACCGAGATGACTAGCGAATCCATCGCCCGCGTCAGCCAGAAGACGGGCCGCGACCCGGAGGCGGCGCTCAAAGCAATTTTGGGTACCGTAGGGCAGCACCGCTTGATCGAACCCGCAGAGGTCGCGTTCATGGTCGCCAGCCTGTGTGAACAGCAGGCCGGCGGCACCACCGGGCAAGCCATCGTAATCGACGCTGGAGGGTTCATCGGATGAGCAAACTAGAGCCAATCAACCCTGAGCCTCAAGGCGTCGGGCAGACCAGCGGCGCTGGTGCGGAGCGGAGCGACGGCGGCGCCGCCGTGGCTGGTGATCCAAAGCAGGCCGCGGGGCTCTGGATCCGGCTGGTCAAGTGCCACGCGCTGGTGACACGAGAGGTCCGTCGGCGCGCCGCGCAGACCGAGACGACCCTCCCCCAGTTCGACGTCTTGTCGCAGCTCTTGCGGCGCCCTCCTGGCATGACGTCCACCGAGCTCTCGAGGTCAATGCTTGTGACCGCAGGGAACCTAACAGGGATCATCGATCGGCTCGAGGCCCGCGAGTTGGTCACGCGCACCACGCTGCCGGGCGACAAGCGGGTGCGCATCCTAAAGCTCAGCCCCAAGGGCAAGCGCCTGGCCAAGCGCGAGGTCGCTCGCCATGAGGCGTGGCTAGGCGAGATCCTGGGCAGCCTGGCTGATCCAGAGCGGCACAAGCTCTCGGCGGCGCTCGATCAGCTGCGCCGCAGCCTGGAGCCCAGCGACGCCGAGTCGGACGCCTGAGCCTGTTTAGGGGCTAGAGCTGGCTGGGGGCCAAATCGAGGCTCGGGACCTGCCAGCTCTGGGAGGCGGCCTGGCCGGCGGCTGCGCCTGAGATCTGCACCCGCACCCGCCCGGGGGCTGTAGTGGGCGGCGCCTCGGCCGCCGGCGCGCTGGGCGCAGCGCTCGCGGAGCTGGACCCGGGGCTGAGCGCAGCGCTCGGCGCAGCCGCGGCCGCCGCGCCTTGACGGCGGGCGGCGGCGCTGATTGGCGCTCCCACCCCCAAAATCCGCACGGGGACGAACACACCGCCGAGCGGCGCCTGAGCTAGGGCACCTAGCTCTAGCCTTTTTCCCGGAGGAATCAGCACACAATCGGCGCGTGGGAAGCTACCGAGCTTACCAGCGAAGCCTAGGCCCAGCACCAGCGCCTCGGTGCTGCGGATCACCAGCACCCGGCGCCACCTCTCGCTGGGCGCCGGCTGCTGCGCCGCTGGCTTGGGTTCGGCGTCGACCGGCGCCTGGGCGCTGCGTCGGCAGGCCGCCGTCGTCCCAGGCTGCCCAGGCTTGTCGAGCTCAATAAAGCTGCCCGCGCTCAGCGCTTGCTCGCGCGTGCCCCAGCCCGCTGCTTCGTCCAGCGGCAGATCGAGGAAGCGCACTATCGGAGACTCAGGCGGGCCGTCCACCACCACGGCTCGCGTCCAGCTGCCGCCCTGAGGCCAATGGGTGAGCACGAGATCCCCCGGCTTGACCTTGGCGGTGGCGGGTAAGACGACCACCAGCGAGTTTGGCACCGTCCAGTGGGCGCCGCTCGAGCTCTTGAGCGTCGAGCGCTCGGGCCCGGTCGCCTCGATGCGCGCCGCGTAGAGCGAGATCACCTGCTGGTCCACCCCGAGCTCGAGCGCGCTGGTCAGCCACGGCTCGGGAGGCGCGAAGGCGTGCTGCCCGGCTGCGGCCTGAATGGTAACCGCAGGGAATTGCACAGGGAGCTGCTGCGCTCCCTCCACCGTCGGGGCGACGCCGCTCGGGCTTGACGCTGGGCGCTCAGCACTTGGCGCGAGCGGGGCCTCGGCTGGCGCCGGCTGCGTCGGCGGCCGCTCCTCGGCGTGGGTCGTGCGACCACACGCCACGCTGGATATGGCCAGCAAGCCAACCAGCAACCTGTCGTGGAATCGAGAGCTTACGCGGCGCACTGGGCCATTCTAGCGGGGCGCACACAAAGTTGATATCGTTTCGCCGCGTCCAGCGCGCCAGCCGCCGACACGACGACGCCACCATCACCACCTCAGGGGAATCGACATGAGTGAATCAGCGCAGAGTCCCAGTGCGACACTGAAATCCCAAGCGGCGCGGCCTCCGGCGCATCCGGCACAAAAGGCGCGGGTCATCATCCGCCACTGCGACAGCTATGACCCTGAGCGCATCCGACAGATCGTCCGCGAGGGCCTAGAGGAGCTCGACCTGCGCCCGTTCGGGCGCACGCTGATGAAGCCGAACCTGGTGGCGTCAGGGCCGTTGTTCGAGAACGCACATACCCGCGTGGAATTTGCTGAGGGCGTGATGAAGGCCCTGATGGATCGCAACCAGGGCAGCGTAACCGAGATGGCGATCGGCGAGCGTTGCGGCATCACCATCCCCAGCCGCGCGGCGTTTGACGGCGCAAATTTCAACCCGATGATCAAGCGCCTCGGCCTCAAGCGCTACTTCTTTGAAGAGGAGCCGCAGGTCGAGATCCCGCTCTCGCACCCAGGGCGCTTACGCGACTATTTGTTCACGCCCGAGCCCGTGGCGCTGGCTGACTTCTTCGTCAACTGCCCAAAGTTCAAGGCGCACCCCTGGACCACCGTCACCTTCTCGATCAAGGCGTACATCGGCATCCAGGACGACCGTCACCGCTTGATCGATCACGACCACCGCCTGAACGAGAAGATCGCTGATCTGCAGTACATCGTGCAGCCGCAGTTCATCGCGATCGATGCTATTACCGCAGGGGAAGGACGGATGCTCACGCCCATCCCGTTCGACATGAACCTGATCATCATGGGCAACAACCAGGTCGCCTTCGACAGCGTGTGTTGCGCCATCATCGGGGTAGACCCAAACAGCGTGGACCACATCCGCTTCACCGCTGAGCGCGGCTTTGGCACGACAGATCTAGACCAAATCGAGATCAGCGGCGACGTCAGCTTGGAAGACGCCAAGGCACGCGGCAAGTCCTTCAAGACAGGATTGATCCGCGTGGAAAAGTACTTCGAGGGCACTCACATCAGCGCCTACGCAGGGCCGCCGCCGGACACCGAGCACACCGACTACTGCTGGGGCGGCTGCCCCGGGGCGATTGAAGAGGCGATCGAAATCCTGCGCCTGTTCGACGCGAAGTGCGACGAGAAGATGCCGCGCATGCACGTGGTGTTCGGCGCCTACGACGGTCCGATTGATGCGGCGCCGGGCGAGAAGGTGATCTTCATGGGCGACTGCGCCAAGTGGCAGGGGGAGCTGCAAGGCAAGCTGGTACAGATCAGCAGCAAGTACAAAGATCGCGCGACCAAGGACCCCTACGCAGCCAAGGCCGACGACATCTACGTCAAGAGCTACAGCGTGGTAAAGAAGCTCAGGGCGACCGCGAAGGACGACTACGTGCGCTTCGAGGGCTGCCCGGTGAGCGTGGCGGAGCAGGTGCTCGCGCTGGTTGAGCTGGGCGGCCTCAAGAGCCCCTTCTTGGATCCGGAGCACGCGGTGGAGAACACCAAGCACTACGTGATGTGGCGCTCCACCATGGCCATGAAGAAGCTGAGGGGGCACCGCTATCAGAAGCAGGGCGCGACCTCGCGAGGTGCCGCCAAGCCTGAAGTGGTCGCTCCGGTCAGCGCGACGGACGACGCCGAGTAGTCGCAGCGCGCCGCACAGCTTCACCGCTGGGGCGCGCAGAGCACGATGCGACGCGCGTATTGCCTGCTGCTGCTGAGCGTCGGCTGCGGCCGCTGTTCTGACGAGAGCGCTCAGGCGCGGCACGCCACCCAAGCCAGCGCCCAGCGGCTCACGCCAGCGCCAGCGAGCGCCTGCCCGCAGGGCGCTGAGCCAGCGCGCCTCGGATATGTCGCGAGCGACAGCGTGATCGAGGCGTCGGGGCTCGTGGCGAGCCGCAAGCAGCCCGATGTGCTGTGGGTCCACAACGACTCGGGCAACGCCGCCACGCTGTATGCCTTGGGTCGCGACGGCAGAGATCGCGGCAGCTACCAGCTCACGGGCTGCGCATGCATCGACTGGGAAGACATCGCCCTGGGTCCTGGCCCCGCCTCAGGCGTCGACTACCTGTACGTGGCGGACAGCGGCACCAACAACCTGGCAAGAGACGTGATCACCGTCTACCGCGTGCCAGAACCCCAGGTGCTCGACCGCGCTCAAACCAGCGAGCTCGCTGGCAGCGTCACGCTGCGCTTCAGCTATCCGGGCCACCGCGTCCACGACGCAGAGACCCTGTTCATCGATCCGCGCGGTGGTGACCTGTACCTGGTGACCAAATCGGCGGCGGGCGACTCGGGTATTTACCGTGCGGTAGCACCGTTGACGGAGGGCAAGCCCCATCAGCTCGAGTTGGTCACGCTGCTCGAGTGGCCCGACACCGGCGCGCGCGGCGCCACGCGGGCTACCGGCGGCGACATCTCACCCGACGGCGGCGCCATCATCCTCAAGACCTACACCCAGGCGCTGTGGTTTTCTCGCGGCAAGGCCGAGAGCGTCGCGAGTGCGTTCGCGCGGGCGCCGTGCGCGCTGCGCCTCGCCGACGAACCCCAAGGCGAAGCCATTGGCTTCAGCGCCGATGGCGCGGGCTACTACACGGTCAGCGAAGGCACCCACCAACCCATCTACTACTTCGCGCTCCAACCGCCGCGGATCCCCGCGCCCGCTCAGCCAAGCCGCGTTCTGCCAAGTCCCTGAGCATCGGGCGGCTGCCGTGACGCAGGCGTCGCTGCCGTGTCGCAGGCGTCGCTGCCGCGCGCGGCGCCGCCACCTCGGCGCGACCGCGGCGCCGATGTCGTACCATGTCAGCGGATGCCTGACTCACTGCGACATTGGCGCCGCTCAGCCGCGGGCCTCGCTCAGCGCGCCCCAGAGCGCTCTGAGACCACGCAGCAACCAGTGACCAAGTATTGAAAATTCCACAGCTTGATGGCAGCTCGCGGCTTGTATCCGGTCGTTTGGTGCACGAAACTTGTGGCCCGCAGTACGATGTGATGATTGGCGGCCGAAGTGCTCGGTCGAACGAGGGTGGCTCGGCATGGGGAGACTGGGCAACCATCCAGCAACGCCCTCGCCCAGCGACGCCCTCGCCCAGCGACGCCCTCACCCGACCACGCACGCGCCTCGTCGCGCTAAGGAAATGACTTGAGCAGCCTAGGGGATGAAGAACAGATGACACGCCGCGACTCGCCAGAGATCTCTGGTGAGTCCGGTCAGCTCATCTCCGGCAAGTACCGTCTAGGCTCGGTGCTCGGGCTGGGCGCGATGGGGACGGTGTGGTCCGCCTACCACGAGGTGTTGGACCAGACCGTGGCGATCAAGCTGATCGCCAAGGAGTACTCCCAGTCGCGCGAGGCCCGGCACCGTTTCCGCGTAGAAGCCACAGCGGCGGCTAAGCTGCGCTCGCGGTTTGTCGTCCAGGTGTATGACAGCGGCGAGACCGACGACGGCCTCCCGTACCTGGTGATGGAGATGCTCAGCGGCGAGACGCTAGAGCGCCGCCTCGAGCACGGCCCGCTGCCGCTCGCGGACGTCGTGCGTATCACCGCCCAGGTCGCCCGGGGCCTTAGCCTAGCTCACCAGCAGAACATCGTTCACCGAGACCTCAAGCCAGCCAACATCTTCCTCGCGCACAGCGACGACGACGGCGGCGAGGTCGCGAAGGTCCTGGATTTCGGCATCGCGAAGGTGTCCGACGTCAACCAGAACACCTCGACCACGCGCACCGGCACGGTCCTGGGCACGCCACAGTTCATGAGCCCCGAGCAGGTCCGCGGGCTCAAGTCGGTCGATTCCCGTGCGGATATCTACTCGCTGGGCATGGTGGTGTTCAACATGCTCACGGGCACGCTGGCCTACGAGGGTGAGGCGTTCGGCGACCTGCTGCTCTCGATCTGCACCAAGGATCTGCCGTCGGTGAATGAGGCCGCCCGCTGGCTGCCGATCGCCCTCGACAACTGGTACTATCGCTGCTGCGCGCGCGATCCAGACGACCGCTTTCAGACCGCCGACGAAGCGGCAGACAGCCTGCTTGAGGCTTCAGGCCTGGCAGGGACCCTGGGCAGCGTGAGCGCAGTCGTTGCCGGAGGGAACAGCGTTGCGCTTGGCACGCTGAGCGGCTCGGCACCACCACCCGCACGGAAAGACGTGGCGACGCTGCTAGGCGCAGGTCCTGGTCAACGCGGCGCCAGCGCGCCTCCGACCAGCGGCAGCGCCCCCCCACCGCCGCTGCCAGCGTTCGCTCGCAACCTGGCGACGATCGGCACCTCCAGCGTGATCGACGTCCCGCCGGGCTCCATCGCGCCGACCTCACGTACCCTGAACCGCCCCCGCTTCATTTTGGCGGGCGCCGCCGCTGCGCTGCTGTTCGGCTTCGGCGCCGTGTGGCTGATCCGCGCGCTCAGCCCCGCGCCGGCGGTGCAGGCAGCAGTCGCCACTCCCTCGGCCAGCGCCACGGACCCGCAGCAAGGCAGCGTCGGGCTGCCGCCAGTGCAGATTTCAACCGCTGCAGATGGCGGGCAGGTGGGTGGCGGGCCAGAAGACGCCGGCGCAGAGCAAGCCGAAGCCGACGCGACCTCCAAGGCCGTAGCCAAAGACCCCGTCAAAGTTCCAGCCTCCTGGAAAGGCTTCCCTAAGAAGGCCGACGAGCCGAATCTGGGCTTTTAGGCTGATCGCTGCGCGGTGCGGCGCCTTCACGCCGCGAAACGTGTAGAGTTTGAAGTGTCGATGAGCGCAGGATATCAATACCGGGCGGCGTCCTCGCAGGGCGGGCTGCGCAGACTGCTGCAGCTAGCAGCGGTCGGCGCCTTGATAGCGAGCGGGTCCAGCGCGCGCGCCGAGCCTGAGCCGACCGACTCCGAGCTGGCCGCGGCGCGGACCTTGGGCGTTGAAGGTGTGAAGCTCGCCTCCGCAGGGAACTGCACGGAGGCGGTGCGCCTGCTCGAGCGCGCGGCGGCGCTGTACGCGGCGCCGACCATCCTGCTCCCTCTGGCCCGCTGTCAGATCGGCATGGGCCGCTTGGTCGACGGCGTCGCCGTGCTCAAGCGCATCCTGGATACGGAGCTGCCGGCAGACGCATCAACGCAGTTCGTCGACGCGCAGGCAGAGGCCGAGACGCTGCTCTCAACGACGCTCCCCCGGGTCCCCCGCGTATCGATCAGCGTCGAAGTGCTGGGTGATGTCCAGCCCCAGGTGTTGGTAGACGGTAAGCCCGTGGCTGCGAGCCAGTTGGCGGGGCTGACCCTCAACCCTGGCACCCACAAGCTCACCGCGCAGGCGCCAGGCTACAAGCTGGAGCACCGAACGATCACCCTCAAACCAAGCGACAGGCTGCAGGTCGTGTTCACCCTAGAGCCAAAGCCGATCCCGAAGGCTGCAGCGCAAGAGCCGACCGGCGATCAGCCGCCCTCCCTCGGCCCTGAAGCAACAGATCACACCCTCGGCTGGCTCAGCCTGGGCATCGGCGGCGCCGGGCTGGTCACGGGCGGGGTGCTCGGCATTATTGCCTCCGGGAAAGAAAACCAGCTGGACAAAGATTGTCCGAACGGCCGCTGCCCTCCGCGGCTGGGGGCAGAGCTGAGCAACACCAAGGCTTACGCGCTGGGGTCTACAATCGGGTTCGCCGTAGGGATCCTAGGTCTGGGGGTGGGGAGCTACTTGCTGTTCTTCGATCAGCCGTCTACTGCTGCGCCAGCGCGGCAGGCGAGCGCGCCCCGGGTGGGCGCGTTCATCGGCGGGCAACAAGTCGGTCTGGCGGGTGAGTTTTGACGCGCACGGCCGGCGCCCGCCTCGCGCGAGTCAGCGCGTGCTGCGCGCTCTTCGCGCTGCTCGGGGGCTGCAGCAACCTGCTCGGCCTCGACCGCTATGAGGTGAGTGACGGCGGCAGCGGCGGCAGCGGCGGCAGCGCAGGTAGCGGCGGCAGCGCAGGCAGCGCAGGCAGCGCAGGCAGCGCAGGCAGCGGCGGGGTGACCTACAACTGCGACGGCGTGCCCGCGCCCAATCAAGACGTGATCCGCTCATGCGTGCTACGCATTTCTTGCTCCCCGTTCCTCAGCAACGTGAGCCTCAGCACCTGCGTATCCATCAACTACCAGCAGGCGTTCGTCGGCGCGTCGTGCACACTTGCCGCACGGAATTGTGAGTCTGTGGAGGCATGCCTGGGCCTCGGCTACGCGGACGCCAAGTGCCAAGGGCAAACCGGGATTCGTTGCGATAACAACGTCGCCTACAACTGCGCCAATAACTACTACATAGACTGCGCGACGCGCGGCGGCACCTGCGTGCTGTACGACTCCGACGGCGACCACGTCGACGACACCGCCGACTGCAAGGTGCTGGACTGTACAGATCCAAACGGAACCAGCAAGTGCGCCGGCAACAGCTACTACACCTGCGTGGACGGCCAGGGCATCGGCGCGGCGTGCTCCGCGGTGCAGGCCGAGTGCCGCACCCAAGGCGGACAGTCCAACTGCTTCTTGAAGACGGGCGCCGTGTGCACTCAGTCAGGCCTGACCTGCGACGGCGACACCGCGAAGCTATGCACCGGTGGCGCTGCCCTTGAGTTCGACTGCGGCTCAGTCGGGCTCCGCTGCTCAGACGACCTTGCCGGCACCTACTGCGTCGCGCCCGGCTGCACCACGCAGCAAGCCCAAGCCTGCAAAGAGCGCTGCAGCGCCGGCGTGATCAGCATGTGCTACGGCGGCGTGCCTTACGACGTAGACTGCAAGCAGTATGGCTTCAGTGGTTGTCGTATGGTCTCGGATCCCACGCCGAACGGCTTAGGCAACATCGCCGTCTGCATCTGAGCGGCGGCAGCTCCGTCTGGGTGCTCGTTCGGGGGCTGGTGGCGAGCGCTTGATCCATGTCCCCGCCGCCAGCACTTTTAGGCCCAGCCGCCTGTCAAGCCCGGTCGCTGACGAGGCTTGGTCGAGAACCGGAGCGGAACATACTCCAGCTATTTGAGCACCGGAAGCGCAGACCAAACGAAGCCAGCGGCCGGGATCGGCAGGCGCCGTGACGGTTAAGATACCGGGGATGTCCATGTCCCCGCCGCCGCGGGCGGTGGTGCTAGCTTCCCGGTGTGATGTTGCTTACGCGCCCGGCGCGCCACGTGATCTTCGATCTGGACGGCATCCTGCTCGACACCGAGCCGCTGTACACCGCGGCTATCCAAGCCGTGGTGAGCGAGTACGGCAAGCTGTTCGACTGGAGCCTCAAGGCCAACATGATCGGCCGCGACAGCCGTGAGGGCGCGCGCTACCTGGTCGAAGCCCTGGGGCTCCCGCTCACCGGGGCTGAGTTCTTGGCGCGCCGGCGGCCGCACCTTGAGCGGCTATTTCCGAGCGTAAACGAAAAGCCAGGCGCCTCAGGGCTGGTCGCCGCGCTGAGCAAGAGCGGGGTGCTGATGGCGGTGGCGACTAGCTGCGAGCGCCCGCTGACGGAGATCAAGCTGGTCAAGCACCCGTGGTTCGAGCGGTTCAAGCACCTGGTGTGCGGCGACGACCCAGGCGTAGCGCGCCTCAAGCCTGCGCCGGACATCTTCTTGCTCGCGGCGAGCAAGCTCGGCGTCGACCCCGCAGACTGCGTCGTGCTCGAGGACTCTCCCGCGGGGGTAGACGCTGCGCTTGCCGCAGGGATGCAGGTCGTGGCGATGCCTGACGCAGAGCTGGGGCCAGCGCGCTTCGCCCACGCGACCGCCGTGGTCACGGGTTACGCGGAGCTGAGCCCGGCGTCCTTTGGGCTGCCATAGCGCAGCATTCTGCGCCAAGAGCGCGCTATTTCACCGCTAGATCCACCCACCAGAGCGACCCGACTGATGGCCCAAGCGAGACCCCACCACGCCCTGAGCAGCCGGCGTATGGTCGTGCTCCTGAGCGCGCTGCTCGCCGCGCTGTGCGGGACGCCAAGCGCCGCTGCGCACGAGGCGGCGCTGAGCGTGCTCAGCGTCGACGTAGGCCAAGAGCGCCTGGATGTGCTGCTCGATCTCGACACGCGCACGCTGCTCGACGTCTTGCCATACGACGACAACGACGACGGTGAGCTAGAGGCCCAAGAGCTCGCTGCCTCCGCAGAGCGGCTGGTCGCGTACGTCGACACCAAGCTCTTGTTCAGCAACGCGCAGCTCAGCTGCGCGGCAGGCGAACCAAGCGTCGAGTTGACCAACAAGCGGCGGGTCTGGGTCAGGCGTAGCTACGTCTGCCCCGCGCCGCCCGGCGTGAGCGACGCGCCAGGCGCGCCGCGCCTCAGCAAGCTACGCGTCGACAACAGCGTCTTCATGGAAGACCGCGGCGGACATCGCATCGTCGCCAAGTTCGTGCTCGGCAGCCGCGCGCTCCACCACGTTTTCCTTCCGGAAACAACCAAGTTTGAATTTGACGCGAGCGGGGCGCCGGCGCTCCCAGGCGGGCGAGCCCATACACCGGACGCAGCGGACCCAAGCGCGGCCACCCCCAAAAAATCTGGAGCGGCTGACGACGGCGCCTCTTTCCTCGGCTGGGTGCGTGAAGGCATCAAGCACATCGCCATTGGCTTCGATCACATCGCGTTCGTGATCGCCTTATTGGTGGTGGTCAGGCGGTTCCGTGAGCTAGCGCTGGTGGTCAGCGCCTTCACCGTCGCCCACAGCATCACGCTTGGCTTGGGCGCGACAGGGCTGGTCCACGTCGCGCCGCGGCTGGTGGAGTCCTTGATCGCGGTGAGCATCGTGTACGTCGCGCTCGACAACTACCTCGGCTGGCGCAGCGGGCGCTTCACCGACAAGCAGCACCATCAGCGCCGCCACTACCTGACCTTCGCCTTCGGCTTAGTGCATGGCTTTGGCTTCGCCAGCGTGCTCACCGACCTTGGCCTGCCCACGTCGGGGCTGCTCGGCGCGCTGTTCGGGTTCAACGTCGGCGTCGAGATCGGGCAGCTGGCCTTCGTGGCGCCGCTGTTTCCGCTGGTGCAGTACTTACAACGCTCGCCCCAGCGCTACGCCTGGACGATCCGGGTGACCAGCGCCGTGATCGGGGGGCTCGGCGCGCTGTGGCTGATGGAGCGCGTCCTCGATCGGCAGCTGCTACCTTTTTGAGCGCGAGCACCAGCTGCATTTCCTAGCGGCAACTGCCTTCGCCTGCATCACCGCGCTCGGCGTGCATCACCGCGCTCGGCGTGCATCACCGCACTGGCATGCATCACCGCACTGGCATGCATCACCGCACTGGCATGCATCACCGCACTGGCATGCATCACCGCGCCCTAGCCACCGACACGTCTACTTCCCTTGAGGGGGTGGAGGGGCGACGCTCGGGTCCGACTTCTCGATGTGCAGCCAGTTGAAGAAGACGTCCATCTTGGCCCGCTGGGAGTCCGGCATGTACTCAAAGTTGCGGCCGCGATCGATGATCTCCCAAAAATCCTTGGTGGTCACGCCTTCAAGCTGCGCGCGGATGGTGACCAGGCGCTCGTGGGGCTCGTCAGACATGTCGTCGGCGATGGTGCGAGCCTTCACGGTCTCGCCTTGGTCCAAGTAGTAGGCGGCCAACTTGACCTGAGCCTTGCGCACGCCGAGGAGCGCCTTCTCCTGGGAGCGTACCCGCAGCGGCCGATCGAGCTCCAAGAACTCGGCCAACATCTCGCTCTCTTTCACGCACTCGCAGCTGTGAGCGTGCTGAACCAACGCAGAGACATCGTAGGCCACGGTCTCGGTCACGAACGTCAGGTTCATGTCGAAGCTGACGTGGCCGTAGTAGTTCATGTGCTTGACGCCCTGCAGCGCCTGATCGCCATTGCCCTGGGTAACCAACGCCTCCAGCAGCAAGCGATACTGGTTCAGCACGTTGTAGGCGGTGCGCACGTCGCGCGCGTTCAGGGTCGCGCGCAGGTACGAGTTCATGTAGCGGAAGACTAGGGTGATCAGCTCTTCGTCCTTGGCCAGCCCCGCTGCTTCCCCGATGTAACGCGTATCGATGGCGATCAAGTAGTTGATGTCGCGCATCGAGCCCAGCGCTTCGTTGTAGATGCCGAAGTACTGGCGCATCGCCTTCCACTCAACCCAGGTGCGCCGCTCTTCTAGGTCGAGCAAGCTCTCTGGATCCATGGCGACAAAGTCCGGGTTCTCACGGATCCCGGCGCCGATCTTGAACCAGATGGGCGCGGCCTGGGCCTTGTTGGCGAGGTACTCCAAGGTAAAGTCTTTGATCGCGTCGACCGCGCCGCTGGCGATGATCTTGTCTTTGCCGCTGATGGAGTTGCTGGTCAGATCCGTCAGCTCTTCCATGGCGGAGAGCGCGCCGACTTGCCCAGCGGCCGAGGCCGCTACGTCGACCTGATGACTGCCACGCACGATGGTGGTCACCGCGTCGCTGCGGATGCGCGCGATGATGTTCATGGGTTCGAGGAACCAGAACACGTAGGTGAAGTACGGCGCCATCAGCACCAAGCCGAACGCCGTCGCCACCAGCATCACCACCAGCGACATCTGCGGCACGAAGTCTTGATGCAGGGCGACGCTCAGGCTCACGCCGCACACGCAGGCGACGACGTAGTACGCCATCACCGACAGGTTCACGCGGTCACGCAAGAACATGCGCGCCACGCCGGTGTAGCGCTCGGCAGACAGCTGCACGATGATCGAGACGACCGTGATGACGATACCGAAGACCGCCAAGATCATCCCAGCCAGGGACGACACCGCGTCGGTGATGCTGCCAGGGTCAAAGCTGAGGTAGTTGTCCAGGGCGCTGGGGCGCTGGGCCCGCGCCACGTCGAGCGTATAGAAGGTCCAAAAGACCACCAGCGCCGCGCCGCCAAGCACCGCGATCTGGAGGATCCAGGTTCGGGCGTGGGAGACCTGCGACTTCATTCGGCCAGCTACTCTAGTCGCTGGCACGCAGGATGTCGATCAGCTCGCCGCGGTCGCGAGCAACACCCACGCTCGCGGTGATGGGCGGCTGGCTCAGCCCCGTGGGAACCCTCGCGCGGTCAAGCGGCGATCCCCCGCGGCGTCCCGTGGCGCCCGCGCGAGGCTGAAAATTGGGCTGATTCCTTCGACCGCGCAGCGCCGGGTGTGGATGCCTGCTGAAACCTGGCGCCAATCGGCATAGGCTCTCGGGCCATGCTCACGTTCAGTCAAGACGGTCCCACCGCAGAGCGCCAGATGCGCGCGGTGATCTTCTACCTCACCACGTTTGGCTACATCGACGGCGACTTCGACGACTCAGAGAAGACGTTCGTCCGCGACTACATCAGCAAGCTGGTGGGCCACCGCGTAGACGGCGCCGTCGCGAAGGACGACGTCAAGCTACGCGCGGAGCTGGCCGGCAAATACACCAAGCATTTCCACGAGGTATTCGAGGGCATCGACAACCAGGTCAAGGACCTGTTCACCGAGGCGGTGGCCGACGGAGAGAAGCAAGATCAGTTCGTCCACTCCAAGCTCAAGCTGCGCTGCTTCGAGATCTTCAAGTCGTTCGACGGCGGCAACCAAGAGCAGCTGATGGCCACCATCGACGAGCTGATCCACGCAGACGGTCAGGTACACCCAGCCGAGCTGAAGTTCCGCGGTGAGCTAGCCCAGCTGCTGGAAGAGGATCTAGACATTGAGCTGCTCGACGACGACGACGCCCACAAGCCGGTGGCCATCGCCGAGACCACCAAGCCCACCCCCGCACAAGAAAACCACCCGTTCTTCGATCAGTTCGAGCACCACTACAGCAAAGAGCCGGACAAGCTCCTAAAGCAGATCAACGCCGATCGTGGCTTGCTAGATCAGGTCATCGGGCTCCTCGACGCGCAGCGCGCGCGCGGCGCAGGCAAGCTCCAGGGCGCCACCAATGTCAACCAATTCGAGGGGCAAGATCCCTTCTTAGATGGTCACGTCTATATCCACCCGGCAAAGCCCGGCGTCGAGTATGAGCTGACCGTCGTGGGGGACCTTCACGGCTGCTACAGCTGCTTCAAGTCGGTGCTCATGCAGTCCGACTTCTTCACTAAGGTCGGCAATTACCGCGCGGCGCCGGACAAGAACCCCTTCCCGATCTTGGTGCTGCTGGGCGACTACATCGATCGTGGCATGTTCAGCTACCAGGGCGTCTTGCGCTCGGTGCTGCAGGTCTTCTCTACGGCGCCCGAGCACGTGTACGTGCTGCGCGGCAACCACGAGTACTACTTCGAGCACCAGGGCAAGGTGTACGGCGGCGTGAAGCCTGCCGAGGCCATCAACACGCTCAAGCCTCATCTCCCCGCGGAGGTCTTTCAGCACTACATGAAGCTGTTCGACGCGCTCCCCAACATGCTGCTCTTCGACCGCTTCTTGTTCGTCCACGGCGGCATCCCCCGTGATCTACTGCTCAAGGAGCGCTACAAAGACCTGTCGAGCTTGAACGACACCGATATCCGCTTCCAGATGATGTGGAGCGACCCGTCCAGCGCAGACGTGATCCCAGCGTCGCTGCAGGAGCAATCGGCGCGCTTCCCGTTTGGGAGGTTGCAGTGTCAAGCGTTCTTGCAGCGCATGGGGTGCCACACGTTGGTGCGCGGCCACGAGAAGTTCGACGAGGGCTTCAAGCGCATCTACGACGACGAGAATCAACTGTTGATCTCGCTGTTCTCCGCCGGTGGTCACGACAACCACGACCTGCCCGCCGAGAGCAGTTACCGCTCGGTAACACCCAAGGCCATGACCCTGCGCGTGAAAGACGGCGGCAGCGAGATCACGCCCTGGCTGATCGACTACCAAGCCTACAACGACCCGGAGCGCAACCGCTTCTTCCAAGTGCAGCCGGAGATCCAGCACCGCATGGATTGAGCTAACGCCGCGGCGTGACCAAGCGCCGGCTCAAGCCGCCGCGAGGTCCGCGTGCTCTAGCCGGAGCGCTAGCTTCCTACGGGCGCGGTGCTCCAGTTGGCGCGCACGCTCTCGGCTGATCCCCATCCTGCGCCCTAGCTCCGCGAGGCTGAGCGACTCTGCATCGTCAGCCATCAAGCGTTCGCGGACGATACGCCGCTCACGCGCGTCAAGGCCCGCCAATGCGTGCTTCACGGCCTGCTTCAGCTTCGCCTGACGCTCATGCTGCATCAGCTGCTGCTCCTGATCGACGCTGGGCGACTCCAACGTCTCGACCATCGGCGCCCCATCCTCACGGGTGCTGAAGTCGAGCGAGACGTCCCCGCGATCAAGTCGTTGCAGCATAGCTCGTAGCGCGTCAGCGCTCAGGCCCAGGCGGGTCGCTAGCGCGGCGTTCACCAGCTCCGGATCGCCGAGCTGCGCCAAGAGCCGCGAGCGCTCGCGACGCAGCCGGAAGAACGTCTTTGAGCGCAGCACGCCGCTGCGCGTCTGGACGATGCTCCAGCTGGCGAGCACATGATTAATCATTCGCGCGCGGATCCAGAACGCCGCGTAGGTGCCGAAGCGGTAGCCGAGCGCTGGGTCAAACTTGTCCAGCGCGATCAGCAATCCGATGTTGCCCTCCGCGATTAGATCCGCGGGGGATACCGCGTAGGCGTGGAGCTTGCGCGCGATGGCAGTCACCGCACGCAGTTGGGACCCAAGCAGACGATCCCGAGCTACGACGCTCGCGCGCGACTTCCACGCAACCGCCAGCTCGAGCTCCTCCTCTCGCGAGAGCTTTGGAAAGCCCCGAGCCTGAGCCGCATAGGCTCGAACAACGGGATCACGGTACATGGCGCCATTTGCTCCCGGCGAGCGGGTCGTAGCTGTCATCATATGTCCATGTATTGTCCAAGACGAACTGGCGTCAAGCTGAACCTGCCCAAATCGCGTCGGGCACGGCTGATTGCGCCAATAACTGCGGTAGATGCGTGCGGTGTGCTCCGTAGGCGCGACCGCGTTGCGTACGTTTTTGTCCTGGACAGTTAAGGTTCGTGACCCTAGACAAAGGACAGGCCGGCCACGGAGCGCCGGGTTGAAGCTTCACGCTGCTGCCCAGCTCGCCGGTCCCTCGGCCTCAACCCGTCGGGCCAGCCCTCGACCTCACCCATCGCGTCAGGACCCCCATGCGCATCCTCCTCGTCATGCCCACCCCCTTCGAGTCCGGGAGACTCGGACTCGAGAACGTGGTCTGGCTCTCAGAGCCGGTGGCGCTCACCAGCGTCGCGGGTTCGGTGCCCAAACCCCATCAGGTGATGCTGCTGGACATGCGGCTTGAACCAGAAGGCGCCCTGGCTAGCACGCTGCAGGAGTTTCAACCGGACGTGGTTGGCACAACGAGCATGACCACGGACGTCTATCAGGCGAAGGCCGTGCTGCGCATGACCCGGCAGCTGTGTCCGGAGGCGCTCACGGTAGTCGGTGGCCACGCGCCGACCCTCCAGCCTCAGGAGTTCGAGGAGGACTACATCGACGTGATCGTCCAAGGCGAAGGCGAGCATACCTTCGCAGAGCTGATCGCAGCCTGGCATGAACGAGCGCTGGCCCCCAGCGATCCGGCGGCCACCGATGGTCGGCGTCCGAGCCGCGCGTTCGCTGGGATCCATGGCGTCCGC
This sequence comes from uncultured Polyangiaceae bacterium, assembly GCA_964551615.1. Taxonomy (GTDB): domain Bacteria; phylum Myxococcota_A; class Polyangia; order Polyangiales; family Polyangiaceae; genus JAHBVY01. The sequence continues at coordinate 90,257 of CAZKDY010000015.1, forward strand.
TATCGGGGCGACGCCGGGTTCGTGTCCAACGCGAAGCGTGAACAGACGCTAGTGCTAGACGAACTGCCTCCGCCAGACCGAAGCCTAGTCGCCAAGTACTATGGTCGCTATTTCTTCACGGTAGCGCGTCCCATGGCCAGCATCTTCACGAGTCGCGGCTGCTCCTTCGACTGCAACTTCTGTGCGATCTGGGAGTTTTACGAGCGGCGAATGCGCTTCTTGTCAGCGAAGCAGATCGCCGATCAGATGCAAGCGTGCGAAGAGGACTTCATCTTTGTGCTCGACGACAACTTCCTCACCAGCAAGCGGCGCCTGCTTGAGCTGTGTGAGGAGCTCGAGCGACGACAACTCAATAAGTTCTGGATGACTCAGGGCCGCACCGACTTCGTCGCCGACAACCCAGCTCTGATCGCGCGGCTAGCGCGCAACGGGTTGATCGGTTTGCTCAGCGGCTTTGAGTCCAACGACGACGATAGCCTGGCTGCGCTGAGGAAAAAGAACACTTGGGACAAGAACAAGCTCGCCAATCAGATCCTGCGCGACAACGGGATTTTTTCCACGGGGATCTTTATGGTGCGCGCTGACTGGACCGCCGAGCAGTTTCAGAGCCTGTACGACTACATCAATACCCTGGAGATCGGGATCCCGCTGATCACCATCCTCACCCCCCTGCCGGGAACGCAGCTGTACCGCGCGTACAAGGACAAGCTGCTCACCCACGACTACCGCCTGTTCGACCTGCTCCACGCCGTGCTCCCGACTCGGCTGCCCCGTGAAGAATTCTACAAGCAGTTCGCCCGGGCCCTCGATGCCACCGCGGAGTCAGCGCACCGCGCGATGTCCAACGTGGTCAAGCGTCGCAGAGACTTCGTGTGGAAGTTCGGTAGGAATTTGCTCTGGTTCTACGCGCGGACCTGGCGCTACCAGCGGGTGCACCGCGACTATCGCTCGTTTCTGCGAGACGAAGAGGGCCTGCTGAACGGCCCTGGGGCGGCGGCCGAGCTGACCTGGCGCGACGTCGAGTACCCACGCGGGGACGAGAACACCAAACAAGCGAATCAGGACAACCTAGTCAGATTGCGCATCCCTAAGGATACGTGGATCGACGCGCTGCCCCCTAAGCTGCCCATGGCTCGGCCGCCGGCCGCTCTGCACAGGCCAAGCTCAGCCCCCCAAGATACACCACGACTGGGTTCGCTAGATGCTGGCCCCCAAGCCCAGGGAGAGACCCTGTGACCCAGTCTGCCAAGCAGTTCCTCAAGGACCTACGCCGGGAAGTCGCGAGCCACTCGGCGGTCAATCATCTGTTCCTGAACCGACTGGCCACCAGTCCATTCTCTAAGCAGGACTACCGCATCTTCGCTGACAACCATTTCGCCTTGGTCTGCGTGTTCCCGAGCTACCTTGAGGCGCTGCTGCTCCGCGCGACCGATGTTGAGGTGAAGCTCGGGCTGGCGAAGGACCTGGTAGCCGCGTACGACGAGGGCGCAGCTGGCCGCGACCACACCGCGCTCTACTGCGATTACCTCGCGGCAGCCGGTGGCGACCCGACCGCTGCTCGCGCACAGCGCCTGCGGCCGCCCTCGGCGCGCTTCATCAAGGCTCACCAGCGGCTAGCTCGGCAGCGCCCGCTCCTCGAAGGCCTGGGCGCCATCGGACCAGGCCACCGGTGGGCGCTCCCCAGCATGTTCGCCGCGATCCTTCCAGGGCTGCGCCGCGCAGGCTTCACTCAAGAGGAGCTCCGATACTTCACTCAACACCTCGAGCACGATGACGATCATGGCAGGTGGCTCGACGACGCGCTGGAGCGGTACGCCGTCGATCAGACCGCTCAGCTCGAGATCCGGCGCGGCGCCCTGCTGAGCCTCAAGGCTCGCGGTGAGTTCTGGGATGGCGTGCAGCGTGAGCTGATCCGCTACCGGCAGCCACGCGCCCCGCGGCCCGACGGCCCCCGTCCGCGCCCCTTACTGGGAGAAGTGCTGATCACTGCTTGGGACGGCTTCGCCCCAGGGAAGCAAGTTGAGGATCGTGCTCGAGCCTGGTTCGCTGCGCGCCGGCCCACGCTGGCTCAAGTCAGCGCGCGCGCGCCAACGCTGAGCAGACAGCGATCAGCGTGATGAAGCGCAGGACCTGGCTCGCCGGCGCCACGGCGCTTGGAAGCGCTACGCTGCTCGAGTGGGCGTCGCTCCGCGGTGCGTTCGACAACCGACGCGCGGCCGGCACCTCCAGCGCAGACGTGTGGCTAGAGAGCCTCGGACGTCTAGATCGCGGTGAGGAGCACAACGCGCTGGTCCACCTCAGCCACTCGACCCACCTGCTGGTCGTCGACGCAGTACGTATCCTTACGGATCCGTGGTTCTATGATCCCGCGTTCGGCTCTCTAGTACATGCTGTCTTGCCCCCGACGCTCCCCGAGCGCGTGGGACCGCTGGACGCGATCTTGATTAGCCACGATCATACAGACCATGCGGATCTAAAAGCCATGGACCGAATGGACAAGGCCGCGCATGTGTTCCTCGGCGACGCCGCGCTAGCAGCCCGAGTCCGGGCCTTAGGCTTCCGCCAGGTCACTCGTCTGGCGGAGTGGGAGGAAGCGACGCTTGGGGCTCTAAGGCTCACCGCGACCCCCGCGCTGCACGACGTGCACGAGGTCGGCTTCGTCATACAGGGCACGCGCCACACCGTGTACTTCGCCGGCGACACAGCGCTGATCGACGCCCACCACGAGATCGCCGAGCGCTTCTCTCCTAGCACCTGTGTGCTCCCAGTGGATGGTACGCGCGTCCGCGGCGGTGCGTTGCTAGTTATGGATCCTGAGCAGGCCGCTCGCGCGACCGAGATCCTCAGGAGCGCTCAGGTCTTCCCAAGCCACGCCGAGGCCAGCTATAGCGATCCGTTAGCTGAGCACGTCCTGTCGACCACTGTGTCTAACGCGGCGACCAAATTCGCCGCGCGTGTCGCCGCCAAGCTGCCTCAAGTCCGCACGGAGCTGACTGAGCCAGGGCAGCTCGTCAGGCTGGCCTCTCGCGGGCCCCTTGCCACGCGCTAGCGCTCGAGGTCCGCGCGGGGCAGTGCCTCGCTGAAGCTGGGACCGCGTCGCTCATGCTGCTCACGCAGGACGTCGACCAGCACGCCAACCAGGCTGAGGCTCGTCACGACAGAGAAGCGTGAGTCATCACAGACGAGCTGGGCGGCCTGAGCCCCTCCCGCCCAAAGCGCGCTGCAGCGGGGCAAGCGCTCAAGTAGCTCAGCGATGGCAGCTCTCGCCTGTCCGAGGTCGTAGCTGAGCGAGATGGATAGCCCAACCGCTGGAGCACGAAACTCATTCGCCGAGCGCACGATTTCGTCGAGGGGCGTATCCACGCCAAGTAACACCGGTCTCGCTCCGCGGCTCGCTGCCACCAGGCTGACGAGCGCGAGACCTAGACCGTGTTGCTCACCAGGCAGCGTCGCGAGCAGCAGGATGGGGCCGTCCGCCGGCTCAATCTCCGCCAAGAGTTGCTGCGCGCGGGAGCTCATCAGATGGCTAAACAGGTGCTCATGCCTCACCGCCAGCGTACCGCGCTCCCACTCGAGCCCGACGCGCTCGATCAAAGGCGCCGCAAATTCCATGCAGAAATTTCCAACAGTGAGGCGCCGCGACGCGACGTGAAGCGCGTCGCGCACGAACTCGACATCGGTCTCGCGCAAGCGCTCGATCACTAGCTCGAGGTCGGGGACCTCGGCTGGCCTGCCGGCAGCTGGCTCGCTTGGTCGTGCGTCAACCCTCTGCAGCAGCTGCTCCAGCTCAGCTGGAGACATCTGGGTGGCTTCACCGGCGCGCACCCCGGCCTCAAGGGCGCGCTGGATCTGCGCTAGTCGTCCCAGATCGGCGGCGGTGTACACGCGCGCGCCGCTCGCGCCGCGCTGCGGCACCGGGAAGCCGTAGCGGCGCTCCCAGACCCGCAGTTTATCCGCGGAAACTCCAGTCAAACGCGCTGTGACCCCGATCGAGTACTCGACGTCCGCGCCGTCGGTCAGTGGTTGCTTAGTCATGCCCAGCTACCTATGTCGGACGCCGACCCGTCCAAGTCAATGCTACGCAGCATTATGCGCGGCCCGCTCCGCTTCAGCCGTTAGACGGGTCAGCCGGCGCGCGGCGGGCGACGCCTGAGCAGCGCCCTACGCGGCGCCCATGGGCTTAGCGTTGGGCACCGCGCACGCGGCAGATCTGCGCTGCTGGGGATCAGGCGCTAGGCGCCAGCGCGGCCTGCGGGCTAGTCACCCGCGGGGGCGGGGCACGGGGCGTCGCTGAGCGTCATCACCACGGGCTCCACGCTGTCGTCATCGGCGATGGTCACCTCGAGCTCTGCCCAAGCCTCACCGCTGGAGCACTCGCCGTCGTCGTCGCGATCGTTGATCGCCCGGATGATCAACGAGCTGCCCTCCACCGAGACGGTCTGCTCAAAGTCCCCCAAGGACTCGAGCGTCACGTCTTGAAGATGAATCCGCGCGGCTTCATCTTCTGCGTCGAGCTCGTAGAACGAGAGCAAAATCTTGCCCTCAACGCTGACCGACTGGGCCGCGGAGACGCTGCCGGTCACTTCAACATCGCGCCCAGCGCTACATCCGCTGGCTAGCATGAGCGTCGTGATTCCAACCAGACCAAGCAGTGCGTTCTTCATATCGATCCTCCTCTTTGGGTTGCGTTCCGCAGCTCGCGTTCGCGGGCGGCTTCAGAGCGGGTACAGCAACCGCTGTGCCAGCCCCTCAGAACGCGAGCGATCCAGCCGCGAAAGCGCACGAACCCCGCGCGACCTGACGCTGGGGCGACACGTGGTGCGTCGCTCAGCCAGTTTCGCACGGCAACACGGTGTGACTCACCGGCCGAGCCCTGCGTGCGCCCTGCGCACAGCTGTCTGTGTTTCAACTCACCGCTTGGTGCGCCGCGCCGCGATCAGCTGAACGGGCGACTCGCGGTTCAGCGATGGGTCCCTGCGTGCCAGCGACGTCCGACCTGTACAGCCGCTTGAGCCCGCGCCGCGGCCGGACAAGCGGTTCATCACACGTATTGGCAAGCAGCGCCGCGTGTGCGACGACCAGCTCGATGGCGACACCCAATGTTGGCCCCACCGCGCCTCCCCTTGGCGCTCCTGAGCTGGCCGGGCTGCGTGAAGTCAACTTCGACGGCCTGCCCGGTCCCACCCACAACTTCGCAGGCCTGAGCCCGGGTAACCTCGCCTCGTCAGAGCACGCGGGTCAGCGCTCGAACCCACGAGCGGCGGCGCTGCAGTGCCTCGACAAGATGCAGTTCGTCCAGAGCCTGGGGGTAGAGCAGGCGGTCCTGCCACCGCAGCCGCGGCCTGATACGCGAGCCCTACGTCGACTAGGCTTCGCGGGCTCTGACGCCGAGGTCTTGAGCCGCGCCGCCGCGGTTGATGAACAGCTGCTCAGGCTGTGCTCCAGCGCGTCAGCCATGTGGACCGCGAACGCGGCCACCGTCGCGCCCAGCGCGGACACCGCCGACGGGCGGGTCCACCTCACCCCGGCCAACCTGAGCGCGATGTTCCACCGCAGCTTGGAGGTAGACACCACGACCCGAGTGCTCCGCCATATTTTCCCTGCGGCATCAGGCTTCGTGGTCCACGACGCGCTGCCTAGCGTGCAGCACTTCTCAGACGAAGGCGCCGCCAACCACACCCGCCTGTACACCAGCCAAGCCGCGCTGCACCTCTTCGGCTGGGGTCGCGCTGCGCTCAGGCCTCACGCGAGCCAAAACCAAGACCAAGACCAAGACCAATTTCAAGTCCCCGCGCCGCCGCCTTCGCGCTTCCCCGCGCGCCAAACCTTAGAGGCCTCGACCGCCATCACGCGCCTGCATGGCTTGAGCGGCAACGCGCTGCTGTGGCAGCAGTCTCCTCACGGTATCGATCAGGGCGCGTTTCATACCGATGTCTTGGCGGTGGGCAGCGCGAACCTGTTGCTCTTGCACGAGCACGCGTTCGTCGACACGCCCGCGCTGCTTGGCCAGCTAGGCGAGCGCCTGGGCCCCGAGCTCCAGAGCTGCCTGGCTAGTGAAGCAGAGCTCCCCGTCGCCGACGCCGTCGCGGCCTACCCGTTCAACTCCCAGCTGCTTGAGCTGCCAGACGGCAGCATGGCCATCGTGGCGCCGACTGAGTCGCGGGACAACCCCCGCGCCCGCGCCTACCTAGACCGCGTGGTGGCCGAAGACAATCGCGTCAATGCGCTGCACTTCCTCGACGTCAACCAATCCATGAAGAACGGCGGTGGCCCCGCCTGCTTGAGGCTCCGGGTGCCGCTCAACCTGGCAGAGCGCGAAAGGCTCGGGGCGCGCGTGCTGCTCAGCGACGCGCTGCTTGGCGCGCTGCGCGTATGGGTAGTAAAGCACTATCGAGATCGCCTAGGCTTCTCAGATCTGGTCGACGCGACTTTTCTACGCGAGGTAGAGACGGCGCTGGACGAGCTGACCCAGCTGCTTGAGCTCGGCAGCGTCTACCCATTCCAAACAGCGTGAGCCAATTTCCTCAGAGCTTCGGCCCGGACGGTCGCTATCAACTCCTCCACTTGTTGGGCGAAGGTGAAGGGGGTCGCGTGTTCGCCGCCAGGGACACGCAGCAGGACAAGCAGCTGGCGCTCAAGCAGCTCACCCGGCGCCGCACACCCCAGGAGCTTGAGCGTCGCTTCGCCGCGTTGTCCCAGCTCAAGCACCCCAACTTGGTCGAGCTGTTCTCCATGTATTCGACCTGGGAGCCACCGTTCTACACCATGCAGCTGGTGCCCGGCGTCGACGTCGTGCGCTACATCCGGCAGCCCAGCGAGGCGCTGTTCCAGGCAGACAACGACGACGAGCTGGACGGCAACTTGCTCCTCGGCGAGCGCAGCCGCGCTTCAAGCCGCTCAGTGTTCAGCGCCCCGGCCAGCGGCGGCTTTGAGCGCGCGCGTGAGGTCGCTCGCCAGCTGTGCGCGGGGCTCGACTACACCCACGCCCATGGCTTTATCCATAGGGATCTAACCCGAGGCAACATCCGCGTCACCGAGCAGCACCAGGTCGTGGTCATGGACTACGGGTTGGCGGCGGAGCACGCCCCGGGCTCCCCAGGCGGCCCAAGCCCTGTCACCCCCGGCCCGACCCCAAACGAAATGATCGGCACCGCGGCCTACATGGCGCCAGAGCAGTGGGACACCAAAGAGCTCTCGCCTGCGGTCGACTGGTATTCCCTCGGAGTCATCCTGTTCGAAGGGCTGTGCGGCGCGCTGCCGTTCGTCGGCTCGGCCCACGAGGTGCTGCTCCGCAAGCGCACCGTGAGCGCGCCAGGACCGAGCCTCTTATTGCCCGAGATCCCAGACGATCTCGACGCCATCTGCCACGGCTTGATGATCAGCGATCCGAAGCGCCGCTGGAGCGGCGCCCGAGTCCTCGCACGCCTCGCGGGCTGATCGCGCTACGCTAGCGCGCGCGCTGATCGCAGTGCACACATCCGTCGCCCGCAGATCCTGACCTCCGAGGAAGCCCCCGTGACCGACAGCAGCCACCCGCCCGATCGCCGATCGACGACCAGCTCAGCCAGCGTCGAGTTGGCAGGCTTCGCGGGCAGCCTGGTCCCCTCCCAGACCCAGGCAGGTGTCAGCTACCGACTCGAGTACGTGATCGGCGAGGGCACAGCCAGCGTCGCGTTCTTTGGGACTCGGATCGGCCCAGCGGGCGAGACCCCGGTCGTCCTCAAGATCACGCGGCCGTCGTTCCTCGCGACCATGGGCGACGCGGCGCTGATGATGATCCGCAAAGAAGCGGTGGCGCTGGGTCGACTCAACGAGCGCGTCCCCCCCACCCCCTTCGTGGTGCGGCTCTTGGACAGCGGCAGCGTGCGCGCGCCCGGGGCGACCCCCCAAGTGGAGATCCCATGGAACGCCGTAGAGTACGTGCACGGGGGGGTGGAGGGCACGGCGCTCCACGAGCGCCTGGACAGCGCCCTGCAGATCTCCGGCTACGCGCTTGATCTACGACGCGCCGCCAACCTGCTGCGCTGCCTGAGCCAAGGCCTAGAGGCGATCCACGCGGTGAACGTCATCCACCGCGACATCTCACCAGGCAACGTGCTGTGTTGCGGGGCAGATCAGACAGAGGTGTTCAAGATCGCCGACTTCGGCATCGCGCGTCCACTAGGGCTCGGCGAGACCTTCGGCACCCAGGCCGCGCTAGGGACTCCAGGCTACGCAGCGCCGGAGCAACTGTTCCCTGGGGAAGCGCGCGTCGGCCCCTGGACTGACGTGTTCAGCCTCGCCGCGCTGATCTACCTCGGGTTAACCGGGGAGGACTACTTTCAAGTCACCGGGCCAGTCGAGGCCATCGTCGCGATTCAAGAGCCAGCGCGGCGCAGCCTGCTCGACGCCAAGGGGCTCTGCCCCGAGCTGCGCGCCGCGCCAGATGCCTGCGTCGCCATCGATCGCGTCCTCGCCAGGGCGACCTCTTGCGAGCCGAACGCGCGGCCACAGAGCGCGCGCGAGCTGGCAGCGCTGATCGCCCCACACCTCGAGGAAGCGCCGCTGTCTCGGGCTGGAGGCCGGCGCCTGCAGTCGCTGATGATCCTCTCGCAGCAGACCGCCACCCCTACCTGGCACTGGCAGCTGCGTCAGCGTCCTCAGCCCGGCTTCATCGCGCGCAACGTGGCATGGGACGGGGATGGTCGCTGCCTGGCGTTGACGACCAGCGGGCTGTGGTTTTGGACCGGCAGCGAGTGGCAAATGGCACCGGTGCACGGCCTCGACGCTGCGAAGCTGCGCTTCGTGAGTCGCCAAACAGCGGGTCGCTGGCTGCTGGGAGGTGAAGACGGGCTGCTGTGCAGCTACGACGCTTCGGGCGTCCAGCACTTCGGCGGCCAGACGGGCACCACGGTGTTTGAGCGGGCCGACGGGGACCCCAGCGATGTCGCGGTGGTGGTCGGTGCGCGCGAGGGCAGCCCACCGCTGCTGTTCTGCGTGATCGCGGGCCGTTGGCTGAAGCCCGCCTCGCTCCCCAAAGCCGCCAACGTCACGGGGTTGGCCCGCTCGGGTGACGAGGAGTGGCTGCTCACCGGCCGCGACTTGCGAGGCGAGGGCTTCATCGCCAGATACAAACCGCTGCTCTGGGAATCCTCGCGGATCAGCTGCCCCGCGGTCCGCGCCTACTTGGGCGCCGCAGGTCACCCAGTGCTCGGCTTCGGCCTCGCCGTAGGGGCCAGCGGCACCGCCATCACCTTACGCGGTGAGGTGGTGCAACAAGAGACGCTGGACCCAAGCGCCGATCTCTCAGTCACCGCCCTCGACGCCGTGGGCGGCGCGTGGACGGCGGCGCGCGGCGCGCTCTGGTACCGCGCGCATACGCCGGGCGCCAGCTGGGCTCAGGTCTGGGCAGACGCAGCGCTCGAGTCCCCGTTCGTGAGCCTGCTCGCCCACGAGGGGCAAGTCATCGCCATGACCGTAGACGGCGCGGTGCTCGAGGGTCGCCGCCAGCCGACTAGCAGCCTAGGCAGCTGAGCTTGAGCGCACAGCCGGTTGGGCCGTGGCGGTGAGGGGCGCGCTGGGCCTAAGTCACCAGGGTCGACTCAAGTCACTTGGCGCCGGCGTCGATGCGTGGTTTGCACGCAGGGTGAGCCGACAGCCCGAACAACCCAGCGCAGGCCCAGGCGAAGCCCAACCCGCGCTTGAGAGCTGTGGAGCCGAGCCCGACGGCCCGGGCAGCGCGCAGTCAGCGCGAGACACGACCGACGACGCCGCGGACAGCAGCAGCGCGGGCAGCCAGGGCGCGGGGCTCCCCGAAGACTACGGCGCCGACCGACCGCGCCACGTGGGGCTGCCCGCGCCGCTGGTGGTCGGGCTGCTGGTCACCGGCGCGGTGCTGATGTGGTACGCCATCTATTGGCTGATCACTCGTCAGGCCTAGCGATTGACACTTCCGCAGGGAAACCACTACGTGTCTGCCTGCGCCCCGCCACGCTGGCGGGCCAATGGCTCAGCAGCCACTCCGCCGCGTGGACGACCAGGTTCAGCGCGCGCCCCGTGCCGGGAGGCGCCGGGGCCGTGGGGTGCGCGAGCAGCTCTAGCAGGTAGCGCTCGGGCAGACCGTGCTCCTTAGCGCCCTCACACAAAAGCTGGATGTAGCGCCGCGATGGCCGCCTGCCGCTGACCGGTCGCTGCGTGACGTAGGCGACAGCCTGGTGAGGCCCAGTCTCCGCGCCGACAGCGCTGATCTCGACCAGGCGATAGTTCGGTGACTCGAAGCGGTCTAGCCTGGCGAACTGGGCTGCGGGCAGGTGGTACAGCACCCCCCAGACCTCCGCGCCTGCTTCCTCTCGGATACTGGCGAAGGCTGGCTCGATCAGCGGCACGCCGCCGTCCTCAAACACCAAGCGGTAGCCGTCTACGCGGGCGGCTTCGGTTCGAGTCGCTTCCACGCGGCGGCGCCTACGCACCACCTGGCTCGACATGTTCGCTCCAAACGCGAAGTACTTGACCTCCGCGTCACTCACTAGCCAAGCGGATCCCCGGCGGGGGAAAGTCCGTGCACAGCGCCTTCACCTCTTGGGCGATCCGGGCGATCGCCGCGTCGTCGTCGGGCGCGGCGACGACTTGGTCCATCCAGGCCGCGAGCTGTACCATCTCGTCGCGGCCCATGCCGCGGGTGGTGATGGACGGGGTCCCGATGCGCAACCCTGAAGGATCAAACGGCTTGCGCGGGTCGAAGGGCACCGAGTTGTAGTTGCTGACGATCCCGGCGCGATCTAGCGCCTGCGCCGCGATTTTACCCGAGACGTTCTTGCAGGTCAGGTCGACCAAGATCAGGTGGTTGTCGGTCCCGCCGGTCACCAAGTCGAACCCACGGCTCAGCAACGCCTCCGCGAGCGCCCGGGCGTTATCGACCACTGCCTTCGCGTACTGCTTGAACTCTGGCTTGAGCGCTTCCCCCGCGGCAACGGCGATGCCAGCGGTGGTGTGGTTATGCGGCCCGCCTTGCAGCCCCGGGAACACAGCGCGATCTAAGGCGCGTGCGTGCTCGGCCTTGCACATGATCATGCCTCCGCGCGGACCACGAAGTGTCTTGTGCGTAGTGGTGGTGACCACGTCGGCGACGCCGACGGGCGATGGGTGCACGCCGCCCGCCACCAAGCCCGAGATGTGCGCGATGTCCGCGCACAGCACCGCGCCCACCTCATCGGCGATCTCACGGAAGCGCTCAAACTCCAGGATCCGAGGATAGGCGGTGGTCCCACACCACAGGATCTTCGGCTTGATCTCGCGGGCTAAGCTGCGCACTTCGTCGAAATCGATGCGCTGATCCTCGCGGCGCACGCCGTAGCCACGGCTCGCGAAGTACTTGCCGGTGATCGACACGTTCCAGCCATGGGTCAGGTGACCGCCGGCGGGGAGGCCGAGGCCGAGCACTGGGTCACCCGGCGCACAGAAAGCCAAGTAGACCGCCAAGTTGGCAGGGCTCCCGCTGTACGGCTGAACGTTGACGTGCTCCGCGCCGAACAGCTGCTTCACGCGCTCGATGGCCAGCAGCTCCACTTGGTCGATCACCTGTTGACCTTCGTAGTAACGCTTGCCGGCGTAGCCCTCGGAGTACTTGTTGGTCAGCACGCTGCCGCTGGCTTCGAGCACCGCGCGGGAGACGTAGTTCTCACTGGCGATCAGCCGAAACTTGTCGGTCTCACGTCGCTCTTCGTCCGCGATCAGCGCGGCGATGGTCGGATCGGCTTCGGTCAGCGGGGGATCGATTAGAGTTCGCCTTGCCATAGGCGTCCCCCATACCCTCTCCGCTGAGGCACGCCAACCCAGCGCGGGATCCTCGGCTGAGCGCCACAAGATCGCTGAATCGACCGCGAGGTGTGTACAGATCGCTCAGCGCAGCGAAACCGCGCAGCGAGCTGTCACCCCCAGGGCCCACCGGCGCGGCATCAAATCCCAGAAGGCATGCGTGGTAGCTATCGACGCACCGCATTGGCTGACTACACTGCGCGCCGTTATGGCCGAAGGGGGCGATGAGCGAGCAAATTCCGGTGAGGACACCAGCGCGGAGCCTGTGCCCGAGCGCACGTGCGCTGACTCGGTCCCGCCGTCGATGCCCGACACCGACGCGGCCCAAGAGGTAGACGCGGCGAGCGAGGTGGACGCGGCCCAAGGGACAGACGCGGTCCAAGAGGTAGACGCGGCGAGCGAGGTAGACGCGGAGAGCGGCCACACCTCGCCCGACAACCCGGCGACCATCGACGCGGAGCCGCTGAGCGACGAGGCGCCACCGAGCATCCCGTCGGCCGCGGTGCTGAGCGATCGCTCGCGGCCACAGGCAGCCAAGGACAGCAAGATCCCAGTGCTGCCGGGCCACGTGATCGCGCACCGCTACGAGGTGCTCAACGTGCTCGGTGAAGGCGGGATGGGCATCGTCTACCGCTGTCGCGATCAAGCCACTGGCGAGGATGTCGCGATCAAGCGCGTGATCCCCCCGGAAGGAAAGCTCGCCGACGAGTACGTCGCGTGGTTCTATAAAGAAGCGCGCGCGCTGGCGGCGCTCAACCACCCAGCCATCGTCCGCGCCCGCGACTTTGGCCAACTGATGGACGGCTCTCCGTACCTGGGGATGGAGCTGGTGGCGGGCGCGTCGCTCCACGACCTGAGCCAGGTCCGCCTCACCTTCCCCGTGGTCTGGTGGATCGTCGACCAGGTCTTGGGGGCGCTCGCGCACGCCCACGCGCGCGGAATCGTTCACGGCGACCTGAAGCCGTCCAACGTGTTGGTCGAAGAGGTCGAGGCAGCCCCGCCACTGGTCCACATCTTGGATTTCGGCTTGGCCTGGCTCAAAGAGGATCCACACGACGAGCGCCTGGACGGCGAGAAGGCCATGGAGTTCGCGCCGCACGCTGGCGCGGGCACGCCTGGTTACATGGCGCCCGAGCAGATCCAGCACGAAATGCACCACGTTTGCGGGGCGACTGACCTGTATAGCGTGGGCTGCTTTCTGTACAAGATGCTGTGCGGTCGCTCGCCGTTTCGCGGCACGTCCAAGGAGCTGCTCAAGAAGCACGCCTTCGATCCACCCCCCGAACCGAAGATCATCATCGACGCGCCGCCAGAGGTCGCGGCTTTCGTGATGCGCCTGCTGGCGAAGAAGCCGTGGGATCGCTACGAGTACGCGAACGAAGCGCGCGTCGCCTGGTCTGCCTGGCGACCCGCGACGGACCTACCCGCTCAGACCTGGCGTTTTCCGGAGCTGCGCAGCAGCAGCGGTAAACCCATCACCACTCGGCGCTCCGAAAACCAGCGCGGCCCGACCCGCGAGCTAGCTCGGGCCCCAGAGCGAGCGCCGGGCCTGCTCAGCATCCGACCGAGCCCCATCGTGGGCCGCGAGGAGATCCGCAGCAGGCTCCGCGAGATCTGCGACCAGGTCTGCGATGGACACGGGCCGTCTCACCGCTTGGTCATCCTGGTGGGTTCGGCGGGGGTGGGTAAGAGCCGGATCGCGGAGTGGCTCGCTGAAGCTGTGCATGAAGAGGGCTCGATGGTCCCGCTTCGAGCCCGTTACCGCCCGGTAAGAGGTCCGCTCGACGGCATGCTGGGCGCGGTAACTCAGCATTTCAACTTCGAGCGCACCGACCGCGACACCATCGAGCGCTCGCTGCTGAGCCGCTGGAAGGTCGCCAAGACCGACAAGAACGGCCGCGCGTGGGTGGCCGGCGCCGCGGAGTGGATCCGTCCGACACCGCCTGACACTGAGCGCGCGCTGGGCCCCAGCGGCGTACGCTTCACCCTCGACACCCTCGAGGTGAGGCGCTTGGTGATCCGCTACACGCTCCGCAGGATCGCGCGCAAGCGCCCGCTGATGTTCTGGCTGGACGATCTGCACCACGCGAGCGAGGCCACGTTCGATGGCTTTTTGAAGATCCATGCGGAAGAGCCCGATCAGAAGATCGTGATGCTGGCGACGGTGCGCAGCGAAGACGTCCAACTCGGTGGGCCAATCGCCGAGCGGATCCGGCAGCTGCGCGAGGCGATGGACGGCGAGGTCATTGAGGTCAACGCCATGGGGCCTGAGGCGACGCAGGCGCTGCTCAAGGCGTCGCTGCCGCTAGACGACGCAGCCATCGCTGAAGCCGCGCGCCGCAGCCGCGGCAACCCGCTGTTCGCGCTGCAGCAACTGCACGCCTGGGCCTTGGGTGGAGAAATGGAGTTCTCTAGCGGCGGCTATCGCGTCTCCGCCGAGGTGCTGGCGCTGCGACCCAAGACCACCGCTGAGCTGTGGGACCAACGCCTGCTCGCGCTGCCCGAAGAGCACCGCCTAGGTGCGCTCGCCATCGCGACGCTGGGCAGCGACCTGCGCCGCGAGATCATGTTGCCGTTGCTCAGCGACCTAGGCGTGCCCGCCGTGGCGGCCCTCGGCTCGATGCAGCGCGCGGAGGTAGTACTTCCGCGTGGAGCCGGTCGCTACAGCTGGCCTCACGCTTTGCTACAGGAGCACTTGCTCAGCCGCTTGAGCGAGCGCGCGGACGCCCGCTTGGTGTTCGAAACCGCGGCGCGAGCGCTGGGGCATCACCACCAAGCCGACACCCGGCGCGTGGTCAGGCTCCGCGTGCACAACCTGCTGGAGGCCGGGCTGCCCGACGCCGCGGCCTCGCTGCTCTTCGATTTCCTCGGCCGGGCCTGGAACGGCGCGCGCGAGCCCAAGGCGACCCTGGCGGACCTCGACCTGCTAAAGAGCGTCACGGGGCGATCTTTGGCGCTAAAGCACCGCTGGCGGGCTGAGGCCTTGCGCCACGTCGGCAGGACCGAAGAAGCCAATATCCACGCAGAAATTGCGCGCGCGAGCTTCGAAGAAGTGGGAGACGACCTCAACATGGCGCAGTGCTTGCGCCTGTTAGGTCATTTGGCCAGCGAGCGCGGACAGAGCGCTGAAGGCCTGCTGCTGGTTGAGCTGGCCAGGGAGCTGTTCGAGAGCAGCGGGAGCGTGCTGGGACAGGCCCAGTGCGAGGCCGTGATGGGCGAGATCGAGTATTTGCTCGGCCACTACGAGCGCGCGCGTGAGGTCGTGTCCCAAGGCGAGCACCACTTCCAGTCTGTAGACCAGCCATTGGGGCGCGGTCAGTGCTTGCTGCTGCTCAGCTGGGTCGATCACTCGGAGGGTCACACCGAGCGGTCACGCCGGCTCACGCTAGAGGCGCGCGCAGAGTTCGAGCGCGCCGGGTATCGCTTGGGTATCGCCCAGGCGGACGCGTCCCTGGCTCACCTTGAACACCGCCTGATGAACTTCTACAGCGCCGAGGTGGGCACGGCGGACGCCCTCGGCGCGTTCGAGGCGCTGGGCAACGTGCGCGGCCAGGCGGCGTGCGAGCGGTTGCTCGCGATGATCGGCATTGACATCGATGACCTCGACCTTGCTGAAATCCACGCGGATTTGGCGCAGGGTTTGTTTCAGAGCCTCAGCGACCCGTGGGGCCACCTAGAGGTCAAGCTGTTGAGTTGTCAGGTCGCCCTGGCACGCCACGAGGTGGAGGCGGCGCGGGCGTTGCTGTGCGACGCAGAGCAGATCCATGTGGAAGAGGCAGAGCCCCGCCAGCATTTCCTGTTGACCAAGGCCTGGCTTGAGCTCGAGTCTGGAGATTTGGACGCCGCTGAGCAGTCGTTGGAGGCCGCCAGCGAGGTGTTCGGCGAGCGATCGCGCGGCGGCGACCACACGCCGCATCTCTTGGGGCGGCTGTCGAGGCTCGGCTGGCCACCCCACGTGCTCGGGCGCATCGACGCCTGGCGCTCCCAGCTGGTAGATCGCGCCCGGCGCCTCGTGGATTGACGATTGACTTTCAGCAGGTAGCGGACGAAACCTGCTGCATGAGCAGCTCAAGACAGCTCTTCGAGAGCTCCGCGGCGCGCATGCCCGGCGGCGTAAATAGCCCCGTCCGCGCGTTCTCCGCCGTAGGCGGACACCCGATCTTCGTCGCCAGCGCCAAAGGCTCCCGCATCACCAGCGCCGAAGGTCAGGAGTACATCGACTACATCGGGTCCTGGGGTCCAGCGATCCTCGGCCACGCTCACCCGCCTACGATCCGAGCGGTCCAAAGCGCCGCTGAGCGCGGCCTGTCCTACGGCGCCCCGACCGAGCTGGAGCTGCGCTTCGCGGAGCTAGTGATGCAAATCTACCCCAGCATCCAGCTGATGCGCTGCGTATCGAGCGGCACAGAAGCCACGATGAGCGCGCTCCGGGTGGCGCGCGGCTTCACTGGGCGCGACGTGATCGTGAAGTTCGACGGCGGCTATCACGGCCACGCCGACTGCCTGCTGGTTCAAGCCGGTAGCGGCGCGGCGACCTTCGGGCACCCCGACTCGGCGGGCGTGCCCAAGGCCATGGTCCAGAGCACCGTCAGCTCAGCCTACAACGACCTCGAGGCGCTGCGTGAGCTGTTCGCGCGCCGCGGCTCCGAGATCGCGGCGGTCATCGTCGAGCCGGTCGCCGGCAACATGGGCTGCGTGCCACCTGCGCCCGGGTTCCTGGAAGGTATCATTTCCTTGTGCAAACAATACGGCGCGGTGTCGATCTTCGACGAGGTCATGACCGGGAGCCGCGTGGCAGCGGGCGGCGCTCAAGCTCTCTACGGCCTCACGCCCGACATGACCTGCCTCGGCAAGATCGTGGGTGGGGGGATGCCGCTGGCAGTCTACGGGGGCAGGAGCGACATCATGGGCTGCGTCGCCCCGCTAGGCGCGGTCTACCAAGCCGGCACGCTGAGCGGCAACCCGATCGCCGTGAGCGCTGGGCTAGCGACGCTCGGCGCGCTGGATCGCCAAGTGTACGCGCGGCTAGAGACAGCGTCGTCGCGCCTTGAACGCGGCCTGCGCGACGCGGTCACCAACAGCGCCGTGGCGGCGTGCGTGCAGCGAGTGGGTGCGATGCTCACGCTGTTCTTCCAAGCGGGCCCCGTCACCAACTGGACCGACGCCAGCCGTTCAGACAAGGCGCTCTTTTCCGCGTGGTTTCAGGGCATGCTAGGCCGCGGCGTGCTCTGGCCGCCGTCGCAGTTCGAAGCCGCGT
This sequence comes from uncultured Polyangiaceae bacterium, assembly GCA_964551615.1. GTDB lineage: Bacteria > Myxococcota_A > Polyangia > Polyangiales > Polyangiaceae > JAHBVY01. The sequence goes on from CAZKDY010000015.1 coordinate 107,307, forward strand.
TCATCTCGGCAGCCCACACAGACGACGACATCGACGCCACCATCGAGGCCGCCAAAGCGGCTCTAGCTGAGCTCTAGGCAGCTGGTCTCTAGGCGGACCAAGCAAGCCCCGGTTCCAAGAGGATCGGGGTCAGCCCTCGGGCTTGAGTAGCTGCGGCGTTAAAGCAACTGCAGGCTCGAACGGCCGCAGCGTTTGAGCGGCAGCAGCGTTGAAGCAACCGCAGAGTCTGAGCGACAGCAGCCCCGCGCGTCATGGACGGCCGCGAGCGACCGCTGAGCGGTCGAGCTTCACATGCCCGGTTCGGTGTGACGGACGACTTGGCTACCAGGAGCCGTGGGAGCCGTGACTACCGTGGGAGCCGTGGCTGCCATGCGAACCGTGACTGCCGTGGGAGCCGTGGCTGCCATGGGAGCCGTGGCTGCCATGGGAGCCGTGGCTGCCGTGGGAGCCGTGGCTGCCGTGAGAGCAGTGCTGGGCAGGGATCACTCCCCCCAAGTCGTCGCTCAGGACGGCGTCATCGCACTTGGTGCGAGCCTCCTCGATCACGGCATCTTCAGATTTGCTAAGCATGCCACGCGCACTCTTGGTGAACGATGGCAACTTCCCCGGTCCATTTTGCTTAGGTGGCACGAGCCGAGTCTACATCACTCCGGCCTGACAGGCGAGGCCCTGTTCCGGTCGATGGTACGGATCGTCGATTTGCCGAGGATTTGGGCGCTTGCGCCTGGTTTAGCGCGGCGCGCCTTCGCCAGCTGGCGCCCACGACCCACGCGGGCTGCGTTCACCAACGGAGCGGGATGACCAGCCAGCGCTCCAGAGGCGTCTCGAGCCTTAGCCGCGTCAGGCCTTCTTGGCGAGCAGGTTGAAGTCCGCGATGTTGGCGCAGCTCAGCTGGATCTCACGCATCAAGCGCAAGCGATTCTCGCGCAGCGGCAGGTCATCGACCATCACGAACACCGCTTCGAAGAACGCCGCCAGGCTGGGAGCGAAGCGGGCCACGGCGGTGACCGCGGCGGCGTAGTCGCTGCCGGCCTCAGCCAGGGCAGCGCGCAGATCGGTGAACGCGGCATGTAGCGCCTGCTCTTCGGGCTGGACCTCGGGCTGCAGTTGCCCAGGCGGCAGCACGTCGCCGCTCGGGGCGTCCTTCGCGATGTTCGCGGCGCGCTTGAACACCTCGCCCGCGGTCGCTCTGAGCGCGGCGTCCATGCTGGCCAGCGCCTCGCAACGCAGCACCACGTCGTACGGATCCGCCGCGCCCGCCGCGAGGGTCGCGTCGACTATATCCTGAGGGAAACGATCAATGAGCAGGCCGCGCAGGCGATCTCGGAAGAAGTCACTGAGCAGCGCCTCGGTTGCTGGCAGCTCGGCGTCCAGCTTGACGTCCGCGTAGCCGGCGTACGCCGCTCGGAACAGCGCCGCTAAGTCACAGCGATAGCCGCGGGCGATCAGCGTCCTCAAGCTGCCCAGCGTGGCGCGGCGCAGCGCGAGCGGATCTGCCGCGCCTGTCGGCACGAGGCCCACCGCGAAGCAACCGACCAACGTATCGATGCGATCTGCCAGGGCGACCAGCGCGCCCTGGTCGCTGGGCGCGACCTGATCATCAGCTCCGCGCGGCAAATAGTGCTCAGAGATCACGCGCGCCGCCGCCGCTGGCACGCCCTGCTTCAGCGCGTAGGCTGCGCCCATTTCGCCCTGCAACTCGGGGAACTCCCCGACCATCAGCGTAACTAGATCGCACTTGGCCAGGGACGCGCCAAGCTGAGCCTGGGCCACTGCTTCAGCCGGGACGCCGAACGCCGCACCCAGCCGCTGCACCAAGCTCCCCATCCGCCGCACCTTGTCTCCGACGCTACCGAGGCGCTTGTGGAACACCACCGCGTCGAGTTGCTTGCTGCGGCCGGCGAGGGGTTGCTTGAGATCCTCATCATAGAAGAACTTCGCGTCGGACAGCCTCGCGCGCATCACGCGGTCGTTGCCTCGCCGCACGTTACCCGGGTTCTGCGCGGTGTTCACCACCGCGAGGTAACGAGGCAGCAGCGCGCCGTCGGGGCCGCGGACGCCGAAGTAGCGTTGGTGGTCCTTGGCCACGTCGAGCACCACCCGCTCGGGCAAGGTAAGAAACGCCCGGTCAAACCCGCCAGCGATGACGTGAGGTTCTTCGACCAACGACAAGTTCTCGCCTACCAAGAACTGGTCCTCGATCAGCTCACCGCCGATGTCTTTGGCTGCCGCGCGCAGGCCAGAGAGCATGCGCTCGGTGCGCTCAGCCGTGTCGACCCGCACGTGCTGCTCACGCAACTGGTCGACGTAGCTGCTCGCGCTCTTGACCTCGAACTCCTGCCCCAAGAAGCGATGACCGTAGCTGGTGCGCGCGGACCGCACGCCCGCGAACTCTGCGTCGACCAGCTGCTCGCCGAGCAGCGCGACCAGCCAGCGCACCGGGCGCCCAAAGGCGACGTCACCGTCGGACCAACGCATCGACTTGCGGAAGGGGATGGCCGCGAACACTCGATTGATTCCATGAGGCAACAAACTAAGCGCCGGGGCTCCCTGCTCTTGGCGGCGCGCTGCGAGGTACTCACCTTTGGCCGTCTCAACCCGGCTGAGCGCGCTCGGCTCCACTCCGAGCTTGCTGGCGAAGGCGAGCGCGGCGCGCGTGGGCTTGCCGTCGGCGTCGAAGGCGACGCGCGCTGGCGGTCCCAAGACCTCCTCGTCCAGATCAGCCTGGGACTCGTCAAGCTGACTCACGATCAGCGCGAGGCGCCGCGCCGTCCCGCCAACCCAGATGTCTGCGTGGCCCAGCCGGAGCTCAGCGAGCTCGTTGGCCACTAGCTTCGGGAGCGCCTTCAGCGCCGCGGCCACGAAGGACGACGGCAGCTCTTCCACACCGAGTTCAAGCAATAGGTCAGGTTTCATAGCGGGGCCGCCTAATAGCTCAGCCGAGCGCTGCACCCAAGCTCGGCAGTCGCAGCTCGGCCCAACCTGGCTCGCGGTGCGTGGACAGCCAGCGCAGGGCGCCACGGCTTGCGCGAAGCCGGCGCTTGATCAAAGACCTGAGCATGCGGATCGAATGCCCAACCTGCGGCCAACGCTTAGAGGATGTCCCCGATGATTTTCCGACGCGACCCTTCTGCTCCGCCCAGTGCAAGCTGATCGATCTCGGCAACTGGCTGGACGAGCGCTACCGGGTGTCCATCCCCCTCAGCCCAGAGCTGCTGGAGGAAGAGGATGGGCTGCTCAACTGAGCGGCCAAGGCAGCCGCGCTGGGCACCTCGCGGCAACGCGGTGCGCTGCCAGGCCCGCGGTGTACCTACCAGTCGATGATCGCCGCGCCCCAGGTGAAGCCTGAGCCGAACGCCGCCATCGCGACCTTCATGCCAGGCTTCAAGCGCCCGCTGCGCTCTGCCTCTGCCAGTAAGATGGGGATGGTCGCGGCGGTGGTGTTGCCGTAGCGCTGGATGTTATTGATCAACTTCTCCTCGGGGATACCGAGGACCTCCTTCGCCAGGTACTGGTTGATGCGCAGGTTGGCTTGGTGAAACACGTACAGATCTACGTCGTCGCCCTTGAGGTCCTCAGCCGCGAAGACACGCATCAGGCTCTCGGCCATGCGCTGCACGGCGTTCTTGAACACCCTGCGACCTTCCATCTGGGCCCACATGTGGCTCGGCGGAACGACGCCGTTGCCCTCGGCGTCCTGGGGCATGAAGGGCCGCTTGGTCATGTCCCAGATCCTCTGGCACAGCGCCTCTGCGTAGCGACCATCGGAGCCCAAGTGCCACCTGCGTACCCCGCGATCTTCGTCGGTGGCGCTCAGCACGACGGCGCCAGCGCCGTCACCAAACAAACATGAGACCGTACGGCCCTTAGTGGTGAGGTCGATAGCCGCAGAGTGGGTCTCCGCGCCGACCACCAGCACGTGCTTCATCGCCCCGGACTGCACCAGCGAGCTCGCGGTACCCAGCCCGTACAAGAAGCCAGAGCACTGGTTGCGCACGTCAAGGGCGGGCACGAAGGTCGCGTCGTCGCCGTCGCAGAGCCCGAGCCGGCGCGCCAGCAGCACGCCCGATCCCGGGAACGCGTAGTCCGGCGAGAGCGTCGCGAACACGATCATGCCGATGTCTTGTGGCTTGAGGCCGGCGGCCTCAATGGCTTGCCGCGCGGCGTGCGCTCCGAGCTCTGCGGTCCCGACGCCCTCGTCGGCGTAGCGGCGAGCTTCAATACCCGTGCGCTCGACGATCCACTCATGGGTGGTGTCGATGCCGTATTGCTCTCGCAAGTCGTCGTTGGTGACCACTCGGGGTGGGACGTAGAAACCGGTGCCGGAAATGTAAGCGTTGGGCAAGTGCCCCTCCTCTCAGCCGCGCGCGGCGCCCGGTGGTTCGGGTGCCTGAGCGCAGCATAATCGCCATCGCCGAGCCGTGGGTGGCTGCGCGAGTTGTTTCACCTGGCCGCCTCGACTGCAAGGGTGTCCGGGCGTAGTCTGGGCGCAAATGTCGGAGTCAGGCAGGCCTGAGGCTTTGGACGACAGAGCCGACCGCGTGGTGCGTGCGATCACCGATGATGGCGCGTTTCGAGTCATCACCGCGTCAACAACCCACACCGTCCGCGCCGCATGTAGCGTGCACGGGGCGACTGGTAGGACCACTCAGCAGTTCGGCGACCTGCTCACTGGGTCAGTGCTGTTCCGCGAGACCATGGCGCCCCAACTCAGAGTGCAAGCCATCCTGGTGGGAGGCCACGGCAGCGGACGCCTCCTGGCAGACTCCCACCCGAGCGGCGACGCGCGCGGGCTGGTGCAGCTCAAGGCCAGCCCGGGGCTCGACCTGGAAACTGGCGCGCGCCTCCAGGTGATGCGCTCAGTTTGGAGCGGCGCGCTCCAGCAGGGCATGGTTGAGGCGACCGACAGCGGCGGGCTCTCCAAGGCGTTCATGAGCTACTTGCAGAGCTCCGAACAGATCGTGTCGATGATGGCTCTAGCGACGCTCATCGATAACGACCAGGTGGTCGCCTCGGGGGGCTATATGGTGCAGCTGTTGCCCGAGGCAGAGCGCGGACCGCTGGCGGTCATGACCGAGCGCCTGGAAGACTTTCGGGATATTTCCGGGCAGCTTAGTCAACCGGGCTTCTCGCCGGACGCTTTGATCAACGAGCTCCTGTACGGTATGCCCTTCACGAGGCTAGAAGAGAACCCCGTGCGCTACAACTGCTGGTGCAGTGAAGCGTCCATGCTCGGCGCCCTAGCCAGCTTGCCCCACGCCGACATCGAAGACCTGGTCGCCGGGGGCGAAGTGCTCGAGATCGACTGCGATTACTGCCGTACGGAATATAAAGTCGCCCCAGAGCGCTTGCGCGGGATGCTCTCGCGAAACTAGATCGCGACTCCCCAAGACCCCTGCGCCCGACCCCTGGGCAGCGAGTATATGTCAAACCAAGACACGCCGAGTGAGCGCAGCGCGCACGTTAGCCAGCCCCAACGGCTCAACGGGTCTTGGGTGGTGGGCCTAGCGCTGCTCGGCGCCTGCGCGCTCTTCAGCTGCAGCGCGCTGCTGGGTTGTGGCGCGGCGCCGGCCCCGCTCCAGCATCAGGCCCCAGCCCCCAGCGCGCCCGCCCCCCAGCTGGCCAAGCCACGCCTCGAGCGCCTAGTGGTGCTGGGTACCAACGACATGCACGGCGCCGTTGAGCGAATGCCCGTTTTCGCGGGCTACCTCGACAACCTGAAGGCCAGCTTGAGCCCCAGCGACGCGTACATCTTGGTGGACGCCGGCGACATCTCTCAGGGCAGCTTGGAGTCGAACCTCGGAGAGGGCGACGTGATGATCCAAGCCATGAACTGGCTAGGCTACAGCGCCGCCGCCGTAGGCAACCACGAGTTTGACTTCGGCCCCGTCGGCGACGCGCGGGACGGTGATCCCCAGGGCGCGCTGCGGGCGCGCATCGCCGAGGCCAACTTTCATTTCCTTGCGGCAAATTTACTCGCGGCGGTGCCAGCGCCGGCGGCGCTGCCACGTTGGAAGAACCTGGACTCCAGCCGCCTCGTCGAGATCGCCGGGGTCAAGGTCGGTCTGATCGGACTCTCCACGCCAGAGACCCCACGCATCGTGCTCCCTAGCTTCATCCAAGGGCTCAGCGTGACCGATCCGCTGCCCGCGCTCAGCGAGCAGGCCAAGGCGCTGCGCGCTCAGGGCGCCAGCGTGGTGATCGTGGCCGCCCACTTGGGTGGGAGCTGCACCGCCCTTGAAGACAGCCACGCTGTGTCCAGCTGCGACCCCAAGCAAGAGGCCATGCGCCTCGTCGAACGGCTCGAGCCGGGGTTGGTAGACGTGTTGGTCGGTGGCCACACCCACAAGGCGATGGCGCATGAAGTGCACGGCGTGGCCGTCGTCGAGAGCTACGCCAAGCTCCAGGCCTTCTCGCGAGTGGATCTTCGGCTGAGCGCCCCAGTCGGGTTGAGCGCTGGGAGAGCAGGCCAGCCTCAGATCAGCAGCCGCGAGATCTACCCGCCGCAAGCCATGTGCGACGACGCGAGCGGGCGACCTGAGACGTGCCAGCCTGGCAGCTACGCCGGGCGTCCGGTCACTCTCTCCGCGCAGATGCAAGCGCTGATCGCTCCGGCGCTGGCCCGCGCCAAGGCTAAGCGCCTCGAGCCGCTCTACGTCGATCTAAAGACCGACGTCACGCGCTCCTACGACAAGCCGTCAGCGCTTGGTGATTTGTTCGCTGACCTCACGCTAGCGGCGGCGCGGCGCCTCGCTCCCATCTCGGGCAAGAGCGCCGCGGACTTGGCTGTCGCCAACGGTGGAGGTCTCCGCGCGGATATGCAAGCTGGTCCCCTCACCTACGGCACGTTGTTCAACGCGATGCCCTTCGACAACCTGCTCGCGCGGGTACGCCTGACCGGCGCCGAGCTCAAGCAGGTGTTCGCCCAGCACCTGCTGAAGTCCGAGGGCGGCCTGCTGTCAGTCGCTGGCATCAGCGTCCGCGCGACCTGCCACGGCGGGCGGCCTCGGGTTGAGCTAGTGCGGCCCGACCAGCGGCGCATCGGCGACGCCGAGGTCGTATGGCTCGCCACCAGCGACTACCTAGCGACTGGAGGCGATGGACTGCTGCGCGGCATCGAGCTGGCAGCAGACGCGGTGAAGATTGAACCTGAGCTGGTGCTGCGCGACGCGATGGCGGCGGAGCTCCGCGCCAGAGCACAGTACTCGGAGCAGGCTGGATTGGGAGTCAGCACGCTGGACGCGGCGAGCTACTTCAGCGCTGACAAGCCGCGCATTCAAGGCGCCGATGCGCGGCCGCTGTGCGCTTCGCGCTGACCGCCTTGAGCTGGTGACCGGCTGCCGGGCTGCTCAGCCGTCTGCGCAGCTGAGCTATCGCTCGTGGCGCGACCCTTGCCGGATCAGCCGGCTTTAGGTCCAATGCCCCAGTGAAGGAGCTTGAGCGCAGCCTCGGACTGCCCGCGGTGATCGCCATCAGCGTTAGCGCGATGCTAGGCAGCGGGATCTTTGTGCTGCCCGGGTTGGCGGCCGCCCAAGCTGGACCCAGCGTGTGGCTCGCCTATTTGCTCGCCGGGCTGTGCGTGCTGCCCGCCGCCACCTGCAAGGCAGAGCTCGCCACCGCCCTGCCCACGTCGGGCGGCACCTACGTGTATCTCGAACGTATTTTTGGGCCGCTGGTGGGCACCATCGCGGGCATCGGCTTGTGGGCCTCGATGCTGCTGAAGAGCGCGTTCGCGCTGCTCGGCTTCGGCACCTACTTGCTCGTCGTGGCCGATCTGCCGCTCAGACCCACGGCGCTCTTGCTGCTCCTCGTGATCACGCTGCTCAACATCATCGGCGTGCGCAAGGTCGGCAAGGCGCAGGTGGTGATCGTCACGCTGTCGCTGCTCGGCCTCGCCGTGCTCGTCGCCTTTGGGCTGCCCCGAGTACAAGCGCAACACCTACGCAATCCATTTCCGCACGGTTTAACCGGGCTGCTCGCGGCGGCGGGCTTCGTGTTCGTCTCATATAACGGCGTAACCAAGGTCGCGGCGGTGGCAGAGGAGGTGCGAAACCCACAGCGGAATTTACCCCTCGGCATCCTAGTCTCACTGGCGCTGATCGTCGTCGTCTACGGCCTGGTCACTTTCACCCTGGTCGGCAACGTGCCCATCGCAGAGCTCGGCTCTGACCTCAAGCCCATCCACACGCTAGCGGCGCGCGTCGGAGGCACCTGGGCCGGGAAGATCGCCGCCTTACTCGGCGTGTTGACCATGGTCTCCATGGCCAACGCGGGCCTGCTGGCGGCGTCGCGCTTCCCGTTCGCGATGGCTCGTGAGCAGCTGCTGCCCACCGCGCTCACGGTTGTCCACCGCCGCTTTCAGACGCCCGTCGTGGCCATCTTGCTGACCGGCGTGGCGATGGCCGTGTCCATCAGCTTCTTCGACATCGCCAGCCTCGCCAAGCTGGCCAGCGCCATCGTGATCATGCTGTACGTCAGCGAAAACGTCGCCGTGGTGGTGTTTCGCGAGAGCCGCGTGCACTGGTACAAGCCGAGCTTCGTCGCGCCGCTGTACCCGTGGGTGCCTGCCCTTGGCGTGGTCAGCGGCCTGGCGTTGTTGATCATGCTCGGCACCACCACGGTGCTGCTGGCGCTGGGCCTGGTGGTGGTGCCAGGTATGCTCACCTTCCTGATCTACGGCCGCGGCCGGACCGATCGCAAGGGGGTGGTGGGCCAGCGTATAAACCGCGCGGATCTACTTCAGGCTGATCATCCCGCCGCGACACACGAGGTCTTGAACCCCGCCGAGGCGGTGGTCGCGCTGTTCGGCGGCGAGCGCTCGCCGGAGATGCTGGTGGAGGTGGGAGCCGCCCTCGCCCGAAGTGGCTCCGTGCAAGTCGCACACCTCACCGAGGTGCCAGAGCAGATGGCGCTGGACGACGTCTTAGAAGAAGACGGGGCCGTGCAAGCGCTGCGGCGCCGGGTCTTCGCGGCTGCCGAGCGGCAGGGCGCACAGCTGGATTTTCACGCCATCGTGGCCCGCGATCTAGCCGGCACCGTACACCAGGTCACCAGCCGCGCTGAGTGTCACTGGCTGGTGATGGAGTGGCAGGGGCCGAGCCGCAAGAGCTTGCTCCCCTACAACCCCATCGGCTGGTTGCTCAACCACCTCGACACCAACCTGGCGCTGGTGCGAGACGCAGGCATCCGCTACGTGCGCGAGATCGTCGCCTACCCTGAACCTGGACCCCACGACGCCCTGGTCGTGCGCAGCGCCGCGCACTTAGCGGAAATTTGGGGAGGGCGCCTGACGTTTGTCCGCTTCGTAGCTGACGGCGCCGACCCGGCTGTAGTGGAGGCAGAGGCGGCGTACCTCGGCCAGCTAGAGCTGTTGGTCGAGGTGCCTCCTACGCTGCGTATTCTGCGCGGAAACGACATCGCGAGCTCCATCATCAGCGAGACCTCAGCCTATGATCTGCTGGTGCTGGGTCAACCCAACTCCTCGCTGATACAGGCGCTGCGCGGCACCTTGCACGCGAAGCTCACCAAGCACTCTGCGTGCAGCGTGCTCAGCCTCAAGACACCTCGCGCGCAGACGCACACCGCGCTCCGGCGCCACGCTGGTCTACACAGCGCGAGTGGGCTGATGCGCTATCTCACACCAGGTGCCCTCCAGGCGCGGCTCCCGATCAGCAAGAAGGAGCAGCTGTTCGAACACATCGGCCAAGTCTTCGAAGCTGTCTTGCTTGGGCGGGTCAACGCCCGCGTGATCTCCGCGGCGCTGTGGGAGCGCGAGAAGACCCAGAATACCTCCGTGGGGAAAAGTATCGCGCTGCCCCACGCCACCGTAGCTGGTATCCCCTCGTACCTGGGGGTGTTCACCACCGCTGCGCCCATCGACTACGCTGGCCCTGACGGCTCGCCGGTAGATGTGTTCTTCGTGACGCTGTGCCCTCCCAGCGATCGCAACACACACCTGGAGTTGTTGCGCGACATCGCCGCGCTGACTCTACAGACCGACTTACTGGTTCAGTTGAGGCAGGCTGAGAGCGGCCAAGACATGCAGAGCGCGCTCGAAGACTGCTGCCGCCTGCTGACCGAGAGCGCTGCAGCTGCCGACGCGACCGACGCCGCGGCAGAAGGCGCTGACCACGACCCTGAGGGGCCCTCCACCCTGGCCAGCTGAGCTCGCGCCCGACGCAACGCAGCCAACACCGCGCGGGGCGCTGACAGCAGCAGCGCCGGCTGTCAGCCGTGTGCGCTCCCAGTTCGCGCCAGCGCCTGGCGCCGGCCGCGGTCGGCTGCTTGCATCCGGAGGCGGCCGCTTCTATAGTTGGGCCGCTGATAGCGCTACTCAATAAACCGTCGCTTAGTGCTTGAATTGATAGAAGTTTTTTACCAACGGATTGGATCAGGAACAGGCGCCGTTCAACCAGACGAAGCCCGCTCGCTGGCCGCGTGGCGCATGACGAACAGCTCAACAGCCGCGTCGCCCTCTCGTGCCCAGCGCAAGCCGCTGGGGTTGCAGCTCCCGCGCGCGCTGACACACACCAGCGGCTAGTGGGATCGGTGAGGCCTGGTTGGATCTGAAGGTTTGTTGTTCTGTTGCACCCACTGCCCACCACACGTCGCTAGGCTGACGTCGTCGTATCCCAACCAATAGGAGGTCCCACGTGGCCCACACAATCAATCGCTACAAGGCGGACATCCGCGACTTTAACTTCGTGTTGTTCGAGCAGTTCAAGATCCAGGAGCTGTTCGGGAAGGCTCCGTTCGAGGACTGGAGCGAAGACGTCGCCCGGGCGGTGCTCGATGAGGTCGAGCGCTTTGGCGTTGAGGTGCTGGGTCCGCTAAACGCGGTCGGCGACCAAGAGGGTTGCCGCCTGGAAAATGGCCAGGTCTACACCCCCACGGGGTTCAAAGGCGCCTGGGCACAAATGCGCGAAGCTGGCTTCAAGACCTTGGGTATCTCCGCAGAGTTCGGCGGGCAAGGCGCGCCGATGGCGCTCTCGGCCATGGCGACGGAGCTCTCCAGCGGGCCGAACACGGCGTTTGAGATGTACCCCGGGCTGACCATCGGTGCCGGAGAGCTGATCGAAGCCTTTGGGACCGAAGAGCAGCGCGCGCGCTTCTGCGAAAAGATGTTCAACTGTGAGTGGGGCGGAACCATGTGCCTCACGGAAGCACAAGCTGGCAGTGACGTCGGCGAGTGTCAGACCTTCGCGGCCAAGCAGGCAGACGGCAGCTACGCGATCAAAGGCGCAAAGATCTTCATCAGCGGTGGCGATCAGGATCTGACCGACAACATCATTCATATGGTGTTGGCCCGCACCAAGGGCGCGCCCAAAGGCACCAAGGGCCTGTCGCTGTTCATCGTACCGAAGCGGAAGATCGCAGCAGACGGCAGCGTCGCTGGCTCCAACGACGTGACCGTCGCCGCCATCGAGCACAAGATGGGCATCAACGGCTCGTCGACCTGCCAGCTGACGTTCGGCGACAACGACGCATGCACCGGGTACCTGCTGGGTACTGACGAGATGAAGGGCATGCGCCAGATGTTTCACATGATGAACTACGCGCGCGTCGGCGTCGGTTTGCAGGGCCTGGCCGTCGCGTCGACCGCCTACCTCAACGCCCTAGCCTACGCCAAAGAGCGCAAGCAAGGCTCGAGCATCCGCAACTTCAAAGACCCCGAAGCGCCCCGCGTCGCGATCATCGAGCACCCTGACGTGCGGCGCATGCTGCTCGACATGAAATCGCGGGTGGAGGGCATCCGCGCGCTGATCACCAAGAGCGCGAGCCACATGGATCGCGCCACTATGCTCAAAGCCACCGGCGGTGACGACGCAGAGATCAGCTACCACGAGGGCCAGCTCGAGCTGATGACCCCGCTGATCAAGGCGTACGCATCGGACCAAGCCTTCCGCATCTGTGAGACCGCGATTCAGGTCCACGGCGGCGCGGGCTACACTCGAGATTTCCCCGTGGAACAGTACTGCCGCGATTCGAAGATCTTCAGCGTCTACGAAGGCACCAACCACATCCAGGCGCTAGATTTGGTGGCGCGCAAGCTCAACATGGGCGGCGGTCAATATGCGATGGCGCTGCTCCAGGACATCGGCACCTTCATCGCCAAGTTCAAGGGCGACACGGTGTTCGGTCGCAGCATCGACAAGCTAGAAGCAGCCCACGGCGCGGTGGCTTCAACGGCGATGCAGTTCATGACCTGGTTTCAGGCCGGCGAGATGGAGCGCGTGCCGCTGGTCGCCAACCGTTTCCTCAAGATGATGAGCGAGTTGGTGATCGGCTGGTTGCTCCTCGACGCGGCCACCCTGGCCAGCGCGCGCCAGTTGGAGGTCGAGCAAGATCACCCCGATTGGTCGTTTTACGAGGGTAAGAAGCACGCAGCGCGCTACTTTGCGCTCAACGTGCTGCCCGAGGTCGTGGCCTCCGCCGAGACCATCAAGCTGGCCGACCGCAGCCCGCTCGACATCCCGGACGCCGCCTTCGCGACCGTCTGAGCTAGCACCAGCCGCGTGCGTCAAGCGCCCAGCCGTAGCCCGGCTGGGCGTTTCCGCGTTTGAAGCCGCGCCTCAGCCCCCGCTCGGCCAGTGTATCCCGAGCCGCTCGAGATCAGCGTCCGCCTGGGCTGCCCAGCCGCGGTTAGCCTTTGGGCTGGCCGGGCTCGGGTGCAAGACGCTGCCGATCTTCAGCCCGCGCTCTACGTGGGCTGTCAGGACCAGCGCCGCTCGCTTCTGCGCGAACGCGCCCACCCCCACGACCCAGGTGGGCTCTAGCTCGTCTACTACCGCGCGGAGAGCGTCGTCGCACACGGCGAACAACGCCTCGCGCTCGGCTACCGGGAGTTTGTCTGGGGTGAAATTCTTACCACCCGCTTCCATGAACACCAACGGACAATAGTTGTGGATAAAATTCCCTGCGAAAAATGCGTCGGGAGTGCCAAAGTGCTGCTTGACCCAGCCCCACAGGCGGCTGCCGCTCACCTCCGAGCGCTGACAATCAAAGCCTTGGATCGGCCGCTTGGGGTGCTCAGCTTTGGGGGGCTTCACCTGGCCCTGAATACCCAAAAAGTCACGGACCGTCGCGATGTCGCCGAACGGCACCCCGGTCTGCGCCATACCAAACGGGCCTGGGTTCATGCCCAACAGCAAGACCTGTTTAGGGCCTCCTGCGCCGCGCGCTAAGAAGCGCTCGTGGGGCTCGCGGGCGTAACCCAACGGGTTGTAGACGTGGGTCACCGGCGGCGCAAAGCTGAGCGCGTCAACGGCGCGGCTCAGCCGGCGACTGATCTGCACAAGTTGCATGCTGTGTCCCTAGCACGAGGAGCACAGCTCGCGGCAGTGTTCGCGGCGCCCCTCACCGAGGAGCGCCCGCAAATCAGGCGTGCCCCGCGCGCCGTGATCCGGTTACGGCTGGCCTCGTGGCGCCTTGTCCGCGACACTTCGGCGCATGTCGGAGCCAAGCCAGCCCAAGCGGACAGCCCAAACGGCAGGGCGCCAGCGCGACCTCAAGCCGAGCCTGGCGCCAGCTCGGCTACCGTTTCAGTTCACTAGCGTCGACCCGACTATCCGCCGGGAAATAGTCTATCACCACGCCAGCGACGGTTACCCGCTGAGCGGCGTCCTGTACTTGCCACCACACGGCGACGCTGACCTGGCGGTGCTCGCGATGCACCCGCGGGGTGACTTCAGCCGTCACTACCTCGCGCCGCCCACGGCCCTCGGCGGCTTCGCGTTCTTCGGCGCGACCTCACGCTACCTGCACAACGACGCCGACGCGCTCCACGAGCGCTTGCTGCTCGACGTCGCCGGCAGCATCACCTGGCTCAAGCGACGCGGCTTCAAGCGCGTGGTGCTACTGGGCAACTCCGGCGGCTGCTCGCTGTTCAGCTACTACCTCGAGCAAGCCGCGAAGGCGGGGCCCGTGCGGCATCAAACAGCGCCCAGCGGCGACCGCGTCCCGCTGGGTGACTTCGACTTACCGCTGGCCGACGGCTTCTTTGCCTTGGCAGCTCACCCAGGTGAAGGTGCGTTCCTGCTCGAGCGCCTCGATCCTTCGCTGGTAGACGAGGCAGATCCGGTCAGCGCCAACCCGCGCCTTGACATGTACGACCCCAAGAACGGCTACGTACCAATGCAGCTCGGGCCATCGAGCTACTCTGCAGATTTCCTCGCGGAGTTTCGAGCGGCGCAGATCGCGCGCTGTGAGCGCCTCGACGCTCGCGCCAAGTCGTGGATCGCTGAGGCCCAGGCGCACAAGCGGACGCTCAACAGCGGCGAGCACTTCGCCGGCCTCGAGGCACGAGAGAAGCTGCGGGTAGCGCGGCACAGCCTGGTGCGGCGCTACATGCTCATCTATCGTACCCTCGCGGATCCGCGCTACCTCGACCCAAAGCTCGACCCGAGCCAAAGGCCGCTGGGCAGCATCTTCAGCTTTGGCCGCGATCCCATCGCGGGCAACTACGGAGAGGGGCTCGCGCGCAGCATGAGCGCGCGGGGCTGGCTCTCTACCTGGTCTGGCTTGACCTCGCGCGCCAACGTGCTGAAGAACTTGCCAGGGGTGAGCTGCCCGTTCCACTTGTGCAACGCCTTGGCGGACATGGATATTTATCCGAGCGAGGCCGACGCGATGTTCAACGTGGTGGGCAGCCGCGACAAAACCCGCTCAGAGCTGGCGTGGGCCGACCACTACCTAAATCCGCAAGGAGAAGCCGGTGGCAAGCTAAGAGATCCGCGGCAGCGCTGCGCAGACGAGGTGTTCTTACCTTGGCTGCGCGAGCGCTGGGCGTCCGACGCAGCCTGACTTCGCGCTTCGCGCTGGCGACCTCAAGCGCTGCGCCTATGCTCCTGTGCGCTGCGCCCACAAGTTGCCGCGCGGCAGTTAGCGCCCGAGCAGCCTCGCGCAGGCCCGCGCGCGGTCAATGAGCGCGCTGTGAAGCCAGGGCAGCAGGGGGTGGCCGAGCCCAGCGCTCAAGCACGCCTCGAGCACCGGTTCGCTCTGCTCGGCGACCTCTGCCACCAGCCCTCGAACGCTGGACAGCACGGCTTGCGGGGCAAGCCCCAGGTCCTTCGCGAGCTGCTGCCAGCGGTCGCGCTGCACGTCTCGCAGCCGGTACGCGACGCCGACCTTCATGGCGAGCTTCAGCTTCTGGAGCTGCATCGCAGGGTACGGCAGCGCGCTCGCCACGTCGTACAGCGGCGCGAGCCGCGCTCGCCCGCCGCGGCCAATCAACAGCGAGTAGTTCTTGGCGTGGGCATCCGTCCCGGCGATCACCCAGTTGAAGGCGAGCGCTTGGATAAAGCTCTGCACATCAGCCACGCTGTCCGTCGAGTGGTTCCGTAGGACATCGACGATCTGCCGCGGCGTCGGCCCGCCCTCATTCTGATACTTGCGGCTCGGGTGCACGCCGAGGGCCTGACACAGATCTTCCTGATGCACGCGCGCGGCGCCTGGTCCCACCCCCACCCGATCGTAGCGCGTGACTACAATGGCTAACTCGTCACCGAAGCGTATCCCCTCGGAGCGCGCTGCCGGGAGACCAACAGCCCGCGCCAGCTGGAGGCAGAAGTGCTCATTCTCCGCGGAACCATCCAGACCGGGGATACCGGGCTTGAGGATATGCGTGGTCGGTGTGCGCCCAGAGGGGATCACTCAGGCCGAAAAGATGCTGGCGATGCGGACACTGGCATCAGAGCTCTCCGCCGAGCTAGGCCTTGACCCGAGCGACGTGTACCACTTCCTCAGAAGCCAGATCCGCTCGCCAACCGAGCGCTTGCGTCGTGGGTTAGCTCATGGGCGTCACCGCCGACCCCTTCCTGAGTGAGGCCGAACGTCGGTTTCTTGAGGCGCTGCGGGTTCGTGGCGTGCGCTGTTCGTTCGGGCCGACCTGGATCTGATCGAGGTCCATCCCCGGTATCTTAACCGTGACGACGCCTGCCGATCCCGGTCGCTGGCTTCGTTTGGTCTGCGCTTCCGGTGCTCAAATACTGGAGTATGTTCCGCTCCGGTTCTCGACCAAGCCTCGCCAGCGACCGGGCTTGACAGGCGGGCGGGCCTTAAAGTTCTGGCAATGGATCGAGGTCACTGTGCGCCGCCGAGACAACCGCCGCTCCCATGCTAAGCTCAACCCGTGAACGCGCTCAAAGCACATGTAAAGAACGGCCAGATTGTGCTCGATGAACCCAGCGATCTCGACGAAGGCGCCGAGCTGCTGGTGTTCCCGTTGAGCGACGCCATGGACGAAACCGACCGTGCCGAATTGAACGCCATACTCGACGAGAGCCTCCAGCAACTGGACGCCGGCGACACCGTTGACGGCCCCGCCTACCTAGCCGAGCTCCGAACTCGACTGTGAACTACCGGTTTGCCGGCCGTGCGCGGTTGGAAATCGAACGCCATGACACTTGGTGGCGAGACAATCGTCCGGCAGCTCCATCGCTCTTTCTGCAAGAGCTGATCGCGGCGGTCGAACATGTCGTCAACCATCCACAGCTCGGCAAGATCTACCAAGACGCCAAGCATGCCGGCGTACGCTATGTGATTTTGCCGCGCACGCAGCGAAAGCTCTACTACGTGGTCCGAAACGACGAAGTAGTATTCGTGGCGGTCTGGGGCGGCCGCCGGAAGCGTGGCCCGAAGCTCTGATTGCAGCGGAACCACGGCGCAACCACATACGGATTGCCGACCGTGCTGATCAGCCGTTTCCGCATGGCAGTCGCTCGTTTCACTCGAAGACGAGGTACTTGCGGGATTGATACCTGCCCACGCGGCCTAACTACTTGGTCTGATGGCAGCCGTAGCAACCGAAGCCAGATTGCGTTTCCGCGCTGTAAGGCTCCATGTCGAGGTTCTTGGCCATGGCGGGCACCACCTGGGTGCCCATGAACTCCATCACCTTGGGGTGCTGCTTGCTGAGCGCCTTGAAGTCGCCCTTGGCTGGTAGCTTCGGCAGCGCAGCGCTCGGCATGTCGAATTTGCCCTCCTTAGCCTCTGGGCCGTGGCAGGTGGCGCAGCTGAACTCAGCGTACTTGGTGGCGTCGTAGTCTTTGAAGAGCTTGCCCATGCTGGGCATGACGACCTTCATCATGTGCTCCTTCTTCTGAGCCATGTCCATGTCCGCCCACTTGACCGGCGCTGCCTCTACGGGTGCCTCTACCGGCTCAACGGCGGTCGGCGGCTCCTCAGCCATGTCGGCGTCGGTCTCAGCCACTGGCTCGGGCGCCTCAACCACCGGGGGCGAGCCACCGCAACCGGACGCAGCGTAGAGGGGAAAGCACAGGACCAGAACAAGAACTGAGTACGAACGACGCATGACAACTCCTTTGGGGCGCATCATCCAACATTCGGGCCGGCTGTCGAATCAATAATGATGGTTTGTGCGCGCCACCTGCGCCGAGGGGAGCCGACGCGCCTGTGGCCGTGGCCCGTTGCCGCGGCGCATAGCGAACCCGTGCTGTCACGGCCCGTCGACTTTCACGTCTCCCGCTTCGCCGGGCGTGTTGGCGGCGTCCGCGCCAGCGTCTTGGGGGTCGAAGCGGATTGGGTAGTTCACCGTGACTGAGCCCCCGCCCTTGGGCGGTTCGAACACCATGCTCAGCATGGATTCGCGCATGCAGGTGTTGAACTCCGGGTCATCTAGCGTGCTCCCTTCACCGAGCTCCGCGGACTCGACGACGCCCCCCACCGACTCGTCACCCACGATCTCGAAGGTCATCATGACCTTGCCCGCCAGGCTCGGGTTCTGCTCCAGCGCCGCTTCGTAGCACTCGCGCGCCAGCGGGATAAAATCCTCACGGATACGCTCCTGCAGATACTCGCTCGAGAGCCGCGGTTCACCGGGGAGCAGCGGCGCCGCCGCAGCTTGAGGACCCCTAGCCTCAGGTACGGGCTGGCCGAAGGCCGCGTAGATGCGCTTGCGCACGTCGTCTCGAAGCTTTTTGTCTCGGCGGGTGGTGGACGCGCGACGCGGAGCCCTCGACGGGCTGGCCTCGAGCGCCCCTCGCGTCGCGCCGGGAGACGAGCCCGTGCCAGCTGAACTTGACGGCGCAGCAGAGGCCAAGGCGGCGCCCGCCGGCGCTGCTGGGCCCCGAAAGCGCAGCGCGAACCACAAGCCGACCAACAGCAAAATGACGACCCCACCCCAAACCGCAGCTCTTCGCATAACGCCTCTAACGAGCGGCCGGAGACGCGGCGCGCTTGAGGCGCCATACCCCGCTAGCCCCTGACGCCCACACCTCATCATCGCGGCCAAACACTTCGCTCAGCGCAGCGCTGGCGCCGGCCACCTGCGACCACCCGGTACCATCAAAGTGTGCCAGGCCCGACGCTCCCGCGAGCCACACGTCTTGGGCGTCGGTACCCCAGAGCAGCTCCGGCCCTGAGACTGGGGACGGCAGAGACTGCCAGCTGCCGGCGCTCCCGTGCCATAGGCGCCCAGCGCCCGGGCCTGCGTCGCTGATCCAATACTCAGCGCCGGGACCAACAACAGCGCCCCACGCGCCGCGGGCGTCGGCCAGCGCGGCGCCGCCCGAAATGGTGCGCCACTTCAGGCCGTCGAGCACCGCCACGGAGTCACGGTAGACAGCGAACGCCAGCTTGCCCTGCAGGTCTACCCGGGGAGTACCCGGACCGGCGTCCATGGTCTGCCAGCCGGTCAGGCGCTTGATGATGCACTGGTCTCCCGCCTTGCACACCACCTCGGGATCCGCGTGGCCTAGCAGGCCGAACAGCGCCGCGGCCGGCGCCCCAGCCAGGCGCGCGATCTCTGCCTTCTCGACCTTCCACTCGCCGCCGCGATAGCGCAGGTACAGCTGTCGCGTCTCACCGGCCACCTGGCGGGCGCCCATGATGCGCGGCCTGTCGTCGCGGCCGAAATATATCCGTGCGGTTTTCAGGTCGGACGCCGTGACCCCCAGCCGCTCGGAGATCGGGATCGCGCGCCAGCGATCTGCTTCGAGCAACCAGGGCGTGACGCCTCCGTCCACCTCCACCAACGCGGCGACGCGCGGCTTGCCCAGCGCCAGGGACAGCACCGGCTGGGCGAGGCTGCGCGTGACCACACCTAGCTCGCGGACCGGCGGCGCAGCGGCCGCGGCGCTAGCTTGCGGCGCAGAGGCCGCCGGCGCGAGCTCTGGCGTAGCGCTCGCGATGGGCGTGCTCGCGGTAGGCGTGCCTGCCTGCGCAGCGCTGGGAGTAGGCTCGGCAGCTGAGTTGCCGCGCGGCTCTGGGCTTGGAGCAGCACCGGCGCAGCTGAGTACGAGCAAGCCCGCGGCGCCGCCCCAGCGCCAGGCTGTTTCGCGCCTCAAGCGACCGCCTCGCGCCAGGCTCAACAGCTGACGCCACGCGTCCACCTGGTCGCTTCCGCGCGCCTGATGGCTCGGCCTCATCGCCTACTCTATGACCGAGTTGGTGACCTGCGGATCTTCAGCCGCCAACACGAAAATCCCAGGGTAGCCTTGGGTCTCAAATTTTCCGCTCGGGTTACGCCGCAGCTCTGAGTCCTGGATGATCAAGTGCCCGCTGCGATCATTGCTGACGAAGAAGATGGCGCCGCCGCCCTCGTTGGCTGAGTTGTCGACGATCTTCGTGCCCATCAACGTGAGCGTGAAGGTGTTGCCGTCGTTGTAGATCGCGCCACCGCTGCCGCCGCCCGGCGTCCCGCTCTGCGCCGGGTTCGCGCCGTTGCCGATGGCTTTGTTGTGGCTGAACAGGCTGTTGATCACGGTGTACGACACGCCAATGCTGGAGAGCCCAGCGCCGTTGGAGCACTCGTTTCCGTAGCCTGCCTCACCGCCGAAGGTGCTGTTCACGATGTACACCGGCTGGCCATCGAACTGGCTCAGCACGCGCACCGCCGCGCCGCCCAGGTCGGGCCCTACAGCGTCGCAGGTGTTGTTAAAGAAGCGCGAGTTCACCACCTTAAAACGCCCACCACGCACTAAGATCGCACCC
Source organism: uncultured Polyangiaceae bacterium (assembly GCA_964551615.1). Classification (GTDB taxonomy): domain Bacteria; phylum Myxococcota_A; class Polyangia; order Polyangiales; family Polyangiaceae; genus JAHBVY01. The sequence continues at coordinate 127,257 of CAZKDY010000015.1, forward strand.
CCTCCACCCCCTTCTTCGAGCTGGCCCGTTGAGTTGCCCTCGACGAACGTGAGGTTCTGCACGACCAGCTCCGGGTGGTCCTGGTTCTGGCAGTGATCCGTCGTCCAGTGCTGCGCCTGGTCGCAGGTGTTCTGGTACAAAATGCGCCGCTGCCCGCCGCCGCTCAGGGTGATCTTGCCGCCGCCGTCGATCACGATCTTTTGAGTGCTGTCATTGACGACCTTGGCGGTGGCGTCGAGGGTGATGGTCAGCGGATCGTCACCGCAATTGAAGGTGATGATGCCTCCAGCGGCGACCGCATCTACCACGGCTTTTGAGGTGCAGAGCGCGGGCGTCCCGTCGCCGATCACCGTGGTCGGACTGGAGGTGTCCTCAGCTTGAGCGGCCGCGGGCACCGTCGCATTTCCGTCGGGATTCCCAGCAGCGGGACCGCCGCCAGCGTGGGTGTTGCCAGTGTTGCCCGCGCCGCCGTTGCCTGAGCCGCCGTTGCCTGAGCCGCCGTTGCCTGAGCCGCCGTTGCCTGAGCCGCCGTTG
>CAZKDY010000015.1:127890-153446 GCA_964551615.1 uncultured Polyangiaceae bacterium
CCCGAGCCTGCGGTCGCGCCGCTGCCACCAGCGCCGCTGGAGTCGTCGCCACAGGCGCCTAGCGCCAGACACATCACGCCAGCCAGCGCGAACACTGCGAATCTCGACATCGATCAGCCCTCCAAAATCTGCGGGATGCAGGACGAACAGCATAACAAACCCAGCAGGGCTTGGGGTCCGTGGTCGGCAGACGCCCCGTGGACCTTCGGCGGCAGGGCCTGGTCGGATCCGTGTTTCCATGAGCCTCGCGGGGGATCCAGGGCCGGCCCGCGGGCTGGAGCAGCAGCTCAGGCGCCGGCATCCCGGCGCCGCGCCAAGCGGTCCAGAGTTGCCAGGGCGCGGCAGATTCACTACCCCAGCGACATGTCGCGCTGTTGCTCTCCTGATCTTTCGCTTGGCTTCGTGAGCAACCTGCTCTGCGCGCTGGTCGCTGGCAGCCTGCTCAGCGCATGCTCAGCGCCGCCACCTGCCGCGGCGCCGCCCAGCACGGAAGCGAAATCGACCGCCAGAGCTCCCGTGGCTGAGCCCGAAGGGGCACCGAGCGCCGCGACGCCGGCGCTGGACGCGTCGCGGCAGGCCGCGGTCCCGGTCGAGATCCCCAAGGATATTCAGGAGCTGGTGGCGGCGGCGGATCGCGACGCCAAAGATCGCCAGCTCGACGCGGGTCGCCACCCCGGGGAGCTGCTGACCTTCTTCGACATCAAACCGGGCATGCAGGTCGCTGAGCTCGGCGCTGGCACCGGCTACACCGCCGAGCTGCTGGCGCGGCGGGTCGGCCCCAAGGGCAAGGTGTACGCGCAGAACCCCAAGTTCGTACTGGAGAAGTTCGCCGAGCAGCCTTGGAGCGAGCGGCTGCTGAAGCCAGTCATGAGGCCTGTGGTTCGGGTGGATCGTGAGTTCGACTCTCCTCTCCCCAAGGAAGCGAAGAACCTAGACGCCGTGCTGCTGGTGCTGTTCTACCACGACACCTACTGGATGGGCGTCGATCGCGAGCAGCTGAACGCCGCGGTGTTCGCGGCGCTCAAGCCAGGCGGGGTGTTTGGCGTGGTCGACCACAGCGCCGCCGAGGGCCACGCCGATCAGGACGTGAAGACCCTGCATCGAATCGAGCAAAAGCTAGTCCTTGAGGAGATGAAAGCCGCGGGCTTCGAACTGGAACAGCAGGGCTTCTTCCTGCGCAACCCGAGCGATACGCTGGACTGGAGCGCCTCGCCGTCGGCGGCCAGCGACAGGCGAGGCACCAGCGATCGCTTCGTCCTCAAGTTCAAGAAGCCGGCACGCTAGGCCCGTGCTCGGCCAACTCGCGCTCGCGGAGGTCTGAGTTGAACAGCTGGCGAGCCATCCACGACTTCTTCGCGGTGCCTGCGAGCGCGCAGCCGCTGATGGTCTTCGCGCTGTGCGTGAACCTGTACAGCCTGAGCCTGATCGGCGTCACCCTGGCCACCGACTGGGGGCTGTTGATCGATGGTAAATTTTCCCTAAGGAAATTTTACACGCTAATGGGCTGGGCGCCCCTTGGCTTTCTTGGTCTGGTGGTGGTGTACGACATCCGCTTCTTGTGGCTGTTCTTGGCGGCTGGTGTGCTAGGAGTGGTGGGTGAACTGATCGTCTCCGTCGCCTGGCGCGCGTTCTTCGCGGAGCCGATCTGGACGTATAGCTTCGGCGCGCGGCTGCGCGGTTACACCAGCGAACTGAACTTCTTGCCGTGGGCCGTCGGCGCGTTCTTGTTCTATTGTACCGCCGGTTTGCTGCAGCAGGCAGCTCCGCGCGGATTGCCGGTGATGAGCCTGCGCGAGCCGCTGGTGCTGTGCGTGCTGGGCGGCCTCGCGGGCCTCATCGTCTGGCCCCTGGCCTTTTTGCGGCGCGCCGAGCGGGGGCGCTTTGGGGTGGCGCGCTTCGCGGTGTTCTGCGCGCCGATCCTGGGGGTCGGCGCCGCGCTGTCCGTGGTGCTCGGCGTCGAGTACGCCGGGCTGATGCTCGCGTTCTCACTGGTCGGCTTCGCCACCGAGTACCTCTACGGACGCATCATGAGCGCCTTCTTTGAGGTGGGCCTGTGGGAGTACAACCACCTGAAAATTGACGGGGGCCACTCCAGCTTCGTGACCTTTCCGCTGTGGGCGCTGGGTGGGCTCTACTTCCATTTCATCGCGGGCTGGGTCGGGCTGTAGCCGTACCAGCCTCAGCAGACTATGCTGTGGCCCATGCGGACGGGGCTCGGGTTGGGGGTGGGTGCGTGTTGTCTGGCGTTGTGCGGCGCTTGCGGGGGCAGCGAGGGCGCGAGCGGCGGTAGTGGCGCGAACGGCAGCGGCGCGACCGCAGGCTCGGGCAACGGCGGCAGCGGCGCGAACGGCGGCAGCGGCGCAAATGGCGGCAACGGCGGCAGCGGCGGAGCGGTCCAACCCCCTGCACCTGCCTGCGCGGCGGGGGCCAAGCCGACGACCAGCGTCGCCACGCCCGAGCTTGTCGCGTCGCTCGGTGATCGCTGGCATGAGTCCTGGCTGGCGTCGCCGGTGGTCGCCGACCTAGACAACGACGGCACGCCCGAGATCATCGCCTCCCGGCATGGCTTGGTGTTGGGGTGGCACATCGACGGCAGCATCGTGTTCCGTCAGGAAACGGAAGGGCGCTGCTGGGCATCACCAGTCGCGGCAGATCTGCGCCCGGATCTGCCGGGCCTTGAGCTCGCCCAAGCCTCTGCCGACAAGATCTACGCTTGGCGCGCAGATGGCAGCGCCCTACCCGGCTTTCCATACACATTCCGTGGGGAGCTGAGGAGCCTGGCCGCGGGGGACATCGACGGAGACGGGCAGCTGGAGCTGGTCAGCGTGACCACCCAGAACCTGGAGGAGGGCGGTCAACGCGACATCTTGATCGCGCTCAACGCCGACGGGTCGGTGGTTGATGGGTTTCCGCCGAACACCAGCGGCGCGTCTGGCTGTGACGACGCGTGCTACGTCTACAACGGCTACGACCAGAACGTGGCGCTCGGCGACGTCAACGGCGACGGCCGCAGCGACATCTTCGCGACCCAGGACAACGCGTATAACTCGCTCCACGAAGGCGACGGTCGGGCCTTTGACTGTGCAGCCGGCTTCAAAGGCAAGACCAAGTTCATGGGCGTGCGCGGCCTACACAACTTCGCCGAAGCACAGCAAGGCTACGCAGAGGACGAGTCCAGCGCCTTGCAGGCTCATCACACCAACACCGCGCCGGCCATCGTCGACATCGACGGCGATGGCGAAGGTGAGCTGGTCTATGTCGCGTCGGTGCAGAACGCGGCGCAGGACGACCGCGAGCAAGGCGTCGCGCTGTGGGCGCTGAATCACGACGGAACCCGCCCGCCGGGCTGGGAGACGCCGCTGCAGTTCCCTGACTACCTGAGCGGTCTGTGGGACTACGGGGAGACGAACATCGTCGCCATCACCAACCAGGTCAGCGTGGCGGACGTCGATCCGGCGCGGCCGGGCCCCGAGCTCATCTTCGCCGGCTTCGACGGCCGGATCCACGCCGTGGATTCCGCGCAGCAAACCCTGTTCAGCGTCGCCTACACCACCGACCCAGAGGTCGCCACAGGCGGCGTGGTAGTCGCTGATCTGAACCAAGACGGCGCGCCGGAGATTGTCTTCAACACCTACTCGACCAAGCAAGGCGCCGGCGAGCTGTTCATCTTGGACGCTGGCGGCAACATCCAACATCGCATCGCGCTCCCCGGGCGCGGCGCGATGCCAGTCCCCAGCATCGCCGACGCCGACGCCGACGGCACCCTCGACATCGTCGTCAGCCTAAAAGACGGGGGTGATAGTCTGCCCCAAGTGTTGGTATATCGGGTGCCCGGCTCAGCCGACAACTGCCTGCTCTGGACCACGGGTCGGGGGAACACGTTGCGCGACGGCTACGTACCAAGCAAATGAACATGAAGCGACGTCACTTCCTGCTGGGCAGCGGCTCTATCTTGAGCAGCGCATCTCTCCTGGGTAGCGGCCCTCTCCTGAGCGGCGCCGCTGCGCTGCTCGCGACCGCGTGCGTGTCAAAGCCGCAAATGCAGCTGCACCACGCCGAGATCCGCGCAGCCAACCTGATGGGGATCCAGATGGAGGTGTACTTCAACGTGTTCAACGACAACGGGTTTGACGTTCAAGTACGCAACGTGCGCGTCAACACCGTGCTGCAGAAGAAGTACCCCATGCCCTACCTGGAGTACAGCCCCAATACTTGGCTGCCAGCGCACCGCACGGTGATCGTCACCGCGCCGACGCTGATCCCATGGCACCTAGTACCGAATCTCCTCATGGAAACGGCTAGTCGGCCAAGCATCAGCTACCGCGTCAAAGGCAGCGCGGACGTCACCGCTACGAGCTCGCTCAAGGTAAAGTCGGACAACTACCCGGTGGACGAAGAGGGCACGATCCCGCGCGCGGCCATCCTGCAGGCGGCGCAGTTCAAGTTCCCTGGCGTCCACTGGGGCTAGTGCCTAACTCCGCGCGGCTCCTCACGTCGCTGCTGCTCGCGCTGCCGGGGCTGTGCGCGCTGGCGGTGTCCTCGTGTCAGCCGCAGGCGCCGCCTACGCCAGCGCCCAAGCCCGCCGCGCCGTCGGTCGTGCGCTGGGCTAGCTACGAGCTCACCCACAGCGCCTCCGCTGCCCAGCCCGAAGGCAGCTTTTTCCTGCGTTCGCTGGCGGCTGACCAGCCTGACGTGCGGCTCACGCCGCTGCTGCGGGTGGACGGCGTTACGGCGCCACTTCAGCTGATCCCCACGGCACAGAACCAAGCCCCGATGAGCCTGGAGCAGACCGCGGGCGGCTTCCGCCTACACACGACGCTGGTCCGCGCGGCCGATGACACGCTGCGCCTGATGGCGCGCCTCCGCCCCGCGGACGCCACCGCCACCCACAGGGGGACGCCCCAGCTCGGCTGGCGCGTCGACTGGCCAGGCCGTCAGACGTTCGTGCCCGGCCTCGGCTTCGCGACCGACGGCAGCGCGCGGGCCGCGTGGTTCGGTCGTCGCAGCGCAGCGGGCGCTCTAGGCTTCGCGTCGCCCAGCTTGGAGACCCTGCTCCTCACCAAAGACCACGTGGGCCACCTTGGCGCGACCTCTTGGAGCGACGCGGCGCCCGACCATAGCGGCTCGCTGAGCACGGAGCACCGCCTGCTCTTGAGTCAGCCCTCCCTCGCTGAGGTCGCCGCCATGGGTTGGCGCTTCGCGGGGACCACCCTCGGTGAGCTCAAGGGCGCCTTGCAGCCAGCTCCCGATTGGGGCGCCATTGAGGCGCGCGCCGAGTCAGGCGAGCTCATCCTGACCGCGCCTGTCACGCGCCAAGGCGGCTGGCGACTATTACTTCCTCCCGGCAAGTATCGAGTGAGGAGTGTTACGCCGGGCGGGAGCGATGAGGTCGCGGCCAAGGTGTCTGCCGGGGGCTCCAGCAGCGTGACGCTCGTACCACCAACCCCCGGTACGCTGACGCTGATCGGGCAAGACTCGACCGGGCAGGCCTTGCCACTACGCTGGATTCTGCGCGGAATAGAAGAAACGCCCGATCCGGAGTTCACCGCAGAGCCTGGCATCAACAGCAACATGGCGTTCACGCTGCGCGGCAGCGCGCGGGTCAGCGTTCCTGCTGGCAAGTACCGCGTGACCGCGACCCACGGCCCAGAGTACTCGCTGTACGATGCCAGCGTCGAGATCGCGGCGGGCCGAGGTGCGACCGTGCGAGCCTCACTCACCCGCGAACTCAGCATCGACGACGCGGTTGGCTGCGACCTTCACCTGCACCAAGCGCCGAGCTTCGACTCCGAGGTCAGCCTCGAGGATCGCCTCACCTCCCTGCTGGCAGACGGCATCGGCTTCGCCGCCGCCACCGACCACAACGTGGTCACTGACTACGCGCCTACGCTGGCTAAGCTCGCGCCTGACGCGAAGCTAGCGACCGTGCCCGGCGTCGAGATCACCACGCAGCGCTGGGGACACTTCAACGCGTTTCCGTACGCATTAGGCCCCCCACCCCCTACTCGAGATCGCTCGCCGGCCCAAATTTTTTCTCAGGTGCGCGCAGACGCGCCAGGTGCGCTGATCCAGATCAATCACCCGCGCATGGGCGACATCGGCTACTTCAACCAAGGCGAGCTCGATCTGACCACCGGCGCCGCTAAGGCCGGCTTCAGCTATGAGTTTGACACCGTCGAGGTCTTCAATGGGTTTGACCTGGGCAACCCAGGCGCCGTCACGCGGTCCCTTGAGAGCTGGTATGGGCTGCTCAACGCGGGCTGGCGCTTCACCGCCGTGGGCAACTCAGACTCACACAAGCTGACCGGTCAGTACGCTGGCTACCCGCGCACTTATGTCCGCGTGGATTTGAAAGGCGCCGCGCCGCTGCACGAGCGCGTCACCCAAGCGCTGAAGCGTGGCGCGGCGTGGGTCACCAACGGGCCGCGGCTTGACGTCACCCTCGACGGCGCGCAGATCGGCGATCAAGTGCAGCTGAAGCCGGACTCTAAGCTGCACGTCGAGATCCAGACCGCCAGCTTCATCAGCGTGTCGAGCGTGGAGATCGTGCTCAACGGCGAGCGCTTCCTTGAACAAAAGCTGGCCATGCCGCTGCGCGGCAAGAGCCTGAGCCTTGACTTTCCGCTAGCTCCGCCGCGCGACAGCTGGGTCGTGGTGCTGGTGCGAGGGACTGAGCCGCTGGACGCGATCTTGCCGAGGGTCGACGCCAAGCCGCTGGCCTTCAGCAACCCGATCTTCATCGACGCGGACGGCGATGGAAGCTTCAGCGCGCCCAGCCGCCAGGTCCGGGCAGGGGTTGAGGCAGCAGCAGCGCGAGATGCGATTCCGTAGGGTAAAGCAGCGCCACCAGCCGCTGCCAGGTAGGTCAGTCGACGAGCACGCTCACTGGCATGCTCGCAGCCACGTGATCCCAGCCATCGGCGTCCAGCCCGTCGATGACGACGAGGAACAGCTCGTGCTGACCTGGCGGCAGTCCGCCGGTGTTGAGCTCGAGGGTGATGGTGCCGTCCCAGCTCGTCCACGACTGCATCTCACGTACGGTAGCGCTGCGTAGCTCGATGGCGTCGCGAAGCTCGACGCGCCGCCTGCCGGAGTCGGTGCCCTTTCCGACGATGACGCGGCTGTCGTCAGAATACAGCTCGCGGACGTCGGGCTTGGGCAAGCTGTTGTCCACGCCGTCTTCGATCTGACCGAAGTTCCCGAAGTAGTTCTGTTCGATGAAGTAGCGGAGTCGATGGCTGGGGTCGGCGTAGACGCCCTCGGGTTGCAGGTTCTGGCTGATGACGGTGTGGCCGTTCTTGTGAACGCGGGTGACGACCAGACCGTCTTTGTTGCCTTCGGTGCCGGTGGAGACGATGACTTCGAGCAATGCCCAGCCACCGTTGCTGTCGGCGGCCGCGCCGCCCCAGTAGACGTCCTGGTCCGTGGCTGAGCGGTTGATGAACGTGATCGGGCCCTGCGACGTGGGCCAGTTATGCACTTTTATTTCCGTGTCGGTATCGGTCCACACCGACTGCCAGCTGATGCGGTTGTGTTTCCACTGGTAGCTCTTGGTGTAGGGCGCCCCAGCCAGCAGCATGACGTTGCGAACCCAATATGCCGCGTAAAACGAGCGCTCTTCTTCAATCACGCCCGCGTCAAAGATGCGCGTTGCGTTGTAGTGCTGGCTGTCTTCGGTGTTGAACAGGACCTCGCCTCGCACTCCGTCCATCGCCACCGTGGCGACGTAATCGTCGAACCGCCAGCCCCCGCCGTTGCTGATGACATCGCCCACACTCAGCGACTCGATGGGTCCGGTTGCCCCACCGAGGAACGTGCTGATCACGTCTTCGGTGCCGAAGTTGCCCTGGATGGTGACCTGATCGCCATGGCGCAGCGCGGAGCCCCCAGCGGCGCCGGCGCTGCCGCCTGAACCTGCTGTGCCCCCGGCCGAGCCAGCGGTTGCTCCAGCTCCGCCGTGACCCGCCGCGCCACCGTGGCCGCCCACATCGGCGCCGCCGGAGCCCGCGCCGCCAGCCGCGCCGCCGGTCCCGCCACTTGACTTGCTTCCACCGGGTGATGCGTCATCGCTGCATGCTGCGATCAGTCCGGCGCAACCGAGGCAACACAGCAACGCGGCGATTCTTGAAGGGATACGCGAGGACATGGTCGGGATGTTCTCGTGAACAGGGCGTCTTGGCAAGTGGCGGATGGTCGCCGTCGCGAACGCTGAACAGCGTCAGGTTGAGCTGGTCAAAAACCGCACGGATCTCGACTCCGACAGCACCTTCAAGCGCTGTGCTTCAGCGTTGAGCAGACGTCTACTCGGGCTGCGGGCCATCCGGCGCCCACAGCGGTGAGCCCCCGCACGGCGACGGACCTCACAGGCTCGCCACCGGCGCTGGGTGGGCTCCGATGGTGAGCGGGGGTGGTCCGAACAGGCCCCACATGCGGCAGCCGGTGTAGAGCGCGCCCGCGTTGATGGTCGGCCAACCCGCCAGGTGGACGGCCTCCCAGGTGGGGGTGAACTTGTCTTTGTAGCGGGCGAGCGAGTCGAAGGGGAACAGCCGCCGCGCCAGGCTGCTGCGATAGAGCCAGCGAAAGACCGCGCGGAGCACGCGTGAGTCGCCGCTCGGGATCGGCGTGCGCTCGGCCATCGGGCAGGCTCCCAGGGAAAAACGCTCAGCGCCCTCGTCCGCGAGCTGGCCGATGATGTGGGTGAGCAAGACATCCATGGCGCCCGCGGGGGCGTCCGGGCTGCGGACCATCACGTCGAGGCCCCAGCCGCGGCCGCCCCAGCCCGGGGTGAGGCTCACGAACGCGACAGGGACCGGATGTTGGGCGTCGCCAGGAGCGAAGACGCCGAAGTAGCGCCGACCGGCGGGGCGCTCTAGGCACGGCGTGCCGACGAGCAGCTGCATCCGGTGACCGGCGGGGCGATCGTCGAGCCAGCGCCAGTACAGCTGAGCCATGACACCGTGATGGGTGACAGGCGAAAGCTCGCTGACGCGCAGGCCGTAGCGCTTGGTGCCGCGGTTGACCATTTGGCGCAGGTCGGCGTGGCGCTTGCCGTGTAGCACGAAGCCGTGCGGATCGATGATGGCCTCGGCTCCGACCATCATGCTCTTGAAGCCCGCAGCGCAGGCGGCGTGGCGCTCGTCGCTCGCCAGCGGGAACAGCAGGACGCGGCGGTAGCGGGCGGCGGCGAGGGCGCCGCGGGCGTGGGCGAGGATCCGCGTGAACGCGTCGGGGTCAGGGGCGTGGACCCCGCCGACGATGAAGGCGTGGCGCCGGGCGGCGGCCCAGGTCACGAGGCCGTCGTTGGTGAGGATCTGGCGCAGCCCTGGCTCGAGGGACAGGTAGGCGTTGGCACGTGGGCTTTCGCGGACGCGGGCGGCGAGCGCGTCGAGGCTCAGGCCGGCGTCGGGCACAGCGTCCGGCCGGCCGCTGCGGCACAGGGCGTCGAGGCCGCGGCCGGGGAGGCTGCCGAGCCACTGCAAAGGCGCTCGCGCGCGGATCGGAGGCGCCGGAGCGGGCGCCTCCCAGGGGAGCGCGGCGGGCGTCAGTTGCGCGAGGGCAGGCGTCGGTGGCGTGGGGCCTGGCTTCGAGCCAGGCCCCGGCGTCGTCTCGTCGGTAGCGAGCACGGGCGACCTTACGAGCGCTGGTGACGGTGTGCAAGGGATCGCCTACGCCCAGGGCGCTCGGAGATCAGAAGCTCGCACATCGTTGTAGGACTAGGCGCTGCGTGGTGGTGCGCTGCGCCAGCCACCCAACCAGCCGCTGCCTACTCGCGCTGGGTTTGAGCTGGGATCGAGGTGATGGACAGCGCCGCCAGATCTAGCTGGCTGTGCCCCTGCTCGATCAGTCGATCCATGCGCTGCGCGATGCCCGGCAACACACACAGCGGAGCCGCTCCGGCGCTCTCCAGCATCAGGCGCACGTCTTTACGCGCCATGCTGAGCTCAAAGCTCGGCGTGTAGTTCCCCACGGCCATCTTGGCGCCGCGGCCAGCCACGGTGGCCGCCGGGTTGAAGGTAGAAAACAGCGCGTGCGCCGCCTGGGGCTCGACTCCAAGCTCAGTCGCCAGCGTGAAGACATCCGCGAGCGCGCCGGTGATGCCGATGATCATCGCGTTCCCGAACAGCTTGTAGGCCGCCGCCAGATCCGCGCGTTCTCCGAGATACATCAGCTGGCCAGTCATCGCGCCCAGGGCCGGCTGCAAGCGCGTATAGCATTCGCGCGAGCCAGCGATCAGCATGATGCCCTTGGCCTGCTCGCACATGGCCGGAGACATGAACACCGGCGCGTGCAGGTAGTGGTGCCCCCGCTCCCTTAAACGCGCAGCCCGCGCGAGGGTCGCCGCGGGCTGGGTCGTGGTGTGATCCACGATCGTCAGGCCGTCAGCCGTCGGGGCAGCATAGATCCCTGCGGCATCAAGCAGCGCGTCCACCGCCCCGTCATCACTGAGCGCGAGGTGCACGCGCTCGGCTCCGACAAGCGCTGCGGCTGGACCGTCAGCGACTGAGACTTGCGGGCCGGCTAGCGCTTCAGCCTTGGCCCGCGTGCGGTTATAGATGCGGAGCTGGTGCCCCGCGGCTATCAGGGCGCGGATCATGCCCGAACCGATCAGCCCCGTGCCCAAGAACGCTAGCTTTGCCATCGCGCGCGAGCTTAGCGCGATTCCACACGAAAACTCAAGTCAGGCTGACGAGTAGGCCTTAGATCATGCACCACGCGCCGAGGGCGGCGGCGAGCGGGACCGTGAGGTTGTCGTCGAGGCGCTTGGAGAACAGCTCTGCCACCCCGCCGAACAAGGCCGCCATGAACGCCACGCGCAGCGGGTGCCCGAACGCGCCAGCGTGCAGAGACATCAGCATCAGCGCCGCGGCGGCGCCGCCGAACAGCACGAACGCCAGCGACCCCTCCAACGAGCGGCCGTGGACCAGACGGATGCGGCCGATGCGGCGGCCGACCAACGCCGCCAGCGGATCGCCAAAGCCGAGCACGGTGACCGCCACGGCAGACACCGCTGGCGGCGCGGAGAACGCGAGGATCAGCAGCGCCGTGGCGTACCAACTCGCGCTGTTGATGTGGTGCGCCTCGTGAGGGTGGGCGACCTTGCTGAACGCGCGCATCAACAAGCGGTTGGCCGCCGGGCTGATCCGCCGAGAGCCCTCCATGAGCACCGCGCTGGCAAAGAACACCGAAGCTGCCAGCGGCACCCACTGGGGCAAAAGCGTCACGATGGCGAGGGCGCCCAGGGCCGAGCCCACATGGAACACGCTGCGCGAGATGTTGGTGGGGCGCAGGCTTGGCACGTGCACGGCGTGGACACGCAGCAAACGCGCCAGCGCCTCGTAGGCCGGGTGGATGCGCGCGCGCAGCTCCTTCCATAGCTCACGGGTGACCTCGCCGCGCTCGGCCAGCTCACGCATCGTGGTCGCGAGCTCGACGATGCGCGACCGGAGCTCCGCTTCCGCGCGGTCTGCGTCAAGCTGTATGGAGAAGGGGACACCACTCGCTCCCCCGTCGGCCACGACCTTATCTTGCACCGCGGACCCAACCCTCTGCGATCGCTGAGTGTTCGACCACTCCGTCACCACCCGCTCGAACTCATGGCTCAAGCGGATCAGGTTGTCGCGCATGCGCTCCGCCATCTCACGGCGAAAGCGGGCTGGGTCGAGCTCACGCAACGTCTCGTAGAGCTCAATGACGTGGGGGGCGGCGGATGCGGCGAGAGCACTCATGGTGGGTTTCAGCTGCGCGGCTGCGCATTATTGCGGTCCGGAGGGGCGCCGCATGGATAGTGCGGACGCTTGGCCGCTTCAATCATGGTTGCGTCATGACGCGTCGCGCGCCCAAGGATCGTGCGGAGAACTGGGCCTGTTTCAGCCCGCGGCGCGTCCACGCTGCGTCCGCTCAGCAGGCCTAAGCGCAGCTCAGTTGTCCACGGTGACCTGCACGGCAACGGACAGTGACTCCCCTCCACCCCCTCTGAGCAGGGTGCCCGAAGTGGGGGCGGCGTCGAGGTAGTTGCGGCCGGCGGCGACCCGTACGTGGTCGAGGGCCGCCAGGCAGCCGTTGGTCGGGTCAAAGCCGCGCCAGCCGACGTGGGGCAAGTACACCTCGGTCCAGGCGTGGGAGGCGTCGGACTGCTGCTGGTTCTGGTAGTTGCCGCCAGTGAAGATGTATCCCACGCGGTAACGGGCCGGGATGTTCAGCAAGCGCGCCAAGCAAATGAACAGGTTGGCGAAGTCTTGGCACACGCCGCGCCGCGTCTGGAACACGTCGTAGGGCGTGGTCGCCAAGGTGGTGGAGCCGGTCACGTAGCTAAAGTCGCGGTAGATGCTGTGGTTCATGTCGACCAGGGTCTCGTCCAGATCAAAATCCTGGCGCTCGGCGAAGCTCATGGCGAAATCGCTCAGCTCGCGGAGCTGGACCTCGGGCAGCTCGGGTGGCAGCAGGTACGGCACCATCATCTGGCGCTGCCAGGGCATCCACACCAACGGGATGGTCGCGCGCTGGGTGGGCGCAGGGACTGGCGGCGGCTCAGCGACCCTGACCCTCGAACGAGCCACCAGACGCAGCTCAGTATACGCGCGCTCGAAGTCGGCGCGCAGCGTGACGTTACCGAACACGTCCTCGAAGCGCCTAAAATTTCCTTGAGGAAAAATCTCTAGGTTAAAGTCAAGCAGCTGCTGACGGCTGTCGTGGACGGGCTCCAGCCGAAACAGATGCGTTGAGCGCTCCACCGACTGGGAGTAGCGATAGATCGTCTCGTGAGTCAGGCTGACCACCCGAGCCTCAGGCGCGGGAGGCTGGGGGCCAGCGCTCGGCTGCACGAGCATATCGCTGGTAGGAAATGGCTGTGTCTGAACTTGAGCCTGCGGGCCTCCCGCTGGCGCAAACCTGCCGCCGTTCAGCCCGCCGAGGCCCTGCGCGTCACTTGACCAAGTCAGCGTACCGCGGCGCGCCACCACCATTTGTCCTGGCGCGAGCGCGGTGAACTGAGCGCCGTCAAGGGGCGTGGTGCTCAGCACCACCACGCTGCGCTGAGCGCCTTGCTGTGGATCGAGCTGAAGCTCGAGGTGCCGATTCGAAAGCGAGGTGCCCGAATCCGGAGGGATACGTCGCGTGACGTATAGCTCGTGCAGCGCCTGGGGGTCGCGGAAGGCGACGGTGTCTTCACCATCGGTGAGCAAGATGTTCGCGGGCCCGCCCGCCGCCAACTGCCGCAACAGATCGTGGAGCACTGGCCACGCCACGTCGGCGAGCCGGCTCGCTCCGAGCTGATCGACTTGGCTCAAGAGCCAGCAAAACGCGCGCTCGGAGTGGGTGTGGCCGATGGGCACAAAGGCGCGATTCAGCTGCAAACCTTGGGCGGCCATGGGGTCAAAGTCGCCGTCGTGGGCGAACACCCAGTCACGCCCCGCGTAGCTGCGCCCGAAGGGCAGCGTGTCCTCTTGCGCGACGCGCTTAGCGGAGCCACGCAGGTGACACACGAACGTAGCCGCGCGAAACCGATCCCAGTCGCGCAACAGCTCGGTCATCGCGGTCTCACCCGTGGCGATAGGATCCTTAATCAACGCAGCCGAGTACTCGCCCGACGGGTACCAAGCGAAGCCCCAGCCCGATGGCTGAACCGCCGCGTCGTGGCGCGCCCAGCCCGCCAGCGTGATGGACGGCGAGGCCAAACCGTCAAAGCTCAAACCGAGCAGCTGGCTCACGCTGGGCCTCGGCGGGGGCGCACGCGCCGTTTCAGCATACATGACATCACTGGCCTTTTACTCAGTTCACCGCCGAGTTACCACCAACCCATGCGTGTCCTCCTCCGCCATCGAACGCTGTACCGCTACGATCAACCGGTGGGGCTCGGGCCGCACATCGTCCGCCTCAGGCCTGCCGCGCACACGCGCGCGACCATCGAGGCCTATAACCTCGAGCTAACGCCCACGCCGACGCTGCGCTGGCAACAAGACCCTTGGGGCAACCGCATCGCCAGGCTCACGTTCAGCAAGGACCAACGCGTCAAGGAGTTCGCCGTCGCCGTCGATCTCGCCCTGGATATCCGTCCGGTAAATCCATTCGACTACTTCGTCGACGACCGCTGTGAGCAGCTGCCGTTCGAGTATCCCGACGGCCTCAAGGCCGAGCTAGCTCCGCTGCTCGAGCGCACCAAGGGGCCACTGCTTGAGCAGTTCGTGGCCGAGCAGCCGCCCAGCGGCCACGTCACCGATTGGCTCGTCGCCCTCAACGCTCGCGTCGCCGCTCGGGTAGAGTATTTGATCCGCCTCGATCCGGGCCTTCAGACCTCGGAGCAAACGCTGACCAAGAACTCCGGCAGCTGCCGGGACAGCGCACAGTTGCTGGTCGACGTGCTGCGGGCCAACGGCTTAGCCGCCCGATTCGTCAGCGGCTACCTGATCCAGTTGGTGGACGAGGGCAACGTGCCGGACCTGGCCAAGGGCGTGCTGAAAGACGTCGCCGATCTACACGCTTGGGCCGAGGTCTACGTCCCCGGCGCAGGTTGGATTGGCCTCGACGGGACGAGCGGTTTGTTCTGCGGCGAAGGGCACATCCCCTTGGCGTGCACCGTCAACGCTGAGTCGGCAGCGCCGGTCACCGGCACCTCAGAGCGCGCGGCCAGCGGCTTTGAATACGAGATGGAGGTGGTGAGGCTTGGTCACGAACCCCGCCCGCGCAAACCGTACACAGAGGAGCAATGGACCAGCATCACCGAAGCGGGCGAGGCCGTGGACGCGGCCCTGCTGAAGGCTGGGGTCAAGCTGACCATCGGCGGCGAACCCACCTACACCTCACGGATCCACCCCGCGAAGCCAGAGTGGAACGTCGAGGCCCTGGGCGACACCAAGCGAGCGCAGGGCCTGCGCATGGCGCGCGAGCTGATGTCGCGCTTCGGCGAGGGCAGCCTCTTACAATACCGCATGGGAAAACACTACCCTGGCGAGAGCCTGCCGCGCTGGGCGCTTGCCCTGATTTGGCGCCGAGATGCTGTCCCCGTCTGGAAGAACCGCGAGCTGCTGGCGCTAGCGGACAACGACCCCGCGACCAAGACCAGCGACCAGCAGCTCGCTCACGCCGCGCGCTTGGCCGCCCTGATCGGCGCTGAGCTGGACCTCCAGGTGACGCCGATGGCGGCCTACGAGGACCCCTGGCACTTTATCCAACAGGAAGAGAACCTGCCGACTGACGTCGATCCCCTAGCAGCCAACTTAGCAGACCCTGAGGAGCGCAGGCGGCTGGCGAACGTGCTGGGGCACGGCCTGAAACGCGAGGTCGGCTACGCGGTGCCGCTGACCCGCGACGACGGCGCCTGGCGCACGGGCGTTTGGAGCTTTCGCCGCAAGCATCTGTTCTTGATCCCCGGGGACAGCCCGATGGGCCTGCGGCTACCTCTGGATCGGATGCGCGGCGAGCCGCCTGAGTCGATCCCTGTCGACAACACCCAGCTCACCCAAGACACCGAGCTCGACCCGCGCCCGCTCTTGCTGGCTGACGCTGATGGTCGCAGGCAATTCGCCGAAATTCAACGCCTCGCGGAACCGGAGACAGAGATCAGAAAGACGCTGTGTGTCGAACCCCGCGCCGGTGTGCTGCATGTCTTCTTGCCCCCGGTGGATACAGCCGAAGACTTCTTGGAGCTGGTCCGCGCCGTAGAGGCCGCGGCCGCTGAGTGCGACGTGCCAGTGCGCGTCGAAGGCTACGGCCCGCCCAGCGATCCGCGCTTGGAGTCGTGCGTGGTCACGCCCGATCCAGGCGTTATTGAGATCAACCTGCCGGTCGCCAATAGCCTCGCCGAGTACACCCGCCTGGTCGAGACCATCACGGACGCCGCGAACCACGCAGATTTGTGCATGGAAAAATACCAGATCGACGGGCGCGTGGCGGGCAGCGGTGGCGGCAATCACCTCACCCTGGGCGGCCCAAGCGCGCTGGAGAGCCCATTCTTGACCCGGCCCGAGCTGCTAGGCAGCTTGCTCCGGTTCTTCCAGAACCACCCGAGCCTGTCCTTCTTGTTCACTGGCTTGTTCGTCGGCCCCACCTCTCAGACCCCGCGCATCGACGAAGCGCGCCACGACGCGCTCTTGGAGCTCGAGCTCGCGCTGTCGCAGCTGCCCAAGCTGGGCAGCGAAGCCTTCCCATGGACCATCGATCGACTGCTCCGAAACTTGCTGGTCGACGTGAGCGGAAACCCACACCGCACGGAAATTTCCATCGACAAGCTGTACGACCCGCATGGACCGGCAGGGCGCCAAGGCCTGGTCGAGCTGCGCGCGTTTGAGATGCCACCCCACGAGCGCATGGCGTCCGCCCAGGCGCTGCTAGTACGAGCGCTGGTCGGGCGCTTCGCGCAGGCCCCCTACCGAGAAAAGCTGGTGCCGTGGGGTACTCAGCTGCATGACCGCTTCATGCTGCCCCAGTATTTGTGGCGAGATTTTCAGGACGTGTGCGCAGATCTGCAGCGCCACGGTCTCGGCGTGGACGCCGAGTGGTATCTGCCGTTCCTCGACTTCCGCTGCCCCACCCTGGGCCGCGCCGTGTTCGGTGACGTGGTGCTAGAGCTGCGATCGGCGCTAGAGCCTTGGGCGACCTTGGGCGAGCAGCCCAGCGGCCCAGCGGTCGCGCGGTACGTGGACTCATCGCTCGAGCGCCTGCAGGTGAAGGTGCAGGGCTTGGTCCCCGGCCGGCACGTGGTCAGCGTGAACGGCTTCGAACTGCCGCTGTTCCCGTCTGGCACTGAGGGGGAGGGGGTGGCGGGGGTGCGTTTCCGCGCCTGGCAACCGCCGAACTGCCTGCAGCCTGACATCCCGGTCCAGCACCCGGTGCGCTTGGACGTTGTTGACCAGTGGGCCCAGCGGTCCCTTGGCGGCTGCCAGTATCACGTCTGGCACCCGGAAGGTCGTGGCTACGACGAGCCGCCACTCACAGCCTATGAGGCGGCGGCGCGACGGGCGTCACGCTTCACCGTCGAGGGTCACACGCCGTTTCCGGCCCGGATCAAGCGGCTTGAGCCGCGGCCGGAGCACCCGCACACCCTGGACCTGCGCTGGGCCTACGCCAAGCCTCGCTGAGCCACGCTGTCCGAGACCCGCGCGCGGCTACTTAAAGCCGTTCAAGTGGACGATGTACCACTCACCGCGCCACGAGATCAGGCTGGTGAGATCAAGCTTCAAGGTCCTGCCTGCGGTCGTCTTGAACACCAATTTGGGGTGGGTCATCCGAAAATACCCGAGCTTGTTCCCTTCGGAACCAGGCTTCATCCAGCTCTTGCTGCGCGGGTTAGGCTCAAGCTCCACCAGCTCCGCGAAGCGCGCGCCGGCGCCGAGCCGGCGGTGGTAGTCGTGCACGTCACGCTTGAAGTTCTTCCACAGCCGATACTCCCAATCCCGCTCAGGCTTTGGGATGTCTTTGACCTGCTGATAGGCCTCTACAGGAAAGAACACCGCGCGGGCGAGCTCTGGGTCATCTCGCAAAATCGCCTGCGCCAGCAGCCGCAGGTGGTGCTTGAACAGCGGCGAATCTAGCTGCGGATCGCCCTCGGTCTGAGGTAGCGCCTTGCCCGCTTCATCTCGCAGCTTGGGCTCTCCCGGCCCTGCGGGCTTGATGAACTTGAGCGTCATGCGATGGCCCGCCGCGCCCTCAGGGTCGCCGCCAAGCACAGCCGCGCCCCCGCCTACGTCGCGCTTGGCGACGAAATCAAAGCCCGCCGCCAGCGCCAGCTGCCGGACGTGCGCCTCGGTCAAGCCGACCTCATCGGTCGTTTCCTCGGGGTTGCTAACAGGCGCGTCAGGCTGACTACTGCGCCGCTCCACCACCCCCAAGACCCCGGCTGGCTTGAGCGCCTTGAACGCGGCGTCAAACACGCTGAGCGCATAGCCCGCCTTCAGCCAGCCTTGGGTGTCTTGCACGCTGAGCACCAAGTCTGCGCTGCCCGTAGGCCCCAGCGCCAGCGCGCCGGGCGGCTTCACCGAGATCTGCTTCAGCTTGGAGTAGAGCGCTGGCGAGGCCGCGATCAGCGCGCTCAGTTGGCCCGGGCCCGCGTCGCCAGGCTCTGGTTGCACCACGCTGAGCGCGCCACGCTCCGCCAGCACTGGCGCTAACAACTCAGTGTAATAGCCGTCCTCTGGCCACAACTCGGTGACCTGCATGTCGTCACGCAGACCCAAGAACTCTAGCGTCTCGAGGGGGTGGTGGGAGAGATCCAGCAGGCGGCGCTGCACGGCACGCTGCCCCGCGGCAATGGACAACCTGAGCTTTTTATCGGTGCTCGGGTCGGCGCCCGGCGCGCTGACTGGCGCGTAAGCAGGAGCCGGCGCGCTGACCTGACTGACGACGCTGGGCGCAGGCTGGGCTCGCGGCGCCGCGCTGCCCTCAGCCGAAGCAGCCACAGGCGCCGCCGCCTCAGGGGAGCCAGGGGGTGGGGTGGCGTCGCCGCACGCGGCGCACAACATCAAGCTAGCGAGCAGTCCTAGGTGTCTCACGGCGCGGACTTTACACGCCCGCCGCGACGCGGGCTAGAACATGAGATACATCGCGACGCCGGCCCCGAAGAACGCCAGCAGAATGATCCCCACGGTAACCAGTAGGATCACCACGCTCATGCCCCAAGCGCGCTTCATGCCCTGCTGGATTTGCCCCTGCTGAAACGCCTCCAAGCCGTTTACGCCAGCGCCCATCTGGTAGCCGATCTGCGGCACTTGCCCGGGCGGGAGGCCGGGATAACGCGCGGCGAATTGGTTTTGGAGCACCTGGTTCACCAGCACCGCGTGCTCCGCGGCGCGGGCGTGGTGCGGCAACACCTGGCCGCAGAACGGGCAGTTGGGCCGCGTCAGGTCGTCGAGCGCCAACGTGCCGCCGCAGTGCGGGCAGTTCATGGCGGGCTGCTGGACCATCTCAGCTCTGTACCACCGAGTGCGCGGGCACCCACTGCTGGGCCCCGCCCTCGAACTGCACCATGTACTGATCGGGCGCGGCTTGCATGACTTGAGCCGGGTACTTGTTGCCGTCGGACCACATCACGAACACCCGCGAGCCAGCCGTGATACCGCCGGTGACCACCGCCGCCGCCTGCCCAAACGCAAATCCGAGTGGATTTTTCATGATGCTGGCTGCCGCCGCTTGCTGCTGCAGCACGGCGGGGTTGTTCATGGCCTGAGCGATCGGATCTTGATTGGCGTAGGCCACGGCCTGAGCCTGAGATGGCCCGGTCTGCGCTGCTGCGCTGGTGTCCATCGACTTGGCCACCTGCCGCGGCTGACCGCCAGCGCGCAGCTGGGCCTCTTCTTGAGCCATGCGCTGCGGGTGCCCCGCGTACTGCATCATGTTGGCGGCCATCTGGTTGTTCCAGTAGCCCGCCGCTTGGGTCCACTCGCTCTGGGTCATCCCCGCCGCCTGCACGCCAGCCTCAAAGCTGTACATCTTGATCAGCACGCTGACGTGGACGAAGTCCTCATAATTAATCCGTACGGAACCGCCCTGCCTCTTGGCCAGCGCCGCTTGGTACATGGGCATGAAGGCGGTCGCCACCCGCCCCATCAGCGACATGTCCTGCATGCGGGCGGTCCAGCCCGCCTTGGCCGCCTCGTAGTCGGCCTGACTCACGCCCTCGGCGGCCAGCACCTGGGCCGTGCCAGCCGGGTCCTGATCCTTGCCGTCCAAGGCCGCGCCGAGCTCCGCGTAGCGCTCAAGCGAGATGCCATTAATCGGTGAAAACGGATCCATTTCACTAACCTCCGCGCGCTAGAAGGCCGCATCGCGCGGGCGGTGTAAAGATCTTTCCCTGCGCCTGAGAGTTCTTCGTATTTCCCCGGCGCGGCAGGCCCTCCTGCGCAGCCCAATGTTGTTATCGCCGAGGCCAGCGCTGCGCGCCTTGACCGCGGCAGCCGTTGACGCAATTGCCTGGGTTGCGCATGAAGCAAGGCATGTCCCTCGTGCAGCCCGGAACACCGCGCAGCGCCGCGCCAAGCTTCGCCGAGTCGTCGACGCCGACCCGGGTCAGCTCAACCGAGCAGGGCGCGACTGAGTTCGCGTTGGTTGTCCCAGACGGCTACCGTCAGGGCCGCGGCGCCTTCGGTGGGCTGGTGATGGCAGCGCTCACGCGAGCCGTGGATCAGGTCGAGGCCTCCGCCGAGCGCCGCCTGCGCAGCGTCAGCGGAGCCATCACCGCGCCGGTGACCGCAGGCGAGTCGCTGATCTGCGTCAGCCCGGTACGCATCGGCAGCGGCGTATCCACGTGGCAAGCCGTACTCCAGCAAGGCGGCGAGGTCCGCGCGCTCGCCACGCTGGTCTACGGCAAACGCCGCGTCGAAGACGCCGGCTGGTCCCCTCCACCCCCCGACCTAACGCGTGATTGGGCGGCGGTCGAGGTGCTGGCGCTGGGCGCCCCCATGGGCCCAGAGTTCGCGCAGCACTTCGAGTTTCGTAACACGGGGCCTGCGCCGTTTTCCGGCGGAACCGACGCCATCGCGAGCGGCTGGATCCGCAACCGACCAGCGCTAAAGCAGCTAGCCGCGGCGGACGTGCTGGCTCTGGTCGACGCCTGGTGGCCCGCCTCGTTCGTCCGCGAGCAGGCGCCGCGGCCCATGGCGACCCTGGCCTACACCGCCCAGCTGCTGCTGGACCCTGCACTGTTAGACGGCGAGCCGCTGTACTACCAAGCCCGCGCGCTGGCCCAGGCCGGAGGCTACGCTGCCGAGTTTCGCGAGCTGTGGACCGCCCGCGGCGAGCTCGTGGCCCTGAACCAGCAGACGTTTGTGATCATCCGCTAGCGTCAAGCCGCTGCCGGCTCGCTTCAGGCCCAGCACGCGCCGTCGGCTGCCACGTCGCCGCTCTAGGGCGCCTTCGCGAGCCAGAGGCGGTGGTCGCGCCGCCCATTGCGCCGGACCAGGCGAGGGGCGAGACTAGGCGCGTGACGTATCCTCCCGCGTGGACGTTAAGTTTTGCTGGGGTCTTGGGCCTGGCGCTGGTCGGCTGCGGCGACGAAGCGAGCACGAGCGCGACGCCGGCGCCAGAAGCGCTGAGCTTCCGCGCCGTCAGTTTCAACACGGGAACAACAGACGGCTTAGGCCACGACAGGTTGCCGGACGACGGCTACTACAGCGAACAAGCCGCGCTCTCCGACATGTACTACGGCAACGGTCTGGCGTGGAACACCGTGGTTGAAGACACCCGCGTGTACTTCAGCGCCCTGCAGCCCGACGTGGTGGCGTTTCAAGAGTTGTTCTACTCTGGGGAATGCGAGAGCGTCCCGGCTGAAGCCCGTAAGGGCTTCGTCTGCGAGGGCTATCAACCAGGTGACCCGAGCGTCGTGCAGACCGTGCTGGGTGGTGACTTCCAAATCGCGTGTCACCTGGGCAAGCCGGACAAGTGTATTGCCGTAAGGAAGTCGTTCGGGAGCATCCGCGGCTGTGCTCAGGACTTGTGCCTCGACGGCTTAGCTGGCGCGCGCGTGGCGGACTGCGGGGGGGGCTCACGGGTTGGCCGCGCCGTGATCGACCTGGAGTCCGGCGGTGAGCTGACGGTGGTCAACGTGCACGGCTCGTCAGGGGCTGCGGAGAAGGACCAGCTGTGTCGGCGACAGCAGTTCGCCCAGGTGTTTGAGCACCTCGACCCCAGCGCCGCCCTGGACTCGAGCAACCCGCCGGCGGCCAACGGCGCGCGTAAC
This sequence comes from uncultured Polyangiaceae bacterium, assembly GCA_964551615.1. Taxonomy (GTDB): domain Bacteria; phylum Myxococcota_A; class Polyangia; order Polyangiales; family Polyangiaceae; genus JAHBVY01. The sequence goes on from CAZKDY010000015.1 coordinate 149,555, forward strand.
CTCATCCTCGGGGATCTAAACACAGATCCTGGGCGCACCTGGGATTTCGACGAGAGCGCCGCCTATTTCGCGCAGCAAGCGGGCGAAGGCAGCCGCTTCCATTTTGTGACCGACGTCGGGATCAACGCGGCGCCGACCTACGGCGGCCTGTTCAACATCGACCACATCGTCAGCGACGCCCTCGACGGCACCTGTTTTACCTCGGGGATCAGCGAAGGGCAGCCAGGGGTGACCCAGACCGTGTACTTCGATCACAAGCCGGTGGTGTGTGATGTGGAGTTGGCGGGTGAGTAGCGTGGTTTGGTCCCGCCTCACGGCCGGCGATCGGCACAGGCCGGAGAGCGGAGCAGTATGAGCACCTCAGCCAGTCCAGCGCACCCCAGCATCCAGCGCTACACCGACCACGTCAATCCGGCGTTTATCCAGCGGCTCGGCACCTTTGGCTTTGGGCGCGTCTTCACCCGCGCAGAGGGCATGCGGCTGTGGGACGATCAGGGCCGCGAGTATTTGGATTTTCTGGCGGGCGGCGGCGCGGTCAACCTCGGCCATAACCCCACGGAACTGATTGCTGGGCTAACGCGGGCGCTGGCAGACAATCACCCGAACGTCATGCACGTGGGCCCGCAGGTGTGGGCCGCAGAGCTGGGCGCGCAGCTAGCGCAGCGCGTGCCGAGCCTGCCGGTGTCGCTGTTTTCGTGCAGCGGCGGTGACGCGGTCGAGGCCGCCATCAAGCTCGCGCGAGCGGCCACCCGGCGGCCTGGCATCGTGTACGCCGCTGGCGGTTTTCACGGCACGGGCCTCGGCAGCTTGAGCGTCATGGGATTTCCCCGCTGGCAAAAACCTTTCCGCCCGCTGCTGCCCGAGTGCCACCAGGTGCCGTTCGACGATCTCGACGCGCTGGCGCACATGCTGAAAAAGCGGCACATCGCCGGCGTGCTGTTAGAGCCTATTCAAGGCGAGGCAGGCGTCAACGTGCCTTCAGGTAGCTACCTCGCTGGGGCCCAAGCGCTGTGTCAAAAGCACGGGGCGCTGTTCATGTTGGACGAAGTGCAGACCGGCGTCGGGCGCACTGGGCGCTTGTGCGCGTTTGAGCACGACTCCGATCTCGATCCCGATGTGGTCATTTTGGGCAAGAGCCTGGGTGGCTCGCTGATGCCGATCAGCGCGACGCTCACCCGGCGTGAGCTACACAAGCGCGCCTTTGGCAGCGTGTCCAAGTTTGACCTCCACGGCTCCAGCCTGAGCGGCAACGCGCTCAGTTGCCGTGTGGCAATTAACACGCTAGAGCAAGTTGACCAACACAGCCTCGCCCAGGCGGCCAGTGTGCGCGGCGAGCAACTCCAGGCCGCCTTAGAGATCCGCCTGAGCGGTCACCCGCTGGTGCGCAGCGTGCGCGGGCAAGGCCTGCTGGTGGGCCTCGAGCTTGGACCAACAGGCAGCGGCTGGGTGCAGCGAGTCGCCCCGCGCCTGGTCAAGCTGCTGTCGCGCCAGGTGCTAGGACACTGGCTCAGCGTACGCCTGCTGGAGCGCGGGTTTCTGACGCAGCCCGCGTCTCAGCACTGGGACGTCCTAAAGCTGACCCCGCCGCTCACGGTGAGCAAACCGCAGATCGACGCGTTAGTCGAAGCGACTGGCAGCATCCTAGACGACTATCGCGATCTCACCCCGCTGCTGCTCGACGTCGCGAGTCGCCTGGGTGATCAGCGCAAATCGGGCTGGGGGTTTCGCTAGCGGCGACAGCAGCGGCTGTCCGGCGCCAGGGCCGCTGATCCCCACCCCACTCGCTGCTTCCTCGTGGCAAGCTGCAAGCCCCGGCTCGTCCAGAGCCAGCTGCACGGCCTCACCGTCGCGATCGTGGTCACGCTCCCGTGGCAACAGATGGCGGCCCTGAGCTCGGAGCAAGCGATCCACACGGAGAGCTGTGCGCCTGGCAATCTCCGTAACCTCCGCCTGAGTAGGCGTCGGCAGCGCCCGGAAATGCAAGTCGCTCGTCTCGTCCCGACGCTCACCTTGCGGATGCGAACGATGCGTTCGAGGCGGCTTTCAAGCGTGCGCCTCACGAGGTAGTCGCGGAGGTTCGCGGTTCCCTCCGTCGGAGGGAGCCCGGTGATGGCGTTGCGGTACTTCGTTTCGATGGCGTCGAGATCCATTTGTAGTCTCCCTTGATCGGCCGGGACCAACGGTCGATCATCCTCCCGCCTCGGTCTGCGTACAAGGGGTTATCAGGCCGTCGGTTCGGCTCAGACTTCCTAGAACAATTTCAGCAGGTTGACAGCCATTCGTCCAGCGCCGATTCTAACCTGGACGGTCAGTTCTGCCGCGTCCTGGCTGATCCGCATGGTTTGAACGCGCGCGTCACGCGCCCACCGCTTCAGCGCCTCCCGCACATACACCCTCGCCAGCTCTTTCAGCGCTACGTCGTTCCGCTGGTGCCTCAGTAACGTCAGCGCGGAGCCGAAGTTCGTGCGCCACGGCAGCTCGCCCGAGGAGCGTTGTGTCGCGCCTTCGGTGAGCAGCGCCTGGCGCACCTTTGAGGTGAGCAGCGCTTCGCCAGCGCCCGACGCGAAGTCCGACTTCTTGTCGCGGCGGAAGGGCGTGAGCAGGTTGCGGGGCGCCTCAGGCATGGTTCCTCACGGTACTGGTACCTGGTCGCGTATGCCCTTCATCTGATCGATCAGCGCGTCGATGGCTGGGATGGCGTCGTCCAGGGGCATGCCCGCCAGGTCCGACAAGTCGGGCACCTTGGGGCCGCCGGCCAAATCCATGAACAGGTTGATGAGCCCGATCAGCTTGCCCAGGCTCGCGAGCATCCACCCGACGTTCGCGGCTTCTTGGCCGACGTTCGCCTCCGCGCAGCTCGTGATGGCCATGAGCCCCGCGTCCTCTAGGTTCGTGGCGCGGTCGATGGCGCCGAGGATTTGTTGCAGCTGCAGCTGCAGGTGGTGGAGCTCGCGCTTTGCCTGGCGGAGCGTCGCGATGACCAGGTCGATGAGCCCGATCAGAGTGTAGGGAAGCGACAGCTGAGGGATGAGCCGCAGCAACTTCGCCACCTTCTCGCCGAGCTCGGGGATGCAGATGGCGATCGCCGTCGGGTCTGGCGGTGGCCCCAGCGAGTCCGGGATCGCCTTCATGCAGTTGTAGACCGCCACGATGGTGTCGACGACGTCGAACAACGGCACCAACGGGGCCAGCGCTGGCTGGATCACCTCCATCAGGTTGATGCGCTCGATGGTGATCCCGCCGGGCAGCTCGATGCCGAACGGGTCGTCCAGCGCTGGGATGTCTAGACAGATGGGTAATGCCATAAGGAAACTCAGATTGGGGCGGCGATGGGCCGCACCACGCGCCCGGCGATGGTGACCTGGGCCGCCTTGATGGAGATCGCGCCCACGGCCTTGATCGTGATGGCGGTGGTCGCCTCGAGCGTCACCGAGTTCTCTTCGGCGTCGAACACCAGGTGGTCGCCGGTCTTCTTGTTGGTGAACCGGAGCTTGCGGGCGCCCTTGGTCTCGTCGAGCTCGACCCGAAACGTCGGGCTGGCGAGCACGCGGTTGTCGGGCGGGGTGAGGCGCGCCTACTCTGGTACTTCACTCTCGCCGTTGGGCTTGCCCCAATTAGCCGTGAGGAAATAGGGCGCCTCGACGTCGCCTCGGTTGAAGAAGACGCCGACCTCTGCGCCGAGGTCAGGGACGGCGAACAGCCCCGCGTCCTTCGACCCCCCACCCCCTGTCCCGAGGGGCCATGCCCACGCGCTCTCCGGTTCGAGCACGCCTGGGACGCAGATCTTCACGCGCCCGAGCTGCTCGGGGTCATCCCGCTGGACGACGTAGCCGACATACTGATCCTCCCCCGCTTTCGTGGACACCCCAACAAGCGCGAGAATGCGCCAGGA
>CAZKDY010000016.1:0-76792 GCA_964551615.1 uncultured Polyangiaceae bacterium
CAGCGCGGGCAGCGCGGGCAGCGCGGGCAGCGGCGGCAGCGCGGGCGGCAGCGGCGGCGGCGCGGGTAGCGGCGGCAGCGCGGGTAGCGGCGGCACCGGCGGCGTGGTCACCAACACCTGCAGCAACCTGGCGCCCCCCGCCGTCACGCTGACGGAGGTCGCGAGCGGGCTCAACGGCCCGATGGAGGTGCAGACGGACCCTACGGACAACTCACGCTTGTTCATCATCGAGCGCGACGGGCGGCTGATGGTCAAGAACGGGAGCGCCGCCCCAAAGCAGGTCCTCGACATCACGAGCGAGGTCATCGCCCAGAGTGAAGGCGGCTTACTCGGCCTGGCCCTCCACCCAAACTTTGGTCAGGCCGGCGAGCGGCGGTTTTACCTGAGCTACACCATCCTTGGCGCGCCGCTGACTTCCATCATCGCCGAGTACCAGATTTCCGCAGGGGATCCTGACGTCGCTGACACCCAAGCCAAGGTCTTGCTCAGCGTCCCGCAACCCGCGGGCAACCACGACGGCGGGGACCTCGCGTTTGGCCCCGACGGCTACCTATACGTCGCCTTCGGGGACGGGGGTGGAGGGAACGACACCTACGGAAACGGGCAGAACCCATCGACGGAGCTGGGTTCAATCCTGCGCCTCGACGTGGAGAACCACCCCTCGCCCCCCGCTGGCAACCACCCAGACAACGAGTACGTCTACCACTGGGGCGTCCGCAACCCGTACCGGATCAGCTTTGATCGCGTCCGTGGGGATCTGTATTTTGGGGACGTCGGTCAGGACGCCTGGGAGGAGGTCAACGCGGTCACCGCGGGCTCAGGTCGCCACAATTTCGGCTGGAACATCATGGAAGGCAACCACTGCCGCCAGGGAAATAGCTGCGACCAAACAGGCCTGACGCTGCCCCTCACAGAGTACTCGCACCAAGATCAAGGCAACCTCTCGGTCACCGGCGGCGTGGTCTATCGGGGCAAGAACATCCCCGCGCTGTACGGTCGCTACCTGTACGCGGACTTCTACCTCGCGCAGCTCCAGACCTTGGTGTGGACCGGCGCTGAGACGTGCGACGAGTACCCGCTCAGCACCAGCGGTGGGGACCTCGGCGGTGTCGTGGCGTTCGGTGAGGACAACGACGGCGAGGTGCTGGTGGTCAGCCTCTACAACGGCAGCGTTCACCGCATCGATCCCTAGGCCCCGGCCGACTAGCGCGCGCCAGAGCGCCCGCCGGGCACGAAAAACCAGCCTGGGCCGTGGCCGCGTACAGAATCGGCCCGATCGCGCGAAACGCCCTAAAATTGCGGCTGTTTATCGCGCGAGACAGATTGCTACCGCGCCCGGTATGGGGTACCTCCGGTTGTCCTTCCGGGCAGCCTGAGCTGAGCAAGAGTTTGTTTCTTGTTCCCGCCTCCCCGGGCGCAAATCCCAGGCTCACGGCGTACCCATCGACGCAGCGAATCCATGTCAGACGAGACCCCCACCACACCCTCTTCAGACCAGCCGATCAGCATCCGCGATGAGATGCGGACCTCGTACCTCGACTACGCGATGAGCGTGATCATCGGGCGCGCGATCCCCGACGCGCGCGACGGCTTGAAGCCTGTCCACCGCCGCATCCTGTACGCGATGCGCGGCCTCAACTTGACCCCGGGCACTTCGTTCCGAAAGTGCGCGGCGGTCGTCGGTGAGGTGCTCGGAAAGTACCATCCGCACGGAGACGCGAGCGTCTACGACGCGCTGGTGCGCATGGCGCAAGATTTTTCGATGCGTTACCCGCTGGTCGAGGGCCAAGGCAACTTTGGCTCCGTGGACGGTGACCCCGCGGCCGCCTATCGCTACACCGAGTCGCGGTTGGCCCGCGTGGCGATGGAGCTGCTGCAAGACATCGAGAAAGAGACCGTCGATTTCACGGCGACCTTCGACGACCAGAACACCGAGCCGACCGTCCTCCCCGCCCGCTACCCGAACCTATTGGTCAACGGTTCCGGAGGTATCGCGGTCGGTATGGCGACCAACATCCCGCCCCACAACCTGAGCGAGATCATCGACGCCACCGTGGCGCTGATCGGTAACCCAGACCTGACCATCGAGCAGCTGTTCGAGATAGTGCCCGGGCCTGATTTCCCTACGGCAGCATTTATCTGTGGCCGCAGCGGCGCCTACCAAGCCTACAAAACGGGCCGCGGGAGCGTGGTGATGCGGGCGCGCAGTGAGATCGAGAAGGTCCAGGGCACTGACCGCGAGCAGATCGTGATCACCGAGATCCCGTACCAGGTGAACAAAGCTCGCCTCCACGCCAAGATCGGCAGCCTGATGCGGGAGAAGCGCATCGAAGGCATCCGAGAAGCGCGAGATGAGAGCGACCGCGAGGGCATGCGCTTCGTGATCGAGCTCAAGAAGGACGTGTTCCCTGACGTGGTGCTCAATCAGCTCTACAAGCTGACTGACCTACAGACCTCGTTCGGTATCATCAACCTCGCCATCGTCAACAACCAGCCTGAGGTCCTCGACCTGAAGTCGTGCCTGGAGCTGTTCATTGAACATCGCCGCGAGGTCGTGACGCGCCGCACGCGCTTCGATCTGGCCAAGGCCCAAGCCCAGCGTGAGCTGGTTGAGGGTCTAGGCATGGTGACCACGGACACCGATCGGGTGATCGCGACCATCCGGTCATCGGCCGATCCAGAGATCGCTCGCCAGCGCTTGATGCTGCTGCCGTTGAAGGGGCTGGAAGAGTTCGTGCGCCGCGCGGGCCGCCCCGACAGTGAAATCGACGCGGCCATCGCGCGCGGCGACTACTTCCTGAGCGAGCGTCAGGCGAAGGCCATCTTGGACATGCGCCTCGCGCGCCTGACCGGCCTCGAAGCGGAGAAGCTCGCTAAAGAGTACTCAGAGCTGAGCGACTTGATCGCGCACCTCTCGGCGATCCTGGCCGACGAGAGCCTGCTGCTGAAGCTGATCGTCGACGAGCTGGCCGAGGTCAAGGACAAGCACGGCCAGCCGCGCCGCACGGAAATTATCGACGATGAAGCCGAGATCCAGATCGAGGACTTGATCCAGGAAGAGGAGATGGTCGTCACCATCTCGAACACTGGCTACATCAAGCGCACGCCGCTCAGCGTGTACCGCGCACAAAAGCGCGGCGGCAAGGGGAACCGGGGCATGGAGGCGGCCACCGACGACTTCGTGAGCCAGCTCTTCATCAGCTCGACCCACAGCTACGTGCTGTTCTTCAGCGAACGCGGGCAGGTCTACGTCAAGAAGGTCTACGAGATCCCGCAGGCCGCGCGCAACGCCAAGGGGCGCGCCATCGTGAACTTCATCGGCGTAGAGCCTGGTGAGCGCCTGAAGGCGATCTGCATCGCCGAGAACTTCGACGACGGGCACTACGTCACGACCCTCACGCGCAAAGGTCAGATCAAGAAGACAGCCCTCAGCGCGTACCAAAACTACCGCGAGAAGGGCATCATCGGCGTCAAGATCGTGGAGGACGACGAGCTCCTCGCGGCGGTGGTGACCGAGGGTAACGCTGAGTTCTTGATCGCCACCAAGAGCGGCAAGTCGATCCGCTTCGACGAGGGCCAGGTGCGGACCATGGGCCGCGGCGCGGGTGGCGTGAAGGCGATCGACCTCGCCGATGACGACGTGGTGGTCGGCTTCGCGACCACGGGCGATCCCAGCCGCGACTCCGTGCTGGCCGTCTGCGAGCATGGCTATGGCAAACGCACGCAACTCGAGGAGTTCCGGTCCCAGCACCGCGGCGGCAAGGGCATCATCTTGATCGACGCCAGCGAGCGCAACGGCCCGGTGGTAGGCATCGCCCTCGTGGCACCCAAGGACGAGGTGCTGCTGATGACGGATCGCGGGCAGACCATCCGCACGCGCTGCGAAGAGATCCGCTTGACCGGACGCAACGCGCAAGGCGTGCGGGTGATGAACGTCGGCGAAGAAGAGCGCATCGTCGCCCTGGAGGTGGTCGCTGAGAGCGACGACGACGACGACGACTTCGACGCTGAGAGCACGGGCTCCGCTTCCGGAGAGGGCGCGGAGGGCGGCGCAGGTGCTGAGGGCAGCCAGGGCGCCGCGGACGGCGCTGACGCCGAAGGGACGGACGGCGCACAGCCAGAGGGCGGCGACCACGGACAGGGCGAGCCGTCCGACGGATGACCCGGACCAAGGCCCAACGTATCTGCGCGGAAACTTTCGGGCGACTGAGAGCCAAGCACCCAGACGCCCACTGCGAGCTGCGCCACGCGTCAGCGTTTCAGCTGATCGTGGCCACCGTGCTCTCTGCGCAGACGACCGACGTGCTGGTGAACCAGATCACCCCGGAGCTGTTCGAGCGTTGGCCTACGCCCAGCGCGTTGGCCGGCGCCGCTCGCGACCAGGTCGAGGAGGTTCTCAGCCACATGGGCATGTTCCGCCAGAAGGCCAAGAACATCACGGCCCTCGCGGGGCAGCTCGTTGAGCGACACGCAGGGCAGGTGCCAAGGACTCTAGACGAGCTGGTCGCGCTGTCTGGAGTGGGACGCAAGACAGCGAACGTCGTGTTGGGCGTGGCTTTCGGCTCACCCGAAGGGGTGGTGGTGGACACCCACGTCCAGCGCATCAGCCAACGCTTGGGCTGGACGAAGCAAACCACGCCCGAAAAGATCGAAGCCGAGCTGATGGCGCTGTTTCCCCAGGACACCTGGGATGTGCTGTCCCACACGCTGATCTTTCACGGGCGACGCATCTGCTCAGCGCGCGCGCCTGCCTGCGCGGCCTGCCCCGTAACAGACGCGTGTCCGAGCGCCTTCGCCGCTGAGCAGGTGGGGCGCAAGCCGGTGCGTAGCCGCGCACCGCGGGCGAGCGCGAGCCCCGCCGCCAAGGCGAATCCGAAGGCCACGCGCTGACGCGCGCGCCGTAGCTCCTCGTGAGCCGTCGTCCAGCGAGCGGACCACTGCGAGCCCCACCTCCACGGTCCAGAATTTCCCTGCAGCTTTTAGCTGCAGGCCGGGGGCCGGCGCCTACTTTGATTTTGCAGCGCGCTTGGGGCTCTGCCTGCGCGCGGCGGGGCCCAACCGGCTGAGCAGCCCGCGCAGCGCAAGCGCGTAGGAAGCACCCCCAAAACCCGCTACGCGTCCTACACACACGGCCGCGACCACGCTCTGATGGCGAAATGCCTCTCGGGCGTCAGGGTTCGAGAGGTGTAGCTCAACGCACGGCAAGTCCGCGGCCTTGATGGCGTCGTGGAGGGCGTAGCTGTAGTGGGTCAACGCTCCAGGGTTGATCAGGACGCCACAAAAGCCCGCGTCCTTTGCTTCGCCCAGCCAGCCCACCAGCTCACCTTCGTAGTTTGACTGGCGGCAGTCGACGGCGACGCCCAGCTCACGGGCTAGGCTCACTAGTTCCTCGTGGATCTGAGAGAGCGTCTGCGTGCCATAGATGGCCGGCTCACGCTTGCCCAAGCGCTGTAAGTTCGGGCCGCTCAACACCAGCACCCGCCGAGTGGAGCCGCCCGCTCGCGCGGCGCCGCTCCCAGACAGCCCGACGCGCGGTCGGCCAGGTCCGCGCTTTATGTTACCGCTCGGCACCGCTGCTCCGGTTCACTGCACGATCATACAGGGCACAGGGCGACGGGGGTCACTCCAACTCAGCCAGCAGCCTGGGCGCCGTGGTGCGCAGCAAGAACCGCCCCTTACCCAAATTGCCGCCAGGCTCCACGGTGAGCGCCAAGAAGTACATCTCGTTGACCACTCGGATCAGCGTCACCATGCGCTCGGACTGAAAGGAGACTTCCTTGGTCTGGCCGGCGTCGAGCATCTCCGTCGCGCGCTGGATGGCCTTCACCACCACGCTGACCTCAGCCCCGATCGCCTCCATATCGAGCGTGGCGTTGGGTAAGACGAAGGTCTCCAGCGGGATCCCTTCGAAGTCCATGAGGACTCCGGCCAGTCCGCCCGTCGTACCCTCAACCACACCTTGCAGCGCCTCGCGAAACATTCGACCCAGGGTAGCCGGAAACGCCCGACTCAGTGAACCTTTCTGCCGCTCGTCCGAACCAGCGGTGACGATTGATGCGTATTCGCTTATCGAAGCGCGCGCTCGAGCCGGGCTCGCTAGGGCCGCCGAGGGGCATGCCGTCGCAGCCCCGAAAGCGCCCTTGAAGCAGCAGAGTGCCCGCTTCCTAGCTCCAAGCTTGGGCCAAAGCGCGAAGATCTCGCAGGCCGGACTTGCAGCCCAGCAGCAGCCGGGCCATGCCCGCTCCCCAGGCCGCCCGCTCGTCCTCACCAGCGACCTTGACCCTGTAGACCGACCCCGGCTACTTTCCGTCTCCTCGCAGGCCAGACCCTGGCCGCCGATCGGAAACGTCAGCCGTTCACCCGTACAGGCGTGGACAAGAACCACCCAGTCGCACCCGCGGGGGCGCGAACAGAGAACCATTCAATATGCGCGCGCGAGCGGGCGATCCGCCCCGCACTATGCCCCAGAAGATCCTCGCGGGACGCAGCGACGACCCGCTGCTCCAGAAGGACCTGACACGAGTAAAAATCGATCAGGTCATTCTCGCGCGGGATCCGGCTCTGACGATCCGTGAAGCGCTAGCTCGAGGTCTGCGCAAGGTGGCCGTCGAGACCGCCGTCGCTTACGAGACCCACTGCGTGTCTCGTCACGGCGAGAGCCACGCGGATCGCGTCCCCGACGCCATCGTGCAACAAGCGGTGTTGCTCGCTCGGGCTGGCATCGGCTTCCCCGCCGCGGTTCATCTGGAGCGCTTCGGCGCCCCCGCGCGCCTCGCGGTCACCGACGAGCCGCGTATGGCCGCTACGGGTGGCGTGGGGATGCTCACGCTGGTGGTGGCGCCGTCGCAGCTCGCAGACGCCATGCTCTCTGGCTCGATCAAAGTGCGACCGCCGCGCAGCGTGCAGGTGCTGCTGAGCGGCCGCATTCGACCGTTCGTTTGCGTCCGGGACGTGGCCCTTGAGCTGCTGCGGCGCGGCCTCGGCGAGACCATCGAGCGCATCGATCGTGAGCACAGCGCGCCGGTGGTGATCGAGTTCGCTGGGCCATCCGCCCGGCTCATTTCCGTGCCCGACCGCTCCGTGCTGTGCGCCCTCGCCCCACAATTGGGTGCGGCGGGTGCGGTGTTCGTCAGCGACGAAAAGACCGAGGTCTACCTGCGCGACCAGCGGCGCTCGAAGGCCCACCGCGCGCTAGCCCCTGACGCGGGCGCGCCCTGCGACGACGTGTTGACCGTCGATCTCTCAGCCGTTGACCCGTTGATCCTCGACGTCGACGGCAAGGTCAAGCCCGTGCGCGAGCTCAAAGGCAAGCCCGTGCGGCAGGTGATCCTGGGTGGTGATTGCGGGGCGAGCCTGCGGGATATCCTCGCGGCAGCGGCGCTGCTGAAGAGCAAGCGAGTGCCCCCTCGCCTCGATCTACTCCTCGTGCCACCGTCGCGGCAGGTGCTCGAGGTCTTGGCCAAGTGCGGCGCGCTGGTCGACTTAATCGCCACTGGCGCGCGCTTGCTAGAACCGGACCATCGCATCCTAACCAGCGAGCTCTACCCGCCGGCCAGCGACAGCGTAAGCCTGCGCACCTTTGACCCTGAGCCGGGCAGCAGCGGGCGGTTTGTCGTTGGCTCGGCCGAGACGCTGGCGTACGCCGTCGCCTACGGCGAGGTGGGAGATCCGCGCAGCTTCAAGCGGCCCGTACGCGTGACCGTGCCCCGCGCGCTGCCTACAGACGATGTGCTGGTGGTGCGTAAGCCCAAGGGCAAGGCCAAGACCAACGAAGAAGATCCCAGCAAGAACCAGTTCCCTGCGGCGGTGCCGTGGACGGCTGAGGTGAGCCTAGCCGTGGTCAACAGCCCGCGAGTGGTGACCGAACCCCACGCGTTTGTGTTGACTGAGCTAGATGACATCCACTGGGTCGCGAGGCGTGCGCCCCGGCTCAGCCCCGGGCTGCGCGCGCTGATCGCGCCGCATGTCCCCACCGCGTTGGTTCCGCTGCTCGCTGGCCTTGGCGTGTTGGCCCTCACCGCCGACAGCGAGCAAATCGCCAAGCTGGCGGCGGCCGCCGAGTTGACCATCGCGGCGCCCTCCGGCTGGGAGGGAGCCACGCTGACGCTGCGCACGGCTAGCGACGCGTTCGAGCTGGCTTGGTTGGCGACGGACGCAGAGCGCACCTGGACGGTGCAGGGCACAGCCGCAGAGGCCGCCCCCCAAAAGCCGCGCAAGTAGTTCGCCGCTATCGCCAGAACGTTTAGGCCCACCCGCCTGTCAAGCCCGGTCGCTGGCGAGGCTTGGTCGAGAACCGGAGCGGAACATACGCGGGTATTTGAGCGCCGATTGCGCAGACCAAACGAAGCCAGCGGCCGGGCTCGGCAGGCGTCGTGACGGGTAAGATACCGGGGATGAGTTCGCCGCTTTGCAGCGCCGCAAGCGTGATACGCTGAGCGGCGTGACGACTCCGCGCGCTCCTAGCCCACGCCGCTTGTTTACGACCTGCGTCGTCAGCTGCACCCTAGGTGTTGTGTCGGTTGCGGGCGCGCAAGCGCCAGCAACTCCCGCTGCCGCTGAGGGCGCTGCGCCCGCCGCCGACCCGGTTGCCGCAGGGAGCACTGCTCCCGCTGCTGCTGCGGCTGACGCACCCGCAGCGTCACCAGACGTGCAAGCACAGGTGGGCCTAGGCACGAGCAAGCAGGCACCTGACCCCGCGGCGGTCACCCCAGCCCAAGGCGACCAAGCTCAGCCCGAAGCTCATGAGTCACGCGAGGTCGGTGAAGACGACACCTACGGCCATGGCTTGCAGGTCGGGCTGCGTGGTGCGTTTCTGGGCGGATACAAGATGGTGTTCCGCTACGATCAATCGCCGCTGTGCAAGGAGCCCGATCTGGCTAAACCCGCAAAAGACCAGCAAAAGTTCTGCGGCTTTATGGGCTCACCCACCCTTGACCTAGCTCTGTCGTTCGCCCCACTAGGCTCAATCGAGCCGTTTCTTTGGGCGCGCTTCGCGCTTGATGGTGAGTCTCAGACCAACACCAACGCGCTGAAGGTGTTCGGTGCAGGTCTGCGCGTCTACACCATGAGCGACTCACGCTTTAAGGTGTTCATTGAACCGGCGATCGGGCTGGCCGCAGAGAGCGGCGCGGGCAACGTCGACTTCACTTTCCCCGCGGATGACACCTACAACCCCGAGTACAAGAGCGACCTGTTGTTCCACTTGGGGATCGGCCCGCAGTACGACTTCGCCAAGGCGTTCGGCATCTACCTCCACGGAGGAATGGCGGTGGGCGTGTTGCGCTCACTCAACGCCACCCTTGAGTTTGGGGGTGGGATCCAGCTGCGCGCCCCGTGACTCCCGATCAGGCTGGTCGCTGACGCCCGGCTAGGTTAGGAGGCGAGCATGTCAACGCGACCGTTTCGAATCCTCGGAGTGCAACAGATCGCCGTCGGGGCCAGCGACAAAGCTGCGCTGCAGAGGCTGTGGGTCGACGTCTTCGGCCTGACCCAGGTCGGGAGTTTTCGCAGCGAGCGCGAGAACGTCGACGAAGACATCGTGGTGTGTGGCGCGGGACCGTTTAAGGTGGAGATCGACCTGATGCAGCCCATCGACCCCGAGCAGAAGCCACGGGTCAACGAGCCCGCTCTGAATCACATCGGGTTGTGGGTAGACCGCCTCGCGGAAGCGCTACCCTGGCTGCAAGCGCAAGGGGTCCGCTTCACGCCGGGGGGCATCCGCAAGGGGGCCGCGGGCCACGACGTGTGCTTCATCCACCCCAAGGGCAACTCCGAGGCGCCGCTCGGCGGCGTCGGGGTGCTGATCGAGCTAGTACAGGCGCCGAGCGACGTGATCGCCGCCTTCGACGCAGCGAGCGCGCAGTGAGCAGCACTCAAACCGCCGCTCGCCCCCCAAGGCCACCTCTACCCGGGGGTTAGCCGCGCAGCTTACGATCCAGGAGGATCCGCTCGATGGACTCACCCGCCGCCTTGACCATTTTTTCCGCGCGGCGTGTCGCGCGAGCTGACTCCAGGGCGAGTGTACAGAACGTGACCAACGCGACCCGCGCGCCGACGTGGACCACTTGCACCAGCACCTCACCGTTTGGTTGCCCGAGCGCCACCGCGAGCGCCGCATGCACTGGGGTCTGCGGCAACTCGCCCAGATAGTACCCCGACTCGCACGCGGTCAACACGACGCTCGGCCTATCCGCAGGGATCCTCAAAGAGCCGACGGTAGCCTGCTCGACAGAGTCTGAGGCGGCGCGTCCAATGAAATCGTGCCCGCGGGACGCCAGCACGAGCACTCGGGCCGCTACCAAGCCGAGCCCCGCGATCAGGTGCTGCACCACTTCGTCGGCAGACCCTGCGCGCATGATCGCGCTGAGAGCGCTCTCATCTTGCGCTGCTTCATCTGGCGTGGAGGCTGGAGGGCTAGCCGGCTTCGGCAACAGGCTCTGTCGATCCAGCGTGCGGCGAACCAGCGGGATGGCGGTCTCCGAAGGAGGTCGCGGATACGCACCCTCGTCATACGTCGCGCTGGGCTTCGCCGAACCCGTTTCGCTCGGCGCTCGCGGTTCGGACATGACGCGATGGAATGGGGGGACCACCCGCTCTGGCCGCGCGATCGCCGTGCCGAACGCCGGGGTGCGCTCAGAAATAGGGACCGCGCGGACAACCGCACGCAGCGCCGCTACCAAGTCGGATACGCTGGCCTGAACGACACGGATCGGCGCGCCGAGCTGGTAGCCGAACTCACTAGCGATATGTGGGTCGAGCGGATCAGCCGTCGCCACGTCCACCGTTCGCGTTAGTGGATCCCGGCGCACCGGAACCGACAGCAGTCGATCACACATCCCATACGGAATTTCACGAAAGACATCTTCGGCGACCACTACCCGACGAATGGTTGGGACGTTCGCGCGCTCCGCGGCTCTCAGCAGCACGCTCTCAACCCGCGGCTCGCGTTCAGTCAACACGGCGAGGAACGACTCCCCGCGATTCGCCCAGCGTCGGAGCGCCTCATCAATGGCTGCGCCGGACACGGAGCCAGAGCGGGCTAACCTGCGAGCTAAATCCACCGACACGCCCGCAGAATCGTCGACGCCGGTGGCCAAAGGCAAGCCGCTACGACGCGCCGCCCACGCCGAGCGGCCTGCGACCTCCACCGAGGCTGTCCGCGGCGCCGGGGCTCGGCTGACCTACTTGGAGAACTGGTAGACCACTTCGGTCTGACGCACGAGCCCGAGCTCGTCTCGCGCCACCCGCTCCACGGCCGTCGGATCGTGCTTTATCCGCGTCACTTCCGCCCGCAGCTCGTGGATCTCTTGGCTGAGCTTGGACACCTCTTCATCCACCTGTACGCGCTCCGCCTGCAGGCGGCCCAGCCGCGGCAGGCCCTCCGGCGACGTCACCAGCCACGGAACCGAGATCGCAGCTAGGGCGAGGATGGCGATGGGCAGCACCCGCTCAAACAGCAGCCGTGGATGCAACATGCTGCACACGTTGCCGCAGGAGCTGCCCCGCGGGCAAGTTCTCGGGAGCCGACTCCTGCCCACGACACGGGAAAACTCTCCGCTGATTGGATCTATCTCGGGCTTGGAATTCTGAGACTCGGTTCCGCGGCTTCGAAGGCGAACCGGCCGACGGTTCAGGTGTCATTTCCGACGCGGTTTCGCTATCATGCGCCGCCCTGCCGGGCACCAGCCAAACACCTGATTGCTAGCTGACCACGCACCAACCTGAGCCGCTAGTGGGCCGTTTCCGCGGCCCTCGAGCACGGGGCAGGTTCCGCTGCAGTCATCCTTCTTCAGCAAGAGCCCCCGGAACAATACAGCATGGTCGAGATGGACATCCTGCGCGCGGAGCTTGAACGACTGTTCGAACTCGACGAAATCATCAACCTCACCAGCAGCGTGCTCGGCGTCGATCCCGAAGCGGTGGGAGGGACCGCGGCGCGGGGATCATTCGTCCGCGCGCTCACCGAGTACTGCCTGGGAGCCGACGCCATCGAGGCGCTGTGCGACGCGGTGCTCGCTAGTCGGGACGATGTCAGCCCGAAGCTGATCCAGATGCGCACCCAAGGTGTCGTCGAGGTGGACGAAATCGACGTGGGCAAGAAGCTTGGCGACTTCCAGCTAGTCCGCAAGCTGGGCGAGGGTCGACTCGGGATATCCTATCTGGCTCGTAGGGCGGACGCTGACTACCGCCTGAAGCTGCTCCGCAACGAACCTGCCCGAGACCAGCGCGGCCTGATGCGCTTCCTCACGGTAACGCGACTGGTCGCCCAGACGAAGCACGCCGGGCTGCCAAGTGACATCGAGATCGGTACGGCCGACGGCCGCTACTTCGTCGTGCACAAGCACGTGGACGGGCAACCGCTAGCGGCCCGCATCGAGCGAACCGGTCCGATGCACGTGAACGAGGCGCGCGCCTTGCTGCAGGGTATCCTCGAGCCGCTAGCCGCGCTGCACCGCAGGCGCATCGCCCACGGTGATTTGCGTTTGGAGAACGTGTTGGTCGCTCGGTCAAGCGACGGCAGCAGTCGGCTCGTGTTGCTGGACGCAGGCTCCGACCGCCTTCGCGCACGAGCCCGGGTGAGCAGCGGTCAAAAAGAGCTCTTCTCTACGGTCGGGTCACCGAAGACCGTGGCTCCGGAGCAGATCCGGGGGCTCGCCGCCGACCCGCGTTCGGACGTGTATTCGTTCGGTGCGATGCTGTTCGAGATCTTGAGCGGTAAGCCGCTGTTCGACGGCAAGACGGCCATCGACGCGGCGATTGGGCACCTCAAGCAAGAGCCGCCAGCGCCGAGCAGCGTGGCGCCCCGTGGATGGATCACCAGCGAGCTCGATGAGTTCGTGATGAAGCTGCTCAACAAGGACCCCGACAAGCGCCCCGCCGACGCGCGGGTGTTGCTCGAGGCGCTCGAGACGTTGGGCCGCGGCAGCGTCGCGCGGCGCGAACAAAAGATCACTGACGCCGAGTTGGACGAGCGCATCGACGCCTTGGTCGCCGATCCCGTAGACACAGAAGCCGCGTTGGCGCTCGAGACCGCCGTAGAAGAGGGCGCAGACGCCGCGCGCGTCGGCGAAGCGTTCAGCATGGCAGCGGACCAGCTCGACGCCGGCGATAAGGAACAACGCGAAGCCAAGAAGAGCCTGCTATTCCGCGCGGCACGCCTGTTCGAACACGCGAAGGTCGACGAAAAGGCAGAGCAGGCGTACGTTTGGCTCACAGAGCTCGACTCCAGCGACGACATCGCGGTCACCGGCCTCGAGGACGCGCGCCGTCGCCTGGGCAAGTTTGAAGAGCTAGTCGAGATGCTGCTGAATCGCTCCGAGCACGCAGAGAGCCGCACGGAACGCGCACGCGCGATGGGTGAGATCGGCCACCTGTACGCCAACGAACTGGCCGACAAGGAGCAGGCGCTAGTCGCCTATACTCAAGCGTTCTGCGAGGACGCGGAGAGCGATGAGTACGCGGAGCAGGTCGAGCGACTGGTCGGCTCCAACGCCGACGCGTGGAACGACGTGCTCGCCACCTGCAACGAAGCCATGACCCAAGAGCTCCCAAGCGAGGTGAAGAACCTGCTCTTGATGCGCATGGGCAAATGGTACGCAGACGGTGTTGGTCGCCCGGATTTGGCGCTCCCTTGCTACCAAGCCGTGATCGCCAACGAGCCAGCCAACGAAGCCGCGCTGGACGGCATGACCCGCATCTATCGCAAGGCCCAGCAGTGGCCCGAGCTCGGGATGGTGCTCACTCGACGCGCAGATGCGGCCCCTACACCCGCCAAGGCGCGCGATCTCCGTGCGGAAGCTGCCGAGATCTTAGAACACCAGCTGGGTGACGCTGGCGGCGCGCGGGACCTCTACGAGCAAGTGCTGAACGAGGACCCGGGACATACCAAGGCGAGCGAAGCGCTCGCCAAGATCTACGAGCGAACCAACGACTACTCCGGCCTGATCAAGATCCTAGATCGACGCGCTGACGCGCTGCGGGGCGACGAGAAGCTGTTCGTGATGTGCCGCGCTGCAGAGATCCACGAGGATCACCTGAGGGACGAAGCCGAAGCCACCCGGCGCTATCAAGCGGTCCTGGTAGAAGACGCTAGCAGCCTGGATGCGCTCCGAGGCCTGGATCGCCTGCTCGGGAAGGCTGGCCGCTACCAAGAGTTGCTGGACAACCTAGCGCGACAGGTGCAGCTGGCCGCCACGCCACGCCAGAAGATCACGCTCTGGGAACGCATCGCCGGCATTCACGATGAGGAGTTCCTCGATCACGCCAAGGCAGCCGACGCTTGGGAGAGCGTGCTCGCCATCGATCCCGCGCACGACACGGCGCTCACCGCGCTCTCGCGACACTACCGGGCGCTGGATCGCTGGGAGGATTTGGCGGAGCTGTATGAGCAGCACCTCAAGCAGGTGACCGATGGGGCGCGCCGCGTCGAGTTGGCCACGGCCCTCGGTCGGGTGCTCGGGGAACAAATCGGCAGCCCAGAGCGCGCGACCCACGCGTATGAGCGCGTGCTTGAGGTGGACCCAGAGCACGCTGGGGCGCTAGAGGCGCTCGCCAGGCTGCGTGAGTCGAGCGGCGACGCAGACGCCGCGCTAGACGCCATCGAAGCGCTAGCGCAAAAGGCGACGACGCCTGAGGGCAAAGCTGAGCAATATACCCGCGCGGCAAAAATCCTCGAGGCGCGCGGAGATCGCGACGCGGCCATCGAGCACTACAAGCGGGCCCTGGACGCCAACCCCAAAGACACCGCAGCGTCAGCGGCGCTACGTGAAGCCTACGCAGCGCGCGGCGACGCCAACGCGGCCATGCAGCTCTTGCAGCGCGAGCTGGAGCAGACCGAGGGTGACCGCGCCAAGGCCAAGCTAGCCGCGGAGATGGCGTTGCTGGCCCGCGATCGACTCAAGGACGACGCCAAGGCCGAAGAGGCCGCGAAGAAGGCCCTCGGCTTCGATCCGACGAACATGGTCGCGCTGACCGTCCTGGGCGACCAGGCGTTCGCGGCCAAGCGCTTCGTCGAAGCCGCCACCCACTACGAGCTAGTGGCAAACCGCGCGGACGGTCTTGACAAGACTGAAGCCACACGGCTGCTCGTCAACTTCGTGGACGCGCTGAGCCAGAGCGGCTCGACAGAGAAGGCCCTCGCCCCCATGGACACCCTGCTGCGGCTCGCGCCAGACGACCGTGAGGCGGTCATGCGCGTGGCTCGGGTGACCTTCGAGAACGGCGCGCCGCAACGTGCATACGAGCTCTACCAGGACATCCTCAAGCGCTTCCGTTCGGATCTTTCAAAGGTCGCGCTCGGCGGAGCTCTCTACCACTTCGGCGAGTCCGCAAGGAAGCTTGAGAAGTACGACGAGGCCAAGGCAGCGCTAGAAGAGGCGCTGGACCTCAACCCGTCAGACCTGACCCCGCTGAGCTCGCTGGCGGAGCTGCTGCTCGCGCAGGGCGATTTCGAGGGTGCGTTGAACATCAAGTCTCAGCACCTTGAGGCGGTCGAAGGCGACGAGCGGGTGCGGCTCTTGATGGAGATGGGTGACATCGCCTCAGACCACCTGAACGACCGCACGCAGGCCGCCAAGAGCTACGTCGCTGCCCTGGAAGAGAAGCCTGACGACCGCAAGCTGCTCACCAAGCTGATGCAGCTCTACAGCGAGGAAAAGGACTGGGGCAAGCTGGTGGAGGTCGTGCTGCGCCTGGCGGAGTTCGTCGACGACTCCCGTCAGAAGGCCAAGTACATGCACACCGCTGCGATCGTCAGCGGACGCCAGCTCGGCGATGTCGAGCGCGCCCTCGGCTACTACGATCGCGTGCTCGAGCTCGATCCGGAGATGACCAAGGCCCTCAGCGAGGCCATTGAGTTGCAGCGCCAGCGGGGCGACTTCGAGGCGGTCGAGAAGCTGATGAAGCGCCGCCTCAAGCGCGCTTCGGAGAAGAAGGACACCGCGACCCTGCTCCAGACGTTCACCGAGCTCGGCGAGGTGTACGACAAGCACCTTGGCTGGACCGACAAGGCGATCGACGCGTACGAGGCGGCGCACACGCTGGACCCGGAGAACAAGGGGCGCAGCGAGCTGTTGGCCAACCTGTACGCCTCCGATCCCCACAAGTATTTGTCCAAGGCAGTCAGCTCGCAGCTGGCCATTTTACGCCAGAATCCGTATCGCCCGGACTCCTACAAACTGTTGCGCAGGCTGTACACCGAGGTGAAGCGCGCCGACGCGGCGTGGTGCTTGTGCCAAGCGCTCTACGTCATGAACCTTGCGGAACCAGATGAAGAGCGCTTCTTCAGGCGCATGCGCTCGGAGACCCCCGCGCACGCTCAGGACGCGTTCAGCGATGAGGACTGGTTGGGCCGAGTGTTTCACAATTTCGCCGACCCGCTGCTCACCAGCGTGTTCGCGCTGATTGAGCCCGCGGTGATCCTCGCGCGCGGGCAGAGCTTCCAGGACTTAGGCTACGACCAATCGTATCAGGTCGACCTAGCCACCGATCCCTACCCCATGAGCCAAACGCTCCACTACGCCGCGGGCGTGTTGGGGATGCAGGCACCTCCGACCTTCCGCAACCCAAACGATCCTGGCGGCTTGTCCTTCCTGCATGCCCACGCGCCTTCGATCGTACTGGGCACCGCCGCGCTGAGCGCTGACATCCCCCCTCAGGCCTCCGCCTTTATCGCGGCTCGCCACCTCACGTATTTCCGCCCAGGAATGTACGTGCGGCACCTCGTGCCCTCGGGGACCGGGCTCAAGTCGTGGCTGTTCGCTGCGATCAAGCTCAACGCGCCGCAGTTCCCGGTGGCGGCGTCGATGGAGGGCCCTGTTCGAGACGCCATCGAGGCGCTTGAGAAACACCTGAGCGGACAGGCACGAGATCAGCTCGCGCGCGTCGTCGTCAAGCTGCTCGAGAGCGGTGGCGCCCTCGACTTGAAACGCTGGGTCGCAGGCGTCGATCTAACCGCCGATCGCGCAGGCCTGATCGTGTGTCACGACATGGAAACTGCCGCTGAGATCATCAAGGCCTCCGACGAAGCGTCCAGCGCAGTACCTGCTCAAGAGCGGCTCAAGGAGCTGGTCTTGTACGCGGTGAGCGAGCCGTTCTTCGAGCTGCGGCAACGCCTCATGGTGGCAGTCGATAGCTGAGCGCTGGCTGATCTCTCTGGGCGCTTCCTGAGGCGTGTCGCCTGAGGCTGGCAGTCGGCCTCAGGCTGGCAGTCGACCTCAGGCTGGTAGTCGAACTCAGGCTGGCAGTCGGCCTCAGGCTGGCAGTCGAACCTGAGGAGTAGTCCCACGCGGCAGCGCCAGTCGGCCCGGCGCTGCCGAGCGGGGAGCGCTCGGGGCCGTCAGTAGCGAAGCGTAGCGTAACCCATCCACGGTGGGCGCCGTCAGAGCGGTTTGCTGCCTGCGCGGTTCAAGCGGTTACGCAGGTTTCGAGAGCCGCCTCTGGGCGACACCAAGCTCGATGCCGGGTCGAACTTCAGGCGCGACAGCGGCCCGCTCAGACGCCACGAGTACGAGCCGTCAGGCTTCTTTGCTCGCTTGACCTTAGGGTCTAAGTCCAAGACGCCGGGTGGGCCTCCGGGTTTGCCCAACAGCGCGCCGGTCATCTCATTCTTGTTGCGGTAGGCATCTTTGAACTCGAACGTCAGCGTCATCTCCGCCAGCGAGTTCTCAAACGGATCTCGAAGCTTGATCTTGCCTGCGGCGACGATCTTGATGTCTGGGCCATCGCATTTCAACTCGGAGATGGTCAGCAGGCCGGCCACCGCCTCAGCCTTCAACGTGAGCGTGCCCGCCTTGATCTCCGGCAGCGCGATGGTGTCCCTGATCTTGGTCTTGCCGTCACCTACGCGGAGCTCTTGGAGCTCCAGCTCGATGGTCCCGTCCGAGTCGGCAAATTTTCCACCCGGCAAATAAAGGTCGACGGTGCCAGCCAGGCTGCCCTGCATGGGAATGCCGATGCTCCGCTGCATGAACGGTAGCTTCCCCACCCCCAAGTCCGCCGCCTGGAACTGGATGTGCTTCTTCTCGTCTTCCTCAGAGTAGCTGCCCTCCAGCGTGCCGTCGAAGGCTGCTGCGTCGAACGCGACCGACAGGTTGCCGGCTAGCGCGCTGAGGATCGAAGCGCGGATCCGCGCCGAGTCGACGCTGAAGCGCTCAGGTTTGGTGAGCTTCCCGTCTTCGCCGACGGTCGCCTGACCTACGAGCTCGACGTTCTCCAACTCGACACCGCTCAGCCAGTAGGTGTCGAGCTCGCCAATGCTCAACGCCAGCGGGTTCTCGTCCTTCTGACGCGCGTTGAACTCAGCCTCAAGCTTGGCCTTAGCGCGGCCAAGCGGCAGCGTGAGGTAGAGGAACACCAACAGGCAGACCAGGTAGAAGCTAGCGAAACCAAGCCAGCGCAGAACTTTTTTGCCGCGAGGAGTCATCCGTCTTCTCCCGCTTCCGGAGCTTTCGGAGACTTCTTCTCAGGCTCCTTCCGATCAAAGGCCGAGACCGTCATCGAGACGTCATACTGATCTGGAGTCGACCCGCTGCGCCGAATATTCAGCTTGGAGATCTTCACTGGATAACCGGAGCGCTCGATGCTCTCCATGAACTTCGCGAGGTTGAGCATGCCTACCTTGCGCAGGGTGAGCCGGGTCGAGCGCTCCTCGTATACTTTGCCGTGCGGCACCGTTGCCTGATCCTGACTCTCGGGGATCTCAACCTTTTGCTTCTTGGCTAGGTTGTCCAGAAAGCCTGCCAGCGCGGGGGTTGTCTTGGCGTAGCGCTCAACCACGGCGTCTTGATTGGCTGAGCGCGCAGCGTATTGACCGCGACCTTCACGAATGGCGCGCAGCGCGCTGATGATCGCTGCGTTCTCGTCTCGCTTTGAACTCAGCGAACTGGTGATCAGCAGCGGCAGCCCGAGCGTCAGCAACAAGCCGAAGACAGCGACCAGCGCCAGCGCCAGCTTGCGCTCGCGCGGCTCGAGTTGCTCAAGACGCTCGCCCAGCGTCATTTGCTATCTCCTTCGTCGCTCTTCTTGGTCGCCTTCTTCGGCCCGCCATCTTCGGGGCACGCGACGTCGAACTCGAGCACGTACTTCTGACGATCGCTGTTCACCTCCTGGGTGATCTTCGAGAGCTTCACGTCCTGAAAGCAGGCATGCTCCTTCAGCGTCGAGACGATGCCTTGGGCCTCATCCGTCGAACCGACGATGGCGTTCACCTTCACCTTGTTGCGCTGCATGTCGAACTCTTGGATGTCGTGGGTGACCGTGTGCGGCACCGCCTTCGATATCTCCACGATCACGTCGAAGGCGTCGAAGTGTGGCATTGGATCGTTGTCTTGCTTTCCCGGCCCCTTGTCCATGAGCTCCATCACCCGCTCAGGATCGGTCGTCTCCTCACCCAGCACGCTCTGGCTGAGCTTGCCCAGGGCGTCAGTGAGCGCCGCGTGGTCTTGGTCCAGGGCGCGCATCTCGGCCCAGGTCGAGAAGACGAAGAACACCAGGATGGTCGCCATCAGGCCGCTCAGCACCGGCGCCTTATCCTTAAGGAAACCAAAGCCACGCTCAAAGCCAAGGCCACCCTTGCGAAGGTTGAGGTCCTGAGCCTTGCCGCGCAGGCCAAGCGCGATCCCGATGGCGCGGCCAAAGCGCGGAAACAGCGCGATTTGTTCCGCAGACGCGCCACCCAGCGTCAACTGAGGCAAGACCTCGACGGGCGTGCCCAAATGGTACGCGAGGTACTCAGGAGCGCCCTGAGCTAGGCTGCCCGTCAGGTACACCACCTCGACGCTTTGACCGCCTCTCGCCAGCCACGCGGTGAGGCTCTGACGAAGCTCCGACGCGAGCGCCTCGGCAGACTGCGGAAGCGAGCCCACGCCGATGGAGAGCGTGCGCGCGAACACCGGCGCCCCGCGCTCGATCACCACAAAGTCGGTGTGGGAGCCGCCAAAATCGACGATCGCCAGCGGGCGGCTGGCGAGCACCGGCGCTAACTCGACGAGGTTGGCTAGGGGAAGCGCTCCGCAGGACACCCGCTCAGGCTCGCGGTGCACCGCGGCTTTGACCAAGCTGATCACTTGCTTGACGTCACGCTCCCGCGCGGCAGCTGTTAGGACCTCGGCCGTCGCGCGGTCGCTGCCGGCGGGCGTGCGGTAGTCGTAGACCACCTCATCGATGTCCAGCGGCAGTTCGGCTTCGAGCTCAAACGGCAGGACGTCCTGCAACTGCTTCAGCGCGGTGCTGGGTACGGTGATGCGATGTACGAACGACTTCTGCCCGTCGATGGCGACGGCGTAGTGCTCGCCGGTGTGCACCAGCGGGGCGACGGCCTGAGCCAGCGCCGCTTCAACGCTCCCAGCCTGCGCGACCTCGACCTCCACGAGCTGCTCGAGTTCAACCCCACGGTAACGCGAACGCAGCAGCACCGCGCGCACGTGAGTATCTCGAATATCGATGCCTACGATTCTGGCCATTTGGATCTGGGAGCGAGTTCGGTCGGTTGAGCTTGGAGGAGCGGGGCAGGCTAGCTGAGAAGCAGGCTAGCTGAGAAGCAGGCTATTCGACTCGGTAGTAGATGACGCGGCCCGCTGGGTCAGGCTTGAAGTATCCAGCCACCGCGCCCTCACTGGCACCTTCCGGCAACGCAGCGCCGGCAGCTGGTGTGGTGCGTGGGGTGGCGCCAGGGATTGAGCCCTCAGGGACGCCAAGCGCGCTCAGGGCGTCGGTGATCGCCTGCGCCGGCGGAGGTGCGCCGCGCATGTCCACCACTGCCCGCAAGCGCACGTTGGTCTCACGCTTCTTGCTGCGCACATAGCCAGTCACCGCGATGGTGAACAC
Source organism: uncultured Polyangiaceae bacterium (assembly GCA_964551615.1). Lineage (GTDB taxonomy): Bacteria > Myxococcota_A > Polyangia > Polyangiales > Polyangiaceae > JAHBVY01. The sequence continues at coordinate 20,824 of CAZKDY010000016.1, forward strand.
CTTGCTCTCGGTGGTCACGGCCTTCATGGTCTCGTTGGGTGACTTGAACTGCACTGGCTGCAGCTCGATGGCCGCCAAGATGGCCCCGAACATGCCTTTGCCGCCCATACCGTTCACGAAGCCCTTGGCTGAACTGAACAGCGGGACGCCGGCCGTGAAGCTCTTGACCATGCTCACGATGGACAAGAACTTGATGGCCTCTTCGGGCTGGACGCACATCGGCGTGTTGTCGACGGCGTACTGGCAGATCAGCGTCCACAACGCCTGAGCGTTGGCGGTGTTGACGTTGATCTCGCCCTGCCCCCACACGGTGACCGGCCGCTTTTTGTCGTCACCGCCGTCGGGCGCGATGAAGTTCGCCCAGATGTCCTCGCTCATGCCACGCACCAGGCGCAGCTCTTCCAAGCTGTCAAACGCCGCGTTCTTGCGAACGTAGGGTTGACCGATGAGTTGGTAGAACGAGTCCTCGGGGGCCGCGGTCTGCGCCGTGTCGCTGCCGATCTGACACACCGCCGCCTGAGTATCCGGATCGGTCCAGTCAATCAGCGCAGAGCAGAAGGTCTGACGATCCGTGAACTGCCCGTCCGCGTCGCGGTTCTCGAACAACGGATCGTATTGCGGTCCGCTGATCAACGTCGCGATGGCGGTGCCCGTCCGCACCTGACCAAACGCGTCGCCCTTGGCGGGGATGTTCAGGTTGATCTTGGAGTCCTCGTCCACGATGGTGAGTTCGAAGCCCGCGCCCTCAAGCCCAAGGTTCTCGCCTTCTTCAAGCCGCACGCCGGCGAGCTTCTCGAATCGCTGGTTGCCATCGCTATCATTGAAGGCGCCGAGCACCATGTCAGCGAACTCCCACACCGGGATCTGGAACGAGCGACCTCCCATCAACAAGAAGATAGGCGCCGCGGCTTTACGAATCGTCGGCTCGGAGGCCAGCAGCAACCGCGCGAGGTTCAGGCCGCTCTGCGCCGCATATTCCGCGCGGATTGAGTCCCGATGTGAGAGCGCGTTGGACAGGTCAGCGGCGGACTCCGTTTGGAACTCCGTCAACATCACCGTCAGCACGGTCAGCGCGCCGAGCACCATGATCAGCGCCACGCCGCGCTGGGTGGAGCGCCGCTTTCTCAACCGATACCGGCGCAGCGCGCCAGCGGGTGCCTGGGCCGCGCTAGTCATCGCACCAGCGCCCCCACACCGGCGAAGTCCATCGGTGTTTGAATCGGCAGCTTGACCTTCGTATCAAATTTGATGGTCTGCTTGCCGCGCCCCTTGGCCGAACGACGCCCACCGTTGAGCACCAGGGTGATGCGCACCTGGAGCGGCAGGCGGTTGCTCTCCCCGATGGCCTGGCTGGTGTCCCACTGTTCTGTCCAGCGGCCACTGAACGGATCGAGGTACTCAAGCTGGAACAGATCGATGTCAGTGGCCAACACCTGAACCCGTCCACCTCGGTCTGGTTCAAGATCGATGTGGGGCGACTCACGGCGCACGAGATCCGTGACCCCGCGCTGCTTGGGGTCATCAGAGCCGAAGTACGACAGCTCACACTGATCAGACTCGTGCGCGTTGCGATCTAACCGGCGGTGCGCGAACGCGGTGAAATCCACGCGGTCAGCCGGCGAGCCGCGCTTGCCGCGGAACAACGTCTGCCTAGTGATCAACGCCTGATCGATCGGTCGATTGAAAGACAGGAACGCGCTCTGCAGCTCTCTCGCCACGCGCTGCATCGCGCTCCGCCCCTCGTGGTAGCGGCCGCTCACCGCGCCCACGCCGTCACGCGTGGTGCGTAGCCCAGCAAAGGACGAGTAGATCAGGATGCTGATCAGGCTGAGGATCGTGACCGCGACCAGCAGCTCAAGCAGCGTAAAACCGCGCAGGTAGGCGCGCACCCGCGTGGGCCAGCGCGGCCACCTGGGGAAGCGTCGTTGAGGCTTGATCACGGCGTCCTCATGCGGCTACGGCCCCCAGAGGTGCCGATGGTCGAGGGTGCGTTGCTGCCGCCGCCTCGGAGGCCGCCCGCGATGTCCTCCAGTCCCTCGAGGCCGGCGGCGGCGTTGGGGTCAAGACCGCCCTGCTGAGGACTCGTGACATACTGCACCACGCTCATGCTGCGGCGGTTCTTGCCCTCTTTCCACACCACATCAACCGTTACCTTCCGGATACTTGCTTCAAGCATCGGCTTGAGCTCCGGGTAGACCATGCTCATGACCAGCGCCGCCGCGCCGTCGATCGGGTTGCCTCCGCTCTGCGACAGCATGCTGGCCATGCCGCCGAGATCCTTCTGCTCACCGAGCGCGTTGGGCCCGAGGCTCGAGGTTTGAGCTAGCGCGCTGAGGGCACCGAGACCTCCCCCGCTGTCGCCACCTGCGGCGTTCGCGTCCCCACCGAAGGCCGTCTCACCCGCCTCGGGCAGCTTGATTTGTTCCACCTTCCACTCGCAGGTGTAGCGCCCATCGTTCTCGTCGGCGCAACACGGACCCGAGTCTCTTTGATCGATGACCCCAAACCCCTTCTCGAGCAGGTCGAGCTCAATCTCACTCATCTTGCACCGCGCCAACTCCGGCGCGAGGCTCATGCTCTCCGCACGGCTAGCGTTATTGAAGAGGCCAACTTGGGCAGACAGGATCACGCTCAAGCCCAGACCTAAGATCGCGACGGCGACCAGCACCTCGAGCAGCGTGAAGCCGCGGTGCTCGCCGCGCGTCAAGCCGGCGGTGGGCTGGGCGGGGCCGCTCATTCTTCGCGCTCCCCAAACGCATCGTCCTCTCGCGGCGGCTCCAGCTCAACCCAGCCGCGCTCCATCGTCGAGCGACCGGTCAACCCGCTGATTAGGATCGTGATGCCTTCGTCAGACTTACCTTTTTGGAGCTGGATCACTGCGCGCTCCGTACCTCCGCCGGGAAAGAAGTAGAGGTAGGCGCGACCGCTGGTTCGAGGCTCCCCATCGTGCTCGGTCTGGACCAGGCGCAGGACCACCCCTGGCTCCAGCGACCGGCCTGGCTCGCTCTCATCGCCGTCAAACCCGAACTCCTTCACCGGGCTGAAGCGCGCCCTCGGCGCCCGCGGTGCTTTAACCAGCGCCTCCGCCTCCTCGCGCGCAGCGCGCTCGGCCTCCGTCGCGGCCTCGGCACCGCCGCCGGTGTTGTCGGAGTCCTCCTTTTCTCGCAGCATCTGGCCGCTGCTCTCCTCGAGCAGCACGCGGTGCTGTTCGAGATCGAACACCATGCGCACCGGCCGACCTGTAGCGTTGGCGCGGCTGATGCCGAGGCGGATCCCCGCAGAAATAAGCGTGGCGGACGCGCGCATCCGAGCGCCGCCCAGCGTCCCGCTGCCCATCAACACCGCGCCGGTCATCACGCCGATCAGGGCGACGACGATCAGGACTTCAAACAGGGTGAGGCCCCGCGCGGCACCCCGGCGCCGGGAAACACCGCGCGCCGCGTGGGGCTTGACGCGAACGTCTGCCCATACGCGACCTGCACGGCGCTCCCGGCTTGTCATCACTCCTCGCCGCCTGCCGCCGCGCCCTTGGGCACGCGCACGTCGTCCGCGGTGTTCTTCTTCTTGTCCGGCCCCTTCGACGACACGATCACCTCATCGTCGGTGCAAGTCAGGGTGTAGGGCTCGCCCCAGGGATCGTCCGTGTTGGTCGCCGAGTCGATGTGCTTCTCCTGCACCAGCTGACTCATGGTCGGGCAAGACGTCTCGTTGTTGGCCGCCTGCCAGGCTTGCACAGCCGTGCGCACGGTGCGCGCGCTGCTCTCCGCCGTCTTGATTTGTGCCTCGCGGAATTTGGGTAGCGCAAAGACCGCCACTCCGCCGGCCACCATCGCCAAGATCGCGACCACGATCAGCACCTCGAACAAGGTCACGCCACGCTCGAGCGCTCGACCACACAGTCCCGCCCGACCGCGAGCTGCGCTCTGGGCTAAGTCCTGACGGATCCGCTGCAAAGCGGTTAGTGATTGCGTCTCACGCTGAGCCGCGGGCCATTGCGTTGTTTTCATCATCTGCTCCAGTCACTCGATGCGATCCAGTCCACCGGGTATGCCGTCAGGACCATCGCTCATTAACTCGTACCGGGAACCTTCTCGCCGTCCCGGACAAACCAAACGTAGAGGGCGGCCCCATGCATCCTGAGGCACGCGCTTTAGGTGTGCGAATTTCGCGAGCTCCTCCAAGCTCGTTGGGCACCCGCCTTGGTGATCCGCCAGATAGGCATCCACCGCCTGACGAGTCCCCACCAGCGTGGCCCGCGTTTGGCGCACGCCAGCCCGTCGACGCTCGCGCACCGCGATCGTGATCAGCAAGCCGAGCAGCGTCGCGACGACCAGCAGGCGCCTCAAGCGTCCCACACGCAGCCGACGTCGCAACCCACCTCTGCCCTCCCACGGGAAGAAAATGTCCTGCTCGAGCAGTCGACGTCGCCGCAACATGAGTCACTGCACCATGTCGTTCATTTGAATGAGGGGCATCAGGATCGCCATGGTGATGAAGCCCACCAGCCCGCCCATGATCACGATCATCATCGGCTCGAGCAGGCTGGTCAGCGCCTGAACGCGCACCTCCACGTCGGCTTCGTAAGCGCGGCTGACGTTCTCAAGCATCTGCTCAAGCTGCCCGGAGCGCTCTCCCACGGTGATCATGTGGGTCACCATGGGCGGAAACTCACCGCTCTTCTTGAGTGGAACAGCGATGCTCTCACCCTCACGAATCGAGTTGATGGCTGTGGTGATCACCTGCTCGAGCAGCGCGTTCTCCAGCACGTTTTTGACGATGCCCATGGCCGATAGCAGCGGCACACCACTCGACAGCAACGTGGACAGGGTACGGCTAAAGCGCGCTACCGCCACCAACAAATTCAAGCGGCCAAACAGCGGTACCCGCAGCCGAAAGGTGTCCCACTTGAGGCGCCCTTGCTCGGTGTTCTTCCAACGTCGAAACGCAAAGCTCCCAATGGCCAACAGGATCAGCAACAGCCACCAATAGCTCCCAAGGATCCCCGATACGAAGATCAAGAGCTTGGTGTACCAGGGCAGCTCTTGCCCCAGGTTCTCGAAGATCGCGGTCACCTTGGGCACGACGGCGACCATCAAGAAGCCCACGAGGATCGAGCCCACGATCGCCATCAACACCGGGTATGCCAACGCGCCCGCGACTTTTCCCTTGAGCCGCGCTTGGTTTTCCATGAAGTCAGCCAAGCGCTCCAGCACCGCCTCCAAGGTCCCCGACGCCTCCCCTGCCTCCACCATGTTGATGTACAGCGGAGGGAAGACCTTGTTGTGCAGCGCCAGGCTCTTGGCGAAGCTCGTGCCTTCGTTCAGCGTCTCACGCACTGCCGTGAGGATGCGAATCAGCTGCTCGTTCTCGGCCTGCTCACTCAGCGCGCCGATCGACTCGACCAGCGGCACCCCCGCGCGCACCAGGGTGGCTAGCTGCCGCGTCATCACAGCGATGTCGCTGGTCCTGGGTCGCTGAAATGGCGCGAGCAGGTTGATCTGCTTCTTAGCCCGCTCTTTACGCTCGGCCTCCTCAGTCGCTTCCGTGAGGAGTATACCTTCGCGACGCAACGCGCCGCGCAGCGCCTTGACGTTGTCGGCGTCCTTATAGCCCTTGGCTGCCTTTCCGGAAGCAACCAGGATGCCGCGATACTCATACACGGCCATCAGTCGTACGAGTCCTCTTGGGTCGCGGCCAACACCGCCTCGACCGTCGTGCGGCCAGCCAGCACCTTGCGGGCGCCGTCGTCGCGCAGCGTGTCCATGCCGTTGTTCACGGCCGCGCGCTTGATGGTCTGGGCGTCGGACTTCGCCATCACCAACTGACCGACGTCGTCGTCGGCCATCAACAGCTCGTAGATCCCGCGGCGCCCGACGTAGCCGCTGTTGTTGCAGTTCTCGCAGCCGACCGCGCGGTGAAAAATAGGCATACCTGGCCCGCTCCAACCCGGCGGCTTGTAGTCGAGCCCGTGCGCCCGGTAGGCGCTCGAGACTTGCCGATTCAGGCGCCGCGCGGTCGAGTCGGGATCGATGCCCAGCTGTTCAAGCTCGTAGGGCGTCGCTTCGTAGGGTTGCTTGCAGTCGTCGCACAGGATGCGCACGAGGCGCTGGGCCAAGATCCCGATCACCGTCGAGCGCACCTTGAAGTTCGCGACGTCCATGTCCACTAGGCGCGTGAACGCGCTCGCGGCGTCGTTGGTGTGAATGGTCGAGAGCACCAAGTGGCCCGTCATGGAAGCTTGGATCGCGATCTCGGCGGTCTCCTGATCGCGGATCTCGCCGACCATGATCACGTCGGGATCCTGGCGCAAGAAGGCGCGCATCGCGCTGGCGAACGTCAGCCCGATCTTGGGTTGCACGTGCACTTGGTGGATGCCGCCGATCTCGTACTCAACCGGATCCTCTGCCGTGAGGATATTGACGTTGGGGCGGTTGATACGGTTCAGGCACGCATAGAGCGTGGTCGTCTTGCCGCTACCGGTGGGGCCCGTGACCAAGATGATGCCGTTCGGGCGCTCGATCAGCTCATGCATGAGCTGCAGGTCCCGTGGGGAAAAACCCAGCTCTTCCAGACCGAGCAGGGTGTTCGTCTTCTGCAACAGACGCATCACGATGCGCTCATGATCGCGGCTGGTCGGGATCGTCGAGACACGAATATCGATGCCACGGCCAGCGATCTTGAGGCTGATGCGGCCGTCCTGAGGCAGGCGCTTCTCCGCGATGTTCAGGCCAGCCATGATCTTCACGCGCGCGACGACCGCGCTCATGAACTGACGGCTCGCCGTCTTAGACACGTGCAATTGGCCATCCACACGGAATCGCACGATGACCTCGCGCTCCTCCGGTTCGATGTGAATGTCGCTGGCGCGCTCGCGCACCGCCTGGGAGAACAAGCCGTTCACCCAGCGGATGATCGGCGCGTCGTCGTCGGAGTCGAGGATGTCGATCTCGTCGTCATCAGCGGAGGAGTCTTCGCTCTTGAGCTCCTGGGAGGTCGCCCCGCGCTCAAAGACGCGGTTGATCGCCTCATTCACCACCGAAGCTGGCGCCACCCGTACGGAGACACGCTTGCCGTACGCGGCGCGGATGTCGTCGAGGCCATGCGTATCCAGCGGATCTGCGCACACCACATAGACCTGCGCTTCGTCTTCACCCACCACCAAGACGCGATGGGCACGCGAGTAGCCGATGGGCACACGGATCGCGACCTGCGTATCGATGGCGTCGAGGTCAAGCTTTGGGATGAACGGCAGCCCGCACTCCGCAGCGAGCGCCCGCCCGATCGCCTCCTCGCTGGCGACCTGACCCTGGAGCAGGAGCTCGGTCAGCGGCTGTCGCTTCTCTGCCTGCTGCTCTAGCAAGAGCTCGAGCGTCTCGGGGGTCATTACCCCGCGGCGAACGAAGACCTGACCAAGGGCTCGCTGCTGCATCCCGGGCTACTCCGTCCGCGCCGCGCTGACCCGGCCGGGGTCCACGTCGGGTGCGGCGCCAATGCTGCGCGCCATGGGGTTGATGCGGATCGGAGACTCATCCAGCGAAGAGCGTGGGTTGGTGGGCCTGCGCGGCGTCCGCCGCCTGCGCGGCGTCGCCGCAGGCGCCGCCTTGGTACCTCCAGGTGTGCCGCTCTTGATCACCTGCGGCATATCGATGGGCTCCGACGGCTCGTGGGTGGGACGGTCCTTCGGGCGCTCTAGTTGCTCAGCCAGCAGCCGGCTCTCCTCTGCCTCGCGGTAACTCTGGCGGATGTCCTCCACTAGCCCATTGGTGCGGGTCCAGTCACGTGGTGGCTTCCAGTCCGGGGACCCGAACACGAAGTAGCGATCCAAGAACTCCTGACGCTCCTGCATCTTGCGCTGGAAGATGGTGCGCAGGTCGCGTGAGTCGTGGATGATGTGCGGCGTCAGCACCAGCAAGAGGTTGCTCTTGCGCACCTGCGTCTCAGAGCGACGGAACAAAAAGCCCAGCACGGGGAGGTCGCCGAGCACTGGGATCTTCGTCTTGCTGGTCTGCTCGGAGTCCTTCATCAGCCCACCGATGACCACCGTCTCTTGGTCCTTGACCACCAGCGTGGTGTTGGCGTTTCGCTGGGTGATGCTGACCGCGCCCAGATCGCCGGCGGCGGCCCCCGGCGCGCTGTCCTCAGCCTCAATCTCCAGGCGGACTTGATCCGAGTCGTTGATGTGCGGCGTGATCTTGATCTTGGTGCCGACGTCCTGACGCGGGCTGCTGAAGCCTCCGCCGAGACCACCCAAGCCGCCCAACGCACCCAAGCCACCCAGCCCGGCCTGGCCCGCGAGCGCGCCTAGGTTGCCGAAGCCACCGCCCACGTTGGTCTGAAGCGGGATATTCTCGCCGATGTTAATTTCCGCAGGAGTATTGTCGGTGGCGATGATGTGGGGGGTCGCCAGCACGTTGGTGTCGCCGCTGGTCGCCAGCGCGTTGAGCACGACACCGAAGGCTGGGATGCTCACGCCAGTACCCAGCAGGTTAGAGGTGCCGTCGAGCTCCGGTCCGCGGACGCCAACCGCGAAGCCCTGCAGCTGATCCGGCGAGAGCAACACGGAGTTGATCGGGTTCAGGCCGCCGAACAGCACGCTGTCGTCGGGGTCCTTGGTCGAGAACGTCGTGCCGCCGTGGTAGTTGATGCCGAGCTGGGTCCCGCGCGAGACCGCGATATCCATGATCGCGGCCTCGATAAACACCTGGCGCCGCGGCATGTCCAGCTTCTGAATTACCACGCGGATCTGCGCGTAGTCGCGGCCGCTGGAGGTGATGATCAGCGAGTTGGTGGGCGAGTCCGCGGTGACGCGCACTTCGCCTTCAAACGAGCCTTCGCCGGTGCCGCCCCCTGCTGCCGCTGGCGTCGGCGCACGGACCCCCGGGCGGCCCTGGCTCGCCGCCGCCGTCCCGCTCAGCATCTGAGTGAGCGTCTGCGCGAGCTCGTCCGCCACCGCGTGCTGGAGCGGCAGCACGTGGATCTTGCCTTCGGCCGCCGGTGCGGTGTCCAGGCGCTTCATGAACTCGAGCAAGCGCAGGTACGAGTCCTCCGTGCCGACGATGACCAACGAGTTGGTCTGGTCGTCGGCGACGACCTTGCCTAAGCCACCCGAAGTCCCGGCGCCTGCGCCGCCAGCGCCCGTAGAAGACAGCTCAAAGATGTCGTTGATCTGCTTGGCTAGATCCGTCGCCGAGCCGTAGTGCACCGGCTCGACCCACATCTTGGTGCCGGAGCCGCCGACGTCCACTTCCTCGATGATGCGGATCATACGGCGCACGTTGGAGCCTGTGTCGGTGATGATCAATAATTGCCCAGCGGAAAATGTGGAGATATCACCTTCTTTGCTCTTGAACTTCGCGAGCAGCTGGGCGACGTCGTCCACAGAGACGTGCTGAAGGCGGTAGAGGCGAGTCAGGTAGCCGTCGGTGCTCGCCACAGGCGCGCCGCGCGAGTAGATCGGCGTCGCTTGACTCGAAATATTGCCGGTGTCGACGATCTTCAGAAACCGACCGTGCGGCACCACGGTCATGCCGTTGGCTTCCAGGATGCTCAAGAACGCCTCATAGGCTTCGCCCAGGGTCACTGGCGTGGGTGAAACCACGGTGGCCTTGATCTGCCGCACCTTCGCGCCGTAGATGAAGCGCTTGCCCGTCATGCCGCTGATGTGGTTCACGAGCTCCGCCAAGTCCGCGTCTTGGAGGTTAAACTTGACCATGTGGCCCATCCCCTTGGGGCGGTACTCGGTGTCCACCGCCTTGGCGATCGAGTCCATCGACCTCGGCGGGGCAGGCGCTGCGCCGGGTGGGTCATCAGCGGCGGGGGCGGCGGGGGCGGCGGGTGGCCGAGCAGGCAAGCGCGGCGGGGGCGTGCGCTGCGCGCGGATCTGCGCGACAGCGTCCACGCTGAACGAGCAAATCACCAAGCTTGCCCCGAGGAAATACGTGTAGGAGGCCCAGCGGGCCTGACGGTGCAGAGGTCGTTGTGTCACGGTGCTTCTTTGATCAGCGGTAGAACCGAGGCGGTCCAAAGGGGTCTGGGTGAGCCGGGCGGACGACTTCACTTGATGCGGAAGTCGACAGTGGTCGGCTTACCGCGGCGGGTGATTTGAACTTTTAGGTTTCCGGCGGTTCGGAGGCGCGCGTACGCCTCAAGCGCCTTCTCTGGAGACGTCATGTCGAAGCCGTTGATCGTCTCTAGGCGATCGCCGTTTTGGAAACCCAGGGTCCCGAGGAGAGTATCCTTACGGATGCCGAACATACGGATTCCGACAACCTTCCCGTCCTTCTGCTCGGGGACGATGCGCGCGGAGCGCATGAGCGCTGCCTGATTCTCGAGCACCTTATCGACCACCGAGCGATCGACTTCGAACTCAGTGTCCGAAACCTTACGGATCTTGTCGGCGATGTCTGAAGGCACCGCGTTAGCAGCGCTCGGCTTCGTAGGTTTGGCCGCGGCAGGAGCCGCCTTGGCCGCGTTGCTGTCCTCGGCGGCTGCAAACAGCAGCACCTGACACAGCGACGCGCCGGACTCCATCCACACGCTCGGGCTGTGTTCGACTGGGTTGTTCCCGATGTAAGCTACGGTCTTATCGCCCAGCGTGTCCCCCACGCGATGTAGCTTGGGCTCAGGATCCGCAGGCCCACGCAGCGCCGCGAACGACCACAGCGGATCGGGCGACTCGGTGATGATGGTGACCGTGACCCCGTCGCACGCAGGCGCGGTCAGCGGATCGGTGTTGATAGGCCCAGACGGTTCGTCTGCCTCGACCTCGGGCAGCTTGTCGAGGGGCCCCGTGATCGAGTCGAACGCGTTTCGATGTAGGATGGGATCCGCGCTCGCGACCCGCACGTTAGCCTTACCCAGCCCCGCCAGGTCAGGCGCCTGAGAAGGCAGCGCTCCGAGCGAACTGCCGCTCGCTCCGAACAACCAACTGCCGAGCAGCGCGCTCGAGCCTGACGCTTGGAAGTAGGCAGCCACGGCCAGCAGCGCCAGGAGGACGCCGGTGAAGTACTTCTTGAGCAGGGTGTCGAAGGCCATTCGGATCGCGCAGCTTGGCGAAGTTTCGGAGAGACACCAGCTGGGTGCCTGAGCCAAGGGCTGCCCCTGGGTTAAAGCGAGAGCCGTGCCAACGGTCAATGGACAATCTCAGGGAATTTCCAGGGGTTTGGGGGTGACCGCCAGATCCCTGCGCGCCAGGTTGTCACCCACCGCGATAAACACCTGCTCAGTGTGCCAAAGTGTCAAGTGGACCTTGGGTTGCGCTGGTCGCAACGCCTGCCCGTGCGCGTGCCTCACCACGCCGATGCGTCCCGCGACGAGGCGGCCCCGGGCCTCCAGGCGCACCCCGAAGGGGCCCAGCTTCGGCGGCCGGCGAGCGCTCCTCTCCCAACCGCGGGCGGCCGGTCACCGGCGCGCGCCAGCTGGAGCCGCCCGCGCGGGTTGGCGCGCCGGAGTTGAGCGCAGCGCTAGCGCTCAGTGCAAGCGGCCAGGCCGGCGCTCAGCGCCAGCGGCTCGGAGCTACTCCCCGAGCTTCCTGTAAATTGTCCGCGTGGAAATTCCAAGGAGCTGCGCGGCCAGTCGCTTGTCGCCGGACGTGTGCTTCAACGTCGCCCGGATCATGCGCTGCTCCACTTCCTCCAGCGGCGTGCCGATCGGAAACTCCAGGCTGTCGGCGGCGCGCGGCGCGGCCTGCGCCACGACGTCTGGCAAGTCGGAGAGCCCGAGCGTGTCACCGCGCGCCAAGACGGCGGCGCGCTCGACCACGTTCTCGAGCTCGCGGACGTTCCCAGGCCAGTCGTAGTCGAGCAGCTTAGCCAGCGCGTCACGCCCCAGGGCGAGCCGTGGACGGCCATTCTTCTTGCAGTAGACGCCCAAGAAGTGGTCCACCAGCAGGGGCACATCTTCGCGCCTCGCGCGCAGCGGCGGAGCGGTGACCGCGATCACGTTGAGGCGATAAAATAGATCCTCTCGGAACTGACCGGCTTCAACTTCTGCGGCGAGATCACGGTTAGTCGCGGCGACGATCCGCACGTCCGCCTTCACCGTGTCTCCGCCCACCGGCTCGTACTCGCCCTCTTGCAAGACACGCAGCAGCTTCACCTGCACCTGCGGGCTCAGCTCGCCGATCTCGTCAAGAAATAGCGTACCACCGCGTGCGCGCGCGAAGCGGCCCTCACGCTTCCCCACGGCCCCGGTGAACGCGCCGCGCTCATGACCAAACAGCTCAGCCTCCAAGATCGACTCTGGGATCGCCGCGCAGTTGACCGCCACGAAGGGCCCGGTGGCTCGCTGGCTCTTGGTATGGATGTAGCGCGCGATGAGCTCCTTGCCGGTGCCGCTCTCACCCAGCACCAGCACCGTAGCCAAAGAGGGCGCGGCTTGAGTCGCTACGTCCAACACGCGGCGGAGCGCGCCGCTCTGGCCGACGATGTCGCGCGTCGTTAGCAGCTCGATCTCCTTGCGCAGGGAGCGGTTCTCAGCCACCAAGCTGAAACGTTCTCCAGCTTTCCGCACGGTTTTTACGATGTGCATGCGCTTGAGTGGCTTCTCGACAAAGTCGTACGCGCCTTCGCGCATGGCTTGCACCGCAGTCTCTACCGTGCCGTAGGCTGTCATCAGCACCACCTCGGTGTCAGGCGACAGCTCCTTCAGTGCTTTCAGCAGATCGACACCACTGGTCCCGGGCATCATCAGGTCGGTGAGCACCACCTGAACCCGGTGACGCCTCACGATCTCAAGCGCCGCCTTGGCGTGCTCGGCGGTGAAGACGCGCATCGCGTCGCGCTCGAAGATCTTGCGCAGGCTCGCGAGGTTGGACGGTTCATCGTCCACCACGAGGACAGTCAGCTCATCGCCGCTGATCGGTGGAGGCGGCTCGGACATCGGGATGGGCGTCGCGCTTGCCATACTGTCAGACATCACGACAGCTTGTCACTCAACGCCAATCCGTCAACTTATCGCCAGCTCTGTTTATAACCCCTGGATTTCCAACGTGAATTGCTTGGTAAATTTTGGCAACGCGGCCCGACCATCCACGCGCCTCAGTCCGTGCGCTCAGCGGATCAGCTTTGACAGCGCCTTGAAGTGCTCCCCGCCTGCGCGCTCCAACCAGTCGAACACCACCGTCTCCGTGGTGGTTTGGAGCGCGCCCGCGCCCTCGCACAGTCTCAGCCCAGCGCGCCGGTGATCGTCTCTGCGTGAGCTGACACCATCGATGGGCACGTGGGCTTCGATGCCATTGCGCAGCAAGTCGCGCACGGTTTGAAAGACGCAGACGTGAGCCTCCATGCCAACCACGACGGCGGCGCGCACGCCGCTCTCGCGCAGCGCCGCCTCGAATCCATCAGCCTGCCAAGCGCTGAACGTGAGCTTCTCAAATCGTTGAGCGCCTCCAAGACCCGCCGCGACCTCGGGCAGCGTGCTGCCCAGCCCCTTGGGGTACTGCTCGGTGAGGAACACCGGCGCGCCTAGCGCGCGAGCTGCCTCGCATAAGATCCGCGAGGAACGCACGACTTGCCCTAGTTGCTCCTCAGGCATGGCGCTCGCCAAGCGTTCTTGAATGTCGACCACGATCAGCGCGGTGGTCTCGGCTTCGAGTCGTTGCATTGCGGGTCCTTTCACGGTGCCGCTCAGGTTGTTGGCTTCTTGCGCTTGCGCAGCGCAGGATCGATGAAGTCATCTGCTGTAAGGACTAAGCGCTCCACGCGCTCACCTCGCTCTAGCGCCGCGATGATTTCTTCCACATCTTCGAGCTTCACCCTGCCATAGAAGTAGTCGTCGGGTTCGACCGCGATACAGGGCCCGGCCCAGCAGACATCAAGGCAACTCGAGCTACACGCGCGGATCTCAAGCTTTGCCAGGCCACGCTGCTTCAACAGCTCTTTCAGTCGATCGTAGATCGCCTCGGAGCCGTGAAACGCGCAAGATCCCCGAGGGCTCTCGTCGGGGCGTCGGTTGACGCAGACGAACAGGTAGCGTTTTCGCTTTGGCATGGCGGGAGCGTCGAGCCAGCTGGCTGCTTGGTCAAGGCTTAGAACGCTTTGACCCGCTGCGAGCTGCCGCCAGGCGTCGTGCTCGAGGCTTATGCGCCCGCGGCGCACACCGCGCTGGATCCCGCTTCGAACTACGGCATGCTGCGTCCAGATGCTTGACTCGCCCGCCGATCTAACCCTGCCTCGCGCAGGGTCTACCACCGCGCGCCGCATTCTAGGCGGCTACCTGAAAGTCTGCGCGCGGGATCTCGCGCAGATCCCCATGGGTCGCTTCCCAGCGCCGCTCTTTGATGGCTTCGCCGACGCTCGCGCGCGTTTCCTAGGCCTGCTGCGTGGCCCAAAAGCAGGGCTAGTGTACGCCACGCTGCGACGGCCGGCTGTTTCCGTGCTGATCAGATGTCTGCATCGCGAGCTGTGGGGCGACGGCGAGGTGCATCGCCTCGACACGATGCTGCGCGAGCTCACGAACTTGCTCTGGCTGGAGCTCTGGCTCGCCGACGAGCTGCCAAGCGGCGGGGTGCAGCTCAGCAAGGACACTGAGCGCGTCTACCTGGTGGGCCTGGGCCTGACGATCGAGCTCGCTGCAGGCACCCGTCTTGGTTTGATGCCCGCGCAGCTGGTGTTCTCGCCGGGCACCACGACCCTGGATCGGTCTCAGCTCACCACGTTGGCTAGCACGCCAAGTGACGCGCTCCCCGACGTCCCGGCGACGATCCAGCGCGTGCACTTCCCGATCAGCGGCGGCATCGCCCTCGTCACCACCGACAACAACCCACTGGCAGATCAGGAGGCCCACCCCGACAAGGACGGCAACACGCTCGATCTAGGCGGGCGCAGCGCCGAGGAGTGGGCCACGACCCTGGCCACGGGATTCGACCTGGTTGAGCGCTACTACCCCGAGCTCGCCGCCGAGATGCAGTTGGTGATGCACGCCTACCACCCTGTGGGTTTCCACACGGAGCGACACCTGAGCGCCTCATACGCAGAAGCCATCGGCGCCGCCTACGTGAGCCTCCATCCAGACCAAATGACGCTGACGGAGGCGATAGTCCATGAGTTCTGCCACAACAAGATCAACGCGCTCTTCGCCCAGGACGCCCTGCTCAAGAACGCCTTCGAACCGCTGTTCTCCTCCCCGGTGCGCCCTGACCCGAGGCCGCTGTATGGCGTGCTCCTCGCGGTCCACGCGTTCGTCCCTGTCGCTGAGCTTTACCGACGCATGCTCGAGGCTGACGCCGCACAAGCCCAAGCCCCAGGCTTTAGCGCGCGTCATCAAGCCATCATCGACAAAAACTTGGAGGGGATCGCGACGCTGCTCACCAACGCGGAGACCACACCGACTGGCGCCTGGTGCCTCGCGGAGCTGGCCGAGTGGCGCGACGCTCAACAGCGCAAGTAGAAGTCTTCCCCCATCCCGAACCAACCCGAGAGCTTCAATTCGGGGAGGCCAGTCGGCGCCAAGTGGCCCTCGATGCCGCCGAACGGGCCGCGGTAGCGGCTCTCCACCACCAGCGCGTTGACCCGCACGTCACCGGGCACGCTCGGCGTGAACACGACATCTACCCTGCCCTCTCGATCGGTCACCCGCCAAGTCTCCGAGCTGGTGCCCCGGCGCAGGTACTCAAACTGGACTGACGGCAACGCGCCGACTCGGTCGCCCTCCCAGACGCAGTTCTCGTTATAGCGCTCGGGCTCGCTGCACTGATTCCGAGTCAGGTTAAAGCCCCGCGGCACACCGTCGTCGCAGACTTTGGCGCTAGTCAGCCAGTCCCAGCGCATCACGTAGGGGTAGTAACCCTTGTGATCATCTAGCAGCGCCAGGCTGCGCGCGGGGGACAGCTCTATTCGGCGATGGCCGAGCGCCAGGTAGCCAGAGACTGGGAACATTCCCTTGTGAGAATACATACCTCCACTAGCGAACGGCTGGCTCACGACCTGGGGCGCCCCTGCGTCGTAGTACAGCGAGAAGCGGCCGCTGATCCTGGGTCGACCCTCGCCAGCCCGGTCGCGCTCGCCTCGCGCCAGGTCAAGCACGACGTGGATGCGCTGGTCTTCGACGTGGTTGTCGAAGCACAGCAGCGCGTCACGCCCGTCGTACACGTTCTTGCTGTTGTACAGCGAGCCTGCGATCTGCATTTGTCCTGGCGGAAGCTTGCGCTCGAACACGTACTTCTCAGCGCGGACGCGATCGTAGATCTTGACCTGCACCAGGCTGATCAGCTTCGCGTCGAACAGCGCTAAGTTAACGAACAGCTCCGGAGTGCTCAGCTGCACCGCCTGCCACTCTTTCAGGCGCGCTCGACGCACGCAGCGCGGCAGCCCTTTGTAGGGCGCTCCGAGGAGGCTGGTGCAGCGAGGAACTGCACGGAAACGCCCGAACTCCTGGCCCGTGCTGCCCACGATGCGAGGTGGTGCGGGCTGAAAATCTGAGGTCATGCTGTTGGTCTTCTCATTTTCCCTCGCAGCTCAGCGCGCGAGTCACGAAGCTACTATTGCCGCATACGAGGCCACACACCGCCTCAAAGTCAACCAGCCTGGCTAGGGGGGCTAGGTGTTCTTGCGCGCCGCCGCGATCAGGCGCTGGAGATGCGGTGGCAACTCCTCTCGGTCTTCTCCGGGTTTACCCACGGGCAGCGACAGGCTGATGTCCGTGCCGGCCTTGGGCTCACTCGTGATGTCCAGCTGCCCGCCGTGAGCGCGCACGATGCGCTCCACGATCGGCAAGCCTAACCCCGTGCCGCTCGGCCGGGTGGTGAAGAACGGATCGGTCGCCCGGCTCATCACGTCGTCGTCCATGCCATGACCAGAGTCGGAGATGGTTATGCGCACCATGGGCTTGCCAGTCTCATCGGAAATCCGCGCGGCTATTTTAATGATCCCGCCGTCGCGCATGGCCTGACAGGCGTTCGCGACTAGGTTTTCGAACACCAACGGCAAGAGGCCCGGGTCAGCCCACACCGTCTGAACGTCGGGCTCGTCGCTGATGTCGAGGCGTAGCTCGCAGCCATCAACCAGCCGCGCCTCGGCGCGCTGGAGCAGCACCGTCATCGCCACCGGTGAGCGGTTAACCTTGACTGGCCGCGCGAAGCGTAGGAGATCGGTGACCAGGCGGTTTAGCCGCGCCGCTTCCTCCTCTACGATGCCGAGTAACATCGTGCGATCGCTGTCCGGCAGCTGCGAGCGACGCAGGCTCGCGCAGGCGTTGACGATGATCGCGAGGGGGTTGCGCACTTCGTGGGCGATCGCCGCCGCTAGCTCACCGACCTGGGCGAGCTGCTCCTTACCCGTCAGGCGATCCTGGACTACTTGTAGCTCAACGTAGCTGTTTCTAAGCTCTTCTGCGGCCTGCGCCAGGTCGCTGGTGGCGACCTCCAGCTGCTGATCCTTCGACTTGTAACGCAGCGGGAGCGTGGTCGCGATCGCGAAGATGTAGATTAAAAATCCGTGCGGAACCAAATAGACGCTGGACAGCAGGCCGGTCGTCAGCAAGATATCGTTCAGCACGGTGAGCAGCAGAATCCCCCCACCCACCATGACCCAACCAGCTTCGCGTTGCCCGCCAACAAAGGCGCGCAACAGCAGGACAAAGCCGCCCACCAGCTGCGCTGAGGCGACGAGGTAGAACAAGCTCGCGGGCGTGGTCGGGGTGACGGCGACGTGGGAGACAGACGCCCCGAACAGCATGGTCGTGACCACCTGCGGACTGCTCTCATCAAACCAGTGACCCGAGGCGTTCAGCACCAAGAACCCAGCGGTCAACGCGTAAGACGTCCAGACCATGCGCTTGCTCTGAACGCCGGTGTAGCGCATGACAAAGTGTAGGTCTAGCGCTGCAGCGGCGATGGCTCCCGTATGGGAGAGACGTGCCGCACGGAACCAATCCACGGGATTGGTGACGCCATAGGCCCACGCGATCCCGGCGCTGTCTATCGCCACCGCGAAGCACAGCAGGGCGAACAGCAAATACTCGGCTTCTCGCCGGCGATAAGCGTAAGTCAGCAGAAAGAACGCCCCCACGGCGATCTTGGTCAAGGCCCACGCAACGGCCATTCCGCACAGGAAAGGGGAGTTCATTCAGCTGCCAGCGCTGACCGCCACAATACACGCTTTCGCTCCGCAGCGGCGTCAGCTGTCGTCAGCGCCCTGGTAGCGTCGCGAATCCCACGCTGTGGGACCTGTCGCAGCCGACTTTGTCGCGCCAAACTCTGACCTCAAGCGGCTCGCGCTGCGCAGCGCCGAACACACTGCGTTCTGCCCGACCCACCCCCGGGCCCGCCTGCGAGCCTCGCTGAACTACGGGGTCTCGGGCAGCGGCGCGTCGAGGTTCACGGTGATCGTCTGGGCGTCGCGGCTACCGAACCCTGAGATCAGGCTGCCGTCGGCGGTCAGCAATTCAAGCTCCACGCGGTAGTCCCCGCTGCGCAGGCCCTTCAGCGAAAACGGCACCAGCGCGCTCAGTTCGCGCTCGACCAGCACACCCTCACCGCTGACGCGTAGCCGCGCTCGCTGAGCCTCGCCGCGCCCCAGCGCTGGGCTCACGCTGAGGTCGATCTGCGCGGAGGCCGCGCTGGCCTGGCCGTTGAAGGTACCGCGTGGAGACAGCACCCGGGCGACCGGCGCGCGTGACGGGGTGACCTCAGAGGTGTCGATCCCAAAGCGAACGGCGGTCACAGGCCCCCGAGACCACTCGGGCCGGGGAGACAGCGGCTGCTTGGCTTGATCCAGCGCGACCGCGAACAGCAGGTGCTCGCCTGGGCCTAGCTCCTGATCCGCGTCCAACAGCCGCGACAACTCGATCGGCTTGGCTGGGTCGATCTGCCGCGGCTGGTTGTCGTCCAAGCGCAGCATGACCTCGGTGCCGCGCGGAGCCCCATCCAGCTGCAGCCGCGCCTTGTACTTGCTGGCCTTGGCGCTGGGGATGCGCTGTCCGAGCGTGGGGAACTTGATCTCGAGGTTGAAGTCTTGGCTCAGCGCGAAGTTGGGCTGCAGAGCGACCAACTCAGGTGGCGTGATGGCTGGCGGCTGCGGCGTTGTTGGCTCGCTGCTGACGGTCGCGGCGCTGGCGGGCGCAGCGCTTGCGCGTGGTGCCGGCTCACCTGCGGTCACTGGCGAGGGCTTCGCACCTGAGCAGGCGACCGAGGCCTGCGCGAGCACCGCAGACAGCGCGAGCGCGCTCCACGACCTGACTGAGGACCGATCCACACCGCGCAGCACAGCTCGTAGAAGAGGCACGCGGCAGCATATCAGGTCGGCGCGCGGCGCCAGCACTTCAGCGACGCCCGCAGCTAGCCGATGATTCAGCGCCACCCGCGCGCGTTGGCGCCGAGCGAGCAGCCAAGCTGGAGACCAAACCTGCGATCTGCTACTTCCGAAGCGCAATGAGTTACGTGGTCTTGGCCCGCAAGTATCGACCGATGGGTTTCAGCGACTTGGTCGGACAGGACCATGTAGCGCGCACCCTGGCTGGCGCCATCGCCAGCGGTCGCGTAGCCCACGCTTTCTTGTTCACAGGGGTCCGGGGTGTTGGGAAGACCACCAGCGCCCGCATTCTAGCCAAGGCGCTCAACTGCATGGGCGACCCCGCTAGCGCTCAGCCCGGTGTCGATCCAGGCCCGACCGCCGCTCCGTGCCTGAAATGCGCGGCCTGTCTGGAGATCGCCGACGGCAAGGACGTGGACGTGCTTGAGATCGACGGCGCGAGCCACAGCAGCGTCGACGACGTACGGCGGCTGCAAGACAGCCTGCCATACCGTCCGCAGCGTGATCGCTCGAAGATCGTGATCGTGGACGAGGTGCATATGCTCTCCTCCCACGCCTGGAACGCCTTCCTAAAGACGCTAGAAGAGCCCCCGGATCACGTAAAATTCATCTTCGCGACGACCGAGGTCCATAAGGTCCCAATCACCATCCTGAGTCGCGTTCAGCGCTTCGACTTCAAGCTGATCAACACGCTGCAAATGGTGGCGCGGCTGCGTCACGTCTTGGATCAAGAGAAGATCCCCGCGGAAGATGGCGCGCTCAGCATCATCGCCCGCGAAGCCGCGGGGTCGATGCGCGACGCCATGAGCAAGCTGGATCAAGTGCTCGCCGTGGGCGATGCCCAGCTGACAGCTCAAGGCGTCGCGGAGGTGCTCGGCGTCGCCAGCCACAAGGTCCTAAATGACATCGCCCGCAGCCTAGTCGAGGGCGACGCCGCCGGTTGCCTGGAGACCATCGCCAAGGTGGCTGAACGCGGAAATGACATCGCGCACGTCACGCGCGACCTGCTGGGGCTGCTACGCAACCTAGTGGTCGCCAAGGTGGTCAGCTCCCCAGATGCCCTGCTCGATTTGGCCCAAGAGGAGCTGGAGGACGTGATGTCGCTGTCCAAGGTCGCGGCCACCGACGACCTCGTGCGCTTGCACCAGGGGTTTTCGCGAGGATACGACGACGTGGTGCGGGGCGCTCAGCCACGCGCGGCGCTAGAGATGTTGCTGGTGCGGTTGGCGAGGCGCCCGCCGCTGCTGCCGATCGATGATTTGATCGACCGGCTGGGCTCGCTGGAGCGGCGCCTCAGCGGCGGCCGCGGCGCTGCGCCCCAACGTGGCCCTGGAGCTCCGGCGCCGAGCCGCCCGCGCAACCGCGATCCGCGCAGCCCGAGCTCGGGGGGGTTGGCGACCGCGGAGCGTGATGACGAACCCCCAGCGGCTGCTCGAGCCAGCGCGGCGCAACCCACGTTTCCCCGTGGCAATACTGTCCAGCGCCCCCCCGAGCTGAAGCCAGACCCAGCGCCAGATCAGGGGGGACACGCGCCGCCAGCGACGGCGCCTACTGAGTTGGCACGCGATGAGGCGCCACCACCGGTCGCGGCGTCCCAACAGCCAGCGCCTGCCAGCGCCGCCCCCCCACCCCCGAGCTCTGCTGCATCTCCCAGCGCCCCCCCACCCCCGAGGCCCGTGAGCTCCGCGCCCGCGGCGGCGGCTGGGTCGACTGGGACATCGGGTTACCCGTCCCAGCGGCCGCGCGCTGCGACTACGAAGCCGCGAAGAGACGCGGCTGACATCGACCTGGCCGAGATCTTGGAGCGCGCGCGCAAGCTCCCCCCGCCGGCGCCCGACCACCTGAAGAAGCTGGAGCAGTGGGCGGCGCTGCTGCAGCCCATGCGTGAGGCGCGGGCCGATCTCGCCGCGGTGCTCAACCACGCCATGCTGCTGGAGCTTGGGCCAGAGCGCATCCGCCTGGGCTTTGATCGGCAGACGGTGTTCCGCGGCCGAGCGGACTCCGAGGAGTCGAAGCAAGCCATCCTCACCTTCGGCGAGGCGCTGTTTGGTCGAGCACCCGAGCTTCAGTTCGAGTTCGACCAACCCGATCAGTCGCTACATACCGTCGCGACACTGGAAGCGGAGCGCCGTGAGCGCGAGCGCTTGCAGGCCATCGACCGCGCAAAGAATCACCCACTAGTCAAGGCCGCAGAGCGCTTGCTAGGAGCCCGCGTGAAACGCGTCCTCCCCCACGAGTGATGCTTGCGTCGCGCCCGAGTGAACGGCAAAACCACGCGATGTGCGAGATCAGCCTGCAGCCCAGCCACGCACGTCTCGCGGAGCGTCGCCGCGAGCTGCGCTGGCGCTCAGCGATCCCTCAGGCGAGCTCGGCGGCTTCGCTTGTCCCCAGCGCCGCGGACGGCAGGTAGTCATGTTGCCGGAGAGTCTGAGCAGGCTGGTCCACTTGCTCGCGCGCTTACCCGGCGTGGGCGAGAAGACCGCGCAGCGCTACGCGCTCCACCTGATCGGCGACGGGGGCGATCTCGCGCCGCGCCTTGGCTCGGAGCTGACCAGCCTAGGTGAGCGGATCCGCGCCTGCGTGCGCTGCGGAAACATCGCCGAGCTGGACGCCGCTGGTCACGCAGAGTGTCTGGTGTGCCGCGACCAACGCCGCGACCAGCGCCTGCTGTGTGTGGTCGCGAGGGTCCAAGATCTCATCGCGTTCGAGCGCAGCGGCGCCATGCGCGGGCGCTATTTTGTCCTGGGCCGCCTGCTTTCACCGCTGGACGGCGTTGGCCCCGCAGATCTGCCCTTACGTGAGCTGCAGGCGCGCATCGAGCAAGACGCAGTTGAGGAAATCATCGTCGCCACGCCTCCGTCGGTGGACGGCGAAGCCACGGCGCTCTTGCTGGCTCGCGAGCTGGGGAGCCGCGTGCGACTGACGCGTATCGCCAGCGGCGTACCTCACGGTGGTGACTTGGAGTTCGCTGACATGATCACGCTCGGGCGTGCGATAGATGGCCGGCGCAAGCTCGACTAGGCTCCCCTCCGACCAAGCCAAGGCACAACATGACTAAACTACAGCAATCGCCGACCAACGTGATCCGTACCGCCGACGCTCCAGCAGCCATCGGCCCGTATAGCCAGGCGATCCGGAGCGGCGACCTGTTGTTCTTGAGCGGACAGATCCCGCTCGATCCACACAGCGGCGAGCTGGTCAGCGGGTCCATCAGCCAAGAGACCACCCAAGTCATGCAGAACCTCGGCGGAGTGCTACGCGCCGCCGGCGCCGACTACAAGCACATCGTCAAGACAACTATTTTCCTCACAGATATGGCCGACTTCGCGGAGATGAACGCGACCTACGCGACCTACTTCGACCACGACCCACCAGCGCGTGCCACCGTTCAAGTCGCCGGCCTCCCCAAAGGCGTCCGCGTGGAAATTGACGCTATCGCCCACGTCGCCGACTAGTCGCGGTAATTTACAGGAGCAATTCATGAGCAAGTCACAACCGAGCTTCTCAGCTCAACTCGTCAGCGCCAGCGCCGACCAGGCGCTCGCAGCGCTCACCGAGGCTGGCGCCCACGCGCCAGCGCTAGTCGACGCGTGGGTCGCGGCGGGCAACGCCGCCGCCGTGCGCGTCGCGGCGGACAGCAGCGCCACGGCGGTGCGCAAGACAGCGCGCCGCGCGCTGAACGTGCTCAAGGCACGCGGCGTCGCCATCCCGACAGACAAGCGCGTCGCGCGCCCCACCAAGGCAGAGGCCAAGCGCACCTGGGAGGCCTGGTTGATGGCGCCGGACGGCAGCGGGACGTTCGCCATCGTCATCGCCACGCGCGCGCCAGCGGGGCGCTATCGCGCCTGCTTCAGCTTCGCGCACGATAGCTCCGGAATTTTCCGCATAGAAACTGGCGATTTCTCCGCCAGCGCGCTCCGCGAGGCGACAGACAGGCTGATCCAAGGCGCGGGCTACAAGCCCGTCAAGGTGCCCGTAGCGTGGGCCCGAGCCCGAATCGCGAGCTGTCGCGCGGCGCACCTAGCCAACCACACCCCAGAGCCCCTGGGCTTGAAGCGCGCGGCAGAGCTGATCGAACCAGCGCCCGCGAGCGCGCCCGCGCACCCCTTCGACGAGGAGGGCCTGGAGCTCGCGCTGGAAGACGCGCAAGAAATGGCGCAGCACTCCGGCGTGCTACATCAGCTGCCGGAGTTCCGCGCGTGGTTCCCCACGAAACCTGCCCTCGATGAGCTACTGCTCGAGATCGGCCTTGGGCTGGAGCCCGGGAGGGATCCCACCCCCGAGGAGCTGCGCGAGGTGATCGACGCGAAGGTGCTAGAGGCGACGGATCGCTATTTCTCGCCGCAGCGCAAAGAAGACCTGCTGCGCAGCATGAAGGACGCAGCGCTGAGCGTGCTGGCCCGGGAGGGCGAGCAGAAGGCGCTAGAGGTGGCGGCCGTGATGACCGTGATCGATTCAAGCGGTCTGATCACCAACCCTCCCAGCGACGTCGAATTTCTACGTGGATTTTTTCATAAATCACTCAGCCTGATGGCCGCGCGGGACGGCGGGGCGCTCCGCATCCCGATCCCCGGTCGTGGGCTCCCGGTGGAGACGCCTGAGCAGGGGGCTGATGACCCGGCGACCGCTGAAGCGGCTGCACCCGCTACGGCGACCCAACCTGCGGAGGCTCACGCGACCGAGGCTGCTGCAGGCAACGAGGGAGCAGCGTCGGCGGGCGGCCTAGAGGAGAGCAGCGGTGGTGATCCCCCGGGTGAACCCAGCGCTGCGACGCCGTCGGTCGTCGACAACGAGTGGTAGGCTCGCGCCCCTCAGGCTGAGGGGCGCTACGGTAGATGAGCAGCGCTGCGGCGAGCTCACTGGACAAACCAGCGACAGCCCGACGCCGGTCTCGAGCGACCGCTGGTCGGGCTGTGCTCGTGCTGGGGATGGTCGCTACGGCCAGGCAGCGCTGGCCGTCGAGCGTGACACGCGGTCTTGGGCCGCCCAGAGGGGGCCGCGGCTCAGTAGCTGACCCGCACGGAAGCCCCTGAGCCTTGGGCGGTGACCACGTAGTTGGCTCCGCCAGCGCCACAGGTCAGCGTCTTGGAGTTGACCGCCGCCTCCTGCACCCCGCAGCTCTGGGGGTTGCCAAAGTCAACCGCCTCACCAGCTGTGGCCTGAACACTGAAGCTCGCAGCCTCGGGGACGGCCAAATCGATGTCTCCGTTCTCGGCCGTGATGGTCCCACCGGCGCCGCCTGGTGACTGCACCTCGACGAATAGATCGCCGTTGCCAGCCAGGATGTCCACGCCGTCAGCGACGCCGGTGACCTCTACGCCGCCGTTGTCGCAGTGGACGCGAGTCGAGGTTATGCTTGTTGCCCCACGGATCTGACAAGAGCCGTTGTCGCTGAAGATGTCGAGGGCTGTCGCGCCCTGCACCCCGTCAACTTGGGTGGCGCCGTTGCCCTGATTCAGCTTGATCGTGCCGTTGAAGCCCGACGGCAAGCGGACGATCACCGCCACCGAATCGACGCCGCCACCTGGTGCCCTCACCACGGCGTTACCGAAATCGTCGCCGCTGACCTGGGTGCGCCCGTTCAGATCCGTCAGCGTCGCCGTGAACTCCTCGTCCGGCGTGTCGTGGGCTTTACCCGTGCGCGGCGTGGTCTCCACCACGATGGTGTCCTCAGAGCCGTTGACGATGGTGATCTTGCCGTTGACGGTGCTGACGTCCAGGGAGCCACCGGGCTGGTAGTTCACTCGGCTCACCTTGGGTTCGCTGGCCTGCACGTACTTCAGCGACTTGCAGGTGACGCCCCCTGCGTCGTTCTCGGTGCACTCTGCGCAACCCGAGGTGCCAACCAGGATGCCGAGAGCCAGGCAGCTGAGGGTGAACAACGACGCACCCGCGGAGGCGCGACCAGATAGGAATTTGAAAGCGTTCATAGGTAGACCTCGCAAGCCGCACTTGGTGCGGGCGTTAACTCAAGCGTTGACTGGTAGAGCCAAACCGGCGGGTGCCCCACACAGCACCGCAGCCATCGTACGCGAGTCAGCCCGAGCTACTTCCCGCGACGTGCCGCAGAACCGCAGCATCAGCCCAGACCCAGCTTTTTTCTAACGTTCTCACGAAATCTTACCAGCAACCGTTCAGTCGTGGGCCCGGGTCGACCACTGGCGACAGCCACTCCGTCCACCTGCACCACGGCCAGCACTTCCCGAATGGATGACGAGATGAACACCTCGTCCGCCGCCTGCAAATCCGCCACGCTAGGCGCCTGAAAGCGCACCTCGATGCCTAGCTCGCGGGCAGCCGCCAGCAGCCCTGCCCGCGTGATACCGGCTAAGATCCCGGCAGATTCAGGGGGGGTGGTGAGCACTCCAGCGCGCACGAAGAACACGTTTGAGGTCGCGCCCTCCACCACCTTGCCGTCCCCGTCCACGATCAGCGCCTCAGCGGCGCCCCGCTCCGCGGCCTCACGCAGCGCCAAGACGCTGGCTAGGTAGTTACCTACCTTGGCGCCTTCAGCCAGCGTGCAGTCGGTGGCTCGCCGAGTGTGGTGGCAGATCACCGCGATCCCAGCGGCGTAGGTGGCCGCGCTCGGCGGCTTGAGTTCGGTGACCAACACCAGCCTGAGCGGCGCCACCGCCAGCCCCGGCGAGAGGCCGAGCTCCCCCGAACCGCGAGTGACCATCAACCGGATGTAGCTCTCCGGGTTCCCGGCGCGCTCGACGACCAGCCGCACCTCTTCCTCAAATTGCCCCAGGGAAATTGGCAGCTGAATGCCCACCCGATCAGCGCTGCTCGCCAGGCGCCCGAGGTGCTCGCGCAGCGCGTACGGTAGCCCAGAGTACGTGCGGACGGTCTCGAACACCGAGTCGCCGTACAAGAAGCCGCGATCAAAGACGCTCACCTTGGCGTGCTCGGGCAGCAGTATTTCGCCGTCGATCGCCGCCAGGGTCGTCATATCGCGAGCCCCGTGCTCAGAGCTTCGTTCGCCTCCAGCGCCGCAGCCCTGGAGCATGCGTTGATAGCCGCCGTCAGCGCGCGGGCAGAGCGCTCTGCTGTGGGCACCGCCTCACCGACCACCAACGTCACCCGCGAGAACGGGAGCGGCAACATGAACTGATCCCAGGTGCCCAGCCGCACGCTGCGCCGGGCGGACGCCCCGAGCGGGACCAAGGCGGCACCAGCTAGCTGCGCCGCGAGCACAGCGCCCGCTTTAGCCTCATGTAGCGGACCGCGAGGCCCGTCGACGGCGAGCGCGACGTCACTATCCGCTTCCGTGCGGTTTTTTAGCTGACGGACCAAGCGACGTAGCCCCTCGCTGCCGCCTCGGCTGGAAGAGCCCCGATGCACGCGAAAGCCAAGGGCCCGCATCACGCCGCACTGCAGCTGACCATCCCGGGAATGACTGACCAGCAAATGCGTGCGCTTGGTGCGCGGTAATTTCAGCAGCGGGAGCTGCTCGCCGTGCCAGAACGCCAACACACACGGGCCGCTCGGCAGTGTGCCGCGCAGCTCCAAGCGCAGCGTGCCGACCCAGGCGCGCACCAAGCACCCGAGCAACCAGCCGAGCACCAGGCGCGCCGCGCCGCCGACCCCTCGACCGCGCGCGCCGCGGCGCGCTGGCTCTACGCTGGCGGGCGACGCCGGCTGCGACGGCTCGGTGGTGGCGGAGTTCAGCACCCGACTGCGCCTGCTAGGGAGCTGCCCGGCAGGGGCTCAGCCCTTGATCTCCTCAAGGAGCTGCTTTGCTTCCTCGAGGTTTGAGTCTGCCTGAATGGCGCGCTCCAACATCTGCGTCGCCTTAGGCTTCTCGCCCATGGCGTGGTGCACGCGCCCCAGGTTCATGAACACCTCAGCTTTGGTGATGGGCGAGTCGTCATCCAGCTTTTGTAGGAGTAGCGCGCGGAACATCTGCTGGGCCTTCTTCAGATCGCCCGTCTCCAGGCTGACGCTACCCAGCTGCTTCAACACGCTCACGTTGCCCGGCTCGATGCGGAACGCCTTGTCCAGCTCCTCGAGCGCTCGCTCGCGCTCTCCGTCTGCCAGGTAGGCGGTCGCGAGCCGGCGATGGATGTCGCCAAGCTCCTTTGAGCGTTTCCCAGCGTAGCTCTCGACGATGCGCTCGAGCACCTCTACCGCCGCCTTGCCACGACCCGAACCGCTATAAGCGTCGCACAGTGACAGCATCAGGTCGCGATCGTCTGGCTTGAGCGCGCTGGCGCGCTCCAGCATCTCGGCGCTGGCAGCCATGTCCAAGCGCTGCTTGGCGTGAAGCGTCGCCGCCCTGACCAAGAGCGAGACCTTGACCTCAACGTCCTCAGCCGCCTCGGCGTCTTCAGCGATGTGCGCCGCGAGTTTTTCCCACGCGGAAAGTTTGGTGTACAGCGCACTCAGCCGCTCGCGCAGCTCGGCGTGGCGCTTATCGTGGCTAAGTCCGCGCTCAAGCGCCCCAGCTGAGGCCTCGGCGTCGTCCAGGGTCTCGTACACGTCAGCCAGCGCGGCCGCCAACTTCAGCGCCTCCGCGCCGCTGCTCTGGTCGAGTAAGCGACTCAGCATCTCGGCAGCCTGGCGGTGTTCACCCTGTGCTTGGTAGAGCCGCGCGAGAGACTCCAGCGCGCCGCTGTGGGTTCCATCGCGATCGAGCACCGAGGTGTAGGTCGCGATGGCCTTCCCGCGGTCGCCAAGGCGTGACTCGTAGATCTCTCCGAGGCGCACCTCGAAGGTGAGCTCGGCTTCTGTGTCGCCGCGCTCCTTTGCCGCCACGGTCTGCTCCTTCAAGAGCTCAGCCAGCTCTTCGTCGCGGTCGGTCTGCTCATACAACTCGCTCAGCACCACCACTGCCTCCGAGCGGCTGGGGTCGTCATCAAGCACGGCGCGCATCAGCTCAATCGCGACATCCGGCAGCTCAAAGCGCTCACGGTTGAGGCGCGCGAGCTCGAGCCTGAGTGCGCTGCGCTCTGACGGAGCGTCCGCGATGTCGACCAGCCGCTCTAGCAGCCGCCCCAGTTGATCCCAGCGCTCTGCCTGGGCGAGCAACCCGCGCAGCGCGTTGGACGCCTGCGTGTCGGTTGGTTCGTCTTCGAACAGGTGCTCGAACAGCTCGATGGCGCGCGGCACGTCCTTCAGCTGCTCCTGGGCTATTGTTGCCGCGCGCAAACGTAGTTCACGCAGAACGCCCGCGTCGGCTCGAAGCTCGGCGCGGCGCACCAATAGATCGAACGTCTCCTGGTAGTCCTCAGCGGCCTCCCGCAGCTCAGTCAGCGCGGCCAGCGCCCACAGGTTGGTGTCATCCAAGCCGAGCAGCTCGCGCAGCAGCGCCTCACTCAGCTCCGCGTTGGCGCTAGCGTCTGCCAGCGCTTTGGCGCGCTGGAAGAGCCCCTCACGAGCCTCGAAGTCGGACTGCAACTTGGCGCGGCGGCGCAACGTCGCGATCAGGTCGAGCTCACGCCCCGAGGCGCCTTGGAGTTGCTCCAGCTGAACCAGCACCTCGTCGTCCTCGGCCTCAAACTCCAGCGCCTTGACCAGCGCCGCCTCCGCAGCCGCGGCGTCTTCCACCTTGTCGCGATACCAAATCGCGACCTTCACACACAGCTCGGAAGCCACCTCAGGGGCCAGGTCCGGCTTGCTGCCGATGGCGTCACGCAGCGTCGCGGCGGCGCCCTCCCAGTTGCTGGTGATGGGCGCTAGGCGCTCTAGCTCGCTCAACAACAGCGCGTCGCTCGGATCATCCTGGAGCCCGAGCTGCAGAACCCGCTGAGCGCCCGCTGGATCCTGGCAGTCGTCCTCGAGCACCTTGGCCAGGCTGCGGCGCATCTCGATACGATCCGCGGCCGAGTCTGCGAAGCCAACCCGCTTCTCATACAGCGCCGCGAGCTCCGAGGTGCGCGACGACCGGCGGTAGACCTCCTCCAGGAGCTCGGCGACCTCCTCGAACAGCTCCCGATCGCTGGTTAGGCCTTCGAGCGCCTTAGCCGAGGCTTCGTGCCCCGGCGCTCGCTCAAGCGCCATGCGCAGCGAGCCCAGGCCACGCGCTGGCTCCTTGAACTCATCGATCTGTACTGTTGCCAAGCGGAAATAAATATCGGCTTGGGTCTCCTCACTGGCCGCGAGCAGCGCGCGACGCTCTAGGACGTCGGCCAGCGACTGGTGGTCGCCGAGCTTTTCGTAGAGGCGGTCTAGCGCCGCTAGCAGGTCGGGCTGATCGCCCGCTTGCTCAACGGCGCGGGTGTAGGCTTCGACGGCGCGCTTTGGATCCTTGAGCTGCTCCTCAGCCACCCGCCCTAGCCTGGAGAACAGATCCTTGACCAGATCGGGGTCGAACGTGGCGCCCGCCCGCTCTTCCAGAGCCGTGGCGTAGGCCGCGAAGCCCGCGCTCGCTTCCGCCAAGCGCTCGACGTCGTCGTGTAGCTCGACCACCTCAGGCGTCTCGCTCAGCGCACGCAACAAGGCCTCCAGCGCTTTGCCCGGCTGCTCCAAGTTGATCTCGAAGACCAGCCCGATGGTGCGCAGCGTCTCCCCACGCCTCGCGGGATCGGTCTCGACGCTCAGCCGCAGCTCCAGCACCTCCACCAGCTCACCGTGAGCGGCTACCTGTCGCAGCACTGGCACCAAGATTTCAGCCACCGCTTGGCGCAGATCTTCGTGTTCCTCACCTAGCTTGCGCACCGCCGCGCGCGCAGCCGCGTCTTCAGCCGCTTCGTCCAGCACGAGCCTATAGGCTTCTAGGGCCTCATCGAAGCTCGAGAGCTTCGACGCCAGGATGTCGCCCATTTGCTTGCGCAGCTCAGCGCGCGTGGCTTGGTCTTCTTCTGTGCTGGCCTCTAGCTTGAGGTTATCCAATAACTCCGGCCAACGCTCTTCCGCACGGTACAGGGAATCCAGCTCGCGCAGCACTGCTTTGTCGCCTGGCTTGCAGCTGAGCGCACGCCCCAGCGCGTCGATCGCGCTCGGGCGGTCCTCTAGGCGCTCCCGATAGACCTTCGCGGTCGCGAGGAGCAGCTCGTAGCTCAGCTCCTGGTCGTCTTCGTCGCACAGCTCGACGCGCTGTTGATACAGCTCCACCAAGCGCGCGGGTTCACCGCCCGTCTCGTACAGCTCGATCAAGCAGTCGATGGTGAACGCGCTCTCGGGATCCAGCTCGACGGCGCGCTCATAAGCCGCGACCGCGCCTTCGCGGTCTTCGAGCATGTCACGCTTGGCTTCGCCGACTCGCCGCCAGATGCTGGCGCGGTCTTCATCGTCGAGCACCAGCTCCGCCTTCGCGGTCAGCACGCGCACCAGCGATGACCAGTCGCTGAGCAGCGTCGCCAGCTGCTCGATCTTCTCGACGGGCTCAATGTCACCCTCGTCCAACAGACGCACGCGCTCGTAGGCGTTGAGCGCCGAGCGTGGATCATCACGGTGTTGATCGTGTACTTCCGCGAGGTAATTAAGTACGTCGCGCGCGCTCAGCATGTCTGGACGCTTCTCCAGGACTGCGTCGTAGGTGGCCGCGAGCTCGTCCCAAGACTCCGTCTGCTCGCTGAGGCGCTGGTACTCGAGGCGCACGTCGGCGTCGTCGGGATCGAGTTCGAACGCGACCGACAGCGCGCGGCGTGCGCGCACCGGATCAGCGCCTCGCTCCTCCCATAGCCGCGCCGTCTCTCGCAACACTGCCACGCGCTCCGCGGGATCCTCGGCTAGCTCGTAGCGGTCCTCGTTCAGTTTGATCTGGCGGCGCCAGTCGTCTGACTCCTCGTACAGGGGCCGTAGGATCTCGACCACTCGCTCTTTGTGCTCAGCGTCGTCAAGCAGCGCTTCAAGTTCGGCCACCGCCTGCTGATTGCCCGGCGACGTGGTCACGATGTCCTGCAGCTGATCCAGAGCGCGACCGGTGTCGTTCAGCTCGCCCTTATAGAGCTTGGCTAGCTCAAGGCGAAAGACCGCGCCGCTCGCGCCAGCGTTTGACTCCGCACGGCGTAAATAGAGCTCAGCTAGGTCCTCCCAGCGCGCCGCCTCACGATACAACTCGGTGAGCGCCTCGAGCGCTCGGACGTCCGTAGCGTCGACATCAAGCGCCTGAGCGTAGGTCTGGATGGCGTCTTCAGGTCGCTTGAGCTGCGCTCGCTGTAGCTCCGCGATGACGTGCAGCGTCTGCAGCCGCTCCGCAGGATCGTAGCGGTGGTCGAGGGCGGCCCGATACAGTTCGACGCGCTCCTCGCTGTGTCCCGTGCGAGTCAGGATGGCATCTACCGCGTCGAAGAAATCCCGGCTCTCGGGCTCAAAAGCCAGCGCCTTGCGGTAGTGCTGCAGCGCCTGTGCGTCCTGGCCCAAGCCAGAGAAGAGCTCGCCTGCGCGACGAGCCAGTCGCAAGCGGCTCTCGTCAGTCACCTCGCCGTCGAGCTCAGCGGCGTAGATCTCTGCCAGTCGCTGCTCCGCGCCGGCGACCTTCGCGAGGCGCTCCAGCTCGGCGATGGTGTTCTCGTCGTCGATATCCTCGTGGAGAAGCCTCGCCATGGTCTCTAGAGCCTGGGGGTAGTCCTCTTCTTGCTCCTCGTGCAGCTGAGCGAGCCGGGTCAGCAGCTCCCGCCGCTCGTCAGGATCCTGACTGAAGTCCAGGCGCGCGGCGATGGTGCCC
This sequence comes from uncultured Polyangiaceae bacterium, assembly GCA_964551615.1. Taxonomy (GTDB): domain Bacteria; phylum Myxococcota_A; class Polyangia; order Polyangiales; family Polyangiaceae; genus JAHBVY01. The sequence continues at coordinate 52,681 of CAZKDY010000016.1, forward strand.
ATCACCTTGGAGAACTCGGCGCGTCGCAGATAGACGGGCTCCAACATCGAGGCAGCGCGAGCCCGATGCTCGGCCTCTTCACCCTCGCCTAGCCAGGCCTCAAGCGCGGCGATCGCGGGCTCGTAGCTAGCGTCGTCATCCAGCGCCGATTCAATTTCTTCGAACGCACGCGGCCGGTCGTTCAAGCGTTCGGCGGCCACCTTGGCGATCGCCACGTGGAGCCGCGGCGCTTCGTCGGGCTGAGCCTCAAGCTGCCTCTGATACAGCTCGATCAGTTGGTCCCAGCGTTCCGCCTTCGAGTAGAGTAGCACCAGCGCTGAGATGGCCACGGGGTCCAGCTCGAGATCGAGGATGGACTCGTACACCTCAATGGCGCGGTCTTGTTCTTCAAGCACGTCAGCGAGCAGGCGCGCGCGCCGAAACAACAGCTCTTTGCGCTCTGTGTCGCTCTCCGCTGCCTCGACACGCCGCTCCAGTATCTCAAGCAGGCGCGGGCCATCTCCGGCTTCTTCGTAGAGAGACTCCAGCGCAACTAGAGCCGTGCGGTCATCGGACTGCAGCTCGAGCGCCTTGGAGTAGTACTCGCGCGCCAGCTCGCGATCCCCGAGCTGGTTGCGGGCGAGCTCAGCGATCTTGAGGGTGATCCGGAGCTGGACCTCGCCATCAAAGATCTCCGGCGCGATCTCACATAGTAGCTGCACGTGCGCGGGCTGCTTCTGGGTGGCCGCCGCCAGGCGATCGAGCTGCTCAAGCCACGGCCCGAGCTCAGTGTGCCCAGCCGCCGCCCGCACCGCGCGCTCAGCAAAGCCAAAAGCTCGCGCTGGGTCACGTAGGGACTCGTCAGCCACGCGGAGCGCCGCCTCAAGCCCTCCAAGCTTTCCGAGAGGATCTTCAACGCTGCTGATCTCAATCTCAAGCACCTGGAGCAGGCGCTCGTGATCCGCCTCTTCTTCGTAGATGGGCCGGAGGATCGCCGCTGCCTCACGCCTAGCCATTACCTCATCGTGAGCCAGCAGCTTCTCTAGTGCCGCGCGGCTCCCGGGGTGCTTGCTGTCGACGGTCAGCGCCTCGCGGTAAGCCTCCAGCGCTCCGTCGACGTCGGACAGGCGTACGTCGCGCAGCTCGCCGAGCTTCGCGAGCAAGTCGAGGCGCGCCGGTGTCTCGGTCTCCAGATCGAGGTGGGTTTGATAGGCGTCAGCCAGCTCGTCCCAGCGCTCCGCGAGCTGGTAGAGCCGCTCGAGCGCCTCAAGGCTCTCAAAGGATGGTCCGAACTCGTCCTGGACCGCTCGCCAGACGTCGATCGCCTCGCTGTTGCTCTCGAGCTTGCCGCTCAGCGTCTCCGCGCGGCGCACCAAGAGGGTCCGTCGCTCGTCCCCTTCCGCGCCGCCGTCTGCTCGTCGCTCTAGGACATCCACGAGGTCGCGCCAGCGCTCGGTGCTCTGGTAGAGCCCGTCGAGCGCGCGCAGCGCCTGGACATCGACCGGGTTGTCTTCGAGGCGCGCGCGCCAGGCTTCGATCGCACCGGCGGTGTCGTTCAATACGCCCTGGTTGAGCTCACCCAGCCGGCCCCAGAGTTCACGGCGCTTGTCCCCGTCGACTTCGAGCTTGACCTGGATCCGCAGCATCTCGGCGAGCTCTTGGTGCTGCTCTGCCGCAGCGCAGATGCGCTCCAGCGCACGGGCCGCGGGCAACGCCACCAGCGGGTCATCCCGGTCGAGCTCGAGCACCTGACGATATGTCGCCCCCGCGTTGACCGAATCTTCGAGCAGGTCCTCGTAGATCTGGGCGACCTGCATCAAGATTTCGCCCTTGAGGCCTTTATCCTCGGCCGCGGCTGCCGCCTTGGACAGGACCTCGGCCACCCGCGCGTGTGCGTTCACGCGCCGCCCAACGTCCAGCAAACGGGCGCGGGAATCGACATCAAGCGGGTCTAGCGGCACCAGCTCCGCCAACGCATCCAGGGCGCCCTCGTCCTCGTGCAGGCCCTCGTCGCGCAGCTCGGCGATGCGCCGCAGCAGCTGCTTGCGCTCGTCGACCAGTTCGACGTTGTCAGCGCTCAGGGTGTCCAGCTGCACCGCCAGGACGCGAACTAAATCACGGATCTCCGAGCGGGCATCGTAGACCACTTCAAGCATGCGCGCCGCGCGGCCCTTGAGGCTGCCGATACCGAGCAACTTCTCTGCCAGCTCGCGCGCCTCAAAATCGTTCACCTCCTCGGCGAGCACCGTCTCGACATGCTCAATCGCGGCTTCTGGCCGATGCAAGCGATCGAGCAGCAGCGCGGCCAAGCGCTTCTTGAAGGCGATGCGCTCTTCGCCGATCGCTGTCTCAAGGCGCTGCTCAAGCAAGCGAGCCAGATCCTCGTGGCGCTCTTGGGCAGCGTACAGCCGATCGAGCGAGCGCTGGGCCGTTTCGTGGACCGGATCGATGTCTAGGATGCGCTCGTAGTGTTTGGTGGCCTTGGCAGCGTCCTCGATGATCTCTTCGCAGATCAGCGCGACCTCGACCAGCATATCCGCGCGGCGGCTCGGATCATCGGTCGCTTGACTCGCCCGCTCGTACAGCGCCTCAAGCTCTCCCCAGCGCTCTGCGGCGGTGAGGATGTCCTTGAGGCGACCGAAGGCGCGCTCGTTGCCGGGGTTGGTCGCCAGCACCTTCTCCAAGTACGGGGTAGCCCCCAGGGGATCTCCCAGCTTGTCTTCATGTAGGCCCGCGGCACGCTCACAGAGCTCGGCCACGACCTCCGACGGAAGCTCGCCGGTCAGCACGCTGCGGTAGGTCTCTGCCAGCTCGGTGGGGCGACCCGAGAGCGCTGACAGCGCGTCAGCTCGACTCCACAAGTGTAGTTCCGTGGGGTAATCAGTAACCGCGCGCAACATCACGTCAAACGCGGAGCTGTATTCGCCCAGCTTCTCTTCGTGGACATCCGCCAGACGCTCGAACAGCGCCATGCGTGCCCCGGCGTCAGCCTCGCCTGTGAGCATGACCTCTAACGCCTCCGCCTCGCGACGAGCTTCACCGCCTGACGCATACGCCGCAGCCAAGACTTCAGCCGCGCGCGACTTGGTCGCGTCGACCTCCACCAGACGCTCAAGCACCCGCATCGCCCGCGCGTCGCCGGACTCTGCCTCCAGCGCGCGCACCGCTGCGTCCAGCGCGTCCTGAGGCCGCGACAAGCGATCCAGATAGATCTCAGCCAGCTCCACTTCGCGCTTCGCCCGCTCCACGCCCGCGAGCTGGTCCCGATGCCCCTCGATTACCGTAGCTGCGCCAGCGAAATCCTCGGCCGCGACCAGCAGGCGTGGCAACCCGAGCAGCGCGACGGCGTCGGCTGGATCTAGGTGCAGGACCTTGCGGTACAGCTCGGCGGCCCGAGCGGGCTCCTCGAACACCTCTTCCTCTAGGGTCGCCCACTCAACCAAAATGCGCACCCGATCCGCGTCCGTCGCGGCGTGCTCCACGCGCAGCCCGAGCAGCCAACGCAGCTCATCGCGCTTGCCCTCACGGCGTAGGATCTCTTCGAGCGCCAGCGCCGCGTCTGCGTCGCTAGGGTCAGCTTCCAGGAGCGACTTGTATGACGCGACCGCCTCGTCGACGCGATTCAGCTCTTCAGCGTAGACGCGGGCCAGCTTGAGCTGCAGGGTGCGCGTCTCTGCCGCGTGGATCTCTACATCTGAAGTCAGGCGACCCTCGATGGCTTCGACGAATGTGTCCCAGCTCCCCGCCGCCCGGCAGCTCTCTTCCAAGATCGACAAGGCTTGCGGGCTGGCGGGCGCGAGCTCGTAGGCTTTACGCGCGTACTTCGCCGAGGCGTTGCGATCGTTCAGCTTTGAACCGGTCACCTCAACCAGCTTAGCCAACAACTCGAGCTGCTCGTCAGCTGACGCTGAGCTCGCCAGCAGCACGTCGTACAGCCCTGGCAGGCGCGCCCACTTCTCGTCAGCCTCGTAGATCGGGATCAGCGCGGATGCCGCGCGAGCGTCGCTTGGGTCCGCGGTCAAGATGCGCTCGTAGGAGCGGAACGCGCGCTCTGGTGCGCCCAGCTGCGCTTCAAATACACGCGCCGCGCGGTAAGACAAATCGATCTTCACCGCAGGATCTTTGGCCTTGTCCGCGGCTCCACTCAGCACGTCGGCGAGCCCGTCGAAATCTGACTGACCCGCGTACAGCTGCTCTAGCTCTTGGTACGCGCCGCGCTCCAAGAACGCGTCACGGAGCGTGCGCAACGCCCGGCTGTTTCCAGGTTGTAACTCTAATACACGATGCCACGCGCGCGCGGCGCCTTCGAAATCCGAGAGCTGCTCGCCGTAGACGCCGCCGAGCTTCTGGAGCACAGCGAGGCGTTCTTTCTCGCCTTCTTCGAACTCCACTCGGCGCTCCAGAGCCTCGGCCAAGACCTTCCAGTTCTTGGCGCGCTCAGCCTGACGCTCGAGCTGATCTAGCGTGCCTCGGTCACCTGGGTCCGCCTCGAGGACCGCCTGGAACAGCTGGATCGCCTCGTCCTGCCGCTGCAGTCGCTCGGCGGCCAGCTTGGCCATCTCTCGCTGTAGCTCAAGCTTGCGCTCGGCGTCGACGCTGTCCAGCTGCCCCGCGTACAAGTCAAACAGCGGCGCCCAGTTGCGGCGCTTCTTGTACAGCTCTTCGAGGCGCTCGCACGCCTCGGCGTCGGTGGGCGCGACCTCCAGCAGCTTCTGATAAGCCTCGGTCGCGTTCTGCACGTTGGAGAACTGATCCAGCCAGCGACGCGCCACGCCGCGTAAGAGCTCAGCCTTCTCGGCGGCGTCGTCCAGGAGCTCGGCCAGGCGCTGCTGATTGGTGAGCAGGTCGCGCCAACGGCCGAGCTGTTCGTAGAGCGCTACCAGCTCGCGCACCGCGGCGACGTCACTCGGATCGAGCTGCAAGATCTGATTGAGCACTGTCACGAGCGCCGTATCGCTCTTGATGAACTGGCGGTAGGTTGAGGCCACTTCCCGGAGGATCAGAAGGCGACCAGCGGTGTCATCCTTGTCGGCTCGCTCCAGCTCCTGGCGCAGGATCTCGACCAGCGCGTTGTAGCCCTCTGTCTTGCGGTACAGGCGCTTCAGCGCCTCACGCGCCTCAACGTTGTCGGGGTCTTGGCGCAGGACACCCTTGTACTGCTCGATCGCCTTCTGGGCGTCCTGCTGGCTCTCGGCGAGCTTGGCGATCTGCTGGGCGAGCTCCGTCTTCTCGGGGCCTTCAGTCATCACCCGCTGCGCGGCCTGCAGCACGCTAAACAGGCGCCCTTCGTCGCCGAGCTTCTCCGCGTACTCGCGGAAGAACATCAACATCAGCGGGTTGGCGGCCTCAAGCTTACGGATCCGCTCAAACCACGGCTCGGCGTCCTCTAGGTTCTCGAGCTTCTTCCAATGAAGCATCGCGATCTGCAGCATGTCACCCAGGCGCTCGCTGCTGTCGACGGTCCCCGACAAGAGCTCTCGCTCAAAGACGCCCGCTAGCAGGTCCCAGCGCTCCGCGTTGGAATAGTGCTCGGACAGGAAGCTCTTCGCTTCCGCGTGGCTTGGCTGCAAGCCAAGGACCTTCTCGTAAGCTTTCGCCGCGGCCTCGGCGTCCGCCTGCTTGAGCGACCTTAGGCGCCCCAAGCGGACGCCAGCCGCGATACGGTCTGCGTCTTGCTCTGCGCGGTCCACCACCCGCTCCAGGACGAGCGTCAGCGCATCCCATTTTTCCGCACGGCGAAGCTGGCGCTCCAACATCGACGCCGCCTTGATGTTGGTTGGGTCCAGCCGGACCGCTTGATCAAGGCGCTTGTTCACGCGATCTACGTCGGCATCTGCCGCACCAAACCGCAGCTCCATCTCCGCGGCGCGCATGAGCATTGAGCTCTTGTATACGTCGTCTGGCGCGTTTTCCGCTTCCTCGAGGTATGTCTTGGCCATCTCAGCCCAGCGCGCCTGCTTGTCCTCAACCTCCGCCAGCGCCGCCTGCGCTGCGCTGTCATCCGGCTCGAGCTCAAGGACCCGCAGCAGCGACAGCTCGTGCGCCTCTTCGTCAAACAGCCGCTCTTGCTGTAGGGCTGCCAGCTCGCGCAGCTTGGTCAGCTGCGCGTCCCCAGCGGAAACGTCTGCGGCCAACTCGAGCAACTCGGCAGCGGCAGCCCACTCACCGCGCTCTGAGTGACGAGCCTGCGCTGAGCTGAGCAAGCGCACCAACTCCTCATGCTCGAGGTCGCCGCCTTGCTGCTTCAGCGCTGCTCTTAGAGCCTCCCAAGCGCTCTGCAAATCGGGGTCATCTTGTAGCTGCCCAAGCGCCGTGCGGATCGTGTTCGAATCCATGCCTCACCCGTCAAATTCCTGCCTGCTAGCGGCAGGAAACAAGCAACAAATTCGCGCCGAACCGGCGCGAACACAACTCCCACCCGCGGAGGTGGGAACAACCAACCATTCCACCTCTGCCCGTGACCCTGCGATGGGTGTGTGGGCTCGATGGGCGGCGAGAGTACGCCGCGCACCACCACACTACAACCCCGTCAAGCTAGCGTTTCTACTTGACTTCTGATGCCATTTTGAGGTGCCTGAGCAGGTCGCGCTGGCGCGCCACAACCCGCCGATCGGCGCCCAGCCGCGCGCCTCGATCGAGGGCCTGTTCGGCGGCTTCGAGGCGACCCAGGCGCATCAGCGCCCAGCTTTGGCCGAGGTAGCCCGCAGCGAATCGCGGCCGGGCTGCCAGCAGTGCGGTGTAGTGTCTCAAGGCGCTCGCTGGCTGGTCTCTCTGGACCGCGAGCGAGGCCAGTCCGAGGTGATTCTCGACAGCGCGCGGGTCAGCCACCAGCCCCTGCAGGTACGCCGCCTGCGCTCCCGCGTGATCGCCTAGCTGAGCCCGCACCAGGCCGAGGGCGTGCCACACCTCGGGATCTTTGGGCGCACGCCGCGCGGCCTCTGCTAGGCGTGGCTCTGCCAACTCCACCTCGCCCCAGCGCGCCGCTCGCAGCCCTCCGGTCTTGGGCCCCAAGGCGTCGTGGGCAGCGACCTCTGAGGCAGCATCGTACAGCGCCAACGCCTCTTCGAAGCGATGGCTCAGCTCGAACGCGTGGCCGAGTTCGATGAAGGGGATCGGATCGCCCTCAGGCAGTTGCTTGCGCAGGCTCTCGGTTTCAGCGCGCGCCTCTCCGAGCTTGCCTGCGGCCGCCAGCACCCGAATCAGCAACCGGCGCTGCTCAATTTGGCCAGGATCCTGAGCCAACGCGTCGCGCAGCAAGCGCGCGGCGCGCGCGTAGTCCCCGCGCTCCATCGCCATGCTCGCGCGCTGCTGAACCGTTGGCTGCACCCCGGCGCACGCGCTGAGCGCCGACGCGCCCATGACGAGCGCCGCGAGCAGCAACATACAGCGCGCTCGGCGCGATCTGGGTAGGTGGCGTTGGATCACCGCGGGGCAGTATGCGAAACGAAACCCACCGCGTCACCCGCAGAGCGAGCGTGGAGCAGCGCAGCGTAACCCACCCCCAAAATCCGAGACTTGCGCGGCGCCGTAGACCCGGAGTACTTCGCAGGGATGTTGGCGAGTGACATTGTGCGAGTTGGGGTGATTGGGGCAGGGCAAATGGGCGGCGGCATCGCCCAGGTCTGCGCGGCGGCGGGCCTGGTGGTGCGGCTGAGCGATGCATCCTTCGAGCGTGCCGAGACCGGCAAGCTGAAGATCGCCAAGATCCTCCAGAAGCAGGTCGACAAGGGCAAGCTGCAAGCAGACGCCCGGCAAGCCTTGCTGACCAAGATCGAGCCCGTGGCTGGGTATGAAGTGTTTGGCGACTGCGACTTGGTGATCGAAGCCGCGACGGAGGAAGTCGAGACTAAGATCCGGATCTTCAAGGCCGCCGACAGCGCCATGCGCCCCGGCGCCATCCTGGCCTCAAATACCTCGAGCATCTCCATCACGCGCCTGGCGGGGCAGACCAGTCGCCCTGAGCAGGTGATCGGCATGCACTTCATGAACCCGGTCCCGCTGATGAAGCTGGTGGAGGTGGTGCGCGGCGTGCAGACGTCCCAAGCCACCTTGCACACGGTGAGTGAACTGGCAGAGAAGCTCGGCAAAGCCGTGATCACCAGCAAAGATCAGCCTGGCTTTGTGGTCAATCGCATGTTGGTGCCGTTCCTCAACGAAGCCTGCTTCGTGCTCCAAGAAGGCCTAGGGAGCGCGGAGGACATCGACCAAGGCGCCAAGCTCGGCTTGAACCACCCGATGGGGCCGCTGGAGCTAGCGGATCTGATCGGCCTCGACACCTTGTTGTTTATCGCGGAGGTGCTGCACCGTGAGTTTGGCGACGACAAGTACCGGCCGGCGACGCTGCTGCGCAACTTAGTGGCGGCTGGCTGGTACGGTCGCAAGGTGGGCCGCGGCTTCTACGTGTACGACGAGAAGGGCCAGAAGACCGGACGAGCCTTCGAAAACTGAGGCCCAATACAGCGAACCATGCGCCCCTGGGGCGCGAGCAGGAACCCACAGCAAATGAGCTACGAGACCCTCCTCATCGATCACACCGCCTGTCCAGCCGGCGGTCAGATCACCAGCCTGAGCATCAACCGGCCTAGCAAGCTGAACGCGCTGAACGCGCAAGTGCTTGATGAGCTGAGCCAAGCGCTCGCCTGTCTCTCTGCGGAAACGCGGGTGGTCATCCTCAAGAGCGAGGGCGAGAAGGCGTTCGTCGCTGGGGCTGACATCGCGGCGATGACTGAGATGAGCGTGACTGAGGCCAAGCAATTCACTGATCAAGGGCACGCGCTAGGACGCAAACTAGAAGGGCTACGCTGTCCGGTGATCGCGCAAGTGCAGGGCTTCGCCCTCGGCGGCGGCTGCGAGCTGGCGCTCGCCTGCGATTTCATCTACGCCGCAGAGAACGCAAAATTTGGGCAGCCTGAGGTCAACCTCGGACTCATGCCAGGGTTCGGCGGCACCCAGCGCCTGAGCCGGCGCGTGGGCCTCGGGGTCGCCCGCGAGCTGATTTACACGGGAAAGCAAATCACCGCTCAAGAGGCCCTGCGTATCGGCCTCGTCAACGCAGTCTACCCCAGCGCGGAGTTGTCCGAAGCGGTGCTCGAGACGGCGCAGCTGATCGCGGCGCGCGCTCCGCTAGCGGTGGCTGCCAGCAAGCGGGTGATCGAGCGGGGCTACGACGCCGACTTGATCACCGCCAACGAGCTCGAAGCCGTGGCGTTCAGCGCCTTGTTTGGTAGCGAAGATCAGCGCGAAGGAACCCAGGCGTTCTTGAGTCGGCGCGACGCGACCTTCAAAGGCCGCTGACCCACGCCGCCCAGCGTCTAATCGGTGCTTGGCCCAGAGCCCAGGCCCGCATACGTAAGCCTGGCCTATGTCTGCACGCAAGAGCAACCCGGAGAGCACTGAGCTGGTGAAGATGTCGACGTTGGCAGAGCTGAGCGGCGTGCCGGCGGCGACCATCAAACACTACCTGCGTGAAGGCCTGCTGCCGCCACCGGCTAAGCGCACCAGCCGCAACATGGCGTTCTACGACCCGGCGGTGGTCAGCCAAATCCAAAATATTAAGCTCTTGCAGCGCGAGCATTTCTTGCCGCTCAAAGTGATCAAGGAAATGATCGACCGTGGCGAATCGCTGACCAGCGAAGCCACCACCGCCGCCAGCATCGCGCGGGTCTTGGACCGTCGCGCGGCGACGCAGCACCGCTCGCGCCGCGAGCTGCTCGACGGTGGGGTGGCTGAGACGGACCTCGACTCCATGAAGAGCCTCGGCTTGGTGTCTCCCAGCGGAACCGGCGACGACGAGAGCTACAGCGGAGACGACCTGGCCTTGCTGCGCCTGCTCGGCCGGGCGCGCAAGGTCGGTATCAGCCCAGAGATGCTGCCAACTCAGATCCTCGCGGATTATCTGAACGCCATCCGTGCCCTGGTGCAGACGGAGCTTGCGCTGTTTCGCGCCGGCGTAGTTCCGCTGGCGGGTGAGCGCCTCGGCAGCCTGGCCGAAGAGGCGACGGAGCTGAGCGAGCAGCTCGTGATCTTGATCCGCCGGCGTCTCCTGCTGCCGACCCTGCGCGCCCAAAAAGCCCCAGCGCGCAAGCAGCGAAAGCCCACGGGCCTGAGCTCCGCGGCCCCAGCGAAAGCGCCAGAGAGGTCGCCTCGCGGCGTCGACGATGCCGGGCGCCCTGGCGACCGAGCTGCCCGAAGCGCGACGTCGAAGGGCGACCACGCCGCGAAGCGCCGCGGCTAAGGGCCTCACAGGTGGACAGCTTGTCGCACCGCGACCGGGGAGGCGCTGCACCCTTGACCGGATGGACCAGGGGTCGGCTCGCGGCTCCCCAGGCTGTGTTATCCCTCAGCCGCCAGCTAACTGGTGGCCCGGCTGAACACACCCGCGCCGCCGAGCGTTTGTTGGAGTAACTCGTATGGCCAAGCTGCATATCCCAGACACCGCTACGCTCACTCGCTGGCTGCTGCCCGCCACTCTAGCCCTCACGGGCTGCAGCAGCTGCGAGTCCGACGCGCCCTACACACCCTTCACGGTGGGCTCCGCCAGCGCCGAGCCAGTCGCTGAGGCCAGCGCCAGCGTGACCCCGCCCGCGCCCAGCTCAGCCCCGCTCGAGCCCCCAAGCTTCGTGGGTAAGGCGGCCCTCAAGGCGCCAGCCGGCGCCAGTAAGTGGAAGGTCGGAGGGCAAGACTTGAGCGCGCCGGAAGGGCAGCAGTTTGAGCAAGCCGTCGAGGCCGACTTTGACGGGGACGAGAAGATCGACGTCGTCACCTGGTCCATCGCGAAGCAGCCAGGCGCGCCCACCGGCACGCTGTGGTTTCACCCTGCCGTGGGGAAAGCGCGGTCGCTCGGCGATTTGCCGGCGTTCGTCCCCACCGGCCCGGCGTGCAAGCTGAGCACCAACCTCGATCAAACCGGGCCGCGGAGCCTCACGCTGATCACCCGCGCCGCCTGCAGCACCCACTTGATCCCGCGCTCACCGGTCGGCGCCCTCAGCGTGTTCTCCCCCGCAGCCAAGCAACCCAAGCTGCTTGAGCTGCGCCTAGCTGACGTGGTCGCCGGCGAACGGCGGCAGATCCAGATCGACAGCGCGGACCGAGACGGCGACGGCCTCGACGACGTCGCGCTCAAGCTGCGCCTCGAGCGCGGGCCCGCTAGCGCGACCGTCAATTTTAGCTGGTATCAGCGGGCTCAGGGCACCGCGCGAGACGACTCAGAGCCGCGCAAGAGCCTAGAGGCAGCCGCCTACGCTGCCCTCGCCAACGCGAAGAAGCAGGGCCAAAAGGCCCTCGCGCAGCTGCAAGCCACGCAGCGCGTGTGGGCGAACGTGTGCGCCGAGGGCGGGACTCCCCGCCTGTTGGACGACGAAGGCAGGCCAATGCTGTGCCGCGCGGCTTCAGCGCTCGCGCGCCTCAACGAAGCCGAAGCTCAAGCTTTCCTTACGGATAAACAGCCCGCGGCGGCGCTCGCCTCGTTAGAGCGTAACGGCTGGCTAGGTCGGTTCGACTCCAAGACCCTGGCGGCGCTTGAGGTGGCGGCCCGCGCGCAGCTCGACCAGAGGCAGGTGAAGCTCACCCGCCTCAGCCTGAAGGCCTTAGGTCGCGGACCTGAGCCGCGCCTCAGCCCCCTCGACTTCGAGACCTCCGGAGCGCTCTTGGTGCAGACCAGCGCTGGTGTGCAGCGCGTCGCGGTGAATGGTGAGACCAGCGACGCGAGTGAGGAAGTGGACGCCTGGCCGATCGCGCTCAGCACCGACGCCGGCTTGATCTCGCGCATCACCACGCCCTGCGACGCCGCTGAAGTTCAGCTCACGACAGCCAGCGGCAAGCCCACGCAGACCGGGCTACTCTCGCCGCGCCCAGGCGTGTGCGGCGCTGGGGCGGCGGCGGTGCCAGAGCTGCGGTTGACCGTGTTCAGCGTAGACGGCGCGGGGGTAGAAGGGAGCCTCGGCGGCACCCCGGTTGGCAAGAGTAAGTCCCGCGCGGAAGCGATTATGCGGCCACACCAAGCTGGCACAGCCCGCTCGCCAGACGGCAAATTCGAGGTGGTACCGCTCAAGGCCGGCGTCGTGGTGCTGGGCAGGGCCAATGGATCAAGCGACGCCAAGCCTCAGCTGTGGACAGCCAGCGGGCTCGAGACCGGCGGGCTCAGCGACTGCGTGGTCGCCAGCGACGCCCGCGCCGTAGCGTGCGTGGAGCCATCTGGCGCGGTCGTGCGCTTGACCCCCTAGCGCAGCGATCAGCTCGTCAGCCGACGAAATCCAGGAGATCTAGCGCGCTGCGGCTGCCAGCAGGCTGCGGCTGCCAGCAGGCTGCGGCTGCCAGCAGGCTGCGGCTGCCAGCAGTTGTCCCCAGGGAGCCGCGCTAGGCTCAACCGTTGGGGTTCTTGACGCGCTCTTGGTAGTCGCCAGTGCGCGTATCAACCCGCACCCAGTCGCCCTCATTGATAAACAACGGCACGTTGATGCTGGCGCCGGTGGCGATGGTGGCGGGCTTGGTGACGTTGCTCGCCGTGTCACCCTTTACGCCGGGGTCTGACGTCACGATCTCGACGATCACGTGTGGCGGCAAGCTGATGTTGATGGGGTTGCCGTTGTAGATCAGGATGCTGACCTCGATGCCGTCGATCAGGAAGTCCTTCGCGTCGCCCACCGCTTCGGCGCTGACCGAGACCTGCTCACCCGAATCAGCGTTCATGAAGACGAAGCTGTCACCCTCCGGGTAGATGTACTGCATCGACTTCTCTTCGACATCTGCAGGCTCGAAGCGCTCGCCGGAACGGATGTTGCGCTCCAGGATGTTGCCCGTCAGCAGGTTCTTCATCTTGGTCCGCGTGAACGCCTGACCCTTGCCTGGCTTCACGAACTGAAAGTCCACAACCACATAAGGCTGTGCGTCCCACATCATCTTCAGGCCCTTCTTGATGTCGCTTGTATCCATAGGTCGTCGAAGCTTCTCTTGGGGGACAGCCTGAGCTGCCACAGATCCGGTGGCGGGGTGAGCGTCGCCCGAGCGCGCTAGCTCGGGCATTCGCGGGAGCCGGGGTCTAGCCGTGGTTTGGGCGTCGTTCAACCCCGAAACCCGCTGCCCCAGCCCGTTGATCAGCGCGAATTTAGCGCCTGGCGTCCGGAACACTCAAATAGTTCACGGATTTTCGCCGCCAGCCCGCGAGCGCTGGGTGGTCACGAGCCACACGCCCCGGCGCAGTTTATCGCGCTCAGCTGCGCGCGCGCGGGCTCGGTCCCTTGCGAGGCACTCCGGGGCGCGATACTGCGAGGCCGCACACCATGGATGAGTCAGGACGCGAGCTAGAGGAGCTACGGCGCGAAGTGGTCGAGAGCCGCTCGCTGACCATCAAGACCAATAATTTGGTCAACGCCCTGGCCGCCGATCTGAAGAGCATGGGCAAGCGCCAGCAAGTGCGGGAGCGCGGAGTCTGGCTGAACAACGCCACCATCTACGTGGTGAGCGTCGCCGTGCTGCTGGTGGTGCTGAAGATCGCGTGGGACGCGCGAGTCGAGGCCGTGACCTCCAGCGCGAACACGCGGCTGGCGAGGCTGGAGAGCGTCGAGGCGGAGCTGAACGCGCTAAAATCTCGTGGCAGCACCCGCGGCACCTCGACCAAGACTGCGATCGAGCTCTACGATCTGGTGCGGCAGAACAAGCAGAAGGAGCTGCTCGAGCGCTGGCCCGAAGCTCAGAAAGCCAGCATCACCAAGACCGAACGCGCGATCTTCGAAGACGCGGTCTCCAAGGCGCGCTCCGATCTGTCCCTCGCGGCTTATCAAGAAGGCCTCGACCACGTGCGCACCGGGCGCTGGCACGAGGCGCGTCAGAGCTTCGAAGAGTCCCTGCGCCTCGACTCGGGCGCAGCCCACAGCCCCCAGGCTCAATACAACTTAGCGCTGGCGCTCAAGAGCCTCGGCGACCAGCGCAAGGCGATCCCGATCCTGATCAAATTGTCAGAGGCGTCAGCGAACAAAGACGTGATGGATGACGCGACCTTCCTCCTTGCGGAAGCACAAATCGAAATTCAAGCTTGGAACGACGCCAAAGGCACCCTGCGCAGCTTCATGCGCCGCTTCCCCAAGAGCCCGCACATCAACGCCGTGCGCATCAAGGCGGCCGAGCTCAACCTCAACCACTGACTTCGTAGCTTTATTTGGGGGTGGAGGGCCAGGCGACGGGCGCTGCGCCACGGAGAGTTCATATCCACGTGGCATTAAAAGCGCAGCCACGCACGCCGTCGTCACGGGTCGCTTGGCAGCGCCACCAGGCGCGCCGGTTGCCACCACCCCGCCTGGACGAAGCCCGGCGCGGGGCCGATGCTGACCACCAAGAAGTTGTGCCCGTTGGCGATCGAGCTGCCCTGGGGCAACGCTTCGCTCCAGGTCGCTGCGACGCCGGGGGTGGTGGCGCCGTAGCTGGTGACCAGCAGCTGAACAGCTGTGAGCGGCAAGCCGTAGCTCGCGGCGCTGTACTCTAGCCGGGGCGGCCGCGGCGCGATGCGCCCAAACGGGACTCGCGCCGCGATCTCGATCAGCGACCCGACGGCGCCCTCCGCTGGTTGGGACGTCAGGCCCACCTCGCCGGCGGCGACGCTGGCGTTGAGGAACTGCACGCCCGTGGTGGTCGGGCTGGTGATGCGACTCACCTCAACCACTAGGTTGCTGAGGCTGGGCAGCGAGCTCTGGTAGTCAGGCCCACACACCGACCGCTCCGAGGGATCTGAAAAGCCAACCCCGCCAGCGCAGCCCACCAGCACCATCAGGTAGCTGCGATCCTCGCGTAGGCTTGCCGCAGGGATCACGGCTAGCTCGCGCACCCGCAGCGCGCTCGGCAGCGCGGCGTCGGGGCCTGCGTCGTGAGCCTGCGCGTCGGGGCCCGCGTCGGTGGCCGCGTCGGCAGCTTGGCCAGCGCTGCCCGCGCTGGCGTCCAAGCTCGCGTCGGGGCCTGCGTCCGCCGGGGAGCCTGCGCTTCCGCTGCTGCCGCCTGCCCCGCCGGTGCCGCCCGCGCCGCCCTTGCCGCCGCCTCCGCTGCCGCCGCCGGCCCCGCCGCCTCCGCTGCCGCCGCCTGCCCCGCTGCCTCCGCTGCTGCCGCCCGTCCCACCTGCGCCGCCGGTGTCTCCGCTCGGCGCCTCGATCTGCTTGGCCTTGGCGACGGCGCTGGCGCAATCCAGGCTGGACACCAGGCTGAGATCGCCAGCGAACACCACGGGTTGCAACCCCTGAGTGGCCGGCTGCCACTGCAGGCCGCTCAGATCCAGCAGCTCACCGTAGGCCAGGCCCGCGGCTGGCATCGGAGATCCGATCCAAGCCGTCTCGCCGCTCTCCAATACCACACGGAAACAAATGGAGACGCGCTCAGCGTCGACAGCGCCGTGCAGCAGTCGAAACACGTAGTCGCCCGCTGGCTCCACAGGAGCATCCGGGCCCGCGTCAGAGGCGCCAGCCGATCCGCCGCTGCTCGCGCCGCCTGTCCCTCCACCCCCGCCTGCGCTGCTGCCGCCGGCGTCCCAGTCGCGCTGCTCGAGGGCGCTGTGATCCGAGCTACACGCGACGAACAACCCGAGACAGGTCATCGACCCAGCCAGCGCGCTCAGGAGTCGTCCGTGGAACATCGACTTCTAGGCTAGCAAGAAGCGCCTGGGTCCGAAGCGCGCTCACGCGGAGTGAGGCTCAATTCACGCAGCCCGACCGGGGCACGACCTGATCAGCCGCGGTCGATACGGCTCAATTTTCGCGCTCGCTTGACGCAAGCAGCAGAAGGCCTATGCTCCGCCGAATGAGAACTGACATGTCAGTTCTGGAAAGTGATGAGCGCAACGGGCCCTCGCGTTCCAGCATGAGCCAGCCCGCTGAGGCGGCGATGGCGGCCCGCGTCGAACACCCGGAGAGCAGCGGTGAGTCACCGCTCGAGGAGCAACGCGCTGAGCAGCCTGCGCTCAGGCCGCGCGATCGCTCCCAGCGAGCAGCGCCACGAGCAGCCCAGCGCGCCGAGGAGCAGGCCCAGCGAAAAGCGCGGCAGCAGCTCAAGACGCAGCAGCGGACTGAGGCCCAGGGCGCGCGAGCCGAGCAGCGCGCCGAGGAGCAGGCCCAGCGAAAAGCGCGGCAGCAGCTCAAGACGCAGCAGCGGACTGAGGCCCAGGGCGCGCGAGCCGAGCAGCGCAGCGCGCGCCGCAGCTCCGGTGAGCCTGCGCTTCAAGCCGCAGACAGCAAGCGCACCTACAAGAGCGCTCGGGTCCGCCGCGAGCAAATCCTGGACTGCGCGCTCGGCGCGTTCGCCGAGCGCGGCTATCACGGCGCCAGCATCGGCGACATCTGCAAGCGGGCGAACATCGGGCGGGCGACGCTGTATCAGTACTTCACCGACAAGCAGGCGGTGCTGCTGGCCTTAGTCGAGCGCATTTACAACCGTGTGGTTTCAGAGTTCGAACGACGCCAGCCACTCAGCGTGGCGGGCGCGCTGGTTCAGCGGCCGACGCGTGAGCAGGGCGTCGCCTTCATGCGCGAGCGACTCGTCACCTTGCTGGCTGTGGTGTTCGAGGACGAAGCCACCACGCGCCTGGTGCTGCGTGCCGCGCGCGGCGCAGACGGGGTCGTGGACCAAGTGCTGCGCCGACTGGATGACGTCGTGCTCGACAGCATCGAGGCAGAGCTCAGCCTGGCCGTCGAGGCGGGGCTCGTGCGGCCCCTCGACGTAGGCTTCGTCGCGCGGTTCTTCGTGGGCGGCCTAGAGAAGGTCGTGATGCGCTGCATTGACGACGAGCGCCCGCTAGATATTCAGAAGATCGCGAGCGAGGCCGCGCTCTTGGAGGGCATCGGTATCCTTGCGGAATGATTCTCTGGCTAGCCAGCCGTGGCAGCGCCTGTGGGGGCGCGGCCTCTCACGCTCAATATTCGGACGTCCCAGGTCGAGCGCACGGGCGAGCGACCTCCACCGCGACCACACAGGCTCTTTACTTCATGCCCCAGCGGGCACGACCTCGAGGTAGACATGCTCTTCGTTTCAAGACACAAATCACGCGCCAACAGCTTCCCTCCGTACGAGATGCTCGGCACGGTCCAGGGCGGCATCGACGCGGCGGACCAAAAGACCCGCAAGCTCGAGCGCTTGTATCACCTGACCCAGAAGCACTCGTGGGACGGCCCCAGCGTGTTCAACGATTTGATCGCCAAGCACGGCCAGCCCGGCGAAGGCATGGAGCCTGAAGTCCGCGACGCGCTCGCCCGCATTCTAACCGTGCTGCTGTGGGGAGAGCTTGCCGCGTGGAATATCAGCGCCGATCTCGCCCTGGAGATCAAGGACATGGACGCCAAGCTGGCCGCCACGGCTCAGGTCTTCGACGAAGCCCGACACTTCTACGTCCTGCGTGATTACGTCACCCGCCTGGGCCCTCCGGTTCAGATCGGTGGCATGCCGACGCGGCTGCTGAAGAAGGTGCTGGCCGCCCCTACGCTGTGTACCAAGCTCGTGGGCATGCAGCTGCTGTTCGAGACCAACGCGGTGGTGATGTTTCGGCGCATCGGGGACAGCGGCGTGTGTCCGATTTTGCAGGAGCTGCTGCCTTACTTTGAGCGCGACGAGTCGCGCCACGTGGGGCTCGGCGTGATGTACGTGCCGCGCTTGATCGAGGAGATGAGTCGGCGGGAAGCGGCGCGCACGGCGCGCTTTCAGTTCGAGTGCACCATGTTGCTGATGGCGGCCGGATTCACTTTCCACGCAGATTTTGCTAAGATCGGGCTGGTGCCACGACAAATGGCCCAACGCGTGACCAACATGCAAGACGAGGTCATCCGGCAGATGGTGGAGACCCACGGCAACCGGGTGCTGAGCGCGGTGCTTAACCCCAAGGGCGGGATTGGTCCGAAGATCTTGGACTTCATCCACCCAGAGGACGGCATCGACAGCGCCCCGCTGTGGCACCAACGGGTCCACGCGGGCCTGACTGGCGCCGCCTTCGCCCTCGACAAGCGGCTGAGCTGAGCCGCGTACGCAGCGGCCACGCGCGCCCCTAGGGGCGCGCGCGTGAGCACCTTGATTACACGTCTAAGTAGCGGGCGATCAGCGGGCCGTTACCTTGCACCGCGGTGCGCTGCTGATACAGCGCCATGCCACGCGCTCCGCCCAGCTCTTCCCCACCACCGGCGCGCCCGGGCCCGCCGTGCACTAGCTCAGGCAGCACGGTGCCCGGCCCTGGCGCCCGATCGGCGACCTTGGCGTCGGTCACCACCACGCGGCCGTTCAGCGGCAGCAGCTCAAGCACGAGCTCAGCCACCCGCTCGCGGTCGTCTCCGTACACGCTGGTGACCAGGCTGCCGTGGGCTGCAGCGACCAAGCTCGCTGCTTGCCTCGGGGAACCACCATAAGCGATCAACGTCGCGACGGGCCCGAAGGCTTCGACGTGGTGCACTGGGTGGTCCGCGCTCGGGTCGTCTGCCTCGAGCAGCAGCGGCGCGACGAAGGCGCCCTGGGTCGCGCTGGCGCCTTCTACCTCAAAGCCCTCTAGCTTGCCCCAGGCGATGCGTGAGCGGCTGAGCAGCTTGTGCACCGCAGCGCGGACGTCGTCGCGCTGACGCAGGGTGGCCAGCGGTCCAACCCGCACCCCGTCGAGGCTTGGGTCACCGATCCGCGTCTCCGCCAGGCGTTCGCTCAGCTGCTCGCGGACGCGCTGCAAATCGTCGCTCGGCACCAAGACGCGGCGGATGGCGGTGCACTTTTGCCCCGCCTTTTGGATCATGTCGCGGTGTACGTCGCGGATGAACGCGTCGAACGTCGCGTCCTTCGCGCCTGGGACGAGCACCGCCGCGTTCAAGCTGTCAGCCTCGATATTCACGCGCACGCCCTGATCGAGCAGCGCGCTGGTGCCACGGATGGCGCGGGCCGTCGCGCTTCCGCCGGTAAACGCTACGACGTCAAAGTAGCGCAGGTGCTGCAGCAAATCGCCAGGGCCTCCGCACAACACAGACAACGCGCCGGCTGGCAGCTCAGCCTGCTCAATCACCAGCCGCAGGCTCTTGTAGGCGACCAGCGCGGTCGCGGTGGCGGGCTTGGTCAGCACCGGGACGCCGGCGAGCAACGCGCACGCCGCCTTCTCAGCCCAGCCCCAAGCCGGGAAGTTGAAGGCGCCGATGTGCACCGCCACGCCGCGCAGCGGGACGCGCACGTGCCTGCCCTGGAGCCGCGAGCCGGTGCCGATGTCGATGGCTTCTCCGTCGTCGAGCACGCGACGCTCACCGAGCCGCTGACCCAGCTCCGCGTACGCCATCAGCGTGCCCGAGGCTCCGTCCAGATCGAACTTGGCGTCGCTGCGCGTGTTTCCGCCGTTGAGGATGGCCAGCTCAATCAACGGCTCACGCTGCCCATGGATCGCCTGGCTCATGCGCGCCAGCAGCTCGCCGCGCGCCGCGAAGGTCAGCGCCCGCAAGCTCTCGCCGCCTACGCCGCGCGCGTAGTCCAGGGCCGCGCGCAAATCGAGGCCGCTAGATGAGCAGCGCGCGACGGGCTCGCCCGTCGTCGGGTTGATGAGCTCGCTCTCCGGCGCCTCACCCTTCATCCATTTGCCACCCAGATAGCTCTCGAGGATCTCCACTGCATAACCTCCGCGATCCGTGTCGCCTGTTCCGCGCAGGTGCGTCAAGCGCAGTCTCGCGCCCAGGCCGCCCTCGCGCCCCTTGAGCTGCCTTACACAGTCTACTCAGCTGGTCTCGCTGGCGTCGCGAGCCACAGCCCGCAGCACGTGGGCGTGGTTCAGCGGACCGTGGCCGTGACCAAAGCCAGGCGCGGTGCGCAGCGCTTCGAGGACGTATTCGCGAGCCCGCGCGACGGCGTGCTGGAGCGTGTAGCCCTCGCCCAGCGAGCACGCGATGGCTGAGGCCAGCGTGCAGCCGGTGCCGTGGGTCGACCGCGTGTGGATCCGCTGGCTCTCAAACCAGTGCTCTTCGCCGTCCGCGGTGCGCAGCAGATCGATCACCTGGTCTGACCCGAGGTGCCCGCCTTTGACGAGCACCGCGCCCACCCCCAAGCTCAGGAGCTGATCCGCGACTCGGCCAAAGTCATCCCTCGTTTCCACTCGGATCCCAGTGAGGGCGGTCGCTTCGGGCAAATTCGGCGTGACCAAGGCGGCCCGAGGGATCAGCTCTTCCAGCAGCGCGCGGGCGACCTGGTTGTCGACTAGGCTGTCTCCGCTGGTCGCCACCAGCACCGGATCCACGACCAGGGGGATCTGCGAACCGGCTAAGCAGCGCGCGACCGATTTGACGCTGCCGCGCGTGGGCAGCATGCCGGTCTTGATCACGTCGGCGCCGATGTCGCTGAGCACCACCTCGATTTGGCGCTCCAGCAGCCACGGCTCGACCGCCTCGACCTCGGCCACCTCCAGCGTGTTCTGAGCGGTGATCGCGCTGATGGCCGTCATCGCGTAGCCGCCGAGCAGCGTCACCGTCTTGATGTCTGCTTGGATCCCTGCGCCACCACCAGAGTCACTGCCCGCGATGATCAAGATGCGCGGAGGCTTGGCTGCTTCGTCTTCCACACGTCCTTGTCCAGTGGGATCGGGGGTGGAGGCAAGTCACTTCTTGACGCAACCCTCAAACGCGCCCGCCCAGGCGCTGCGCTCGGACGCTACAGCTCGATCACGGGATCGACGGGAGCGGCGCGCGGACGTCGCAGGTGCTGGAGCAGCGGCTCCACCGCCAGGCGACGCCCGGTGGTGACCAGCAGCTTCTCGTCGGCGCTGCGCCGCATGCCGCCGGCCAGCAGCTCTTGCGCCAGCGCTGCGCCTGCCGCGTGGTTGACCTGCGGCTGACCCTCACGCAGCGCCTGACTCGCTCCAGCGCGCGCCGCCAGCGCGGCGTGGACCTGAAAAGCCAGCAAGCTAGCCAGCACGTAGCTCTGGCCGTACACCGGGTAGTCTGCGAGCAGCGGGTTGGTCGCCCAGGCGCTCGGCCCATGCAGCGCGCCGAGCAGCCGTGAGTCGATGTCACGAGCCAGGCGGTCTAAGTCCTGCTTCGGGTTGCCGAGGGCCCGCTGCTCGAAGCTGACCCACGCGATCCTACGCCGCGTGGCGTGCATCAGGCGCATGCGCTGGGCGCCCGCGACATGTTCCGCGCGGCGACGGTCAAGGCCCATGTGTTCAACCAACACGCCGCTGTACCCGGTCAGCGTCCCGAAGATCTCTGCGAAGCCTTCGTCAAAGGCTGGCTCGCTCAAGCCCGCGACCCACTCATAGCTCTTATACAGCGCAGCCAGCTGCGTAGGCTGGGAAGCCGCCACGGCGTGGCCGAGCTCATGCAGCAGCACCGAGTACAGACCCACGCCTGGCGCAGGCCGCACCAACACCCGGACGTCATCCGGCACCGAGATGGCCAGCGCCTGGCCCGCGAACGAGAACTCCTGCATGACGAGCTGAATCCGTGAGAGATCGAAGCCGAACGCGCGATGCACAGCCAACGCACGCTCGACTGCTTTGTCCCCAGGGAACCATTCGTCGGGGATGCGCAGCACGCGATCCAGCGCGAACGCCAGATCTTGTGGCGCGCGCTGGCCACGCCGCCCAGCTGAGCGCGCCGCGCTGCGCTCTAGGCTGCCCGCGAGCTGCGCCATGGCAGCGTCGGTGCCGCTGACCAGCCGCCGGATTAGACCTTCGGCGCGCGGGCCATCGACGTGGCGCAAGCGCAGCAGCGCGGCGTAGTACGTCTCCCCCAGCTGCCGCGCGCGCTCGTTCCTACGCATCAGCAGCTCACGGGCGATGGGCCCCGCGCGGCGCTGCATCGCCTGAATCGCCTCGAACGCTGCGTCGCGCTCCGCCCGCCGCGGTGAGCGCATCAGCTCTGCGAGCTTCGCTCGGGTGACCGGCTGACCATCAACGACTGGCGGCTCGGCGTGGCTCGCGCGCAGCGCGTCTGCCAAGCGCTGAGTCTCTGGATCGCCCAGCAGCTTGATGCCCAGCGCGCCGAGCTGCCACAGCTTAGCCTCCCGCGGCGAGACCAGCGCCTCATGGTACTCGAGCAGCCGCTCTGCCTCGGTGAACAGCTTGGCCTCGTCCTCACGCAGCGCGCTGAGCTTTGGGTCCACAGCCTGGCTGGGAGCACCGGAGAAGCTCTGAAACATCAGCTGGCCATGCTGGTGCATCAGCCGCTCGTACTCGACGCCGAGCTCAATCAATCGCTTCCGTGTGGCATCGCGATCTGGCAACGCGTCGAACGTGCGGCCCGCGGTCGGGCCCAGGCAGCCCACTGGCAGCCCAAGCAGCAAGCCGAGCAGGGCGCGGCGCGACGTGTGAGCGACCACCACTAGCGCCCCACCCCCACGCTGGCCTGGGCCTGGCTCAAGCCCAGCTGCGCTGCCGCGCGACGCGCCCAGCGCCCCGCGCGAAACGCCACCACCGACCACACACAGCGCACCACGTGGTCCCCCACCAGCGCGCCCCACACCCAGATCAGCCCCGCGCCGCTCGACGCGAACCACCAGGCCAAGGGGACTCGCAGACACCAGTTGCCGACGCTCGCCGCGAGGAACGGCGTGACCGTGTCTCCGGCGCCTCGCAGGGCGCCAGACAGGGTAAAGTGCACGCCCATGAACGGCTGCGCGACCGCTAGCGTCAACAAAAATGGGCTAAGATCGGCGATAATTGTTGGATCCGCGGTGAAGCTGCTGGCGAGCCCATCACGAAAGAACGCGCAGGCCACACCGAGCAGCGCCATGATGGCGAGCGCCAAGCGCACCGAGCGCCAGCCGGCCTGACGAGCGCGCTCCGGTTGAGCCGCGCCCAGCGCCTGGCCGACCAGCGTCGCGGCCGCCACGCTGAAGCCCAGCCCTGGGATCCACGAGAACGCCAACAAGCGCACCCCGATGGCGTAGGCGGCGATCGCTGACCCTCCATATCCACGTGATAAAATGGCGAAGTACGACAGCAGCGCGAGGTTCATCACCAGGCGCTCTCCAAGGGCGGGCAGCGCCACGCGCAGCATGTCTTGCATGACCCGAGGCTGCTCGCCCAGCGCGCGGAGGCTTGGTCGTACCGCGTGTGCGCACAGGCTCGCGTCAGCCGGGTCCTCTCGAGCCGGGCTGGTGCGCGCTGCGCGGCTATCCAGCGCCAGGTAAACCAGGAGCGCCGCGGAGTGCGCGGCCAGGGTGGCGATGCCTGCGCCGATCAGCTCAAGCCGTGGGAAGCCGGCCATCCCGAGCACCAGCAGACAGTTGAGGCCGATCTTGACCACGACCATGGCCAACACCGCGAGCAGCGGGATCCGTGTGTTCTTCTGCGCCCGCTGGGCGCTTTCGAAGCTGGAGTTCAGGGCCACGACGACGCCGGAGCAAATAACTAGTTGGAAATACGGAACGCAGAGCTCAACCACCTGCGGCTCAGCCCCGAGCAGGTTGAGTGGAAGGCGAGGCGCCAGCAGCACCCCGAGCGCAGCCAACCCGCTCAGCCCCAGCGCGAAGCCGCGGGTCGCCGCGTAGGCCGCTCGCGCGCGGATCAGGTCGTGAGCGCCGATGGCCCGCGCCATCAAGGCCACCGCGGCGATCGAGATCGCCTGGAGCGAGCTGACCAGCATGTGCATGAACTGCGCCGCGTAACCGACCGCAGCCACGGGGTCCCTGCCGAGGCGGCCGACCATCGCGATGTCGAGCAGCTCCATGGCATTGACGAGCAGCAGTGAAACGATCACCGGCCACGCCATGCGCACGATCTCGCGATCTAGCTGGGCGCTGCCTTGGTCGCCGCCGCGCTGCGCGCCGAGATCCACCTCCACGCGAGCGCTGTCTGTGAAAGGCTGTGCTCGGCCTGGCTTCGCCGGACCCGGCCGCGCTGGCTCCGCCTTGCCGGCTCTAAGACGCAAACCCAGCATGAGCCGCGCAACATAGCAGTCCACCTGGTGAGGGCACGCCGATCAGCCAGGCGGGCTGAGCCGCGAGCGCAGCGCGCCGAGCCTCAAGGCGAAGCCGCTGGACCGCAGGTCGGCGGCGGCTCACCGACGCCGCACACCAGCGGTCCGTTGCAGTCCCAGGCGCCGCTATCGCAACCCTTGATGCAGTGGAGCGCGCACCACTCCCGGGGCGCGGGCGCGGCGGTCGCGTCAGGCAGCGCGGCGTCAGCAGCTGCGTCTGAGCCATCTGGCGCGGCGTCAGCAGCTGCGTC
>CAZKDY010000016.1:76892-84404 GCA_964551615.1 uncultured Polyangiaceae bacterium
GCGCGGCGTCAGCAGCTGCGTCTGAGCCATCTGGCGCGGCGTCAGCAGCTGCGTCGGGGCTAGCGTCCAGCAGACCCGCGTCTGGCTGGATGCTCACCAGACACAGCGTCGCGCTGGCCACCCCGCACGCGGTCCCAGTGTACGGCGGCGTCCCGGGATCCCCCGCCTCAGCAGCGGCAGACTCTCCATCGTCGAACGTGATGGGGATGTTGCTCTGCACGATCTCACAGCCGCAGAGCGCGAGCAGGCTGGCCCCGATCAGCCAACCTAAGTTTTCTGCATGGTTAATCATTGGGGTCCATCCTGCCACCTCACGTCGCGTCGCCTCGCCCCCCGCGGCCAGGGCAAGAGCTCAGCTCAAGACCGCGCGTTGCTCGGGCTCAGCCTGCGCCCGCCGCGCCAGCGCTGGACGTGCCGCCGGCTCCTGCGCTGCTCCCGCCAGAGCCACCGGCGCCTGCGCTACCCGCGCTACCCGCGCTGCCGCCTGCGCCACCGGCGCCGCCCGTACCCGCGTCCGATTCACAAAAGGTGGGGCACTTGGCGGTGGCTAAACACGAACTGACCCGCAACCCCAGGATCGCCGAAGGCGAGCCCAGGCCACCGTACTCATCCACCACGCCGCCACAGTATTCGGGGCGCGCGCAGGTCGCGCCGGTGCAGCGCTTCTCTTGGGCGCAGTGACGGATCGCGGTGCAGCCTTCATCAGCTGCGCATTCCGCAAGGATACATGCGCAGTTGTTACACGCGCAGGTCGCCACCTCGGTACAGCTGGTCGCGCTAGCCAAACAAGCGGCTGCGGTCTCTGAGCCCTGCGTGCATTTCCCTGCGTCAGCGCCGCCGGTCCCCGCGCTCCCCGCGACTCCCCCGCTCCCAGCGGTGCCTGCGCTCCCAGCGGTGCCCCCGCTACCAGCGGTGCCCCCGCTACCAGCGGCGCCCGCGCTACCGGCAGCTCCAGCGCTGCCCGCGCTCCCCGCGCCGCCCGGGTTGTCGTCTTCGTCGGAGCACGCGACCGCCGACAACAGCAGCCCCAATACGAGCATCGCGCTCAGCGTGAGGGGGTGTCGGTGAGCATTGGTCATTAGAATCTCCTGCCGTGCGCCCAGGCGGCGTGGGGCGGCGTGGGGTCGTGTGTAAAGTTCGGGCGTTGGGTTCGCAGCTAGCCGCTGCGGGCGTGAGGCGCCTGCGCTTTAAGACCAAGCCGAGGTCAGGCGGTTATTGGTCACCCAGCGCGGCTGATTGGTCAGGGGTAGGCCCGTAGGCCGCTCAAACACCCCAAGCGAGCACCTCTATCATGCCTAGAGCGCGCAGGCTTGACCTCGCGCGCTGAGCAGCTGCCTTTCGCTGCCCACCGCCCCCGGGCCCAAACCCAGCGCCTCGAAAAATCGGGCCCTGAGGCGCGCGCTGCGCTCACATCAAGGGCTGAAACTGCCTCAATCTGAGCGCCCGCGATGGGCTCTACCGCGTGGCGCAGCAGATGCTGCCGCAGCAGGCTGACGTCCAGCGCTGGCGGCGCGCTTGCTCACCGCCTTGCTCGGCGTCTTCCGTGCTCCAGCCTTCAGGCGTTGCTTGAGCGAGAGCTTAGGCCCGGACGTTCCGCTCTTCTTAGCCGCGCTCTTCTTAGCCGCGCTCTGCTTCGCGCTCTTCTTAGCCGCGCTCTGCTTCGCTGGCTTGGCTCGCGACCCGCGGCTCTCCGCGGAACCAGCCTTGGGGCCACCCGGTCTCGGCAGGCGCTTGCCGTGCTTGTCACGCTTGGCAGGCAGCTCCCGCGGATCGGCGGAGCCGTCCGCGCTGCGCTCTGCGAGCTTGGCGAGCCGCGCCTTGTGCATGGTCAGCGGAGGCTTGGGCAGTTTGAGCATCTGCTCACCCGGCCGGTCGAGGGTGACCGGCCCCAGCTTACCGCTGCGCAGATCGCGAAGGAACAAGCGCGCGGCCTTCTCCCGGTCCACCTCGTTGCCGCGCACTAGACAGCCGCGTTTGCGGCCCAGCTGCTCGAGCAGCGAGAAGGTGTCGACGCGATGCGTGCGTTCGAAGGCACCCACCACGTCGAAGGCACCCAGCAAATCTAGCTCTGCGGCGTCCTCATCCTGCTCGCTGTCGGGTGCCTCAGCCGGCGTCGGACTCGTCCGGCGAACGCCCACCCCCACCCCCACCCCTGAACGCGACTCATCGAGCGTCTCGTGAGAGCGCCGCGCGGCGGCCAGGTCGATCTCATACCGGGCCTCTAGTGCCGCGGGGTAATATAATGTAAGCAGCCCGAGGCCGTAGCGGGCGATGCTCTCAAGCTCCACCACAGCCTCTTTGATCGCGCCGCTCATGGCCAGCCGGTTCGCGCCCTCCTGATCGTCCAGGCGTGGCCAGAGCACGCCGGGCGTGTCAATCACCAGCACGTCGTCGGCCGCTTCAGTCTGCTGCTGGCGCTGAGTGACCGCGGGGCGATCTTCGACCTGCGCCACCTTGCGGCCCGCCAGCGCGTTCAACAGGGTGCTCTTACCTACGTTGGGGATGCCCACCACCATGGCGTAGGTCGGGCGATGCACGCGCCGCCTCGGCGACGCGACCCGTCGGCACTCCGCGAGTAACCGCGCGGCATCAGTCTTGCGGCTCGCCACCAGCGCCAGCGCCGGTTGTCCGCGACCCTCAAAGGCTTCGAGCCAGCGCTGGGTGATGAGCGGATCAGCCAGGTCGCTCTTGGCCAACACGCGAACCACGGGCACGCTGCCAGCCAGGCGCTCCAGCATCGGGTTTCGGCTGGACCGCGGCAGGCGCGCGTCGAGCACTTCGACCACCACGTCGGTGCGGCGCATCGCCTCGCGGATTTCCCGCCGGGCCTTGTTCATATGCCCGGGGAACCAGTTGATTCGCATGACGGCTTCCTAGTGCCTGATCGCCCTGAATTCTAGGCTGCGCCGCCGATTTCAAGCTGCGCTGACTCGCGCGCGCCGCTCAGTGTAGCAACGCGCCGAGGCTTTTCAGCTTAGAGCGGGGCGTGAACGCCGGGCGAGGTCGTGGCGCGAGCCAGCTGCTGAGCTCACGCAGCTGCTTCGGGCTGAGGTCAAGGAACTCGAGCGCCATGCCCAGCGACCGCGATCCGCTGGGTCCTATGCGCCGGGCAGCGCGCTGCACCTGAGCAAAGACCTGCAGCTCACCGCTGCTCCACGAGCACAACGGCTGGAAACACAGCACCACGTCGTCGCCCTGGGTGAGCGGCTCGGGAGTCTCTAGCCAGACGCCAACGCGGCTCAGATCGGTGGCCCAGATGAGCAGCGGCGAGTCGCTGAATGAGGTGATGAGCTCGCACGGCAGCTCCACTTCATGGCGCACGCCACGCCGGTAACCCGTTGGATTTGTTAAACCTTTAGTCACGCTGACCTCCGTTACCCAGATTGTAGTACATTCGACTACTCGGGCCGAGGTTTGAGCAGTCGCGCCTTAGGACGCTGGCAGGTCGCGAGCCCAGGTGCTGGGGTTTTCCTAAGACGATGCGAGCGCAGACGAGCCGCCGCCAGAGGTGGGGGTGGGCCGGGCACCCCGCTTTTCAGCCAACCCGCGGCCACGAAGTGGATTGGGTGGCGCACAGACGCGCCTAGGCCCCGCCCCACGCGGCCCCCACGCGCCGCGGCCGTGGGCACGACCTAGCGCCGGCGGCCGTGCGCTGTGCGCGGGGCTAGAACTTCACCGCGACGACCTGGCTCTGGCCCGCGCCCACCTTGACCGAACGCACCTTGCGGCCCGTCGGCGAGACGAAGATCACGCTGTGTGTCCCTGGGGAAACGCTTACGATCTTCGGTGTGCTGCCGAGCGGTCGGCCATCTACCAGCACGTTCGACACGGGGATCGAGCTGATGCGTAGGGTCGCGTTGCCCACTGGGGCGGGCTTGGAGGTACCGGGCAGGCCGCCAGACGCGGGCTTGGCCCGCGCCGCGCCGCTGGTCGGCTGCGTGGGTCGACGTCGCGGCGCTGCGGTCGGCGCGGAGCTAGCGTGCTCGGCGGCTGCGGCCTCACCAGCCGCAGGTTCGGCTGGCTGACCCTCGGCGCCGGCTGCCTGCGATGTCTCGCTGCTCTTAGCTAGCTCAGCCAGCTGCGCAGGTGGTGCAGCGCTTGCCTCAGCGGCTGCGACGCTCGCGGCGAGCGGTGCTAGTTCCACACGGAGAACAGCTTCCTCACCCCGGGCGATGCTGACCGCGAGGTCGGTGGTGGGCTTGAACCCAGGCGCGTTGACGCGCACGAAGTGCGGACCAACATCCAGCTGCCGAACTCGGCACGGAGAGCTGCCGCAACGTCGCTGTCCGTCAACCAGCACCTCGGGCAGGGTCACCAGCGATTGGCCCGGACCGGCGACGGTGATGATCAGCTCGCCCTCGCTGGCACCAGCCAGCCCCAACTTGGGCAGCACTAAGATCAGCGCCGCCGCCGCTGCTAACGCGAGCGCGCCGCCGCCGATCCACGCCGCCGCGCCTAGGCGCCTGGGTTGCGCGGCAGCTGGCGGCAGCGTCGTCGGTGGCTCTGCGTAGGCCACGGGCGCGAGGCTCGGCCCCTGTCGCGCGGGCTGTTCCTGCACGGAAAAACTCGGCGCGCGCGGCGCGAGGGGCACAGGTGGTAGTCCCTGCTGTGGCTCAGGCTCCGAGGGCTGGACCGAGGCGAGGTCGATCACCCGCGTCGGTGCGTCATCTGCCTCGTCGTAGTCGCTGAGCGCGGAGATCGGCTCCAAGACACTGGCATCGGCGCCTGCCGCCCCAGCCGCCTGCGGTCCAAGTGGAGGCAGAGAAATCGGCGGTAGCACGCCCGCTGCACCCGGCGTGATGCCCCCGAGCGGCAGGGTCATGTTCGGCGGCGTGTTCAGCGGCTGGGTCGTGTTCAGCGGCTGGGTCGTGTTCAGCGGCTGGGTCGTGTTCAGCGGCTGGGTCGTGTTTGAGTGGTGCTCGCTGGGCGCGGTGACGGGGCCGAGACCGAGCTGGGTCTTGGCGGCAGCGCGCGGCGGTCGCGGCGGTTGGTCAACCCCAGAGGCTGCAGCCGCGGCTGCCTCGAGAAAATCTCGACTGGCCTCATCGATGCCGACCTGGGTCCGTGGGCCGGCGGGCGGGACCACCGACGGGCCCGAGGGCTGGGGTGCAGAGCTAGCGGAGATCCGGCTCGGGTTCGGTGTCGTGTCTCGCTCAAACCCCGAGGGCAACTCAGGCGCCGAAGGCAGCTCAGATCCCGACGGCAACGGCGCGCTGTCGTGCGCTGGCGCCGACGTCCCCCAGTCGGCGTCGAACTCCGCGCTGGATGCGCGCACGCCAGCGACGAGCGCTGACTCGACGACGCCTGCCTGAGTCGCCCCCGCGCTCGACTGGGTGGCAAGCGGCGCGCGCAAGCTCGGCGGCGGAGGCGCCCCGCTCCCCGACCGCAGGCTAGGCGGCGGAGGCGCACCCGACCCCGGGCCCCGACTTGGAGGCGGCGCACCAGGCCCGGAACGCAGACTGGGGGGTGGAGGCGCGACGTTGCGTGGCGGCCGCATCGAGTTCGGCGCCGGAGCGCCGCTCTCCCCGGGACGTGGCGGCCGTGGCGGACGCAGCGAACCGGGACGCAGGGAAACCGGGCCGCGCGAGGCGGGCGGTGGCGGGGGTGCGACCGCTCTTGGACGGCCAGTACCAAGGAGCATTTCCGCTGCTTCCGTGTTGGAGACGCGGCTCGC
This sequence comes from uncultured Polyangiaceae bacterium, assembly GCA_964551615.1. Lineage (GTDB taxonomy): Bacteria > Myxococcota_A > Polyangia > Polyangiales > Polyangiaceae > JAHBVY01. Next base: position 82,567 of record CAZKDY010000016.1, read on the forward strand.
GCTAGGGCTCGACTGGCTCGCTCTCAGATCAGCGAAGAAGTCGTCCGCGCTTGGATTGGCGGGCTTCGAGGTCGTGTCACTCATGTCGGATCCATCCCCGCCCAAGGGGTCAGCGCGCCGAGGCGGCGATCACGCCACTGGCACGCCACGACGACAGCACGCGTCGATGGGCCTTGAGGGTGTTTATCTCTTACAGAAACTCGCTAGCTCGGCCAGCCTGAACGCCGCTCTGCGGCCCACGTTGTAGCCACGCGGCAAGCTTTCAGCTGCGTCTGGGCTGGATCGGCGCCGCAGCGTGTCAACAGCGCGCCTCGCGGACTCTCGCGGACTCCCGACCAAACCCCTCGGTGTGGTACTAATGCGCCGTGAAATCCCCTCCGCCATCGCTCACCCAGACCCCTCCCCTCAAGCACAAGCGCGGCCAATTCCCCGGCGTCTCCTGGGCCCCAGCGCGGACCCTGGGTGCTGCGTTGCTGCTGGCTCTACCGCTCGCGGCGTGCGCTGGACACCAGCCTGCATCGACGATCCCAACTTCGGCTGGTCAGCCGCGCTACGCCCTCGAACATCCTTCGGCGATGCACAGCGCGCAAAACGAAATGGACGAACGAGAGCGGGCGAGCCGCGAAGCGTTCGCCAAGTTCGCTGAGTACCCCGCCCAGATACCGGCGGAACACCACGCCTTGGCGCGCGAAATCTTAGCTATCGCCGCCGACGAAGGTCGCAGCCAAGACTACGTCCGCGCGGCCTTTGAGACCGAGCTGGTGGAGCGCTATTTCGACGAGGAGAAACAGGTCTTTCAGACCAAGGTCGGCGGGGCAGCGCAGTACACTGCGAAGCAGGCAGGCTGTAAAGCCGACGTGGCTTCGCCCACGCTGCACGCGCTGAAGAAGACCGTCGAGAAGACACTGGAAGATCGCCTCGACCGTCACAGCGAAGCTCAGCGGCGTATCGATGAGAACGAAAAGCAGCTCGGCGCAGCGACCGCACCCAAGCTGCGCGAGCAGGCCCGGGAAGTGAGCCGAGCGAGCTACCTGGCCTACGTCGCTGCCCCCCTGGCCAAGGCGGCGCTTGAGGCCAAGCTCGCCGAAGCGGAGCAGGTCGGCAAGACGCTGGACTCGGCAGAGAAGACCTACACCGCGCGCGCGGGCGACGCCGCGCTTGATGAATCCGAGAGGAAACATGCTCAGGGCCTCGCGGCGGAGGCTCGAGAGGCCAAGCGGCTGCTCGCGACCCAGGTGGAGGCCGCGAAAGAGCGGCTGAAGACCGCCGACGACCGGCTCAAGAAGCTACAGCAAGAGCACCAGCAGGCGCTGGACCAGCTGCTCGCGGCCCTCGCAGGACCGAAGTCCTAGGCGCGCGCCGCGCTCAACGACAGCGCTTTGGGGCGACGGTTGTCTCCACGGTCTTGCAGCCTAGCACCGCGTCCACCTTGCAGGTGCGCAGCGCGGTGCTCCCGCAGAGCGGGTTGACCCCAGAACCAGTGCGCATCGTGGGGATGTAGCCATCACCACTGCACCCAAGGGCGACCGTAGGGCAGGTTGGTGCGGCGCCATATTGGCTGCCGTCAGGATCCTCATGACCACTGCAGTCGTAGTCGAAGGACTTGGTGCTGCCGGAGGTGTCGTAAGGCACCCCGAAGTAGTCAGTCTGCGACGGGAACACGCTCTTGTTGTCGTCGTTGCAGTCACCGCCCACTTCAGCCCAGCCTACCGGGTCGGGGCGTTCACAGCTCATCTCGACGGCGCTCGTGCGACCGGCTCCGTCTTTGTCCTCGTCCGCATACCAGCTGCGCAGCGTGCACGCGTCGGCGCCGCCATCCAGCGGACCGCCACCTGAGC